>NZ_JAGEPF010000021.1 GCF_017573465.1 Actinomadura violacea
CCAGCGGCGACGACGGCGGCCGGGACGCGCCGGGCCGCCGACCGGCCGGGGCCGGGGCCGCCGCCGGGGCGGGGCTCGCCGCGGCGGGCTCAGGCTCGGGCGCCGGCGCGGTGGCCGGTTCCGGCTCGGCCGCCGGAGCGGGGGCCGGCTCGGCGGCCTGCTCGCCGGACGCGGGCTCCGGACGGGCGGCGCCCGCCGGGACCACCACGGCGATCGGCGCGCCGATCGCGGCGGTCTCGCCCTCGCCCACGAGGATCTTCTCGAGCACGCCGGCCTCGTAGGCCTCGTACTCCATGACCGCCTTGTCGGTCTCGATGTCCACCAGGACGTCGCCGACCGCCACCTCGTCGCCCGGCTGCTTCTGCCAGGAGCTGATGACGCCCTCCTCCATGGTGTCGGAGAGGCGCGGCATGAGGATCTCGGTCATCGGGCGGGCTCCAGCACGGTCGGCGGGGGTGTGGGGGTCGTCCCCCTTGGGATACGGCCGGTCGCGCGGAGCGTGTCGCGGACGGCGGTGAGCAGGGAGTCTGCGGACGGCAGCGCCGCCGACTCCAGGGACTTGGCGTAGGGCAGCGGCACCTCGGCCATCGCGACGCGGCGGACCGGCGCGTCCAGCCAGTCGAAGGCGCCCTCCTGGATCGTCGCGGCGATCTCCGCGCCGATCCCGTAGGTGAGCCAGTCGTCTTCGGCGACGACCGCGCAGCCGGTCCTGCGGACCGACTCGACGACGGTCGCGCGGTCCAGTGGGCGCAGGCTGCGCAGGTCGACGACCTCGGCGGACACGCCCTCGGCGGCGAGCGTCTCGGCGACCTCGGCGGCGACGCGCGCCATCCGCGAGTAGCCGATGATCGTGATGTCGGTGCCGGGGCGGGTGACCGCGGCGCGGCCGATCTCGGCGGGCTCGATCTCCTCGACCGGCGCCGGCAGCTCGCCCTTGGTGTTGTAGAGGGCGAGGTTCTCCAGGAACAGGACCGGGTCGTCGTCGCGGATCGCGGCCTTCAGCATCGCCGACGCCTCGGCGGGCGTGCTCGGCGCGACGACCTTCAGCCCGGGGATGAACGAGTAGAACAGCTCGACGTTCTGCGAGTGCGTCGCGCCGAGCTGCTGGCCGCCGCCGCCCGGGGTGCGGATCACCATCGGGACGCTGGCCTGGCCGCCGAACATCCCGTAGATCTTGGCGGCGTGGTTGACGATCTGGTCCAGCGCGAGCAGCGAGAAGTTGATCGTCATGATCTCCACGACGGGGCGCAGGCCGAGCATCGCGGCGCCGATCGCGGCGCCGACGAAGCCCTCCTCGGCGATCGGGGTGTCGCGGACCCGCTTCGGCCCGAACTCCTTCAGCAGCCCTTCGGTGATCTTGTAGGAGCCCTCGAAGAGCCCGATCTCCTCGCCCATCAGGAAGACGTTCTCGTCGCGGAGCATCTCCGCGCGCAGCGTGTCCCGGAGCGCCTGGCGGTAAGTGACGGGTGCCATGGAACTGCTCCTCAGGAACTGAATACCGGGTCGGCGGGCAGGCGGCGCAGCTCGCCCGGGACCGGGGTGGCGTAGGTGTAGTCGAACAGCGTGGAGACCTCGGGCGCCGGGCTGTCGTCGGCGAACGCGGCGGCGGCGTCGATCTCGGCGGTGACCTCCGCGTCGAGGCGGTCGCGCTCGTCGTGCGACAGGATCCCCGCCTCCTCCAGCTCCAGCGCCATCCGGGCGAGGGGGTCGGCGGCCTTCAGGGCCTCCTTCTCCTCCTTGGACCGGTAGCGGGCCGGGTCGACGACGGAGTGGCCCTTGAGCCGGGGGCTGGTGGTCTCCAGCAGGTACGGCTTGCTCTCGGCGCGGGCGCGCTCGACGGCGGTGCGCGCGGCGTCGCGGACCGCGACGACGTCGGTGCCGTCCACCCGGACGCTCTCCATCCGGTAGGCGGCGCCGCGGCGGTACAGCTCGGGCTCGGCGGCGGACTGCTCCACGGTGGTGCCCATGCCCAGCCCGTTGTTGATCACTACGAAGACGACCGGGAGGTCCCAGAGGCCGGCGATGTTCAGCGACTCGTGGAACGCGCCGATCGCGGTCGTCCCGTCGCCCATGTGGCACATGACGACCTCGTCGCCGCCCTTGTAGGAGACGGCGAGGGCGGCGCCGGCCGCGAGCGGGACCTGCCCGCCGACGATGCCGTACCCGCCGAGCAGCCGCGCCTCGGCGTCGAACAGGTGCATGGACCCGCCCCAGCCCTTGGACACGCCGGTGGAGCGCCCGTACAGCTCGGCCATCACGCGCTCGGCGCTGATCCCCTTGCCGAGGGCGTAGCCGTGCTCGCGGTAGTTGGTGAACAGGTAGTCGGTGGGGCGCAGCGCGGCCATCAGGCCGACGACGGTCGCCTCCTCGCCGAGGTTCAGGTGGCAGTAGCCCCCGATCTTGGCCTCGGTGTAGGCGCGGGCGGCCCGCTCCTCGAAGCGCCGGATCAGCAGCATCTGGCGGTAGTACCCGACGAGCGTCTCGGCGCTCTCCGCCGGGGCGGCGGGCGCGGCGCCGCCGGCCGCGCCCTCGCGCTGGGCGCCGCTGCGCGCCGGAGCGGCCGTCGGCCCGGAGGCCGTGGTGCCGCGCGCTCTCCGGGTGCGAGCCGGAGCGGCCTTGGTAGCTGACCGGGTGGTCTCAGCCATCGGCGACCTTCCTTAGTCCGGGGGAACGCCGTAGGATCGCCACGACGCTCACCGATCATCATTGATCAATGATCGATCATATTCGAGTCTATCCGGTCGGGCGTCAAGCATCACTTACCGTCGTCCCGTCTAATATTGGCTCCCGTGAACACGCCCGTCCCCGCCCAGCTGCTGCGCACCGGGCTCGCCGACCAGATCCGCGAGTTCATCGTGGAGGGCATCAGCTCGGGACGGTGGGAGCCGGGCGAGCGCATCGTCGAGCGCCGCATCGCGACCGAGCTCGGGGTCAGCCAGGGGCCGGTGCGCGAGGCGCTGCGGCAGCTGGAGGCGCAGCGGCTGATCGAGTCGCTGCCGAACCGGGGCGCCCGCGTCCGCGACTTCACCGAGCAGGACCTCGCCGAGATCTTCCCCGTCCGCGCCGGGCTGGAGCGCACCGCCGCCGAACTCGGGATGGCGCGCATCGCCGGCTGCCTGGACGCGCTGGAGGAGCGCAACCGGCAGCTGAGCGAGGCGGCCCGCGACGGCGACCTGCACCAGCAGATGCGGCTCAGCATCGCCTTCCACCGCGAGATCGTCGAGGCGGCCGGCAACCGGCTGCTGTTCTCGGTGTGGGAGGGCCTCGGCATCGAGCTGTGGACGACGCTGTCGCTGCGGCTGCACCACACCGAGATCTACTCCAAGTCGGCCGAGCACGCCGAGCTGATCGAGGCGTTCCGCCGCCGCGACCCGCAGGCCCCGCAGCTGCTGCACGACCACGTGATGAACTACGCGCCGTAGCGCGCCCGCTCGCCGCGCCCCGTGGGGCGCCCGCTCACTCCTGCTCGCGGTAGGCCTTGGTGAGCTGCGCCTCCGCGTCGTCGAGGTAGGAGCGCAGCTCCGCCTCGGCGGCCCCGGTGTCGCCGCGCTCCAGCAGGTCGTAGAGCCGCCGGTTGCGGGCGAGGTACGGCTCGTGGAACTCGCGCGGCGAGCCCATCTCGTGGAAGACCAGGCGCATCTCGGCCAGCAGGTGCCGGGTCATCTCGTCCACCCGCGGGCTGCCGACCAGCGCGGCGAGCGCCTGGTGGAAGCGGATGTCGGCGGTGCCGACCCGCTCCCAGCGGCCGGCCGCGGCGGCGTCCTCGCCGTCGGCCACCGCGGCCCCGACCCGGGCGAGCGCGCCGTCCGGGGCGGACGGCGCGCACCGCACGCCCTCGCACTCCAGGATCCGGCGGACCCGGTACAGGTCGGCGAGCCCGTCGGCGGTGACGCGGCGGACGAACACGCCGCGGTTGAACTCGTGGACGAGCAGCCGCTCGTTGATGAGCAGCCGGAACGCCTCGCGGATGGTGTTGCGGGAGACCTTGGCGGCGCGGCCGAGGTCCTCCTCGGGGACGCGGTCGCCGGGCGCGAGCCGGCCGTCGGTGATCTGCTCGCGGAGCAGGTGGGCGACGCGGTCGGCGGTGCTGGCGCGGCCGATGCCGTCCCGCGCCGCCGCGATGCTGTCCAGCCACGACTGCTGCGCCGGCATCGGCCCGTCCTCCCCGCGGTGGCGCGGCGCCGCCGGGGCGCGCGCGGAACGTGTGCGCCCCCACCGTATCCCCTTTCGTGGAGGATTCCTCAACAAGGGGATTGATGGATTGTTGAACAATCCTTACGCTGTCGGAAAGCCGAACACCCCGGAAGGGGCAGCGATGACCGAAACGACCCTCGACCACGCGCCGGCCTCCCCGCCCGCCTCGTCCCGCCGCGGCGCCCTCCTCGGCGCCATGTTCCTGATGGCCACCAGCGCCATCGGCCCCGGGTTCATCACCCAGACCACGACCTTCACCGCCAAGCTCGGCGCCGCGATGGCGTTCGCGATCCTGGTGTCGGTCCTCGTGGACATCGCGATCCAGCTCAACGTGTGGCGGATCGTCGGCGTCTCCGGGCGGCGCGCCCAGGACCTCGGCAACTCCGTGGTGCCCGGCGGCGGCTACGCGCTGGCCGCCCTCGACGTCTTCGGCGGCCTGGTGTTCAACATCGGCAACGTCGCCGGCTGCGCGCTCGGGCTGAACGCGCTGCTCGGCCTCGACGTCAAGATCGGCGGCGCGGTGTCCGCGCTGGTCGCGATCGCGGTCTTCCTGATCCGGCGGGCCGGCGTCGCGATGGACCGGATCGTCGTGGTGCTCGGCGCCGTCATGATCGTCATGACGCTGTACGTGGCGGTGAAGTCGGGGCCGCCGCTCGGCGACGCGCTCCGCGAGACCGTCGCGCCCGGGCAGGTCGACTTCCTCGTCATCACCACCCTGATCGGCGGGACGGTCGGCGGCTACATCACCTACGCCGGCGCGCACCGCATGATCGAGACGGGCCTCACCGGGCCCGGCAACGTCCGGGAGATCAACCGCAGCGCGATCACCGGCATCCTCGTCACCGGCGTCATGCGCGTCCTGCTGTTCCTCGCCGTCCTCGGCGTCGTCGCGGGCGGCGTCAAGCTCGCCAAGGACAACCCGGCGCCGTCGGCCTTCCGGCACGCCGCCGGCGAGACCGGGCTGCGGGTGTTCGGCCTGATCATGTGGTCCGCCGCGATCACCTCGGTGATCGGCGCGTCCTACACCTCGGTGTCGTTCCTGGTGTCGTTCTCCGGCTGGATCGAGCGGCACCGCAACCGGCTCGTCGTCGCGTTCATCGTGGTCTCCACCGCGATCTACCTGGCGATCGGCACCACCCCGGCCAAGCTGCTCATCCTCGCCGGCGCGCTGAACGGGCTGATCCTGCCGTTCGGGCTGGCCGTGCTGCTGTGGGTCGCGGCCCGCCGCCGCGACCTGCTCGGCGGCTACCGGTACCCGGCCTGGCTCCTCGCGCTCGGCGTCGCGGCCTGGCTGCTCTCCCTCTACCTCGGCTGGAACTCGCTGTCGGGCATAGAAGACCTGTGGAAGTGAGGGGACGGGTGCGGATCCTGCCGAACGGCGACCGGGCGCTGCTCGTCGAACCGCCCGGCCCGGAGGCGATGCCCGGCCTGTACGCGGCGCTCGCCGCCGACCCGCCGCCCGGCGTCGCCGACATCGTCCCGGCCGCCCGCACCCTCACCCTGCTGCTCGACCCGTCCGCCGACCCCGCCCGGGTCGCCGCCGCCGTGCGCGGCGCGCGGCCCGCCGCGGCGGCCGGGTCCGCGGCGGCCGTCGAGGTCCCCGTCGTCTACGACGGCCCGGACCTCGCCGAGGTCGCCGCGCTCACCGGCCTCACCCCGGACGGCGTCGCCGCCGCCCACACCGGCACCGCGTGGCGGGTCGCGTTCACCGGGTTCGCGCCCGGATTCGGGTACCTGGAAGGAGGCGACCCGCGGCTGGACGTTCCGCGGCGCGGGACGCCGCGGGTCCGGGTCCCGGCGGGCGCGGTCGGGCTCGCGGGCCGCTACAGCGGCGTCTACCCGGTCGGGTCGCCGGGCGGCTGGCAGATCATCGGACGCACGGACGCCGTCCTCTGGGACCTCGACCGCGACCCTCCGGCCCTGCTCAGGCCGGGGGTAAAAGTTCGTTTCGTCCGGAGGGAACCATGAAGCGGGGCCTGGACGTTCTCCGATCAGGACTCCTGGCAACCGTTCAGGATCTGGGACGTCCGGGTCACGCGGCGCTCGGCGTGGGGGTGGCGGGCGCCGCGGACCCGGATTCGTTCCGGCTCGCGAACCGCGCGGCCGGCAATCCCGAGGACGCCGCCGCGATCGAGGTGACCTTCGGCGGGCTGCACGTCCGCTCGCGCGGCGGAGCGTTCGCCGCGGTGACCGGCGCACCCGTCCCGATGACCGTCGACGGCCGCGCCGTCGCGCCCTTCTCCGTCTTCCACGTCCCGGACGGCGCCGAGCTCCGCATGGGCACGCCGTCCACCGGACTGCGCAGCTACCTGGCCGTACGCGGCGGGATCGCGGTCCCGCCCGTCCTCGGGTCCCGCTCCACCGACACGCTGTCCGGCCTCGGCCCCGCCCCGCTCAAGCCCGGCGACCTGCTGCCGGTCGGCCCGCCGCCGCGCGCGCACCCGCTGCTGGACGTCCTGCCGGTCGCGCCGCCGCCCGCGTCCGAGATCGAGCTCCGCGCGATCCCCGGCCCCCGCGCCGACTGGCTCGTCCCGGGGGCCCTGGACGCGCTGTTCGGCGCCCCGTACGCGGTGACCAGCGAGATCGACCGGGTCGGGATGCGGCTCGACGGCCCGCGCCTCGCGCATGCCGGGCGCGGCGAGCTGCCCAGCGAGGGCACCGTGACCGGCGCGCTCCAGGTACCGCCGTCCGGACGGCCCGTGCTGTTCCTCGCCGACCATCCCGTGACCGGCGGCTACCCGGTGATCGCGGTGGTCGTCTCCGCCGACGTCGGGCGCGCCGCGCAGGCGCGCCCCGGGCAGCGGCTGCGGTTCCGGCCGCATCCCGCGCCCCCGCTCGCACGACGACCATCCAGACAGGAGGGACCGTGACGAATCCGATCGACCCGGGCTCGCTCTCCCCGGACCAGGCCAGGGCGCTGTTCCGCGCCGGGCTGCGCGTCCCGACGGCCGGCTGGTGCGCCGGCTGGACGCAGGCGAACCTCATCGCCGTGCCCCGCGACCAGGCCTACGACCTGCTGCTGTTCGCGCAGCGCAACCCCAAGCCGTGCCCCGTGCTGGACGTCACCGAGCCCGGCGCGGTGTCGGCCTCGCTGTTCGCCGGCGACCTGCGCACCGACCTGCCCGGCTACATCGTGTACGAGCACGGCGAACCCGTCGCCGAGGTGCCCGACGTCACCGGGTACTGGCGCGACGACCTGGTGTCCTTCCTGATCGGGTGCAGCTTCACGTTCGAGGACGCGCTGCGCGAGGCGGGCGTCCCGGTCCGGCACATCGAGCAGGGCACCAACGTCCCGATGTACCGGACGAACCGGATGTGCCGCCGCGCCGGCGAGTTCGGCGGGCCGCTGGTGGTGTCGATGCGGCCCGTCCCGGCAGCGCAGATCGCCGACGCGGTCCGCGTCACGGCGCGGTACCCGTCGGTGCACGGGGCGCCCGTGCACGTCGGCGACCCGCTCGAGCTCGGCATCGAGGACCTGGACGCGCCCGACTTCGGCGACCCGGTCGAGGTCCGGGTGGACGAGATCCCGGTGTTCTGGGCGTGCGGGGTGACGCCGCAGGCCGCGGTGATGGCGTCCCGCCCGAAGCTGGCGATCGGCCACGCGCCCGGGCACATGGCGATCACCGACGCCCGCGACTCCCGGTACCTCGTGCCCTGAGTCCGGCATAGGCTTCGTCCATGCCCGAGATCGTCGCCCCCGGCGACCGGCTCGGCGAGCGCTACGTCCTGGAGGCGCCGCTGGGCGCCGGCGGGATGGCCACCGTCTGGCGCGCCACCGACCTCGTCCTGGACCGCGCCGTCGCGGTGAAGGTCCCGGCGGACGGCTGGCCGGACGACCTCGCCCGCCGGCTCCGCCAGGAGGCCAAGGCCGCCGCCGGCCTCGCCCACCCGAGCATCACCGGCGTGTACGACTACGGCGAGGACGAGGTCACGCCGCGGACGGGGCGGTTCGCGCAGCGGCGCCGCGTCCCGTACGTGGTGATGGAGCTGCTCGACGGCGAGACGCTCGCGGCGCGGCTCGCGCGCGGCCCGATGCCCTGGCGGGAGGCGGCCGCGACCGGCGCGCGGATCGCCGACGCGCTGGCCGCCGCGCACGCCGCCGGGATCGTGCACCGCGACATCAAGCCCGCGAACGTGTTCCTGACGCCGGTCGGCGTGAAGGTCCTCGACTTCGGCATCGCGTTCACCGGGACGTCCGGCGGCCCCGTGCTCGGCACCCCCGCCTACGTCGCCCCCGAGCTGCTCACGGGTGTGCGGCCGGCGCCGGCGGCCGACGTCTTCTCGCTCGGCGTCGTGCTGAACCAGGCGCTGACCGGCGGCGCGCCCGCCCCGGCCCTCGGCACGCCGCCGGAGGGCGTCCCCGCCGAGGTCGTGGAGCTGTGCCGCCGCTGCCTGGACGAGGACCCCGGGTCCCGTCCGGCGGCGTCGGAGGCCGCCCGGGTCCTCGCGGACGCGGCCGGCGTCCAGCTCGCGCCCTTCCCGCACGTCCCGCCGGTGCCGGAGCCGGAGCCGGAGGGCGAGCACCATCCGACGCGCGTCCTGGACGAGCCGCCGCCCGGCGCGCCGCACCCGGCGGAACCGGCGGCGCGGCCGTCGGGACGCAAACCGCTGGTCATCGCCGGTGCGGCGGTCGGGGCCGCCGGGCTGGCGGCGCTGCTGATCGGGCTCACGACGCCGGGCTCGTCCGGGTCGCCGGACGCGGCGGACCGCCCGTCGCCGTCCCCGTCCCGGATGGCGCCGACCACGGCGGCCACCGCGTGCACCGTGGCGTACCGCATCGACGGGTCGTGGCCGCAGGGCTTCCAGGCGACGGTGCGGATCACCAACCTCGGGACGGCCGCGATCGACGGCTGGCGGCTCGCCTTCGACCTGCCGGACGGGCAGTCGATCACGCAGCTGTGGAACGGGGGGCAGCAGCAGGACGGCGCGTCGGTGACGGTCACCGCGGCGGACTGGAACCGGTCGATCCCGCCGCACGGGACGGTCGAGTTCGGGTTCCTCGGCAAGCGCGACGGGGGCGGCGGGCGGCCGTCCAGGTTCACCCTGAACGGCGGGGAGTGCCGCTAGCCCGACCGTGTATGGGAGCGCTCCCAGAAAGTTCCCGCAGCTCAGCGGTCATTTTCGACGACCAGGAGCGATCCGGCTATTGTGCGCCGACTTCGCGACGGTTTAGCATCCCGGTCAATCGAAGCGCTTCGACAGCCATCGATACCGACCACCACGATCCCGACCCCCCGGTCCCACCCCCGCGAAGGATCCCCCATGTTCAAGGCAGGCAGGAGCGCGGCGCTGCTCGCCGCCCTCGCCGCCGCGGCCCTGTCGCTTTCCGCCTGTGGCGGCGACGGCGGCGGCTCCGACGGCAAGGTGCTCAAGCTCTGGCACTACGAGGCCCCCGACAGCGCCATGGGCGCCGCGTGGAACGAGGCGATCAAGGAGTTCGAGGCCGCCCACCCCGGCGTCAAGGTGAAGTTCGAGGAGAAGGGCTTCGAGCAGATCCAGAAGACGGCGCCGATGGTCCTCAACTCCAAGGACGCCCCCGACGTCCTGGAGTACAACAAGGGCAACGCGACCGCCGGGATGCTCTCCAAGCAGGGCCTCCTGCAGGACCTCACCCCGGAGGTCACCAAGCGTGGCTGGGACAAGCTCATCAGTCCCGGCGTCCAGGTCACCGCCAAGTACGACGCCAAGGGCACCATGGGCGGCGACAAGTGGTTCGGCGTCCCGAACTACGGCGAATACCTGCAGGTCTACTACAACAAGGACCTGTTCAAGAAGAACGGCGTCCAGATCCCGACGAACTTCGCCGAGCTGACCGCCGCGATGGACAAGTTCGTCGCCAAGGGCGTCACGCCGCTGACGAACGCCGGCGCCGAGTACATGGCGCAGCAGTTCATCTACCAGCTCGCCCTCGACAAGGCGCCCGACCGCTCCTGGGTGGACGCCTACCAGCGCTACACCGCGAAGCCGAACTTCAACGACGCCGCCTGGACCTCCGGCGCCGCCACCTTCGCCGACTGGGTGAAGAAGGGCTACATCGCCAAGAACTCGGTGAGCCAGAAGGCCGAGGACGCGGGCGTCGCGTTCATGAGCGGCAAGTTCCCGATGATGTTCTCCGGGTCCTGGTGGTTCGGCCGGGTCGCCAAGGAGGCCAAGTTCGACTGGGAGACCTCCGTCTGGCCCGGCGCGAAGATGACGCTCGGCTCCAGCGGCAACCTGTGGGTCGTCCCCAAGGGCTCGAAGAACAAGGACCTCGCCTACGACTTCATCGACATCACGATGAAGAAGAAGGTCCAGAACATGCTCGGGAACCTGGGCGGGATCCCCGTCGCGGCCGACGCGTCGGCGATCACCGACCCGAAGGTCAAGAAGCTCACCGACGACTTCACCACGCTCGCGCAGAACAATCAGCTCGCGTACTACCCGGACTGGCCGGTCGCCGGCTTCTATGACGCCTGGGTCGCGCAGGGCCAGAAGATCATGAACGGCACCGCGCCCGGCAGCGCCCTGAGCGCGCTCCAGAAGACCTACGACGACGGCCTGCCGAAGTGACGACGCACCACCAGGCCCGGAAGGGGCGCGGCCCCGCCGCCGCGCCCCGTCCGGACGGCCGGGGGAGGGCGCGCGAGCAGCTCGCCTACCTGCCGTACCTGATCCCCGGGCTGCTGCTGTTCGCCGGCGTCATCGGCGTTCCGTTCCTGATGAACGTCGGGACGAGCTTCACCGACTGGTCCGGCGTCGGCAGCCCGTCCTGGGCCGGCCTCGACAACTACCGGGAGCTGGTGAAGGACGGCGAGTTCTGGGCTTCGTTCCGGCACAACGTCCTGGTCATCATCGGGATGGCGATCGTCCCGACGGCGATCGGGCTGGTGCTGGCCGCCGCCCTGACCGACCTGATCGACCGGCACTTCGGGCCGCGCACCGCGGCGGTCCTGCGCGCCTGCCTCTACCTGCCGCAGGTGCTGCCGGTCGTCATCGCCGGCGTCGTGTGGAGCTGGCTGCTCGCCCCGGACAAGGGCGCGGTGAACACCCTGCTGAAGGACGTCGGCCTCGGCTCGCTCGCGCACGACTGGCTCGGCGACCCGTCCACCGCCCTGTGGTCCGTCCTCGGCGTCATGGTGTGGATGCAGATCGGATTCCCGCTCGTGGTGTTCATGTCGGGGCTCCAGCGCGTCGACCCGTCGCTGTACGAGGCGGCCGAGATCGACGGCGCCACGTGGGCCCGGCGGTTCTGGCACATCACGATCCCGCAGATCCGCCCGGAGATCTTCGTCGTGCTGCTGTGGACGACCATCGCCGCGCTCAAGGCGTTCCCGCAGATCTTCGTGCTGACGAAGGGCGGGCCGGGCGGCGCCACGAACGTCCCGTCGTACTACTCCTACGTCAACTTCTTCGAGAAGTCCGACGTCGGCTACGGCTCGGCGATCGCGACCGTGCTGACGCTCGTCATCATCGCGCTCACCGTCGTCTTCCTGCGGCTGCAAGGACGTGACCTGGGGGAGGAGCGATGACCGCGACGATGACCAAGCCGAGCGCGCCGGCGCGCGAGCGGCGGGGCGCGGCGCGCGGGAAGCGCCGCCGCGGGCCGTCCGCCTACGCGGTGCTGGTGGCGCTGGCCGCGCTGGCCGGGATCATGCTGATCCCGTTCCTGGTGGTGGTGTTCAACGCGCTGAAGACCCCGCAGGAGTACACCTCCAAGGGGCCGCTCGCTCCGCCGTCCGGGTTCAACTTCGACGCGATCCGTGACTTCTGGGACCGCGTCGACTTCGGGCACGTGCTGCTCAACAGCGTGCTGATCAGCGGCTCGGTCGCGGTGCTGGCCGTCCTGCTGTCGGTGTTCAACGCCTACGCGCTCGGGATCGGACGCATCAAGGGCCGCATCTGGGTGCTCGCGCTGCTGCTGCTGGCGAACACGCTGCCGCAGGAGGCGCTGGTCTACCCGCTGTACTACCTGGCGAAGCAGTTCGGCATCTACGACACCCGGCTCAGCGTGATCATCGTGTTCACGGTGGTGCAGAGCGCGTTCGGCACCTACCTGCTGTCGTCGGTGATGTCGGCGTTCCCGCGCCCGCTCCTGGAGGCGGCCCGCATCGACGGGGCGAACCGCTGGCAGGTCCTGTGGCGGGTCGTCGTCCCGGTCGTCCGGCCGACGCTGAGCGTGCTGCTCGTCTTCTTCTTCGTGTGGACGTGGAACGAGTTCCTCATCCCCATGGTCTTCCTCATCTCCAACGAGAACCAGACGGTCTCCGTCGCGCTCGGCGTGCTGCAGGGACAGCGCCTCATGGACGCCACCATGTCCAGCGCAGCCGCGCTCCTCGGCCTCCTCCCGACCGTCGTGTTCTTCCTCGTCTTCCAGCGCACCCTGTCGCGCGGACTCACCGCAGGAGCCATTAAGTAATGAAGTTCAGTGACGGCTACTGGATGATGCGCGAGGGTGTGCACGCCGCTCATCCGGTGGAGGTCCTCGACGTCGCGGAAGGGCCCTGCTCGTTCTCGGTGCAGGCTCCCGTGGAGCGGATCCGGCACCGGGGCGACCTGCTCAAGGGACCGGTGGTGACGGTGGAATGCATGTCGCCCATGCCGGACGTCATCGGCGTCACCATCACCCATTTCGCGGGCGAAAAGCAGCGCGGACCGCAGTTCGAGCTGGCCGCCGAGCCCATCGGGGACGTGCGCATCGACGGCGAGGCGGCGGAACTGACGTCCGGTGCGCTGACCGTGCGGGTGAAGCGCGGCGGGGAATGGGGGATCGACTTCCTCGCGGACGGGCGGCGCCTCACCGGGACGGCGCCGAAGGCGACCGCCGTCATCGACACCGACGACGGCGAGCACTACGTGCGCGAGCAGCTCGACCTCGGCGTCGACCATTTCGTGTACGGGCTCGGCGAGCGGTTCGGGCCGCTGGTGAAGAACGGCCAGTCCGTCGACATCTGGAACGCCGACGGCGGCACCGCCAGCGAGCAGGCGTACAAGAACGTGCCGTTCTACCTGACGAACGCGGGATACGGCGTCTTCGTCGACCATCCCGGGCACGTGTCGTTCGAGGTCGCCTCCGAGGCCGTCGCCCGGACGCAGTTCAGCGTCCGCGGCCAGAAGATGCGGTACTTCGTCATCTACGGGCCGTCGCCGCGGGAGATCCTGCGCAAGTACACGGCGTTGACGGGACGGCCGGCGCGGCTGCCGGACTGGTCGTTCGGGCTGTGGCTGTCCACCTCCTTCACCACCGACTACGACGAGGCGACCGTCTCCTCGTTCATCGACGGGATGGCGGAGCGCGACCTGCCGCTCAGCGTCTTCCATTTCGACTGCTTCTGGATGCGCGAGTTCCAGTGGTGCGATTTCGAATGGGACCCGCGAGTGTTCCCGGACCCGCCGGGAATGCTGCGCAGGCTCAAGGAGCGCGGCCTGCGGATCTGCGTGTGGGTCAACCCCTACATCGGGCAGCGGTCACCGCTGTTCGAGGAGGGCCGCGCCCGCGGCTACCTGCTGACCAGGCCGAACGGCGACGTGTGGCAGTGGGACAAGTGGCAGCCCGGCCTCGCGGTCGTCGACTTCACCAATCCCGAGGCGCGCGACTGGTACGCGGCGAAGCTCGAAGCGCTGCTCGACATGGGCGTCGACTGCTTCAAGACCGACTTCGGCGAGCGCATCCCGACCGACGTCGTCTACCACGACGGCTCCGACCCGGAACGCGCGCACAACTACTACACCTACCTCTACAACCAGACCGTTTTCGAACTGCTGCGCAAGAAGCGCGGGGACGCCGAGGCGGTGGTGTTCGCCCGCTCGGCGACGACCGGCGGGCAGCGTTTCCCGGTGCACTGGGGCGGCGACTGCGAATCGACGTTCGAGGCGATGGGGGAGAGCCTGCGCGGCGGCCTTTCCCTCGGCCTGTCGGGGTTCGGCTACTGGAGCCACGACATCGGCGGCTTCGAGGGGACGCCCGACCCGGCGCTGTTCAAGCGCTGGATCGCGTTCGGGATGCTGTCCTCGCACAGCCGGCTGCACGGCAGCCATTCCTACCGGGTGCCGTGGCTGTTCGACGAGGAGTCGGTGGACGTCCTGCGCGACTTCACCCAGCTGAAGATGCGGCTGATGCCCTACCTTTCCGGGGCGGCGCGGCAGGCGTACGGCGAGGGCGTGCCGATGATGCGGGCGATGGTCCTGCAGTTCCCCGGCGACCCGGCCTGCACGCATCTCGAACGCCAGTACATGCTCGGCGACGACCTGCTCGTCGCACCCGTCTTCTCGTCCGATGGCGACGTCTCCTACTACGTCCCGGACGGCGTGTGGACGCATTACCTCACCGGTGAACGCGTGCACGGCGGCCGGTGGGTGAAGGAACGGCACGGATTCGACAGCGTCCCATTGCTGGTGCGTCCCGGTGCGGTCATTCCCGAAGGCGCGGTGGACGACCGTCCCGACTACGACCACGCCGACGGCGTGACGCTGCGCGTCTACGAACCGTCCGACGGAATGAACGTCCTCACGCAGATCGACGGCACGTCGTTCACCACGGTGCGGAACGGTGCCACGCTGCGGGTGTCGGGTGCGGGCGCATGGAACGTTCTTCTGGTGAATGCAGGCGTCACGGCGGTGGAGGGAGGCGAGACGTCCTACCATCCGCACGGGGTCCTGATAAAGGCGGCCGGTGACGAACTCGTCATCACCCTGGAAGAGGAGAACTGATGGGCTTCCCGGAGGGGTTCCTGTGGGGCGCGGCGACCGCGTCCTACCAGATCGAAGGGGCCGCCGATGAGGACGGGCGCACACCGTCCATCTGGGACGCCTTCAGCCGGACGCCGGGCAAGGTGCTGAACGGCGACACCGGCGACGTCGCCACCGACCATTACCACCGCTGGAAAGAGGACGTCGCGTCAATGGCGCGGCTGGGAATCGGCGCCTACCGGTTCTCCATCTCGTGGTCGCGCGTCCTGCCCGAGGGGAGGCCGAACCAGAAGGGCTTCGACTTCTACTCGCGGCTCGTCGACGAGCTCCTCGACCACGGCATCGCGCCCGTCGCGACCCTCTACCACTGGGACCTCCCGCAGGAACTGGAGGAGGCGGGCGGCTGGCCGGAGCGCGACACCGCCCGCCGCTTCGCCGACTACGCCGAACGCGCCGGCCGCGTCCTCGGCGACCGCGTCGACACCTGGACGACGCTGAACGAGCCGTGGTGCTCGGCGTTCCTCGGGTACGCGGCGGGCGTCCACGCGCCCGGCCGCACCGACCCGGCGGACGCGCTCGCCGCCGCCCACCACCTCAACCTCGCGCACGGCCTGGCGGTGCGGGCGCTGCGCGGCGTCGTGGCGCCGACCGCCCGGCACTCGGTCACCCTCAACCTGCACCACCTGCGCGGGGACGCCGAGGCGGTCCGGCGCGCCGACGCCGTCGCCAACCGGGTCTTCCTCGACCCGATGCTCGGCCGCGGCTACCCCGCCGACCTGCTCGACGACACCGCCGCCGTCACCGACTGGGCGTTCGTCCGCGACGGCGACGCCGACGTGATCGCCGCGCCGATCGACGTCCTCGGCGTCAACTACTACGCGCCGACGCTCGTCCGCGGGTGGGACGGGACGTCGCCGCGCGAGAACGACGACGGCCACAAGCAGGGCGCCGCCACCCCGTTCGTCGGCTGCGAGGGCCTGGAGTTCGTGAGGCAGCCCGGCCCGTACACGGCGATGGGCTGGCCGATCGACGCCTCCGGCCTGGAGGAGCTGCTGCTGCGGCTGCACCGCGAGTACCCGGACGTCCCGCTGATGATCACCGAGAACGGCGCCGCGTTCGACGACGAGCCGGCGCCGGACGGCCGGATCCGCGACGACCGCCGCATCGCCTACCTGCGCGACCACCTCGCCGCCGCCGAACGCGCCTGCGACGCCGGCGTCGACCTGCGCGGATACTTCGCCTGGTCGCTGCTCGACAACTTCGAATGGGCCTACGGCTACGACCGCCGCTTCGGCCTGATCCGCGTCGACTACCCGACCGGCGAGCGCACCTGGAAGGACAGCGCGTTCTGGTACCGCGACGCGATCGCCGCGGCGCGCGCCGCGGGCGCGCCGGCCTCGGAGGCGCGGTGAACCGGTCCGTCGTCAAGATCACCGATGTGGCGCGGCACGCCGGGGTGTCCCCGAGCACGGTGTCCTACGTGCTGAGCGGCAAGCGGACGATCTCCGAGGAGACCCGGCGGCGCGTCCGCGCCAGCATCCGCGAGCTCGGCTACCGCCCGCACGCCGGCGCCCGCGCCCTCGCCAGCAGCCGCTCCAACGTCCTCGCCCTGATGATCCCGCTGCGCTCCGGGATCGCGGTGCCCGTCGTCATGCAGTTCGCGATGTCGGTGGTGACCGCCGCGCGCCGGCACGACCACGACGTCCTGCTGCTGACCCAGGAGGAGGGCGAGGACGGCCTGCGCCGCGTCGCCGACAGCGCGCTCGTGGACGCCCTCATCGTCATGGACGTCCAGATGGAGGACCCGCGGCTGCCGCTGCTGCGCACCCTGGACCGGCCGAGCGTGCTCATCGGCTTCCCCGCCGACGCCGGGGACCTGACCTGCATCGACCTGGACTTCCACGCGGCCGGCGCGGTCTGCGTGGAGCACCTGGCCGGGCTCGGGCACCGCGAGGTCGCGCTGATCGGCTCGCCGCCCGAGGTCTACGCGCGGCGGACCGGGTTCGCGCAGCGGGTCGCGGACGGGTTCGGCGCGGCCGTCCGCGAGCACGGCCTCACCGGCGGCGTCCACCCGTGCGAGGCGACCCCGGAGGCGGCGCGCGCGCTGGTCGCTCGGCTGCTCGCCGAGCGTCCCGGGCTGACCGGGATCCTCGTCCACAACGAGCCGGTCGTCGACACGGTCGTGCGGGCCCTGCGTGCGAACGGCCGCGCCGTCCCGCACGACGTGTCGGTCGTGGCGATCTGCCCGGACGAGATGGCCGAGCACGCCGAACCGGCGCTGTCGTGCGTCGCGATCCCCGCGCAGGAGGTGGGCGGCCGCGCCGTCGAGCTGCTCATGGGCAAGATCGAGGGCGAGGCCGTCCCCGCCGCGACGCTGCTGCCGCCGACCCTGACCCCGCGCGCGAGTTCCGCCCCGGCACCGCGCTGACCACGCCGCACTGACTACGCCGCACTGACCGCCCCGCCCCGCCGGACCTGAAGGAGGCATGCGCCCGGGCCCGCGCGGCCCGATCGTCGAAGCGCTTCGACACGCCTGCTCGGGGGACGAAACACAGAGGAGAACAGGTGCACACCACCCGCCCCACCCCCCGTTTCCCCGCCCGGCGCCGCCGGGCCCTGTCGCTGGCCGTGGCCGCCGTGATCGCGGCCCCGGCCGCCTGGACGGCGGTCCCCGCCGCCTCGGCCGCCGAGACCTACCCGTTCCGCGATCCGCGGCTGTCGGTCGACGCCCGCGTCAAGGACCTGCTCGGGCGGCTCACCACCGACGAGAAGGTCTCCCTGCTGCACCAGTACGAGCCGGCGATCCCGCGCCTCGGGATCAAGCGGTTCAAGACCGGCACCGAGGCGCTGCACGGCGTCGCGTGGTCCACCGACATCAACGCGTCCGGCGCCGTCCGGACCGCGCGGGGCACGGTGTTCCCGCAGTCGGTCGGCCTCGGCGCCACCTGGGACCCGGCGCTGATGAAGCAGATCGGCTCCGCGGTCGGCGACGAGGCCCGCGGCTACAACACCATCGACCCGGACGTGTGGGGCCTGCAGCTGTGGGCGCCCGTCGTCAACCTGCTGCGCGACCCGCGCTGGGGCCGCAACGAGGAGGGCTACTCCGAGGACCCCCTCCTCACCGGCCTGCTCGCCACCGCCTACGGCAAGGGCATGCAGGGCGACGACCCCGACCACCTCAAGGCCGCGCCCGTCCTCAAGCACTACCTCGCCTACAACAACGAGATCCGCCGCGACCAGACGTCGTCCAGCGTGCGGCCGCGCGTGCTGAAGGAGTACGACGAGGTCCCGTTCAAGCTGCCGCTTCAGCAGGACGCGGCGACCGGTCTGATGACCTCCTACAACCTGGTCAACGGACGCCCGGCGACGGCGTCGCCGCTGGTCAACGACGCACGCAAGTGGAGCAGCAAGACCCTGCTCAACGTCACCGACGCGGGCGCGCCCAACAACCTCGTCGGCTCCGAGCAGTACTACCCGGACCTGCCCACCGGCGACGCCGCCACCATCAAGGCCGGCGTCGACAGCTTCACCACCGACGACACGAACTCCTCGATCACCGTCAACGCGGTCAAGACGGCCCTGTCCAAGGGCCTGCTCAGCGAGGCCGACCTCGACCGCGCGGTCGGGGACATCCTCAGCGTGCGCGTCCGGCTCGGCGAGTTCGACCCGGGCGGCGGGAAGTACGGGAAGATCACCAAGGACGTCATCGACAGCCCCGCCCACCGCGCCCTCGAACGCAAGGCCGCGACCGAGCAGATGGTGCTGCTGAAGAACCAGAACAAGGCGCTGCCGCTGTCGTCCGGCAAGAAGGTCGCCGTCGTCGGCCCGCTCTCCAACACCCTCTACACCGACTGGTACTCCGGCTCGCTGCCGTACAAGGTGACGCCGCTGGACGGCATCAAGGCCAAGGCCGGCGCCGCCAACGTCGCGTCCAGCGAGGGCGTCGACCGCATCGCCCTCAAGGACGTGAAGACCGGCAAGTACGTGGCGGGCGGGACGACCGCCGCCGGTGCCGTCCTCAAGACGGGCCCGACCACCGCCGACGCCTCCACCCAGTTCGACGTGTTCGACTGGGGCCAGGGCGTCGTCACCCTGCGCAGCGCCGCCAACGGCAAGACCGTCGGCATCCACTCCGGCAACACCTTCGCTAACGACCAGGACCAGCCGAACGGCTGGTTCGTGCAGCAGATGTTCAAGCTGGAGAAGCAGGGCGACGGCAACTACCTCCTCCGCTACGCCGGCTACGAGAAGGCCTACGACTGGGCCGACCCGACCAAGATCTACGTGAAGGTCCAGGGCGACGGCACGCTCGTCCTCACCACCAAGGACGACGCCAGCGCGTTCGCCAAGGACGTCGTCAGCAGCGGCGTCGACTCCGCCGTCAAGGCCGCGGCCGGCGCCGACACCGCCGTCGTCGTGGTCGGCAGCATGCCGTTCATCAACGGCCGCGAGGACCACGACCGCACCACGACGGCCCTCGCCGAAGGCCAGGAAGAGCTCATCAGGGCCGTCCGCAAGGCCAACCCGAACACGGTCGTCGTCGTGGAGAACAGCTACCCGACGACCCTCACCTGGGAGCAGGCGAACGTCCCGGCCGTCCTGTGGACGAGCCACGCCGGCGCCGAGACCGGCAACGCCCTCGCCTCCGTCCTGTTCGGCGACGAGAGCCCGTCCGGGAGGCTGCCGCAGACCTGGTACGCCTCCGAGAGCGACCTTCCCGACATCCTCGACTACGACATCATCAAGTCCGACCGCACCTACCTCTACTACAAGGGCAAGCCGCTCTACCCGTTCGGCTACGGCCTCACCTACACGACGTTCCGCTACGGCAAGCCGAAGCTCAGCAGCCACTCGCTGGCCGGCGGCAGGACGCTGACCGTCACCGTCCCGGTCACCAACACCGGCAAGCGGGCCGCGGACGAGGTCGTCCAGCTCTACACGCACCAGCGGACGTCCCGCGTGAAGCAGCCCGTCGAGCAACTGCGCGCCTTCCAGAAGGTCCACCTGGCGCCCGGCAAGACCGCCTCGGTCACGCTCCACGTGAAGGCGTCCGACCTCGCGACCTGGGACGTCACCCGCAACAAGTGGACGCTGGAGACGTCCAAGCAGGACGTCCTCATCGGCTCCTCGTCGACCGACATCCGGCAGCGCACAACGGTCGAGGTCCACGGCGAGCGCATCCCCGCCCGCGACCTGACGCACCCGACCCGCGCCGCCGACTTCGACGACCAGAACGCCGTCCAGCTCGTCGACGAGTCCAAGGCCGCGGGCGACGCGGTCGCCGGCTCCGCGAACTCGTGGATCGCCTTCAAGGACTCCGCCCTGAAGAACGGCACCCTCACCCTCCGCGCGGCCAAGGAGTCCGCCGGGAACGCGACGGTCCAGGTGCACCTGGACAGCCCGACCGGCCCTCTCGCCGCGACGCTCGCCGTCCCGTCCACCGGCGACAAGTACGCCTACAAGGACGTGGCGGCCGCCCTGCACGCCACCGGCCGCCACGACCTCTACCTCGTCTTCACCGGCGAGGCCCGCCTGTCCACCCTCACCCTCCGCTGAGAACCCGGCCCCGCCCCGGCCCGTCCGGGGCGGGGCCTGTCATGTGGCGGGGAGGGCTTGCGCCCTGAGGTTAATTGCATTAACTTGAAGTTAATGAGATTAACCGAGCAAGGGGAGAGTGACATGGCCTCCATCACCGCCGCGCCGCGCACGGGACTGCTGAGCGTTCCCGCCCTCGCCGGAGCCGGGTTCCTGGTCTCGTGGGCGGCCGGGCTGTCGGTTCCGGTGCCTGCGCCCGGGTTCGGCGCGAGCGGGAGCGAGATCGTCCGCGAGTGTGCCGGGCACGGAGGCGCGCTGGTGGCGCAGTTCCTGCTCACCGAAGGGCTGCCCGCGATCGCGCTCGCGCTCGTCCCGCTCGCCATCGGACGGGCGGCACGGTGGTCGCGCGCCGGGCGGATCGCGGCGGGCGCCGGGCTGGTCGCGGCGGTCATCTCGCTGGTCCAGTTCGCGATCGGGCTGGGGCTGGTCGCCACGTCGTCGCCGGGAACCGCGCACGCCCTGCTGGAGGCGCTCAACCGCGCGGACGGCGTCAAGATGTTCTTCCTCGCCGCGGTCGGGGCCGCGGGCGCGCTGGCCGGGGTGCTTCCGCGGTGGCTGAGGTACGCCGGGTTCGCGTTGGCCGTGGCCATCGCCGGTTCGGGGATCGGGTACGCGCTGCTGCTCAGCGGTATGGCTACCCTGGCGTACGTGTCGCTGCCCCTGCTGATCCTCTTCGTCGCCGGCTCCGGTATCGCCCTCGGACGGAGGGCCTAGGGGATGCCGCGCGCGGGACTGACGCCGGCACGGGTCGTCGAGGCGGCCGCGGACGTCGCGGACGAGGCGGGCCTCGAAAGGCTCACCCTCGCCGCGGTCGCGAAGCGGTGCGGGGTGTCGCTGCCCGGGCTGTACAAGCACGTCGACGGGCTGGACGCCGTCAAGCGCGGCATCGCGATGCTGGCCGTGGAGGAGATGACGGTGCGGCTCGCGGCGGCCGTCGCGGGCGTCACCGGGCGGGAGGCGCTCGCGGAGCTGTCGGGCGCGTACCGCGCCTACGCCGCCGCGCATCCCGGCCGGTACGCCGCGAGCGTGCGGGCGCCGGCGCCCGGCGACGCGGAGCACGACGCGGTCTCCGACCGGGCGATCGCGGTCATCGCGGCCGCGTTCAAGGGCTACCGGCTGGAGGGCGGCGACCTGGTCCACGCGATCCGGATGTGGCGGATCGCGTGCCACGGGTTCGCGTCGCTCGAGCGCGACGCGGCCTTCGGCCGCCCCGAGTCGCTGGACGAGACCTTCGCCCGCCTGATCGACGCCCTCGACGCCTCCTTCGTCTAACCGCGCAGGTGCTCGGGGAGAGTGTCGGGGCGGCGTAGGTGGTGGGTCACGTCGCCGACGAGTTCCAGGGTGATGCGGCGTTCGGCGAAGCGCCACTCGCCGTCGTGGAGTTCGAAGCGGTCGTCGTAGCGGCCAGCGCAGATCGCCTGGAAGGGCAGGTCGGGGGTGGCCTGCATGACCGTGAAGTACGACCTGGCCGTGGCGGCCGGGCCGTCCAGCTCGATGGCGACGTTCGTGGTGACGTGCTTGGTGCGGGGCGTGCCGTCGTCGTAGACGATGATCGTCTTCTCGAACATCCGCGCCACCGCGCCGCCGGTCAGGGCGCCGCCGCTGCCGGCGAACTCGCCGTGCGCGAACAGCGCGGCGATCGCCGCGAAGTCGCCGCGGTCGACGGCCTCGGCGTAGGCGAAGATCAGGTTCCGGACGGCCTGGTCGGCCGGGAGGGCGTCGGGCATGCGGGGTCTCCTGACGGTGGGACGTCCGGCCATTCAAGCCGCGGCGCGGTGGGCCCCGTGGAACGGTCCCGCTCGGCGGGACTCAGGAGCAGGCGCGCACGTGCAGGTCGTGGACCTCGGCCTCCAGCGCGGGGACGGGCCCGTCCACCCGGATGCCGGGCACCACGTCCTGGATCGGGATCGCGCTGACCGGCGACGGCGGCACGCCCAGCGCCGCCCGCCACGCCCCCACCTGCGCGGACGAGTGGACGTAGACGATGCGGCCGAGGCCGACCCAGCCGTGCGCGGCCGAGCACATCGGGCAGTGCTCGCCGGAGGTGTAGACGACGGCGGCGGCGCGCTCGTCCGGCGCCATGTTCCCGGCGGCCCAGCGCGCGACCTCGAACTCGGGGTGCCGGGTCTGGTCGCCGCCGGCGGTGCGGTTGCGATCCTCGAACAGGACCTCCCCGGACGCCGAGACCAGCACGGTGCCGAACGGCTCGTCCCCGCCGTCCAGCGCCTCGGCGGCCAGCGCGACGGCGCGCCGCAGGTGGGCCAGCTCTTCTTCGGTCGGTTCGTACCCCATGGTCCTCGTCTCCGCGCCGGTCATGCCGAAGACGATCATACGCCGGGCGGCGCGGCTCCGGTCAGCCCGCCGCGGCCGGCGGCGGGCCGAGGATCTCGATGCGGTGCCGGGCGGCGGCGTGCCCGAGGGCGGCCGGGTCGAGCGGCGCGGGGTCGGGGAGCCGGTGCTCCGCGGCGGGCTCGCCGACCTCGGCCGCGAAGTCCTCGAAGCCGGACGGGGTGGTGATCTGCAGGGCGCGCAGCGGCTCGCCGGGACCGACGGCGAAGGTGTGCGGCAGGCCCGCGGGCAGGTGAACGAAGTCGCCGGGGCCGGCGGCGAGGACGTCGCCGTCGCAGTGGAAGCGGACCATGCCGGACAGGACGTAGAACAGCTCGTCCTCGACGAGGTGCCGGTGGAGCGGCGGGGCGAAGCCGGGCGGGTTGAGGAACTCGGCGACGGTGAGCCTGCCGTGGGTCTCGGCTCCCGCCGCCTTGACGGTGACGAGGTTCCCGAGGAACCACAGCGCGTCGCCCTCGCCCTGGTGGCGGAGGTAGGGGCGGATCGGAGCGGTCGGGGTCATGACCGCCTCCTTTGAAGAGACAGCGTCTATTGAATATTGTGATGGTAAGTTCGAATCGTGAGGGACGTCAAGGGCGGCCGGACCGGCGGGGGAGAGGGCGGCGCGTCCCGGCGGCCCTACCGTTCCGCGATGCGCGAGGAGGCCGCCCGCCGCACGCGCGGCGCCGTCGTGCGGGCGGCGGCCGAGCTGTTCACCGCCCGCGGCTACGCCGCGACCTCGCTGGCCGACATCGCGGCCGCGGCGGGCGTCGCGCGGCCCACGGTGTTCGCCGCGTTCGGATCCAAGCCGGCTCTGCTGGGCCAGGTCGTCGACCAGGCCCTCGCCGGCGACGACGAGCCCGTCCCGGTGGCGCGGCGGCCGTGGTTCCGGCCCGTCTGGGACGCGGCGACGCCGGAGGAGGTCCTCGACGCGTACGCCTGCGTGTGCACCACCATCGGAGCGCGCGCCGCGGCGGTGTTCGAGGTGGTGCGCAGGGCGGCCGACGAGGGCCCGCAGGTCGCGGAGCTCTGGGACGCCCTGCGGCGCAACCGTCGGGCGGGTGCTCGCATGGTCGCCGAGCACGCCGCTTCCAAAGGCCCGTTGAAGGACGGCCTCGAACGCGCCGTCGACGTCCTCTGGGTCTTCAACGACCCGGCCCACTACGACGCCCTGGTGACGCAGTGCGGCTGGTCCGAGGCCGGCTTCACCGCCTGGCTGTCCGAACAGATGCGCCGCGGACTGCTCGCCCCCTGAGCCGCGTTACGCGGACTCGCGCAGGACGAGGTGCGGGCGCATGATGACGACCGGGTCGGCGACGGCCTCGCCGCGGATCCGCGACACCAGCAGCCGCGCCATCGCCACGCCCATCTCCTCCGGCGACTGGTGCACGCTGCTGAGCGGCGGGTCGGCCAGCGGCGCGGCCGCGGAGTCGTCGAAGCCGATCACCGCGACGTCGTCGGGGACGCGGCGGCCGAGCCTGCGCAGCACCCGCAGCGTGCCGAGCGCCATCGGGTCGCTCGCCGCGAACACCGCGTCCACCGCGGGCTCGCCCGCCAGCAGCCGCTCCGCCGCGGTGATCCCGGTGGCCTCGCCGAAGTCGCCGAACGCGACGTACTCCGGCAGCCCCGCCTCGCCGAGCGCCTCCCGGTAGCCGGCGAGGCGGTCGATGCCCACCCCCATGTCCTGCGGGCCGGCGATTGTCGCGATGCGGCGCCGTCCCCCGGCGATGAGGTGCCCGACGGCCTCGCGGGCGCCGAGCCGGTTGTCGACGTCGACGTAGCTGACCGGCGACAGCCCCGGCGGGCGGCCGCCGAGCACCGTCGGCACCCCGTTGGCCTCCAGCTTCGCGGGCAGCGGGTCCTCGGCGTGCAGCGAGGTCAGCAGGACCCCGTCCACGTGCTGGGTGGTCAGGTAGTGCTCCAGGCGCGCGTACTCGGCGGGGGAGCGGGCGAGCGCCAGCAGCAGCTGCAGCCCGGTGTCGCCGAGGCCGTTGCTGATCCCGCGGATGATCCCGGCGAAGTACGGCTCGCCGAACAGCCGCTGGTCGGACTCGGCGACCACCAGCGCGACCGTGTCGGTGCGCCGGGTGACCAGCGTGCGGGCCGCCCGGTTCGGCACGTACCCGAGCTCGTCGATCGCTTTCAGCACGGCCTGCCGGGCCCGCTCGCTGACCCGCGGCGACCCGTTGATCACCCGGGACACCGTGCCGCGGCCGACCCCGGCGCGCGCCGCGACCTCCTCCAGGGTCGGGCTCGTGCCCCTCTGCGTCATCAGGCCCCCTCCGTTCCGTGCCGTCCCGCCGTCCCGCCCCGCCGGGCCGGCCGCCCCCGGGCGCACCGGCCCGGGGGACGGCGCGACCGTCCGTCCCCCGGGCGGTGCCGATCCGCCGTCAGCCGCGCCCGGGCGGGCCGCCGCGCCGGATCACGTCCGCGTACCAGCGTGCGCTGTCCTTGGGCGTCCGGCGCTGCGTCGCATAGTCCACGTGAACCAGCCCGAAGCGCTTGGAGTAGCCCCAAGCCCACTCGAAATTATCCAGCAGCGACCACGTGAAATAGCCCGCGAGCGGTACGCCGTCGGCGATGGCGGCATGGCACGCGCGCAGGTGCGCGTCGATGTAGGCGATGCGCCCCGCGTCGTGGACCGTGCCATCGCCGTCCGGCGTCTCGTCGTAGCCCGCGCCGTTCTCGGTGATGTACAGCGGGACGGACGGGTACTCGCGGTGCACCCGCGTCAGCACCTCGTGCAGGCCGCCCTCGTCGATCTCCCAGCCCATCCCCGTCGTCGGCCGCCCCGCCGGGACGAACCGGACGTGCTCGCTGCCGACCCACGGCGAGTGCGTCGCGAAGGGCCCCGACGCCGTCTGCGCGGCGTCCCCGGGCGTCCCCGCGACCGTGTGCCGCGTGTAGTAGTTGATGCCGAGCTGGTCGAGCGGCTGGTTGATGACGGCGAGGTCCGCGGCGTCGGGCTCGAACCCGTGCCGGGCCGTGTCGGCCAGGACGTCCTCGGGGTAGCGGCCGAGCAGCAGCGGGTCGAGGAACAGCCTGTTCTGCATGCCGTCGACGCGGCGCGCGGCGTCCGCGTCGGCGGGGTCGTCCGTCGCGGGGGAGACCGCGTACAGGTTGACGGCCGCGCCGAACATGTTGTCCGGCCGGCGGCCCCGCATCGCCCGCACCGCGAGGCCGTGCCCCAGCATCAGGTGGTGCGCGGCCAGCAGGGAGCCGGACGGGTCGAGCCGCCCCGGCGCGTGGTCCCCGGACGCGTAGCCGAGGAACGCCGCGCACCACGGCTCGTTCACCGTCGTCCAGTGCTTCACCCGGTCGCCGATGGCCTCGTGCACGAGTTCCGCATAGTCGGCGAACCGGTACGCGGTCTCCCGCTCGGGCCAGCCGCCCGCGTCCTCCAGCGGCTGCGGCAGGTCCCAGTGGTAGAGCGTCGGCCAGGGCTCGACCCCCGCCTCCAGCAGCGCGTCGACGAGGCGCCGGTAGAAGTCGAGCCCCCGCTCGTTGGCGCTCCCGGCCCCGGACGGCTGCACCCGGGGCCAGGAGATCGAGAACCGGTAGGAGGACAGCCCGAGGTCGCGCATCAGCGCGACGTCCTCGGGATACCGGTGGTAGTGGTCCACGGCGACGTCCCCTGTATCGCCGCCGAGGACCTTGCCCGGGGTGCGCGCGAAGGTGTCCCAGATCGACGGGCCGCGCCCGTCCTCCGCGGCGGCGCCCTCGATCTGGTAGGCGGCCGTGGCGGCGCCCCAGCGGAACCCGGTGGGGAACCGCGGGCCGGCGTCGCGGGCGCCCGGGTCGTCCTGGACGGCGCTGGATTCCAGAGAGGTCACGCCTTCACTGCACCTTCCATGATTCCGCCGATGATCTGGCGGCCGAACACGATGAACACCACGAGCAGCGGCAGGACCGCGACGGTGGTGCCGGCGAACATCAGCGTGTAGTCGTTGAAGTAGGCGTTCGCCAGGTTGTTGATCGAGAGCTGCACCGTGGGGTTCTCGGGGCTGAGCGTCGCCAGCGGCCACATGAAGTCGTTCCAGGACTGCATGAACGTGAAGAGGCCGAGGACGCCCGCGGCGGGTCGCAGCGCGGGCAGCACGACCCGCCAGTAGATGCCGAACGTCGTGCAGCCGTCCACCCGGGCCGCCTCGATCAGCTCGTCCGGGACGGCCTGGTCGGCGTACTGCCGCATCATGAACACCCCGAACCCGGTGACGAGGAACGGGACGATCACCGCCTGCAGATGGTTCTGCCAGCCCAGCTTCACCATGATCATGTAGAGCGGGATGATGCCCATCTGCACCGGGATCATCATCGTCCCGATGATCGTCACCAGCAGCGCGTTCTTGCCGCGGAAGCGCAGCTTGGCGAACGCGAAGCCGGCCAGCGAGGCGAAGAACACGGTGGAGACCGTCACGCACGCCGAGACGATCGCGGAGTTCAGCAGGCCCTTGGCGAAGTAGGCGTCGGGGTTGTCGAACAGCCGGTGCACGTTGGTGCCGCCGTGCCCGCCGGGCAGCAGCGGCGGCGGGACGTCGGAGACCACGTCGTTGGTGCGGGTCGCCACCGCGATCATCCAGTAGATCGGGAAGACCGACAGGGCGATCGCGACGATCAGCGTGAGGTAGGTCAGCGGGCTGGCGTTCCACAGGCCGTGGAGCCGGCCGGGACGGCCGCCGCCGCGCGCGTGCCGGGCACCGCCGGGACCGCCCAGGAGCGTGGTCACTTGGTGCCTCCAGTGCGCCGCACGAACAGGAAGTTGATCAGCGAGAACAGGATGATCATCACGAACAGGGCCCACGCGATGGTGGCGCCGTAGCCGTACCGGTCATGGCCGAAGGCGTTGTCGTACATGTACATCGTCAGCGTCTGGAACTGGTGCAGCGGGCCGCCGTCCATCTTGTTGGGCGTCCCCACGCTGAACAGGACCGGCTCGGTGAACAGTTGCAGCCCGCCGATGGTCGCGATGATCGTCGTGAAGATGATCGTCGGGCGCAGCATCGGCACGGTGATCTGCCAGAACTGCCGGATCCGGGACGCGCCGTCGATCGAGGCGGCCTCGTACAGGTCCTTCGGGATCGCCTGCATGGCGGCGAGGTAGATGAGCGCGTTGTAGCCCGTCCAGCGCCAGTCAACCATGGTGGCGATCGCCACCCACGACCAGCCGCGGCTGGTGGACCAGCCGATCGGGTCGATCCCCACCAGCCCGAGCGCCCAGTTGATCATGCCCCAGTCGTGGTCGAACATCTGGGTGAACACGATCGCGACGGCGGCGGTCGAGGTGACCAGCGGCGCGACCATGCCGATCCGGAACAGGGTCGGCACCCGCATCCGCCGGTTGAGCGCGTTGGCGATGAACAGCGCGATCAGCAACTGCGGCACGGTCGACAGCACGAAGATGGCGACCGTGTTGACCGTCGCGTGCCAGAAGTCGGCGTCGCTCCACAGGTACTTGTAGTTGTCGAAGCCGACCCACTTGCGGGTGCCCGAGGCGAGCTCCCAGTCGTGCAGGGACACCCACAGCGTGTAGACCAGCGGGAACGCGCCGAAGATCGCGAAGATGATGTAGAACGGCGAGATGAAGGCGTACGGCGCGCCCTTCACATCGAGCCGGGTCAGCCGGGAGCGCAGGGAGCGGCCGGCGGCCGGTGGGGCCTTCGCCGGGGGATGCTGGGGGCCGTTCCGGCTGGGGCGCAGATCGGTGGCCATGGCCATGCGCCTCCTTTCCGAGGACGGGACGTGAGCGGGGGAGGAGAACGGCGGCGGCGCCGTACGGGGAGGTGGGGCACGGCGCCGCCGCCGCGGCGGGAGGCGGCTACCTGGCGGCCTTCTTGGCCGCTTCGACGGCCTTGGCCCAGGCCTCGTCCGGCTTGACCTTGCCCTGCCCGACCGAGATCAGGACGTTCTCCACGGCCGCGCGGACGTCCTCGTTCTTCGGGCCGAGGTGGACCGGCTTCACCGAGGCCACCAGGTCACCGAAGATCTTTCCGGCGGGGGCGTCGTTGAAGTAGGCGTTCTTGGAGCCGGCGACGGCCGGGTCCTGCTCGGCCTGCGGCGACGAGGGGAAGGTGTTGGCGGCCGAGTACGCGCCGATCTGCCCCTGCGGGGAGGTCAGGAACTCGGCGAGCGCGGCGGCCTGCTTCGCGTGCTTGGTCTGCTTGGGGACGGCGAGCCACGAGCCGCCCCAGTAGCCGGAGCCGCCGGGCGTCGTCGCCACGTCCCACTTGCCCTTGCCGGACGCGCCGGAGAACTGCTCGATGCCGCCGAGCATCCAGGACGGGCAGGGCACGGTGGCGAACGTGTCGCGCTTGAGG
This sequence comes from Actinomadura violacea, assembly GCF_017573465.1. Lineage (GTDB taxonomy): Bacteria > Actinomycetota > Actinomycetes > Streptosporangiales > Streptosporangiaceae > Spirillospora > Spirillospora violacea. The sequence goes on from NZ_JAGEPF010000021.1 coordinate 29,097, forward strand.
CCGGCCTGCCACGGCGGCGTGAAGATCGACATGTCCGAGGTGAGCTTGTTCTCCTCGAACTTCAGCGAGGTGTCGAACGCCTGCTTCACCGCCGGGTTGGTGTCGAAGACCAGCTTGTCGTCCTTGTCGAAGAAGCTGTAGCCGGGGCCGGCGCCGGCGTTCTGCAGGACGGTGGCGCGGAAGACGGCGGTGGGGCCGTCGAGCCACTTGGTGCCGGACACCTTCTGCTGGAACTTCTGCCCGGTCTGCAGGAACGCGTCCCACGTCGGCCAGAGCTTGCCGACCGCGTCGCGGTCGGTGGGCAGGCCGGCCTTCTTGAACAGGTCCGTGCGGTAGCACATGGCGAGCGGGCCCACGTCGGTGCCGAGCCCGACGAGCTGCTTGCCGTCGGGGCTGAGGCCCATCTGCCACTTCCACGGCAGGAACTTGTCCTGCAGGGCCTTGCCGCCGTAGTCGAACAGGTTGAGGAACTTCGACCGCTGCTGCATGTAGAGCGGGAGGATGCCCTCCTCCAGCATCACCACGTCGCCGGCGCCGCTGCCCGTGGCCATCCACTGCTGGATGCGCGGCTTGTAGGTGTCCAGGTCGGAGACCTTGCGCTGCTTGATGGTGACGCCGGGGTGGGACTGCTCGTACTGCTTGTAGAGCTGGTCGTAGCCGACCTCGCCGAACACGTCGACGGTGAGCGTCACCGGCCCCGAGTCCGAGTCCTTCTTGCCCTTGTCGTCCCCGCCGCAGGCGGCCGCGAGGCCGCCGGCGAGGACCACCGCCATCGCCGTACCCAGTCCGCGCCGCATGATGGCCCTCATGGGGGACCCCTCTCAGGTTGTGTCTTCCATTGCGTGGGAGCGCTCCCACGGATGAAAGACCGTGACGGCCCTCACTGTCAATCCGCTGCAACACAACCGTTACAACTCGGGCGGAACCGGCCGGGCCCCGGTCGGGGCCCGGCTCAGCCCTCCGGTACGGTGGACAGCCGCCGGCCGGCCGGGGGCGGGGCCGCCGGGACCGGCGCCGTGGACCGCCGCACCACCAGCTCCGGACGGAACAGCAGCTCCGTCCGGGGCGAGCGCGCGCCCCGGATCTCGTCCAGCACCGTGCTCACCGCCGCCATCGACATCTCCCGCACGGCCTGCCGGATCGTGGTCAGCGGCGGGTCGAGGTAGGCGGTCAGCAGCGAGTCGTCCATGCCGGTCACCGACACGTCCTCGGGCACCCGCAGGCCGCGCGCGCGGGCCGCCCGGATCGCGCCGAGCGCCATGATGTCGTTGCCGCCGCAGATCGCCGTGCAGCCCGCGTCCAGCAGCTTCGCCGCCGCGGCCTGCCCGCCCTCGACCGTGTACATCGTGTTGACGACCAGCGCCTCGACCTCGTCGGCCGGCAGCCCGGTGTGCGCCGCCATCGCGCGCCGGAACCCCTCGGTCTTGCGGCGCGTCGGCACGTACACGTCCTGCCCGATCGCCAGCCCGATCCGCCGATGGCCCATTGCGGCCAGATGCCCGACGATCGCCTCCAGCGACGCGACGTCGTCATTGGAGATGAACGGCGCGTCGATGTCGGGCCGGTACCCGTTGACCAGCACCACCGGCAGCGCCTGCTCGACGAGCCGGACGTACCGGGCCCGGTCCGAGCGCGCGTTGGCGTGCAGCCCGTTGACGAAGATGATCCCCGCGACGCCGCGCTCCAGCAGCATCTCGATGTAGTCGTCCTCGGCGACGCCGCCCGGCGCCTGCGAGCACAGCACCGCCATGTACCCGTGCCGGGCCAGCGCGCTCTCGATGACCTCGGCGAACGCCGGGAAGATCGGGTTGGTCAGCTCCGGGATGATCAGCCCGATCAGCCCCGCCCGCTGCTGGCGCAGCCGCGCCGGGCGCTCGTAGCCGAGCACGTCCAGCGCGGTCAGCACCGCCTGGCGGGTGGACGGCGACACGCCCGGCTTGCCGTTCAGGACCCGGCTCACGGTCGCCTCGCTCACCCCGGCGTGCGCGGCGATGTCCGCCAGGCGTGTCGTCATAGGTCTCAAATTATCCCTCTTCAACGGTCCGCCACAGCGCCGTGTCGGGCGGGAGCTCGGCCGTGTCGCCGTCGATGTGGACCGGTCCGCTCGCGAGGAGCGGCGCGCCCGGCACCTTGACGCGGACCGGGCGGCCGCCCATGTTCACGACGCAGACGCACGCGCGGCCGGTCGCCGGGTCCTCGCGGACGAACGACAGCGTCCCCTCCGGGCCGTCCAGCCAGCGGAGCGGGCCGTCACCGAGCGCGGGATGCTCGTGCCGGACGGCGAGGGCCGCCCGGTACAGGGCGAGCACGGAGTCCGGGTCCTCGCTCTGCGCCGCGACGGTCAGGTCGCGCCACGACGTCGGGATCGGCAGCCACGACGAGGCGCCGGCGCCAAAGCCGAACGGCGGCTCCTCGCCCTCCCACGGCATCGGCACCCGGCAGCCGTCGCGGCCCTGGCCCTCGCCGCGCAGCCGCTGCGGGTCCTGCTGGAACTCCTCCGGCAGGTCGAGCACCTCGGGAAGGCCCAGCTCCTCGCCCTGGTAGACGTACGCCGAGCCGGGCAGCGCCAGCGTCAGCAGCGCCGCCGCGCGGGCGCGCCGCAGGCCGGTGCCGCCGCCGCCGTAGCGGGTGACGTGCCGCTTGACGTCGTGGTTGGACAGCACCCAGGTCGCGGGCGCGCCGACCGCGCCGGCGGTGCGCAGCGACTCCTCGATCACCGCCCGCATCCCGGCCGCCTCCCACGGCGCGGTCAGGTAGTGGAAGTTGAACGCCTGGTGCAGCTCGTCCGGACGCGTGTAGTGGGCGAGCCGCTCGGGGGTCGGCGCCCACGCCTCCGCGACGGCCACCCGGTCCCCGCCGTAGGAGTCCAGGACGCGGCGCCACTCGCGGTGGATGTCGTGCACGGCGTCCTGGTCGAAGTACGGCAGGACGTCGGTGCCGAGCATCTCGACCTGGTTCGCGTGCCCGACGTCGGGCAGCCCCGGCGCCTTGGCCATGCCGTGCGCGACGTCGACGCGGAACCCGTCCACGCCGAGGTCCAGCCAGAACCGCAGGATGTCCGCGAACTCGGCGCGGACCTCGGGGTTCTCCCAGTTCAGGTCCGGCTGCTCGGCGGCGAACAGGTGCAGGTACCACTGCCCGTCCGGCACCCGCGTCCAGGCGGGGCCGCCGAACACCGACTCCCAGTCGTTCGGCGGCTCGGCGCCGTCCGGGCCGCGGCCGTCGCGGAAGACGTAGCGGGCGCGCTCCGGGGAACCGGGCGCGGCGGCCAGCGCCGCCTGGAACCAGGCGTGCCGGTCGGAGGTGTGGTTCGGGACGACGTCGACGATGATCCGCAGCCCGTGCCGGTGCGCGTCCGCGATCAGCTCGCGGGCGTCGGCGAGCGTGCCGAACAGCGGGTCGACGTCGCGGTAGTCGGCGACGTCGTAGCCGAAGTCGGCCATCGGCGAGACGTAGAACGGGGTCAGCCACAGCGCGTCCACGCCGAGCGAGGCCAGGTACGGCAGCCGGGACCGCACGCCCGGCAGGTCGCCGACGCCGTCCCCGCCCGAGTCGGCGAAGCTGCGCACGTACACCTGGTAGATGACGGCGTCGCGCCACCAGCGGCCGGCGTCCCCGGCGGGAGAGCCCGGTGCGGCGACGGCGAGGGTGTCCTGCGTCATGAACGTCCTTCGGTAGGGAGCCTGACAGGTCACTTGACGTGCGGGTTCACTTGACGCCGCCGGCGGTGAGGCCGGCGACGATGCGGCGCTGGAAGACCAGCACCACGGCGATCAGCGGGACGGTCACGATGACGCCCGCCGCCATCTGGGTGCCGAACGGCTGGTCGAAGCCCGACACGCCGGTGAACTTGGAGATCGCCACGGTGGCGGTCTGCATCTCCTTCTTGTTCACCATGGACAGCGCGATGAGGAACTCGTTCCACGCGGCGATGAACGTCAGGATCGCCGTGGTGAACACCCCGGGCGCCGCCAGCGGGACGATGACCTTGCGGAACGCCTGGCCGCGGGTGCAGCCGTCGACCATCGCGGCCTGCTCCAGCTCGTAGGGCAGCTGCCGGAAGAAGGCGGTGAGCAGCCACACCGACAGCGGCAGCGCGAACCCCAGGCTCGGCAGGATCATCGCCTGGTAGGTGTTGATCCACTTGATGTCCGTGAACAGCTTCAGCAAGGGCACCAGCTGGGAGATTCCCGGGAACATCGTGGTCGCGATGATCAGGCCGAGCACCGCGTTCTTGAACCGGAAGTCCAGCCGGGCCAGCGCGTAGGCGGTGAACGTGCCGATGAACAGGGTCAGCACGGTGGTGCAGCCCGCCACGACGAGGCTGTTCAGCAGCGCGCGGCCGAAGCCGTTGTCGCCGGAGAACACCGCGTGGAAGTTCTCCCACGACCAGCGCGCGGGGACGATCGAGTTGTCGAACTGGTCCTGCGGCCGCCGGAAAGCCGACACCGTCATCCAGTAGAACGGCGCGAGGCAGTACACGGCCACGAGGGCGAGGCCGAGGTAGGACAGCACCCGCTTCGGGAGCGACCCGGTCATGCGGTCACCTTCTTCCGCTTGCCCTTGACCGGCCGGTTCCTGCGGTGCCGTTTCGTGTGGTGCCGCTTCGTCTGCTGCCGGGCCTCGCCGATGATGTCGGCGCCGAGCAGCTTGACGAACAGGTACGCGATCAGCGCGATGTACAGGAACAGGATCGTCGCGTACGCCGCGGCGGACCCGTACCGCAGGTTGGACGCCTCGAACCAGGCGATCATCGTCAGCGTCTCCACCGACTTCTGGTTCACGCCGATCAGCACCGCGGGCAGGTCGAACATCCGCAGCACATCCAGCATCCGGAACAGCACCGCGACCAGCAATGCGGGCTTGACCAGCGGGAGAGTGATCCGCCAGAACTGCTGGAGCGGCCCGGCGCCGTCCACCCGGGCGGCCTCGTAGACGTCGCGCGGGATCATCTGCAGGCCGGCCAGGACGAGCAGCCCGATGAACGGGGAGGTCTTCCAGACCTCGGCGATGACGACGGCCAGCTTGGCCTGGAACCCGTCGGCGGTCCACAGGATCTGGTGCCGCAGCACCGCGTTCGCGGCGCCGTCCGCCTGGAAGATCCACCGCCACAGCAGGCCGGAGATCGCCGTCGGGATCGCCCACGGGACGAGGATGCTGGCCCGCACGAGCGCCCGGCCGCGGAACGCCCGCTGCATGATCAGCGCCATCGAGACGCCGATCAGCGTCTCCAGCACGACGGTCGTGACGGTGAAGAACGTCGTGTTGCCGAAGGCGTTCCAGAACGCGTCGCCGCGGTCGCCGTGGAAGATCGCGGTGTAGTTGTCCAGGCCGACGAACCGCTCGCCCTGCACGACGAACCCGTCGGCGTCCAGGCCCTCGCCGCGCGCGTACAGCGACTCCCGGAACCCGGCGAGCACCGGGTAGCCGATGACCAGCGCGAGCACGAGCAGGGTCGGGGACAGCAGCAGCGCGGCGAGCCGCTTGGTGCCCTGGACGTCGCGCTTGCGGGGGCGCGGGGGCCGGCCCGCCGCGGCGGTGTCCGCGGCGGGCGGCGTGCCGTCGTACGTCGTGGTCATGCCGCTCACTGCGCGGTCAGCGGACCGAGCGCGCCCTGCAGGTCGGCCAGCGCCTGGTCGGCGGTCTTCTTGCCGGTCACCGCGTCGTACACTTCGCCCTGGATCGCGGCGGTGACGTCGCCGTACTTCACCGCGACCGGGCGGGGCTTGGCGTTGGTGATGGCCTGCTTGAGCACCGGCAGGTACGGGAACTTCTTCGCCGTCTCCGGGTCGTCGTAGAGCGAGGCGAGCGTCGGCGCCTGCGAGGTGGCCAGCAGGTTCGCGCGCTGCGACTGCTCGCCGGTCAGGTAGCGGATGAAGTCCAGCGAGGTCGCCTTGTTCTTGGCGAACGCCGAGACCGCGAGGTTGTGGCCGCCGAGGTTGGCGACGCCGGGCCCGTTCGGGCCGGGCAGCTGCGCGACCGCGAACTTGCCCGCCACCTTCGACGAGCCGTCGCCGGAGTTGGCGAGCGCGTACTGGTACGGCCACTGCCGCTGGAACAGCAGCTTGCCGGACTGGAAGTAGCGGCGGCCGCCCTCGGTGTCGAGGGTGACGGCCTCCTTCGGCAGCCGGCCGTCCTTCTTGGCGTTGACGAGGAACTCCAGGCCCTGCTTGGCCTGCGGCGTGTTCAGCGTCGGCTTGCCGTCCGCGCCGACGATGGACCCGCCGGCGCTGCCGATCGCCTCGACCGCGCTGATCGTGATGCTCTCGGTCTTGTTGACCTCGGTGAAGAAGCAGTCGACGCCCTTGCCTTCGGGCAGCTTCTTGACCTTGTCGCAGTCGGACCACATCTCCGCGTACGTCTTCGGGGGCGCGGAGACGCCCGCCTTGCCGAGCAGGTCCTTGCGGTAGTACAGCATCCCGGCGTCGGACGTGGACGGCACCGCGTACAGGTTGCCGCGGTACTGCCCGGTCGTGACGGTCGCGGGCAGCATCTTCGCCAGGTCGACCTTGTCCTTGGGCAGCGGCGTCAGCCAGCGGTTGGCGGCGAACTCCGCGGTCCACACCACGTCCAGGTTCAGCACCGAGTACGCGTCGGACCTCGTCGTCGCGTTCTGGATCATCTGCTGGCGCTGGTCGTTCGGCTCGTCCGGCAGCTCGATGATCCGGACCTGCTCCTTCGGGTGGTCGGTGTTCCAGCCGTCCACCTGCTTCTGCAGGTAGCCGGACCGGTCCTTGCCGGTGACGAAGGTGATGGGCCCGCGGCCGGTGAGGCTCGCCGCGGCGGCTCCGCCCTTCGAGGCGCCCCCGTCGTCCCCGCCGCAGGCGGAGAGGGAGAGCGCGAGGGCGGCGCACAGCAGCGGGCCGGTGACGAGCGGGCGGGTGAGGAGCGGGCGGGTGCCGGGGGAGACGGGGGCGCCGATCGGGGGGATGCGCCGCATGGGGTCCTCCTTCGCGGGGGCGCGCGGGACGTCGCCCCGCGGGTCCGGGATTGGGGTGGCTGGACCGGGACGTTAGCAACGGCTTGCAGTCTCGTAAATAGCTTGCAGAAAGTTTCTGCAAGTCTGTTGCGGACCCGTAACCCCTTGCAGGAGCGGGGCAAACCCGGTGGCGCGCCGGCGGCCTCTGCGCCAGGCTTCCGTCGTGACCTCCGAAGACCTCCGGCTCGTCCGCGACCACACCGTGCTGTCGGTCGTCACCGGCTCGCGCGCGTACGGCCTGGCGACCGGGGACAGCGACACCGACCGGCGCGGCGTGTTCGTCGCGCCCGCCCCGCTGTTCTGGCGTTTCAGCAAGCCGCCGACCCACCTGGACGGGCCGCTGCCCGAGCAGTTCTCCTGGGAGTTCGAGCGGTTCTGCGAGCTGGCGCTGGCCGCGAACCCGACCGTCCTGGAGTGCCTCTGGTCGCCGATCGTCGAGACCGTCACGCCGGTCGGGGAGGAGCTGCTGGCCGTCCGGGACGCGTTCCTGTCCCGGCACGCGCACCGCACCTTCCTGCGCTACGCCGACGCCCAGTTCCGCAAGCTGCAAGGCGACTTGCGCAACCGCGGCGAGCCGAAGTGGAAGCACGTCATGCACCTGCTGCGGCTGCTGGTGAGCGGCGAGCACCTGGTCCGGACGGGCGAGCCGCTGGTGGACGTCGGCGCCCTGCGCGACCGGCTCCTCGCCGTCCGGCGCGGCGAGACCGGCTGGGAGGAGATCGAGCGCTGGCGCGCGTCCCTCACGGCCGACCTCGACGGCGCCCTGGAGAGCAGCCCGCTGCCCGCCGAGCCCGACCGCGACCGTATCGAGAACCTGCTGACCTCCGTCCGCCGCAGGAGCGTGAACTGGTGAAACTCCCCGAAGGCATGCTCGACGCCCTCGCCGCCGACCACCCGTACCCGCGGGCGTTCGTCACGGTCAGCGGCGCCCACCTGTACGGCTTCCCCTCGCAGGACTCCGACGTCGACCTGCGCGGCGTCCACCTGCTGCCGCTGGAGGAGATCGTCGGCCTGGAGACGGGCGAGGAGACCGTCACGCTCATGTGGGACCACGCGGGGGTGGAGGCCGACGTGGTCACCCACGACCTCGCGAAGTTCTGCGCGCTGCTGCTGCGGCGCAACGGCTACGTGCTGGAGCAGGTGCTGTCCCCGCTGGTCGTCGCGACGTCGCCGCTGCACGAGGAGCTGGTGGCGCTGACGCCGGGGCTGTTCACGTCCAACCACGCGCACCACTACCTCGGTTTCGCGCGCTCGCAGTGGGCGCTGTTCGAGAAGACGGGCGAGCTGAAGCCGCTGCTCTACACGTTCCGGGTGCTGCTCACCGGCATCCACCTGATGCGGGAGGCGGAGCTCCAGGCGGATCTGACCCGCCTGACCGGATACGGCCCCGCCTACCTGCCGGACCTGGTCGAGGCGAAGCGGGCCGCCGAGCACGGCCTGCTCCCGCCGGACGCCCCGTCCGCGGAGGTTCTGCGGGCGGACGTCGCCGCGCTCACGGCCCGGCTCGAGGACGAGCGGGAGCGCAGCGCCCTGCCCGAGCAGCCGGCGGCGCGGCGTGCCCTGCACGAACTCGTCGTCCGCGCGCGAATCGGCTGAACCCTCGGGTACCTCCTCTGCGTGCCAGTCGGTGTGACGGCCCGGAAATTTCGTTCAGAGTTTGAATGATTCACGGGTAGATTGATCGCCGGGGCATGATCACGAGCCGAGGAGGGGAAGATGCACGAGCAGGGCATCGACCGCGACGACATCGCGGAGGCGGACCTGAGAACGCGGAGCGGCACGTTCCGCGCCGTGGCGTTCCGGGACCCGGTCGACGGCAACGAGCACATGGCGCTCGTCCGGGGCGACGTCGCGGGCCGCCCGCGCGTCCTGGTCCGGATGCACTCCGAGTGCATGACCGGCGACATCTTCGGCGCCACCCGGTGCGAGTGCGGCGACCAGCTGCGCGCGTCCATGGACGCGGTCGTCCGCGAGGGCGCCGGCGTCCTGGTCTACCTGCGCGGCCACGAGGGCCGGGGGATCGGGCTGGTCGCCAAGGTGCGCACGCACGTCCTGCAGGACCAGGGGCTCGACACCGTCGACTCGGCGACCGCGATCGGGCTGCCGGTCGACACCCGCGACTACGGCCCCGCCGCGCGGGTCCTGCGGTACCTCGGCGTCGGATCGGTGCGGCTGCTGTCCAACAACCCGGCGAAGGTCAGCGCGCTGCGGTCCTACGGCATCGACGTCGCCGCCCGGGTCCCCCTCCTCGTCCCGGTCAGCGACGACAACCTCCGCTACCTGACCGCCAAGCGCGACCGCCTCGGCCACGACCTGCCGCAGCTGGACGACGTGCTGCCCGCGAAGGCGGCCCGCGCGGACGCCGGCGAGGCGCGCCGATGACGCGGCCGATGGCGGTGTCCCGCCCGCTGCTGCGGACGGGGTGGCGCGGGCCCGCGGCGTGGCGGACGTGGGAGCTGGCCGGCGCCGCGTTCGTGCAGGTGGGCGCCGTGGCGGTACTGCGGCCGGGCGCGGTGGGGCTCGCCGTCGGGGTCGGCTACGCGATCGCCGCCTGGAGCGTCCTGGAGTTCGCGTTCCGGGGGCGGCGCGCCCTCGGCCCCGCCGACCACGTCACGCTCGCGCGGGTCGTCCTCGTGGGCTGCGTCGCGGCGCTCGTCGCGGGACGTCTCGCGCACGGCGGGCCGGTCGCGGTCCTGGTCGCGCTCGCGGCCGTCGCGCTCGTCCTCGACGGGGTGGACGGACGGGTCGCGCGGCGCACCGGGACGTCCTCCGACCTCGGCGCGCGGTTCGACATGGAGGCCGACGCGCTGCTGATCCTGGTGCTGTCGGTGCAGGTCGCGACGGTGACCGGGCTGTGGGCGCTGGCGATCGGGACGATGCGGTACGCGTTCGTCGCGGCGTCGTGGGCGGCGCCGTGGCTGCGCGCGCCGCTGCCGCCGAGCTTCGCGCGCAAGGCGGTCGCGGTCGTGCAGGGCGTCGTGCTGACGGCCGCCGCGTCGGGGCTCGTCCCCTTCGCGTGGGCGCTCGTCGCGGCGGCGCTGGCGCTGCTGGCGTGGTCGTTCGGACGGGACGTGCTGGCCCTGGGCCTGCGCCACCGGCGGGAGAGGGGGGTTCGTGGAGCTCAGCGCGCGCGCGTTCTGGATCCGGTCGCCCGGTGAGGCGGAGATCCGCCCGGTGGAGCTGGCGGAGCCGGGGCCCGGCGAGGTCGTCGTCCGGACGGTGTTCTCCGGCGTCAGCCGGGGGACCGAGGCGCTGGTGTTCCGCGGCGGCGTCCCGGAGAACCAGTACGCGGTGATGCGGGCGCCGTTCCAGGACGGCGCGTTCCCCGGCCCGGTCAAGTACGGGTACCTGAACGTCGGGGTCGTCGAGCACGGCCCGCCGGAGCTGGCCGGGCGGCACGTGTTCTGCCTCTACCCGCACCAGACCCGGTACGTGGTCCCGGAGCCGGCCGTCGTGCCGGTGCCGGACGGCGTCCCGCCCGAGCGGGCGGTCCTCGCCGGGACCGTGGAGACCGCCGTGAACGCGCTGTGGGACGCGGCGCCGCTGGTCGGCGACCGGATCGCGGTCGTCGGTGCGGGAATGGTCGGCTGCTCGGTCGCGGGCGTCCTCGCGGGACTGCCCGGCTGCGACGTCCAGCTCGTCGACGTCGACCCGGCGCGGGCCGAGACGGCGCGCGCGCTCGGCGTGGAGTTCGCGCTGCCCGGCGACGCCGAGGGCGGCCGCGACCTGGTCTTCCACGCCAGCGCCACGGAGGACGGGCTGGCCCGGTCGCTGGAGCTGCTCGCGCCCGAGGGCGAGGTGATCGAGCTGAGCTGGTACGGCGACCGGAAGGTGAGCGTCCCGCTCGGCGAGTTCTTCCACTCGCGCCGGCTCGCCGTCCGCGCCAGCCAGGTCGGCATGGTCGCCCCCGCCCGGCGGCCGCGGCGCTCGTTCGGCGACCGGCTCGCGCTCGCGCTGCGGCTGCTGGCCGCCCCGGCTTTCGGCGCACTGATCACGGGGAACAGCCCCTTCGAGGAGCTTCCCCAGGTCATGGCCCGCCTGTCGGGCGGGGAGGCGCCCGCGCTCTGCCACCGGATCGACTACCCGCAGGACTAGCACGCGCCGGAACGCCCGGCGCGCACAGGAACAGGGAGGGCCTTTGTTCGGCATCACCGTCCGCGACCACTTCATGGTCGCGCACAGCTTCCGCGGCGAGGTCTTCGGCCCGGCGCGGCGGCTGCACGGCGCCACCTTCGTCGTGGACGCGACGTTCCGCCGCGCGGAACTCGACGCCGACAACATCGTGGTCGACATCGGGCTCGCCACCCGCGAGCTCGGCGAGGTGCTGCAAGAGCTGAACTACCGCAACCTGGACGACGAACCCGAGTTCGCCGGCGTCAACACGACCACGGAGTACCTCGCGAAGGTCGTCGCCGACCGGCTCGCCGCCCGGATCCACGCCGGGACCATGGGGGAGAGCGCGCGCGGGCTGTCCGCGATCGAGGTGACGCTGCGCGAATCGCATGTCGCCTGGGCGAGTTACGAGCGCGGGCTATGACCGCACTCCACTTCGTCGTCCCCGCCGGCATCGACGACCCGGACGTCCCGAGCGGCGGGAACGTCTACGACCGGCGGCTCTGCCGGGCGCTCGCCGGCGAGGGGCGGCGCGTCCACGAGATCGCCGCGCCGGGCGACTGGCCGCGCCCGGACGCCGGGGCCCGCGCGCGCCTCGGCCGGTCCCTCGCCGACCTGCCCGACGGAGCCGTCGTGCTGCTGGACGGACTCGTCGCGTGCGGCGTCCCGGACGTCGTCGTGCCGCACGCGTCCCGGCTGCGGCTCGCCGTCCTCGTGCACATGCCGCTCGTCGACGAGGGCGACGCCCGCCTCGACGCCCTCGAGCGCGCCACGCTGCACGCCGCCGCCGCGGTCGTCGCGACCGGCCAGTGGGCGATGAAACGCCTGATCAGGCACCATGGCCTCGACCCCGCCCGGGTCCACGCGGTGCCGCCCGGCACCGATCCCGCGCCGCTCGCCCGCGGCACCGACGGCGCGTCCCGGCTGCTGTGCGTGGCGTCGGTGACCCCGCGCAAGGGGCACGACGTCCTCGCCGAGGCCCTCGCCCGCACCGCCGACCTGCCCTGGACCTGCGTCTGCGCCGGATCCCCGACCCGCGACCCCGGCCACGCCGCGCGCGTGCGCGGCCTCCTCGACCGGCACGGCCTCCTCGACCGGCACGGGCTCACCGGCCGCGTCGACCTCGCCGGCCCCCTCACCGGACCCGCCCTCGACGCCGCCTACGACGCCGCCGACCTCGCCGTCCTGCCCACCCGCTCGGAGACCTACGGCATGGTCGTCACCGAGGCCCTCGCCCGCGGCACCCCCGTCCTGACCAGCGACACCGACGGCGTCCCCGAAGCCCTCGGGCGCGCCCCGGACGGCACCGCCCCCGGCCTGCTCGTCCCCCCGGACGACCCCGCCGCGCTCGCCGCGGCCCTGCGCCGCTGGCTGCTGGACCCCGGCCTGCGCGACCGCCTGCGCACCGCCGCCCGGCAGCGGCGCGGCGCACTGGCCGGCTGGGACGACACGTCCCGCCGGATGGCCGCCGTCCTGGACGGACTGCTCGAGGAGACACGATGACCGGTTTCGCCCCGACCTGGCTGGCGCTGCGCGAGGAGGCCGACGCCGCCGCCCGCGCCGGCGAGCTGCTCGCCCCGCTGCGGGCCCGCCTGCCGGCCGGGCGGACCCTCGTCGTCTGGGACCTCGGCTGCGGCACCGGCGCGCTCGGCCGCTGGCTCGCCCCGCGCCTGCCCGGCCCCCAGCACTGGGTCCTGCACGACAACGACCCCGCGCTGCTGGAGGAGGCCCGCGCGAACACCTACCGCACCGCCGACGGCACGCCCGCCACCCTCGAGACCCGCGAGGGCGACCTCGCCGGCCTGCACGCCGCCGACCTCGTCGGCGCGTCCCTCGTCACCGCGTCCGCGCTGCTGGACGTCCTCACCGCCCGGCAGGTCGACGGCATCGCCGCCGCCGCGGGCTGCCCCGCGCTGCTCACCCTCACGGTCGCCGGACGCGTCCGGATCGTCCCGGCCGACCCGCTCGACGCCGAGATCGGCGCCGCGTTCGACGCCCACCAGCGGCGGGACGGGCTGCTCGGCCCGGACGCCCCCGGCGCCGCCGCGGAGGCGTTCCGGCGCCGCGGCGCGACCGTCCAGACCCGTCCCAGCCCGTGGCGGCTCGGCCCGGACCGCGCCGAGCTCACCGCCGAGTGGCTGCGCGGCTGGGTCGGCGCGGCCGTCGAGCAGCGCCCCGACCTCGCCGAACCCGCCGCCGAGTACCTGCGCCGCCGGCTCGCCGAGTGCGACGCCGGGCGGCTCACCGCCGAAGTCCACCACATCGACCTGCTCGCACTCCCCGGGGGACCATCGTGAAGTTCCGGCCCTGGCTGCGCGTCGCCGCGGCCCTGGCGATCCTCGCCGGCCTGCTGTGGTGGCACAGCACGTCCGCGTTCGTGGCCGCGCTGAAGGCGGTCGACGGGCCGTCCGTCGCGGCCGCGCTCGCCGTCGGCCTGCTCACCACCGTCTGCGCCGCCGCGCGCTGGAGCGTGATCGCCCGCCGCCTCGGCCTCCCGCTGCCGCTCGCCGGCGCGGTCGCCTCCTACTACCGGGCGGTGTTCCTCAACGCCGTGCTGCCCGCCGGCGTCCTCGGCGACGTGCACCGCGCCGTCAGCCACGGCCACCGCTCCGGGGACATGGGACGGGGCGTCCGCGCGGTCGTCTTCGAACGCGCCGCCGGGCAGATCGTGCTCGTGCTCGCGTGCCTGGCCGTGCTGCCCGCCCGCCCGGCCCTGCTGGCGTCGCTCACGCCCGCGCTGATCCCGGCCGCGCTGGTGCTGAGCGTCCTGCTCGCGCTCGCCCGCTGGCGGCACCGGGCCGTCGCCGCCGCGTTCGCGGAGGCCCGCGGCGTCCTCCCGGCCTGGCCCGCGATCGGAGCGCTGTCGGCCCTGGCCCTCGCCGGGCACCTCGCGCTGTTCGTCGTCGCCGCGCGCGCCGCCGGCTCCCACGCGCCCCTCATCGAGCTGCTGCCGCTCCTGCTGCTGGCGCTGCTGGTCATGGGCCTGCCGGTCAACGTCGGCGGCTGGGGGCCGCGCGAGGCCGTGACCGCCCTCGCGTTCGGCGCCGCCGGCCTAGGCTCGGCCGAGGGCCTCACCATCTCCGTCGTCTACGGGGTGCTGACCTTCGTCGCCGCCCTGCCCGGCGCCCTCGCCCTGCTCGTCCAGCACCGCGAGGCAGGGCCCGAACGCCCGGACGAGGCTCGCGAGCGCGTCCCGGCCCTTGCCGGCCGAGGCCAGTGACGGCCGTCCGATGATCCCCGACCCGGTGTAGCGCGCCATCCCGGCGGTCAGCAGGTGCCGCCGGTCGTCGGCCAGGTGGTCGGCGCCCTCGTACCCGGGACGCACCAGCTCCGGGTGCGCGTGCAGCAGGATCGACGTCTCCAGCTCCCCGGCGTGCATGTCGGAGATTCCGGATGTCGCCATTCCTGCGGCGGCGCGCGCGTCCTCCCATTCGTCCATTCCGGGGAAAAGCGCCATATCGCCGCCGGACTCCTGGACGACGTTCCCGAGCACGTAGTTGCCGCCGTGCCCGCTGACCAGCACCAGCTTCGGGACGCCCGCCCGCCGCAGCGACTCCGCCACGTCCCGCACCACCGCGTGCAGCGTCGCCGCCGAGACGCTGACCGTCCCCGGCCAGCCGGCGTGCTCGTGCGAGCACGAGATCGTCACCGGCGGCAGCACCCGCACCGGGTACCGCTCCGCGACCTCCGCCGCCACGGTGCACGCGATCACCGTGTCCGTGGCGAGCGGCAGGAACGGCCCGTGCTGCTCGAAGCTGCCGACCGGCAGCAGCGCCACGCGGACGTCCCGTTCCTCCGTGCTCGTGTGCATCGGCACCATGCGCCCCACCATGCCCCCAACCCTGTCACGCCGCCGCCCCGCGACGCCGCTGCGCCGCGCCGGATGACCTGATCGCCGCGAGTCTCATTGCTTTTCTTCTTTGTCGCAGATGATCAGCATGTCCATTATTGGGGCTTCTGGCGGCGGCAGGGAAATTCCGCTTGGTAAGCGTCCGACGCGGACTTCACCATCCATGCCGGACGCTGGCCCCAATGTTTGCGATCAGCGCGACATCATCCGAATTCTCACCGGGAAGCCTGATCAACGAAACGATGTCGGACACCTCCGGCAAACAACAAGATCACTAGTTCGGGGAGAAGTATGATGACAAGCGCGCGTACGGGCATGAGGCTCGCGGTGGCCGGAGCGGCGAGCGGCCTGACCCTGCTGGGCGGCGGCGCCGCCATGGCGGCCACCGCGCCGCACGGCGGGCCCGTCGGCGCCGGCGACATCTGCCGGTACGAGGTCATCGCGCGGAGCGGCCTGAACGTCCACCAGACCCCGCGGGGCAAGCTCATCCCGCCGCCCCTGAAGTTCGGCCTGCACATCGGCGCGGACTGCAAGGCCAGCAACGGCGGCTGGGTCGAGATCCACCAGGGCGTGCCCGTGAGCCAGCGGCACGGCTGGGTCTTCCGGGCGTTCCTCAAGCCGATCAAGCCCGGCGGCGGCGTGTCCGCCGGCGCCGGCGGCACCTCCGTCACGGCGAACCCGATGCTGGCCGGCGCCGGCCTCGGGACGATCGTGCTCGGCGGCGGCCTCGCCATCGCCGTCCGCCGCCGTCAGGCGAAGGGCCTGTCCTGATCCTGGGCGACCGGCGAGGCGTAGCGGCCGGCCAGGGCACCGGAGGGTGCCGGCCGGCCGCCGTGCCGCCGCCGCGGCCCGGCGGCATCTCCCGGAACAGGAGAGAATAACCATCCTCGCGGTGGATGGACGCATTGTCGATAATGGCGACCTTGTCGGCCGATATAGAACTCCGCTTTGTCGTTCGACGATCAGATCTTCGTCGTGCCGACGGATCGCCATCCCCAATGTTTGCGACAACGACGGCATGTCCCTAATGGCCCACGGGCAGCTTGATCACGATGATGTCGGACACCTCCGGCATCAACAAGATCACTAGTTGGGGGAAGAATGAGCTCAAGTGCGCGCACTGGAATGGCGCTCGCGGTGGCCGGTGCGGCGGGCGGCCTGACGCTGCTGGCCGGCGGGGCCGCCGACGCCGCGACGGCCACGACGCACCTGGCCGCCGCGCCGGCGATCTGCCGCTACGAGGTCACCGCGAACTCCGGGCTGAACGTCCGCACCGGCCCCGGCACGAGGTGGGAGACGGTGCCGCCCGCGCTGGCCCACGGCAAGCACCTCGGCGCCGACTGCATCACGAGCCAGTCCGGCTGGCACCAGCTCCGGTCGAACCAGGTGGGCAAGTGGGTCTCCGGCCAGTACCTGCGCCTGCTCAGCCACAGCGGCCGGAGCTGCCGGTACGCGGTCACCGCGAGCGCCCTGAACGTCCGTACGGGCCCGAGCACGGGATACAACACCTCGCCGCCGCAGCTCCACCGCGGCCAGCACATCACGGCGGACTGCCGGGGCAGCGAGGCCGGCTGGAGGGCGCTCCGCCAGAGCGTGCCGGCGAACCAGATCGGCAAGTGGTCCTCCGGCGCGTTCCTGAAGCCGATCCGCTCCGCGCGCGGCGGTGTCATGGCCGGTGCCGGCGGTGCCGCCGCCGCGCCGACCAGCCCGATGCTGGCCGGGGCCGGCCTCGGCGTGGTCGCGCTCGGCGGCGGGGTCGCGATCGCGGCGATCCGGCGCCGGGCGAAGGGGCTCGCCTGAGCCGATGAGCAGAGCAAGGCGTCGCGGCCGGCCGATGCACCTGTGGTATTGGCTGGCCGCCGCCCTCATCGCGACAGGGACCGCCATGAGCGTCGTCGGGTTCCGGCTGACGGGACCCGACGCGCCGCCGCAGCCGCCTTCGGCGAACCTGGTGGCGAAGGCCCCCGAGAACACGGCGCCGAACCCGGAACTGGCGCTCGCGCCGTCGGTGCCCGAGCGGGTCAGGATCCCGTCCATCAAGGTGGACGCCCCGGTCATCCGCATCGGCACCCGGCCGGACGGGGAGCTCCAGGTCCCGCCGCTCAGCCGGGTCGACGAGGTCGGCTGGTTCCAGGACGGCCCGACGCCGGGCGAGAACGGCCGCAGCGTCCTGGTCGGCCACGTCGACTCCAAGACCAAGCCGGGCGTCTTCTACCGGCTCGGCGCGCTCCGTCCGGGGCGGCGGATCGAGGTCGTCCGCAAGGACGGGTCGGCGCCGGCGTTCCGGGTCGACCGCATCCAGCGGGTCGACAAGGACAGGTTCCCGACCGGCAGCGTCTACGGGTCTGAAGGCGGGCCGGAACTACGCCTCATCACCTGCGGCGGCAGGTTCGACCGCAAGAGCGGACACTACGTCGACAACATCATCGTCTACGCGTCCCTGATCCCCGGCACCCGGAACACCGCCCAGGGATCCCAAGCCCAAGGCTGACCCAGCAACGGCCCCGGTACCCCGCGACGACACAACGCGGTACCGGGGCCGCCGCATGCGGTCCCGGAGACACGGGCGGGACTCACCAGGCGATGAGACCCAGGTCGGTCCGGTGCATGTCGGGGAGGCGGCGGAACCGGCCGTCGTCGTCCATCCGGAAGACGGCCCGGTCGCGGCGGGAGCTGACGAGCAGGTGCCCGCCCGTCGCGTCGAGGGTCGTCCGGAAGTCCACCGGTGCGGCGGGCGCGATCTGCCGCGCCGTCATGCGGGCGATCGTGCGGACGGGCGCCTTGCCGGAACCGCCCCCGGCGGGCGGGGTCAGCTCCACGATCGCGGCGGACCTGAACGTCCCGTCATCGGCGGTGTCCTCCTCGACGGCCCTGAAGGCACGCCCGTCCGGGGACGGCCTGAAGGAGGTCAGATAGGCGGTGCCCCCCAGTGCGGTGCGGGCGTGGAGCAGGTCGGTACCGGTCGTAGCGGTGTCGAGTGCGCGCAGCTCGAAGCCCCTGTCGTCGCCCTGGGGGCTCTCCGGGGCGTCGGTGGCGAAGAAGAGTGTGCGGCCGTCCGCCGCCCATACCGGGGACTGCACCGGCGAGTCGGCGCGCGCCGGCGGCAGGCGCCATCCCCGCCGGGCGCCGGACGAGGCGTCGACGACCGCCACGTCGTCGCCGCGGCACCCGGTGAGGTTGTTGAAGACGAGCGCGACGCGGGTGCCGTTCGCCGTGGCGGCCATCTCGTCCACCCGGGTGCCGAACTCGCCGGGCAGGGTCGTCCTGCTCGCGACGCTCCCGTCGCGGCGTATGGTCACCTTGTCGATGCGGGTGCTGCAGGGGCCGGTCTCGTCGGCGAGGAAGGCGGTGCGCCGGCCGGCCGCGACGGCGAGCGCGGCGTAGTGCCCGGCGCGGGGCTTGATGTCGGCGACCATGCGCCCGGTCCAGGAGTCGAAGACTCCGGCGCCGCCCTCGCGGTGGGTCGCCAGGAAGTACGCGGGGCCGTCGTGCGCGCCGAGCGGTTCCGGGCCGCGCAGGGTGCCGCGGACGGTGACGGTCACGACCACGACCGCGATCACGGTGAGGACGGCGGCGACGGGCACCGTCCACCGTCCCGCCGGCCGGCGGCGGGCGGGCAGGTTCAGGGGCGGCAGCGACTCGCGCGTCACCTCGCGGGTCTCGGCGGCGGCGGCGTCCTTCAGCAGCCGTTCGATGTTCACGGGGTCTCTCCCAGCATGCGCTCAAGGGCGGTGCGCCCGCGGGACGTGTTGGACCGGACGGTGCCCCGGCTCACCCGCATGATCTGCGCGGTCTCCTCCTCGGACAGGTCGAGCACGAACCGGAGCACCAGCGTCTCCCGCTGCTTGTGCGGCAGCCGGCGCGGCGCGTCGAGGATCTCCTTGCCCTGCTCCAGGCCCAGGACCCGGCTCTCCGCCGACGCGGCGGGCGGGTCCTGGGCGCCGAGCAGGCGGCGGCCCCGGCGGCGCAGCACCGTCCGGCAGTTGTTGAGCACCGACGACCTCAGGTAGGTCAGGGCCTTGCCGGTGTCCTTCAGCCGGCCCCACCGCCGGTACAGGCCGAGAAAGGAGTCCTGCACGACGTCCTCGGCCGTCGGCCGGTCGCCCACCATCACCAGGGCCAGCCTGACGAGGTCAAGGGCGTGCGCTTCGTACAACCGCGTCACCGCTCTCTCGGGGGAGTGCACCACCAGGTCCGGGGGGCCTTCCTGACGGAAGTTGAGGAGGCTCACGGGGAAGAGACGCGTCCGGGGCGCCGATGTTGCACGGGCGGCCGATCTCGGCCTGGGGCGAACTCGGTGCCGCCGAAGTCGCCCGCCTGGGCGGGGGTCCGCCGCAGCGCGACGTCGCGCAGCCCGCGGAACGCGTCCGGGTACGCCTCGGCGATCGAGCGCCGGTCCTTGGTGAGGAACAGGATCGCGTCGCCGGGCCGGGCCTCCCGCTTGACGATCGCCGCGGCGCCGCGGAGGTTGTCCCACCAGTTCTCCGGACGGCGCTGCGCGACCTGCAGCGGTGCCAGCAGGACGGCCAACGCGACGAGCGGCGCGATCCATGTCCGGAAGGGCAGCCGGGCGAGTCCCGCGGCGGCGAGCAGCGCCATGGCGGGGAGGCTGCCGATCACGTAGCGGCCGGTGTAGAAGGGATGGAACTGGGAGACCAGGAGCAGCACCGTCGCAGGCAGCAACAGCCACGGCACGGCCAGGGCACGCAGGCCGATCGGGCCGCGCCGCCGCGGCGGCGGACCACCGGCGCAGCATCGTCCTGGTGCGGCGCGCCGGCAGCAGGGTCGCCAGGTGGGCGGGGAGGATGAGCAGTGCGAACAGATGGACCAGCCCGAGCAGGGCGACGCCCGCGCCGTAGGCGGCGTACCGGCGCCTGGACCCTCGTTCCGCCAGGTCGACGAACAGGACGGTCAGCCACACGGTGAGCGCCGCGACAAGGGAGTAGGACCGGGCCTCGTGCGCGTAGTGGCTCGCGAACGGCGCCCCGGCGTAGAGGAGGCCCGGCGAGGCACCCGACGGGCCCGGACATGATCCTGCGGCCGAGGACGGTGACGCCCGCCGCCGTGGCCGCGAACGCCGCGACCGAGGGGAGCCGCAGCGCGAACTCGCCGGCTCCGAAGACCTGCACGACACCGTGCATGAACAGGTAGTAGGCGCCGTGGACGGCGTCGATGTGCCGGGCGCACCACAGGATGTCGGGGGTCGAGCGGCGGGCGATCTCGGACGTGATCGCCTCGTCCCGCCACAGCGGTAGCCGTCCGGCGCCCCACAGGCCCATCGCCAGCGCCAGGAGAGCGGGCACCGAGGGAAGGAGCCAGGCCCTGCGCCGCCCTCGCCCCGCCTCCCCGCGCCGGCCTGCGTCTTCGGGGGAGGCCCGGGGCGCTCGGCCGTGGCCGGGCGTTCGCGGGGCAGAAGATCCGGTTTCGAGGTCACGCCAAGAGACGCAGGGAGCCCCGCCCTGTTGCATCTCCCCGCGGCCTATTTTCGATCGGGCGCCGGCGCGGTCGCTCCTATTTGCAGGTGAAGCCCTCGATGGTGGCGTTGCTCAGGGTGCAGTCCGGGGGCAGGGCCGTTCCGGAGCTGTCGTGGAAGGCCAGGTGCCATTTGCCGACCCTGTCGGTCAGCAGCGCGTAGCCGTGCACGTCATGCGATATCGAGTTGTCGACGGTCTGGCCGTCGACGGTCTTGCCCATCACCTTGGTGTCGTCCGGGGCGGTGTCGAGCGTGGTGCCGGACGATCCGACGGTCAGCTGCGGGGGACGAGTGCTCTTGACGAAGTCGAGCATCTGGTACAGGTGCAGGTGGCCGGAGAGCACCAGGGGGACGTTGGGCGCCAGTGCCTTCTGCGCCGACCGGGCGAGGCCGCTCGCCAGCGTCGGGTTCGTCCACGTCACGGCGGTGGACGAGGCCTGCTTGACCGTCCACAGGGGTTTGTGGGTGATGAGGAAGTAGTCGTGCGTCGGATGGTTGGCGGCCAGGCGGTTCACCTCGTCGAACCATTTCGCGTAGAGGCTCGCTTGGGCGTTGTTGGGCTGGGTTCCGTCGTCGGCCGCGGACGAGTCGAAAAGCACGAAGTGCAGCGTGCCCGCGTTGATCTGCTCCGGCTCGACCTGGGGCTGCGGCAGCGTGTAGCACTCGTTGTCCTTCCGCGGGACGGTGGCGAGGTAGCGGAACCATTCGGCGCCCCGTCCGACCTTTCCCGGCGTGCAGACCTCGTGGTTACCGCGCGCGAAGATGAACGGCGCCTCGCCGAGCAGGGGTTCGGCGGGGCGCAGGAAGTCCTTGACGAGGCAGCCCCAGTCGGCCGCCTGCCCCTGGGCGTTGCAGCCGGCGGAGGCGTCGTTCGCGGCCTGCGGCTGCTCGCGGTACACGTAGTCGCCGACGTGGACGACGAGGTCCGGGCGGGACTGGGCGGCGGCGTGCGTCGCGAGGGTGTGCAGCGGCCAGGCCTTCAGGCAGTCCTGGTTGGCGGGGGACCCGGCCACGGGGGAGGCGACCTCGCAGCCGGCGTCGCCGATCACGGCGATCCGCCGCGGGCGTCCGGTGACGGGCCAGCGCGGCAGGGGGAGCTGCAGGTTGCCGGGGTGGACGGTCGCCGCGTTGGTGGTGCTCGGCTCGATCAGCGCGTTGCTCGCCCCGTCGGGGACCTGCAGCGTGCAGAGCGTGGTCGGGAACTGCTGGAGTCCGCCCGCGGTGATGTAGGGGTCGCTCACCTTCCGCATCGGCGTGGTACGGGTCTGGCCGGCCTGTCTGTACTGCGCGGTGGGGCACTGGCCTGAGGGCTGCTCGGTGGTGGCGAACCGGATCTCGGTGGTGTGCGAGGCGCCGTTGACCAGCTGAGTCCACGCCCACGCCTCACCGTTCTTCGCACCCGCCGGAGGAGGAGGCGGCGACGACTCCGCCTGGACGGGCTGCGCCGGCGCGTGCAGCGGCCCGGCGATCGCCGCGGCCAGGGCGCCCGCGGCCCCCAAGGCCACGAGTGCAAGGCGTGACATCACTCCGATCTCCCCCGGTTCGGGAATCGGCGGTCCATGGCAGGGGACCGCCGATGATCATCCGACAAAGCCGCTGGGTGACCTGCCCTGCCGGACCCGGCGCATGCCGGGCTGGGTCTTCGGGGTTGTTCAAGTGATGATCAGCGGGATCTCATGGCCGCCGCGGAGCAGGAGTGATCAAGGTTCCCGGGGCGTTGTAGCGTGGCCCTGGGGCGGGGAGAAGGCGGGAGAGGCATGGCGGTCGTTCACGACACCACGATGACGCCCGGGAAGCTGGAGCTTCTCGCGGCCTGGCTCCCGGCGCGGCCGTGGTTCGCGGGGCGCGGGGGCGAGTTGCGCAAGGCCGGCGGGTTCCGGCTCGACGACCCGGACGGCGAGGTCGGCATCGAGTTCATGGCGGTCGGGGACGGCCGGCACGTCCACCTGGTGCCGATGACCTACCGCGGGGCGCCGCTCGACGGCGCGGACCACGCGCTCATCGGCACGTCCGAGCACGGGGTGCTGGGCCGGCGGTGGCTGTACGACGGGGTCCATGACCCGGTCTTCCAGGCGCAGCTGTTCGCGCTGCTCGAAGGCCGCGCGGTGGCGCAGGCGCAGAACGCGTCCGACATGCCGGACGAGGCGGTCGAGGGCCGCTACGGCGGTGACCCGTTCCCGGCAGGGCCGGCGGCCGTCGCGGACGGGCCGGACGGCACCGATCTCAAGCTCCCGGGGCGCCCCGCGGTGCGGGTGCTCCGGGTCCTCCGGCCGGACGCCGATGTGGCGGACGCGGCCGGGTACGTGGCGGGGGAGTGGACGTCGGCGGACGGCGGGACGGTCCGCGGCCCGCTCGTGGTGGTGCGCTGAGGGGCGTCAGGGCGTCCAGATCATCGTGCGCTGGTGGAGGCGCCCCCCGCGGTACCTGAGGCCGGGGACGAGGCGGGCCGGGCCGTGCTCGGTGAAGCCCATGCGCCGGAAGAACGACAGCGCGCGGGTGTTCTCGCAGAGGGTCTGCAGGTGGCAGCCGGGGGAGCCGGTGGACCTGAGCCGGTCGAACCAGGCGGTCATGAGGTTCTCGGCGGCTCCGGTCCCGCGCGCCTCGGGGACGAGGTTGATGTGCAGATGCGCGGGCCAGCGGGGGTCCTCGAAGGCCGCCGCCCGGGGGCGCCCGCGGGCCGCGGCCCACAGCAGGTCCCCCGTGCTGCGCGCGAAGAAGGCCGCGAGGCGGGGGCGCAGCATGAGGCGGTGCGTCCGGATGGCCGCCAGCGTGCGGGCCTCCTCGCTCGGGAGGCGGGAGGAGTCCCGGCACCCGGTCAGGCAGCCGACGAGCCGTCCGCCGGACTCGGCGACGAAGAGCGACTCCGGCTCCAGGTCCATGTAGGGGGTGAGGTAGATGGCCGCCTCGGACTCCTCATGGCCCCACATGGACGCTGACGGGGAGTCCTCGCGGGCGCGGCCGAAGAGGGCGAGCAGTTCCGCGCGGTCACTCTCGGTGAACGGCCTGATCTCCGCCGGTGCGGGGCGACCGGCGGTGCCATCGGGGGGCCAAGCCGTTCCGGTCTGCAGGTAAAGCGGGTTCATGGTAACCCCAACGTCCGGGACGGACCGGATGACTCCTAGCGATCAACGATGCGGATCGGGGCGCCCGGCCGGTGGCCCGGGGCGGATAGCGTTGGGGGCCTATGAGCGCCACTCTCGTCGTCAAGGATCTCGCGGCCGGGCATGGGGACCGGGCGCTGTTCGACGGTCTCGACCTCGTCGTCGCCCCCGGCGACGTCGTCGGGCTGGTCGGCGGCAACGGGGCCGGGAAGTCGACGCTGCTGCGGCTGCTGGCCGGGCTCGGGACGCCGGAGGGCGGCGCCGTCCAGCTGAGCCCCGCGTCGGCGGTCGTCGGGTACCTGCCGCAGGAGCCGGAGCGGCGGCCGGACGAGACCGTCGCGGAGTTCCTCGCGCGCCGGACGGGCGTGGCGCGGGCGCAGGCCGACCTGGACGCGGCGACCGAGGGCCTGGTGGAGGGCCGCGCGGGCGCCGACGACGCCTACGCGGCGGCCCTGGAGCGCTGGCTCGCCCTCGGCGGCGCCGACCTGGAGGACCGGGCCGGGGAGGTCGCGGCCGAACTGGGCCTCGGGGTCGGGCTCGACCAGCCGATGACCGCGCTGTCGGGCGGCCAGGCCGCCCGCGCGGGGCTGGCGTCGCTGCTGCTCAGCCGGTACGACGTGTTCCTGCTGGACGAGCCGACCAACGACCTCGACCTGGACGGCCTGGAGCGGCTGGAGCGGTTCGTCACCGGGCTGCGGGCCGGGACCGTGGTCGTCAGCCATGACCGCGAGTTCCTCGCCCGGACGGTCACCGGGGTCCTGGAACTGGACCTCGCCCAGCACCGGATCAACCTGTACGGCGGCGGATACGACGCCTACCTGGCCGAACGCGAGGTCGCCCGGCGGCACGCGCGGGCCGAGTACGAGGAGTACGCCGGGAAGCTGTCGGCACTGCAGGAGCGGGGCCGGATGCAGCGGTCCTGGATGGACAAGGGCGTCCGCAACGCGCGCCGCAAGGCCACCGACAACGACAAGGTCGGCCGCAAGTTCCGCTCCGAGGCCAGCGAGAAGCAGGCGGCGAAGGCGCGGCAGACCGAGCGGGCCATCGAGCGCCTCGACGCCGTCGAGGAGCCCCGCAAGGAGTGGGAACTGCGGATGGAGATCGCCGCCGCGCCCCGGTCCGGCGCGGTGGTGGCGACGCTGCGCGGCGCGGTCGTGCGGCGCGGCCCGTTCACGCTCGGGCCGGTGGACCTGGAGATCGGCTGGGCCGACCGGGTCGCGATCACGGGCGCGAACGGCGCGGGCAAGACCACGCTGCTGGGCGCGCTGCTCGGCCGGATCGTCCCGGACGAGGGCGACGCCGCGCTCGGCCCCGGCGTGGTCGTCGGCGAGGTCGACCAGGCCCGCGGCCTGTTCCTCGGCGGCGAGCCGCTGCTGGACGCGTTCGCCGCCGCGTCCGGCCTGGATCCCGAGCCCGCCCGGACCCTGCTGGCGAAGTTCGGGCTGCGCGCCGGCCACGTGCTGCGCCCAGCGGCCACCCTGTCGCCCGGCGAGCGGACCCGCGCCGCCCTCGCCCTGCTCCAGGGCAAGGGCGTCAACCTGCTGGTCCTGGACGAGCCGACCAACCACCTGGACCTCCCGGCGATCGAGCAGCTCGAATCGGCGCTGGACTCCTACACCGGCACGCTGCTGCTGGTCACGCACGACCGCCGCATGCTCCAGGCCGTCCGCACCACCCGCCGCCTCACCGTAACCAACGGCCAGGTAACCGAAGACCTGGCCCCTGCCGCCTCGTGACCCGGCGCCTCGTCCGCGACGGTCAATCGCGGTACAGGACACCGCTCGCGCTCTTGGTCTTCTTGCCCGAGTCGTAGTAGACGAGGTCTGCCTTGCCGCCCTTGCGCCGGGTGAGATGCATGTCGCCGACATCGCAGTCGGATGCATCGTCGGAAAAGTCGGTGCGAACCGTGAGGGTCCTGTCCGAGAAGGTGAGCGGCACGGCCGTGCCCGCGCATTTCCCGTGGAGGTAGCGGATCTCTCCGTCCTTCTTGCCTTCCTCGAGAGTCAGCTCCACGTCCCACTCGGAGTGTTCGGCGCCACGGTCGGTGGCCTTCCCCTTCCATGTCCCGGCCAGCGCGGTGGGCACCGCGACCTCGGCCGACGGTCTGTCGTCCAGGACGGCGCTCAGCAGCGTCGCGCTCGCGACCAGGAACCAGAACCCGGCCCAGAGGACGGCGCAGCCGATGCCGAGCCTCGACACCACCTTGCGGCGGCGCTGCGGCGCGGCCTGGTGGGTCGGCGAGGGCGGGACATACGGGAAAGGCGACCGGGGTGGTGGCGGGTGGCGGTGCGGCGGCGGGTACGTGGGGGGCGGCGGCGCGCCCGGCGCGGCGGAATCCCAGGGATCGGCCTCCCGGCCCGGAGCGGGAGGCGCGCCCGGCGCGCCCGGAGAGGCGGCGTCCCAGGGATCGTCGACGACCTCCTCGACCGTCGGCGCCGGCCCGTCCTCGCCGGCATCCTCCGCCGCCTCGCGGACGCTGCGGCGGTGGGCGTCGTAGGCGGCACGGTCCCGGGTGAGGACGGTGTACGCGGCATTGAGCCGCTGGAAGCGTTCCGTTGCTGCGGCCTTCGCCTCGGGGCCGCCCGCGACGGTGTCCGGATGGCGGTCGCGGGCCAGCCTCCGCCACGCCTTCTTGATCTCCTCCGCCGACGCGTCCGGGCGGACGTCCAGGAGGTCGTATGCGTCCTCGTCCGCCGGCTCGCCGAACGCCGCGGGCACGGTCAGCGGCCGATCCTGCGCGCCACCGACGCCCGGTAGCAGGTCAGCGACCAGTGGGCGGTGGCCGGGCTGTGGCCCGCCGGGACGACCATGGTCCCGGTGGCGACCGTCACGTCGTTCGCTCCGGCGAGGAAGTAGACGAACGCGGTGAACCGATGCTCGAACCCCTCGTAGTACCAGAGGTTCCGCAGCACCTTCTGCCCCTGGAGGAACGGCGTCTGGAGGAGTTCCTGAGCGCGCGGCGGCAGATTCCCGAGCACCCCGCCGGCCGCCTGCGACAGCCCGATCTCGGGCGGCGGCGGCGCGGCGGCGCCCGCCGCCGGACCCGGCTGCGGTGCCGGACGGTGGTCCACCGCGACGTGCCGCAGCGAACCGGGCGCGAACTGGAACGAGGAGATCGCGTAGACGGGGCGGTGGTCGGTGTTGATCCGCGGCTCGGCGATGGACAGCCCGGCGTGGCCGAACGTCACGGCGTACGGCCTGCCGTCGGCCGCGGGGTCGCGTCCGGTGAACCAGTCGATCGCCGTGCCCGACAGCTCGGCGAGCCGCTGCCGGGTGCGCGGCCCGATCGACTCCCAGCACTCCGCCCGCAGCGCGTCCCCGAGGGCCATCTCGCCGGGGCGGTGCAGGCCGGCCGCGCGCGGCCGGCCGAGCGCGCCGTCGCGCCGCACCTCGGGTGTGCCGGGGGCGGACGGCACCATCGGAAAGGACGAGCTCATGGACTGACCCTCTTGACCACCGGCTGACATTTCCTTGATCAGATTAATGGGTGCCCGGTCGGGACGGGGAAGGGTGGACGATCGTTACGGAGCCGTGTCGCTTGCCGCACCGCCCATGAACGCCACGGGCGGGCGGTTCTGCCGCATCGGCCGCACAACCGGGTCAGGACGTGTCGATGGCGGTGGGGGAGAGGATGTTGGACAGGACCATGGCGGCGCAGCCGGTGAGGCCGGCGGTCTCGCCGAGGCGGCTCGGCTCGATCCGCAGGCTGCGGGTCGCGAGGACCGTGGAGCGCTGGTAGACGACCTCGCGCAGGCCCGCGATGAGCGGCTCGTCGGCGCCGACGAGGTCGCCGCCGAGGACGACGACGGCGGGGTTGAGCAGGTTCACGGCGGTCGCGACGACCTCGCCGATGCGGCGGCCCGCCTCGCGCAGCAGCGCGACGGTGGCGGGGTCGCCGGCGCGGGCCATGGCGGCGAGCGCGGGCAGGTCGGCGGCGGACGAGCGGGCCAGCAGGGCGGTGCCGCCGGCGACGGCCTCGACGCAGCCGGTGTTGCCGCAGCGGCACGGCGCGTCCCCGGCGGACGGGACGGGGACGTGCCCGATCTCGCCGGCCGCGCCGAGCGCGCCGCGCTGGATGGCGCCGCCCGCGATGACGCCCGCGCCGATGCCGGTGGACACCTTGACGAACAGCAGGTCGCGGACGCCGGGGTGGGCCTGGTGCTCGCCGAGCGCGGCGGTGTTGACCTCGTTGTCGAGGTGGGCGGGGACGCCGAACCGCGCCAGCACGGGCGGGCCGACCTCTACGCGGTCCCAGCGCCCGGCGACGTGCTCGACGGCGTCGGGGACGCCGAGGCCGACGCCCCGGATCGCCGCGGGGTCGAGGCCGGACCCGGCGAGCAGGTCGGTCCACTGGTCGAGGAGGCGGGGCAGGGTCTCGCCGGCGGTGGGGCCGGCGGGCGGCGCGTCGGCCTGGGCGAGGACGCGGCCGGCGAGGTCGCAGACGGCGAGCTGGCCGCGGGACTGGCCGAGGTTGGCGACCAGCACGGCGCCGCCGGCGGCGTTGAACTCCAGCCGGGCCGGGGGGCGGCCGCCGGTGGACGGGCCGTCGGCGCGCTCGACGACGAGGCCGCGGCCGATCAGGTCGGCGACGCGGGTGGCGACTGCGGGCCGGGAGAGGCCGGTGACGCGGCCGAGCTCGGCGCGGGTGGCGACGCGGTCCTCGCGGATGAGGCGCAGCACGTCGCCGGTCGTGCACGGGCGGGTCACGGGGCGCGGCATCCGGTCAGTCAAGCACGCGTCTGTTCGGTGCGTCCAGTTGGCCGAACCGACGGACTTTTGTCAGTTGAAGTTCATAAGTCGGCTTGTATGGGTGACGTATGTCTCGATAGTTTGGCGATCTACCGATCCCCCTGGTCTGGAGCTTGCGATGGCCTTGCACCCCGTCTTGGAACGCGTCACACAGCGCATCGCCGAGCGGAGCGCCGCCCGGCGCACCGCCTACCTCGACCGCATCGGCGCCGCCCGCACGCAGGGCCCGGCGCGCGGCGGCATGGGGTGCGCGAACCTGGCGCACGGGTTCGCGGCCTGCGGCGTCCAGGACAAGCTGTGGCTGCGCGGGAACGTCACGCCGAACATCGCGATCGTGTCGGCCTACAACGACATGCTCTCCGCGCACCAGCCGTTGAAGGACTACCCGGACATCCTGAAGGCCGCGATCCGCCGCGCGGGCGGCACCGCGCAGTTCGCGGGCGGCGTCCCGGCGATGTGCGACGGCATCACGCAGGGCCGCGCCGGCATGGAGCTGTCGCTGTTCAGCCGGGACGTGGTGGCGATGGCGACGGCGGTGGCGCTGTCGCACGACATGTTCGACGGCGCGCTGATGCTCGGCGTGTGCGACAAGATCGTCCCGGGGCTGGTCATCGGGGCGCTGGCGTTCGGGCACCTGCCGGTGATCCTGGTGCCGGCCGGGCCGATGGCGTCCGGGCTGCCGAACGCGCGGAAGGCGAAGGTCCGCAAGCGGTACGCGGCGGGCGAGATCGGTCGTGACGAGCTGCTCGCCGCGGAGTCCGCGTCCTACCACTCGCCCGGCACCTGCACCTTCTACGGGACGGCCAACTCCAACCAGCTGCTCATGGAGGTCATGGGGCTGCACCTGCCGGGCGCGAGCTTCGTCCCGCCGGGCACGCCGCTGCGCGACGGGCTGACCGAGGCGGCGGGGCGCCGTGTCCTGAAGCTGACTGACCTGGCGGACGAGTACACCCCGATCGGCGAGCTGCTGGACGAGCGGGCGTTCGCCAACGCGGTCGTCGCGCTGCTGGCGACGGGCGGGTCCACCAACCACACGCTGCACCTGGTCGCCATGGCCGCCGCCGCGGGCATCGAGCTGACCTGGGACGACTTCGACGAGCTGTCGAAGGTGACGCCGCTGCTCACCCGGCTCTACCCGAACGGGACCGCCGACGTGAACCACTTCCACGCCGCGGGCGGCACCGCGTTCCTCATCGGCGAGCTGATCGACGCCGGGCTGCTGCACGAGGACGCCCGGACGGTCGGCGGCGCCACGCTCGCCGCGTACCGGCAGGTGCCGCGGATGGACGGCGGCCGGGTGGTCTGGGAGGACGCGCCCGCCGAGTCCGGCGACCCGGACGTCCTGCGTCCCGCCGCCGAGCCGTTCGACACCCACGGCGGCCTGCACACCGTGAACGGCAACCTGGGCCGCGCGGTGGTCAAGGTGTCGGCGGTCCGGCCGGAGCACCGCACGGTCGAGGCGCCCGCCCGGGTGTTCGAGTCGCAGGAGGCGCTGCAGGAGGCGTTCGCCGCCGGGGAGCTGGACCGGGACGTCGTCGCGGTCGTCCGGCACCAGGGGCCGCGCGCCAACGGGATGCCGGAGCTGCACCGCCTCACCCCGCCGCTGTCGGTCCTGCAGGACCGCGGGTTCCGGGTCGCGCTGGTCACGGACGGTCGTATGTCGGGCGCCTCTGGGGCGGTGCCCGCCGCGATCCACGTGTCGCCGGAGGCGGCGGCGGGTGGCCCGCTCGCCCGCGTCCGCGACGGCGACGTCGTCCGGCTGGACGCCGACAAGGGGCTGCTGGAGGTGCTCGTGCCGGACGAGGAGTTCGACGCGCGGATCCCCTCCGGCGCGGCGCCGTCCGCAGGGGAGTCGACGGGCACCGGACGGGAGCTGTTCGAGGTGTTCCGCCGCTCCGTCGGCGCGGCCGAGCTCGGCGCGGGGGTGTTCGCATGAGCGCAGCGAACCGGGGGGCGTGGGGGGTCGCCCCCCCACAAGAGGCTCGCATGACCGGGACCTGGCTGGTCGCCGACGTCGGCGGCACGAACGCCCGGTTCGCGCTGGTGGACGGCCCGGACGGCGCTCCGTACCGGGTGGGGTCGCTGCCCACCCGCGACCACGCGGGACTGGCCGAGGCGGCGGCGGCCTACCTCGACCGGTACGCGCCGGACGTCCGCCCGGCGGCGGCGTGCCTGGCGGTGGCGGGTCCCGTCGCGAACGGGGCCTACCACCTGACCAACGCGGGCTGGCCCAAGGGCACGCCGCGGCAGGTGCGCGAGCACCTCGGCGTCCCGCACCTGGAGGTCCTCAACGACTTCGAGGCGCTCGCCCTCGCCCTGCCCCGCCTGGGCCCCGGCGACGTGATCCCGATCGGCGCCGCCGCGCGGACCGGCGAGGCGGCGCCGCTCGCGGTCGTCGGCCCGGGCACCGGCCTCGGCGTCGCCGGGCTCGTCCCGACGCCGGCCGGGTGGGTGCCGCTGCCCGGCGAGGGCGGGCAGGTGGACATCCCGGCCGCGACCGACCGGGAGCTGGCGGTCGCGCGGCTGCTGCGCGCCGAGCACGGCGCCGCCCGCGCCGAGTCCCTGCTGTCGGGCACCGGCCTCGCCCGCATCCACCGCTACCTGGCGATGCTCGACGGTGTGCAGGCCGAACCCCTCGACCCCGCGCGGATCTGCGCGCACGGCGACGACCCGCTCTGCGCGGAGGCCGTCGGGATGTTCTGCGCCCTGCTCGGCTCGGTCGCCGGGAACGCGGCGCTGACGCTCGGCGCGCGCGGCGGCGTCCACCTCGGCGGCGGGATCCTCCCGCGCATCGCGGACGAGCTGCGCCGCAGCGACTTCCGCGTCCGGTTCGAGGCCAAGCCGCCCGTCGAGGACTATATGCGGGCGATCCCGACCTCGCTGATCGTCCATCCGAACCCGGCGCTCCTCGGCGCCGCCGCCCGGCTGGCGCAGACCCCCGCCGCCCTGGAGACACTGGAGACCGCATGATCACCGAAGAGCTGCTCGGGCTGGCGCCCGTCGTCCCGGTCGTCGTCCTGGACGACGCCGCCCACGCGGTGCCGCTGGCCCGCGCCCTCGTCGCGGGCGGCCTGCCCGCGATCGAGGTGACGCTGCGCACCCCCGCCGCCGCCGAGTCGATCGAGCGGATCGCCGCCGAGGTGCCGGACGCCGTCGTCGGCGCCGGGACGGTCGTCACCGCGCACGACGCCGAACGGTCGCTCAAGGCGGGCGCCCGGTTCCTGGTCAGCCCCGGATGCACGCCCCGGCTGCGCGCCGCGATGGCGGGCACCGGCCTGCCGTTCCTGCCGGGCGTCTCCAGCGCGTCCGAGGCGATGGCGCTGCTGGAGGAGGGGATCACCGCGATGAAGTTCTTCCCCGCCGAGCCGGCCGGCGGCGTCCCCTACCTCAAGGCGCTCGGCGGGCCGCTGCCGCAGATCACGTTCTGCCCGACCGGCGGGATCCGGCCCGGCAACGCCGCCGACTACCTCGCGCTGCCGAACGTCCGCTGCGTCGGCGGCACCTGGCTCACCCCGTCCGACGCCGTCGCCGCCGGGGACTGGGACCGGATCCGCGCGCTCGCCGCCGAGGCCGCCGCCCTGCGCCCGAACTGATGTCACGTCCGCGGGTCTCCCTCACGTCTCCTGGGCAGGAGCGAGAAACGAGGGAGGCCCGCAATGGACACCACGAACATCCGCGAGACGCTCGACGGCCTGGCGCGGCAGCGCACCGTCCTGCTCACCACCTACCGCAAGGACGGCACGCCGGTCGGGACGCCGGTGAACGTCGTCGTCCGCGGCGACCACGCCTACTTCCGCACCTACGACAAGGCGTACAAGACCAAGCGGCTGGCCCGTAACCCCGAGGTCGAGATCGCGCCGAGCACCTACAGCGGGAAGGTCACCGGCCCCTCGGTGCACGGCCGCGTGCGCCTGCTCAGCGAGGACGAGGCGAAGCCGATCCGCCGGATGCTGGCGCGCAAGCACCGCTTCCAGCAGGGCTTCGCCGTCCCCCTCCTTCACCGGGTGAAGCGCTACCGGACGCTGCACTACGAGCTGACGCTCGACGCCTGACCGCCGTCCCGGTGCGGGCACGGCCCGGCGCCCAGCCGGGCCCCGCCCGCCGCCGGGACGAGGTCCATCCGCAGCCGCCCGCAGGAGCAGCGGCTCCACACGACGACGCCGTCACTGGTGAGATGCCGGGAAAGGACCCTGTCGCGCTGTGTCATGACGGCAGTCTGCACAGGCCCGAACATTGCCGTCCATTTCACATTTCCGCACCCGTATGTGCAAGATGATTGCATGATCGACCTGCGGCGGCTGCACATGCTCCGGCTCGTCCACCAGTACGGGACGGTCACCGCGGCGGCGGACGCGCTGCACCTCACCCCGTCCGCCGTCTCCCACCACCTGCGCGAACTGGCGCGCGAGCTCAAGGTCCCGCTGCTGGAACCGCAGGGCCGCCGCGTGCGGCTCACCCCGGCCGCGCACCTGCTGATCGAGCACGCCGACGCCATGCTCGCCCGCTGGGAGGAGGCGCTCGCCGACCTGGAGTCGCACCGCGCGGGCGCCCATGGGCCGCTGCGCATGTGCGGGTTCACCACGGCGGTCGGCGGCCTGGTCGCCCCGGCCGCCGGCGCGCTGCTGCGCGCCGACCCGGCCCTGACGATCGAGATCCGCGAGTGCGACACCGACGTGGCCGTGGGCCTGCTCGCGGCGGGCGAGACCGACGTCGCGGTCATCGAGCCCACCGCGGACGCGCCGCCGCCCGGTGACCCGCGCTTCGACCGCGAGCCGCTGATGGCGGAGGCGCTCGACCTGATCGTCCCCGCCGGGCACCCGTTCGCGGGCCGCCGCGGCGTCCGGCTGGAGGACGCGGCGGCCGAGGCGTGGATCAGTGTCCAGCCCGCGGGCTGCGCCCACCACCAGCAGGTCATGGCCTACTGCGCGGCCGCCGGCTTCACGCCGCGGATCGCGCACAACGCCACCACCTGGTCGGTGATCTGGGCGCTGGTCGGCAACGGGCTCGGCGTGTCGCTGGTCCCGCGGCTGGCGGACGGGCCGGCCGGCGAGAAGGTCGTGCGCGTCCCGCTGTCCGGCGACGCCGTGCCGATGCGGCGGGTGCTGACCTGCGTCCGGCGCGGCAGCCGCGCGAACCCGCTGATCGCCCGCGCCCTCGGCGCGCTCCGCGACGCCGTCCCGTCCCGCTGCGCGCTCCCGCCCGAACGCCCCGCCGCCTAACGCCGGGACGGCCCGCCGCCGGAGCGGGCGGGCCGTCCCGGGTCAGGCGCCGGGGGTGAGGTGGCGGCGGGAGCGCCGGGCACCGGTCAGGAGCATGACCGCGCGGACCAGCCAGATCGCCAGCGCGATGTGCAGGACGGCCAGCGCCGCCGTGCCCACGCCCACGGTGAACGTGACCACGAGGAACACGGCCAGCATCAGCGGGAACGCGAAGTGCGGGCCGTGCCGGCGGTGGTGCGCCGGGTGGCGGTGGCGGCGGTGGTGCATGGGGTGCCCCGGGCCGCCGAACATGACCGCGTGGCCGACGCCCCAGGGGACGTCGCCGAAGGCCGCCGCCGGCCCGCCCGGTTCGGGCAGGCCGGTCGGCGCGGGCAGGTCGCGCACGAGGGCGCGCAGGTCGCCGCGCGTCTTGGCGGTCAGCACGGCGTCCAGCCGCTCGTCGAGTTCACCGCGGTCGAGCCGCCCCGCCGCGAAGTGGTCGTGCAGGGCGACCATCACGGCGTCCCGCTCGGCGTCGCCGATGCGGATGTCGTCCGGGCGAGTCACTGGTCTACTCCTCGTCGTCGGCGGCCGTCGGGCCCGCGTCGTCGCCGTCGGAGGCGCCGTCGGGGGCGTCGTCGGCCAGGATCCGGTACAGGTTCCGGCGCGCCTCCGACAGGACGTCCCGGGCCTGGGCGACCTGGTCGGGGGAGCCGGAGTGGACGATCTGCATGACCGCGGCCCCGGTCTGCGCGGCCTGCTTGAACAGCTCGGGGACGCCCTCGCCGAACTCGGGCGTCATCTCCGCCCACGGCTCGGCGAGCCGCTCGGCGTTCTCCTCGACGTAGGCGCGGCCCTCGTCGGTGAGGTGGAAGGTGCGGCGGCCGCCGCCCTCCTCGCCCGCGATGAGGCCCTCGTCGGCGAGCTGCTGCAGCGCCGGGTAGACCGCGCCGGGGCTCGGCTTCCAGGCGCCGCCGCTGCGCTCGTTGATCTCCTGGATGATCTGGTAGCCGTTGCGGGGCTCCTCGGCCAGCAGGACGAGGACCGCCGCGCGGACGTTGCCCTTGCGCGCCTTGGGCCCGCGGCCCCAGGGGCCGCGCCCGCGCGCCCAGGGCGCCCGGCCGGGCCCGAACCCGCCTGGAGGCCCCCAGGGGCCGCCGGGTCCGCCGCCGAACATCGGGCCGAAGCCGGGGAAGTCGCCCCGGAGGCCCGCTCCGTGCCCGTGCCCGTGGTGCCGGGCCGCCGCGTGGGCGGCCTTCGCTCCGAGCGCCGCCGCCGCGAACGCCCAGCCGAGGTCGGGTCCGCCGTGCCGATGTGCCGATCCCATGTTCTGCACCTTCCTTCTGAGATCTCTCTTTGATCCCTCGCGATACGACAACGATATATCGAAGACGGCTCGTCGGGCCAGAGAGTTCCCGAATCCGCCGGACCGGGGCGCGCGGCCCGCGGCCGCCGACATCCGGGACATGATCATCTATTCCGGTCATGGCCGTCTGACCGGCGGAAATGCTGGGTAAACAGCCCGGCGGGGGGACGATGGGGACTCAGGACGCGGTGACCGCGCGCGACGCGGTCCTCACCCGGGACGGAGCCGGAACGCGGGGGCGGGCGAGCGGCGAGGTGCTGCTCGGGCTGGCGCTGTTCGGCCTGTACTCCCTGGTGGCGATGCTGCCGGAGCAGGTCAGGGAGCACGCGGCCCGCCGCCACGGCGAGATGGTGCTCGGCATCGAGCGGGCCCTGCACCTCGACCTGGAGCCGGCGCTCAACGGCTGGCTCGCCGGACGGCCCGTCTGGCGCGTCCTCGCCGACTACGAGTACGCCACCACCTACGTCGCCGCGACGCTCGCGGTGCTGGTCTGGCTGTACCTGCGGCATCCCGAGCGGTACCGGACGGCGCGCAACGCGTTCGTGATGCTGAACGTCGCCGCGATCGCCTGCTTCGCGCTGTTCCCGGTGATGCCGCCGCGGTTCCTGGGCGACCTCGGGTTCGTCGACACCGTCCGGCTCGGCCGGACGTGGGGATCGTGGGGCTCACCGCTGATCGAGCACGCGGACCGGTTCGCGGCCGTCCCGTCCCTGCACATGGCCTGGACGCTGTGGGCGGGCGTCGAGCTCGCGCGGGCGCGTGCGCCGCGGCCGGTGCGGGCGCTGAACGGCGCGCACATCGCGGTGACCGCCTACGTCATCGTCGCGACCGCCAACCACTATGTGCTGGACGCGGTCGCGGCGGTGCCGCTGGTGGCGCTGTCGGTGGTCACCAGCGAGCGGCTGGCGGCGCGCCCGCCGGCGGCCGAGCGCGTCCCGGCGCAGGACGCGTTCTTCCTGGCGGTGGAGAGCGCCGCCGCGCCGCAGCACGCGGGCGGCGTCATCATGCTCGACACCTCCCGCCGCGCGCTCGGCCGGCTCGACCTGGTCCGGCTGATCGGCGACCGGCTCGACCGGCTGCCGCGGTTCCGGCAGCGGCTCGCCGACCGGGGCCGCTGGCGCCGGCCGGTCTGGCTCGACCATCCCGCCGTCGACTGGTCGTGGCACGTCACCGAGCGCACCGTCGACGGGATGGCCGGCCTGCGCGCGATGATCGCCGAGATCCAGGCCGAGCCGCTGCCGCGCGACCGCCCGCTGTGGCGGATGATCCTGGTCGGCGGGGCCGCGCCGGGCCGGACCACGCTGGTCTTCCTGATGCACCACGTCGTCGCGGACGGCGTCGGCGTCGTCGCGCAGGCGATCTCGCTGATGGAGCCCGCCGCGCCCGGCCCGCCCGGCGGGCGCGGGCCGGCGGCGCCGCCGCGCCGCCGCGTCCGGGAGGCGCTCGCCGGGGCCGTCGGCCTCGCCCAGCTCGCCGCGGACGGCGGGACGGGCGCCGCGCCGCGGCTGCCGTCCGCGGGGACCGCCGGGCGCCGCTTCGGCACCCTGCGCGTCCCGCTCGCCGAGCCCCGCGAGATCGCGCGGCGGCACGGCGCCCGCGTCTCGGACGTGGTGATGTGCGCGGTCGCGGGCGCCCTGCAGCGGACCGTCCGGTTCCCGGCGGGAGCGCCGCCGCGCGAGTGCCGCGTCGCGGTGCCGCTGATGATGCGGGCGCCCGGCGAGGGCATGGAGGGCAACCACACCACCGCCGTCATGGTGGACCTGCCGATCGGTGCGATGCCCGAACGCGAGCGCCTGGCCTTGATCGCCCGGCGCAGCCGCGTGCTGCGGTCGGGGACCCGCGCGCTGGCCGCGTGGTTCGTGATGCGGCAGGTCGGGAGGCTGATGCCGGGGCCGCTGCACGCCCGGTTCGCGCGGGCCGTCTACGGCGGCCGGTTCCTGCAGGGGATCGTGTCGAGCCTGCCGGCCAGCGGCGAGCAGATGCTGCTGACCGGCGTCCCGGTGACCGGCGTGTACCCGGTCGTCCCGCTCGCGCCCGGCGCGCCGCTCGCCGTCGCCGCGCTCGGCGTCGACGGCGAGCTGTGCTTCGGGATCTGCGCGGACACCGGCCTGGTCGACGACGCGGACGCCCTGACGGCGGGCGTCCGCGACGTCATCCGCGAGCTGCGGGACGGCTGATCACACGCTCCGGACGGCCCGGAGCGACTCCTTCAGCGAGCCCATCGTCGCGAACACGGCGGTGGGCTCGTAGCCGCAGTGCGCCATGCAGTTGGCGCAGCGGTCGTCGCGTCCCCGGCCGTAGGAGTCCCAGTCGGTGTCCTCCAGCAGCTCCTTGTAGGACTCGGCGTAGCCGTCCTCCATCAGGTAGCAGGGGCGCTGCCAGCCCTTCAGCGAGTACGACGGGATCGCCCACGCCGTGCACGGGAAGTCGGCCTTGCCCTCCAGGAAGTCCAGGAACAGCGGCGAGTGGTTGAACCGCCAGCGCTTGCGGTTGCCGTCGGCGAACGCCTTCTGGAACAGCGACCGCGTCTCCTGCACGCCGAGGAAGTGGTCCTGGTCGGGCGCCTTCTCGTAGGCGTAGGCGGGCGAGATCATCATCTGGTCGACGCGCAGGTCGTCGTTGAGGTAGTTGAGCACGTCGATGACGGTCTGCGGGGTGTCGGTGTTGAACACGGTGGTGTTCGTGGTGACCCGGAACCCGCGCTCCTGGCACATCCGGATCGCCGCGACGGCCTCGTCGAACACGCCCTCCTTGCACACCGACGCGTCGTGCCGCTCGCGGAGCCCGTCGATGTGCACCGCCCACGCGAAGTACCGGGACGGCTCGAAGTCGTCGATCTTCTTCGGGATCAGCGCGGCGTTCGTGCACAGGAACACGTACCGCTTCATCCGGATCAGCTCGCGGACCAGCTCGCCGATCTGCGGGTGCATGAGCGGCTCGCCGCCGGCGATGGAGACCATCGGCGCGCCGCACTCGCGGATCGCGGCGACGGCCTGCTCGACCGGCATCCGCTGCTTCAGGACGCTCGCCGGATGCTGGATCTTGCCGCAGCCGGCGCACGCCAGGTTGCAGGCGAACAGCGGTTCCAGTTCGACGATGAGCGGGAACTTCTTCCGGCCCGCCAGCTTGTTCCGCAGGACGTACCCGCCGACGCGCAGGCTCTGGCGCAGTGGCATGGCCATTCAGGAATCGATCTCCTTCACGTAGCGGCCCAGCGCCGACAGCGGGAACACCAGGCGGTACAGGTGGTAGTTGATGTAGAAGTCGCCGGGGAACCCGGTGCCGGTGAAGTGGTCCTCGTCCCACGTCCCGTCCGGGCGCTGGTGCTCGACGAGCCACCGCACGCCCCGTTCCACGGCCTGGCCGCGCTCCCCGGCCGCCAGCAGCGCCAGCAGCGCCCACGCGGTCTGCGACGCGGTCGAGACGCCGTGCCCGACCCATTCCGGGTCGCGGTAGGAGCGCAGGTCCTCGCCCCAGCCGCCGTCGTCGCGCTGGTGGCTCTCCAGCCACCGGACGGCCCGCCGGATCGCCGGCTTCTCGGGCCGGACGCCCGCCGCGACCAGCGCGGGCACCACGCTGCCGGTGCCGTAGACGTGGTTGGCGCCCCACCGGCCGAACCAGGACCCGTCGTCCTCCTGCGCCTTCAGCAGCCAGACGACGGCCCGCTTCACCAGCGTCGAGTCGGCCATGCCGCGGTGGCTGAGCGCCTCCACGACGTGCGCGGTGACGTCGGCGGACGGCGGGTCGATGACCTCGCCGAAGTCGCAGAACGGCAGCCGCCGGCACAGCGCGCGGGTGTTGTCGGCGTCGAAGGCGCCGAACCCGCCGTCCTTGGACACCATCCCCGCCATCCACCGCACGCCGCGCTCGATCGCCGGCTCGGCCTTCGGATGGTCCACCCGGGTGAGCGCGAGGACGGCCTCGGCGGTGTCGTCGGTGTCGGGGTAGTAGTCGTTGTCGAACTCGAACGCCCAGCCGCCCGGCGGCAGGCCGGGGCGGCGCACCGACCAGTCGCCCGGCCCCTGCACCTCCTCGCCGACCACCCACTCCGCGGCGGCCTCGAGCGCCTGGTGGCCGGCGGGCAGGCCCGCGTCGACCAGCGCGTTCATCGCCAGCACGGTGTCCCAGACGGGGGACTGGCACGCCTCCAGCCGGCGGCCTTTGGCGTCCCGGACGGTGAAGCGCTCCAGCCCGTCGAGGCCGCGCCGCACCACCGGATGGTCCAGGCCGTGGCCGAGCAGGTGCAGCGCGAGCAGCGAGTACACCCACGGCGGCTGGATGCCGCCCCACGACCCGTCCGGCTCCTGCCGCGCGATGATCCACTCGGCGGCGCGGCGCAGCGCCGCCGTCCGCAGGCCGCGCAGCGGCCGCCGCTCGTAGCCGCGCAGCACCCGGTCGAGGGCGGCGAACGCCTCGTCCCAGCCGGGGACCGCGTTCCGCCGGCGCCGCACGGCCCGTCCCGACCGCAGCTCCTCCAGCTCGAACGGCAGCGGCCGGACGGGGCGCTTCGCCGCGACGACCGTCAGCGGGACGATCGTCTGCCGCGCCCAGCACGCGAAGTCGTAGACGTTCAGCGGGAACCAGTGCGGCAGGAACACCATCTCCGGCGGCAGCGCCGGCAGCCGCTCCCACGGCCACTGTCCGAACATCGCGAGCCAGAAGCGGGTGAAGACGCGGGTGGCGGGGATCCCGCCCTCGCCGCGGACGAACGCGGCGGCGCGGCGCATGTGCGGGGCGTCCGGCTCGTCGCCGGCGAGCCGCAGCGCGACGTACGCCTCAACGGTCGTGGACAGGTCCGGCGGCCCGTCGTGGAAGTTCGCCCAGGTCCCGTCGGGCGCCTGCTGCGAGCGGATCCAGCGGGCCGCCTCGCGGGTGTCGTCGGCGGTGCGGATGCCGAGGAACTCCCGCATCAGCAGGTCCTCGGCGTCCATGGTCACGTTGGTCTGGAGCTCGCCCTTCCACCAGCCCTCGGGGGACTGGAGGCCGAGCAGGTGGTCGCGGGCCGCCGCCATCGCCTCGGCGGGCGTGCGCGCCGCGGTGCTCTCGGCGGTCCCTGCGGTCGCGGTCTCGGTGGGTTCGGTCGCGGTCATCAGTGGTCCCGGCGTGTGACGAAGGCGGCGATGTGCAGGAACTCGGCGCGGACGGGCTCGGGCAGCGCCGCGGACGCCAGGTGCGCGGTCGCGCTCGCGATCCGCTTGTCGGCCTCCGCCTCGGCCCAGGCCCGCCCGCCGGCGGCGTCGACGAGCGCGGCGGCCTCGGCGAGGTCGTCCTCGCCCGGGCCGTCCGGGCCGCCCGGGCCCGGCGGCTTCGCGTACAGTTCGGCGAGCCGCGCGCCCTCCGGCGTGCCGGAGGTCAGCGCGGCCACCACCGGCAGCGACATCTTCCGCGACCGCAGGTCCGACAGCGCCGGCTTGCCGGTCGTGGCGGGGTCGCCCCAGATGCCGAGCAGGTCGTCCACCAGCTGGAACGCCAGCCCCATGTCGGCGCCGAACGCCTCCAGCGCGGCGCACAGCGGCTCCGGCGCCCCGTCCAGCACCGCGCCGATCGCACAGGAGCAGGCCAGCAGCGCGGCGGTCTTGTCCGCCGCCATCGCCGCGCACTCCTCCAGCCCGACCTGGCGGCGCGTCTCGAACTCAAGGTCGAGCGACTGGCCCGATATGAGCCGCCGCGTCGCGACGGCCAGCGCGCGCGCCGCCCGCGCCGAGCCCTGTCCGGGCGCCTCCAGCAGCACCTCCAGGGCGAGCGCGAGGAGCGCGTCGCCCGCCAGGATCGCGGCGGGCTCCCCGAACACCGTCCACGCCGCGGGGCGGTGCCGGCGCGTCCGGTCGCCGTCCATGATG
This sequence comes from Actinomadura violacea, assembly GCF_017573465.1. Lineage (GTDB taxonomy): Bacteria > Actinomycetota > Actinomycetes > Streptosporangiales > Streptosporangiaceae > Spirillospora > Spirillospora violacea. The sequence goes on from NZ_JAGEPF010000021.1 coordinate 69,766, forward strand.
TCGTCGTGGAGCAGCGAGAACGCGTGCGTCAGCTCCACCGCCACCGCGCCCGGCAGCGCGCTCTCCGGCGGCGCCCCCGCCGCCCGCGCCGACAGCAGCGCCAGCGCCGGGCGCAGCGCCTTCCCGGCGGGCGCCGCGAGCGGCCGGCCCTCCTCGTCGGCCCAGCCGAGATGGTAGGCCGCGACCCGGTAGGTGCGCGGATCGAGCCGGCCCACCGCGGCGCGCAGCGCCCCGTCGACCAGCCCGCGGACATCGGTCATCGAGACCGGTACGGCCGTCATCGATCACACCTCTCCAAGCAGCGGTGGGTCGGGTGAGCCGTGGCGGACGCGGCGGTCACCGGTCCCTCACCCCCTCCAGGTGGCGGCGGACCAGGCGGGCGGCGGTCAGGCCGCTGCGCACCGCGCCCTCCATCGTGTCGGGCCAGCCCGTGTCGGTCCACGCGCCGGCCAGGAACAGGCCGCGGGCCCTCGTCGCCGCCCCCGGACGCGGCGACCGGCTGCCCGGCCGCTGCCGGAACGTCGCCCGCCGCTCCCGCGTCACGAACAGCTCCCGGACGCGCGCCCCGCGCGCCCCCGGCAGCAGCCGCGCCAGCTCCGGCACGAACTCCGCGCGCAGCGCCGCGGTGGGCCGGTCGATCCAGCGGTCCGCGGCCGACAGCGAGATCGCCAGGTACTGGCCGTCGCGCAGCCCGGCCACCCCCGACCGGTCGAAGATCCACTGGACGGGGGAGCCGACCGCCGCGGCGAACGGCTCGTCCAGCACCGGCCGGTCGTACACCACGTGCACGTTCACGATCGGGCTCGCGTCCAGCTCGTGCCAGCGCAGCGGCTGCGGCAGCGCCTCGGCGGGCAGCAGCCGCGCCGCCGCCTCGTGCGGGACGGCCAGCACCACCGCGTCCGCCGCGATCGGCACCCCGTCCACGATCACCTTCGGGTCGGTGGTGACCGCCTCGACCTTCGCCTTCAGCCGGACGGTGCCGCCCATCTCGGCGATCCGGCGCAGCGCCGGGCCGCCGTGCAGCTCCGCCAGCGGGACGGTCGGCACGCCGATGTCGGCGGCGTCCGGGCGGCCGAACAGCGCCCGCCGGCACACCATCGCCGACAGGCCGAGCGCCGCGTCGTCGACCTCGGCGTTCAGCGCGGCGGTGATGAACAGCCCCCACAGCGCCTCGCGCGCCCACGGCCGCTGCCCGCGCTCGGCCAGCCACGCGCCCGCCGACCGCAGGTCCAGCGCCGGGTCGTCGGGGTCGAGCCGCTGCAGCCCCGCCGACGCGAGCACCGCCCGCAGCCGGTCGGTGACCGGCAGGTGCGAGTACCGCGCCAGCGACGGCAGCATGTGCAGCGGGCTGGGCAGCGGCGACCTGCGCAGCCGCGCCGGCCGCGCGCCCGGCCGCAGCACCGCCACGTCGAACCGGTCCTGCATCCGCACCAGGTGCTCGGCGCGGAGCCGCCGCAGCAGCCCCTGGTAAGCGGTGCAGCAGCGCAGGTACACGTGCTGGCCGTTGTCGACGCTCAGCTCGTCGCGGCGGAACGAGTGGGTCGCGCCGCCGAGCCACGGGCGGGCCTCCACCAGCGTGACCGGGACACCCGTCTCCTGCAGGGCGATCGCGGTGCTGATGCCGGCCAGCCCGCCGCCGACGACGACGACGCTCACCGCTCCACCCCCGTCAGCGCGCGCGCCGCCACCACGGCCTTCTGCCACGTCGGCAGCGAGACCCGCGAGTTCAGCGCCGCCGCAGGGTTCGCGGCGATGCTCTCCAGCAGCCGCCGGTAGATCCCCGCCATCGCCGCCGTGCACGCGGCGCTGCGCCGGTCCAGCAGCGGCAGCAGCCGCAGCCCCTCCGCGTACCAGGCGCGGGCCCGCTCTGCCTGGAACCCGATCAGCTTGTGCAGCCGCCACGGCGGGTCGATGAACACGCCCGACTCGTCCAGCTCCAGCGTGCAGCCGAACTGCTCCAGGTCCTCGGCGGGCAGGTACACCCGGCCCGCCATCCGGTCCTCCCGGACGTCGCGCAGGATGTTGGTGAGCTGCAGCGCGACGCCCAGCGAGTCCGCCAGGCCCTCGGCGCGCTGCCGGCCGTCCGACCCGAACACCCCGAGCGACAGCCGGCCCACCGTGCCCGCGACCTGCTGGCAGTAGCGCAGCAGGTCGTCGAACGTCTCGTAGCGCGCGCCCCGCACGTCGCTCTCGCAGCCGTCGATCAGTTCGTCGAACGCGGCGAGCGGGATCGGGAAGCGGCCCGCCGCGTCCGCCAGCGCCGTCAGCACCGGATGGCCCTCCAGCGCCCGCACGTCGCTGCGCCGCCGCAGCACCTCCTGGACGGTCGCCAGCCGCTGCCGCGACCGGTCCAGCAGGTCCAGCCGCACGCACGCCGGCTCCGGGCCGTCCCCGATGTCGTCGACGCCGCGCGCGAACGCGTAGATCGCGCTCATCGCGCGGCGCTTCGGCGGCGGCATCAGCCGTATCCCGTAGGAGAAGTTGCGGGCCTCCTCGCGCACCACCCGCTCGCAGTGCCGGTACGCCCCGGCGATCTCGTCGGTGCGCTCACACGTCTCTGAAACCGTCATCGCTCAGCCCCTTCCCAGTGCGCGCGCCCACCCGGCCAGAACGGCGGCCCGGCGGGGACGCGGCGGATGCGCGAGCACGTCGTAGCGGGCCTCGGCGAGCGCCGCCAGCGTCGCCCGCCCGCCGGCCACGTAGCCGCCCACGGCGACCCGGGCCCATCCGGACAGTCCCTTCAGCAGCGGCGCGGCGCCGCGGTCCAGCAGGTCGCGGGCGCGCCCGGCCTCCAGCGCCAGCACCCCGCGCAGCCGCGTCGGCGTCGCGCGGCGCGCCAGGTCGGCGTCCTCGCAGCCGAACCTGCGCAGGTCCTCGGCCGGCAGGTAGACGCGGCCGTCGCGGTGGTCCTCCGCGACGTCCTGGCAGTGCTCGATGATCTGCAGCGCCGTGCAGACCCGGTCCGACGCGCCCTCCAGCCCGGCGCCCTGGGCGCCGAACACGTGCAGCACGATGCGGCCGACCGGGTCGGCCGACAGCGCGCAGTACTCCACCAGCTGCTCGAACGTCTCGTAGCGGTGGACGACCTGGTCCTGCCGGTTCGCCTCGACCAGCCGCCGGAACGGCTCGGCCGGGATCGCGTGCGCGTGCACCGTGCCGGCCAGCCGGCGCAGCTGCGGCAGCTTCGGCGTCCCGCCCTTGAAGACCAGGTCCAGGTCGTCGTCGACCAGGGCCAGCAGGTCCGCGCGCTGCTCGCGCGGCGCCTCGTCCCCGATGTCGTCGACGAGGCGCGCGAAGCCGTACACGGCCCGCAGGTCGGCGCGGTGCCGGGCGGGCAGCAGCCGGGCGGCGACGGGAAAGTTCTCCCGGGCCGCCAGCGCGTCCAGCATGCGGTCGTGGTCGAACGCGCTCCAGGGTGAATCGGTGATCACCTTTGTGAGATTCGCCGGTCCGGCACTAAAGAAACTCTGGCCGAGGTATGGACTTATTGAAGCGCCGCGTGTCCCGGGCCGAACCGATCCGGAGTCCCTGGCGTCTGGGTCATTGAGCAGCCCATCATTCGCGTAAAGGCCGTTCAGAGAGGAAGTCCGGACATGCGGGGAACCGGCATACGTTGGGGGACCATGGTGGGGCTCATGGGGGTGAGCGCGGTCCTGGTCGCGGGCTGCGGGGGGTCCGGGGGGACCTCGCACGCGGCCACCAAGAGCACGGGGGCCAAGAGTACGGCGCCGGCCGCGCCTGCCGCACGGAAGCTGACGTTCGACCTGGTCAAAGGGGTGGGCGAGACCGCCCTCGGGGGCGACAGCGCGTGCGGTTACGGTGAATGGAACGACGGCACGTTCGCGATCGACAAGCCGTACTCCAAGCAGACGACGTTCTACCGCGAATACAGCTGCTACGAGAAGAAGGGCGAGCTGTTCCCGAACGCGGCGGGACAGATGTCCTACGCCGAGTTCGGCTCGCCGGCGCAGGCGACCGCCTACGGGAACTACACCAAAACCAACATTTCGGCCGTCGCCGTGCTGGTTTCGGACAATGCGGCGGTCACGGTGAACATCGGCTATCTCACCCTCAACAAGATGACGCTGCTGAAGCAGGTCCAGCAGTCCTGCGGCGGCTGCGGCACCGTCATCGCGGGCCCGCACGCCTCCGACCCCGTGCCGGGCCACGTCGACAAGTCCTGACCGCGGCCGCGCCCGTCCCGCCCCCGCCGGGACGGGCGCCCGCCGGCGGCCGATCGTCGCCCCGGAACGGCGGTTAGTCTCAGGGAATGCCGACGCACGAGCGCGAGATCACCGAGCCCGTCGACCTGTGCCTTTCCGGCGGGCATCTGAACCCGGCGGCCGTCGGCTGGACGCGCCGGCCCCTGCACCGCGCGAACCTGCGCGGCTGGGGCCGCACGAAGCGCTGGGAGTACTGGGGCGTCGTCACACCGCGGCACATCATCGGGCTCGTCGCGTCGTCACTGGACTACGCGGGCGTGCACGGCATCTACGTGCTCGACCGCGAGACCGGCGAGGAGATCGCGAGGGACGCGGTGGTCCCGTTCGCGCGGGGCGCCGCGTTCCCCGAGCGCAGCGGCGAGGGCGAGGCCGCCGTCCGCGGCGGGGGAGCGGCGGTCGGCATCCGGCAGCGCCCGGACGGCACGTCCCTGCGCGCCGCCGCGCGCGGCGTCCGGATCGAGCTGGAGATCCCGCTGCCGGACGGCCACGAGTCGCTCGGCGTCGTGATCCCGTGGAGCGACACCCGGTTCCAGTACACGGTCAAGGACGTCGGGCGGCCCGTCCACGGGCGACTCGTCCTCCCGTCGGGCGAGCACGAGGTCGGCGAGGGCGCCTTCGCCGTCCTCGACCACGGCCGCGGCCGGTGGCCGTACCGGATGACGTGGAACTGGGCGGCCGCCGCTGGCCCCGGCATCGCGCTCCAGCTCGGCGGCAAATGGACCGAGGGCACCGGCATGACCGAGAACGCGCTGATCGTCGACGGCCGGCTGCACAAGATCGGCGACGAGCTGGAGTGGACCTACGACCGGTCCGGCTGGACCCGCCCCTGGGCGATCACCGGCGACCGCGTCGAGGCGGAGTTCCGCCCGTTCCACGAGAAGGTCTCCCGGGTCGAGCTCGGTCTCGTCGGCAGCGAGACGCACCAGTGCTTCGGGCACTTCAGCGGGCGTGCCCGCACCGACGACGGCGCCTGGGTCGAGTTCGACGGGCTCACGGGATGGGCCGAGGAGGCGCGCCAGCGCTGGTGAGGCGGTCGTTGACCGCGCGCACGAGCCGTCCGGGCAGCTTGAGGTGGCCGTCGCGGACGGGCTGCGGCCGCGGGTACTCCGGCAGGACCGCGTCGAGGTCGAGGTCCCGGCCCCACCTGGTGAGCAGCGTCATCGCGCGGCCTCCTCCAACGTCGGGGCCCGGCGGTTCAGCGCCGGCACCGGGACGATCAGCACCAGGACAGCCGCCCCGGCGCCGGCTACAGGCGCAGGCCCTCGAACAGGGTGGTCAGCTGGCGGTCGTACAGGGCGGTGAGATCCTCGGCGCCGCCGCCGTCCACCCAGTGCCGCATCACCGTCATCGAGACCGCGATGATCGCCGCCGCCGCGCACCGCACGTCCAGCTCGGCGGCGTCCCGGCCGGTCCGGTCCGCGATCGCCGCCGCCACCGCGTCCTGGTTGCGCAGCTGCTCGTCCATCGCGCGGGCCCGGATGCCGGGGTCGGTGAAGGACAGCCGGATCCGGGTGAACAGCTCCTCGCGGTCGGCCTCCAGGACGAGCCCCAGCGAATCCGTCATCGAGTGCCGGAGCGACAGCAGGACCGGCTCGTCCGCCGGGCGCGCGGCGAGCGCGTCGACGAGCGCCGAGTCGTACTCGTCCGACAGGATCACGTCCTCCTTCGCCGGGAAGTAGCGGAAGAACGTGCTGGGGGAGACCTCGGCCGCCTCGGCGATCTGGTCGACGGTCGTCGCCTCGTAGCCCCGCTCGGCGAACAGCCGGTACGCCGCGCGCCGGATCGCCAGCCGGGTCTTCGCCTTCTTGCGCTCGCGCAGCCCGCACGCCTTGCCGGCCGGGGCCTCCCTGGTGCTCATGCCGGCAATTCTCCCGCGCGCACGGCCGCCTGCGGTGCCGCGGCCTCGCCTCGCTCCGCCTGCGCGGCGCCGGTGCGGCCGGGCAGGAAGGCGACCGCGAGGACGGCGGCGACGAGCGCGGCCCCCGCGCAGACCAGAAGCGTCAGGTCCATACCGTGGACGAACGCGCCGTGCGCGGACGCCGCCAGCGCCTTGTCGTGCAGCTGGGCGGCCACCGCGTTCGCGCCGGTCACCGAGCCGCGCGCCGCGTCCGCCGCCGTGCCCGGGAGTCCCGTCACCGACAGCCGCGCCAGGTAGCCCGCGTTCAGGACGCTGCCGAGCGCCGCGACGCCGAGCGCCCCGCCGAGCTGCTGGATCGTCTCCAGCAGGCTCGTCCCCGTGCCGGGACCGTCCTGCGGCAGCGTCCCGAGCACCATGCTCGTCGCCGGGACGATCGCCAGCCCGAACCCGAGACCCGCCACCGAGAGCCACCCGGCGGTGAGGCCGTAGCCGTCGCCGGGGCCGGTGGCGGCACCGAGCAGGGCGCCGCCTGCCAGCAGCAGCAGTCCCGCCGGGATCACGACGCGGGCGCCGAGCCGCGGGACGAGCGGCTCGGCCAGCGTCGCCGCCGCCATCAGCCCGCCGATCAGCGGCAGCAGCCGCAGCCCGCCGCCGAACGCGCCGTTCCCCAGCACCGCCTGCAGGTACTGCGGGACGACGAACAGCAGCCCCATCACCGCGAAGTTGACGAAGACGGCGATGATCGCGCCCCACCGGAACGTCCCGTCCGCGAACAGCCCGAGGTCCACCAGCGGCGCGGCGGCCCGCCGCTGCCGCCGCACGAACAGGACCATCAGCACGGCGCCGGCGGCGAGCGGAGCCAGCACGGACGGGCTGCCCCAGCCGTGCCCAGGCACCTGGATGGTCCCGTAGACGAGCGCGACGATGCCGAGGGTGCCGAGCACCGTGCCGAGGTGGTCGAACGGCCTGCCGTCCCGGGCGCGCGGGCCGTCCGACGGGAGGAGCCACAGGCACGCGACCGCGGCGAGCGCCGTCACCGGCACGTTGAACAGGAAGACCGACCCCCACGGGAAGTGGTCGAGCAGCCAGCCGCCGACGAGCGGGCCGATCGGCATCCCGACCGCCGTCGCCGCCGTCCACACGCCGATGGCGCGCGGCAGCTCGTCCCTGCCGAACACCTTCGGCAGGATCGCCATCGACAGCGGCGTGATCATCGCCGCGCCGAGGCCGAGGACGGCGCGCGCCGCGATCACCTGCCCGGCCGTCCCGGCGAGCGCGCCCACCGCGGACGCGAGCCCGAACAGCGCGATCCCGCCGACCAGCAGCCGCCGGTGGCCGTACCGGTCGCCGAGCAGCCCCGCCGGGAGCATCCCCACCGACAGCGCCAGCAGGTAGCCGCCGCCGATCCACTGGAGTTGCGCGCTGGTCGCGCCCAGCTCGTCCGAGAGCGTCGGCAGCGCGACGTTGATGATCGTCCCGTCCAGTCCCACGATCAGCACGCTCAGCGTGAGCGCGGCCAGCGCCCACCACCGCCGCGCCGGCCGCCCGGGGTGCGTCGTCGTCATGACGTCCTCCTCAAAGTGAAAGCTCGCTCTATTTTGATAGTGCACTGTCAGTTGATAGTCGTCAATCGTTTTCTTAACCTTCCCGCCTCGGGGCCGGCACCTTGGCGGCGAAAGGGCATCAGTCGGCGCTCTATCGGTGGTCGGCCACGCCGCGGTCTCGTGAGACTGCCTTCAGGCAGGCTGGAGAGAGGGAGAAATCCATGGCGACGTTCGTTCTCGTGCCCGGCGGTTGGCGCGGCTCCTGGACGTACGAGGCGGTGGTTCCGCTGCTGGAACGGGCCGGTCATACCGTTCACGCGCTGACCCTGACCGGTCTGCGGCCGGACGACGACGAGGCGACCGTCGCGACCGCCAACCTCGACACGCACGCCGGTGACGTCCTGCGGCTCCTCGACCGCGCCGGCGTCACCGGCGTGACACTGGTCGGGCACAGCTACGGCGGGATGGTGATCTCCGCCGCCGCGGACCGCGCCGCCGGGCGGGTCGCACGGCTGGTGCATCTCGACGCCTACGTACCGCGCCACGGCGAGTCGTGCTGGTCGTCGACGACCGAGCGCTTCCGCGAGGTGTTCGCCGCCGGCGCCGCGTCCACCGGCTACGCGGTCCGGCCGCCGGGCGACGGCGACCCGCGCCGCCGTCCGCATCCGCTCGCGTCGTTCCTGCAAGCGGTCCGGCTCACCGGCGCGCTCGCCCGGATCCCTCGCCGGGAGTTCGTCTACTGCTCGGGATGGGAGGAAGGCACGCCCTTCGCCGACCTCCGCAGCCGCCTCCGAGCCGATCCGGGGTGGCGGGTCCACGACCTCCCGACCGGCCACGACGCCATGCGAGAGGCCCCGGACGCGGTTGCCGCACTCCTGCTCGACGAGCACGACACGGTGACGGCGAGGCCCGCGGACGCATAGAGGCAGAGGGCCACCGGGAAGCCTCGACGAATCCGCGCGGGCGTCATCGAGGCGGGCGTCATCGAGGCGGTCGCGCGGGGTGGTCGTGCGGGGGTGGTCGCGTGGGGGTGGTCGTGCGGGGGTGGTCGCGCCGAGGTGCTCGCATCGGGGTGGTCGTGACGGAGGGGCGTGCTGAGGGTGGTCGTGCCGGGGTCGTCGTATCGAGGACGGCATTGGGGCGGGGGCATTGAGGCGGGGGCATTGAGGTGACGGCATTGAGGGGGTCGCGATCGGTGTGAGGGGTTGTTCCGGAGATGGAGCAAGAGGGGTGTTCGGGTGGTGGGGTGGCGCTTGCGTACGGGGCCGCCCCTCCAAAGTCAAGGGCGCCTTCGGCGTCGCTGCGCGATGGACTTCGTCCACCCTTGACTTTGGAGCCTCTGCGGCCCCTGGGCAGGTGATGGGGGCAGGCTCCGCCTGCCCCGCCCCCGGGTCGCGCCACCCCACCACCCCCCTCCGTACGCGTGCTCTGTTCCAGGTGATGTGGGCATGCCGGAGCCGCCCGGGATCCAGTTGGGATCCGGGCGGGCCCGGGTAGTCGTACGGTCGTACTGGTGGGGTGGGTTATGCAGCCCAGTCGAGCGCCGGATCAGGCGGCCCGATGTCACTCGGTGGCGAATGGCCTCCCGAAGATGGTCGGGCGTCGGGCGGCGGCAGCAGCCGGTAGACGTAGCGTCCGTCATGATCCTTGGTGATCTGGATCTGGTCGGGGCGGGTGTGCTTGAACCGGTTGTGCCATCCGCAGGCGAGTGCGAGCTGGTCGATGTCGGTGGGCGATTCCCCGAGTGCCCATCCGTGCACGTGGTCGACCTCGCACAACGTCCCCGGCAGCTCGCATCCCCGTACTGTGCATGACGGGTACAGCGTTTCGAGGACCTGCCGTTGTGCAGAGGAGGCGAACCGTTCCCGCCAGCCCAGATACAGCGGGGTGTTCCCCTTCCCGAGGAGGAGGGGCGACACTCCGGCCGACAGGGCGATGCGGCGGGCTTGGGCGGCGGGGATCGGGGTGCCGTCGGTGAGGCGGGCGGGGGTGTTGCCGCCGGTGAGGGTGTCCAGGTCGCAGATGACGGTGACCTTGGTGGCCTTGTGCCCGCCCGACAGGACGCTGGACAGTGCTGCCGCTGTCCGCTCGGCGACGTCGCGGCGGTCGTCGGGCCCGGCCGGCTTGGCCAGCGGTGCCAGGGTGCCGTCCCAGATCGCGGCGTCCTCTGGGTTCAGCCAGCCCTTGACGTAGCGGCCGCCGTCCAGAGAGCGGGTGGTCGTGATCCACGACTTGTCGTAGCCGCGCTTGGTGTCCTCATCGGGGGCGTCTTCAGTGTCGTCGCGTTCGGCGATCAGGTCGCGGATGCGGCGGCCGAACGCGGCGACCTTCCCGGGCGAGAAGCCCTGGTCGACGAAGCCGAGGAGGGTCGTCTCGGCTTCGGCGCAGTCGGTGTCGTCCAGGCGGGCGACCGAGTCGGCGATGGTGGTGGCGTAGCCGTAGGGCAGGTCACCGGAGGCGAGTTGGGCGCAGACCTGGGGCAGGCGGTGGCGCTGCCGGGCGAGGGTGAGGCGCTCTTTGGCGCGGTTGTCTCGCATGCCCAGGCGGGAGCGGAGCCACGCCTGGGGCGAGGGATATCCCCACCGTGCTTGTTCCCCGGCGGCGTCGACTCGGCCGATGAAACCGGCCAGCACACTTTCCTGGATATCGGAGGCCGCCGCGAGAGTTTCGGTCAGTTCCAGGCATGCGGCTGCTGATTCGGGGACGCCTCGGCTGGCGAGTTCAGTGGCGATGGCGGAGAGCGCGTTCACCAGTTCCATGGTGGACGCGGCCTCAAGCTCGACCGTCACTGAATGCATACCTAGATAATACCCGCTGTGACCGGCAATTGCATCTTGAATTCGATGCTTCAACGCGGATACTTTCCGGTACTTGAATGGCGGCTATTTGCGTCGCGCCATCGGTTGCCGCGTTCATTGGAACACGCGTACGGAGGGGGGTGGTGGGGTGGCGCGACCCGGGGCGGGGCAGGCGGAGCCTGCCCCTAACGCTGCCTCAGGGGCCGCAGAGGCTCCAAAGTCAAGGGTGGACGAAGTCCATCGCGAAGCGACGCCGAAGGCGCCCTTGACTTTGGAGGGGCGGCCCCGTACGCCAGCGCCACCCCACCACCCGAACACCCCTCTTGCCGGCGAATTCGTTACGGTATGCCGACTGGTCGCTCTTCTAGACCCGGCCCGGCCTAACCCGGCGTAGCTTCGCTCAAAACGCGGACGTCACCGCTGCTTCAGCCGAGCGAGCAATACGTCCAGGCCTTGACGGCTGATGTTGATGTGACCGCCACACGGATCCTTGCTGTCGCGGACGCCGATCGTCCCGCCGAGATCGGCCAACTCGACGCAGTTGTCGCCTTGCGAGCTGCTGTAGCTGCTCTTGCGCCACCCGGGGTGAGCTCTCATGACTTCCATGCTTCGTCTGCAATCTCCCTGATCAGCGCGGCCGACAAGTCAGCCGGAAGCGCGTAGGTGGCGATGTCCGCGAACCGCTCGTTCAGCCGTTCAACGTCGGAGCGCCCATCGAGGATCCTTCCCTGCGGCTCGGATGCAGCGTAGGCGATACGTGAGTCTCCCGGCAGGGTGGCGACGACAAACGCCCCGGAGTTCCCCGGGTGCGGTGCGCCGTCGGGAATGACCTGAACGGACAGGCGCGGCGACACCGCGTCGGCGAGGTGATGCAGTTGCTCGTACATCACGGCCAGAGTGCCGACGCGTGACCGCAGGACCCGCTCTGGAAGCAGGTAGATCAGTCGCGGCGGCAGCGGTTCCTTGCGGGACAGGACTCCTTGCCGTTCCATTCGCGCTTGGACGGCCTTCTGGTCGCCGTACAAGAGCACGTCTGCATAGCCTGGCGTCTGCAACAAGCCGTAAATCACGAGCGGCTCGTAGGCGCGCAGGGTCTCAGCCTGCCCTTCGTATTCGGGCCAGTCGGCGAACCACGCCGGATACGCGGCGCTGCGGCCGTCGAAGAGCCCGTCATGGAGGTGGGCGAGGGCATCGCGGGTGTCGAGGACGCGGTCGCAGTCCTCGGCGAAGCCGCGGTCGCAGCCGGACTCGCCGCGCTCGATCTCTCCGATCGTGGACGGGGCGTAGGGGATCTGCTCTGCGAGCTGGGCCAGCGACAGTCCCGCCATCGTCCGATACCGCCGCACCTCGGATCCGAACAGGTCGAGCGGCCCTCGTGACGGTGTGAGTCGCTTCGGGCGTTGCGGCATGTCCACCTCCAGTGGTGACCGGGTGATGACCGGTGATGGACGCGAAGTCGCGGCGATGCCTGCCACCTCGCGCTTCTCCTGCCCGCAGCATCGCCGCGGGGAGACGCTTCGGCCACAGGAATCCATGGAGTCTTCCGAGGTGAACCGGTATGTCCGCTATGGCGCTCGCGCCCGAAGGTCCGCGCACGCTCGTCCTCGAACCGACCGTTCACGCGCCCTTGCTCGCGCGGCGGTTTCTTGCCGGGTGCTTCGCCGAGTGGGGGATCGCCGGCGACCACCTCGGGCGGCTGGTCGTCTGCGAGCTGGTCACCAACGCCTGGCGGCATGGCGAGGGGCCGATCGTCGTCCGGTTGTACCTGGACGAGCGGGACGGGCGGCCGGTGGTCGAGGTGTGGGACTCGGGGGCGGGCCGCCCGGTGGTGCGGCCGCCGGACGACGGGGCGGTGTGCGGGCGGGGGCTTCTGCTGGTCGCCGGGTTCGTGCGGGGGTGCTGGGGCGTCCGGCCGCTGAACGAGGGGGGCAAGGCGGTGTGGGCGAAGCTGCCGAGGGCAGAGTAGCTTGATGTCGAGATAAATTGGATGTATCTTGACATCAAGAAAAATCCTGCGGAAGTTAGGCGGACCCGGTTCCCGGTCAGGGGCTTGACTAGGGCAGGATCAAGGTAGACGAGCACACCCGCCTCGCCGCGTGCCGCGCCGCCCGACCCGCGCCGGCCGCGAGGGCGGGCGCACATTGAACATCACGATGAACGTCGCCGCGCGGTCATGTCCCGGACCCGACGCGCGGCGTGCGACGGAGGAGGAGTCCGTGTCCGCGAACAGCTTCGGCAGCCTGAGCAAGCTGCAGGTGGGCGGCAAGTCGTACGACATCTACCGGCTGGACGCCGTCGAGGGCTCGGCCCGTCTCCCGTACAGCCTGAAGGTGCTGCTGGAGAACCTGCTGCGCACCGAGGACGGCGCGAACGTCACCGCCGAGCACATCCGCGCGCTCGCCCAGTGGGACGCCAAGGCGCGGCCCAGCAAGGAGATCCAGTTCACCCCGGCCCGCGTGATCATGCAGGACTTCACCGGCGTGCCGTGCGTGGTGGACCTGGCGACGATGCGCGAGGCCGTGCGGGACCTGGGCGGCGACCCGACGAAGATCAACCCGCTGGCGCCCGCCGAGATGGTCATCGACCACTCCGTCATCGTCGAGTACTTCGGCTCGCCGCAGGCGTTCGAGCGCAACGTGCAGGTGGAGTACGAGCGCAACAAGGAGCGCTACCAGTTCCTGCGCTGGGGGCAGACGGCGTTCGACGAGTTCAAGGTCGTCCCGCCGGGCACGGGCATCGTCCACCAGGTGAACATCGAGCACCTGGCCCGCGTGGTGTTCGACCGCAACGGCGTCGCCTACCCCGACACCTGCGTCGGCACCGACTCGCACACCACGATGGAGAACGGCATCGGCGTGCTCGGCTGGGGCGTCGGCGGCATCGAGGCGGAGGCCGCGATGCTCGGCCAGCCGATCTCCATGCTGATCCCGCGCGTGGTCGGCTTCAAGCTGACCGGTGAGCTGCCCGCCGGCACCACCGCGACGGACCTGGTGCTCACCATCACCGAGATGCTGCGCGAGCACGGCGTCGTCGGCAAGTTCGTCGAGTTCTACGGCGAGGGCGTGCACGCGCTGCCGCTGGCCAACCGCGCCACCATCGGCAACATGAGCCCCGAGTTCGGCTCCACCTGCGCGATCTTCCCGATCGACGACGAGACGCTGAAGTACCTGCGGCTGACCGGCCGGGACGACGAGCAGATCGCGCTCGTCGAGGCCTACGCCAAGGAGCAGGGCCTGTGGCTGGACCCGTCGGTCGAGCCGGAGTTCTCCGAGTACCTCGAGCTGGACCTGTCCACGGTCGTCCCGTCGCTGGCCGGCCCGAAGCGCCCGCAGGACCGCATCTCGCTGTCGGACGCCAAGCAGACCTGGCGCCGCGACGTGCAGAACTACGTCAAGAGCGTGATGGGCCCGGCGGACGAGGCGTCCAACGAGTCCTTCCCCGCCTCCGACTCGCCGGCCATAGAGCACGACGGCGCCGGCGACAAGCCGCGGCACGTGGACGCGAGCGGCTCGGGCCGCCCGCACAACGTGGTGCCGGTGACGCTGGACGACGGCACGAGCTTCGAGCTGGACCACGGGCACGTCGCGGTCGCGGCGATCACGTCCTGCACCAACACCTCGAACCCGTACGTGATGATCGGCGCGGCGCTGCTGGCCAAGAACGCCGTCGAGCGGGGCCTCACCCGCAAGCCGTGGGTGAAGACCTCCCTCGCCCCGGGCTCGCAGGTCGTCACCGACTACTACGAGCGCGCGGGCCTCACCCCGTACCTCGACAAGATCGGCTTCAACCTGGTCGGGTACGGCTGCACCACCTGCATCGGCAACACCGGCCCGCTGCAGCCGGAGATCTCCAAGGCCGTCAACGACAACGACCTGGCGGTCACCGCGGTGCTGTCCGGCAACCGCAACTTCGAGGGCCGCATCAGCCCCGACGTGAAGATGAACTACCTGGCGTCCCCGCCGCTGGTCATCGCCTACGCGCTGGCCGGGACGATGGACATCGACATCCTCAACGACCCGATCGCCGAGGGCACCGACGGCCCGGTCTACCTGCGCGACATCTGGCCCGAGCCGGACGAGGTCTCGGCGATCGTCGAGTCGTCCATCGGGCAGGAGATGTTCGCGCAGAGCTACGCCGACGTCTTCAAGGGCGACGACCGCTGGCGCGGCCTCGACATCCCGACCGGCGACCTGTTCGAGTGGGACGACGCGTCGACCTACGTCCGCAAGGCGCCGTACTTCGACGGCATGGGCGCCGAGCCGGAGCAGGTCTCCGACATCCACGGCGCGCGGGTGCTCGCCAAGCTCGGCGACTCGGTCACCACCGACCACATCTCGCCCGCCGGGTCCATCAAGGTCGGCACGCCCGCCGCGCAGTACCTGCAGGACAACGGCGTCGCGGTGAAGGACTTCAACTCCTACGGCTCGCGCCGCGGCAACCACGAGGTGATGATCCGCGGCACGTTCGCCAACATCCGGCTGCGCAACCAGCTGCTGGACGACGTGGAGGGCGGCTACACCCGCGACTTCACGCAGGACGGCGCGCCGCAGGCGTTCATCTACGACGCCGCGCAGAACTACGCCGCGCAGGGCACCCCGCTGGTGGTCCTGGCGGGCAAGGAGTACGGCTCCGGCTCGTCCCGCGACTGGGCGGCCAAGGGCACCGCGCTGCTCGGCGTCCGCGCCGTCATCGCGCAGTCCTACGAGCGCATCCACCGCTCGAACCTGATCGGCCTCGGCGTCCTGCCGCTGCAGTTCAAGGAGGGCGACTCCGCCGAGTCGCTCGGCCTGGGCGGCACCGAGACGTTCGACATCACCGGCGTGACGGGCCTCAACGAGGGCGGCATCCCGAGCGAGGTGACGGTGAAGGCGGACGGCAAGGAGTTCAAGGTCGACGTCCGCATCGACACCCCCGGTGAGGCGGACTACTACCGCAACGGCGGCATCCTGCAGTACGTCCTGCGGAACCTCATCCGCAAGTAACGGCCGCCGTGAAACGGGCCGTCTCCCCGGGAGGGGAGGCGGCCCGTCGTCATTCGCCGGAGGCGGCGGGGATGCGGGTGCGGGTGGCGGGGGCGCGGCGCCCGACGATGAAGTACAGGACGATCGCGGCGCTGAGCACCAGCGAGCCGACCGGGCTGAGCAGCGCGACCAGCGCGGCGACCGCGTAGCCGACCGGGCCCAGCAGGGACCGGGCGCGGGCGCGCCGCGCTCCGTCGCGCGCCCGCGGATGCATCAGCGCGGGGCGGCGGCACAGGTGGTGCCAGAACAGCGTGAACCACAGCGAAGCCGCCGCCATGGACATCGAGTAGAACACCGCCGCGGCGGGCGCGTCGCCCCTGCCGAGGTGGTTACCGAGGGTGGCGGCCGGCAGGGGCAGGAACGAGATCGTCGCGAGCATCCCGAGGTTGAGGAACAGCAGCCCCCGGTCCACCTTCCGCACCTGGTGGAACAGGTTGTGGTGGTGGATCCAGGCGATCCCGATGATGAGGAACGAGACCGCGTAGGCGTCCAGCGCGGGCCACTCGTGCCGCAGCCCGGACCAGACGCCCTCGTCCGCGGCCGGCGGCTTCACCTCGAGGATCAGCAGGGTCGCCGCGATCGCGAAGACCCCGTCGCTGAGCGCCCGCAGCCGGTCGGGGGAGATGTGCTGCTCGTCGTCCTCCCCCGGTGCGGCGGCGGGCGGGTCGGTGGGGAAGTCGGCGGCCACGGTCGTCTCCTCGCGCTGTGATCGGCAGGCGACAGAGTAGGGCAGCCGGGACGAACCGGCGAGCGGCGCGGTGCCGGGGAGGCGGTCAGCGGCCGGTCGGCAGGCTGAGGCCGCCGTTGCACTCGATCACCTGGCCGGTGACGAACCCGTTGGCGGCGGCGAGCAGGACCGCCTGCGCGACGTCCTCGGGGCGGCCGACCCGGCCGACCGGCAGCGCGGCGGCGTGCGCGGCGAACATCGCGTCCCGCTGCTCGGCGGGCATCCCGTCCCACCAGGGCGTCTCGATGACGCCGGGGGAGACGGCGTTGACGCGCAGCGGCGCCAGCTCGGTCGCGAGCGGCCGCACCATCGCCTCCAGCGCGCCGTTGATCGCGGCGAGGCCGGCGGTGCCGGGCAGTGCGGCGCGGGCGGACGAGGCGGTGATGAAGGTGACCGAGCCGTCCTCGGCGAGCCGCGGCAGCGCGGCCTGGACGATCCGCAGGTGCAGCCAGAACTTCGCCTCGAAGCCGCCGCGCAGGTCGGCGAGGTCCAGCGTGGCGAACGGGCCGGCCCCCGATCCGCCGCTCAGCGCGAGGATCAGGTGGTCGTAGCGGGCCTCCTCGGCGAAGAGGCCGGTGACCTCGTCCGCGGACGAGGCGTCGACGCGGCGGGCGGTGAGCCCGCCGGCCGCGGCCTTGGCGAGGCGCTCCTCGTCCCGGCCGGTGATCGTGACGTCGGCGCCCTGCGCGGCGAACAGCGCGGCGGTGGCCGCGCCGATGCCGGAGGTGCCGCCGAACACGAGGGTGTGCTTGCCGGTGAGCGACATGCCTGGCTCCTTGGTGGTGAACCTCAGTTGTTGAGACCTTCTGTCTCGACAAGTATTCATCGAGACCATCGGTCTCGTCAAATGGGTAGGGTGGTGCCATGAGTGACAGCCGACGGCCCCACACCGGGCGGCGCCGCAACGAGGCCGCGCGGCGCGCGATCCTCGACGTCGCCGTCGACCTGCTCGCGCGCGACGACGGCACCCCCGTCACGATCGACACGCTCGCCGCCGCGGCGGGCGTCGGGAAGCAGACGATCTACCGCTGGTGGCCGTCCAAGGGCGCGGTGCTGCTGCAGGCGATGGCCGAGCGCGCGGGCACCGACATCCCGGTGCCCGACACCGGCACGCTCCGCGGCGACCTGGAGGCGTTCCTGACCGCGACGTTTCGCGGCGCCGGCCAGCGGCTCACCGCGTCCGTCCTGCGCAACGCGATGGCCGAGGCGCAGCGCGACCCGCACGCGCGCGAGCACATGCGGGCGTTCGCCGAGACGCGCCGCAACGTCCTGGCCGGGCTGCTGGAGCGGGCGCGCGACCGCGGCGAGATCGCGCCCGAGGCCGACCTCGCCCTGATGGTCGACCAGGTCTACGGCGTGCTCTGGTACCGCATCCTCGTCGAGCACCAGCCGCTCGGCGACGCGCACGCCGCCGAGCTGGCCCGGGCCCTGTCCGACCAGGCGGCCGCCCGCCTCACCGGCGGGGAGTGACGCCGCTCAGCGGTCGGTGACGAGGCGCAGGCCGAAGCCGATGAAGGCGAGGCCGGTGAGCTGCTGGAGGCGCCGCTTCACGGCCGGGCGCGCGAGCGCGCGGCGGGCCGCGCCCGCGGCGCCCACCACGAACCCGAACCACAGCAGACCCTCGGCGGTGTGGATCCCCGCGAACGCCATGCTCGTCCGGAACACCGGCGCGCCGTGCGGGACGAACTGCGGCAGCAGGCTCATGTAGAACACGCCGATCTTCGGGTTCAGCAGGTTGGTGCCGAACCCGGTGCGGAACGCCGCGAGCCCGGAGACCGGCGCCTCCGGCTCGGCGGCGCGCTCGTCCGGCGCGCGGCGGGCCCGCCACAGCGCCTGCGCGCCGAGCCAGAACAGGTAGCAGGCGCCCGCGACGCGCAGCACGTCGAAGGCGAGCCGGGACGCGGCGAGCAGCGCGGTCAGCCCCGCGGCGCTCGCCACCGCCCACGTCAGGCAGCCGGACGCGACGCCGGCCGCGGCGAGGTAGCCGGTGCGGCGCCCGGCGGTCACGGTGGTGCGGACGACGAGCATCGTGTCCAGGCCGGGGGTGACGGTGACGACGGCCGCCACCGCGGCGAAGGCAAGACAAGCGGCGAGCATTCGGACATTCTGCCAGGAATGTTCCCGCGCGCCGCGGGAACGGCGGTCCGGGCACCCTTTGATTGGATCGGAGCATGACCGACACCAAGAAGATCGGCGGCCTGGACGTCCACCCGCTGTCGCTCGGCGGCAACGTGTTCGGCTGGACGGCGGACCGCGACCTGTCCTTCGAGATCCTCGACGCCTACGCGGCGGCCGGCGGGAACTTCGTCGACACCGCCGACTCCTACACGGCGTCTGCGCCGGGCAACGTGGGCGGCGAGTCCGAGACGATCATCGGCGAGTGGATGCGGAGCCGCCGCAACCGCGACGAGGTGGTGGTCGCCACGAAGGTCGGGCGGCACCCCGACCGGCGCGGCCTCGCGCCCGCGAACATCCGCGCCGCCGCCGACGACTCGCTGCGGCGGCTGCAGAGCGACCGCATCGACCTGTACTACACGCACTTCGACGACCCGTCCGTCCCCGTCGAGGAGATCATGGGGACGCTCGACGAGCTGGTGCGGGCGGGCAAGGTCCGCGAGATCGCGGTGTCCAACATCGAGCCCGACCGGTTGCAGGCTTCGCTGGAGTTCAGCGAGCGTGAGGGCACGGCCCGGTACGTCGCGATCCAGCCGCACTACAACCTGGTGTCCCGCGACACCTACGAGGGGCCGCGCCGCGACCTCGCCGAGAGGTACGGGCTGGCCTGTGCCCCGTACTACGGCCTGGCGTCGGGCTTCCTGACCGGCAAGTACCGTCCGGGATCCGAGGTGGACAGCGTGCGCGCCGGACGGGCGGGGGAGTACCTGAAGACCGAGCGCGGGCGAAAGGTGCTGGCCGCACTCGACCTCGTTGCCGAGGAGCAGGGCGCGCCCGTCGCGACGGTGGTGCTGGCTTGGCTCGCCGCGCAGCCGACCGTCGCCGCGCCGATCGCGAGCGCCCGCACGCTGGAGCAGCTCCAGCCGCTCCTCCAGGTGGCCGGCACGACGCTCACCGACGCGCAGCTACAGGCGCTCACCGACGCGTCCGCCTGATATCCGGTCGCAGGTCGGAAAAGTCGGGATGTACCGTTCCATGGCGTGCCTCCACCCGAGTTCCTGCTGATCGGCGGCCTGGCCGCGCTGCTCGGCGCCATCGTGCAGGGCAGCGTCGGCCTCGGCGTCGGCCTCGTCGCCACCCCGATCGTCACGATGCTGTTCCCGTCCCTGATGCCCGGCGCGATCCTCGTCATCGCGCTCGCCCTGCCGGTCGCGACCCTCGTCCAGGAGATCCGGCACGCCGAGCTGCGCGGCCTCGGCTGGGCGTTCGGCGGCCGGCTCGCCGGCACCCCGATCGGCGCCTGGCTGGTGGCGGCCGCCCCCGGCCGCGTCCTCGGCGTCGCCATCGGCGCCGTCGTCCTCGCCGCGCTCGCCGTCACCACCTGGACGCGCGAGGTGCCGCGCAACCCCCGCACCCTCGCCGTCGCCGGCGTCATCTCCGGCACCACCGGCACCGCCTCCGGCATCGGCGGACCCCCGATGGCGCTGCTCTACCAGCGCGAGAGCGGCCCCCGCGTCCGCGCCACCCTCGCGCTGTTCTTCATCGTCGGCGCGCTGCTGTCGCTCGGCACCCTCACCGCCGCCGGACGGCTGCCCGTCCGGCAGGTCACCGCCGGGCTCGCGCTGCTCCCGTTCGTCTACGCCGGCTTCTTCGCCGCCGGCCCGCTGCGCCGCTACCTGGACGCCGGGCGCCTGCGCCTCGCGCTGCTCATCGTCGTCGGCACGTCCGCGACCGTCCTGATCGTCCGTAACCTGATCTGATGCGCCCCACCAAGGCCGACCTCGAGGCCGCCCGCGACCGCCTGATCCCCGACGTCCTGCCGGCGGACGGCGAGCCGCTGCGGGTCCTGTTCAGCGGCATCAACCCGGGCCTGTACTCCGCCGCGACCGGCCACCACTTCGCCCGCCCCGGCAACCGCTTCTGGCCCGCGCTGCACCGCTCCGGCTTCACCGACCGGCTGCTCCACCCGTCCGAGCAGGACCTGCTGCCCGGCTACGGCCTCGGCATCACCAACCTCGCGCCGCGCGCCACCGCCCGCGCCGACGAGCTGACCGGCGAGGAGCTGCGCGAGGGCGGGCGCCGCCTCACCGCGCTCGTCGAGCGGCACCGCCCCGCCTACCTCGCCGTCTGCGGCGTCACCGCCTACCGCACCGCGTTCGGCCGCCCCGGCGCGGAGATCGGCCCGCAGGACGAGACGTTCGGCCCCGCGCGGCTGTGGATCCTGCCGAACCCGAGCGGGCTCAACGCGAGCTGGCAGCCCGACCGCCTCGCCGCCGAGTTCGCCCGGCTCCGCGAGGCCGCCGGCGCCGTCAGGACGACGAGTGGTCGAGCGCGGCGGTCGCCGCGAACATCGTGCTGATCTCGCCGACGAGCGACGGCTTCGGCTCCCACAGCCCCGGGCTGCGGCCGAGCGCCACGATCGGGCGCGGCAGGGCGCGGACGCCGCCGAGGTGCCAGTGGTGCGCCGCCGGGGCCGCCCACGGCCCGCAGTCGCACGAGCCGCCGCGCACGGCCGCGGAGCAGACCCCGTCGAGCTCGGCGACGGCGATGATGGCGCCGATGGTGGCGAGCGGGTCGCGCGGGTCCCAGCCGGCCGCCTGCACGAGCGGCGAGTCGCACGCCTTCAGGTCGACGCGCATGGACGCGTGGACGAGGAGCGGGCCGCGGTAGCCGGTCGGCAGGCTCTCGTTCGAGACGGTCTTCCCGCCACGCGCGATCGCGAACGCCCATGGCTGCTGAACGCTCAGCGCCTGCACGCGGTCACCTCCTGTCGGCCCGAACCGTGATCGCGCGGGGCCGGCGGGACGCTCGCCGCCGGGTCGCCGCGCGATGATGCCCGAGAGGCTAGGCGCATCTCCGCCCGATTGCCAATGCGGGAGGCGAGAGGCCGTCCGATCCCCTTCGATCACCTGTGTGACGCCCGAGGACGGTGTGAGGTTGACGGGCCGGCGGGACGCGGGAGGCGGTCCCGGGGAAACCCGGAGACGGCGCGGGGGCACGGCACGGCAGAGCGCGGACACGGCACGGCGATGCGCGGGCACGGCGATGCGCGGGCACGGCGGAAGGGCGCCCCGGCCCGACCGCCGGGGCGCCCCGTCCGACCGCGGGTCACCCCTTGAGGGCGCCCGCCATCAGCCCGCGCATGAAGAACCGCCCGAGCAGCAGGTACACCAGCAGCGTCGGCAGCGACGCCAGCAGCGCCTCGGCCATCTGCTGGTTGTACTGGACGGCCGTCGCGCCGGACCCGGCGGTGTTGTTCAGCATCACCGTGACCGGCCAGCTGTCGGGCGCGCCGAGGAACACCGCGAACAGGAAGTCGTTCCACATCGAGGTGAACTGCCAGATCACCGTGACCGCGAACGCGGGCCCCGACACCGGCACGATGATCGACCGGTACGTGCGGATGATGCCCGCGCCGTCGACCCGGGCCGCCTCGATCAGCTCGTCCGGGATCGTCACGTAGTAGTTCCGGAAGATCAGCGTGCAGATCGGCAGGCCGTAGACGACGTGCGCGAGGACCAGCCCACGGATCGTCCCGACCAGGCCCATGTTCGTCAGCAGCCCGGCCAGCGGGATCATGACCGCCTGGTACGGGATGAACATCCCGAACAGGAACAGCGTGAAGACGGCGTCGGAGCCGGGGAAGCGCCATTTCGACAGCACGTACCCGTTGAGCGAGCCGAGCGCCGCCGAGATCAGCGAGCCCGACACCGCGATCTTGACGCTGTTCTCCAGGCCCGGCTTGAGGGCGTTCCACGCCGAGCTCCACCCGGAGGTGCTCCAGTGGTGCGGCAGGTTCCAGGCGCTGCTCGGGTCGGCCTCCTGCAGCGGCTTGAAGCTCGTCACGACCAGGACGTACACCGGGATGAGGAACAGGATCACGAACGCCAGCAGGACCACCGGCCGGGCGATCCGCAGCGTCCGGGCCGCGGCGCCCGCGCCCGCGGGGGGCCGGGCCGTGCTCGCCGCGGTCATCGGGTCCGCTCCGACCGCACCGACCACACCAGGTAGGGGATCACCAGCAGCGCCACCGCGAGCAGCAGGTAGGTGGCGATGGTCGCGCCGTTCGCGGGGTCGTGCCGGTCGAAGATCTCCACGTACGTCGCGATGGCCGGGACGTAGGTGATGATCTGCTTGCCGGCGATCGCCATGATCAGGTCGAACACCTTCAGCGAGATGTGCCCGAGGATGATCAGCGCCGACAGCGTCACCGGGCGCAGCTGCGGGAAGACCACGTACCGGTACACCTTCCACTCGGACGCGCCGTCGACGCGTGCGGCCTCGCGCAGCTCCTCCGGGACGCTGCGGAACCCGGCGAGGTACAGCGCCATGACGTAGCCGGACATCTGCCAGATCGCGGGGAGCGCCATCGCGGCCATCCCCCAGTGCGGGTCCTGCCACCAGTCGTTCGCCAGCCCGCTCAGGTGCAGCTTGTCGAACAGCTGGTTGAACCCGACGGCGCGCTGCGGCGGCGCCGGGTTCATCAGCCACCGCCACACCACGCCGCTGGCGATGAACGACACCGCCATCGGGAACAGGTAGACGACCCGGAAGGACGCCTCGCCCCGGATCCCCTTGTCCATCAGGAACGCCAGGAACGCGCCGAGCAGGAGCGCGCCGAGCACGAACACGGCCGTGAACAGCAGCGCGTGCTTCACCGCGCCCGGCCAGCTCGGCTCGTGCCACAGGTCGACGAAGTTCTTGCCCTTGTCGAACCCGTACGGCGACACCTCGTCGTGCTTGCCGCTCACCGCGACCCTCGTGTTCCAGAAGATCAGCCCGTACACGAACAGGCCGATCGCCACGATGGACGGCGAGACCAGCAGCAGACCCGGCAGCCACCTCCTGCTGCGGCGCAGGTTCCAGCGGCGTCCCTTGGCCCCTCCCGTCACTGACCGCTGTTCTTCGCGGCGGCGACGAGCTGGGACTGCAGCTTCCCGACGTCCTTGCTCTGCAGGAACAGGCCCACCGCGGTGTCGATGTCGGTGTGCTGCTTCTTGCTGGCGTTGACGCCGTGCCAGAACGATCCGGCGAGCTTGGTGGCCGGGTTGTTCCACTGCTCGAACGCGTACTTCAGGTAGCCGGTGCTGTAGAGGCTCTTGTCGGCGTCCTTACGGGCGGGGACGGAGCCCTTCTTCGGGTTGAACAGGTCCTGGCCCTCCCGGCTGGACACCTCCTTCAGCCAGGCCAGCGCGCCGGCGCGGTGCGGGGCGCCCTTCGGCAGCGTGAAGCTGTCCGACAGCCACAGGTAGGTGCCGTCGGTGCCGGGCGTCGGCGCGTACTTGAAGTCGGTGTCGAGCTTCTTGCCGAGGCCGTTGGGGGCCGGGTTCACGAAGTACCCGTACGCCCAGTCGCCCATGATGTTGAACGCGGCCTTGCCGTCCACGACGGCCTTCGCGGCGCCCTGCCAGTCGGTGGACGCGGCCTCGACCGTCGTGTACTTGATGATCTCGGCGTAGTCGTTCAGCGCCTTCGTCATCGCCGGGGAGCTCCAGTCGGCGCCCGGCTTCCACAGCGCGTTGTAGGCGTCGGTGCCGAGGTCGCCGAGAAGGACGTTCTCCAGCAGGTGGTCCGCCGTCCACTGCGCGCCGAGCGACAGCGGGACGTTCTTCGTCTTCTGCTTGACGGCCTTCAGATCGGCGATGAACTCGGGGATCGATTTCGGTGCGTCCGATATCCCCGCGTCCTTGAGGATCTTCGGGTTGTACCAGAGCATGTTCGACCGGTGGATGTCGACCGGCACCGAATAGATGTGGCCCTTATAGCTGATCTGCTGCAGGAGTTGCTGCGGGTAGACCGACTTCAGGTTGTTCTGGTCGTAGAAGGAGTCCAGCGGCTCGATCTGCCCGGCCTTGATGTAGTCGAGCAGTTCCGCGCCCGCGTGGCCCTGGAAGGAGTCCGGCGGCTTGCGGTTCTGCAGCCGGCTGGCCAGCACCGCCTGCGCCTGCGTGCCGGAACCACCGGCGATCGCGGCGTTGACGAACTTCGTGCCGGGATTCTTCTTCTCGAAATCGGCCTTCAGCGCGGCCAGTCCGTCGGCCTCGCCTGGACCGGTCCACCACGAGAAGACCTCGACCTGGGACTTGTCGTTGTTGCCCTTGCTGCCATTCCCGCCGCACGCCGACAAGGCGAGGGCACCGGTCATCGCGACGGCCGTGAACGCCGTCCAGCGGTGCCGGGGAGCACGTCCTAGCATCGTCCGTCCCTTCGGTAACCCCCGGGTTAAGCAAGCGTCCGTTCGGGAGTGTGAGCGGGTCAACACCGGGGACGGAAAAGTGATCACTCGGTTACCGGCCAGGGGCCGGACGCGCATCGCGCGTCCGGCCCCTGAGGAACGGCTCTATTCACGTGTTCCAGGTGCGCTCCCGGCGGCTACCAGGTGAGGGCCGGCGGAAGTGTCGCGGAGCCGGCGTCCGGCCAGTCGAGCGGCGGGCCCAGCGGCGCCAGCTCGGCGAGCTGCAGCCGGTACCACGGCGAGGACTCCGGCCGCCCGGCGAGGTCGAGGCACTGCCGCCACGTCCACCACTCGGCGTCCTCGACCTCGTCGGGGTTGCGGCGGACGGACGTGCCCGCCGGGACGCCGGCGCGCACCACCGGGCAGCGCTCGTTCTCGAGCGTGCCGTCCTCGGCGACCGCCCGGTACTGGAACGCCGGCAGGACGGATGTCAGGGACACGCCGGAGATGCCCAGCTCGTCCTGCAATCGCCGCAGCACCGCGTCGCGCAGCCCCTCGCCGGGGCCGGGGTGCCCGCAGCAGCTGCCCGTCCAGACGCCCGGGAACGTGCGCTTCGACAGGGCGCGGCGAGTGATCAGAACGCGACCCTCCGTGTCCACCACATAGCAGGAAAAAGCCAGGTGGTACGGCGTGTCCCTATGGTGGCTCGCGGCCTTGGGGGCGGTTCCGACCGCCTCGTCATCCGCGTTGAGCAGTACGATCTCTTCGACGGCCATGCTCTTTTCCTACCCCATCGGCACCTGCGGGGTCAGTCGTTTCACACCCCGGAGGCAGGTCCCCTCCGGCGCGTCGCGGGCGAACCGGGATTAAACTCGGAACGGCCCGAGCCAGGGGAACCGGTCCCCGACGGAGGAGTTGACACGCGTGAGCCTGCTGGAGTCGATCAAGGGTCCCGACGACCTCAAACGACTGGACGCCGCGCAGCTGTCGAGCCTCGCGGACGAGATCCGCGAGTTCCTGATCGACGCGGTCGCCAAGACCGGCGGGCACCTCGGCCCCAACCTCGGCGTGGTCGAGCTGACCATCGCGCTGCACCGGGTCTTCGACTCGCCCCGCGACAAGATCCTGTGGGACACCGGGCACCAGTCCTACGTGCACAAGCTGCTCACCGGCCGGCACGACTTCGCGCTGCTCAAGCGGCGCGGCGGCATCTCCGGCTACCCGAGCCGGGCCGAGTCCGAGCACGACGTGATCGAGAACTCGCACGCCTCCACCGCGCTGTCCTACGCCGACGGGCTGGCCAAGGCGTTCGAGCTGCGCGGCGAGGGCGACCGGGTGGTCGTGCCCGTCGTCGGCGACGGCGCGCTCACCGGCGGCATGTGCTGGGAGGCCCTCAACAACATCGCCGACGGCAAGGACCGCAAGGTCATCATCGTCGTCAACGACAACGGCCGGTCCTACTCGCCGACGATCGGCGGGCTGGCGAGCCATCTGGCCGCCCTGCGCGTCACCCCGACCTACGAGCAGGCCCTCGACCTCGTCAAGCGGACCGTTCCACGGGCGCCCGTCGTCGGGAACGTCGCCTACGAGGCGCTGCACGGCATCAAGAAGGGCCTCAAGGACATCCTGCAGCCGCAGGCCATGTTCGAGGACCTCGGCCTGAAGTACATCGGCCCCATCGACGGCCACGACGAGCAGGCCGTCGAGCACGCGCTGCGCAAGGCGCACGCGTTCGGCGGGCCGGTGATCGTGCACTGCATCACCCGCAAGGGGCACGGCTACTCGCCCGCGGAGAACGACGAGGAGGAGCAGTTCCACTCGCCGGGCCCGTACGACCGCGAGACCGGGGTGCAGAAGCCCAAGGGCCGCATCTGGACCAACGTGTTCAGCGAGGAGATGGTCGAGATCGGCCGGGAGCGCCGCGACGTGGTGGGGATCACCGCCGCGATGCTGCACCCGGTCGGGCTGGCCGAGTTCGCCGCCGCCTACCCCGACCGCATCTACGACGTCGGCATCGCCGAGCAGCACGCGGTGACGTCCGCCGCCGGGCTCGCCCTCGGCGGCCTGCACCCGGTCGTCGCGGTCTACGCCACATTCCTGAACCGGGCGTTCGACCAGGTGCTGATGGACGTCGCGCTGCACGGCCAGGGCGTCACGTTCGTCCTCGACCGGGCCGGCGTCACCGGCGACGACGGGCCGTCCCACAACGGCATGTGGGACCTGTCGCTGCTCCAGCTCGTGCCCGGCATGCGGATCGCCGTCCCGCGCGACGGCGCCCGCGTCGCCGAGCTGCTGCGCGAGTGCCTGGCGGTCTCCGACGCCCCGACCGCGCTGCGCTTCCCGAAGGGCGCGGTGGCCGCCGACCTGGACGCGGTCGACCGGATCGGCGCGATGGACGTGCTGGCCCGCCACGAGGGCGCCAACGGCGCGGACGTGCTCATCGTCGCCGTCGGCGCGATGGCGACGCCCGCGGTCGAGGTCGGCGAGCGCCTCGCCGCGCAGGGCATCGGCGCCACCGTCGTCGACCCGCGCTTCGTCAAGCCGCTCGACCCGGCCCTGCCGGCCGCGGCCGCCGCGCACAGCATGGTCGCCGTGGTCGAGGACAACGGCCGCGTCGGCGCGGTCGGCGACGCCGTGGCCCGGCTGCTGCGCGACGAGGGCGTCGACGTCCCGGTCCGCACCTTCGGCATCCCGCAGGAGTTCCTGGACCACGCCAAGCGCGACCTCATCCTCGCCGACTGCGGCCTCACCCCGCAGGACCTGGCCCGCGACATCACCGAGGCGGTCGCCCGCGTCACCGCGTCCGACGCGCACGAGCCCGCCACCTCCGACTGACCGCCCCCCGGAGCGCTCCGCCGGGGGTCAGATGCCCTCGGCGGACAGCAGCTGCCAGAAGTGCTGGATGGACGCGGCGCGGGTGCCGAGCTCGCGGCCGGAGTAGGTCCACCGGCCGCGCAGCCGCCACGGCCGCCCCGCGCCGTCCTGCACGTAGACCTGGAGCGGGAAGCAGGCGTCGTGCGCGCGGATGACGCCTGCCGGGTCGACGGACGGGGCGAGCCGGGGCTCGCCCTCGCACCGCACGCCCATCACGGACGTGCGCGGGTCCTGGCGCAGCAGTCCCTGCGTCAGGTCGTACACGAGTACGGAGACGTAGTCGGGTCCGAGCCACCTGAGGTCTGGCACCGTCTCGGGCGGGGGGAACCCGTACAGTTCTGGACCGACGGTCACAGCCCGCACGGTAGCGCTCCGTGCACGCTTTCGTCACTAGTTTCCCAGCGGGTTCTTGCGCCGCGGGGCCCCGGCCGGGCGGCGGCTACTCCGTCCCGCGGCAGGCGGCCCGCATCGCCTCCCAGCCGGCGAGCTTGACGCGTTCGCCGCGGTCGAGGCTGCGGGCGAGGGCGATCTCGGCGGCGTCGAGGTTGAGCCAGCCGGCGTAGGTGACGACGGGCAGCCCGCGCGCCTCCAGCAGCTCCTCGATGGTGCGCTTGGGCGCCGTGTCGGTGCCCTCCAGGTCCGCCAGGAGGTTACGGACCGTCTCCGCCGCGTCGGACTTGTTGGTGCCGACGACCCCGGACGGGCCGCGCTTGATCCAGCCGGCGACGTACTCGCGGGGGACGGGGGAGCCGTCCGCGGCGAGGATGCGGCCGCCGTCGTTCGGCACGGTGAAGGACTTCTCGTCGAACGGGACGCCCTCCAGCGGGACGCTCTGGTAGCCGACCGAGCGCAGCACCAGCCCGACCGGCAGCGTCTCGAACTCGCCGGTCCCGGTGACGCGGCCCGACTCGTCCAGCGCGGTCTTCTCCAGCCGCAGGCCCTCGACGCGGTCGGTGCCGAGGATCTCGGCGGGGGCACGCCAGAACCGGACGTCGATGTGCCGGGTGCGCCCGGCGGCGGGCTCGCCCGTCCAGCCGTTCAGCACCTTGATGTTGCCGCGCACGTGCCGGTCGCTCTCGGCGAGCTCCGCGCTGGCGGGGTCGAGGTCCATGTCCTCGGGGCTGACGTGGATGCTGGCGTTGTCCAGCTCGCCGAGCTCGCGGGCCTCCTTGGTGGTGAACTTCGCCTGCGCGGGGCCGCGCCGCCCGATCATGTGGACGCGCTTCACCCGGCTCTTGCTCAGCGCGTCGATGACCTGCTCGGGGACGTCGGTGGCGCGCAGCTCCTCCGCCGTCTTGGCGAGGATCCGCACGACGTCGACGGCGACGTTGCCGACGCCGATGACGGCGGCCTCCTCGACCGTCAGGTCGAAGGCGTGGCCGGCGGCGTCGGGGTGCCCGCAGTACCAGTTGACGAAGTCGGTGGCGGCGATGCTGCCGGGCAGGTCCTCGCCGGGGATCCGCATCTGCCGGTCGACCATCGCGCCGGTGGAGTAGATGACGGCGTCGTAGCAGTCGAGCAGGTCGGCGCGGGTGACGTCGCGGCCGAGCTCGACGCAGCCGAAGAAGCGCACCGCGGGGTCCTCCAGGACCCGCTGCAGGTACTTGGCGATCGACTTGATCGACGTGTGGTCCGGCGCGACGCCGTAGCGGACCAGGCCGTACGGGGTCGGCAGCCGGTCGAACACGTCCACCCGGACGTTCCCGCCGGTCTGCTTCACGAGGGCCTCGGCGGCGTAGATGCCGGCGGGCCCGGAGCCGATCACCGCGACGAGCACAGGGGTAGCCATGCGCGTATTGTGCCGACCCGCACGCCAAAAGAACACCGTGACACCGGTCACGAGAACCCCTCGGACCGCCCGTCAGGCCGGGACGGGCGCGGTGTGGGGACTTTCCGGGCGAGGTGCCGGGGCTTTCCGGGTGCGGTGTCAGGACTTTCCCGCGGCGGTGGCGAGCCCGACGCGGCTGTGGTGGCGGCCGTAGGCGAAGTAGATGATCGCGCCGATCACCATCCAGGCCAGGAACCGGTACCAGGTCTCCAGCGGCAGGTTGATCATGACGAAGAGGCAGCCCAGCACCGACAGGATCGGGATCACCGGGACGAGCGGGGTGCGGAACGCGCGCGGCAGGTCGGGGCGGGTGCGGCGCAGGATCAGCACGCCGACCGAGACCAGCAGGAACGCGAACAGGGTGCCGATGTTGACCAGCTCGGCGAGCTTGGCCAGCGGGATGAACCCGGCGAGCACGGCGACGACGCCGCCCATGATCACCGTGGACAGCCAGGGGGTGCCGAACCGCGGGTGGATGACCGACAGCCACGGCGGCAGCAGCCCGTCCCGGCTCATCGCGAAGAACACCCGGCTCTGCCCGAGCAGCAGGATGAGCACGACGGCGATGAGGCCGACGACGGCGCCGACGTCGATGATCGTGGCGAACACCGAGTGCCCGACGGCCTTGAACGCGTCCGCGAGCGGCGCGGCGTCGGAGAGCTTCTTGTAGTTCTGCATCCCGGCGACGACGGTCGACACCGCCGCGTAGAGGATCGCGGTGATGACGAGGGAGCCGATCAGCCCGATCGGCAGGTCGCGCTGCGGCCGGCGGGCCTCCTCGGCGGCGGTGGCGACGATGTCGAAGCCGATGTAGGCGAAGAACACGATGGCGATCGCGGCGAAGATGCCGAGCCAGCCGTAGCTCACCGGGGTGATCCCGAAGATCACCTGCATCAGCGGCGCCGCCGCGCCCTTCACCGACGGGTTCGGCTGCGACGGCGGGATGAACGGGTGGTAGTTCTCGCCCTTGATGAAGAAGGCGCCGGCCACGATGACCAGCAGGACGACGGCCACCTTCACCACGACGACGACCGCGTTGACCCGGGAGGAGATCTTCACCCCGAGGACGAGCAGCGCCGTCACCACCAGCACCAGCGCGATCGCCGGGACGTTGACGACGCCGCCGTTGCTGCCCGGCGGGTTGAGGATCGCCGCCGGCAGGTGCACGCCGGCGCTGTCCAGCAGCGAGGCGAAGTACCCCGACCAGCCGACCGACACCACTGCCGCGCCGAGCGCCAGCTCCAGGATGAGGTCCCAGCCGATGATCCAGGCGGGGAACTCGCCGAGGGTGGCGTAGGAGAAGGTGTAGGCCGAGCCCGCGACCGGGACGGTGGAGGCGAACTCGGCGTAGCACAGCGCGGCCAGCGCGCACACGACGGCGGCGAGGATGAACGACAGCGCGACCGCCGGGCCCGCCTTGTCCTTGGCGACCTGGCCGGTGAGGACGAAGATGCCGGTGCCGACGATGACGCCGATGCCGAACACGACGAGGTCGAGCGCGGACAGGTCGCGGCGCAGCCGGTGCCCGGGTTCCTCGGTGTCCTTGATCGACTGTTCGACCGACTTGGTGCGCAGCAGGTTCATCGTCGGCTCCTCGGCGTCACGTCGTTGTGACACCCCTATGCCCGCATGCGCGCCGCTTATGATCGCCCACCGCCCGCGGTCGCGCGGGCGGTGGGCGGTCCGCGGCTCAGGCGGGCAGGGAGGCGACGCCGGGCGCGAGGAAGCGGCGGCCGGCCGCCTTCTCGGCGACGCCCGACCGGTCCAGGTACGGGGTGATGCCGCCGAGGTGGAACGGCCAGCCGGCGCCGAGGATCATGCACAGGTCGATGTCCTCGGCCGCCGCGACGACGCCCTCGTCCAGCATGATCCGGATCTCGTCGGCGAGCGCGGCGAGCGCCCGGCCGAGCACCTGCTCCTCGGTGGACGGGCTCGTCCCGCCGCCGAAGATCGCGACGACCTCGGGGTCGAGGGAGAAGTCGGGCAGATAGACGCCCCGCTTGCCCGCCGCGACCATCTTCGCCAGGTTCTCCGACAGCGGGAACCGGTCCGGGAACGCGCCGTGCAGCGTCTCGTTGACGTGCAGCGCGATCGCCGGGCCGACCAGCCCCATCAGCACGAACGGCGGCATCGGCAGGCCGAGCGGCGCGGCGGCGCGCTCGGCGACCTCGATCGGCGTGCCCTCGTCGACCGTCTGGACGATCTCGGCGAGCAGCCGCAGCAGGACGCGGTTGACGACGAACGCCGGGGCGTCCTTCACCAGCACGCAGGACTTCTTCAGCGCCTTGCCGGTGGCGAACGCGGTGGCGAGGGCCGCGTCGTCGGTCTTCTCGCCGCGGACGATCTCCAGCAGCGGCAGCACGGCGACCGGGTTGAAGAAGTGGAAGCCGACGACCCGCTCGGGGTGCCTCAGCTTCGACGCCATCTCGCTCACCGACAGCGAGGAGGTGTTGGTGGCGAGGACGCAGTCGGCGGAGACGTGCTCCTCGACCTCGGCGAACACCTTCTGCTTGACCGACATCTCCTCGAACACGGCCTCGATGACGAAGTCGGCGTCGGCGAACGCGTCCTTGGTCAGCGAGCCGGTGATGAGCGCCTTCAGCCGGTTGGCCTTGTCGGGGGAGAGGCGGCCCTTGCCGAGCAGCTTGTCGATCTCGCCGTGCGCGTAGCCGACGCCCTTGTCGAGGCGCGCCTGGTCGAGGTCGGTCAGCACGACCGGCACCTCCAGGCGGCGCGCGAACAGCAGCGCGAGCTGCGAGGCCATCAGGCCCGCGCCGACGACGCCGACCTTGGTGACCTTGCGGGCCAGGGACTTGTCGGGCGCCCCGGCGGGACGCTTCGCCCGCTTCTGGGTGAGGTCGAACGCGTACAGCCCGGCGCGCAGTTCGTCGCTCATGATGAGGTCGGCGAGCGCCTCGTCCTCGGCGGCGAAGCCCTCGTCGCGGCTGCGGTCCTTCGCGGCGGCGACCAGGTCGAGCGCGCGGGTGAAGGACGGCGCGGCGCCGTGCAGCTTGCCTTCGAGGTTCCAGCGGGCCATCGCGACGGCGTCGTCCCACGCCTTGCCCTTGTCGACCGCGGGCCGGGTCACCGTGATCTCGCCGTTGAGGACGCGGGCCGTCCAGGCCAGCGACTCCTCCAGGAAGTCGGCCGAGTCGAAGATCGCGTCGGCGATGCCCAGCTCGTAGGCCTGCCGGCCCTTCAGCATCCGGTTCTGCGCGAGCGGGTTGTCGATGACGACCTGCAGCGCCTTCTCCGCGCCGATCAGGTTCGGCAGCAGGTAGGTGCCGCCCCAGCCGGGCACCAGGCCGAGGAACGCCTCGGGCAGCGCGAACGCCGGCACGCCGGACGAGATCGTCCGGTAGGCGCAGTGCAGGCCGATCTCGACGCCGCCGCCCATCGCCGCGCCGTTGTAGTAGGCGAACGACGGGACGCCCAGCTCGCCGAGCCGCCGGAACACCTCGTGCCCGAGCTTGCCGATGGCCCGCGCGTCCGCGTGGTCCGCGATCAGCGGCACGCCCTTGAGGTCGGCGCCGACCGCGAAGATGAACGGCTTGCCGGTGACGCCGACGGCGGCGATGTCGTCGCGCCCGGCGATCCGGTCGAGGGCCGCGTCCAGCTCGGCGAGGCCGTTCGGGCCGAAGGTGTTCGGCTTGGTGTGGTCGTGGCCGTTGTCGAGCGTGATCAGCGCGAGCGTGCCCGCGCCGTAGGGCAGCGCCACGTCCCGGACGTAGGCGTGCGTGACGACCTCGTCGCCGAATACTTCTGCCAGGCTGCTCACTTGGCGCCTTCCCAGTTCACGTTCTCCCACAGGACGGTCCCGCCCATGCCCATGCCCACGCACATCGTCGTCAGCCCGTAGCGGACGTCGGTGCGCTCGCCGAACAGCCGGGCCAGCTGGTTCATCAGCCGCACGCCGGACGAGGCGAGCGGGTGGCCGAGCGCGATCGCGCCGCCCCACGGGTTCACCCGCACGTCGTCGTCGGAGATCTTGAAGTGCTCCAGGAACGCCAGCACCTGTACCGCGAACGCCTCGTTGATCTCGATGAGGCCGATGTCGTCCATGGTCAGGGAGTTGCGGGCGAGCAGCTTCTCGGTCGCGGGGACGGGCCCGACGCCCATCACCTCCGGCTCGACGCCGGCGAAGGAGAAGTCGACCAGCCGCATCCGCGGCGCGAGGCCGAGGTCGCGGGCGACGTCCTCGGCCGCGAGCAGGCAGGCGGTCGCGCCGTCGTTGAGGCCCGCGGCGTTCCCGGCGGTGACGTTGCCGTGCACGCGGAACGGGGTCTTGAGCCGGGCGAGGTCGTCCATCGTGGTGCCGGGCCGCGGCGGCTCGTCCTCGGTGGCGAGGCCCCAGCCCTGCTCGGCGGAGCGGATCGCGGTCGGGACCAGGTCCGGCTGGATCTTCCCGGCGGCGTAGGCGGCGGCGACCTTCTGCTGGCTGCGCACCGCGTAGGCGTCGGCGCGCTCCTTGGTGATCTGCGGGAACCGGTCGTGCAGGTTCTCCGCGGTCGAGCCCATGACCAGCGCGGACGGGTCGACGAGCCGGTCGGCGAGGAACCGCGGGTTCGGGTCGACGCCCTCGCCCATCGGGTGCCGGCCCATGTGCTCGACGCCGCCGGCGATGGCGACGTCGTAGGAGCCGAACGAGATGCCGGCGCCGGTGGTGGTGACGGCGGTCATCGCGCCCGCGCACATCCGGTCGATGGCGAAGCCGGGGACGCTCTTCGGCAGCCCGGCGAGCACGGCGGCGGACCGTCCGATGGTCAGGCCCTGGTCGCCGGTCTGGGTGGTGGCGGCGATCGCGACCTCGTCCACCCGCTCGGGCGGGAGGGACGGGTTGCGCCGCATCAGCTCGCGGATCGCGCGGACGACCAGGTCGTCGGCGCGGGTCTGCGCGTACTGGCCCTTCGGGCCGGCCTTGCCGAACGGCGTGCGTACGCCGTCGACGAACACGACGTCGCGTGCGGTGCGAGGCACGGGTCGTCCTCCCTGCGGATGGGCGGTGTGGTGGAAGCGTCGAGCCCCGTGCCGCCCGGCGCGTCCGTCTGGAGCGGATGGCCGTCGATCGGGCGGCACGAGTGCCCGCACCCGCGATGCTACTCGCTGGTAACCGCAAAGGCTACTCGTCAGTAACCACTGACGCGCCGGTGCCCTTGTTCGGCCGCCCGACTCGTGGGTAACGTGGCTCGAAATCACCGGAGGAGGCGCGGTGACGCACGCGAGGCCCGTATACCGGCCGGGACTGCGCCGGCGGATCGGGCACGTCCGCGACCTCGCCGCCCTCCTGCTGCGCACGGGACTCCTGCTGTCCGGCGGGCCGCGCCGCGTCGGCCGCCAGCTCGGCGCGCTGCGCCGCTGGGGCACCACCCTCGCCGGCGTCCTCGCCGCCGCGGCCGCGCACTCGCCCTCCCGCCCCGCCCTCATCGACGACGAGGGCGTGCTCACCTTCGGCGAGCTCGACGACCGCACCACCCGCCTCGCCATCGGGCTGCCGCTGCACGGCCCCCGCCCCCGCGTCGGCGTGCTGTGCCGCAACCACCGCGGCATGGTCGAGACGCTCGTCGCGTGCAGCAAGCGCGGCGCCGAGGTCGTGCTGCTCAACACCGGCTTCGGCACCGGCCAGCTGCGCGCCGTGCTCGGCGAGCTGCGGCCCGCGCTGATCGTCGCGGACGCCGAGTTCGCGCCGCTGCTGGCCGGCGTGCCGATCGCGCTGCGCCGCACCGTCCTGTGGGCCGACCGGCGGCCCCGCCCGTCCGCCGGGCCCGGTGCACCGCTGGCCGCGCCCGTCGCCGCCCCGCTCGCCACGGCCCCACCCCGTCCGGGCTCCGCCGCCGACGCGCCCGCCGCCGCCGAGACCGGGCCGAGCATCGACGAGGTGATCTCCGCGGTGCCCGCGCCCGAGACCGCGCCCGGACCGCCGCAGATCCAGAGCCGGACGATCATGCTCAGCTCCGGCACCACCGGCCGCCCCAAGGGCGCCCGCCGCCCGCCCCGCCCCGGGCTGTGGCCGCTGGCCTCGATGACCTCCCGGATCCCGCTGCGCACCCGGCAGACCATGATCATCGAGGCGCCGCTGTTCCACACCTGGGGCTACGCCGCGCTCCAGATGGCGTGGGCGCTGCGCGCCCCGATCGTCCTGCACCGGCGGTTCGACCCGGAACGGACGCTGCGCGCCATCGCCTCCCACCGCGACGCCGCCGTGTTCGCCGTCCCCGTCATGCTGCAGCGGATCCTGGAGCTGGCGCCGCAGATCCGCGAGCTGTACGACACCTCGTCGCTGCGGATCGTCGCGCTCAGCGGCGCCGCCCTGCCCGGCGACCTCGCCACCCGGTTCATGGACGCGTTCGGCGACCGGCTCTACAACGTCTACGGGTCCACTGAGGCGTCCTGGGTGTCCATCGCCACCCCGCGCGACCTGCGGACCGACCCGCGCACCGCGGGCCGCCCGCCCCGCAACACCTCGCTCGTCATCGTCGGCGCCGACGGCCGCCGCGCCGGCCGCTCCACCATCGGGGAGATCTTCGCCGCCAACGAGTTGCTCTTCGAGGGGTACACCGGCGGCGAGCCGATGCAGGTCCGCGACGGGCTGCTCGCCACCGGCGACCTCGGCCACATCGACCACCGCGGCCTGCTGTTCGTCGACGGCCGCGCCGACGGCATGGTCGTCTCCGGCGGCGAGAACGTCGTGCCGCGCGACGTCGAGGACGCCATCCTGCGGCTCCCCGAGGTCCACGAGGCCGCCGTGATCGGCGTCCCCGACGACGACTGGGGCCAGCGCCTCGCCGCGTTCATCGTGCTGCGGCCCGGCGCCCGCCTCGACGCCGAGGCCGTCCGCGCCCACGTGCACGAGCAGGTCGCCCGGTACGCGGCGCCGCGCGACGTCCACTTCATCCCCGAGCTGCCGCGCAACGCCACCGGCAAGGTCGTGCACCGCTGGCTGACCGCCGGCACCGAGCGGCCCCGCCCCGAGGGCCGCGTCGACTGGCCGCAGCCGCCGCCCTGGCCGCTGCCCGCCGAGAACGCCGGCTGACGCCTCACGCGGGCACGGCTGCGTCACCCGGGCACGGCGGCGTCATGCGGGCACGGCGGCCTCCCGCTCGGCCGCCGGCAGCCGGACCGTGATCGACAGCCCGCCGCCCCGCCGCGGCACCGTCTCGATCGTCCCGCCGTGCGCCCCGACCACCGCCCGCACGATCGACAGGCCGAGGCCCGCGCCCTCCGCCGACCCCACCCGGTCCGCCCGCAGCCGCCGGAACGGCTCGTAGATCCGCTCCGCCTCGTACCCCGGGACCGCCCGCCCCGTGTTCACCACCTGCAGGAACGCCTCCCCGCCCCGGACGCCGGTGCGCACCCACACCCGGCCGTCCCGCACGTTGTACTTCACCGCGTTCTCCAGCAGGTTCATCGCGCACCGCTCCAGCAGCACCGGATCGCCCGCCACCTCCGCCGGCGCCAGCCGCGCCTCCACGTCCACCTCGCCGGTCCGGCCGTCCAGGTCGCCGAGCGCGCCGCGCACCACGTCCGGCAGCGGCGTCGGCGTGCGCGCGGTGAGCTCCCGCTCCGACCGCGCGAGCAGCAGCAGGCCCTCGATCAGCCGCTCGTGCCGCTCGGTGTTGCCGAGCAGCACGTCCGCGAGCGCCTTGGTCTCCGGCGGGTTCCGCCGGCTGGCGAGGGCGACCTCCAGGACCGTCCGGTTGATCGTCAGCGGCGTGCGCAGCTCGTGCGAGGCGTTCGCGACGAACCGGCGCTGCGCGTCGAACGCCCGGTTCAGCCGGTCCAGCATCCGGTCGAACGTGTCCGCCAGGTCCTTGATCTCGTCCTGCGGGCCGTCCAGCGCGATCCGCTCGTGCAGGGTGCTCTCCGACAGCCGCCGCGCCGTCGCCGTCACCTTGTTCAGCGGGCGCAGCATCCGCCCCGCCACCAGGTACCCGATCACCACCGCCAGGACGCCGAGCACCACCATCGTCAGCAGCGACGTCTGCAGGAGCCCTTCCAGCACGTCGTGCTTCTGCTGCGCCAGCCGCCGGTCCGCGTCCGCCTTCACCGCGAGGATCTGGCTGAAGTCCTTCGACGCCACGAGCACCCGCAGCTTCGCGGCGACCTGCGGGTCCACGCTCGTCCGCTCGGGCAGCCGCTGGTCGAGTGTCCGCGCCGTCAGGACGTACATCACCGCGACCAGCACCGCCGACGTCACCAGGAACAGCGCCCCGTACACCAGCGTCAGCCGCGTCCGGACGCTCAGCCGCGGCGCCCGCACCCTCCCGCGCACCGTCACGGCGCCTCCAGCCGGTACCCCGACCCGGTGACCGTCTCGATCACCGCGGGCGCGCCCAGCTTGCGGCGCAGCGTCGCCATCGTCACCCGGACGATGTTGCTGAACGGGTCGATGTTCTCGTCCCACGCCCGCTCCAGCAGCCGCTCGGCGCTCACCACCCCGCCCTCCGCGCGCAGCAGCTCCTCCAGCACCGCGAACTCCTTGTTCGTCAGCCGCAGCTCCCGGCCGTCGCGCGCCACCCGCCGCCGGTGCGGGTCCAGCCGGATCCCGCGGCCCTCCAGCACCGGCGGCACCGGCGCCCCCGACCGCCGCGCCAGCGCCCGCACCCGCGCCACCAGCTCGCCGAACACGAACGGCTTCGGCAGGTAGTCGTCGGCGCCGAGCGACAGGCCGGCCACCCGGTCCTCGACGTCCCCGGCCGCCGTCAGCATCAGGATCCGCGCCGGCGCGCGCCGTCCCGCCAGCTCCCGGCACACCTCGTCGCCGTGCACGGTCGGCAGGTCCCGGTCCAGCACGACCACGTCGTACTCGTTGTAGGACGCCCGGTCGAGCGCGTCGTCCCCGTCGTACACGACGTCGACCGCCATGGCCTCTTCCCGCAGGCCCTCGGCGATCGTGTCCGCGAGCACCCGCTCGTCCTCCACGATCAGCACACGCATGCGGCGAGCATGACCGAACCAGGGTTAAACCCGGATAAGAGCGGCGCGCCGCCCCGCGGTCAGGGCTTGCGCGCGACGCCGCCCGCGCAGGCCACCGGGGCGACCTCGCCCTCCGGACCCGGGTCGGGGCGCCACCGCGTCACCGACACCACCCCGGGCGGCAGCACGTCCAGGCCGTCGAGATAGCGGGCGATCTGCCGGGGGCTGCGCGGCGTGTACGGGACGGCGCCGCTGCCGGCGTTGAACGCCTCGATGGCCTGCATGTACGCCGGATCGTCGTTCGTACCGTCGTAGACCGCCACGTAACTGCCCGACGTCAGCGGCTCCACCAGCCGCCGGACGATGCCGCGGGCCTGGTCGTAGTCCTGCACGAGCCCGAGGATGCCCATCAGCATCAGCCCGACCGGCTCCTCGAAGTCCAGCGTCCGCGCCGCCCCGGCCAGGATCGGGTCGGGGTCGCGCACGTCCGCCTCGATGTAGTCGGTGGCGCCCTCGGGACTGCTGGTCAGCAGCGACCGGGCGTGCACCAGCACCAGCGGGTCGTTGTCGACGTACACGATGCGCGCCTCGGGCGTGATCCGCTGCGCGACCTCGTGGGTGTTGTCCATCGTCGGCAGCCCCGTGCCGATGTCGAGGAACTGCCGGATCCCCGCCTCGGCGGCCAGGAAGCGCACCACCCGCGTCAGCATCTGCCGGGAGCGGCGCGCCATGTCCACCATCCCGGGGAACGACTGGAAGACCTGCTCGCCCGCCTGCCGGTCGACGGGGAAGTTGTCCGTGCCGCCCAGCAGGAAGTTCCAGACCCGCGCCGAATGCGGCACGGTCGTGTCGATCTCGGGTCGTGGCTCCATGCCAGCTCCTCGGTCCCGGAACGCGCGTCGGCGGCCCCGACCGGATCGTTCCCTGATCGGGGCCGGGATACCCGCCAAGCGCAACGCCGGGGCCGCCGGGCTAGCGCCGCCAGCAGGTGTAGGAGATCGTCGCGGTCCCGCCCGGCGCGAACGCGACCGACCCGCCGCCGCCCCCGCCGACGTAGCAGAGCACCGTCGGCCGCACCACCACGCTCACCGTCGTCGAACGCCCCGCCTTGAGCGTCCCGCCGCCGGACGCGCTGACCCGTCCGCCCCGCGACCGCACCGACGCCACCGCCCAGTGGACCGTCCCGCCCACCGCCGTCAGCCGCACCGGGCACGACCGCGGCAACCCCGCCACCCCGATCCCGTGGCACCCGCCGTCGCTCACCGACAACCGCCCGGCCCCGCCGCCGCCCCCGCCCCCGTGCGGCGCGCGCCGGGTCGGCTTCTCGGCGGCGGGCGCGTCCTTCCCCTTCTTCTTCTCGCCCTTCCCCTTCCGCCCGTCCTTCTGCGGCGGCGACGGCGTCACCGTCGCAGGCGGACTCGGCTCCTCCGTCGTCGGCGCCGTCGCCGCCGCCTGCGGCGCGGGCCCGGGCTTCGCGTCCCCGCCCCCCGACTCGAACGCCACGACCAGCCCGGCCGTCAGCACCGCCGCTGCCGCCGCCCCCATCACCACGATCCGCCTGCGCCCCCGCACGGGCCTGCGGCATTCGTCGCGCACCACCTCGTACAGCCAGTCCCGGAACGTTCCCGCGTCCGGGACGTCCGCCCCCTTCGCCCGCAGCGCGAGCAGCGCCGACCGCACCGCCTGCACCGCCCGGTCATGCTCGCCGAGCAGCCCCTCCGCGTACTCGACGAGCTCGGGCCCGTACACGTTGTAGACGTGGCCGACCGCTCCGGGCCGCTGCGCCCGGAGCCCCTCGACCAGCCGGAAGTCCTCGTTCAGCGGGGGCGCGGCGTTGCTGGGCACGAACGGATTATGGCCGACCGCGCACGCAGGGTTATGTGCCCTAACTGCACACTCCACCCCGCCCCTTTATCACCAAACCAAAACCTCGGCCCTTCCGCCGCGACGGGCACCTTCCGCGTGACCCTGCCGAGCCGGATCGGTGATCAGGTCGTGTCGAGGGAGTTCAGGAAGGCGGTCATCTCGTTCGCGACGAGATCGGGCCTTTCGAGACCGCACAGGTGGCCGAGTTCGCTCAGCAGGACCGCGCGGCCTCCGGGGATCCGCCGCACGTCATCGAGCTGTTTCGCCTGGTCCACGACGACGTCTTTGCCGCCGAGTATGTAGCAGGTCGGTACGCGCAGCCCGGGCAGTTCGTCGGCCTGGCTCGTCAGGGCGCCTCCGGCGAGCCAGCCGTGCCACATCTCCTCCGTCACGGTGAGCATGCTGTCGGTCAGGCGTGACGTCTTCGACGGGTCCACGGAGATCGCCGCGACTCCTTGCGCGAGGGCCTCGGCGTCGCCGTACACGGCGTCGAACCCGGCGATCACCTCGTCCTCGGCGGTCGTCCCGGCGGCATTCCACGGGACGATGCCGATCAGCGCCCGCACCTGGTCCGGATGGTCGAGCGCGAGGCGCAGCGCGATCGCACCGCCGAGCGAGCAGCCGGCCAGGTGGTAGCCGTCGGCGCCCGCCTCCTTGATCGCGTCGTGCAGCGTCGCGGCCAGCGAGGGCAGCATCCCGTCCGCCGGTGCGTTCCTGGACCCGCCATGTCCGGGCAGGTCGAAGACCAGGACGCGGAGCCCGCCCAGGTGACGCGCGATTCCGGTCATCAGTTCGGCCGAGGCGCCGAATCCCGGCAACATGACGAGCGTCTGCGGACCCTGGCCATGCTCTTCCCAGTAAATGCCTGAACCGCTGTGCGGCATCGCATTCTCCTCAGCTCGGTGGAAGTCCCGTCAGGTGGTCATCGGCCCACTTTCGCCGCAGCCGGAGACCGGCGGCTTGTACGAATGTCCTTCGTCCTCCGCTCGCCTAGCATGGGGCGATGCGGTCCACCGTGCACGGAGGCGACGACGCGGCGGTGTGGGACGTCGCCTACCCGGCGCGGCCCAGCCGGATGGCCGGTGTCGCCTTCGCGGGGTTCAGCCGGGGCGGGAGCGCGGCGGACCACCGGCTCGTTCCGCACGCGAGCGTGATCGTCGCCCTGGACTTCGGTGCCGGCCCGCCCCTCGTCGAGGACGCCGCCGGCCGGCGGTTCCAGGGAAGCCTCGTCGGCGGTCTCGGGTACAGCGGCTCGGTCTGGGTGCGGGGCGAGAACATCCAATGCGTGCAGGTCCGCCTGTCCCCGCTGGTCGCCCGCGCGGTCCTGGACGTCGGCCCCGTCGACCTGGACGGCTCGGTGGTGTCGTTGGGCGACCTGTGGGGCCGGCAGGCGTCGCGGCTCAGCGAGCGCCTGCACGATCTCTCCTCCTGGGAGGACCGCTTCGCGCTGATCGAGGCGTCCGTCGCCGACCGGTACGAGACGGGGCCGGCGCTGGACCCGGAGGTGGTCCGAGCCTGGGACCGGATCGTCGCCGGCCGCGGCCGGGTCAGGGTCGAAGCCCTGGCCGCCGAGCTCGGATGGAGCCGCAAACGCCTGTGGGCCCGGTTCCGCGAGCAGATCGGGCTGCCGCCCAAGCGCGCCGCGAAACTGGTCCGCTTCGACCATGCCGCGCACCGCCTGTCCGTGGGCCATGACCCCGCGCGGGTCGCGGCCGACGGCGGTTACACCGACCAGTCCCACCTGCATCGGGACGTCATGGCGTTCGCCGGGACGACCCCGGCGGCCCTGGCCGAGGAGAGCCGCCGGACCACGGCGGCGCTCGCGGAATCGGCCGGACCTCTGAAGAGCCCCGCCCCTGCCGAGCCCGCGAACTCCAACGCGGTGGTGGCAAGGCCGGGACCAGCCTGGGCCATGTGCAACCAGTGACCTCGGAGCAGCGGCGCTGACCACTCGAGCGGAACATTTCTCCAATACGGCCGGCTGCGCGGTTGCGATTGTGGCGCCATGTCTGGTCATGAAGGAGAACGCTCATGCGGTTGAAGCGTTGTGCCGCCCTCGTCGCCGCCGCGCTGATCGGGGTCGCCCCCTCGGCGCCTGCGCACGCGACGGGCGGACCGTCCCGTGATGCCTCGTTGCGGGCACAGATCCAGAACCTCGTCAACGCCGACGGCATCCCTGGCGTTGTCGCGGTCACAAGCCGCGACGGGCGCCTGGTCCGGACGGCCGCGGGCCTCGCGGACATCCCGTCACGCCGGACGATGCGCCCCGGCGACCGATTCAGGATCGCCTCCATCACCAAGACCTTCGTGGCCGCGGTGGTCCTGCAACTGGTCGCGGAGCACAAGCTCGCCCTCGACCAGCCGATCGCGGGGCTCCTGCCCGAACCGGTACAGCACGCCGACCAGATCACCGTGCGGGAACTACTCGACCACACCAGCGGACTCTTCGACTACTCGAACGATCCCCGCTTCGACTCCGGTGCCGACTACACCCCCGCGCAGCTCATCGCCCTGAGCGCTGAGCACTCGCCCTACTTCGCGCCCGGCACCGGCTTCTACTACTCGAGCACCAACTACATCGCCCTCGGCGAAATCGTTCACCACGTCACCGGCCACACGACCCAGGACGAAGTGCGGACGCGCCTGATCCGCGCCCTCCACCTGAACGCCACGACCTTCCCCACCACGACCACGATCGCGCCCAGGCAGGCGCACGGCTACGTTTTCGCCGCTCCGCTGCCGCCCCGTTCGGATCCCGCACTCGACGCGACCACCCGGACGAGCGCCGGCGCGGCCGGAGCCGCAGCCGCGATGGTGTCGACCGGCGACGACGTCAACCGATTCCTCGGAGCACTCCTCGGCGGGCGACTCGTCCCAGCGCACCTGCTCACGAAAATGAAGCGGCCCACCCCAGGAGCCGACGCGTTCTTCGCCGCCGCCGGTATCCCCGGAATCGGCTACGGCCTCGGCCTAATGAGCGCCTCGACTCCCTGCGGAACTGCGTACGGCTCAATGGGAGACATCGACGGATACACGTCCACCGTGATGCAACTCGGCCACCGCCGCGCCGCACTCCTCATGAACACCAATTCCCTGCAGCCCTCACTGCGCGGAAAGACGCTCTCCATAGCCGAGCAACAACTCTGCCCCGCCGACTAACCGACGCCAAGAACCCCAGCGCCTACTCGGGCTGTGCGAGCGCCTCGTCCCACACATTTCCGCCGTCTGCCCAGGTCCACAGCCACTGACGCAGGGACGGCGCCGCGTAGCGCAGGCCGTCGTGAGGATCCTGGCCCCAGTCCGGTTCCCAGCCATCGGCGTCCCAGAGCAGCACCGGATGATCGACCGCTATCAGCGAGACGTACCACGCCATGGTGCAGCCACCCCCCGTCAGGAAGAACCACGAGGCCGGCGACTCCCACCCTGGCCGCTGGGCATGGATGGTGGTCGCGCAAGGCCAGTCCGGCACATACCAGTGCGGAATGCGGCGCGGTGTCAACGATGCGAGGCCGCCTTCCGGCCCGAACCCGCCATCACCGATCTCGGTGTAGATGCGCCGGAGTAACTGGGGCAGCCGATACCCGAGCTTCTGTTCTGCGCCCTCTATATCGGCAGTCGTGAGGCGAGGAAAAGGCTTGTCCGGGAGGCAGCCTCGGGCGGGGATCGCGCCTCCTGCTCCCCACGCGAGAGAGTGCAGCCTCTCAAGAAGCAAGTCATCGTCCGAAGCGGTACGGCGAGGCGCATCGGTCACGAACTGGAACTGTAGTATCCCGAGCCGCGAGGTTCACGTGGATCCCAATCGAGTTCCCAACATCGCCTGTTCCGGCGTCTGCTCCACTTCGGTGCGCGGATGCTCCGGCCCGGTGCGTTCCTCATCCCGGACGAGGGCATCACGTGCAGCGGTGCGAGCGACTCCTTCGGACGTTTCTGCTGGTGAGAGGCTCGTCCGGCGACGTCTCCCGACTTACTCCGATCCCGTCAGAGCTAGCGCGGCTAATGCAGGTTTAACGCGGAGGTGGGTTTGGTGGGGGCGCTGGGTCGTGGGGTCCGGCGGAGAGGGAGACATGGGGCGTTCGGTTCGGGTGTTCGTGGTGGTCGGGGTCGTGCTGTTCGGTGGGGCGGCGTGTGGGGGCGGGGGTGACGGGGGCGGGGTGGCGAGTGCCGGGGGAGCGGCGGCCAAGGCGTCGGCGTCGCCGAGCCGGTCGTTGAGTGCGGAGGACGCGCAGCTGAAGTTCGCGCAGTGCATGCGGCAGAACGGTGTGGACGTGCCAGACCCCGGGAGCGGGCACGCGGAGACGATGCGGATCGGGAAAGGGTCCGACAGGGAGAAAGTGCAGGCCGCGCTGAAGAAATGCCAGTCGTGGTTGCAGGCGGGCGGGAAGATGCCGGACCTGAAGGACCCGAAGGTGCGGGACCAGTTCGTGAAGTTCGCGCAGTGCTTGAGAGAGCACGGGGTCGATATGAAGGATCCGGATCCCGACGGGACGATCCGGATTCCGGCGGGGATGGCCGATCCGGCGACGGTGAACAAGGCGCGGGAGGCGTGCAGGGCGCTCGCGCCGG
The DNA here is from genome assembly GCF_017573465.1 of Actinomadura violacea. Lineage (GTDB taxonomy): Bacteria > Actinomycetota > Actinomycetes > Streptosporangiales > Streptosporangiaceae > Spirillospora > Spirillospora violacea. The sequence goes on from NZ_JAGEPF010000021.1 coordinate 114,271, forward strand.
GGGCCGGGAAGTGAGGCGCGCGGTGGCGGCGGGAGGGGCCGCGGCCGTGGTGGTGGCGGCCGGCGGGGGAGCGCTCGCCTGGACGTCGGACGGCGGGCACCGCGCGGAGGCGCGCGAGGTGCGGCTCGGCACGGCGGTCGTGACCAGGGGCGATCTCGTCGACACCGAGAAGGTGGACGGCAAGCTCACCTACGGCGACGAGCGGGAGGTGTGGGCAGGGACGTCGGGGGTCGTGACGTGGGCTCCGGAGCAGGGCGCGACGGTCAGGAGGGGCGGGACGCTGCTGGAGGTCGCGGGGGATGCGGTCGCGCTGATGTACGGCGGTGTTCCGATGTACCGGGTCCTCCGGGACGGCGACTCGGGGAAGGACGTCCGGGAGCTGGAGGAGAACCTGCGGGCGCTCGGGTACGGCGGGATGACCGTGGACGGGGAGTTCACCGGCGCCACCGAAGCCGCGGTCGAGAGGTGGCAGGACGACCGGGGCCTGGAGAGGACCGGGACGGTCGCGCCCGGGCAGGTGGTGTTCCTCAAGGGCGCCGTGAAGGTGAAGGAGGTCAGGGCGCCGGAGGGGAAGCGGGCCGTGCAGGGGCAGCCGGTGCTGACGGTGGCGGGGACGCGGCGGGTCGTGCACATCGACTTGGACGCCGACAAGCAGGACATGGCGCGCAAGGGGGAGCGGGTGCGGGTCGAGCTGCCCGGCGGGACGACGGTGAAGGGGACGGTCGGCGAGGTCGGGAGCGTGGCCGAGACGACGGGGTCGGGGCAGGACCAGAAGACCACCGTGGGCGTCGAGGTGTCGCTCGGCGGGAAGGGGACGGGCCGGCTGGACGAGGCGCCGGTCACCGTGGAGCTGGAGAGCGAGCGGCGGAGGAACGTCCTTTCGGTGCCGGTGGAGGCGTTGCTGGCGCTCCGGGAGGGCGGGTTCGGGGTGGAGGTCGTGGACGGGGCGCGGCGGCGGCTCGTCCCGGTGAGGACGGGGGCGTACGGCGGCGGGCGGGTCGAGGTCGCGGGCGACGGGGTCCGCGAGGGCGCGACGGTGGGGGTGCCGGCCGAATGAGGGTCGAGGGTGACGCCATCGTGGAGCTGGCCGGGGTGACCAAGGAGTACGGGAGCGTCGCGGCGCTGCGCGGCGTGGACCTGGTGATCGGGTCGGGGGAGCTGGTCGCGATCGTCGGGCCGTCCGGGTCGGGGAAGTCGACGCTGCTGCACGTGATCGGGACGCTGGACCGGCCGACGGCGGGACGGGTCAGGGTGGCCGGGCACGACGTGGCAGGGCTGGGCGACCGGGAGCTGTCGGCGCTACGGGCGCGGCACATCGGGTTCGTCTTCCAGCAGTTCCATCTCGCGCCGGGTGTCACCGCGCTCGACAACGTCGCCGACGGGCTGCTCTACGGCGGCGCGGGGCTGAAGGAGCGGCGCAAGCGCGCGCGGGAGGCGCTGGAGCGGGTGGGGCTCGGCGACCGGGCCGGGCATCGGCCGCATCAGCTGTCGGGCGGTGAGCAGCAGCGGGTGGCGGTGGCGCGCGCGGTGGCGGGCGGGCCGGACCTGCTGCTGGCCGACGAGCCGACGGGCAACCTCGACACGGCGGCGGGGGCCGGGGTGCTGGCGCTGCTGGACGAGCTGAACCGGGCCGGCACCACCGTCGCGATCATCACCCATGACCGGGACGTCGCGGCCCGCGCGCCGCGCCGGATCCGGGTCCGGGACGGCCTGGTCGTCGAGGACGAGCCGGCGGGCGCCCGGTGAGCGGGCTCGTCCCGGCGCGGCTCGGGCCGCGGGACGTGGTGCGGGCCGGGTTCGCGGGGCTGCGGGCGCGTCCGGCGCGCGCGGTGCTGTCGGCGCTCGGCATCGCCATCGGGATCGCGACGATGGTGGCGGTCATCGGGATCTCGGCGTCGAGCAGGGAGGACCTGCTGCGGCGCCTGGACCGGCTCGGCACGAACCTGCTGACGGCCAAGCCGGGCAGCACGCTGTTCGGCGACCAGGCGGAACTGCCTTCGACGGCCCCGGAGATGGTGCGGCGGATCGGCCCGGTCACCGGCGTCGGCGCTACCGGGGCGGTGGACGCGACGGTGCGCCGCACCGACCGGATCCCGGTGGAGGTGACGCAGGGCATCGCGGTGCAGGCGGCCTCGCCGGACCTGCTCGCGACGCTCGGCGCCGGCACCGCGAGCGGCCGGTGGCTCGACGCGGCCACCGAGCGGTATCCGGGGATGGTGCTCGGCTCGGAGGCGGCGCGGCGGCTCGGTGTCGACCGGGCGGGCGGCCGGGTGTTCGCCGGCGGCCGGTGGTTCGTGGTGCTGGGCGTGCTGCGGCCCGCCGAACTGGCGCCGGAGATCGACCGGTCCGCGCTGGTCGGCTGGGACGCGGCGCGGCGCTACCTCGGCTTCGACGGGCATCCGACGACGGTCTACGAGCGGTCCACGGACGCGTCGGTCGACGACGTCCGCGACGTCCTGGCCCGCACCGTGAACCCCGAGCACCCCGAGGAGGTCGAGGTCGCCCGGCCGTCGGACGCGCTGCGGGCGAAGGCGGAGGCGGCGGGCGCGTTCACCGGGCTGCTGCTCGGGCTCGGCGCGGTGGCGCTGCTGGTCGGCGGCGTCGGGGTGGCGAACACGATGGTCGTCTCGGTGCTGGAGCGGCGCCGCGAGATCGGGCTGCGCCGCTCGCTCGGCGCCACCCGCGGCCAGGTGCGGACGCAGTTCCTCGCCGAGTCGCTGCTGCTGTCGGCGTCCGGCGGGGCGGTGGGCGCACTGCTCGGCGCCGCGGTGACCGCGGGGTTCGCGGCGGCGAAGGGCTGGCCGCCGGTGCTGCCGGCGTGGGCGCCGGCCGGCGCGCTCGGCGCGACCCTGCTGATCGGGACGGCCGCCGGCCTGTACCCGGCGGTACGGGCGGCGCGGCTGCCGCCGACGGTCGCGCTCGCCGCCGCCTGAAGCGCCGGAGGCCGAGGGGCGGGGCGTCTCTGGCCCCGGTCCGGCGGGCCGGTGCATGATGGGGGCGCCGACGACGTCCTCCCGGGAGGTGCCCGCACAGCCATGCCCGTGCCACGTCCACTGCGCGAGCGTTGCCGCGAGTTCCTCGGAGCCGACGGAGAGATCCGCTACATCTTCCCCGCCATGGCCTACGGCGGCGGGGCGGGCTTCATCTTCGTCGTCACCGACGACCAGATCGCCGTGATCTCCACCGGCTCGCTCGGCCGCAGCACGCTGAGGAGCATCTGGGGCGCCTACCCGCGCGCCACCCGGATCGGGCCGGTGGAGACCGGCGCCGGCGCGTCGTTCGAGTTCGCCGGCGCCGCGTTCGAGGTGGACGACGAGTACGTCCCGGTCGTCAACGCCGCCGACAGCGAGGTCTTCGCCCGCGACAGCCTGCCGCGCGACCCGCTGCCCGACCTGTGACCCGCCGCCCGGCCGCCGCCCGGTCCGCCCGGCCCGTGGGCGGTCAGGAGCTCGGCGCGGGCTCGACGGTCTTCTTGGCGGCGGTCGCCGGGCGGGACGGCCCGGTCTTGCGCAGGAACAGCGCCATCACCGGCACCAGGTAGAGCGCCCACATGGCCAGCTGCAGCCAGGTGATCTGCGGGGTCACGTTCAGCACGCCCTGCAGGACGGTCTGCAGCCAGTCGCCGGGGGTGCCGAGCTTGTCGAAGAACACGTGCGGCTCGAGCGCGATCGAGTTCAGGCCGGGCAGCACGTCGGCCTCCTGCAGGTCGTGGAAGCCGTAGCCGAACACGCCCGCCGCGACGACGATCAGCGCGCCGCCCGTCCAGGTGAAGAACCGGGCCAGGTTGATCTTGAGGCCGCCGCGGTAGAGCAGGTAGCCGAGCACGATCGCGACGACCAGGCCGAGGGCCGCGCCGATGATCGGCTGGGTGGAGCCGCCGGACGAGCTCTGGATGTTCGTCCACAGGAACAGCACGGTCTCGATGCCCTCGCGGCCGACCGACAGCAGCGCGACGGCGGCCAGGGCGAGCGGCCCGACGTTCAGCGCGCCCTCCAGCTTGCCCTCCAGCTCCGACTTCATGAACCGGGCGGTCTTGCGCATCCAGAAGACCATCCAGGTGACCAGGCCGACCGCGACGATCGACAGCACGCCGCCGAACAGCTCCTGGGTCTTGAACTGCATCTCCGAGGAGGCGGCGGTGAGCGCGATCCCGAAGCCGGCCGCGAGCGCGATGGCGATCGCGATGCCCGCCCAGACGGGGACGAGGGCCCGGCGGTTGCCGGTCTTCACCAGATAGGCGATGAGGATGCTGACGACCAGGGCGGCCTCCAGACCCTCGCGCATTCCGATGAGGAAGTTGCCCAGGAGCATCGCTGCCCTCCTCCAGACGCACGTTTGGTTTAGGCAAAGCTAACCTAAGCCAGTCTGTGCCTCCGCGCCGCCCCCCGCAAGCCCCGATCGCGTCACCTCACCCGGCGAGACGCGGCTCACACGCCCGCGCGCGGCCCCCGCGCCGAGCGCGGGGCCGCGCGGGTCACTGCCCGGGGAAGTCGAGCTTCAGGAACGCGCGCGCGATCGGCTGCGCCGTCAGCTCGACCTGCCAGCGGCGCGCGCCGAGCCCGCGCAGCGCCGCGCCGACCGCCGACGCCGACGGCTCGTCCGGCGGCGTCCACGCCAGCCGGCGGACGAAGTCGGGCTGGATGAGGTTCTCCGACGGCATCGAGTGCTCGTCGGCGAGCGCGGCGACGACGGCGCGGGCGGCGGTCAGCCGCTTGGCGGCCTCGGGGTCGCGGTCGGCCCAGCGGTGCGCGGGCGGCGGCCCGTCCCCGGGCAGGTTCGCCTCGGGCAGCTGCCGGTCGGGCACCGTGCGGGACCGCGACACCGCGCGCAGCCACGCCGACTGGTGGCGGCGGGCGCCCCGCCCCCGCATGGTCGGCAGCGCCTGCAGCTCGGCGGGCGTCTTCGGCGGGTTCAGCGCCAGCTCGACGATCGCCGCGTCCTGCAGCACCCGGCCGGGGGACAGGTCCCGCTCGCGGGCGATCTTGTCGCGGGCCTCCCACACCTCCCGGACGGTCGCGAGCGCGCGCCGGTTGCGCACCCGGTGGATCCCGGACGTGCGGCGCCACGGGTCGGGCCGCGGCGCCTTCGGCGGCGTGGTCAGGATCGCCTCGAACTCCTCCAGCGCCCACTCCAGCTTCCCGGCGTCGCGCAGCTCGGCCTCCAGCGCGTCGCGCAGCTCGACGAGCAGCTCGACGTCCAGCGCCGCGTAGCGCAGCCAGTCCTCGGGGAGGGGCCGGGTGGACCAGTCGGCGGCGGAGTGGCCCTTCTCCAGCAGGAAGCCGAGCACGTTCTCGACCATCGAGCCGAGGCCGACGCGCGGGTAGCCGAGCAGCCGCCCCGCCAGCTCGGTGTCGAACAGCCGCCTCGGCACGAGGCCGACCTCCGACAGGCACGGCAGGTCCTGGTTGGCGGCGTGCAGCACCATCTCGGCGTCGGCGAGCGCGGCGTCCAGCGCGGACAGGTCGGGGCAGCCGATCGGGTCGATCAGCGCGGTGCCCGCGCCGGCGCGGCGCAGCTGGATCAGGTAGGCGCGCTGCCCGTACCGGTAGCCGGACGCCCGCTCGGCGTCGACGGCGACCGGGCCGGTGCCCGCGGCGAACGCGGCGATGACGCGTTCCAACTCGGCGGCGTCGACGACGACCGGGGGGACGCCCTCGCGCGGTTCCAGCAGGGGCACGGCCGGGGGCCGCTCCTCACCGGGTGCCGGACCCGGCACCACGGCGCCGGACCCGCCGCCCGCCGGACCCGCCGGACCGGACTCCGCGGGCAGCGCCTTGCCCGGCCCGCCCGCCTTCTTCGCGCCCGCCGGCCGTGCGGCGGCCTCCTCGCCACCGGAGTCCCGGTCGGGACCGGTGGCACGCGTTTCGGACACTCCCACTTTTCCCGTGTTCTCCCCCGCCGCCTCGGTTCCGGACGCTGTGCTCACGTCCCCTACCGTACGTCGCTCTCGATACCTCCCGAGGAGGGACGACCCCCCACGTGCCCGGCCGGCTCCGGCGGGCTCAGGCGCCGGCGCCGGTCGGCCGGTCCGGCAGTGCGGCGACGCCCGCCGGCGGCAGGCCCGCAGTGGTGCACATCACCTCGCACCAGGCCGCCACGTGCCCGGCCAGATCGTCGCCGGTCGGGGACCAGGAGGCGCGCAGCTCCAGCTCGGTGGTGGACGGTTCGTCGCGTTTGTCGCCGAAGCTCTCCGACACCGCGCGGGTGATCGTCCCGGACACGGCCGCGTAGCCGGCCGGCTCCAGCGCCTCGAGCAGCCAGTCCCAGGCGACCGAGCCGATCAGCTCGTCGGCGGCGATGTCGGGTTCGAGGTCGGCGCGGATGTAGGCGACGATCCGGAACCCGTTCGTCCAGCCCTTGGCGCCGTCGGGGTCGTAGAGCACGATCAGCCGGCCCATCGCGACCTCGGTGTCGTCGTCGCGGTAGACGGACCCGGACAGGGCCGCGGCGTACGGGGCCAGGCTCTGCGGGGCGGGCATGTCCTCCAGGTCGAGCTCGGGCCGCGGGCCCGGGCCGTCGAGGATCTCGCGCAGCGTGTCGAGGGCCCGCTGGAAGGCGGGAGGGTTCATGGGCGGACCGGCCTGGGTGCGGGGGCGGGCGTCGTGTCGGTGGTGCCGGGACGGGGTGCCGCCGCGTGCGACGGGAGGGAACGGAGGGGATGCAGGCACAGCACTGTGGGTTTCGTCTCGGGGGCCGCGGCGTTCAGGCCACGGCCCGCGCGGATGCGGCCGGCGAGGAGCCGGCGCGTCTTGGACCCGTCCCGCGAGGGGACGCCGGGGACGCCGCGGCCGGCCGGCCCGGGGGTGCGTGCGCGGGGCCGGGGGACCTCAGCGGCGGGTCGACCAGGACGGCCGCTCCGCACTCGACGCAGACCCGCTCGGGGCACTCCGCGCCGTGCCCGTCGGGGCACGGCGGCTGCTCGAACACACGTTCATCACCGCAGGTGGAGCAGTGCAAGGGGGAACCTCCCTCGGCTATGACACGCATCACGTTCGCACGCGCCGATGACAGAATGCGGGACTTCGCTCGGCGTGTCCGGAACTTCATGGGTCACCGCCGTCCCTTGGGTGTCACCCCGGTGCGTCCGGTGGGTCTTTCCGTGGGACCATCACAACGTGACCGCAGACGCCGCCCGCCCCGACGACACCGCCGCGAACCCGCCGGAAGAGTCCGGTCCGCTCGCGGAGAGCCCGTTCCTGCTCGCGTGCCGCCGCCGGCCCGTGCCGCACACCCCGGTGTGGTTCATGCGCCAGGCGGGCCGCGCGCTGCCAGAGTATCTGCGCCTCCGCGAGGGCGTGCCGATGCTGGAGGCGTGCGCCCGCCCGGACATGATCGTGGAGATCACGATGCAGCCGGTGCGGCGGTACGGCGTGGACGCGGCGATCTTCTTCAGCGACATCGTGGTGCCGCTGAAGGCCATCGGCGTGGACCTCGACCTCAAGCCCGGCGTCGGCCCGGTGATCGCCGACCCGATCCGGGACGCGGCCGGCCTGGAAGTGCTGCGGCCCCTCGTCCCCGACGACGTGCCGTACGTCACCGAGGCCGTCCGCGGGCTGCTGGGCGAGCTCGGCGGCACGCCGCTGATCGGTTTCGCGGGCGCGCCCTTCACGCTCGCGGCCTACCTCATCGAGGGCGGGCCGTCGAAGAACCACGAGCGCACCAAGGCGATGATGTACGGCGAGCCCGAGCTGTGGGACCGGCTCATGGGCCGCCTCGCCGACATCACGATCGCGTTCCTGAAGGTGCAGATCGAGGCGGGCGCGAGCGCGATCCAGGTGTTCGACTCCTGGGTCGGCGCGGTCGCGCCGGAGGACTACCGCGCCTCGGTGCTGCCGCACACCCGCCGGATCTTCGCCGAGATCGAGGCGCTCGGCGTGCCGCGCATCCACTTCGGCGTCGGCACCGGCGAGCTGCTCGGCCTGATGGGCGAGGCCGGCGCGGACGTGGTCGGCGTCGACTGGCGCGTCCCGCTGGACGAGGCGGTCCGCCGCGTCGAGCCGGGCAAGGCGCTGCAGGGCAACCTCGACCCGGCGGTGCTGTTCGCGCCGTGGGAGACGGTCGAGCGCCGGGCGCTGGACGTGCTGGCCCGGGGCCGGACCGCCGAGGGCCACATCTTCAACCTGGGCCACGGGGTGCTGCCGTCCACGGACCCGGACGTGCTGACCCGCCTCGTCGACCTGGTCCACGAGACGGGCTCCGGGGACTGACCCCCGGGCGGTTCCGCCTATCCGGCGGGCGGCGCCTCGTCGCCCGCACCGGCCGGGCCGCTCGCGCCGACCGCGACGGGCGGCTCGTCCCCGGACTCCGGCTCGGCGGGCCTGCGGGCGCGGCGGCGGTTCCGGTACGCCACCACCGGCGCGGTGATGACGGCGGCCGTCACCAGGAACGGCAGCAGCCAGCCGAGCACGACTGCGGCGCCGCCGAGGAACGCGGTGAACGCGTGCCATCCGTCGGCGAGCGCGCCGACGAACCCGCCGCGGTCGTGATGCCGCCGCGCGGGCGCGGCCTGCGCCTCCAGCGAGACCGTCACCGTCGCGTACTGCGTGCTCTGGCTCAGCGCCTTCTGCCGGGCCTGCAGCGACTCCAGGTCCGCCTCGCGCGAGGCGATCTCCTGCTCGACGTCGATGATCTCGCCGACCGTCGTCGCCTTGTCCAGCAGCTTGCGGAACGAGGCCAGCGCCGCCTTCGCGGACCGGACGCGGCTGTCGACGTCGGCGACCTCGCCGGTCACGTCGTCGGCCTGCTGGGACAGCGACAGCTTCGTGCCGAGCTGCCGGGTCAGCTGGTCCAGCACGCCCGCGTACCGGTCCGACGGGATCTTCAGCGTGACCGTCGAACCGGGCGGGTCGCTCGACCCGGACTCGTGCTCGACGTAGCCGCCCGCCGCGCTCACCAGCTGCTTCGCGCGGGTCGCGGACGCGTCCACGTCCTTGGCCCGGATCCGCATCGTCGCGGTGTAGACGACGGCGCGGCCGGCCGGCAGCTGCGGCTGCGCGGCCGTCCGCCCGCTCCCGCCGGCGCCGGACGCCCGCTTCTTCTGGGCCTCGGCCCCGCCCGACGTGGCCGCCGGGGCGGCGGCGCCGTGCGGCGCGCCTCTCTGCGCCGAATCGGACGATCCTCCGCCACCGCCGCACGCCGCGAGCGTCCCGCCCAGCAACCCGGCCAGGAAAAGAACGATCAGTGCGTACGGGACCTTCCTGACGCTTCTGGCGTTCAGCATGCAGCTTGGACGGAGTGGCACAGATCACCGTTCCAGCGGGCGCGTCGCGATCCGGCCACGGCCCGGACGCGCGCCGATCACGGCCCGGCCCCCGCGGGCGGGCCGTGATCGGGGTGTTCGCGGCCGCCGGTCAGCCGTCGGTGAGGACGACCGGGCCGCCGATGTTGACGGTGCCGAGCGTCCAGAGTGCGCCGGTGCCGGGAACGACCGCCAGTGCCGTCGCGTAGATGTTGCTCCGGTTCGGGACGGCGCTGGTCGGCACCCGCGACCACGTCCCGCCGCTGTAGTGGAGCAGCCCGGGCTTGGCGGGCTCGTCGAGCGCGTGCCCGAGGGCCCACAGGTCCCCGTCGACGCCCTTGATGATCCTGGTCAGCGCGTTGAGCCCGGCGGGGACCGCGGCCTTCGTCCAGGCCGTCCCGTCCCAGTGCATCAGGACGGCCGCGGCCGGCGACGTCCCGTAGTCCGTGCCGACGGCCCACGCGTCCGTGGGGGACAGGGCGACCATGTCGGCGAAGCCGAAGCCGGTGCCTAGACCGTCCGCGTGGACGGGTGCGTTCTTCCAGGACTGCCCGTCCCAATGCTGGGCGACGAGGGACCGGTCGGTCCCGGTGCTCCTGCTGAGGCGCCACATGTCGTCGTCCGCCCGGACGTAGGACGTGTCGAGGTCGATCTCAGGGAAGGCGGCGACGTGCGTCCACCTGTCCGTCCAAATGTCGCCGGTCCAGCGGTACAGGTCGGTGAGCGTGCTGAGCCAGACACCGGACGCGTCCGCCTGCAGCGTCGTGGCGGTGGTGCCCGGGGGCAGCGTCACCTGGTTGAACGCCGAACCGCCGAAGTGCGCCACGTAGGGCTTCTTCGAGTCGTAGTCCGAGCCGTTGATCCACACGTCCTCGGGGCCGACCGCGTCGACGTCGTTGATCCCGCCGTGGCCCGGCAGGCCCAGGAGGTCGTACTCCACCCAGTCGCCGTTCTGCCACCGGCGCACGACCGGGTTGCCGGGGATCGTGCTGCCCGTTCCGGGGATCGGGCCGGGGACGGTGATCTCGCCTTGGGATCCGGTGATCCAGACGCTGTCGGGCGAGGCGGCGTCGACGTCGCGCAGGGTGTTGCTGGGCCAGAAGAACGGCAGCGACACGCGCTTGAAGTCGCCGCGGGTCGCGGCGGAGGCGGGGGCGGCCAGGCCGGCGGCCAGGACGGCCGCCGTGGCGGCGGCGAGCGGAACTCTCCAGAGCTTCATGCGCGCCAGTATTTACTGGCAAGGTCTTCGAGATCTTGTCACTCCGGGATAGAAAACGCGCCGCGCTCCGGCCGCCCCGGTGCGGGGTTCCGCGGGGCGTCTGGAAGGCTGGACGCATGACCCCGTCCCCATCCGCGTCCCACGCCGTCGTCGTCGGAGGCGGCATCGCGGGCCTCACCGCCGCGCGCGCGCTCGCCCGCGCCGGCGTCCGCGTGACCGTGCTGGAGGGCTCCCCGCGGATCGGCGGCAAGCTCCGGGTCAGCGAGATCGCCGGGATCCCGGTGGACGAGGGCGCCGAGTCGATGCTGGCCCGCCGCCCCGAGGGCCTCGGCCTGGTCCGCGCCCTCGGCCGCGGCGACGACCTGGTGAACCCCGGCACGACCTCGTCGGCGATCCTCAGCCGCGGCGCGCTGCGCCCCATCCCGGCCGGCCAGGTGATGGGCGTGCCGTCCGACCTGAAGGCGCTCGCCGCCGCGCAGGTGCTGTCCCCGGCCGGGCTCGCCCGCGTGCCCCTCGACCTGGTGATGCCCGAGACCCAGCGCGGCGACGACGTGTCCGTCGCCGACTATATCGGCGCGCGGATGGGCCGCGAGGTCGTCGACCGGCTCGTCGAGCCGCTGCTCGGCGGCGTCTACGCCGGGCGCGCCGAGCGGCTGTCGTTCGACTCCACGCTGCCCGCCGTCGCCGCCGCGGCGCGCGCCCACCGCTCGCTGATCAACGCCGTCCAGGGCATCCGGGAGGCGGCGCCGAAGGACCCCGGCCCGGTGTTCGCCACCCTGCCCGGCGGGCTCGGCTCGCTGCCGCCGCTGGTCGCCGCCGACGTCGAGGCCGCCGGCGGGACGGTCCGGGTGAACGCCACCGTCCGCGAGCTGCGGCGCCGCGAGGGCGGCTGGCGGCTCACCGTCGGCTCCGCCCGCGACCCCGAGCACCTGGACGCCGACGCCGTCGTGATCGCGGTGCCCGCCGCGCCCGCGTCCCGGCTGCTGAACGACGAGGTCCCGGACGCCGGACGCGCGCTCGCCGGCATCGAGTACGCGAGCATGGCGATCGTCACCCTCGCCTACCAGGCCACCGCGTTCCCCAAGCCCCCGGACGGCAGCGGATACCTCGTCCCCGGCGTCGAGAGCGACACCGAGGCGGGCGGCCGGGGCGTCAAGGCCGTCACCTTCAGCTCGGTAAAATGGCCGCATCTGCGCGACCGCGACCCCGGCGTGATCGCCGTCCGGTGCTCCATCGGGCGGTTCGGCGAGGAGCACCTGCTCCAGCGGGCCGACGAGGAGCTGAAGGCCGCCGCGATGGCGGAACTGGCCGCCACGTCCGGCGTCACCGAGCTGCCCGTCGACGGCCGGGTGACCCGCTGGGGCGGCGGCCTGCCGCAGTACAACGTGGGCCACGCCGACCGCGTGGCCGGGGTCCGCGCCGCGGTCGCCCGCGAGCCGGGACTGGCCGTCGCGGGCGCCGCCTACGACGGCCTGGGGATCCCCGCCTGCATCGCCTCGGCGACCGCGGCGGCCGACCGGGTGCTGGACCATCTGCGCAGTCGAGGAGGAACGAACGATGTCAGGGACGGAGCCGGCGGCCAAGCCGAAGGCACGCGAACTCAATAACGTCATCCGCTACACCATGTGGTCGGTGTTCCGGGTGCGCGACACCGGCGCGCTCGGCGAGCAGGACGCCGCCGAGGTGCAGGACCTGCTCGCCCAGATGGGCGAGAAGGACGTCACCACCCGCGGCTCCTACGACGTGGCGGGCCTGCGCGCGGACGCCGACTACATGTTCTGGTGGCACGCGCCCACCTCCGACGACCTCCAGGAGGTCTACACCCGGTTCCGCCGCACCGCCGTGGGCCGCGCCAGCGAGCCGGTGTGGTCGCAGATGGCGCTGCACCGGCCCGCGGAGTTCAACAAGAGCCACATCCCGGCGTTCCTCGCCGACGAGGAGCCCCGCAACTACGTGTGCGTGTACCCGTTCGTCCGGTCCTACGAGTGGTACCTGCTGCCGGACGAGGAGCGCCGCGCCATGCTCGCCGAGCACGGCAAGATGGCCCGCGACTACCCCGACGTGCGCGCCAACACCGTGTCGTCGTTCGCGCTCGGCGACTACGAGTGGATGCTCGCGTTCGAGGCCGACGAGCTGCACCGCATCGTCGACCTGATGCGGCACCTGCGCGGCGCGCGCGCCCGGCTGCACACCCGGGAGGAGATCCCGTTCTACACCGGCCGCCGCAAGCCGATCGCCGAACTCATAGCCAACCTCCCGTAACCGGAGCATTGGGGATCTTGCCCAACGGGAACGTATAGATCCCAAGGATCCGCCCAGAATCCGGACGCAACGGCAGTAAAGTGCCGCCCGTGAACGAGACTCCCGCCGGTGCCTCCCGCGGGCGGCACGCCAAGCCGCCGTCCGAGCTGTCCGCGCGCTGGAACCGGATGCTCGCGGCGGCGTCCGGGCGGCGCAGGCTCGCCGCGGCGGGCGCCGGCACCGCGGCGGCGACGGCCGTGGCCGCGCTCGCCGCGCTGGCGCTGACCGGCGGCACCGGCAGCGCGCCGCGGGCGGCGGCCGCCGCGCACACCGCCCGGTCCGCGCCGTCCTCGGCCGCTGCGACCCTCGCCGCCGGCGACCCCGACGAACTGTCCGACGCCCTGCCGTACCTGCGCTCTAAGGACCCGGGCGGGGAGATCGTCAAGCACGTCACCGACGTCCGGCGCAGCGGGACGTTCGTCCGCGTCTACACCGACCTCGGCGAGGACGACGAGAACTCCAAGCCCGCGATCTCGCTCTGCGAGTGGACGGTCGGCTACCTCAAGGACGGCGGCGAGGACGAGCCGCGCGTCTTCGTGCACGGCAAGAGCAGCGACAACGGCAGCGTCGTCCTCGCCAACAAGCAGAGCGACACCGACGACTGCAAGGTCCCCGACACGCCCTAGGGCCGGGGCGGGGCCGTGCCGGCCCGGTCAGGGCCCGTACTGGGTGTCCGAGAGGTTGCTGGACTCCAGATCGTGGTGGCCGTGCCTCCGGCCCTGATCCAGTTTCAGCGGCTTCGGGTCCCTGGTCAGCAGGATCTCGCGGAACCTGGCGTCCTCGACTCCGTCCGGGCCCAGCGCGGCGCAGCGTCCCGGGGCGTCCGCCGGGACGTCCTCGACGGCCCGGTCCCGCGCCGCCCGGCCGGTGCGGGTGGGACGGAGCGCGCCGCGCAGGCCGCCCCGGACCAGCCCCGCCTCCTTGAGCGCGGCCGCGATCGCGCGGACCTCCTCCGACTCGGCGGTCTCGCGGAGGAGGTCTCCCAGCAGGACGCCCGTGCCGGGGACGCGTGCCAGGAGCGCGGCCTGGACCGGGTCGTCCGCCTCCCGGTTCACGGCCTGGACCCGGTGCGTCCCCCGGGAGACGCGGACCTGCCGCCCTTCGTGAAGGGCGACCAGGGCCGTCTGGGCGACCCGGACGGCGCCGCCGGTCAGGAATGCGATCTCGTAGGGACCGTGCTCGCCCATGATGGCCTCCCGCGGGCGCGTCGTCGTCCGTAGGACGCGCGGAGCGTGCCCGCGGTTGCGGTCATCCGGCGGGTTCGAGGGTGAGGGACACCGAGTTGATGCAGTACCGGTCGTCGGTGGGGGTGGCGTAGCCCTCCCCGTGGAACACGTGGCCGAGGTGGGAGTCGCAGGCCGCGCAGCGCACCTCGGTGCGGACCATGCCGAGCGTGCGGTCCTCGATCAGGGTGACCGCGTCGGAGTCGGACGGCGCGTAGAACGACGGCCAGCCGCAGTGGCTCTCGAACTTGGTCTCCGACCGGAACAGCTCCGTCCCGCAGGCGCGGCACCGGTAGACGCCGACGGTCTTGGTGTCGGTGTACTCGCCGGTGAAGGGCTTCTCGGTGCCCGCCTCGCGGAGCACCCGGAACTCCTCGGGGCTGAGCCGGGCCCGCCACTCGTCCTCGCTCTTGCGGATCTTCTCCATGCTTCGAAGGTACCCGGCGAGGCCCTTCCGGGAGACTGTCGTATCCCTGGGTTAACGTGCAGTCATGGCCTCGCCCTTCATCGAGATCCCGGTAGGGGATCGGCTCGTCAAGGTGACCAATCCCGACAAGGTCTACTTCCCTGAGCACGGCTACACCAAGCGGCAGCTCGTGGAGTACTACATCGCCGTGGGGGAGGGCATCCTGCGGGCCACCCGGAACCGGCCGACGACGCTGGAGCGCTGGCCCGCCGGCGTCTTCGAGGGGGCGAAGATGGCCACCCGGGAGGACTACGCGCGCGGCCAGGCCGGCTTCGGTGCGGGCAAGTCCGACGCGTTCTACCAGAAGCGCGTCCCGAAGGGCGCGCCCGAGTGGGTGCAGACGTCCCGGATCGCCTTCCCGAGCGGCCGGTTCGCCGACGAGGTCCGCCCGACCGAGGTCGCGGTGATCGCCTGGGCGGCGAACCTCGGCACGCTGACGTTCCATCCGTGGCCCGTCCGCGACGGCGACGTCGACCATCCCGACGAGCTGCGCATCGACCTCGACCCGCAGCCCGGCACCGACTTCTCCGACGCCGTCCGGGTGGCGCTCGGCCCGGCCCGCGACCTGCTGTCCGAGCTGGGGATGACGGGGTTCGTGAAGACGTCCGGCAAGGGCGGCGTGCACATCTACGTGCGGATCGAGCCGCGCTGGACGTTCACCGAGGTCCGCCGGGCCGCGCTGGCGTTCGGCCGGGAGGTGGAGCGCCGCGTCCCCGCCGAGGTCACCACGAAGTGGTGGAAGGAGGAGCGGGGCGAGCAGGTCTTCATCGACTTCAACCAGAACGCGCGCGACCGGACGATCGCGTCGGCCTACAGCGTCCGGCCCGCGCCGCACGCGCCGGTGTCGGCGCCGGTGACCTGGGACGAGCTGGCCGACGCCGACCCGCGCGACTTCACGATCGCCACCATGCCGGAGCGGTTCGCCAAGATCGGCGACCTGCACGCGCCGATCGACGACGAGGCGTTCTCCCTCGACGGGCTGCTGGAGCTGGCCGACCGCGACGAGCGCGACCACGGTCTCGGTGACATGCCGTATCCGCCCAACTACCCTAAGATGCCGGGCGAGCCCAAGCGGGTGCAGCCCAGCAAGGACACCGGCAAACCCTCCTGATCCGGGAATTGCGGGCGCCGCCGGTGACGTTCGTGATCGACACGTGCGCGACGATCGGAAGGCGGCCCCCATGCCCGAGTCCCCTGTGCCGGAATCCCTGACCGTTCGGTATCTGGGCGGACCGACGGCGGTCCTGGAGATCGGCGGCGTGCGGCTGCTGGTCGACCCGACCTTCGACGGCCCCGGCGAGCATCCGGTCGGCGACCGGGCGCTGACCAAGACCATGGCCGCGGTCGCCGGCCCGGGCGAGATCGGCCCCATCGACGCGGTGCTGCTGTCGCACGACCAGCACCCCGACAACCTCGACGACGGGGGCCGCGCCTACGTGGAGCGGGCGCCGCTGACCCTGTCCACGCAGGCCGCCGCCGAGCGGCTCGGCGGCGGCGTCCGGGCGCTGCCGAACTGGGAGCACACCGAACTGCCCCGGCCCGGCGGCGGCGCGCTGCGGATCACCGGGGTCCCCGCGCGGCACGGCCCGGACGGCACCGAGCACCTGACCGGCCCGGTCACCGGGTTCGTGCTGACCGGCGACGGGCTGCCCACCACCTACGTGAGCGGCGACAACGCGTCCCTGGACGTGGTGCGGGAGATCGCCGCCCGGTTCGCGCCCTTCGACGTGGCGCTGCTGTTCGCCGGTGCCGCGCGCACGCCGCTGCTGGACGCCGACCTGACGCTCGGCAGCGCCGAGGCGGCCGAGGCGGCGGCGATCCTCGGCGCCCGGCAGGTCGTCCCGCTGCACTTCGAGGGCTGGGCGCACTTCTCGCAGGGCCGCGACACCCTGGCGGAGCCGTTCGCCGGGTTCTCCGGCGGGTTCCATCTCCTCGGGCCGGGGGACCGCGTCACGCTGTAATCCCTGGACAAAGTCCGACGTAACGGTAGATTTCCGCCATGCAGCGTGTGGCGGCCGTCGTCCCGCGGGTGGCGCAGGCCGTCATCGCGATCGTGACGATCGGGTTCTTCTTCGGCGGGTTCGTCGGGATCGTGACGTCGGACCTGGCGCCGTCCCGGCGCGTCGCGCCGCTGCTGCTGCTCGCCGCGCTGCTCGCGCTGCACCTGCGCAACTGCGTGCGGCGGCTGGACGGCGGCCGTCCCGCCGGGTGGCCGTGGACCCTCGCCGCGCAGGCCGTCCTGACGTTCGTCCCGATGATCTGGTACTCGTCGACCTGGTACGGCAACGTCGGGTTCCTCTGCGGCGCGGTGCTGCTGCTCGTCCGGCCCGCGTGGCTCGCCTGGGCCGGGTTCGGCGCGGTGCTCGCCGCCGACCTGCCGCTGACACTGGCCGAGCGGCCGACGCTCGCCGAGGCCCTGTACTTCCTCATCGGGCAGGCCGCGTTCGTCGGCGTCGCCGTCTACGGCATGGCGCGCCTGGCCGACCTGGTGGCCGCGCTGGAGGAGACCCTCCAGGTGCTGCCCGCGGCGCGGGTCACCCGGGAGCGGCTCGCGTTCACCCGGCGGCTGCAGGAGAACATCGGCGTCGCGCTGGCCGGGACCATCGAGCGCGGCGAGCACGCGCTGACGCTGATCGGGCGGCGCCCGGAAGAGGCGCGCGGCCTGCTGGACGACGGGGTGCGCGGCGCGCGGACGGCCCTCGCCACGACCCGCCGCGTCGCCCACGAGTACCTCGCCCGGCTGGACGAGCCGGCCGACCCCGCGCGCGCCCGGACCGTCGCCGGGGACCTCACCTCCCGGACGGTCACGCTGCTCGGCGCCGCGACGCTCGGGCTGATGATCGTCCCGTTCCCGCTGCGGTTCCTGGCGCGCGGCGGCCACGGCGGGTGGGCGGCCGTGCCGTTCGTGCTGCTGCTCGCCGTCTACACCGCGCTGTACGTGTACGGGTGCCTGTGGGCGTATCGGCGTCCGCTGAGCATGGTGCAGCGGTACGGGGTCCTCGGCGGGCTGGTCGTCCTGACGTTCGCGCCGATGCCGTTCTACGGGCCGACGACCTGGGCCGTGCTGCCGTTCCTGCCGGGCGCGGCCGCGGTGCTGCTGGGGCGGCGGCTGCGGTGGCCGGTCGCCGCAGTGCTGGTCTGCCAGGACGTCCCGTTCGCCATCTGGGGCACCGCGCATTGGGGCACCGTCTACTTCGTGGTGTGGACGGCCGAACGCGCGGCCCTGGTCTACGGCCTGGCGCGGATGGCGGAGTTCACCACGGCGCTGCAGGACGCGCGCGACGAGATGGCCGCCGCGGCGGTCGCGCAGGAGCGGCTGCGCTTCTCCCGGGACTTGCACGACCTGCTCGGATACAGCCTGTCCACGGTCGTGGTGAAGAACGAGGTGGCCGCGCGGCTGCTCGCGGACCGGCCGGAGGAGGCGCGCGCCCAGCTCGCCGAGGCGATCGGGATGTCCCGCCAGGCGCTGGACGACCTGACCGGCGTCACCAGCGGCTTCCGGGACATGTCGGTCGCCGCGGAGGCCGGCGCGGCGCGGACGACGCTCGCCGCGGTCGGCATCGAGGTCGCGCACGCGGTGGACGTCCCGGACCTGCCGGCGGACCTGGACACCGTCCTCGCGACCGTGCTGCGCGAGGGCGTCACCAACATCCTGCGGCACAGCCGGGCCGCCCGCTGCTCGATCGAGGCGGCCGTCATCGACGGCGTCGCGCGACTGCGGCTGACCAACGACGGCGTGGACGGCCCGCCCGCCGCCCCCGCCGTCCCCGCGAAGGAGGGCAGGCCCGGCGGCATCGGGCTGCCCAGCCTGGGGGAGCGGGTCGCGGCCCGCGGCGGCGTGCTGACGGCGGAACGGACCGACGGCGGCTTCGTCCTCAGCGTGCAGGCACCGGTGCGCGCGGAGCTGGCGGCCGAGGCCGCCGCACGCTGAAGCCGCCACACGGTGAAGCCGCCGCACCCTCGCGTCCGGGGTGCGGCGGCCTCAGCGGCCTTCAGGCGCGGGTCAGTACAGCTTGCGCTCCTGCCGCGGCAGGACCACGTTCGACGGCCCGTGCCAGGCGGCCTTCGGCGCGGGGACGTCGAGTGCGCTCATCCCGTCCCGCCCGGCGACGACCGGGAAGCGGATCGAGCTGGCCGACAGGTCCACGGTGACCGTGGCGCCGGTGGGCGTCTCGGTGTTGTTGTCGGCGTCGGTCCCGGCGAGGACCAGCGCGAGCCGGTGGCCCTTCTTGAGCATGTACTCCTGGCTGAGCGTCTGCCAGCGGATGCCGTAGTACTTACCGGGCTTCACCGGCTTCGGGTCGCTCAGCGACGAGGCGTTCTGCACGTCGAGCCAGCCGCGCCCGACCACGTTCACGTCCGAGGTGACCGTGGAGACCTTCGTCTGCTTGTAGCAGGCGTCGTCGGCCGGGATGCTCTCGCCGTGGCAGTCCTCGGTGTTCAGCGTCGTGATGCCCGAGCCGTCGCCGAGGTAGTCGACGCGGGTGTCGGTGCCGTAGTCGACGAGCAGCGCGGTCACGTTCGACGTCGGCTTGTCCAGCTTGACCGACAGCCGCACGTCCGGGGTGCCGGACAGCCGCCCCGCCCGCTGCAGCGGGCCCGACGTGAACGCGAGGCGGAACGGCTTCGCGGTGGTCGGGTCGGACACCATGTCGCCCTCGGTGTAGCCCGCGTTCTGCGGTCCGGCGGCGTCGGTGAACGACGCGGACGTGCCCTTCGGGGCGCGCTGCTCACCGAGCGAGCCGTCCGCGCGGGGCCGCAGGACGGTCGTCCGCGCGTCCTTCGCCGGCCAGTCCGCCTGCTTGATCCACTGGTCCGGGCCGACCTCGATGTCGGCGCGCGGCTGCTTCAGCACGTCGTTGGGGACCTTCATCAGCTCGTGGTCGAACCACTGGTGCAGCGTGTTCACCCAGTCGTCGCGGCGGATGTCGAACGGGTCGACGTGCCCGCGCTGGTGCAGCCACACCTTGCGGGTGATGCCGCGCTGCGCGAGCGCCTCCCACCACTGCGCGAACTGCTTGTCCTTGACGTTCAGGTCGTTGACGCCCTGGACGGCGAAGATGCTCGCGTGCACGGCACCGACGTGCGTGACCGATCCGCGCAGGTAGTTCGTCGTCTTCCAGTACGCGTTGTAGTCGCCGGTCGCGTCGTCCTCGCCCTTGTCGAGGCCGGCGTTGACGGCGGCGCACTTGGCGGGCGGGTCGGTATCGACGACGTCGGCGAGGCCCGGCTGCTCGTCCGTCCAGTACTTCACGCCGTTCATGCGGCTGTAGTCGTACCAGCTGCTGATCGCGGAGATCGGGACGATCGTGTCGAGGCCCCGCACGCCGGTCGCCGCGACGCCGTTGGCGAGCGTCCCGTCGTAGGACTTGCCGATCATGCCGGTGTGGCCGGTCGTCCAGGTCGCCTTGACCGGCGTGCCGTCCGCCTTGAACGCCTTCGCGCGTCCGTTGAGCCAGTCGACGACGGCCTTGCCGCCGAGGACGTCGGACGGGCCGCCGCTGACGGGGCAGCCGTCGGAGCGGGTCGTCCCGTCCATGTCGACGGCGAGGAACGCGTAGCCGCGCGGCACGAAGTAGTTGTCGTAGAACAGCGGGAACTTCACCGGGTTCCCGTTGGCGTCGTAGGTCTTCTTCTCGCTCTCGTTGCCGCGCCCGAGGTTGTCGTAGTACGGGCTCTCGTCCATGATGACCGGCACCTTGAGGCCCTGCTGGGTCTCCTTGGGCCGGATGATGTCGACATTGATGCGGTCCGGCTTGCCGTCCCGGTCGCTGTCCACGCTCGACTGGACGTACACGTGCTCGCGGATCGCGTCCTTGTAGGAGAAGACGGGCTGCGTGACGCCGTCCTTCACCACGATCTTGGGGACGGTCCGGGCCAAGGCCGTCGCGCCGCCGCCCGCGGCGCCGCCGGCGGCGGCGACCGCCGCACCGGTGAGCACGGCGAGCGTCGCCGCCCGCCGGGTCCGTCTCAGGGATCGCCTGGCCAACCCGCACCTCCGGGAGATGAGCACATGATCTCTACGGGGGCACACGTTCCTCGCGGATCGGCACCGCGTAAAGGGCGCCGCTTCGGCGAACTCCCGCCTCATTTGGTCACAAACTGCCCTTGCGGCGCGGTGGCCGGGGCGTCCGGCGGGTCCCGGACGCCCCGGCCCGCGCGTCACCCGGCCTTCGCCCGGTTCACCGCGGCCAGCACCGCCTGCACGGACGCGGTGAGCACCGACGTGTCGCGCCCCGCGCCCCAGCACGTCACCCCGTCGACGCGGCACTCGGCATAGGCGACCGCGGGGGAGTCGTGGCCTGATTCGGTCGAGTGCTCGACGTACTGCAGCACGTCCACCTTCACTCCGGCGGCCGCCAGCGCGTCCGCGAGCGCCGCCAGCGGACCGTTGCCCGAGCCGGTGTACTCGCGCTCGCCGCCGTCCACGCGCAGCACGCCGGTGAAGTCGTGCCGGCCGGGGCCGGTGTGCGACGTCCGCCAGCCGGTGAGCTCGACCGGTCCCGTCCGGCCGACGTACTCGGCGCGGAACAGCTCCCACAGCTCGGCGGCGGTGATCTCCTCGCCGCTGCCGTCCGTGGCCTGCTGGACGACCCGGGAGAACTCGATCTGCAGGCGCCGCGGCAGCTCCAGCCCGTACCCGGTGCGCAGCAGGTAGGCGATGCCGCCCTTGCCGGACTGGCTGTTCACCCGGATGACCGCCTCGTAGCCGCGTCCGACGTCGGCCGGGTCGATCGGCAGGTACGGGACCTCCCACGGCGCATCCTCCGCCGGGACGCCCAGCTCCGCGGCCCGCGCCGCGTGATGCGCCATGCCCTTGGAGATCGCGTCCTGGTGGGTGCCGGAGAACGCGGTGTACACCAGGTCGCCGCCGTACGGGTGGCGCTCGTGGACGGGCAGCCGGTTGCAGTGCTCGACCGTGCGGCGGATCTCGTCGATGTCGGCGAAGTCGACGCACGGGTCGACGCCCTGCGCGTGCAGGTTCAGCGCGAGCGTGACCAGGTCGACGTTCCCGGTCCGCTCGCCGTTGCCGAACAGGCAGCCCTCGACCCGCTGCGCGCCCGCCAGCACCGCCAGCTCCGCGCACGCCACGCCCGTCCCGCGGTCGTTGTGCGGATGCACCGACAGGATCACCGCGTCCCGGCGGGCCAGGTTGCGGTGCATGAACTCGATCTGGTCGGCGTACACGTTCGGCGTCGCGATCTCCACGGTCGCCGGCAGGTTCAGGATCACCGGACGGTCGGGGGAGGCGTCCCACAGCTCCGTGACCGCGTCGCACACCTCCAGCGCGTACTCCGGCTCGGTGAAGTTGAACGTCTCGGGCGAGAACTCGAACCGCACGCCCGGCCGGTCCCCGGCGAGGCGCGCGACGTCGGCCGCCCCGTCCAGGATCAGCCTGCGCACGCCGTCGCGGTCCTCCCGCAGCACGACGTCGCGCCACGCCGGCCCCGTCGCGGTGTACAGGTGGACGACGGCGCGCGGCATGCCCTCGATGGACGCGAACGTCCGCTCGATCAGTTCGCGGCGCGCGGGCGTGAACACGACCGGCGTCACGTCGTCGGGGACGGCGCCGGACGTGGCCAGATGCCGGACGAAGTCGAAGTCGGTCTGGCTCGCCGACGGGTAGCCGACCTCGACCTCCTTGAACCCCATGGTCACGAAGAGGTCGAACATCCTTCGCTTGCGCGCCGGGTCCATCGGCTCGGCCAGCGCCTGGTTGCCGTCGCGCAGGTCGACCGGCACCCACAGCGGCGCCCGCTCGATCCGCCGCGACGGCCAGGTCCGCTCGATCTCGGGCACGGGCGACGGCACCCGGTCGTACGCGGCCCGGTAGCGGTGCGACGGCATGGCGCTGCCGCGCTGCGGGTTCCAGAAGGGCGCGCCCGGCCCGGCGGGGCCGGACGGGGTGCGCAGGGTGGGGAAGGTGGTGGCGGTGGGCTCGTTCAAGGCTCGTCCTCGCTGATCGCCGGAACGACCGGCAGCATCGGACCCCGCGGCGGGGTGCCGGTCGGATCAGGCCCCGCCGCGGCGGCCGAGAAGGAGGGCCTGCCACGCCATGCCGCTCACTGTAGCCACACCTCAGCTCCTCAGACAAGCTGAGTTCCTGCGGAGGCGCTAGCGTAGGGACCGCCGACCAGAAGGGGAGACCACCGCATGCCGCTCGGCCCGCTCCGCCGCAGCCCGCTCGTCGAGCAGGCCGCCCAGCGGCTCCGCGACCAGATCGCCGACGGCTCCTGGCCGGTCGGCACCCGGCTCCCCGGCGAGACCACGCTCGCCAGGGAGCTCGGCGTCGGCCGCTCCACCGTCCGCGAGGCGCTGCGCGCCCTCGCCGGCGCCGGACTCGTCCGGGCCCGCCAGGGCGCCGGCGTCTTCGTCACCGCGACCGAACCCGGCGAGGACTTCACCACCCGGCTCCGCCGCGCCTCCGTCACCGACGTCTACGAGATCCGGATGATGATCGAGGTCCGCGCCACCGAGCTGGCCGCCGAGCGCCGCACCGACGCCGACCTCGCCGCGCTCGACGCCGCCCTCGCCGCCCGCGACGAGGCGTTCGCCGGCCCGTCCCTGGAGTCCTTCCTCGACGCCGACATCGCCCTGCACGCCGCGGTGATCGCCGCCGCGCACAACCCCGTCCTGGTCGACCTGCACGCCGAGTTCGTCCCGGTGCTGCGCGCCGGCCTCCTCGACCTGGTCACCCTGGTCGACGTCCGCGCGTCCGACGAGACCCACGGCCGCGCCGCGCACGCCGCCCTCGTCGAGGCGATCCGCGACCGCGACCCCGCCGCCGCGGGCCGCATCATCACCACCGAACTGGCCCAGACCCTCACCCGCCTGCGAGGCTCCCGCTGAGCAGCGGCGGCAGGTCGCCGTCGTGGACGATCGTCAGGCGGCGGGTCGGGCGGGTCAGCGCGACGTACAGGTCCTGGCCGCCCTTCGGCGACTCGGCGAGGACGCCCGCCGGGTCGACGACGACGACCGAGTCGAACTCCAGGCCCTTGGCCTCCTCGGCGGTCAGCACGACGGCGGGGGAGTCGAGGGCCTCGGGGGTCGCGCCGACGGCGGCGTCCGGCAGGACCCCCAGGACGGCCGCGTGCCGGGCCGCCGAGGTGATGACCGCGAGCCGGCCCTCGGCGCCGCCGCCGATCCCGGCCAGCTCGTCGCGGACGAGCGCCGGGAGGCCCGCGACGGGCAGCGCCACCGCGCGGGGCGGCGGGCCGTCGTCGCGGACGGGCTCGGGCGGCGTCTGGTCCGGGGCGACGGCGGCCAGCACGTCGGAGGCGACCCGCATGATGGCGGCGGGCGTGCGGTAGTTGACCATCAGGCGCTGCTCGCGCCACCGGCCCGGGACGTACCGGTCGAGCATCTGGCCCCAGGACGCGGCGCCCGCCGCGCTGCCGGTCTGCGCGATGTCGCCGACGACCGTCAGGGACCGGGTCGGGACGCGCCGCATCACCGCACGCCACGCCATCTCCGACAGCTCCTGCGCCTCGTCCACGATGACATGGCCGTACGCCCACTGGCGGTCGGCCATGGCGCGCTGCGCGGTGGTGAGCGGCGGGCCGCCGTCGCCGTGCCGCTCGGCCAGCTCGCTCGCGGAGATCAGGTCGGCGATCGGGATCATGTTGGTGCCGCCGGTCGACTCCATGACCTCGGCGGCGTACCGCGCCTCCTCCGCCCGGGCCGCGTCGGCGGCGCGCCGACGGGCCCGCTCGGCGGAGTCGTCCTCGCCGAGGTGCTCGGCGGCCTCGTCCAGGAGGGGGACGTCCGAGACCGTCCACGCGGAACCGGGCGGCCGGTGCAGGAGATCGCAGCCGGGAAGGGCGACCTGCTCGCCGAGGCGCGCCAGGACGTCGGGTGAGGCGTAGAGGTCGGCCAGGAGCTGCTCCGGCGTCAGCTCGGGCCACAGCTCGTCGAGGGCCTTGCGGACGGCCGGGTCCTGCCAGAGGGCCTCCTTGGCCAGGCGGAGGTCGGTCTCGTCCAGGAGGGGTTCGTCCTCGGCCTCGTCGATGAGCTCCTGGAGCCACTTCGGCATCTCGCCGGAGCCGGCGAGCTGCTCCAGCGGCTCGTCCATGATGCGCTCGTACTGCTCGGCCCGGTTGGTCGCGAGGGCTTCGAGCATGTCGTGGACGAAGCGGCGCCGCTGCACGTTGTGGGGGAGGCGCATACCGCGGGCCCGGTCCCGGATCTCCTCGCACGTCCCGGCGTCCACGACGAGGGTGAGGCCGTCGGCGTCGACGCGCAGGCCGTCCGAGGGCGTGCGCTGCCGCTCGCGGACCGCCGCCATGACGACGTCGGCCATGCGGAGGTCGCCCTTCAGGACCGCGACCTCGGGGGCGTCCCGCGCGGTCGCCTTGAGGCCCGGGTAGAGCTCGCCGACGGTGGCCAGGGCGACGTCGGTCTCGCCGAGGCCCGGCAGCACCTGCTCGATGTAGCGCAGGAACGTCGCGTTCGGGCCGACGACGAGCACCCCGCGCCGTTCGAGGACGTCCCGGTGCGTGTAGAGCAGGTACGCGGCGCGGTGCAGCGCGGCGACCGTCTTGCCGGTGCCCGGCCCGCCCTGCACGACGAGCACGCCCTGCAGCGCCGAGCGGATGACCTGGTCCTGCTCCTCCTGGATGGTCGCGACGACGTCGCTCATCCGGCCCGTCCGGCCGCGGCGGAGCGTGGCGAGCAGCGCCGCCTCGCCGACGATGCCGCGCCGCTCGGCCTCGTCCAGCCCCTCCAGGTCGAACACCTCGTCGTCCAGCCGGGCGACCTCCCGGTGCCGCAGGTGCAGGTGGCGGCGGCGGGCGAGGGTGCCGGGCGCCCCCGGGGTCGCGGTGTAGAACGGGCGGGCCGCCGCCGCCCGCCAGTCGATCAGCATCGGCTCGCGGTCGGCGTCGCGCAGCCCGATCCGGCCGATGTAGAACGTGTCGCCGGGACCGTCGGCATCGGCGCGGTGGTCGATGCGGCCGAAGCACAGGCCGTGCTCGACGCCGGCGAGCCTGGCGAGCCGGCGCGCCGCCTCCTCGGTCGCGACGGCGCTCTCCACCCTGGCCTGGAAGACGTTCCCGCCGCCCGCGGCCGGCCCCTCGCGCAGCGCCGCCTCGGCGCTGCCGCGCTCCTCGTCGAGCCGCTCGTAGACGCGGGTCACGTACGCCTGCTCGGCGCGCAAGGCGGTGCGGCGCGCCTCCTCGGCCGCGGCGGGCTTGACAGATGCTGCTTGACGACGCCCCATGCTTCGGCTACACTCCTATACATAGGATGGGTTTGTTGTGCGCAATTCGTAAGTCGCCACCCTACCATCGGTTCCGCGTACCGTGCACCGGACGCGTGAAAAGATCACCCCCGTTGCGGTGGACGTCACCCGCGCGGTGCCCTCAGGTCACCGGCCACGGTGAGGATTTCCGGCGATCGCTGCCGGAACCCCCGAAAGGTCACCGCCCCCATGGCCGAACTCGCACGCCCCCTGAGCAGGAGATCCGTCCTCGTCGCCGGCGGCCTCGCGGCCGGCGCCCTCGCCCTCCCCGCCACCGCCCACGCCGCCCCCCGCCCGCGCGCCGCCGCGCCCGGCGACCCGTTCACCCTCGGCGTCGCATCCGGCGACCCCGCCCCCGACGGCTTCGTCCTGTGGACGCGGCTCGCCCTCGACCCGCACGCCGAGGACGGGCTCGGCGGCATGCCGTCCAAGCCCGTCCAGGTGAAGTGGGAGGTCGCCGCCGACGAGCGGTTCCGGCGGATCGAACGGCGCGGCACCGCCACCGCCCGTCCCGACGCCGCGCACTCCGTCCACGTCGAGCTGAAGGGCCTGCGGCACGGGCGCGACTACTGGTACCGCTTCCGCGCCGGCGCCCACGTCTCGCCGGTCGGCCGCGCCCTCACCGCCCCGCGCCCCGACTCGTTCGGACCCGCCCTGACCATGGCGTTCGTCTCCTGCGCCCAGTACGAGCACGGTTGGTTCACCTCGTACCGGCGGCTCGCCGAGGACCACCCCGACCTCGTCCTGCACCTCGGCGACTACCAGTACGAGTACAAGAAGGGCGTCTACAACAGCCCGGGCGGCAACATCCGCGACCACGACGGCCCCGAGACCGTCACCCTGGCGAACTACCGGCAGCGGCACGCCCAGTACAAGGCCGACACCGACCTGCAGGCCGCGCACGCCGCCGCCCCCTGGCTCGTCGTCTTCGACGACCACGAGGTCGAGAACAACTGGGCCGGCTACATCCCCGAAGAGGGCTCCGACACCCCGACCTACGAGGCGTTCCGCGCTCGCCGCGCCGCCGCGTTCCAGGCGTACTACGAGAACATGCCGCTGCGCCGCTCCTCGATCCCGCACGGCCCCGACATCCAGATCTACCGGCGCGTCCGGTGGGGCAGGCTCGCCAACTTCCACATGCTCGACACCCGCCAGTTCCGCGACGACCAGGGCTGCGGCGACGGCTACAAGGACTGCCCCGAGGCGACCGACCCCAAGCGCAGCATCACCGGGGACCGGCAGGAGAGGTGGCTTCTCGACGGCTTCCGCCGCTCCAGCGCCCGCTGGGACGTCATCGGCCAGCAGGTGTTCTTCGCCCAGCGCGACAACACCGCCGGACCCGTCAAGAAGACCTCGATGGACGCCTGGGACGGCTACGCCGCCTCCCGCGACCGCATCACCAAGGGCTGGGTGGACGCCGGCGTCCGCAACCCCGTCGTGCTCACCGGCGACGTCCACGCGCACTGGGCGAGCGACCTCAAGGCGGACTACGACGACCCGGACTCGGCCACGGTCGGCTCCGAACTGGTGTGCTCGTCCATCAGCACCACCGGCGACGGAGCCGACTCCGACCCCGCGAGCCAGCCCTTCCTCAAGATCAACCCGCACCTGAAGTTCTATAACAACCAGCGCGGATACGTGCTGACGAAGATCGGCAAGGGGGAGATGAAGGCCGACTTCAGGACGGTCGCGTCCGTGCGGGCGCAGGGCTCACCGGTGTCGACCAAGGCGACCTTCGTCATCGAGGACCGCGTCCCCGGCGTGCACCAGACCTACCTGCGCCCCTACGCCGCCCCGAAGATGGCCGCGCAGTCGGAGCAGTCGCTCATCGACCAGACCATCCGCAACGAGACCCAGCCCTGAGTCGCGGCGGCCGGGCCCCGCGCCGGTTCACCGGTCGGCGCGGGGGCTGGTCGCCGGGCCGTTGAAAATGTCGTCCAGGTCGTAGGCCACCGGAACCTCCAGCTGCTCGTAGGTGCAGGAGCGGGGGGTGCGGTCGGGGCGCCAGTTGCGGAACCGGGCGGTGTGCCGGAACCGGTTGCCCTCCATCGCCTCGTACGCCACCTCGACGACCAGGTCGGGACGGAGCGCCACCCAGCTCAGGTCCTTCTTGCCGGTCCAGCGCGAGACGGCGCCGGGCATCCGGTCGGCCGTCGCCTCGGACTGCTGGGCCCACTCCGCCCACGGATGGCCGGACAGGTCCTCCATCCGGTACGGCTGGAGCTCCTCGACCAGCTCCGCGCGGCGCTTCATGGTGAACGAGGCCGCCACGCCCACGTGCTGCAGGTTGCCGTCGGAGTTGTAGAGGCCGAGCAGCAGCGACCCGACGATCGGCCCGGACTTGTGCCAGCGGAACCCGGCCACCACGCAGTCGCACGTGCGCTCGTGCTTGACCTTGAACAGGACCCGCTTGTCGGGCTGGTACACGGTGTCGCGCGGCTTGGCGATCACCCCGTCGAGCCCGGCGCCCTCGAACTCCTCGAACCAGCGCAGCGCCAGCTCGTAGGAGTCGGACGCGGGCGTCACGTGGATCGGCGCCTTCGCGCCCGCCAGCGTCTCGACCAGCCGCCGGCGGCGCTCGCCGAGCGGCGTCTCCAGCAGCGACTCGTCGCCGAGCGCGAGCAGGTCGAAGGCGACGAACGAGGCGGGCGTCTGCTCCGACAGCAGCTTGATCCGCGACGCGGCCGGGTGGATGCGCTGCTGCAGGGCGTCGAAGTCCAGGCGGGTGCCGCGCGGCAGGACGATCTCGCCGTCCACCACGCAGCGCTCGGGCAGCTCCCGCTTCACCGCCTCGACCACCTCGGGGAAGTAGCGGGTCAGCGGCTTCTCGCCCCGGCTGGACAGCTCGACCTCGTCGCCGTCGCGGAAGACGATGCACCGGAAGCCGTCCCATTTCGGCTCGTAGAGGACGTCGCCCTGCGGCATGGTCTTGACGGCCTTGGCCAGCATCGGCGGCAGCGGCGGGCTGATCGGCAGGTCCATGCCCACCATCTTGCGCCCCGGGACCGACAAAACGGAGCACCGGGGGCTCGATAACCTGCAGGTCATGCGCCGCCTGCTGCCCGCACCCACCGTCGAGGCCGTCGACCCGTACGAGGCGTACGGGGACGCGCCCGGCCTGCGGCTCGGCATGGTGATGAGCGCGGACGGCTCGGTCACCGACGCCGAGGGCTGGACGGACGGCCTCGGCGGCGACGCCGACTTCCGGGTGTTCCGGACGCTCCGGGCACTGGCCGACGCCATCCTCGTCGGCGCCGCGACCGCCCGCACGGGACGGCTCGGACCGGCGCGCCTGCGCCCCGATCTGCGCGCGCGCAGGGGAGCACCGCCCGCGCCCATCGTCGTGGTGAGCCGCTCGCTCGACCTCGACTGGACGCTGCCGCTGTTCACCGAGGCCGAGACTCCCACGATCGTGGTGACGTCGCGACGTGCGCGCGACCGGGTCCCGGCGGGGATCCGGGTCGTCGCGGCGGGAGCCGACGAGGTCGACCTTCCCGAGGCCGTCCGGGTGCTGCGCGAGGAGTTCGGCCACGAGCATCTGCTCTGCGAGGGTGGGCCGGCATTGGCCACCGCGCTCATCCGGGCGTCGCTGGTGGACGAGCTGTGCCTCAACATCGCGCCCGCGCTCCTCGGCAGCCCGCGCCACACGCGGCTGCTCGGCGTTCTCGACGCGGAGGTGCCCGTGGAACCGGCGGCCCTCTACCTGGACGAGGGCGTCCTTTTCATCCGTTACCGGCTGCGCGCGTAGCGGAGGAACAGGAAGTCGTCCTCCTCCAGCGCGTGCGCGAGGCGGAACTCCGGCGGGACGGGCACCGGCGGGCCGTTCAGGATCCGCGCCGGATGCCCGGCGAGCAGCATCGGGCTCAGCGTCAGGCACAGCTCGTCGAGCAGCCCGGCCGCGACGATCTGCGCCAGCACCCCGGGGCCGCCCTCGCACAGCAGCCGCCGGAACCCGCGCGACGCCAGCTCCCGGACGGCCGTGCCGAAGTCGAGCGAGTCCTCGCCCGCGATGATGACGTCCGCGCGCTCCTGCGCCAGGCGCAGCCGCTCGGGGTCGGCGGTCGCGGTGGCCAGCACGATCGTCGGGACGGCGGCCTCGGTGAAGATCGGCGCGTCGAAGTCCAGGTCGAGGGTGCGGGAGACGACCGCGAGCGGCGGTACCGGGGGCCGCCCGTCGCGGACCGCGCCCCAGCTCTCGCGCGGCTTCACCGGCCCGTAGCCTTCGGCGCGGACCGTCTGGGCGCCGACGATCACCACGTCGGCGAGGCCGCGCAGCAGCAGGAACAGCTCCTGGTCGGCGGCGTTGCCGAGCCCGCCGCTGCGCTCGTCGCGCTGCGCCGCCCCGTCCAGGCTGGCGACCATGTTGGCGCGCAGCCACGTCCCCTCGCCCGGCGGGTAGGCGTAGCGCTCGGCGAGGTCGACGGGCTCGGAGGAGGGCGTCAGGGTCCGCATAGAAGTCACAAGTTACTGCACCGCGGGCAAGGGCGATCTGACCGTTCCGCTTACTCAGCGTACGGCAATATGCACGAATCCGTCATGGCGCGGCGATCGGCACGCGACACTTGGGGCGGGGACGGACCGTAGAACTGCACCGAAAGGAGCGGGGGGTGGAGTTCGCCGCACTTGCCGCGTGGGTCCTCGCCGCCACGGCCGGCGGCTACCTGCTGATCAAATGGCTGACGAGCGGGGGCCGGGGCACGAAGGTGACCCGGTTCCCGGTCCTGGTGGTCATCGGGCATCCGCTGGCCGCCGTGATCGGCCTCTGCGTGTGGATCGGCTACCTGGTGACGGGGCGCGCCGCGTTCGCGTGGGTCGCGTTCGCCGCGCTGCTGGTCGTCATCCTGCAGGGGTTCATGCTGCTGACGCGCTGGCTCGTCGGGGGCGGCGGCCGGCACGCCCGCGGCCGCGACCAGACGTTCCCGGCCGCCGCCGTCGTCTTCCACGGCGTGATCGCCGTCACGACGTTCGTCCTGGTCTTCCTCACCGCGATGGAGGTGAGTCGGACATGAAGAAGGCGGAGCGGGCCCGGCCCGGCTAGCCGCGCTTGAGCACGGTGAGGGACCGGGCGGGGACGGGGATCTCGTCGCGGGACTTGACGCGGGGGCGCTCGCCGGCGGCGGCGGGGTCGGCGGTGTCGAGGACGAACTCCCAGCGCTCGCCGTACTCGCCGCCGGGCAGGGTGAACTCGACGGCGTCGGACCCGGCGTTGACCAGCAGCAGGAAGGAGTCGTCGCGGACGCGGCGGCCGCGCTGGTCGGGCTCGGTGATGGCGTCGCCGTTGAGGAACACGCCGAGCGACTTGGCGAAGCCGACGTTCCAGTCCTGGTCGGTCATGCTCTCGCCGGCGGGCGTGAGCCAGGCGATGTCGGCGGCGGCGCCGGTGCCGGTGCCGGTGAAGAAGCGGCGGCGCCGGAACACCGGGTGGTCGTGGCGGAGCCGGGACAGGATCCGGATGAACTCCCGGTCGCCCGGCTCGTCCCAGTGCACCCAGGCCAGCTCGTTGTCCTGGCAGTAGGCGTTGTTGTTGCCGCGCTGGGTGCGGCCCAGCTCGTCGCCGTGCACCAGCATCGGGACGCCCTGCGACAGGAAGAGTGTGGCGAGGAAGTTGCGGCGCTGCCGGGCGCGCAGTTCCAGCACCTCGGGGTCGCGGGCCGGGCCCTCGTGCCCGCAGTTCCAGGACCGGTTGTCGTCGGTGCCGTCGCGGTTGGACTCGCCGTTGGCCTCGTTGTGCTTGTGGTCGTAGGAGACGAGGTCGGTCAGCGTGAACCCGTCGTGGCAGGTCACGAAGTTGATGGACGCGAACGGCCGCCGCGCGCTGTGCTCGTACAGGTCGGACGAGCCGGTCAGCCGGGACGCGAACTCCGGCATCGTCGCGTACGAGCCGCGCCAGAAGTCGCGGACGGTGTCGCGGTACTTGCCGTTCCACTCCGTCCACAGCGGCGGGAAGTTGCCGACCTGGTAGCCGCCCTCGCCGACGTCCCACGGCTCGGCGATCAGCTTGACCTGGGAGACGACCGGGTCCTGCTGGACGAGGTCGAAGAACGCGGCGAGCCGGTCGACGTCGTGCAGCTCGCGGGCGAGCGCGGAGGCGAGGTCGAACCGGAACCCGTCGACGTGCATCTCCAGGATCCAGTAGCGCAGCGAGTCCATGATGAGCTGCAGCGCGTGCGGGTTGCGGACGTTCAGGGAGTTGCCGCAGCCGGTGTAGTCGAGGTGGTAGCGCTTGTCGTCGTCGCGGAGCCGGTAGTAGGAGGCGTTGTCGATGCCGCGGAACGACAGCGTCGGCCCGAGGTGGTCGCCTTCGGCGGTGTGGTTGTAGACGACGTCCAGGATGACCTCGATGCCCGCCTCGTGGAGGGCGCGAACCATCGCCTTGAACTCCAGCACCTGCTCGCCGGCCTGCCCGGACGCGCTGTAGGCGTTGTGCGGCGCGAAGAACCCGATCGTGTTGTAGCCCCAGTAGTTGTCGAGGCCGCGCGCGACGAGGGCGTGCTCGGGGATCGACTGGTGCACCGGCATCAGCTCGACGGCCGTCACGCCGATGTCGACGAGATGGTCGATCATCACCGGGTGGCCGAGGCCCGCGTAGGTGCCGCGCTGCTCCTCCGGGATGCCCGGATGCAGCTTCGTCAGCCCCTTGACGTGCGCCTCGTAGATCACGCTCTCGTGGTACGGGACGCGCGGCGGCCGGTCGTCCGCCCAGTCGAAGAACGGGTTGATGACGACGTTCTTCGGCATGTACGGGGCGCTGTCGTCCTCGTTCAGCGCGCCGGGGTCGTCGAACCGGTAGGAGAACAGCGACTCGTGCCAGCGGACGCCGCCCTCCACGGCCTTGCCGTACGGGTCGAGCAGCAGCTTCGCGGGGTTGCAGCGGTCTCCGTCGCGGGGGGCGAACGGCCCGTGCACCCGGTAGCCGTAGCGCTGGCCGGGCCCGACGCCGGGCAGGTACCCGTGCCAGACGAACCCGTCCACTTCGGGCAGCTCGCGCCGCGTCTCGGTCCCGTCGGCGTCGAACAGGCACAGCTCGACCCGCCGGGCCACCTCCGAGAACAGCGCGAAGTTCGTGCCGGTGCCGTCCCAGGTGGCGCCCAGCGGGTACGGATCCCCGGGCCAGACCTCCCGCATGTGCTCCCTCTCGTCGACCGACCGATGCCGCCTGCCCCGCAGCGCGTTCCCCGTCGATTCTGGCCTACTCCCGTCCCGCCCGCCCGCCACGGTCCGATATCAGAGTGTCACGCCGGCCGGTCCGCGCCGGGAGTGCGCCAGATCGTCTCACCGTCGGCGGTCTCGGCGGTGGGACGCAGCCCGAGGCGGGACGCGACGGCCGCCGAGGCCCGGTTGCCGGGGTGGATCGCGGCGGTGATCGCCGCGGTGCCGTGCCCGGTGAGCCAGCCGGCGAGCGCGCGGGCGGCCTCGGTCGCGAAGCCGAACCCCTGGTAGGGCATGCCGATCACCCAGGCGAGCGCGGCCTGCGGCCCGCCGGGCGCGGGCGTGACGGTCGCCTGGACGTAGCCGACGGCCTGCCCGTCGCGGGCGCGGCGGACGATCCAGTTGAGCCAGTACTCCTGGTGGAACGGGGCGGGCCCGGCGACCAGGTGCTCGTAGCGGGCGCGCAGCTCGTCGAGGGTGAGGGGCTCGCCGCCGATGTAGGCGTGCAGGCGCGGGTCGTCCAGGACGGGGGCCATCTCGTCGGCGTGGTGGACCGCCAGCGGCTCCAGGACGAGGCGCTGGGTCCGGATGGTCTCGGCGATCGGCCCGTACACCCGCCGATCGTATGCCCTGCCCGGCTCGCCGCGCCCGATCCGCCGTGCGCGATCATCCGCGGCTGATCATCCGTTGCCGGACCGGCGGACCCGGTCAGTCGTGGCCGGCGGTGTGGCGGCGCGTCCAGGCGCCGGCCGGGTGCTGGGTGGGGGCGAGCCACAGCCACGGCTGGGAGTGCCGGAACGGCAGGTCGGTGCCGGGCTGCCAGGGGAACAGGCCCTCGGTGTTGGGCCAGACGACCTGCAGGAACGGCAGCGGCGGGCGGCGGTAGAAGGAGACGGCGCCGCGGAGCAGGCCCTCGTACCAGCGCGGGTCGACGTCGCGGAACGCGGCGGCCTGCCCGCGGACGGCGCCCTCGCGACGCTCACCGCCGGCGGGCGGGCGGCCCTCCGCGGCCTGCCGGCCGAGGGCGTTGAGCACCTCCTCGGTCTCGTACACGTCGCCGCCGAACATCGCCAGCTCGGGCGCGCGGTGGCTGTGCCAGAGGCCGATGGTGTACGCCCAGCCGGGGCCGTCGTCGTCGGGGTGGACGAGGACGACGCTCCACCCGTACTGGGTGATGTGCACGATGGTGCGGAGCTGGAAGTTGTCGAGGCGGTCGCGGTCGCCGTAGTCGCGGCAGATCACGCACGTGCAGGCGGGGCGACCGTCGGGCATGCCGCAAGTTTACGATCATTTCGCCCGCCGGTCCGCCCGCGCGGCGGGCGAACCGGCGGCGGCCCCCGCTACGCGCTCAGCCCAGGGTGGGCAGGGTGAGCACGCCGGGGTCGGCGGGCCCGGTGCGGACGGTGACCGGCAGGACGCCGCGGTTGCCCAGGTAGGACAGGTCGCTCGCGGCGATCGCGACGCGCAGCCGGTGGCCCTTGGCGAACCGGTGCACGATCGAGGGCAGCTGGACGGTCAGCGGCTTGCGGACGTCGTCGACCCGCGCCGGGGAGACGAGCCGGTGGACGAGCGAGATCGAGCCGTCCGGCGCGACGTCGTACAGCTTGGCGAACAGGATCAGGCGCCCGTTGACGCCGGACCGCTGCGACCGGACGGCGGCGGGGGAGTCCAGCCGGACCTTGAGGGTGGGAGAGCCGACGACGTCGGTGTCGGCGGCGAGCGGGGCGCCGGTCCAGGCGACGGAGGTGCCGGGGGCGTCGGCGGGCGGGACGTCGTCCAGGCCGAGCGCGCCCTGCACGGCGGAGACCTCGGAGAACGAGGTGGGGATCCACGGCAGGTTGCCGTAGCTCGCGGCGCCCGCGGCGACGGCCTTGCGGTCGGCGACGAGCTTGTCCTTGCCGGACAGGTACAGCGAGCGGGTGCGGGCGGCGGCGGTGCCGTAGGCGGGCGCCGCGCTGCCCTGGTACTGCACCCAGGGGCGGAAGTAGGCGAACGCCGGGCCGGTGCCGGTGGAGCGGCCCATGAGGTAGTGGTCGAACCAGGCGGCGACGCGCTGCCCCGTGTAGCTGCCGGAGACGTCGGCCAGGTCGCCGTCGCCCGGGACCTGCCCGCCGCTGTGCCCCGACGACTGCCAGATCATCTTCACCGGCGTGCGCTGCGCGGCGAGCTGCTTGTAGGTGGCCGTGCCCTCCTGCAGGTCGAAGAGGCTGTCGGTCTCGCCCTGGACGATCAGCGTCGGCACCTTGATCTTCGGCATGTAGGACGCGACGGACGCGGCCTTCATGTACGCCATGCTCGCCTGCTGCGGCACGCCGAAGATCAGGCTCTCCCCGACGGCCTGGCACAGGATCGTCGGGAAGTTCGGGCAGCCGAGCAGCCGTCCCGGGTCGGCCTTGCCGTTGGTCAGCCCGGCGGACACGCCCTCGCCGAAGAAGCCGAGCGCCCAGACCAGCTTGGTGACGCCGGGGTCGGTGCTCAGCTTCCCGTCCACGACCTGGTTGTTGGGGGCGAGCGAGTAGCGCAGGTCGCGCCAGGTGACCATCGGGACGATCGTGTCGATGCGGCGGTCGACGCCGGCCGCGGCGAACTGGATCTGGCCGCCGTAGGAGCCGCCGACCATGCCGACGCGCGGGTCGCCGGCCTTGTCGAGCCTGACCGCGTCCAGCCGGGTCCCGTCCTTTGCGGCCTTCTTGCCGGCGAGGTAGTCGACGAGCTGGCTCGCGGCGGCGCCGTCCCAGTCGGGGTGGTCCAGGGTGATGCGGCAGCCGCTGCCGCCGAACCCGAGGCCGGAGTAGGAGAGCACGGCGTAGCCGCGCTGGGCGTAGGTCTTGCCGAACCCGGCCTGGTCGTCCTTGGACCCGCCGAACCCGTTGGTGGTGAGGATCGCGGGCACGCGGTGCGCGGCGGACGCGCCGGACGGCAGGTAGAGGTCGCCGACGACGTCGCAGTGCTGGTCGTGCTTCGGGCCGACCGCGACGTCGAAGTGCAGGGTCCGGACCGTGTAGGCGTCGGCCGCGTGGGCCGGGAGGGCGCTGACGCCGCCCGCTGCGATGAGCGCGGCGGCGGCGGTGGACAGGACGGCGCGACGACGCGGCATGGGGCGGCTCCGGGACCGGGGGGAACAGGGGGCTGATCTTTACTACCGTCTGGTAAGGCGGCTGTCCAGATGTGAACGTGAACTTTCCTCGGACGCGTCCGGCCGGGCCGCGACCGGCCGCGCCGCCCCCGGCGGGCGGGTGCCGCGGGTCAGGCGCGCTTGGTGTCCGGCTGACCCGGACGACGGATTCGCCGCCGCGACCATGCGCGCGCATGACGAAATCCTCACTCGTTGAGGAAATACATTAATCGGGGTTCCGCCAATACCGCGGGCGCCGAGCATCTACTATTCTTCGAACTGAGCAATAAACGGAACGGAGAGGGCTCATGGCGCAGAAGGTCCAGGTCTCACTGGTGGATGACCTCGACGGCGGGGCGGCGGTGGAAACGGTGTCGTTCAGCCTTGACGGCAGGGCGTACGAGATCGACCTGAACAAGAAGAACGCGGCCCGGTTGCGCAAGGTCATCGCGCCGTTCCGGGACAGTGCCCGCAAGGTCCGCCCGGCCGGCCGCAAGGCCGCGACGCGCACCGCGAGCAACCGCGAGCGCAGTGCGGAGATCCGCGACTGGGCCAGGTCGGCGGGCATCCCGGTCAACGACCGTGGCCGCATCCCGGCGAACGTCGTCCAGCAGTACGAGGCCGCCCACTGAACCCGCTTCCCGGCCGCCGCGGACGCGTCCGAAGGCGATCCCGCCGCCTTTCCGGCGGCCGCGCCCCGGAACGGTTTCACCGGTGGCCGCCCGCCTAAGGAACTGCGGTCGCCGGCGGCGTCCGCCCGGGAAGTGGCGACCGCCGCAAGGGGCGCCGCCCTTTACGGGCGACGGCCGCGGACCCGAACGCCGCGACGGCGCCCGAAGGTGCGATCCGGCACGCGAGAAGCCGATCGTGCGGCGAGTTCTCCGAGGCGCACGGCGGCCGTGCGGTGATCACCGCATTGCGCCGTTGTAGAAGGCTCGCGGCCGTCGAAAACGGCGGCGGCACGATCGGACGGCCCGGCCGTCCGGCGGGGTCCCCGCATGCCCGCACGGGTCCGTCCCGCGTCCCGGCGCCACCGTTGCTTAGTTGCGCGAATGGGTGAGAGTACGCTGGACCCGCACCGGACCAAGGGAGGCGCTGATGTTGGGGGAGTTCTCGCCGTCGCACTGGCTGATCGTCGCCATCGTGGTGGTACTGCTCTTCGGCTCCAAGAAACTTCCGGACGCTGCCAGGGCGATCGGCCGGTCGATGCGCATCCTCAAGTCCGAGACCCAGGGCCTGCACGACGACCCCGCCCCCGCCCCCGTGGCGGAGGCGATCGGTCCGGCCGCCCCGGACGACGCCCGGGACAGGCTCGACGCCCGGGACAAGCTCGACCGCGCCGCCCGCCTGCGCGAGGAGGCCGCCCGCATCGAGGGCGCCGCCTCGACGGCCCCGTCCGGCAAGGGCGCCTGACCGGACCGCTCCGCCTCCGCGCGCCGGGCCGCGCCGGCGGGCGGGACGTCCCGCCGCCCGGCGTCAGGCCGGCGGGAGCACGCGGGTGAGCAGGTCGGCGACCGTGATGGCGCCGATCATCGGGGCGTCGGTGCTGCGCGGGTCGCCGGAGACCGCGACGACCGGGCTGCGGGCCGCGGCCATCACGCTGGCGATCTCCATGACGGTCGCCTCGGCGTCCACCACGGGCGGCGGCGTCCGGTTCGCGGGGAGCAGGTCGGCGACGCGCTTGCCGGCGAGCCGCTCGCACAGCCGGTCGGCATGCCCCTCGTCGTAGGCGCGGGCGAGCGCCGGATCGTCGCGCACGTACTGCGGGATCAGCGCGCCGAGCAGCTGCGAGCCTGGCAGCACCGCCTTCGGGCGGCGCTGCGCGTCCACCACGATCAGCCCGAGCAGCCGGTGCTCGGCCAGCAGCCGGGCCGCGTCCAGCGCGGTGGTGTCCGCGGTGACGGTCGGGTGGTCCACGGCGAGTTCTCCGGCGCGCACACCCCGACCGTAGCAGGGGCGGGACCGGGCGGCACCGCCGCTGCGCCGCCGCCGGCGGGGCGGGTCCGGCGGGCGGTCCCGGCCCCCGTGCGTGGAAAACGCACGCGAATCCCGTTAGGGTCGGTGAACGGTGAGCCGGGAAGTCTGGTCGGCGTGATGCCGCCTACCCCTAAAGACTTCCAGGAGCCGCCTTGGCCGCCGTAGCCGCAGTCACGATCTTCGTCATCGCGTACGTGCTGATCGCCTCCGAGCGGATCCCGCGGACCGCGGTGGCGCTCGGCGGCGCGGCGATGATGCTGCTGCTGCGCATCACCGACGCCCGCGCGGCGTTCTTCTCCGAGCAGACCGGCATCGACTGGAACGTCGTCTTCCTGCTGCTCGGCATGATGGTGATCGTCTCGGTGCTGCGGCAGACCGGGGTGTTCGAGTACGTGGCGATCTGGGCCGCGAAACGCGCGCGCGGGAAGCCGTACCGGCTGATGGTGATGCTGGTGCTCATCACCGCGGCCGCGTCGGCGCTGCTGGACAACGTCACCACCGTGCTGCTGGTCGCGCCGGTCACCTTCCTGGTGTGCGAGCGGCTCGGGCTGAACGTCGTCCCGTACCTGATCGCCGAGGTGATGGCGTCCAACATCGGCGGCACCGCGACGCTGGTCGGCGACCCGCCCAACATCATCATCGCCAGCCGCGGCGGGCTGACGTTCAACGAGTTCCTGGTGAACCTGGCGCCCCTGGTGGTCGGGCTGATCGCGGTGTTCTGCCTGCTGTGCCGGTGGCTGTTCCGGTCGGCGTTCGTCTACGACGCCGGCCGCGCCGCCGAGGTGATGGCGCTGCGGGAGAAGGAGGCGATCACCGACCGGCGGCTGCTCTGGCAGGGCCTCGTCGTGCTCGCCGCGGTGATCCTGGCGTTCGTGCTGCATCCCGTCCTGCACTACGAGCCGTCCATCGTGGCGCTGCTCGGCGCGGGGCTGCTCGTCGCCGCGACGAAGGTCACCACCGAGCAGGCGCTGGCGGAGGTGGAGTGGCCGACGCTGGTGTTCTTCGCGGGGCTGTTCGTGATGGTCGGCGGGCTGGTCGAGACGGGCGTGATCGCGCACGTGTCGCGGGCCGCCGCCGACGTCACCGGCGGCGACCTCGGCGCCGCGTCGATGCTGCTGCTGTGGGCGTCGGGCGTGCTGTCGGCGATCGTGGACAACATCCCCTACGTCGCGACGATGAGCCCGATCGTCTCCGACCTCGTCCAGCAGCATCCGGGGACCGGCGGGCACGTGCTGTGGTGGGCGCTGGCGCTCGGCTCGGACCTCGGCGGCAACGCGACGGCCATCGGCGCGAGCGCCAACGTC
Organism: Actinomadura violacea; assembly: GCF_017573465.1. Taxonomy (GTDB): domain Bacteria; phylum Actinomycetota; class Actinomycetes; order Streptosporangiales; family Streptosporangiaceae; genus Spirillospora; species Spirillospora violacea. The sequence goes on from NZ_JAGEPF010000021.1 coordinate 153,502, forward strand.
GTGGTGCTCGGCATCGCCGCCCGCAACGGCACCCCGATCAGCTTCTGGCAGTTCACCCGCTACGGCCTGGTCGTCACGGCCGTCACGGTGGCCCTGTGCGTCCCCTACCTGTGGCTGCGCTACCTGTGACCGGCCGCTAGCCCGCGGACGCGGCGCCCGGCCGGGCGGTCAGCAGCGGCGCCAGGGGGCCGTGCCGCAGCCTGCCTACGAGCGGGGTCGCGGCGCGGCGCAGCAGCAGGGCGACGAGGCACGCGACCGGCACCGCCAGGACGATCGAGCCTGCGACGTCGTGCGGGTAGTGGCCGCCGACGTACACGCGGGTGAACGCCTCGAAGGCCGCGAAGACGGCGGCGATGACGCCGAGCCGCCGGTCGAGCAGGAACAGCGCCGCGGCGGCCGCCGCGGCGGCCGTGGTGTGCCCGCTGGGGAAGGCGTAGTCGGACGGCGCCGGGCACGCCTCGACGATGAACGCGTGCGGCATCGCCCGGCACGGCCGCGGCTCCGCGGCGATCTTCTTGACGACCTCCGCGACGGCGAACGCGGCCGCGACGGCGACCGGGGCGGCCAGCGCGAGGGTCATCGCCGCCGCGTCCCGGTGCCGCGCCCGCCACCAGCCGGCCAGCATCAGCACGGCGAAGACGACCAGGCCGGCGTTGGTCCACCACTCCAGCGGGCCGTTGAGCCACCGGGTGTCGCGGGCTAGGTGCGTGACGGCGGTGAAGAGCGGGCCGTCGACGCGGGAGCCGTCGAAGGCCAGGGGTGCCGGGGCGGCGGTCATCCGGTGTCTTCCTGTTCGGTCGCAAAAGAACGTCTACAGCACTGTAGACGCTCATGGGGGGACATTGCGCCCCGGCCCGGAGGGACCCGCGAGCGCCCGGCCGGGCAACAAAGGATGATCAGTCCTTGAACCGAGAGGCCCGCCCATGCCCCCGACAAGCCGGTCGTCGCCGGTCCGCCCCGCCCCGGCGCCCGCACCGGAGCCGACCGATGCGGAGCCGACCGATGCGGAGCCGACCGATGCGGAGCCGACCGATGCGGAGCCGACCGATGCGGAGCCGACCGACGCGGTGCTGATCGCCGCGTCCCGCACCGACCCCGAGCGGTTCGCCGCGCTGTTCCGCCGGCACGCCCCGGCGATCATGCGGTACACGGTGCGGCGCCTCGGCCCGGACCCGGCCGAGGACGTCGTCGCCGAGACCTTCCTGGTCGCCTTCGGCCGCCGCGCGGCCTACGACCCGGCCCGGCCGGACGCGCGCCCGTGGCTGTACGGGATCGCCACCAACCTGATCCGGCGGCACCGCCGCGCCGAGGTGCGGGCGCTGCGCGCGCTCGCCCGCGGCGGCGCAGACCCGGTCACCGAGCCGTTCACCGACGCCGTCGAGGACCGGGTGCACGCCGGCGCCAGGTCCCGTGCCCTCGCCGGCGCGATCGCCGCGCTGCCCGCCGCGCAGCGGGAGGTCCTGCTGCTGGTGACGTGGGCCGAGCTGACCTACGACGAGGCCGCCGAGGCGCTCGGCGTCCCGCCCGGGACCGTCCGGTCCCGGATGAACCGGATCCGCCGCAGGCTCCGCGACGCCCTCGGCGACGCCGCCGACCCCCGCAGGGAGGCCCACGATGGATGAACTGACGCTGGTGGAGCGCCTGCGCTCCGAGGTCCCCGGGGACCTGGACGTGTCCGGCGCCGAGCGGCGGTGGCGCGACCGGGCGCTCGCCGCCCCCGAGGCCGCCCCCGAGGCCGCCCCCGAGGCCGCCCCCGAGGCCGCCCCCGAGGCCGCCCCCGCGCGGCGACGCCGCGTCCGGCGGCCGGTGCTGCTGGCCGGGGTCGCCGCCGCGGCCTGCGCGGGCGCGGTCGCCCTCGTCGCCGTGCCGCAGGGGCAGGACGGCCCGGCCGAGCCGATGGCCAACGTGGCGGCCGTCCTCGACCGGGCCGCCGAGCGCGCCGCCGCCGACCCCGTCCCGCGCCCCGGCCAGTTCGTCTACCAGGACCTCGTCGAGCTGCGCCGGGTCATGAACAACGGGCGCTGGTACAAGGACCGCAACCAGTCCTGGATCTCGGTGGACGGCACGAAGCCCGGTTTCGTCCGGCTGAAGAACTCGATCCGGCCGCGGCCCGGCGAGCACATCCCGCCGGACGGCGAGAGCGTCATCGCGCCCTGCGGGCAGGGGGCGCCGATCGACCGGCCCTACCTCGGCGACCTCCCGGCGGACCCGGACGCCCTCCTGCGCCTGCTGGCGCGCAACGGGGACGGCGGGCGGGCCGAGCGGCAGTGGAACACCGCCACCGACCTGATCGGCCGGCCGGCGCCGCCGCGGGTGCGCGCCGCGCTGTTCCGCGCCATCGCCAAGATCCGCGGCGTCCGGCTGCGGGCCGACTCGGTGGACGCGGCCGGACGGCACGGCGTCGCGATCACCCGCACCCAGGACGGCGTCCGCGAGGAGCTCGTCTTCGACCCCGCGACCCACCGGTACCTGGGCGACCGGGACGTCGTCACCCGTTCCAGCGAGCAGCTCGGGGCGCGGGGCTCGGTGCTGTTCGCCAGCGCCGTGGTGAGCACCGAGATCGTCGACCGGATGCCGAAGCCGCGGCCAGGAACGCAGACCGACGGCTGCTGACGGGGCCCGTGGGCCCGCGCCCGCCGCACGTCCGGAAACGGACGGCGGGCGCGGGCCCGGTTCGTCCGGGAAACGCGCGGATAATGCGAGATGGCGGCGCTATCGTGTCGCCTGACCCCTCGCGCTGACCGCCTCGTACAGGAGCCTCCATGGGCTACCCCCCGCCTCCCTCCCCGCCCGGCCCCGGCGGCCCGTACCAGCCCGGCTACGGGCCGGGAGGCTACGGCGCCCCGGCGCCCGGCGGGCCGCCCGCTCCGCCGTACGCGCCGCAGCAGCCCGCCTACCCGCCGAACGGGTACGCGCCCGCGGCGTACCCGCAGCAGCAGCCCGCGTATCCGCCGCAGCAGCAGGGCGGATACCCGCCCCCTCAGCAGGGCGGCTACCCGCCCCCTCAGCAGGGCGGATACCCGCAGCAGCAGCCGCCCGCGCAGTACGGCGGCGCTCCCGCCGACCTGTACGGCTCGCCGATCCTCGTCTACGACCAGCCGGCGCAGTTCTTCTCGACGGAGGCCAACTACACGATCTGGAGCCCGCAGGGGCAGCCCGCCGCGCACGTCCGGGAGCAGGGCGTCAGCGGGGCGAAGAAGGCGCTGCGCGTCGTCAACCAGGGGAGCCAGACGAAGGCCGAGCGGAAGCTGACGATCTTCCGCCCGGACGGCATGCCGTACTTCCACTTCTACAAGCCGTACGGGTTCATGGGCACGCCCGTGATGCAGGTGCTCGCGGCCCAGGGCGGCCTCATCGGGCACCTGCGCAAGCGGGCGATGCGCGGCTGGGAGATCCTGGACGCGCAGGAGCGGCAGCTCGGCTACTACGAGCTGCTCAGCGGCCGGGTCACCGACTGGCAGCAACAGGAGATCGCCCGCATCCAGCGCGGTTTCGAGGGCATGGGCGAGCTGCTGTCGCAGATGTTCACGGGCGCCGACCGCTACGTCCTGCGGATGTACGCGCCGCTGCAGGAGCCGATGCGGACGCTCGTCCTCGCGTGCCCGCTCGCGTTCGACACCGCCGTCTCGCAGAACCGCAGCATCGGCGGCTGGCTCTAGCCGCAGCGCCCTTCGGCCCGGCCGCCCGCCGCGTCCACGGCCGGTTCCGGGACGGCGCCGGGACGCGTACGCAGGATCCCGGCCGCGGCCGCTGCGGCGACGCAGCACGCCACGGGCAGGAAGAACGTGAGGTTCAGCGGCATCGCGCCGGTCAGCGCCCCGATGGCGGCGGGCCCGGCGAGCATGCCGAGGTAGCCGATGCCCGCGACGCGGGAGACGTTGACACCGGCGGCGTCGCGGTCGGCGTGCCCGGCGGCGCTGAAGAGCTGCGGCACGCATCCGGACAGCCCCGCCCCGAACACCGCCCATCCGGCCAGCGCCGGCGCGATCCACGGGGACAGGGCGGCGGCGGTCATGCCGAGCGCGGCGACGGACGCCCCGTAGCGCAGCACGGCGGCCGCGCCCAGCCGCGCCGCCACCCGGTCGGCGAGCAGCCGGCCGATCGTCATCGTGGTGGCGAAGGCGCCGTAGGCGAGCGCGGCGGTGCCCGGGGACGCGTCCAGGACGCGGCGCAGGTGCAGCGCGCTCCAGTCGTTGGCCACGCCCTCGCACAGCATGATCATCAGGGCGAGCGCGGCGAGCGCCCAGATCCGCCAGGGGACCCGGCGGCGCGCTCGCGCGGCGCCGGCCTCGCGGGCGCGCTCGGGCGGCAGCAGCGCGGGCGCGGCGGCCACGGCGACGGCCGCGCCGAGGACGGCGACGGCGGCGAGGGTGACCGCCGGGCGCACGCCCGCGCTGAGCGTCGCCGCGCCGACCAGCGAGGCGAGCACGCCGCCGATGGAGTAGGTCGCGTGGAACGCCGACATGACGGGCCGCCCGTACCCGCGCTCCACCTGGACGGCGTGGGCGTTCATGCCCACGTTCAGGCCGCCGCCGTTGCAGGCGCCGAGCACCGCCAGCGCCGCCCCGAGCGTCCAGGCGTTCGGCGCCAGCCCCGGCCCGACGACGGCGACGCTGCTCAGGACGGCGCCGGCCGGGACGACGCGGCGCGCGCCGAAGCGGTCGGTCAGCGGCCCGATGGCCTGCATGCCCGCGAAGGAGCCGGCGCCGAGGAGCAGCAGGAGCCGGCCCAGCGCGGCGTGGTCGATCCCCGTCCGGTGCTCGATGCTGGGGATGTGCACGACCCACATCCCGAGCAGGAAGCCGGACAGGCCGAAGTAGACGAAGGTGGCCATCCGGCCCGCCCGTAGCGTTCGCACCATAACGCGAACATAACGAACATTTCGCCGCACCAAAACCTTGTATTCCGAACATCGATGGTGTTCGATCGCGGGTATGGCGGACACGGAGCGGCTGCGGCGGATCACCGAGGCGGTGCGCGACGCCGGCAGCGTCGGCGTCGCGGAGCTCGCCGGGCTCACCGGCGCCTCGGAGATGACCATCCGGCGCGACCTCGACCACCTCGCCGCCCAGGGCGTCCTCGAACGCTACCGGGGCGGCGCGCGGACCCTGCTGCTGCGCGGCGAGGAGCCGCCGTTCGCGGTGCGCGTCCACGAGGAGGCCGAGGCCAAGCGCCGCATCGCCGCCGAGGCCGCCGCGCTCGTCGCCGACGGCGAGTCCGTCGTCCTCGACAGCGGCACCACGTGCCTGGAGGTGGCGCGGGCGCTGGAGCCGCGGCGGCTGACCGTCATGCCGCTGTCCCTGCACGCGGTCAACGCGCTCGCCGCCGCGCCCCGGCTGACGCTGCTGGTCCCCGGCGGCCGGCCGCGTCCCGGCGAGCTGGCGCTCACCGGCCCGCTCGCCGAGGCGTCGCTGCGCGCGCTGCGCTTCGACACCGCGATCATCGGCTGCTGCGGGCTGACCGCGGCCGACGGCCTGACCGCCCACGACCTGGAGGACGCCGCCGCCAAGCGCGCCGCGATCGCCTCCGCCCGCCGCGTCATCGCCGTCACCGAGGCCGCCAAGCTCTCCCGCACCGCGCTCGCGTTCGTCGGCCCCGCCTCCGACCTGGACGCCGTCGTCACCGACGACTCGGCCCCTGGCGACCGCGTCGCGGAACTCGCCGCCGCGGGCGTGACGGTCCGCACCGTGTGACGCCCGCGATCTAGGCGCCGCCGGCGTTGTCGGCGAGCCAGGCGAACGCCGCTTCCTGCATGGGGACGTCGAAACGGTGGGGGGCGTCGAAGAAGGTCCCGGTATAGCGGCCGGGCGCGTCCCGGTAGGACTCGGTGATCTGGTGGTGGGCCCGGCGCATCCCCTCGGCGGGGAAGAGCGGGTCCGCGGCGGCGTAGAGGACCATCAGCGGGCGAGGTGCGCGGGAGGCCACCACGCCGGGCCAGTCGGCCAGCCGGGTCAGGCCCGGCGGGAACAGCATCCAGGAGTGGGCGGCCACGTGCTCGTCGCGGAGGTCCCGGAACGAGGAGACCATCGCGGCCACGGCGACCGCGCCGACGCGGGGGTCGAGCGCGCCCAGCAGCGCGGCCCGCGCCCCGCCGCCCGACAGTCCGATCGCGGCGACGGACGCGACGTCGGCGCGGGACCGCAGGTAGGCCGCCGCCGCGAGATCCTCGGAGGCGAGCACCCCGGCGAACGACGTGCCGAGGACCGTGCACGCCTTCGCGAGGACGTGCTCGTGGTCGCGTGCCGCGCGGTCGTAGCGGCCGGGCTCGGTCGCGTCCGGGCCGGGGGCGAGCGGCAGCGGGAAGCGGCGGGCGCCCCACGCGAAGGCGTCGTGGCACAGCACCGCGAAACCCCGGCGGGCCAGCTCGTTCGCGTAGGCGCGGCCACCGTAGATGTCGCGGCGCAGCCGGACGACCTCGGGCGCGGGCGGGTCCGGACCGTCGGCGATCTTGTCCTTGCCCGCCCACTTCATGCCCGCATGGCAGTGCAGCGCGACGACGCCCGGCAGCGGCCCCGCGGCACCGCGCGGACGCAGCAGGAAGGCACGCGTGCGGGGGCCGAACCCGACCGTCCACGACAGCTCCTCGCCGGCCAGGTCCCCGTCGGTCCACCGGCGCTCGACCCGGACGTCCGAGGCCCGCAACTCCAGGACGCCGAGCGCGTCGCGCAGCCGGACCGGCAGGCCGGGGCCCGGCGGCGGGAACAGGCCGAGGTCCCGCGCGGCGATCCCCGCCAGGCCCGCGAACTCCCCGAGCATCAGCCCGCCTGCCGCGTACCGCCGGCCGTGAGGGCGACGGGGGCGCCGGTCGCCGCGGACCGTCCGGCCGACACGCCGATCATCACGCTCGCGACGCCCGCCCGGTACCCCGCCTGGCGCGCCAGCGGGTCGTCCGACGGGCCGCGGAACACGTCGTCCAGCAGCAGGGCGTCGCCGCCGCCGTGCGCGCCCGCGCCCCGCTCGATCGTGATCTCCTCGGGCTCGCGCCAGTGCCGGTGCAGGACGAGCCGCTCCGACGCGCCCGCGGCGTGCTCCTTCCCGGACGCGGTCGGGTCGATGGCGGCATGCGGCGGCGTCCACGCCCGCTCGACGACGTCCAGCTCCAGCCGCCCGGCGGTCCCGTTGAAGACGGCCCGGTATCCCTCGGCGGGCGCGTGCGCGTTGAGGGAGTAGGTGAGCAGCGCGCCCCTCTCATAGCGGACGAGGACGGCCATGTTGTCGTCGATGGTGATGCCCTCGCCGAACACGTCCTGGTCGCGGAGGTACCCGTCCTCGTGCTCGGCGTCCAGGTAGAGCGCCTTGAGCCGCGGGTCTGCGGACACGTCGAGCAGGAACGGGTCCGTGCCGAGCCCCGGGGCGTCCCGCGCCCTGCCGGGCCGGTCGGTGAGCCCGCGCGCGCGGGCGTTCCCGGCGCCGTAGAAGCGCAGGGACGTCTGCGCGTAGACGGACGCGGCGGCATCGTCGATCCACCAGTTGACCAGGTCGAAATGGTGGGTGGACTTGTGCACCAGAAGGCCGCCCGAGTTCGCCTTGTCGCGGTGCCAGCGGCGGAAGTAGTCGGCGCCGTGGATGGTGTCGAGCGACCAGTCGAAGTGCACCGACGTGACCTCGCCGATCGCACCGTCCGCGATCAGCCGCCGGACGGCGCTGTTGCGCGGCGAGTAGCGGTAGTTGAAGGTGACGACGAGGCGGCCGGTGCCGCGCTCGGCGGCGTCGGCGATGGCCGCGCAGTCCTCGGCGGTGGTGCACAGCGGCTTCTCGACGACGACGTCCTTGCCCGCGTCGAGCGCCGCGACGACGTAGCGGGCGTGGGTCGCGTCGACCGTGGCGACCACGACGGCGTCGGCGAGTTCGAGCATCGCGCCGAACTCCTCCGGCGCGAAGCACGGCACGTCGCGGCCGATGCGGTCGAGGTGGTAGGACAGGCGGGTCCGGTTGGGGTCGCAGAGCGCGGCGATCTCGCCGGTGTCGCTCCACTCGCCGAGCAGCGCGTCGACGTACATCTGCGCCCGGTGGCCGAGCCCGACGAAGGCGTATCGCATGAGCGGGGACTCCCGTGGGGGGTGGCGCCGTGCGGCCCGGCGCGGTCAGCGGGCCGCACGGCTCGGGCCTACTTCGTCAGGGCGCCGTTCGCCTCGGACAGGAAGGTCTTGGCCGCGTCGTCCGGCTTGGCCTTGCCGAACAGCACCGAGTCGGTGGCGCGCTTGAGGATGTCCTCCATCTCCGTCGCGCCCTTGGGCGGGATCACGATCGGGCTCAGCTCACCCTTGATCGAGTCCATGAAGGCCGCCACCTTCTGGTCGGCGGGGGACAGCTTGCCCTTGACCGCGGCGAGGACCTTGGCGTTGGTGGGCAGGCCGCGGTCGCTGAGCACGATCGCGCCGGCCTCGGGGTCGTTGACCATGAAGTCGATGAACTTCGCGGCGGCGGCGGAGTGCTTGGTCCGGGACGAGATCGTGTAGTACATCGCCGGCTGCAGGAACATCCCGGACGCGCTCGCGCCCGGCGCCTTCGGCATCCGCAGCAGCTCCAGGTCCTGGCCGGAGCCCTTGGACAGCGCGTCGAGCTGGTTGCTCCACCAGCTGCCGTACACGCTCTTGTTGGTGGCGAGCAGCGCCTGGTCGGGCTTGGTGCCGGTCTCCAGCATCTTGGCGGCGCCGGGCCCGGCCTTCGTGGCGATGATCTTCTGGAGCAGCGCCCACCAGTCCTTGATGGTCTGCTCGGACAGCCCGACCTTACCGTTCGCGTAGAACGGCTCACCGCGCTGCCCGGCGAAGACCTGCAGGAACGCCGGGTTCTCGTTGTACTCGGTGCCCCAGACCTGCTCGCCGCTCTTCTGCGTCATCTGCTGGGACGCCGCGATGTAGTCGTCCCAGGTCCACGACTTGTCGTCGGGCATCTTCCCGCCCTCCTTCTTCAGGAGGTCCTTGTTGACGATCATCGGCCACGTGTTGACGCCGGTCGGGACCGCGTACTGCTTGCCGTCCAGCTGCCCGGCCTTGAGCACGCTCTGGTCGAGATCGGCCGTGTTCACCTTGCCCTTGACATCGGCCAGGGCGCCGCGCCCCGCGTACTCGGCGAGGCCGCGGATCTCGATCGACATCACGTCCGGGGCGTCCCCGGCCGCGGTCTTGGTGGCGAGCTTCTCGTAGTAGCTGTCGAAGTCGGAGAAGTCGCCCTCGACGTCGATCGCCGGGTTCTTCTTCTCGAAGGCGGCGATCGCCGACTCGGTCAGCTTCTGCCGGGAGTCGCTGCCCCAGTAGGAGAAGACGAGCTTGGTCTTGCCGCCGGATCCGCCGTCGTCGCCGCCTCCGCAGGCGGTGGCCGAGACCGCCACCACGGCGAGGGCGGTGGCCGCCAGGATGCGTTTCATTGTTCGTACCTCCGGACAGGGGGTGGGGAGGAAGCGGGGGGCTATTTGAAACCGGTGGTCGCCATTCCGCGGACGAGGTATTTCTGGCCGGCCAGGAAGAAGCCGAAGATCGGGCCGAGCGAGACGATCGACATCGCGAACATCGGCCCCCAGGACGACTCCCCGCTGGAGTCCAGGAACTGGCGCAGCGCGACGGGCGCGGTGAGGTTGTCGGAATTGGTGAGGTAGAGGTTCTGGGTGAAGAAGTCGTTCCACGTCCAGATGAACGTGAAGATCGCGGTGGTGGCCAGCGCGGGCACGCACAGCGGCAGGATGACCTGCACGAACGTGCGCCAGTGGCCGGCGCCGTCGATCGCGGCGGCCTCGTCCAGCTCGCGCGGCAGGGTGCGGATGAACTGCACCATGAGGAAGATGAAGAACGCGTCGGTGGCGAGGAACTTCGGCACCACGATCGGCCATATCGTGTTGATCCAGCCGATCTTGCTGAACATGATGTACTGCGGCACGACGGTGACGTGGTGCGGCAGCATGATCGACAGCAGCATGACGGTGAACCACAGCTTCTTCAGCGGGAACTCCAGCCGCGCGAAGGCGTAGGCCGCCAGCGAGCAGGCCACCAGGTTGCCGACGACCGCGAGCACGGTGATGACCGCGGAGTTCCACAGGTAGTAGCCGAAGGAGTGCTTGAGCGCGTGCCAGCCGCCGGAGTAGTTCGCGCCGGTGACGTCGTGCGGCAGCAGGCCCGGCTCGCGGAAGATCAGGTTCTCCGGCTTGACCGAACTGGAGATCATCCAGAGCAGCGGGTAGAGCATGAACAGCCCGAACACGATCAGCAGCACGTGCCTGGTCAGTCGCGACGCGGGCCGGAACAGCACCGGCGCGCGCTTACTTTTCGTCGCCATAGAAGACCCAGAATCGAGACATGAGGAAGTTGACGGCGGTCAGGGCCCCGATGATGAGCAGGAGCACCCACGCCATGGCGGCCGCGTATCCCATCTCGTAGTTCTTGAAGCCCTTGATGTAGAGGTAGAGCGTGTAGAAGAGGGTCGAGTCGACCGGCCCGCCGTTCCCGCCGCTGATGACGAACGACTGCGTGAAGGACTGGAACGACTTGATCAGCTCCAGCACCGCGTTGAAGAAGATGATCGGGGTGAGCAGCGGCAGCGTGATCGAGCGGAACCGCCGCCAGCGGCCGGCGCCGTCCACCCGGGCCGCCTCGTACAGGTCCCGCGGGATCTGGCGGAGCCCGGCCAGGAAGATGACCATCGGGGCGCCGAACGTCCAGACGTGCAGGATGATCAGCGTCCACAGCGCGGTGTCGGGGCTGGTGACCCAGCCCTCGCCGTGGTAGCCGAACCAGCCGAGGAACGTGTTGACGATCCCGTCGGTCCCGAAGATCTTCTTCCACAGGATCGAGATCGCCACGCTGCCGCCGAGCAGTGAGGGCAGGTAGAAGACCGACCGGTAGAACGACAGCCCGCGCAGCCCCTTGTCCAGCGCCATCGCCAGCCCGAGCGCGAAGGCGAGCTGGAGCGGGACCGAGACGACGACGTAAATCGTCGTGACCTTGAGGGAGTGCACGAACCGGTCGTCGGCCGTGAACATCTTGTCGTAGTTGTGCAGGCCGACCCAGTGCGGCGGCGTCAGCATGCTGTAGTCGTTGAACGACAGGTAGAGCGTGGCGAGCATCGGGCCGAGCGTGATGGCGAACAGCCCGATGAACCAGGGGGCCAGGAACAGGTAGCCGGCCCATGCCTGCGACCGCGCGCGGGAGCTCTTGCGGCGGCGGGGGCGGCGTCCGCCCGCCCGCTCGGCGGACGTGACCGAGGGCTCGGCCGTCCCCGTCGCCGTACTGGCCTCAACGGGCCTCAGCGTCATCACTGGCCCTTCGGTCGTCGGGTGGGTGTGAGATAGCGCTTTCTTATAGCCATCTCGGCGATGACGTCAACCCTTTGCAGTGAGATGCCTCACGTCCGCAGTCGAACCGCAATCGAATAAGACAAGGTCAGAGCACGTTTGGCCGCAAAGCATCGCTGCCAGGACGGACTGACCTGTTCACTCGTTACTACAACCGATTGCAGTCGTGGGCATGGCTGAAGCGGTAGGTGGTGACCGACACGCGCTCCTCTCCGGGCCGCAGCACCGCCGACGGGAACGCCGGCCGGTTCGGCGCGTCCGGGAAGCGCTGGGTCTCCAGGCACAGGCCCGCGAACGGCCCGAACGGCGTGGCGACGCCGTCCAGCATGTGCCCGGTGTAGAACTGGACGCCCGGCTCGGTCGTCGCGACCTCCATCGAGCGGCCGCTCGCCGGGTCGCTCACCCGCGCCCCGCCGCGCAGCACGAAGCAGTGGTCGTAGCGGCCGTCGCGGCGCGCGTCCACCCGGGTGGGGACGGTGAAGTCGAACGGCGTCCCGGCGACCGGCGCCAGCTCTCCGGTCGGGATCTTCCCCTCGTCCACCGGCAGGTAGCGGTCGGCCTCGATCGCCACCACGTGCCGGCGCACGTCGCCGGACCCGGCCAGGTTGAAGTACGAGTGGTTGGTCAGGTTGACGACGGTCGGGGCGTCGGTCGTGGCCCGGTACTCCAGCCGCAGCGCGTCGCCGTCCAGGACGTAGCGGACCCGCGCCGCCAGCTCGCCCGGGTAGCCCTCCTCGCCGTCCGGGCTCACCAGGCTCAGCTCCACCTCCGCGGGGCCGGCCGACTCGGTCCGCCACACCCGCTTGTCGAAGCCGCGGACGCCGCCGTGCAGCGCGTGCTCTCCGTCGTTGGCGGCGAGCCGGTGCTCCCGGCCGTCGAGGGTGAACCGGCCGCGGGCGATGCGGTTGCCGTACCGCCCGACGACCGCGCCGAAGTAGCGGCTGCGGTGCAGGTAGTCATTGAGCGTGCCGAGGCCGAGCACGACGTCGGTGCCGTCGGCGACGCGCAGCCGCTGGAGCGTCGCGCCGTAGGTGAGGACGGCGGCGCGCAGCGTTCCGTTGTCCAGCACGTGCCGTTCGACCTTCTCGCCCGCGGGGGTGATGCCGAAGGCGGTGTCAGGCAGCGTCATGGCGATCCTTTCGGGGGTGCGGTGGACTCGCGTACCACGAGGTGGGTGTCCAGGACGGTGGCGGCGCTCATCGACCGGACGAGCAGGTCGACGGCCATGCGCCCGGCGTCGGCCGTGGGCATGGCGACCGTGGTGAGCTTGGGCCGGTGCAGGCGGCCGGTGACGCTGTCGTCGATGCCGATCACGCTGACGTCGCCGGGCACCCGGACGCCCCGCTCCTCCAGGCCCTCGATGAGGCCGATCGCGACGAGGTCGTTGTAGGCGAGCACGCCGGTCACCCCCGCGTCGGCGACCTGCCCGGCGACGGCGACGCCGCCCTGCTCGGTGGGCGCGTTCGGGCCGAAGACGACCGTCTCGACGCCGGGCATGTCGGTGGCGGCCCGGCGGATCTCGCCGCTGGTCCAGGACCCGGCGGGCCCCGACACCAGCGCGACGCGGCGGTGGCCGAGGCCGGCGAGGTGCTCCATCGCGGTGCGGGCGCCGTGCGCGACGTCCATGACGACCGTCGGCACCCCGCGCATCCGCCGGTTGACCAGCACGAACGGGATCGTCTCGGCGAGCTTGCCGAGCGCCTTGTTCGACAGCCGGGGGCTGCACAGCACGATGCCGTCGACCTGCTTGGAGAAGGCGAGCACGAGGTCCTGCTCCTCGGCGGGGTCCTCGTCGGTGTCGGCGACGAACAGGTGGTAGTCCTGGGCGCGGGCGGCGGCCTGCGCGGCCTTGATCAGCGGCGGGAAGAACGGGTTCGCCAGGTCCGCGACGATCAGCCCGAGGTTGCCGGTCCGGCCGGTGGTGAGCGACCGGGCCGCCCGGTTCGGCCGGTAGCCGAGTTGCTCGGCCGCCGCGAGGACCCGGGTCCGGGTCTCGGCGTTCACCATCTGCGGCGCGGAGAACGTCCGCGACACCGTCGACACGTGCACGCCGCAGGCATGGGCGACGTCCCGGATAGTCACTGCCATGTCACACACCTTAACGCAACCGTTTGCACAATATCGATGATCGCTGCCACCGTTTGTCCTGGTCGAGCGCCGTTACCTTGACGGGACGGCCCAGCGAGGGCGATTGTTTGCTGCAACTGTTTGCAGCACCCCCTCAGGAGGTTCGAGCGGTGAGCAGAGTGCTCGTCACCGGAAGCGCGGGCCGGATGGGCCGCAGCGTCGTCGGCGCGCTGGCGGCCGCCGGACACGAGGTCGTCGGCGTCGACAGCGCCCCCGGCACCCCCCGGGACGCCGCCGAAACCCTACCGGCCGACCTCACCGACCTGGGCGAGACCCACTCGGCCATCGCCCGGTTCCGGCCGGACGCGGTCGTCCACCTCGCCGCCATCGCGGTGCCCTTCGGCCGGACGGACGCCACGATCTTCCGGGTCAACACCTCGCTCGCCTTCAACGTCTGCGCCGCCGCGGTGGCGCTGGGCGTGCCGAAGCTCGTCGTCGCGAGCAGCCCGACCGTGATGGGCTACGGCGCGCCCGGCGGCTGGACCCCCGGCTACCTCCCGCTGGACGAGGAGCACCCGCCGCGGCCCTGGAACGTCTACAGCCTGTCCAAGCTGGTCGCCGAGCAGACCATGCAGGCGTTCGCGCGGGCCGGATCCGGCACGCGGATGGCCGCGGTCCGCCCGTGCTTCATCGTCGCGCCGGAGGAGTGGGAGGGCGCCCCGACCCAGTCGGGGCACACCCTCCGCGAGCGCCTCGACCGGCCCGAGATCGGCAGCGTCTCGCTGTTCAACTACCTCGACGCCCGCGACGCCGGCGAGTTCGTCGGCGCGCTCCTCGCCCGGCTGCCCGACCTGGAGCGCAACGGCGAGGTGTTCTTCGCCGGCGCCGGCGACGCGCTCGCCCGCGAACCGCTCGCCGAGCTGCTGCCCCGCTTCTTCCCCGAGACCGCGGCGGCCGCCGCGGCCCTCACCGGGACGTCGCCGGCGTTCTCCTCCGCCAAGGCCGAGCGGCTGCTCGGCTGGTCCGCCAAGCGCAGCTGGCGCACCGAGCTCGCCTGAGGAGGCCGCCGTGATCAAGGACCTGTCGGTGCGGTCGCGGCCGGTGCCGCTGGCCCGGCCGTGGGGCCCGGACGTGCCCGCCAACCACGTCCTGCTCGTCACGCTCACGCTCGACGACGGACGGACCGGCACCGGGATCTCCTGGACCCCGCGGATCGGCGCCGCCGCCGTCGAGGCGCTGCTGGAGCACGACATCCGCGACGCCGTGACCGGGCTACCGGCGCATCCCGGCGCGGTGTGGGACCGGCTGTCGGCCCGCCTCGGCGAGGCCGGACGGTCCGGGATCGTCCCGATCGCGATGGCCGGCGTCGACCTCGCGCTGTGGGACCTGGAGTGCGGCGGCCGGTCGCTCGTGGACGTGCTCGGGGCGCGGCGCGACTCCGTCCCCGTCTACGGCAGCGGCGTCAACCTGCACTACCCGCTGGACGAGCTGACCGCGCAGGCCGCGCGGTGGGCCGCCGCCGGGCACCCCGCCGTCAAGATCAAGGTGGGCCGGCCCTCGCTCGCCGAGGACGTCGCGCGGGTCGCCGCCGTCCGCGAGGTCGTCGGCCCGGACACCGCCCTGATGATCGACGCGAACCAGCGCTGGGACCTGCACCGCGCCCGGACCGCGCTGCGCGCGCTGGAGCGGTTCGACCCGTTCTGGATCGAGGAGCCGCTGCCCGCCGACGACGTCGCCGCCCACGTCGAGCTGCGGCGGAGCATCGGCACGCCGATCGCGGTGGGGGAGAACGTCGCTACCGCGCACGGATTCCGCGACCTGCTGACCGCCGGGGCCTGCGACGTCGTCCAGCCGAACGTCGTGCGGGTCGGCGGCATCACCCCGTTCCTGCGCATCGCCGACCTCGCCCGGGTCTTCGACGTGCCGGTGTACCCGCACCTGCTCACCGAGCTGTCCGGGCAGCTCGCGCTCGCGCTGCACCATCCCGCGATGGTGGAGCTGGTGGAGGACGCCTCGCTCACCGACCTCGGGCTCCTCGCCGATCCGCCCCCGGTGGAGATCGCCGGCGGCGAGCTGCGGGCGACCGGCGCCCCGACGAGGTGGACGCTGTGAGGCCGGTGCGGGTCGTCGTCGCCGGGGTCAACGGCTACGGGCGCCACCACCTGGCCAACGTCGGACGGCTCGCCGCGGCGGGCCGCGCCGAGCTGGCCGGGGTGTGCGACGTCCGGCCGCCGTCCGGGCTCGGCGTGCCGGTCTCCGCCGACCTGCCCGCGCTGGTCCGGGAGACCGGAGCGGAGATCGCAGTGATCGCGACCCCGATCCACACGCACGCGCCGCTGGCCGTCGCCGCGCTCGAAGCGGGCGCGCACGTGCTGCTGGAGAAGCCGCCCGCGCCGTCGGTCCCGGAGTTCGCCGCGATCTCCGCGGCGGTGGCCGCGACCGGGCTGGCCTGCCAGGTCGGCTTCCAGTCCCTCGGATCGGAGGCGATCCCGGCCGCCCGCGGCGTGCTCGGCGAGCCGGTCCGCGGCATCGGGGTCGCCGGGGCGTGGACCCGCCCGTTCGGCTACTACACCCGCTCGGCCTGGGCGGGCCGCCGCCGCCTGGACGGCGTCGACGTCATGGACGGCGCCCTCACCAACCCGTTCGCGCACGCGGTCGCGTCCGCGCTGGCCGTCGCCGGCGCGGACACGGCCGAGTCGATCGCCGGCATCGAGCTGGAGTTGTACCGCGCCAACGGCATCGAGTCCGACGACACCTCCAGCGCGCGGCTCACGCTCGCCGACGGGACGGTCATCGCGATCACCGTCTCGCTGTGCGCCGCCGGCCGGCGCACCGAGCCGTACCTGCACCTGCACGGCGCGACCCGCTCCGCGCGGCTCTTCTACACCCTCGACGAGATCGAGGCCGGCGGGGTCAGGACCGGCTACGACCGGACCGACCTGCTCGACAACCTCATCGCGCACGTCCGGGACGAGGCGGAGCTGCTGGTGCCGCTCGCCCGCACCGGCGGCTTCACCCGGCTGCTCGACGCGATCCGGCTCGCCCCCGAACCGCGGCCGGTCGAGGCGCGGTTCGTGCGGGCCGAACCGACCCGGCTGGTCCTGCCCGGGATCGAGGACCTGGCCGTGCGGGCGGCGGCCGAACTCGCGACGCTCTCCGAGCTGGGCTTCCCCGGCGGCCCCGGGCCGGTCTCGGCGCCGTGGCCGGAGACGGTGCTCCGGGCCGACGGGCGGGAGACGGCCGTCTACGCCGAGCGCGGCGACCTGCAGGCGTCCGACGCGCCGCGCCCGCACCTGCATCCCGTCCGGACGCTCGGCGGCACGGTCGTCACCGAGGTCCAGCCGGACGACCACGTCCACCACTTCGGGGCCGGAATCGCGATCTCCGACGTCGACGGGGCGAACTTCTGGGGCGGCTCCACCTATATCCGCGGTGAAGGCCCGAGGATGCTGCCGAACCACGGGCGCCAGCGGCGGCGCACGCTCCGGCCCATCGACGGCGGCTACGCCGAGGCCCTCGACTGGATCGGCCCGGACGGCACCGTCCTCGCAGGTGAGGAGCGCACCCTGACCGCGCGGACCGTGCCGGGGGGCTGGGCGCTGGACGTCGCGTTCACGCTGACGGGCCGGACCGGCCGGCCGCTCGTTCTGCAGAGTTCGGCGTGCAAGGGGCGGGCCGGCGCGGGCTACGGCGGGTTCTTCTGGCGCGCGCCCAAGGACTCGGCCGGCCTCGCCGTCTTCACCGGCGAGGCGTCGGGGGAGGAGGCCGTGCACGGCAGCGTCACCCCGTGGCTCGCGCTGACCTCGGACGTGTGGAGCCTGCTGTTCGTCCAGACCGCCGGGCTCGACCCGTGGTTCGTCCGCGTCGCCGAGTACCCGGGCGTCGGACCGGCCCTGGCCTGGGACGAGCCGCTGACCGTCCCCGGAAGCCTGCACCGCGCGGTCACCGTCGTCGTCGCCGACGGGCCGCTCACCCCCGAGCAGGCCCGCGACCTGGCCGAAGGGACCCCCGAATGAGGATCTTCCTCGCCGGCGACTCGACCGCCGCGGACTACCCGTCCGGCCAGGCGCCGCAGGCCGGATGGGGGCAGGCGCTCGCCCGGTTCCTGGACGTCCCGGTCGTCAACGCCGCCTATCCGGGCGCGAGCGCGCGCAGCTCGGTCGAACGGCTCGGCATGCACGATCGGATCATGTCCGAGATCGGCGCCGGCGACGTGCTGCTCATCTCCTTCGGTCACAACGACGGCAGGCACGACCAGGAGAAGTTCGGCGCTCCCTACGGCGCCTACACCGCCTACCTGCGCCGCTATGTGGGCGGTGCCCGGTCGCGCGAGGCGCGTCCGGTGCTGGTGACGCCCGTCGAGCGCCGCACCCGCGGCGGGTCGTCCACGCACGGCGAGTACCCGGCGGCGATGAAGGCGCTCGCCGCCGCGGATCGGATCCCGCTGATCGACCTTCAGGCGGCCAGTGTGCGCCGCTGGCGCGTCCTCGGACCGGACGCCACCAAGGAACTGTTCCTGTGGCTCGGCCCGCACCCCAACTACCCGCGCGGCAGCGCCGACGACACCCACTTCACCGCAGCGGGCGCGATCGAGGTCGCCCGGCTGCTGCTCGCCGAGGCCGGGCCGCTGCTGCCGCCCGCCGCCCGCATCCCGGGCGACCTGACCTGGAGGACGCCCATGCCCGTGACCAGCATCGATGCCCGCTCCGGCGAACACCGCGCCGAGTACGCGACGGCCACACCGCAGGAGGTCGGCGCCGTCTGCCGCCGCGCCGCCGACCTGCTGCCCGTCCTCGACGAGGCGGGGCCCCACGGCCGCGCCGCGCTGCTGGACGCGATGGCCGCCGCCCTCGACGCCCGCACGGACGAACTGGTCGCGGCAGCCGACGCCGAGACCGCCCTCGGCGGACCCCGGCTGACCGGCGAGGTGGCCCGCACCAGCGGGCAGCTCCGCCTGTTCGCCGAAGTGCTGCGCGAAGGGTCGTTTCTGGACGTCCGCATCGACGCCGCCGACCCGTCCGCCGTACCGCCCAGGCCGGACCTGCGGCGGATGAACGTGCCGCTCGGCGTCGTCGGCGTGTTCTCCGCGTCGAACTTCCCGTTCGCGTTCAGCGTCGGCGGCGGCGACACCGCCAGTGCCCTCGCGGCGGGCTGCACCGTGGTCGTCAAGGCGCACGAACTGCACCCGGAGACCTCGGTCCTGACGCTCGGCGCGCTCCGCGCGGGCGCCGCCGCGGCCGGATTCCCCGAGGACGTGGTCCAGCTCGTCCACGGACGCGACGCGGGCACCGCGCTCGTCCAGGACGGACGGGTGAAGGCGATCGGGTTCACCGGCTCGGTGCGGGGCGGCCGGTACCTGCACGACCTGGCGATGGCGCGTCCCGAGCCGATCCCGTTCTACGGCGAGCTGGGCAGCCTGAACCCGCTCGTCGTGACGCCCGGCGCGGCGAAGGCCCGGCCGGCGGAGATCGCCGAGGGCCTCGCCGCCTCCGCCACCCTCGGAGCGGGGCAGTTCTGCGTGAAGCCCGGCCTCGTCCTCGCGCCCGCCGGGTCCGGTCTCGCCGACGCGATGGCCGGCCATTTCAGCGGCCTCGCGCCCCAGACGCTCCTCGGCGACTCGATCCGCTCCGCCTTCACCGACGGCGCCGCCGAACGCGCGTCGATCCCGGGCCTGCGCACCGTCGCGACCGGACGCGCGGGCGGGGACCGCGAGGTCGCCGCCCGCCTCATGGCGGGCCCGGTCTCCCTGCTCGGCTCGTCCGAACTCCTGCTGGAGGAATGCTTCGGCCCCTTGACCGTCGTCCTGGAGTACACCGGCGAGGAGGAACTGGCCGAGGCCCTCGCCTCCGCCCCCGGCAGCCTCACGGTGACCCTGCACAGCGAACCCCACGAGGCCGGCCTCGCCGCGCGCCTTGCCGCGATCGCCCGCGACCGTGCGGGACGCCTCGTCTTCGACGCCTACCCCACGGGCGTCGCCGTCGGCTGGGCGCAGCAGCACGGCGGCCCCTACCCGGCCACCACCGCGCCCACCACGACCTCGGTCGGCACGGCCGCCATCGCCCGCTTCCTGCGCCCCGTCACCTACCAGAACTGCCCGCCGCCGCTCCTGCCGCCGGCCCTCCGCGACGACGGCCCGTGGCGGCTGCCCCGGCGGCTCGACGGCACCCTGGCACTCCCCGAAGCCCCGCCGCCCGCCGGCACCCGCTGAGCGTGACGGCCGACCGGCGCCATGCGGTGCTTCCGCATCAACGCTCGGTGCCGGCGCTCTGGCCGACGAGGCCGGCGGTGGTCTCGACGAGTTCGCGGGCGACGAGGCCGGCGTGGTCCGGTGTGATCTGGTGCTGTTCGACACGGCGTTCGAGGTCGGCCGCGACGGAGGTGACCAGCAGTTGCATCATGCGCAGGCGTTCGTGCCGCAGGGGTGAGGGCAGGTCGCCCATGTGCGCCTCGATGCGTCCCATGATCTGGGTGACGCCGCTGAGATGCTCTCGGCCGAACGGCTCGGCGGGGAGGTGTCCGGCCGCCACGTAGCGGCTGACGAAGCGGGCGTAGTGACTCCGCCCATGCCGTGCCTGCTCGATGAGGGGGTGGACGTACGCCCTGACGAGGCGGAGGAGTTCATCGCGGGGGTCTTCGGTTTCGATCTCGTCGAGCAGCTCCAGACGGCGGCGGTTCAGGGGAGCGAGACGGTGCTCGTAGAGCGCTTTGAGCAGCCCTTCCTTGTCGCCGAAGTGGTACTGCACGGCCGAGTTGTTGCGCTGGCCGGCCGCCGCGCCGATCTCACGGAGTGAGACGTCGGTGATGCCGCGCTCGGCGAACAGCCGCTCGGCGGCGATCAGGATTCTCATACGTGCATCGCTCTTGACGGTCACGCTCCCATGATAAGACACTGCGACTTAATTAAGTCACCTCGTCTTAAGGAGTGGGGATGGACGTGTCGCGTGTCCGGGAGACGATGGGGCCGCTGTTCGATGTGTGGTCCGAGCCCGCCGGCAGGGCGATCGAGGTGGCGCCCCGCGCGTGGTCGGTGTGCGCCGGCGTCGTCAACGTCGGGGTGATCGAGACGTCCGAGGGGCTCGTCCTGATCGACACCGGGATGCGCAACGAGGCCGACCGGCTTCGCGCCCTCGTCCGGGAGGTGACCTCCGCGCCGCTCGCCCTGGTCGTCTACACGCACGGGCACATCGACCACGCGTTCGGCCTCGGCCCCTGGCTGGCCGAGGGCGCGGCGCCGAGGATCGTCGCGCACCGCAACCTGGTCGAGCGTTTCCGCAGGTACGAACGCACCAGCGAACTGAATTCCGAGATCAATGCGCGGCAGTCGGGAGGACCCCGGACATGGTGGCCCGAGACCGCGGCCGACTTCCACCGGCCCGACACCGTGTACGACGACCGGCTGGCACTGCGGCTGGGCGGGGAGGAGATCCACCTGCGCCACGCCAAGGGCGAGACCGACGACTGCACCTGGGTGTGGCTTCCCGGGCGCGGCCTGCTGTGCCCGGGGGATCTGTGGGTGAGCGTGTGCCCGAACGCCGGCAACCCGCAGAAGGTGCAGCGCTACGCCGAGGACTGGGCGGACGCCGCCGAGGAGATGGCCGCGCTGGGCACCGCGGCCATGGTCCCCGGCCACGGCATGCCGGTCACGGGCGCCGACGCGATCCGCGAACGCTGGCTGGACCTCGCCGCACTGCTGAGGCACATCATCGACTACACGATCGACGCCCTCAACGCCGGCCGGACCCCGGAGGAGATCGTCCACGGGCTGCGGCTCCCGGCGGACCTGGCCGCCAAGCCTTACCTGCGGCCCTACCACGACCGGCCCGAGTTCATCGTCCGCAACCTGATCAGGCTGTACGGCGGCTGGTGGGACCGGCGGCCGGCCAACCTCCTGGCGGCGCCGGTCGCCGAGCAGGCCCGCGAGTTCGTGGCGCTGGCCGGCGGAGCCGGCCCCGTCGTCGACCGCGCCCGCGCCCTGGCCGGTGACGACCTCCCGCTGGCGTGCCATCTCGCCGAATGGGCGGCGCTGGCCGACCCCGGCGACGCCGGCGCCCACCGCTGCGTCGCCGACCTGTTCGCGATGCGCCTGGCGGCCGAGACCTCCTTCCAGGCTCGCGGGATCTATCGTGAGGCGGTCACGCGCGCCGAGCAGGCGCTGACGGCCGCGCGGCCTCGCCGGGGGGACGGCGGCGGTCCCGGCCGCGAGGACCTGCCGCGATGATCCGCCGGGAACGGAACGGGTACGCGGCGGACCGGCGGGGCGAGCCGCACTCGCGCGCCCGGCTGGTGGCGATCCTGGTGGTCCTCGTACTGATCACCGAGACAGCGCCGCTGGAACTGGCCCTCGTCTACCCGGCGATCCGGTCGATGTCGGCGACGTTCGGCCCCGACCACATCGACAAGGCCGTGACCCTGGTCAACCTCGCCGCCGTCGTGTCCATCCCGCTCATCGGCCGCCTCGCCGACGTGGTCGGCAAGAAACGCGTTCTGGTCGGCTGCTCGGTGGCGTTCGCCGCGGGCTCGCTGGTGTGCGCGACGGCGCCCTCCTTGCCCGTCCTACTGCTCGGCCGCATGCTGCAGGGCGTCGTGGGGGGCGTCCTGTCCGTCGCCTATTCACTCGTCCGGGACGTCTTCCCGGCCCGGTCCGTACCGCTCGCTCTGGGATTCGTCTCCACCGGAGTCGGAGTCAGCGGCATCGCCGCGCCGTTCCTGGGCGGTGCGCTGGTGGACGGTTTCGGCTTCCGAGGCGTGTTCTGGTTCCTGCTCGCGCTGGTGGTCCTGCTGCTCCCCGCCCTCATCGTGATCGTGCCCGAATCGCCGATGCGCCGCCCGCGCCGGTTGGACGCGGCGGGCGCGCTGCTGCTGGGCGCCGCCGCGGCCTGCCTGCTCGCCGGGATCGGGGTCGGCGCCCGCTCCGGGTGGCTGGCAGGCGGCACGCTCGGCTCGTTCGCCGCCGCCGGCGTCATGTTCGCCGCGTTCACCTGGCGGGAGCGCCGCACCGCGTCGCCCGCGGTGGACCTGTCCCTGCTCGCCTCGCCGGCGTTGCGCGCGACGCTGCTGTGCTCGGCCTGCGGCATGGCCGTGCTCGGCGCGATCGGCTACCTCGTCCCGCAGATGCTCCAGACCCCGCACGGCGCGGCGACCGCCTACGGTCAGGGCCTGACCGCACTGGCCGCCGCCGGCTGGGTCTTCCCGCAGGGGCTGGCCGCGATGGTCTTCGGCCCGGTCGGCGGGCTGCTCGCGCGCCGGCACGGGCCACGCCTGGTGCTGATCCCCGGCCTGGCGGCCTACGGGCTGGCCGCAACGGCCCTCAGCGCGCTCCCCGGGCACCGCTGGCAGTTCCTGCTGGTAGCCGCATGCGTCGGCATCGGGCAGGGGCTCTACTTCGCAGCGGTCTCCAACCTCGTCCTGGACGCCGTCCCAGCCGCGCACAGCGGCACCGGCACCGGTCTGCTGGCGGTCTGCGGTCAGCTCGGCGCCGCGCTCAGCGTCACCGTGCTGGGCGCCGTGCTCGCCGCGCACCGTCTGCCGGCCACCGTGCACCAGAGCGGCACCGTCCCTGGCATCGGGGGCGCCGCCGGCCGCAATGGCGCGGCCTCCTACACCGGTGACGGTGTCTCCATCGCCTTCCTGTTCGCCGCCGGCCTCTCGGTCGCGGGACTGGCCGTCGCGCTCACGATGAGCCATGGCCGCTCCGCCGCTCGCGGCGGTGCCGCGGCGCGCGGCACGATCGCGGGGCGGTAGAGGTCGGCCGGCTGGAGCTTCGTCAGCCAGACCCGCGCGAGGACGCCCGGATCGCGTGCCTGGCCTCGTCCAGCGGGGCGAGCAGGTACCGGGTGTGGTCGGACGTCCCGTGGCGGTGGTCGACCGGGCCCGGCCAGGCGGTCCTGGCGCGGCTGCGGATGTGCTCTTCGACGCCGTCGATGAGGTGCAGCATCTCGGCGAGGACGTCGTCGTCGGTGCGCCGGTACACGTCGCCGGAGGCGAGGTAGACGGGGGAGGTGTGGGCCATGATGGGCCGCTCCCAGACGTCCCGGTGGCGGGCGATGCCGTCGCCCGGGCCGTAGCACCGGGCGGCGACCCACGAGGATTCCTCGACACGCAGGTCGAAGTCGAGCGAGCCGGCCAGGACGGGCTCGTCCCAGCGCCGCGACTCGGCGACCGTGCCGTTGACCACGATCTCCAGGCGGTCGATGGGGAAGATCGAGCGGAACTCCGCCGCGCCGGGCAGGGTCCTGCCGCCGGTGCCGGTGAGCACCGCACCGGGCGGGGCCTCGCCGACCGACAGCCGCAGGTGCGGTCCGCTGGTGACGACGGTGTCGCCCGAGCGGACGGCCGCGCACCAGTCCCAGTAGTCCATCGCCGCCGGGTCCGGGACCCGGGCGTAGGTGCGGACGAGGCCGATCGGCACCTCGCTGCTCATCTTGTCGGTGCCGCCGACGAGGGTGAGGCGATATCCGGCGTTGAGATAGCGGTAGTACTGGGTGATGTTGTAGTCGTCGTAGGCGATCATTTCGACACCGTCGAGCCGTCCGGTGGCGATCAGGGCTGCGGCCTCGCCGTTGGGGACGGGGAAGTGCGCGAGCAGGACCGTCCCGCCCTGGGCGTGGCACTCGTCGGCCCAGTGGGCGAGGGTCGTCTCCAGGCCGCCGCCGAGGTCGGACTCCTCGGCGCCGCCGGTGCACCAGGGGCGGATCGGCTCGCGCAGGCCCAGCAGGTTGATGTGGCCCAGCATCGCCGTCCGGTTCTCCTGGCCGGTGTGGACGTGGGTCGCGCCGTCCGCGGAGGTGTGCGGGTGCCCGGTGAAGTCCTCGACGTTGGTGTGCAGGTGGCCCCACTGGCTCAGCAGGAGGTTGGTGACCCGCACGCCCTCGCCGCGCGCCTCGAGCTCGGCGCCGTGCGTCGAGACGAAGTGGACGTGGGTGTCCCCGGCGACGTAGCCGTCCGCCTCCGGGTCGTGGAAGCGTTCGAGGCGCAGTTCGAGCGTCCGCTGCCCCGGCCGGATCGTCAGTTCCTCGCGCAGCGGGACGTAGTCGAAGCCGTGCGCGGCCTCGACGACGACCCGCCCGTGCGGGAGCCACCCCTCGAACTCGCCGTCGACGTAGGCGTACGTCCGCTGGCCGAGGCGGACGTCGCCGCCGACGTCCAGGTTCCAGGTGTTGCCGTCGGAGTTGATGTGCGCGTGGTGCCCGTAGGGCGCGAGCGGGACGCCGTCGGGCGTGTGGAAGTGCAGGCGGCAGGTCAGCGGCTCGCCGGTCGCGGCGTCGACGACCGTCCCCTTGATCCAGGCGCGGCCCGGCTCGGTCAGCCGCCACTCGGTGCCGTCGCCGGTGGTGATCCGGCCCTGTTCGAGGAGGTCGCCCCAGGTGAAGCGGGCTTCGACGGTGCCGGCGACGTCGAGGGAGACGGTCGCGGACGGTGTCGCGGCGACCCGGACGTAGCCGGTGCGCTCGCTGGTCGCGCCTCCCCACGCCGGCGGGGTCGACAGGCTGGCGTCGTCGACCGTCCGGTAGGCGTAGGTGGCGGTGCCGCGGTCGACGGTCACCGCGACGTCGTCGTCCACCGATCCGCCGGCGAGCGAGAAGAGCAGCTCGCGGGAGACGGTCCGGCCGAACGGCTCCTCGTCGAGCCGGCTCAGCGTGATCGCGCCGATCAGGACGGCCGGGCCGGCGGATTCGATCTCGATGGCGGAAGCCCGGCGCCCCGGGTGCGGGTTGCGCCACGGCCACAGGTAGAAGCGGTAGGGCAGGACGTAAGGGGAGCGCGCCTGCGGGTCGTCGATGTCGACGTACCTGGCCCCGGCCGCGTCGTAGCGCCCGCAGGTGCGGTGCATGAGCCGGTGCTGCGCGTCGGGCAGCGCGAGGAAGGGCGTCTGCCCCCAGTCCAGCGGGAGGGGGCGGCCCTCCCACAGCCGCGGGGTGGGGCCGATCTCGAACCGCTGCCGCACCGGGACGCTCTCCGCGCCGCCGTCGGCGTACCGGAGGGTGTAGCGGGCGACGGTCTCGCCGACCGGGGCGCCTTCGAAGAGGCTCGGTTCCTCGATGGCGTGGGCGAAGAGGACCCAGTGGCAGTCCTCGTCCACGGGGATCACGGCCGGCGCGTCCTGCGCCACCCGGACGAGGGACGCCCCGTCGAGGTCGGTGCCGAAGCGGAAGGGCAGGCCGTAGAGGGTCCGCTCCCCGGCGAAGGAGGCGTCCACGTCGTCGAGCAGGGTCAGGGGGGCGTTCCAGGACGCCGCCAGGTCGAGGGCCCGGTAACCGCGCTGCCAGGTCATGCGGGCTCCACGGCGACCGTCTCGGCGGGCTCGTCGACGCCGGTCTCGGTGAGGACGGCGTAGCGTTCCGGGGCCCGCGAGCGCAGCGACAGCGCCGAGGCGATCCCGCCCGCGAACGCGAGCACGCCGAGGCCGAGCAGCACCGCGTTGGTCACCGTGCCCGCGCCGGTCAGCAGGGAGACGTTGGCGAGCGCGAGGACGAGGATCACGCAGAGGGCGAGGAAGCTGAGCCCGGGGGCGATCAGGGTGCGCCAGAGGCCCGCCTCGGGAGCGTTGCGCCGCAGGTAGGAGACCACGGCGAGGCAGCACAGAGCCCACAGGACGATGATCCCGAGGAAGCCGATCGCGCTGCCCCACAGCAGCAGCTGGAGGTAGGGGTCGAGGTCGAACGCCGCCCACAGCACCACGACGACGCCCGCCGCCACCGTCTGCGCCGCGCCGGCCGCGAGCGGGGCCTGCGTGCGCGGGTGCGTGCGTCCGAACGCCTTCGGCATGAGGCCCTCGCGGCCGAGCGCGAACAGGTACCGGTTCGCCGCGTTGTGCAAAGCCAGCAGCGCGGCGAAGGCGCTGGTGAGCAGCAGGACCTGCATGACGGCCGAGACGCCGTCCGGGGTGTACCGGTCGAACACCGCGATGACCAGCCCGGCGGTGTCCTCGCCGGCGGCCGCGGCGATGCCGTTCGCGCCGACGGCCTGCACGATCGTCCAGGTGATCAGCGCGTAGAAGACGGCGATGAAGCCGACCGCGATGTAGGTCGCGCGGCGCACGGTCCGGATCCCGCCGCGCGCCTCCTCGCTGAAGATCGCGGTGGACTCGAACCCCATGAACGCGCCGAACACCAGCGCGAACATCGCCGCGTTGGACGGCGTGAACACCGTCGCGGGGGAGAAGGACGTGAAGGACGTCTGGCCGGCGCCGCCCTTGGCGAGCACGCAGACCGCCATCACCACGAGCACCGCGATCTCGAGGACGAGCAGGATCCCGAGGATCCGGGCGCTGGTGTGGATGCCGCGGTAGCCGAGCCATGCCACCAGCACGACCGCGACCAGCGCGAAGACCCACCAGGGCAGCGACACGCCGGTGTACTTGTCGAAGGTGTCCGCGGCGTAGAGCCCGAGGGCCCCGTAGGTGCTGATCTGCAGGGTGTTGTAGGCGAGCAGGGCCAGCGTCGCCGCACCCGACCCGACCGGACGGCCCAGCCCGCGTGTGATCACGGCGTAGAACGCCCCGGCGTTGCGGACGTACCGGCTCATCGTCATGAACCCGACCGCGAACAGCGCCATCACGAGGCCCGCCACCAGGTAGGCGCCCGGGACGGCGGCGCCGCCCTTCAGGAAGTGCAAGGGCGCCACGGCGACGATCAGGGTCAGCGGCGCCAGCGCCGCCAGGACCGTGAAGACGAGGTCCTTCGTCCCCATCGCGTTCGCCGCAAGGCCGTTGCTGCCCGGGTGTTCGGTACCTGGGTGTGTCGACATGGTCATCCGCCTCCGGGAGTCCGCGGGAGCTCGCTGCGCCAACGCTAGGAAGCCCTCTCGCGCGACAGAAGTGGACGTTCAGCCCCATCCGGAGGTGCGGGTTGTGCGTATCGTCCCGGCCGGTTCAATGGATCTGGCTCCGCCATCGCAGCGCGAACCAGAGTTCCATGCGCACGTCCGGGTCGTTGAGGTCCAGGTCCAGCAGCCCGGTGATCCGGCGGATGCGGTGCCGCACGGTGTTGCGGTGCACGCCGAGGTCGGCGGCGGTGCGGTCCCAGTTGCCGTGGTGCGCCAGCCAGCTGCGCAGCGTGCCGGCCAGCAGGGCGGGGTCCGGGGACGGGGCCGCGTCGAGGCCCGCGAGGAGCCGATCGGCGTACCGGGACGCCTGCGGGGAGTCCAGCAGCGCCATGACTCCGTGGAGGCCGGCTCCCGCGACCACGGTCGCGCCGCCGACGCGGGCGGCGTCGAGCGCGGCGCCCGCCTCGCCCCAGGCGGGGTCGAGGTCCGCGGCGGGGTGGGGGCGGCTGATCCCCGCGGGCAGGCCCGCCTCGTCCAGCGCGTGCGGCAGCTCGTCCACCGCGTCCTCGGGGACGAGCGCGACGAACGAGGAGCCGTCCTGCGCGACGAAAGGGGTCCCGAGCAGCGCCGACAGCCGCTGGACGATCGTCTCCCGGGAGCCGGGCGGCGCGTCGAGGGGGCCGCGGACGATGCGCCACCGGACGTCCGCCGCCCGGTCGAGGGGTGCGGCGAGGTCGCGGGCGAGGGCGGGGAGCCGCAGCAGCCCGGCCACGACGGCGGTGCCGAGCGCCTCCGGCGAGCTCGCCTCCGAGGGGGCGGTGAAGAGCAGGGAGAGCGCCGACGCGGTGACGCCGACGAGGCCCCGGTCGGCGACGGTGAACGGGGCGCGCCGGGCGACGGCCATCGCGTAGCCGGTGGGGGCGGGGCCGAGGAGCCGCTGGACCTCGATGTTCTCCTCGGCGGTGGTGAGCGCCGCGCTCATCGGCGACCGGCTCCGGCAGGCCTGGTCGAGCGCCGCGCTCACCTCGGGGTCGTCGCGGACCGGCCCGGCGGTCCAGGTCCTGTCCCGGTTGCGGTCCACGACCCGGACCCAGCCGCCGAGCAGGTCGGCGGTCCGCTCCACCACGGCCCGCAGCGGGCCCGGGCCCGCCGCGGCCTTGATCAGTACCGCCTGGCCCTCCGAGAGGCGCTTCAGGCCGCGGGTCTCGGCGCGGACCAGTTCGGCGTGGTGGAGTTCGACCACGGAGGCGAACGGCACCCGGGCCGGGACCTCCAGGAGCACCATGCCGAACTCGTCGCACGCGGCGACGAGTTCGGGCGGCACGGCGTCGAAGACGGGCGTGACCCCGAACCCGAGGGCGACGACGCCGGTCTCGGCCAGCCGCCGCACGTAGTCGCGGCTGTCGGCGGGGCGGAAGCCGGTCCCGGCGAGCAGCAGCAGCTCCCCTCCCCGCAGGAACGGGGAGGGGTCGGGCAGCTCGCTCACGTGGACCCACCGGACCCACCGCTCGGACGGGTCGGCGGCGCCGAGCGGCCGCAGCCCGAGCCGGGTCAGGAAGAGCCGGAGAGGGAGCACGACGCCAAGGTAGCCGCAGTACGGCCATGACTACGCAAACGGATCATTCAGCGGGTGACGGCGACGAAAACCTTGCTCGTGGGCTCGATCGTCACCCAGTCGCCCGCGAAGCCCTGCGGGATGAAGAAGGCCTCGCCGGCGCCGAACTCGGCGCGGCCGCCGTCGAGGTCGGCGACGGCGACCCGGCCGCTGAGGATCACGCAGATCTCGTCGTAGGGCCACGGGGCGATCCGCACCGCGCCCGGTTCCCCGGTCCAGAACCCGCCCGTGTACTCCTTCGCGGGGCCGCCGTAGGCGAGGTATTCGGTCTCGCGCCACTGCGCGGAGAGCACCTCGTAGCTCTCGATGGGGGGGACGTTGGCCGTCCCGGTCTCCGGGGAGAGCCGGACGACGCCGGTGATGTCCATGATTCGCGTCGCCTCAGCCTTCCAGGTCGCGGGTGAGGAACCGGTCGAGCACGTTGCGGACGATGCGGTCGACGTAGGGGTCGCCGACGTGCAGCGCGTACGGCCATTCCGTCGAGCCGCCGTTGAAGACCTCGCCGCGCCCGCGCGTGAACGCCGCGATCATCCCGGCGCCGCGCATCTCGCCCTCGTTCACGTAGTCGGGCAGGTCGTCGCCGAGCTCGCGGTTGTAGGCGTAGACCTCCTCCTCGGGCCCGCCCATGGGCAGCAGGCCGCCGAACCGGTCCTCCTCGCCGCGGACCGCCGGGGTCAGCGCGAGGATCTCCAGCGTCTCGGGCGCACCGTCCTCGAACGTCGGGTACGGCAGGCCCCGGCGGAAGGTGTACTCGACCGAGTCCACCTCGAATGCGGCCAGGAAGGTCGGGGCCGCGCCGAGCTGGTCGCCGTAGTAGAGGTCGGTGCCCTCGAACGCCCAGTGGTGGGGCCGGTAGACGATGAACCCGCCCGACGACCGCGGGGTCGCGACCCCGTAGCGCGTGTAGACGCCGCCGAGCCCGTTGAGGCCGACGGTGGTCGCCCCGGGCCGTCCGACCGACTTGGCCTCCCACATCGTCGTGGCGGTCCGCGGCGAACGCTCGGTGTCGGGGTCGAGCGAGGGGAGGCGGTAGCAGTACTGCGTGGTCAGGTCGTCGCTGAGCCTGACCTGCCACTGGTAGTTCCCGCCGAACCGGGCCAGGCCCCCGCCGCCGTCGACGAACCGGTCGACGGCGTCGCGCATCTCCCAGCTCCAGTACTCGTCATGGCCCACCACGATCACGCAGCGGTAGCCGTCGAGCACCGTCTCGTCGACGTGCAGGTCGTGCTGGGTGAGGTAGTCCAGCTCGTAGCCGCGCTCCTCGGCCCACCGCACGAACAGCCGCTCGTAGGACGCCCAGAACGCGTCGCCGTGATGGCGGCTGTAGCCGTTCAGGCGGGCCCACTCGTAGGAGGCGTACCGGGGCGCGCCGTTCATCGGCAGCGTGAGGTGGTTCGCCTCGCGCGGCGCCCCCTCCGGCTTGCGGATCATGCCGCGCGCGATCGGGCGCTGCGTCGACGAGAGCGGGCAGCCCGCGTCGTCGCGCGGGTCGTCGCCCAGGCCGCGGTAGTGGTTGGCGCCGCCCCAGTCGTTGTAGGCCAGCATGGTCCCCGTCGTGAGGACGATCGCCGCCTTCGGGCGCCGTCCCGCCGGGGCCTTCACCACGAAGAAGTGCTCGCGCTCCCAGAGCTCGCCGTCGCTCAGCACCGCCCGGACGGTGACGATGTGGAAGCCGGGACGCCAATCGTCCGGGATCTCCAGCGTGAGGCCGGCCGGCCAGCCGCAGCCCTTCGCGTGGGCGTCGGCGGGCGCCTCGTGCCGCCCGGCGGTGACGCCGTCGCGCCGCCAGACCGTCTCCGGGCGGGCGCCGTCGCGGACGATCTCGACGGTGAACGACGGGACGCTCGCGCTCAGGTGGAACGCGACGGTCTCGCCGGGGAAGTAGGAGAACCGGTCGGTGTAGCACCAGACCTCCTCGGCGTCCGGGACGGCGTACGCCCGCTCCGACGGCCACGACCTCGGCGACCACGCGAAGGCCGGCTTCGTGGTGTGCACGTGTCTCACTCCTTCTTCAACGGGATTCGCCGGAACGGTCCAAGGCGAGCACGCTGAGCAGCTCGTACCCCACGTGAGCAGCGGCGATCCCGGTGATCTCGGCATGGTCGTAGGCCGGCGCGACCTCCACGATGTCGGCGCCGACGAGGTTCAGCCCGGCCAGCCCGCGCAGCGTGGCCAGCAGCTCCCGGCTGGTCAGCCCGCCCGCCTCCGGGGTGCCGGTGCCCGGCGCGTGGGCCGGGTCCAGCACGTCGATGTCGACCGACACGTACACCGGCCGGTCGCCCAGCCGGGCCCGCATCCGCTCCACCGCGTCGGCCGTCCCGCCGGTCTCGTAGTCGTCGGCGCGGACGATCTGGAACCCCAGCGCGTCATCGTCCACCAGGTCCTCCCGCGAGTACAGCGGACCGCGGATCCCGATGTGCATGCAGTGCTCGGGGTCCAGCAGGCCCTCCTCGCCGGCCCGGCGGAACGGCGTGCCGTGGGTGTAGGGGGCGCCGAAGTAGGTGTCCCAGGTGTCGAGGTGCGCGTCGAAGTGCAGCACCGCGATCGGGCCGTGGTCGCGGTGCAGCGACCGCAGCAGCGGCAGCGCGATGGTGTGGTCGCCGCCGATCGTCAGCAGCTTCGCCCCGTCCGCGCGCAGCTCGTCCGACCGGCGCTCGATGGTGGCGATCGCCTCCTCGATGTCGAACGGGTTCACCCCCATGTCGCCGGCGTCGGCGACCTGCTGGGCGTGGAACGGCTCGACGTCGAGCGGCGGATGGTAGGGCCTGAGCAGCTTCGACGACGCCCGGACGTGGCCCGGCCCGAATCGCGCCCCCGGGCGGTAGGAGACGCCGGTGTCGAACGGCACCCCCACGATCGCCACGTCGACGTGGTCGACCTGGTCGGCCCGCGGCAGCCGGGCGAAGGTGCCCGGATCGGCGTACCGGGGGATCTTCGTCGCGTCCACCGGGCCGGTCCTCGGTGCGTCGGTCATGGTCTCGCAGCCTCCAAGCGCGGGATCGGGGGGAAGGCTCACTCGGCGTCCTCGCCGAGCGCCGACAGGACGTGCTTGACCCGCGTGTACTCCTCGACGGAGTACAGCGAGAGGTCCTTGCCGTAGCCGGACTGCTTGACGCCGCCGTGCGGCATCTCGTGCACCGGCGGGAGATGGCAGTTCACGCCGACGTGGCCGGCGTCGACGGCGGCGGAGACGCGCAGCGCCCGGGCGTGGTCGCGCGTCCACACGCTGGAGGCCAGGCCGTACGGCGAGTCGTTGGCCTGCCTGATCGCGTCGGCCTCGCCGCGGAACGTCTGCACGGTGACCACGGGGCCGAAGATCTCGGTGCGGCTGAGCTCGTCCGCCGCGGTCACCCCGTCGACGACCGTCGGCAGGTAGAAGTAGCCGGGGCCGCCGGCCTCCCGGCCGCCGGCGAGCACCTTCGCGTGCGCCGGGGCCCGCGCGACCAGGCCCGCGACGTGGGCGAGCTGGGCCGGGTTGTTCAGCGGCGGGACGTCCAGGACGCGGTCCGCGGCGGGCTCGTCCCGCGACAGCCCGATCCGGCGGACCCGCTCGGCCAGCGCGGCGGCGAACGCGTCGTGCGCCTCCTCGGCGACGATCACCCGGGTGGCCGCGGTGCAGTCCTGCCCGGCGTTGAAGTAGCCGGCGAACGCGATCCCGTCGGCCGCGGCGTCCAGGTCGGCGTCGGCGAAGACCAGTACGGGCGCGTTGCCGCCGAGCTCCAGATGGGCGCGCTTGACCGTGTCCGCCGCCGACCGGGCGACGGCGCGGCCCGCCGCGGTGCTGCCGGTGATCGACACCATCGCCGGGACCGGGTGCGCGGCCAGCGCCGCACCCGTCTCCCGGTCGCCGCACACCACGTTGAACACCCCGGGCGGGAGGATGCCGGCGAAGAGCCCGGCCAGGAACACGGCGCTGGCGGGCGTGGTGTCGGACGGCTTGAGCACGATCGTGTTCCCCGCCGCCAGGGCGGGGCCGAACTTCCAGACCGCCATCATCGCCGGGTAGTTCCACGGCGCGATCGCCCCGACGACGCCGACCGGTTCCCGGCGGATGGACGAGGAGTGGCCGCGCACGTACTCCGCCGTCGCCTTCCCTTCGAGCATCCGGGCCGCGCCCGCGAAGAACCGGAGCTGGTCGACGATCGGGACGACCTCCTCCTGCATGGTCAGCGCGGGCGGCTTGCCCGTGTCCCGGCACTCGACCTCGACCAGCTCGTCCGCGTTGCGCTCGACGGCGTCCGCCATGCGCAGCAGGACGGCCATCCGCTCGCCGGGGGTCGTCCGCCGCCACCCGGCGAAGGCCGCCTCGGCCGCGCGGCAGGCCCGGTCGACGTCCGCGGCCCCCGACCTCGGCGCCGTCGCGTACACCTCGCCGTCCGACGGGTCGACGATCTCCATCGTGCGGCCGTCCGCCGCGGCGGCGAACTCGCCGCCGATGAAGTTCCGCAGTTCGACGCCGTCGCTCATCGCGTCTCCTCCCAGTCGGCGGCACTGTCGAAAGCGCCGGTCAGGGCGGCGCTCCGCGGTCATGCTAGGAACAGACCCCCGCCGTCCGCTCCGTGCAGACAGGCCCAACGGCGGGGCCCATCAGTGCAGTTCGGACAACGCCTCGCACCGCGATCGACCGGCGGCCGAGAAGCGCAACGCACGCCTGATCCGGGCCCTCTGCATCGCGTCCCCCACATGAAATGGGTGCTGGACCCGATATGGCCGGAGGTACCGATGGCCCCATGGTGGATTCAGGTACATCTCGGGATGTTCGGGTTGCCGAAGGGACTGACACCGCATGACGACGAGCGTGGACGACGGGGCCGCGGGCAGGCACGCGCTGGGTGACGCCGCGGCACGGGAGATGAAGCAGCGGCTGGAGGACGAGCGGCGCCGCCGCGCGTCGCAGCTCGGCGTGCTGGAGCAGTCGGTCGGGCAGGTCTCGGTGGAGCAGACCGAGGCGTCCGACTATGCCCGCATGGAGAACCTGCGGGAGAGCCTGACGGAGATCGGCAGCGCGCTGCAGCGGCTAGAGGACGGCACGTACGGCCGGTGCGAAGGGTGCGCCCAGCCGATCCCCGCCGGGCGGCTGGAGATCCTGCCCTACGTGCGGTTCTGCGTTAAGTGCCAGGGCAAGAAGAACCGCACCACTCGCTGAGGCGCCCGCTGAGGCGCCCGCGCCGGTCAGATGAGGCGCGCGGTGGTGCTGCCGGACGCCGTGGCCTGGATCTCGTCGAAGTGACCGGCCTCCTCGGCCACCCAGACGCGTCCGGCGAGGATCACCGGACGGACGTTCCGGACGCGTGCGGTCCGCCAGGACCGCCGCCGCCGGAACGCCAGCCTCGGCGGGACGTCCCCGGCGACCCCGTACGCCAGGGTGACCGTGCTGATCGCCGACGGTCCGAAGGGACGGGCGAGCCGGACGTGGTGCGAGCCGAGCAGCAGTTGCCTCGGCGCGGACCGCGCGAGCAGCAGATGGGCCATGGGGGAACCGCCGCCGGGGTCGACGACCAGGCGCGCCGGATCCCCGTCGCGCTGGTGGAGGCGGACCGTCCAGCCGGTGAGGGGCAGCGTCAACCTGCCCAGAAGGTCGCGGTTCGCCGGATCTTCGTTCGTGAGGTCATGGAACATCGTCACTCCAGGGTGCATATGCGGAAGCGGCCGGGCGCGATGCCGGCGCGCGGGTCGGGTCGTGCCGGCTCAGTGGACGCGCGGCGCGGCCGCCGCCCGTACCGCCGCGGGGGCCAGGCAGAGCCGGGCCAGGCCCCGGATGGTCGCCCGGGCCGGGTCGGGCGCGATCTGGACGGGCATGGCCAGCCGCGTCGTCAGCCACCCCGGCAGCGACGGCAGCAGCGCGCCGCCGCCGGTCAGCAGCAGCCCGCGCGCGCGGACCGGACCGCGCCGCCGGGCGGGCAGGTCCGCGAGCATCCGGCGCAGCTCGTCGGCCGACCGGTCCCGGACGGACTCCGGGATCCGCGGGCGCGCCCGGCCGGGCACGCGGTCCGGCAGGTACTGGACGGATCGCGCGTGCTCGACGCGCCCGTCCACGATCACGGCCATCTCGATGATCTCCGCGCCGATGTCCATCACCAGCTGCGCGAGCGGGTCGCCGATCGGCCGTCCCGCGCCCGCCACCGCGGCGAGCGGGGCGTCCGCGAGCCGCACCGGGCAGCCGGCCGCCGCGCGGACGGCGGCGACCGCCCGCTGCCGGTCCACGCCGCCGGCCGCGGCGGGGACCGCCAGCAGGACCTCCCGGGGCCGCGCCGCGCCGGTCGCCTCCAGCAGGGTCCGCCGGGCCAGGTGAGCGCATGCCCGGGAGTCCGCCACCATGCCGTGCCGGATCGGGCGCAGCCGAGGCGCGTCCCCTCCCGCCGCGAGGTGGTCGGCGTCCCCGCCGCGCGGGCGGGGCGGCCGGCGGCCGCCTGGGACCGGCAGGGACGCCGGCCGGTCGATGATCAGCTCCCGTGCGGGCACCCCGGCGCGGACGCGGCTGCTGCCCAGGTCCAGGGCGGCGCGCGGGCCGTGCGGCGAACCGGTGCCCGGGGCACCGGCGTCCCAGGGCGAACTGAGCGGCACGCTGATCACCTCGGTGGAGAGATCGGTACGACCGGCCCCGCCGGCCGGATCACCTTCCACCATCGGCGAGGCGCGCGGCACCCGCCATCGGGGGCGGCACCCATTTCCGTGCCGGGCGGCGTGTATCCCGGGCGCGGCCCGCCGTCCACGGCGCCCGGCCATGGGCGGCGCGGCCGATCGGCCCGCGCGCCCGGCCGGAGAGTGCGGCTACCGTGGGTAAGGCGCGCGGCGGAGGCACGCGGCAGGCGAGCGACCAGGTGGGCGGGGCGGGGGCAGTGCGGCTGTTCTGGCGGGTGTTCTGGCTGAACACCCTGGTGGGCGCGGTGGCCACCGTCCTGCTGATGGTCGGCCCCTGGACGGTGTCGGTGCCGATCCGGCTGACCGAGGCGCTCATCCTGGCGACCGGGCTCGCGGCGATGCTGGCTGCCAACGCCGTGCTGCTGTGGTGGGGCCTGGCCCCGCTGGGCCGGCTCGCCCCCCTGATGGCCACCGTCGACCTGCTGCGTCCCGGCCAGCGCCTGCCCGTCACCGGGAGCGGCGAGATCGCCGCGCTGATCGACACCTTCAACCAGATGCTGCGGCGCCTGGAGACCGAGCGCGGCACCAGCACGGCCCGCGCCCTGTCCGCCCAGGAGGACGAGCGCCGCCGCGTCGCCCGCGAGCTGCACGACGAGATCGGGCAGAGCCTGACCGCGCTGCTGCTCGACCTCAAGCGCGTCACCGACCAGGCCCCGCCGCAGGTGCGCGACGACCTGCGGAACGCTCAGGAGATGACCCGCGAGAGCCTCGACGAGGTGCGGCGCATAGCCCGCCGCCTGCGCCCGGACGTCCTCGAAGACCTGGGCTTGGCCAGCGCCCTCGCCGCGCTCGCCGCCCAGTTCGACACGCACACGACGCTGCGCGTGCGGCGGCAGGTGCAGCGCGGCCTGCCGCCGCTCGACCCGCAGGTCGAACTCGTCCTGTACCGGGTCGCGCAGGAGGCGCTGACCAACGCCGCCCGGCACTCGGGCGCCGCGAGCGTCGTCCTCGACCTGCGCGCCGACGGCGACGGCGGCGTCCTGCTGCGCGTCGAGGACGACGGCGGCGGGCTCGGCGGCGCCCCCGAGGGCGCCGGGATCCGCGGCATGCGCGAACGCGCCCTGCTGGCCGGCGGCACCCTCGACCTGCGCACCCGCCCGCGCGGCGGCACCCGCCTCGACCTGCGCGTCCCCACCGCCCAGGCGGAGGCGCCCGCCGGCGCGGAGCGGACCGCCGGCGCCGACCGGACCGCGGGGGAGCGGCCATGACACGCCCGACCCGGATCCTGCTCGCCGACGACCACGCGCTGGTCCGCCGCGGCGTCCGGCTCATCCTCGACGGCGAACCCGACCTGGAGGTCGTCGCCGAGGCCGGCGACGGCGCCGAGGCGATCGAGCTGCTGTCCGGCCCGGCCCCGGTCGCGGCGGACCTGGCGGTCCTCGACGTCGCGATGCCGCGGATGACCGGCCTGCAGGCCGCCCGCGAGCTCTCCCGCACCCGTCCCGAGCTGCGCATCCTCATCCTGACGATGCACGACAACGAGCAGTACCTGTTCGAGGCGCTGAAGGCGGGCGCGGCCGGCTACGTGCTCAAGTCGCTGGCGGACCGCGACCTGATCACCGCCTGCCGCGCCGCGATGCGCGGCGAGCCGTTCCTGTACCCGGGCGCCGTCACGACGCTGATCCGGACGTACCTCGACCAGGCCGGCGCCGGCCGGGACCCCGACACCGTCCTCACCCCGCGCGAAGAGGAGATCCTGAAGCTCGTCGCCGAGGGCCACTCGTCCAAGGAGATCGCCGCCACCCTCGTCATCAGCGTCAAGACCGTGGAACGGCACCGCGCCAACATCCTCGCGAAGCTCGGCCTGAAGGACCGCCTGGAACTCCTCCGCTACGCCATCCGCACCGGCCTGATCGAGCCCTGACCAGGGGGCGCTACTGGAGCGGGATGTCGATCCCGTGCTCGTCCTCGCGCCGGGGGCCGCGGATGCGCCTGTCCGCTTCGGCGATGGCGACGTCGTTGATGCTCGCCTCTCGGCGCCGCATGAGGCCGTGCTCGTCGAACTCCCAGAGTTCGTTGCCGTAGCTGCGCCACCACTGGCCTTCCGCGTCATGCCACTCGTACTGGAACCGGACGGCCATCCGGTTCTCGCGGAATCCCCAGAGGCTCTTGCGCAGCGCGTAGTCCAGTTCGCGCTCCCACTTGCGCGTCAGGAACGCGACGATCTCGTCGCGGCCGCTGATGAAGGTGTCCCGGTTCCGCCAGACCGAGTCCGGCGTGTAGGCCGACGCCACGTGCTGCGGATCGCGGGTGTTCCAGGCGTCCTCGGCCGCCTGGACCTTCCGCAGGGCCGTCTCCCGCGTGAACGGCGGGTAGGGCGGACGATCTTCTGCCATGACGGCCTCCTCAGGTTGAGAACGAGCGTTCTCTAGTGCTGATCCGCTACGCTAGAGAACCATCGTTCTCAATGTCAAGGAGGCGCGCGTGCCCGCTCCGATCACCGAGGAGCAGACCCGGTCGGACCGCGAGGCCCTGCTCGACGCGGCGGAGGGGCTCTTCTACGGGCGGGGGATCCAGGCCGTCGGGATGGACGACGTCCGCGCGGCCTCCGGCCTGCCGCTCAAGCGCATCTACCGGATCTTCGCCGCCAAGGAGGACCTCGTCGTCGCGATGCTCCGGCGGCGCGACGGGCGCTGGCGAGGAAGCCTGGCCGCCCACGTGGACCAGGTCCCCGATCCGCGCGACCGGGTCCTCGCGGTCTTCGACTGGCTCGCCGGGTGGTTCGCCGAGCCGGGCTTCCGCGGCTGCGCCTGGGTCAACGCCCACGGCGAGCTCGGCCCCTCGTCCCCGGCGGTGCTCGCCGAGGTCCGCGCGCACAAGCAGGCGTTCCACGACCAGATCGCCGCGTGGGTCCGGGCCGCCGGATCACCGGCCGTCGAGCCGGTCTTCCTGCTCGCCGAGGGAGCCATCGTGACCGCCGGCATCACCGGCGACCCCGCGCACGCCCACCACGCGCGCGCGGCCGCCGCGACGCTGCTCAGCGCCTCCGGCTGAACCCGCCGGTCGCCGCGGTAAGGGTGAACCGAGCGTCGTCCTGGCCTCCACGGCCGGAGCCGTGGCAGCCTTGGCAGCGGAGGGGGAGCCATGACGTCTGAGACGGACCCGCCGCCCGTGCGGCATCCCTTGTTCGCGCGGTTCTACGCGCGGATGAGCCCGCTGATGGAGCGCGGCATCAGCCGGTACCGGTCCAGGCTGCTGGACGGGTTGCACGGGCGGGTGCTGGAGGTCGGCGCGGGCGCCGGTGCCAACTTCGAGCACTATCCGGCCGAGGTCACCGAGGTCCTTGCGGTCGAACCCGAAGCGCATCTCCGGCACGTTGCCACCTCTGCAGCGAAGCAGGCGCCCGTGCCCGTCGAGGTCGTCGACGGCGTCGCCGGACGGCTCCCCGCGGATGACCGGTCCTGTGACGCCGCGGTGGCGTGCCTGGTGCTGTGCACCGTTCCGGACCCCGACGCGGCCCTCGCCGAACTCTTCCGGGTCCTGCGCCCAGGCGGCCAGCTGCGCTTTTTCGAGCACGTCCGCGCCGACACGGCCGCCCGCCGGCGGGTGCAGCGCGTCGCGGACGCCACCCTGTGGCCGCTCGTCAGCGGCGGCTGCCGCACCGGCCGCGACACGGCCGGGGCGATCGAGCGCGCCGGGTTCCTCATCGGCCGGATCGACAGGCTCGACCGCGCCGACACGGGGATGCCCCTCCCCGCCGCGCCCCAGATCCTCGGCAGCGCCACCCGCCCGGCCGGGCCCTGACCTTCAGCCGCCCGCGGGCCCCTCGCCGAGGAAGATCATCCGCACCGCCCGCTCCGCCGCGTGCCCGTCGTCCCACGGGCAGAACCGGGCGCGGAACGCGGCGCGGGCCTTGGCCGCCGTGTCGTTCCACGGCGCGCCGGTCCGGAACGCCTCGACCAGCTCGTCCTCGGTGCGGGCGACGACGCCGGGCGGTGCGGCGGTGATGTCGAAGTTGACGCCTCGGGTGAGCCGGTAGGTCTCCCAGTCGTTGGCGAGGACGACGATCGGACGGTCCTCCAGCACGGCATAGTCGAACATGATCGACGAGTAGTCGGTCAGCAGTGCGTCGGAGGCGATGCAGAGGTCCTCGACCGACGGATGACCGGAGACGTCCTTGACCCGCTCCCCGTCCCGGCCGCCGCCCGCCGGATAGTAGTAGTGGGGGCGGAGCAGCAGGACGTACTCGTCGCCGAGCTCGCGCGCGAACCGCTCGACGTCGAACATGGGCCGGTAGACGTCCCGGTACTCCCGATGCGTCGGCGCGTACAGGACGGCCTTCTTGCCCTCGGGTATACCGAGTTCGGCGCGCAACCGGCTGCGCTCGGTGGGCGTGGCCTCGGCGAGCCGGTCGTTGCGGGGATAGCCGATCTCGAGCATCTCGTAGCGGCAGGGGAACCCGCGCCGCCACGCCTCGCTGGACAGCGGGTTGGACGACAGCAGGAAGTCCCAGCGGTCCGCCCGGGCGATCTGCGCCTTGAAGTCCAGCCCCTTGGCGCCGACCGGGAACGCCATCTGGTCGAGCCCCATCTTCTTCAGCGGCGTGCCGTGCTGGGTCATCACGTGCACCTGCCCGGGGCGTTTGACGATGGCGTTGGGGAAGGTGACGTTGTTGACGAAGTACTTCGCCCTTGCCATCGACCGCAGGTAGCGCAGCGTGCCGGGCGCGACGTGGTCGACACCGTCCGGAACGGGACCGGCGGCTCCCGGTTTCACCACCCAGACGCCGTGCAGATGCGGCGCCATCGCCGCGGCCTTCTGGTAGATGGCGGCGGGATTGCAGGCGACGCCCCGGTACCAGTACGCGGCGTACACGACCAGGTTCTCGTCGATCGGCATGCGCAGTTGCACGCGGTAGTAGAGGCGGCCGAGCAGCCGCCGCGCCATGCGCCTGCCATGGCGCGCGAGCCGTACGGCAGTCCGCGGCAGCGCCCTGGCGCGCCGCCGGGCATCAATCAGGGTGACGGCCGCCCGGTACGGCCCGTAGGCGCCCCTTTCGAGCAAGCGGTACTTCACGGCCTTCAACCGTCCGCCGGGGACGGCGTGCCCGGCGGGCCGGCGGCGCCGGTAGAACTCCGCGAGGCGGCCGAAGAACTCGGCGCGGTCGGACGGGTAGATCCGGTCGTCCTTCTCCAGGATCATCAGCGCGTGCCCGATCACCCGGTCGAACATCAGGCCGCGGAACGGCTCGGTGCCGGGATGGGCGTCCATGAACGCGAAGACCCGCTCGTACTGGTCGAAGGCGTCGAAGTGGCGGCGGCTCGCGC
The DNA here is from genome assembly GCF_017573465.1 of Actinomadura violacea. Taxonomy (GTDB): domain Bacteria; phylum Actinomycetota; class Actinomycetes; order Streptosporangiales; family Streptosporangiaceae; genus Spirillospora; species Spirillospora violacea. Next base: position 194,144 of record NZ_JAGEPF010000021.1, read on the forward strand.
TGCGGGTGATGCCGCCGGACCGGCGCTGCCGGTAGACGTAGCAGACCCGGTCCAGCAGGCTCAGCCGCTCCGCCGCCATCAGCAGCGGGAAGGTGACGTTGAGGTCCTCGTAGTACCCCGGGCTGAAGCGCTGGCCGAGTTCGAGCAGGTACTCGCGCCGTATCACCTTGTTCCAGGCGGCCATCATGATCCGCAGGACGTCCGGCCGCTCCGCGCAGCGGAAGGCGGCGGGCGCGGGCGGGTCCCGGAAGTGGCGGCCGCCGGCGTTCGGCACGCGCCGGCCGTCCCACAGTTCGCGCTCGTGGTCGACGACCAGCACGTCGGGACTGGTCTCCGCCAGCCGGTCGAGGATCGCGCGGACGGCCCCTTCCTCGGCGTGGTCGTCGCTGTCGAAGAACCAGACGTAGTCGCCCGCCGCCATGTCGAGCCCGAGGTTGCGGGCCTGCCCGAGCCCGACGTTGCGGTCCAGGTGGCGGACGCGGAGCCGGGGGTCTGCCGCGGCCATCTCGTCGAGGATCGCGCCGCAGTGGTCGGGGGAGCGGTCGTCCACGGCGATGACCTCGATGCCGGCGGCGGCCGGATCGAGGATCGACTCGAGGCACTGGCGTACGTAGGCCTCCACCTCGTAGACGGGCACGATGACGCTGAGGAGCGGGCGGTCGGGTCGGGCGGGCTGTTCGGATGGGGGCATCGCCGGTCCCTGTGAAGGCGGAGGTGTCGCCGGCCCTCCGGCCGGTCGAGGTCGGTCGGCGGCACAATCTACTACAGAGATAGTAGTTCGTCCTCGCTCCGCCCGCGCCGGACCCGCGCTAAGGGCCGGTGATACGGCGGACGGCCTCGGCATACCGGCGCACCGCCTCCGGCGAGAGCCGCCCGGCGGGAAGCTCCACCACGAACGCGCTGTCGCGCACGACGGTGTTCTCCCAGCGGGTCGCGCTCCCCGCAAAGTCGGGCAGGGCGCGCAGCGGGAGCCCCACGTCCGCGGCGAACCGCCGTTCGACCTCCTTCGGCCCCTCGGAGCCGTCGACCACGGCCAGGTGCTGGTGGAACCAGATCCCCACCGTGGGCCGGACCCGCCGGACCAGGCGCGCGGCGTGAACCGACTCCGGCTCCGACAGGGGCTTCGCACCGGAGTAGTGGACCGAGCCGGGGGCGTCGATCCGGCGCCAACCCGCCGGGAAGTTGCGATTGAGGTCGACGCCGCGGGCGTTGTCCCGCGTCCCGGCCGCCGTCCCGTCGGGGTTGAGCGAGCGGACCACCCACAGGTCCGCGTGCGCCGGTCCCGGACCGGCGGCCAGGGCGTCCGCCACCGCCGTCCCGGCCGGCTCGTCCCCGTGCACGCAGCCGACGACGAGCACCCGCCGCCCCGCACGCCGGTTCCCGAGCTCCACCGCGGAGATCGGACGCCCCTGGACCGATCGGCCCAGCGGCACCACCCGGCGTGCCTCGCTCGCGGCGACTTTCCCGCCGCGCACCGACGACCCGGCACCGCCGCACGTCGCCGCGAACACCACCACGGCACCGAGAAGCATCACGCCACGGCCGTACCGGCCCGTCCCTCGCATGATCCGCCCCCAAGGCATGCGCTTTCGACTGCTCTGGGAGGAAATGACCCCACCACCTTATGGATACACACAGTGACAAGTAGATACTTATCGTCACGGACGGCGGGCGGGTGGGCTCGTTAACCTTCGGCGCCCATGAGGACCGCGACCAGCATCACCGCGGTCTCGACCGCGCCGCGCCGCGTCTCAAGGGCATCGGTCGGCTCATCAGGGGAAACGCAGGTCGTGGACGGCGCCGGGATGCGCGAAGGCGAGCAGCCACGACCCCAGCGTGGCCCGGTTGAGCGCTCGCGCAGTGAGTACCGTCATGACTTCCAACATATCAGAACGGAATGATTCGTTCCGTACTTCGACGATCTTGCGGTCGTCCGGCACTCCCGAGTGTCAGTGGGTGTGGGGTGGGGTTTCGCTATGTGGGCCGGGGTCTGTGGCGCCTTGGGCGCGGAGCCAGTCGGCGACGTCGGTGGCGCCCGAGCGCAGGGCGGCGCCGAGCGGGGTCAGGTCGTCGTAGCCGACCCAGTGCGGGTCGGCGTCGTGTTCGAGGAGCAGCTGGGCGGTTCGCAGCTGCCCGCCGTGCGCCGCGGCCCAGAGCGCTTCGGTGATGTCCTCGCCGCCGGGTGCGGTGAGGCGCGCGGCGACCCGGTCGATCAGGCCGAGGGATGCCTCTTGCCACAGGCTGGTGGTGGCGCCGCGCTCGACCAGGCGGCGGGCGGCGTTCCATTGGGCGAACGCGCAGGCGTCGGCCAGCGGGGTGCCGCCGCCGATGACGGCCCCGTCGGCCTCGATGTGGGCACCGGCGTCCAGCAGGACGTCCAGCACTGGGACGTCGTCGGTGGAGGCGGCCCAATGCAGCGGCGTTTCGCGGTGCGGCCCGGCGAATCGGGCGTCCACCTTGGCGCCGGACTCGATCAGGACCGCGACGGTCCGCGGGCCGTCCGGGTAGTGTCCGGGCCAGTCGGTCGCCGCGTGCAGCAGTGTCCATGACGTTCCGCCGGGGGCGCCGAGCCGGGCCGTCGCCAGGCCGGGATGCGCGGCCAGGAGCCGCCGCAGTTCGCGGAGGTCGCCTTGCTGGATCGCCTCGGTGGCGGCACGGGCGACCGGGTCCTCTGCGTCGAGATACGCCATGCCTCATTCTCCCCGCAACCGGTCCTCGGCCGGTTGGTCGCCTTCTCAGTCGGGCACGGCCGGCGCCGGCCGTGAATTCAACGTGGTGAGGATGCGGGTGAGGGTGGCCAGGTCATCGGCATCCAGTACGGCGAGCGCCGGGGGTGGGGCGGTGAGGATCCTCCGGGCCGTCTCGGCCGCCTGCAGTCCGGCGTCGGTGAGGTGGACGAGCTTGCGGCGGTTGTCGTCGGGGTGCGGGTCCCGCCGGACGAGTCCGCGTCGCTGGAACTGGTTCACGGCGATGGTGGCGGCAGGGGGATCGACGTCGGCGGTCTCCGCGATCTCGCGCAGCGTCAGCGGGCCTTCGGTGAGTTTGATCAGGACCCCCGCCCTCTTGGGGCCGAGTTCCAGCTCGGCGCGAAGGACGCGACGGCGGTCCGCGCTGGTGACGAACGCTTGCATTTCCGTCCAGGCACGTGTCGCAAGGGCGGGCGCCCCGGACGAGGCGTCGTCGGCGGTGGTCTTGCCGGGGCCCGCCGGGCCGGGACTCGTCGGATCAGGGTTCATCGGGTCATCTCCAAAGCGTGCGTGCTGAGCCGCCGAGCGCTGCGTTCGGCGCGGGCTCGGGCCCAGCGCCCGGTCGAGACCAGGCCGAGCAGCGCGGTCGCGATCCCGCAGCCGGTCAGAACGGTCCAGGCGGTACGGCTCGACTCGATGAACCCGCCCGAGCCGCCCACGACCATCGAACCGCACACCGCCACACCGATGGCGCCGCCCGTCTGGCGGCATGTCGAGGCGATCGCTCCGGCGACCCCGGCCTGGTCGCGCGGCATCCCTGACAGTGCGGTGTGGGTCAGCGGGGTACCGACCAGGCCGAAGCCGGCACCGAACAGCAGGTAGGCGAGGACGAGGTACCAGGTCCCGGTCCCGTGGCCGGTCCCGGTGAGCAGGCCGGTTCCCGCCGCCAGCAGCAGCCCGGCCAGCACGAACGCCGGCCTGGAACCCCGGGCGGCCACGATGCGACCGGAGATCATCGCGCATGCCGCCAGCGCGGCCGCCATCGGGAAGATGAGCAGGCCCGCGTGCAGCGCGCTGCAGCCCCGGACGTCCTGCAGGTAGAGGGTGTTGAGGAACAGGAACCCGCCGAGGGCCGCCAAGGCGACCACCGAGATGATCGCTGCCCCCGAGAACGCGGGGCTGCTGAAGACCCGGACGTCCACCAGCGGCTCGGCACGTCGCGACTCGGCCACCGTCAACCCGGCCACCGCGACGGCGGCCAGGACGAACAGCGCGATGATGAACGGTGAACCCCAGCCGTGCCGGGGCCCTTCGATGACGGCGGCGGTGACCGGGCCGAGGAAGGCGACGACGAGCAGCTGGCCGAGAGGGTCGAACCGCTTGCCGTGCGCCGCCTTGGACTCGGGGACGAACCGCCGGGTCAGGGAGATGGCCACGGCACAGACCGGCACGTTGACCCAGAAGATGGACCGCCATCCCAGGCCGCCGACCAGCAGGCCGCCGAGCACCGGGCCGGCGGCCCCGCTCAGGCCCGCCACCGCTCCCCATGCGCCCACCGCGCGAGCGCGCTCCTTGGAGTCGGTGAAGGTGGCGGCGATGATCGACATCGCGACCGGGTTCAGCATCGAGCCGCCCACCGCCTGCAGCGCGCGGCCGGCGACCAGAACCTCCAGTGAGGGCGCGAGGCCGCAGATGAGGGAGCCGAGCGAGAAGAGCCCCAGCCCGGCCTGGAACGTCCGGCGCCGGCCGAACCGGTCCGCCAATGAGCCGGAGAACATCAGCAGGCACGCGATGACCAGCGTGTAGGAGTCGACCACCCATTGCAGGCCACTGATCGGCGCGTGCAGTGCCTTCTGGATCGATGGCAGCGCCACGTTGGCGATCGTCGTGTCCAGCCCCGCCACGACCACGCTCAAGAAGCAGGTCGAAAGCACGATCGTCCGTTCACGCGGCGACAGCACGCGGGAAGGCCCGACAGGACGGCTCACATTAGTTGTTTACTATAATTGTTGTGCCACAACAACTAAATTGCTCGCCCTGCGTGTCACAGGGGGACCGGCCGTCTCGTCTCGGGTCCGGCAACGGGTGCCGAGACGGACGCACCCCATCACGGCAAGGAGCGGGACATGAGCGAGCAGGCCGCACACCGAAAGGTCGCGCTGGTCACGGGCGCGAACAAGGGGATCGGGCGCGGAGTCGCCGCGCAGCTCGCCGCGGCGGGCATGACGGTCCTGATCGGCGCCAGGGACCCGCGGCGCGGCGAGGAGGCCGCCGCGGCGCTGCGCGAAGCGGACGGCGACGTGCACGCGGTCGCCCTGGACGTCACCGACGCGGCCTCCGTACGGGAGGCGGCGAGGTGGATCGAGGACCGCTTCGGCCGCCTCGACGTGCTGGTCAACAACGCCGGCATCAGCGGCTCCGGGCGCGTCTCGCCCGAGAACGCCCGCGACCAGATCCCGAGCACCGTCGACCTGGACATGGTCCGGAGGGTGTTCGAGACCAACGTGCTCGGGGTGATCGCGGTGACCAACGCCGTGCTGCCGCTGCTGCGGCGCTCGCCGGAGCCGCGCGTCGTCAACGTCAGCAGCCACGCCGCGTCGATGACGATCTTCAGCGACCCGGACGGCCCCATGACGGCGCTGCTGCCGTCGGCGGCGTACTCACCGTCCAAGAGCGCGCTGAACGCGCTGACCGTCCAGTACGCGAACGAGCTGCGCAAGGACGGCGTGCTCGTCAACGCAGTCGCGCCCGGTTTCGTCGCCACGGACAGCAACGACCACACCGGCGTCCTCACCGTGGAGCAGGGCGCGGCGGTCGTGGTCCGGCTCGCCACGCTCGGCGCGGACGGGCCGACCGCCGGCTTCTTCGGTGAGGAGGGCCCGATCCCCTGGTGACCGCGGGCGCGGCCCCGTCAGGCGCGGCGCGGTGACGGGGCCTCGCGCTCTCCGGCGAGGTAGCGCTCCTTGAGCAGGGACTTGTGGATCTTGCCGACCGGGGTCAGCGGCACTTCGGCGGTGATGACGAACTGGCGGGGCACCTTGTAGCCGGCCAGCCGATCCCGGCAGTAGGCGGTGAGCTCTTCGGCGGTGGGCGGCTCGCCGCCCTGCCTCGGCACCACGTAGAACCGCCCGACCTCGCCGAGGACCTCGTCGGGCACTCCGATCCCGGCGGCCAGCGCGACCTTGGGGTGCGCGGTCAGCAGGTTCTCGATCTCCACGGGATAGACGTTGAACCCGCCCTGGAGGTACATCTCCTTCTTGCGCCCGCGCAGGACCAGGTGCCCGTCCGGCTCCATCGTGACGACGTCGCCGGTGGTCAGCCAGCCGTCGCGGTGGAACACCTCGGCCGTCTGCTCCGGCATGTCCCAGTACCCGGCGGCCACGCAGGCCCCGCGGATCTGGAACTCGCCGGCCTCCCCGGGCGGGAGGGCCGCCCCGTCCGGTCCGGCCACCCGGGCCTCGAAATCCCCGATCACCTTGCCGAGCGTCCGCGAGACCGTCTCCGGAGAGTCCTCCAAAGGTGAGAGCACGCAGGCGCCCGACGACTCCGACAGGCCGTAGAGCCCATGCAGTGAAGCCTGCGGGAAGCCACGCCGAATCGCCTCGACCAGCGCGGGCTCCACATTCGATCCACCCGCCACGCAGGCCCGCACCGAGGACAGGTCACGGGAGGCGAACGTCTCGTGGCCGAGCATCAGCACGAACATCGTCGGGACCGCGCTCAGGAACGTGACCCGGTGCTGCTCGATGGCGCGCAGCGCCCCTTCCGGGCTGAACGCGGGCAGCAACGCCACCGAGGCACCGCTCACCAGTGCGGCCATGATGGTGCAGGTCATGCCGCCGACATGGTTGAAGGGAAGGTGCCCGAGCATGACATCGGCGTCGCCTGTCCCGAAGTGGGCGGCCTGCGCCGAAGCCGCGGCCAGGATGCCGCGGTGGGTGATGACCGCGCCCTTGGGACGCCCGGTCGTCCCCGAGGTGTAGAGGATCATCAAAGGGTCGTCGGGGGCCACGCTCCTGCGCGCTTCGGCCAGTGCGGACGGGGCGGGCGGTGCCGCCGTCAATTCGTCGAAAGAGCCGCTGCCCGCGAAGCCGTCGCCGAAGAAGACATGGTCGGTCACCCCGGGCGCCTGGTCCCGGAACCCTTCGAAGAAGGCGGCGAAGTCGAAGCCGCCCGCGGCGTCCACGCTGACGACGGTGCGGGCGCCGCTCTGGCCGAGCATGTACGACAGCTCGCTCTCGCGGTAGCGCACGTTCAGCGGGACGACGATGGCGCCGATCCGGGCCGCGGCGAAGAAGACGGCCAGCCACTGCGGCGTGTTCAAGCCCAGTAGCGCGATGCGGTCACCGTGCCCGACCCCGCGCGCCAGCAGTCCGGTCGCGACACGGTCGGTCAGCTCGTCGAAGGCCGCGAAAGTCAGGCTCTCATCGCCATCGTGCAAGAACGCCTTGTCCCTGGCCGCCGCGTTCTCCAGGACGGCCCCGACCGTCGTCGCCCGCATGACGCCCTCCCAGACCGGTGATCGTCGACCATCAAATGATCGGTCCATGCGCCGCCGGATGTCAGTTCTTGCGGCCGATTCCCCCATAGAACCAGGTCCGCTTGGCCTCCTCCGCGCTCACCGCGTGCTCGGGACGCCACAGCGGAGCCCAGACCAGGCCCGGTTCGGCCAGTTCGAAGTCGCCGAACAGGCCGGTCACCTGGGCGTGGGTGCGCGGCGTCCCCGGCGCCGAGGTCCGCCGGTACACCTCGACGACCCTGGCGACGACGTCGGGAATGCCGTCGGCCGAGGCATGGGTGAGCGCCAGGTGGCTGCCCGACGGCAGCGCGGCGCGCAACTCGGCCATGATGCCGGGCGGATCGTCCTCGTCGGAGATGAAGTGAAGGACCGCCACCAGCAGGAGCCCCACCGGCCGGTCGAAGTCCAGAAGCTTGATCTCCGGATGCTCCAGGACGTCCCGCGGGTCGCGCACATCGGCGTGGATCATCCTGGTGGTGTCCGAACCGGCGAGCAGCGCCCGCCCGTGCGCGACGACCTGCTTGTCGTAATCCACGTAGACGACCCGGGCGCGGGGATTGACCGCCTGCGCGATCTGGTGGACGTTCTGCTGGGTGGGCAGACCCGTGCCGATGTCGAGGAACTGGTCGATGCCCTGGGACGCCATGTAGCGCACCGCGCGCTGCAGGAACGACCTGTTTCCGTTGATGGTGGTCAGCAGCGTCGGGTCGGCTTCGATCGCTTCCTCCGCGCGGCGCCGATCCGCCTCGTAGTTGTCCTTCCCGCCGAGGTAGTAGTCGTACATCCGCGCGATGCTGGGCACACCCGGATCGAAGCCTCTGACGGCCTGGGGCCGTTCGCCCACCTTCTACTCCTCAACAGAGAGGGTGCTGATTTTGATCATTATGATGCCATGCGCGGCTTCGCGGAACCGGAAGACGATCTTGAGTGCGGCCCAGCCGGCTCTGGCATTGCCGCCGATCTCCACTGCACGGCACGCGGCGGTCAGGCGCCCGCCGTCGCAGGAGCGTGCAGGGCGCGGAGGACGGCCTGGTGGGTGACCCAGCCGACGAGGGCGGAGCGGTCGGTGTCGAGGACGGGCAGGCCGGTTCCGTCGGTGGTGGTGAGGTGGTGGAGGGCGTCGGCGAGGGGCATGTCGGAGGTGAGCGGAGCGGGCATCTCGGCCAGTGCGTCGATGGTCGCGGGGTGCTCGGCGTCGGTGCTGTGCGACTCGGGGTCGGCGAGGGCTTCGGCGGCGGCGCGGGCGGTGACGAGCCCCTGGTAGGCGCCCTGGTCGTCGACGATCGGCAGCGCGCCGTGGGCGGACAGGGCCAGGCGTCGCGACGCGGGGGCGATGGCCGACGTGGCGGGCAGGGGCTCGGGGACGGGCGCCATGACGGTGGCGACGCGGGCGGCCATCCGCGGGTCGACGGGCGGGGCGTCCAGATCGACGCCCCGGCGGCGCAGCTTGAGGGTGTAGATGGTGCTGGAGGTCAGGCGCCGGCTGATCAGGGCGGCGACGACGATGGCGGTCATCATCGGCAGGATGATCGAGTACTCGCCGGTGAGCTCGAAGAGGATGACGACGGCGGTGATCGGGGCGCGGGCGGAGCCGGCGAAGACCGCTCCCATGCCGACCAGGGCATAGGCGCCGGGTGAGGCGGTGAGGGACGGGGCGGCGTGGTGGGCGATGGCGCCGAAGGCGCTGCCGAGCATCGCGCCCATGAACAGGCTGGGGGCGAACACGCCGCCGGAGCCGCCGATGCCGATGGTCAGGCTGGTGGCGGCGATCTTCGCGACCAGCAGCAGGAGCAGGAAGGCGACGGCGTACCGGCCGTTGACGGCGTTCTGCAGGACGGGGTAGCCGACGCCGTACATCTGCGGGACGGCGAGCAGGAGGAGGCCGAGCAGCAGGCCGCCGGCGGCGGGACGGAGCCATTCGGGGCCGCGCCAGGCTCGGTCGCACACGTCCTCGATGAGGTAGAGGGCGCGGGTGAAGCCGACGCCGACCAGGGCGCCGAGCAGTCCGAGCAGCGCGAACAGGGCGTACTCGGCGGGGTGGGCGACCTCGAAGTGGGGCGGGGACATGAACGGGGCGGAGCCGAGCACGGCGCGGCCGATGACGCTCGCGGTGACGCTGGAGAGCACCACGACGCCGAACGACTCGACGGTGTAGTCGCGCAGGATGAGCTCCATGGCGAAGAAGACCCCGGCCATGGGCGCGTTGAAGGTCGCGGCGATGCCGCCGGCGGCACCGCAGGCGACCAGGATCCGCAGCCGGTTCTCGGTGAGCCGGGCGAGGCGGCCGAGCGTGGAGCCGAGCGCCGCGCCGATCTGCACGATGGGTCCCTCGCGGCCGACCGAGCCGCCCGATCCGATCGTCAGCGCGGACGCGAGGGACTTGACGATGGCGACCTGGGCGCCGATGCGGCCGCCGCGCTGGGCGACGGCGAACATGACCTCGGGGACCCCGTGCCCGCGGGCCTCGGGGGCGAAGCGGTGCACCAGCGGCCCGTAGACGAGCCCGGCGGCCACGGGGACGAGCAGGACGAAGAACGGGCCGAGCCAGGGCAGGTGCGGATTGCCGGCGTGCCCGGCGGAGGAGTAGTCGGCGTGGCCGGTGAACAGGTGGGTGAACGCGGTGATGAGTTCGCGGAAGACGACCGCGCCGAGCCCGGCTCCGCAGCCGACCAGCAGGGCCAGGGCGACCAGTCCGCCCTGGGTCTCCCGCAGCCTCCTGAGCGGCGACCGGCTGCCGGTGTCGACAGGTATCTCACCGCGTTCGGGTGCGTTGTCCACCGTTGAGTCGTCCCTCCTGTTCGTCCTATGACCGTTGCAGTATGCAACATTTTTGCCTTGCTGACATTCCTGGAAGGCCGGGCCCTTCTCCGGGGGTGGTCGGACGCGTTCGCCGAAGGCGGTGAGGGTTTGGCGCGGCCGTTCGAAAGGGGTAGAAACTTGGTCGTGATCGAGGGCGGTGCGGACGTCGAGCCAGGACCTGGCGATGTCGATGAGGTCACCTCGGCGATGCTGACCGCCTCGCGATTGCTGGTCGCGGTCTCGGCGCGGTCGCTGGCCGCCGTGGAGGACAAGGTGACCTTGCCGCAGTTCCGGCTGCTGGTGGTGCTGTCCTCGCAGGGGCCGGCCAAGCTGGTGACCCTTGCCGGACTGCTCGCCGTCAACCCCTCCACCGCCCTGCGCATGGTCGATCGGCTCGTCACCGCGGGGCTGGTCGACAGGCGGGCCAGTTCGGAGAGCGGCCGGGAGATCCGCATCGAGCTCACCGGGGCCGGTCGCGCCGTGGTGGACCAGGTCACCGCCCGGCGGCGGGCGGACATCGCCGACATCGTCTCCCGCATGCCGTCAGGTGAGCGTCGCGCCCTGGTCGCGGCCCTGCACGCCTTCGCCGAGGCCGGGGGAGAGCCGCCGGTCTCCGACGCCGTCCCGCTCGGCTGGGACTGAGGCCGCCCGCGGCGAACCCGGGGGCTCTTCGCCGTGTCCTTGGTAACCGGCGCGTATCGGTTCACGGTTCGACTGTTGCACTATGCAAAGGATTGTGGGGATGCTGGCAGCGTGCGCTCCGGGCCGACGCGTCCGTGCGCGGCAGGACGAGGGGGGACGGTTTGGCGCGAACGAGAGGTCGGCGGGCGCCGTACGGCTACCGCCGCATTCGCGATGCCCAGGGCCGGTACGTGACGCAACTGCCGGTGGAGCCGCAGGCCGGCGTCGTCCGCGAGATCATCAGCCGGGTCGCTCAAGGGCAGGCGATTCCGCAGGTGATCCGCGAGCTGGAAGGCCGCGGCGTACCGGCGCCGCGCGGAGGGCCCCGGTGGTCGTGGTCCGTGGTGAGCGACATCGTCCGCAATCCGGCCTACATCGGCAAACCCAACGTTGATGAGGACGAGCGGGTGGCATGGGCGCCGCTGGTGCCCGAGCAACTGTTCTTCGATGCCCAGCGAGCTCTCGAGGAGCCGGGAGGGTCTCCCTCGGGCGCCCCGGCGTTCGGGCTGCTGCTGTGCGCCCTCGGCCCCTGCTACGGGGTGTTCGCCAGTTGCCTTCAAGCGGTCAGTTGACGCGAAGCCGTCCCGCCGTTGGAGAGATCGCCGCAGGGAAGCAGTGGTGCCGCGGTGTCATCGTCCATCGGGTGAGTCGGCTGAGGCCGCACTGCTCGACGCCGATTGCGGATACCAGGAGCCCGGCGCGGGCGAGAACCGGTTGAGCATTACGGCCGCCGCAATGACGCACAGTACGAACCCCATCAGCAGCCAGGTGGGCGGCTCCTGTGATACCGCCGGCATGCCCTCGCCCCTCGCCGCCGGTTCGGCTCCATGGCTCTCGAGCAGCGCCGCCAGCCCGGGGTCGCCGGATCGCAACTCCCGTTCGATCCTTCGCAGGATGAGGCGTTCGCGTATGGACAGGCTCATGAGAGGAGTGTGCTCTCTCTCGGAGTGGCCGGGGCCCACGTGGCCGGGAACCTGGCCCGCCGGCTGTCCCCGGCGGACACCGAGATCACCGTGGTCAACGCCGCGCCGGACTTCGTCCAGCGGATGCGGCCGAACCAGCCGGCGGCCGGCCGGGACATCGAGGCCCCGCGGCTCTCCGACGTCTTCACGGGCACGGGGATCCGGCTGCGCCCGGCCCGAGTCACCGCAGTCGACCCCGAACGCCAGGTCGTCGCCGTGGCCGACTCCGACGGCGGCGGCGAGATCGACTACGACACGCTCGTGTACGCGCTCGGCAGCCACAGCGACGACCAGAGCGTCCCCGGCGTGGCCGAGCACGCCTTCGACGTCGCCACCAGGCCTTCGGCACTGCGCCTGCGCGAGCACCTGGACAACCTGGACGGCCGGGGCGGCGGCGGGAAGGTACTGGTCGTCGGCGACGGGTTGACCGGCATCGAGACCGCCACCGAGATCGCCGAAACCCGGACCGGCCTGTCGGTGGCACTCCTCGCCCGCGGCGAGCCGGGAGCCCGGCTCTCCGCCGGAGCCCGCGGCCAGCTGCGCCGGGCCTGCGACCGGCTGGGCATCACCGTTGTCGAGCACACCGGCGTCGAAGCCGTCGAGGCCATGCGGGCGCGGTGCGCCGACGGTACCTTCCTGCCCGCCGACGCGACCGTCTGGACGGCAGGGTTCGCGGTCAGCCCCATCGCCGCCGCCGGGCTGGAAGTCACCCAGAACGGTCGGATCGTCGTCGACCGCACGATGCGGTCGGTCTCGCATCCGAACATCTACGCCGTCGGCGACAGCGTCCACACCCTCGGCGACAACGGCCTGCCGCTGCCGATGAACTGCGGTTCGGCCGGCTACACCGCCCGGCAGGCCATCGAGGCGATCGTGGGACGCCTGACCGGCCGCGAGATCGCGAACCGCAGGCTGGGCTACTGGTACAACGCCATCAGCCTCGGACGCCACGACGGGATCCTGCAACTGGCCGACGGTGCAGGGCAGGCGAAGCCGCACTACATCTGAGCGGGGTGTCCGGTTCGTGTTGCCGCTAAGTGCCTGTCACGTTGATGTGCTTGCGGACGAACGGTGACAGCCGGGCGACGTCGTCGTCCAGCAGCGGGTAGCCGCCGGCGCGCAGGTGATTTAGAGCTCGGTCGATGTAGAAGCTGTTCCGCAGCGTGACGCAGTTGAGGACCAGGCCGAGCGCGCTGAGCACACTCGAACTGAAAGGCACGGTGACCGGTATGGAAGGCGATCAACCAGCACAGACCGAAGTGCCGCTGATCGGAGATGGTGTCACCCCCGACATCGTGCGAATCGGTGACAGGACCGCCCGCGCCGCCGCCGAAGCCGACCCGGTGTTCCGCCGCTTCTGGGACGAGGGCGACAAAGACCGGATGCCCCGAGCCGAAGTATGGCTGGTACACGAAGGCCCCACCCTCGCTGCCCGGCTCACCACGACCAGCCCAGACCCGCAGCCATTCGGACGGTTGCAATCTGACGTCACCAGAGCACTGCCGGATTCTGAAAGTGTCTGAACGGATTGGCGTCCAGATCTCGGGCGGGTGTTCAGGCGAGCAGGAGCACGGCGTAGCAGGCAATCCAATGTTCGCCCGCGTAGTGGCTACCGGTTACGTGGGTGACGGCGGCATCAGTGTGGCGTTGGGCCGCTTCAAGCATGGCGGGGCTGCGCGGGTCGGGGTCGCTCATACTCAAGGAGTTCCTGTTCGGTCATCTCGACCAAGGGCACGGCCGAGGCCGGGCGGCCGGGTGGCTATCTGATGCCGGCTCAGTGATAGCGGTGCGAGAGTTGCGGGGCTCTGCCACGATCGTGTGCGCGGGTGATGACGCCTTACGTGGATCGGGGAGCCATGCCGGCGGATGCCGAGGTGCGGCAGCACGAGTGGTGGATCGATCCTCGGGAGTACGCGCGGCATGAGGCTCGCCGTGGCCGCCGGTTCGCATTCGTGGAGCTCGTCCCGGCCTGTACCGCGCTCGTGGTGATCGACATGGTGCGGTTCTTCGTGTCCGACAACCCGTACTGCCGTGGCATCGTGCCGAACATCGGCCGCATCGCCGATGCCCTTCGGGCAGCGGGCGGTACGGTCGCCTGGGTCCTTCCGGCAGCCGGTGAGAGGACGCCGGTGCTGGATGAGTTCTACGGCCCGGAAACAGCCGAGGCATACCGCGCGTCCGGCGGGACGGGGCCGCTGCCCGAGCGGCTGTGGCCGGAACTGGTGGTCCGGCCCGGTGATGTGCTGGTGGAGAAGACCGCTCACAGCGCATTCTTTCCCGGCCGTTGTGCCCTTCCGGGTCTGCTGGAAGAGCGCGGAATCGACACCGTTCTGATCAGCGGAACCGTCACCAATGTGTGCTGCGAGTCCTCCGCTCGCGACGCCGCCACCCTCGGACTGCGGGTCATCATGGTCGCGGATGCCAACGCGGCACCACGCGACCAGGACCACAACGCCACGCTGCACACCATCTACCGCTCCTTCGGCGACGTGCGCTCGACGTCCGACGTGCTCAAGATGATCCAGGCCCCCGACGCTGTGGAAACCGCTGCTCGTGACCGATGAGGCAGGCCAGGCGGGGTGACACCGCGTGATGTGCTTCGCGTCCAACACATCAGCTAGGAACGGTGGCTTCGAGAACCGACTCCGCTGGAAAGGTTACCTGCCCCCAGTGTCTCGGCACGGCATCGGCGCTGGCGCTGGACGTGTGGGTGGGCCCCGCGGCGCCGGAAAACGCCACGGTGGCGATAACAGCCCAGGTTGCGACGGTTGCCGACCTGCGTGATGAGATAATCACGGTTGATGCTTCCTTCGTTGGAGCATCTGACCTTGCGTCTCTCGCAAGCTCTCTATTCCCCTTACCGTGGGCTTCACCTCGTCACATTCGGCTGACCTCGAGCCATTCATGGTGACGAACGTGTATAAATCAGGCAGAAAAGCACTTGTTGCTGCTCGGGACCCACGTCCGCCAAGGCCACTTTCGGCGACGAGTCCCCGTCCCAGCCCGATGAACTCGGCTGTTCTAAGACGGTCTGCGCTCGGGGTCAGGGTGTTTGCAGGGCGTCGAGTGCTTCGGACATGGACGTGGCGAAGGACGTCCCGGGCGGGAGCCCTTCCGGGTCCCATCCGGGACCGCCGACCACCACCCGCAGCGGAGAGCGTGGGGCGGGCAGGTCGGCGAGCCAGGACGCGTCCCCGGTCTCGGCGGTCTGCGACCAGACGAACACCGTGTGAGCCCCGGCCCGGCGGATCGCGGCGGCCAGAGCCGGCACCGGCACGCGCGCCCCCAGCATGAGCCTCGGGGCGCCGGCCTCCGTCAGCGCGGCCGCCAGCGCGAGGATCGGCAGGCTGTGCTGCTCGTCCGGGGCGCACGCCAGCAGCACGGGGTCGCGGCCCTGCCGGCCCGGGCCCACGGCCATGGGCGGCGACGCCGTGACCAGGCAGCGCGACACCACCGCCGACAGCAGGTGCTCCACCTCCACATAGCTGCCGGTGGCCGCGTGCTTGCGCCCGATTCCGATCAGCACCGGCACCAGGACCTGGTCCCATGCCGCCGCGATGCCCTCCTGCCGCAGGGCGGAGCGCACCGCGTCGGTCATCGCGAGCTCGTCCATCGCCAACGCCGCCCGCGCCAGCCCGTCGACCTGCGCGGCCCGTGCGGCGTCGCGGCCGGCGGCCGGAGCGTCCAGGGGTATGTCGTCGGTCTCGTGGTCGCGCGGTGCCGGGGGCTCGCCGGACGGCGCGTCCAGGGCGGCTTCGGCGGCCTCGGCGGGTGGTGTCCCCTCGAGGATCAGCTGCTGCATCTGCCGGAGCCGGGCGAGGTCGCCGGAGGTGTAGCGGTTGTGGCCGGCGGGGTCGCGCCCGGTTGGGCCCATGCCGTACCGGCGATCCCATGTGTGCAGGGTGGAGGCCGTCACGCCCAGCCGGCCCGCCACCGCGTCCGCTCCGAGCCCGGCCTCTTCCTCCGCCGCCTCCCCCATGCTCACCCAATACCCTCGTCCGGCGGGTCCATTAACGGCTTCACCAGGGCTTTCATTCACCATCCGAGGACGGCACGCACGCCGGCTGTCGGAGTGGCCTGCCGAGACCCTGACCGAGAAGATGCTCGACCGCCGCCCCGCCATGGCGTGAGCGGGGTCAGCGTGCACGGTTCCTCCGGCGCAAGCGCCGACTGAAGAACTAGGCACAGCGCGACGGGCCGACGGATGGTGTTCCATCGGATCTTGTCGGCCGGGTGGGTGCATGGTGAGCGGAGCGCCGATGCATATGTGCGGTCCGGCGCACCGAACCGCAAGTGTAAGGAGCCGGGCTGCGGGAAGTCGCGCAGCGGATCTGGCAGCTACATCCGGCTAGGCCCGTTCCTTGGATCAGATGCGGAGCCGGGTAAATAGGACGGCGATGTCGGTTCGCGCCGACTCCACGATCATGCGGGCGCACCAGCACGCGGACGCGACCGGCGGCTGCCAGCGGATGGTCTAGCTCGGGCCGGGCATGGTCGGGTCGATGCGGCGGCTCAGCCGAGTTTCGGGGTGGCGCGGTCGATGATCGGGGCGAGGTCGAGGCCGGCGGGCAGGGTGCCGAAGGCGGCGCCCCAGTCGCCCGCGAGGCGCGATGCGCAGAAGGCGTCGGCGACGGCCGGGTGGCCGTGCCTGACCAGCAGGGATCCTTGCAGGACGAGGGCCATCCGCTCGACGATGCGGCGCGCGCGGACCTGGACCGTGTCGAGGTCCAGCAGGGACGCCTCGACGTCGGCGACGGCGGCGTCCAGGTGCGGGTCCGCCCCGGCGGCCGCGCGGACCTCGGCGAAGAACGCCTCGACGGTCTGCGGCTCCTTGGCCATCGCCCGAAGCACGTCCAGCGCCGCGACGTTGCCGGAGCCCTCCCAGAGTCTGCGGAGGCGTAGATCTTAAGGTAAAATCGCAGGTATGCATATCTCTTAATCAAGCTCAGTGATGGTGGGTGCGAGGCTGTGTCAGGCAGTCCGCTAGCCGGTTCGCTAACTCGTTCTCCGGTTGAGAGGAGGAGTCGATGCGACAGCCGTACGTAGTCAGGAAGGCCGGCAAGCGCACCGGGGCGACCCGGTACACGAGGATGTACTACGACGCGACCAGGACGCCCCGGTCGGCCGGCACCTACAACGACGAACCGGAGGCACTGACCGCCGCCGGCCAAGAGCAGGACAAGCCTGCGAGCGGCGTCCTTGGGGAGATGACGCTGGCGCAGAGACGCGCGCTGACGTTCGAGGAGTTCTAGTCGATCTTCCAGCGGCATCACCGGGTCGAGCCGAACACGATGCAGACCTACTTCGGGACCTGGATCAACCACGTCCGCCCGTACCTGAAGGCCGCTCGGGTGGCGATATTCGACTCGGCTCGCGCCATCCAGTACTTCACCTGGCTGGCGGAGGCGGAACGGACGGTGAACACGCGACGGGCCTGCAGGACGGTCCTCTCGGCGATGATCGGTCTGTCGATCCGGCTGGGCTACCGCTGCGACAACCCCGTCCGGGGACTGAACGTCGGAAAACAGGCCGCGCACAAGGACATCAAAGTCATCAACGAGACGGTGTTCTGGGAGTTGTGCGACAAGCTGCCGCTGCCGACACAGCGACTGTTGCCGAGTACATCATCTCCACCGGAGTCCGCTTCTGCGAAGCGATCTCTTTCCAAGAGGAAGACCTGGACTACGACACCGGCATGCTGAAGGTGTGCCGGTCGACCGTCGAGGTGGCCAAGCAGTTCCACCCGACCGCGGGCCGGTTCGTGACCCGCCCCTACACCAAGAACGGCGAACACCGCCGATTCAAAATCGGCAGGCCGTTGGTGGAGAAGATCCGCGCCCACGTTCGAGAACACGACCTGAAAACCGGTGACCTGATCTTTCCGGTGCGGCTGTTCAAGCCGTAGACGGCGTGGGTCAACCTCCCACGCTGCACCCCAGAGGAGAGGCAGGCCGCAGCGAGGACCATCTTCATCTCACCGGTCACCGGTGGGTGGGTCACCCACACCAAGGTCAGTACTTACCGCAAGCACGGATGCAGGTGCCGGCCGTGCGTGCAGGCATACCGTGACTATCGGTCGGCGTATCGGGTGCAGGCCATGGCCCGCAAAGGCAAGGTTGCTCGCCAGCGGGTCCGCCGGGACGGCAACGACTACCTGGCGTCCAGTGAGTGGAGCACCCTGTGGATCCCGGCCCGCAGGGCCGTCGGCGTCGACATGACCCCGTACCAGTTGCGGCACTCCCACGCCTCTCTCCTGCTGGCGCATGGTGTCCCGCTGCCAGACGTTCAGGCCCGGCTGGGCCACAACGATCTGACCTCCACCACCCACCACGTATGGGCACTAGCTGAGGAAAGTGAGGCCGCGGCGACCACGATGAATGTGCTGCTGGGCTATGAGGTCAAGCAGCCGGACCCGCAGGAGGCGATGCTCGCGCGCATGGAGGCCATGATGAACCGCATGCAAGCCATGATCGACCCTCCTCTCGCCCGCCGGATCGCAGCCGAAAGCCCCACGTCCCGCCCAGGCCTACACCTGGTCACCGACACCCTCACCGCCATGCAAATCCCAACCGGCAACTAACAGCAGTACTTGGCGATCCCCCTCAGCCTGAGATAGGCGCGGGGCCGCCATCGAGCCAGCGGCCACGCACCTGGTCAGAACGCATCCCCGCAGGCGCGGGGCCGACCGTTCGATCGCGTGGCCGAGATCCCACCACTGGGGACCATCCCCGCGCGGGGATGGTCCGACAGTGATCAACGTGCCGAGCGGTCAGCAGACGTCGGCCCCGCGCCCGCGGGGATGGTCCCGGACACGTGGTTGTGGTGGCGCGGCGGGGAGTTGCGAGGTGGCTGGAAGCCACACCGGCTGGTTGCCCATACGGGTGGCGACTTGTGCGGGGAGAGCGAGCCTTCACCTGGAGGAGAGCACTAACTTAGTCCATGAGTAAGACGCGCCTGCGCAGCAGCTCATGGTCGGCTCGGCCGTGCATCTGCCTCTTGATCATCTTGATGCGATTGACGTTGCCCTCCACGGGCCCTGAGCTGAGGGTGAGCCAGGCTTTGACAGCGTCCCAGTCGCGGCGCAGGCCTGCGGCGAAGCCGCGCAGCTCGCGGACGGGGCCGGCTACGGCGCGGTCCGCCCAGTCGTCGAGGTTCTTGCCGCCGGTTTTGGCGAGGCCGTGGCGGCGGCCTGGGTGGCGGTTCAGGACGAGGTGCTGATGCCCGCCGCCCAGACGGCACCGATTACCAGCAACATGACGATCATGGAGGTGGCGATCCAGGCCATCGCACCCCCGCTGGCTTTCGTGGTCGGGTCCTCGACCCACCGGTGGTAATCGCGGGTGATCTGACGTCGAACCGGGGCGAGCATCACCGGGAACATGATCATGAGTGTCGTGTACAGGTAGAGGTTCTCGGCCAGCGTGTGGCTTTGGGCGAGACCTCGCACGCCGACCCCGACGATGCCGATGACCGGGAGCCAGAACTGCTTCTTGCGGTACTTCGGTACCTGGATGATCCACTGCATCGCGGCGAGATTGACCAGAGTGGCGCCCACCGCGATCAGCGTCCATGCGCCGGTGGTCAGCGACAAGAACACAGGAAGCCCCCTTCGAGCCTGAACCCCATGAGTCTCAACACTCATGGGGTTCAGGCCAGCGTATGTCGACGAGCAGTGGCCCCTGATCAATGACCCTCCGCCGGGCTGCGCAGGGCGGTGCTGTGCTCTGGCTCCGCAGCACTGCATCAGGCATCCCATGCCAGGCACCGCCCGGGGCGCGCACGTCCTGAACACCGATGTTTCACCGACGTCATCAAATCCGGCACCCTTCGGAGGGCACGCGCTAACCCGGGGGCGGGCAACGGCTCGGGACGACCTTGGACGGGTGTGGACGTGCGGGGATCACGGGTTGCGGGTGACGGCTTCTGGCTGCGGTGGTGGCCCTCTGCTGCAAGGCCGTGGTGGAGGAGTGGCAGGGCGCCGGGACGAACCAGGAGGTCGTCAGGGTGCTTGGTCCGGCAGCAGGTTCTTGTAACGGGTGGAGCGGACCAGCGCCAAGACGGCCTTGGTCCGGGCTTCCGGCGCTGCGTAGTCGGGGTGGGCGCGCAGTAGTTCTCCTACGTCGCGGAGCTGTTCTAGAGCGGCGGCTGCGGTGACGGTCTGGGCGTCGTGTTTGGCGCCGGTGGGGTGGGTGGCTAGGACGGGGCCGGTGGAAGCGATCCGTCCCTTGTCGATGGCGTAGGTGATTCGTTTGTCGCATCGGCATGGCGCGGGGGCGTCCAGGAGCCCGCAGCGGTCCTGCAGTGCTCGGCGGACTTGGCGGCGGGCGCGCTCCAGGCGTTTGCGGTAGGCCGGTGGCGAGATGGCGAGGACCCATGCGGCTTCGTCCCCCGGCAGGCCGAGGATCTCGCCGACGACGTAGGCGGCTCGGCCGGCGCCGTCCAGGCACTGGAGCAGCGCCTGGGTGCACAACAGCCGGATCTCCTCGGCGAGGAGCCCGCTGTCGGGGCCGGTGTAGGCGGGAGTCTGCAGGCCGTTGAGCAGGTCCTGGCGGTAGGTGCCGAACGTCGGCATCTCCGCGGGTCGCCGTCGGAGGTTGAGCAGATGGTTCATGGCGATCCGGTAAGCCCAGGTGACCAGTGATGCCTCGCCGCGGAACATGGACAGGCGGGTCATGATGCGGATGAGGATCTCCTGCGTGGCGTCCTCGGCGTCGGCGACGCGCCCGGTCATGCGCAGCGCCAGCCGGTAGACGGGGTCCTGAACGTGGGCCAGCACCTCTGCGAGCGCGTCCTGATCTCCCTCGACCGCCCTGGCGACCAGGCCGAGGACGTCGTCTCTCGGGGTTCGATCGTCGTCCGATGTCATCCGATCTCCTCCTTGAGCCAGCGCGCGACCGCCTGTCCGATCGCGTCGGGGACCTGCTCGGGAGCGTGGTGTCCCGCCTCACCGACCTGTTCGATGCGCAGCGCGCTCATGTTCTCCCTGGCCCAGGCGATGATCTCGGACGAGGCGAGCCCCTGGGCCGGGTCGACGGTCATCAGCAGCTTCGGCACCTCCGGGGACCGTCCCATCCACGTCCCGTACGCGACCATTCTGTCCACCACGTCCGCCGGCTCGCCGTCCAGCGGGAGCTCCCGCGCCCATTGCAGCATGGGAAGGCGCGAGGCCGCGTCGGGGTAGGGAGCCCGGTAGGCGTCCAGGTCCTGCTCGCTGATCCCGGGCACCAGGCGGCGCAGGTTCCGCTCGATGAACAGGTTGTCGTCCAAGACCATCCGCTCGCCGACGCCGGATGTGCGGAACGCCCGGAACATCTCGGCGGCCTGCGGCACCATCTGCGCCCACCGCATCGGCCGCAGGAACGTCTCGATCAGCGCGATTCCGGCCACCCGGCCGTCTCCGTGCCGGGCGGCCCAGTCCTGGGCGAGCGCGCCGCCCCAGTCGTGGCCGACCAGGACCACCTCACCGTCGCCCACGACCTTCTCCATCCAGGCGTCCAGGTAGCGGGCGTGGTCGGCGAATCGGTAGCCGATGTCGGACTTGCCGGACGCACCCATTCCGATCAGGTCCGGCGCCAGGCACCGCGCCTGGTCGCTGACGTGCGGGAGGACATTGCGCCACAGGTGGGAGGAGGTGGGGTTACCGTGCAGGAAGACCACGAGCGGGCCCGACTCGCCGGCGCTGCGGTGCGCCATCCACGAGCCCAGCACCTCGGTCTTCTCCATGGCGTTCATGGGCGACATCGTCGGCTCCTTCGTCGGTTGGTGATGCAGACGAAGGATTGGACACAAGGTCGCTGCCCCGTGTGACAGGAGGAGGCGAAGATTCTTCTGCCCTGTGCCTGTGGCGGCCTGGCCGCCGCCTGTAGGCGGGCGCAGGCGCCCTGTTCGTCCGGTCCTGCCGCGCCGGTTCGCTCGGCCCGCAGAACGCCCCGCCGGAGACGAGGGCATGCCGGACGAATTCGACGAACGCAACGGCGCGGCAGGTAACCGAGCTGCAAGCCGGTGATCGGTGCGATGCTGCGAGCATGACACGCGGCGAGGAGCGGGGAGAGCCGTCCCGCGGCGACTACGCGTCGATGGCCCGCGCGGCCCTTGTGCTGTACGGCGACGGTCTCACCGCTCCCGAGGTTCTGCGCACTTGTTATGGCGTCGAATTGCCTGAGGAGTTCTTCGTCGTTGCCGAAGCGGATCCCTACGAGCTCGATCTCAGCGTGGACCTCACCGGCCAGCCGTGGGATCTGGCCGTCCCGCCAGGTCAGGACGGTCCCGGCCCGATGGGGGATAGCGAGCGGGCGATCCTCGCCCTCGACCCGGATCTGCTCCCGCTGGTGCGCCTCCTCGACTATGAGGTCGTCCCGAACGGGACGTTTGGCTGCTACCGGCTGACCGAACTCGCGGCGGGCCGCACGACTGTCTTCCGCGTGCGTGTTTCCGACGGGCACTGCGGCGAAGCCGTCCGCTGCGCCGATTCCCTGCTCGACCTGCTGCATGCGGGTTGAGGTCCGGGGCGTAGACCGGCAGGTAGAACACCGTCAGCCAATCGGCGTGGGCATCGATGAACGCCCGCATCGCCGTGGAGTGGTGGATGCCCAGGTTGTCCCAGATCAGCACGATTTTCCCGTCAGGTAGTTGCTGGTGGGCGCCCTGCAGCATGCTCTTGTCCTCGTTCAGGGTGAAGGCGGCGCGTTCGCCTTTGCTGCGGCGGTACAGGTGCAGCCGGTAGATCAGCCGGGACCGCTCGCCGGCCCGGTAGCAGACCAGCCCGACCACCGATACCGGGCTACCGTGCTCGCCGCCGTGCACTTTCACCTGCGGCCGGTGTCCACGCCGGCTCCAGGTCCGTCCTTTGGGCGGCCTGAGCCCCTGGCCGGTCTCGTCTTCGAAACAGATCCAGGCGCCCAGGTCCGCCGCGGTGCTTCCACCTGCGGCCACACCTCCCGCTTCCAAGCCGCAATGGCCCGCTCGTCGCGTTCGATCGCGCGGCGGCCGGGCACCTGCACCGACCAGCCGTTACGGCGCAACAGCAGCGACACTCCGGGCACGGTGTAGTCGATGGCGAACAACTTGCTGATGAGCCCGGCCACCCGGCCCAGTGTCCACCGCTGGTCATCGACATAACCGTGCGCGGCCGGACCACGGTTCAGTTCCGCCTCCAGCAGCGCGAACTGCGCATCATCCAGCCGCGGCCGCCCATGCGGTCCCTTTGGACGCATGCGCCTCAGTCCCTCCCACGCGCCAGGCTTGGCGCCACTTCTCCACCTGCCGCAGCCCGACCCGCAACTCGGCGGCGACCCATGCGTTCGGACGGCCCTCGGCGAACCACTGCGCGGCATGCATCCGCACCCGTTCACGTCTGTGCTGACCGGCAGCGGTCGACCCGCCACCCTTGGGGTATCTGCCCATGCCACCGGCATACGCCCACCCCACTCGCAGGTCCACTCACCCAACCGCCATGACCTATTAACGCTGGTTAGGCCGGAGCTGTGGGCCCGGCTCTCACGGCGCGTCAAGGCGCTTGAGCGCTCTCTTGGCCTGGCTTCGGACATTTATATCGGGGCTGTTCAACGCCGCTTCGATCTGTGGACGGGCCGGACGGAAGCGGATTCTGCCGAGTCCCTGCACGGCGAAAGGTGCCACCGCCGGGTCGTTGAGCAGTTCCCGCAGAATGGCGGGCACTCGGTCGTCTTTCGTTTTGGCGAGCCCGGGGTTCACAAGCGACGCTCGCGCTTCGCCGTAGGACCTGTTCCTGGCGAGTTCGATGAGATCGTTGGCCATCGAAGGATCAGCGAACTGCCCGAGCGCCTGCCCGATCGCCACCCGAAGATCTTTCCGCCTTCGGGAGGCGACCTCGGGAAACTGCGGATCCTCCACATGGGGCGGGTCGCGGAAAAGTTGGAGGAAGATCGGGCGAGCCTGCTTCTTCGCGAAGCCGAACGACAGCGCTCGCACGATGTCGTCGGCGAGCGGATAGTACGTGACCTTCGGCAGCCACTCCACGAGGACTGGGATGGCTGCCCGGTAGTCGATGCGGCGCCGGGACACTACACTCCCTTGGTCGTCCAGGGTGAAGACGACCCGTTCGTAGAGGTCTCCGACGCTCTCGAGCTGGTGCCCCATCTTCCCCAGATCGGGAACCAGCGGTCCGATATCGGCGAGTAGCTCGCGGGCGGCCGCCATGTACAGCCGCCGCGCCTCCACGACCCTGGGGTTCTTCGCCGCCTCGGCTTCCAGCGCGTCGAGAACGCCGGGGGCGTTGAGGATCCGTTCGACCGTCTGCTTGTGGGTCTCGCGGGCGGATCCTTGTTCTCGCGGACTCACCGGCCAACCCTTCTCTGCGGGAACACCAGCTTATAAATCTAGACGATGATCTCAAAGATCTTGACCTCGGGGTAGGCGTCATGAATGAACCACGACATTCTCTCGCTGAGTTTGGTCCCCCCGTTCGCCCGGACGAAGATGTGGAGCTCCTTGCCCTGTTGTCTCGCCAGCTCCAGATAGTCCTCCAGTTGGGTCTCCAGGCGGCGACCGCCGAGCCAGGCGACGTTCTTTGATTCGCCGATGATCGTCGGGGTCACGAAGTCCGGGATACGGTCCCGACCGTTGACGGTATATTTAGTGGTGTTTTTGGCGGCACCGCCCATGTGGCTGCTGACAGCTGCCTCGCCCGCTTTCCCGATGTTGCAGTACTTGGCGCCACCGGAGTTGTGGACGAGGACGGCGATGCCGCCGGCGAGGACATAGAAGGTGTGGTAGCCGCGAACGGTGAGGTTGTAGACCTTCCGTTCTGCTGTCCAGGGGTGAGTAGCGGTGACGGTGACGTAGTGTCCGTCAGGGCGCCGCACCTGGTCGCCCGGCCGTAGTTCTCTGGCATCGCGCCAGTGGCCCGGTTCGTTGACCCAGAACGGGTGTGTGCTCGTGGCCTGGACGGTCCCGGTCAGGCCGAGCGCCCCGGGCAGGCCGTCGTTCCCTACGGTGACGCTGGTGAGAGACTTGCGGCCGCTGCCGGTGATCAGCGCGGTCACTGGCTGAGGTCCTGTGCGCCCTGTTGCCGGATCGGTGGACTGGACCTGATCTCCGACATCGACTGCTTCGATGGGTTTGCCCGTACCGTCGGCCATCAGGACCTTGGTTCCGGCGGTGAAGCTGTTGGGGCCGCAGGGGTTCCGTAGATAGCCCAGGATCTCGTCGATGATCTTCCGCGAGCGCCGCAGGACGTCCCGTGCGGCGCGCACCGTGCTCTGGAAGCCTCGTACGCCTTCGGCGATCCGCCAGATCGTCTTGCCGAGCCGGGGAAGCTTGCCGCCGAGGGCCAGCAGCTTGAGCGGTCCCAGGGCGTTGAGGGCGGTGAACAGGCATCCGGCGATGTCGCCCTTGGTGAAGCATGCTTCCGCGTCGGTCCAGCCGATCACGTCGAGCAGGAATTGGCCGCCCAGTGAGACGACGAGGTCCATGACGCTGCGGTTGGCGTTGGTGTTGGCCTCGCGGTATGGGGCGACGAGGGCCTCGTTCTCGGCATTGAGAACGTCTTCGTCGCTGCGAATATCGCTGTAGTCGATGTCGGGGTCGACACCCTCGCCGACGGGCAGGCCTGCGCTGTAGTCGTTCCTGCGTTGTGTTTCCTCTTCGCGTCTCTTCTGTTCGGCGATGCGGGCGGCGTCGGCGGCGGCGCGGGCTGCGGCGGCTGCGTCCTTTCCGGCTTGGATCGCGTCGGCCCGGGCTTGCATGGCTGCCCGGTAGGCCTCGTCGGCGTAGCCGCGGGCCCGGTCGGCGGCGACTGCGGCGCGGGCGGCGGATTTGGCGGCCGATCGGGCGGCTGCGCTGGCACGGTCGGCTGCGGCGGCTGCGGACTTGGCCGACTGCGCGGCGCGGGCGGCTGCGGTGTCGGCGTCTGCTGCGGAGGCGCGGGCGTCGGCGGCGTAGCCGGCGGCTTGCGCGGCGAACGCCTTGGCCTTTTTGGATTGGGCGTCGGCTTCGGCGGCCGCTCCGCGGGCCGTGGCGGCGACCGCCGCGTGGGAACTCGAACCCGCAACCTACGGATTAAAAGCGGAACCGCCGAGCCGACAACGAGCCGATATGGACGGTTGTCGATCTTGCGCCACCTCTTGGTCACCCCATCTGCGCTGCACGGATGGAGCCTTCTTCCCCGTCGGGAAAGCTCCTTCTTCAACTACCGG
Organism: Actinomadura violacea; assembly: GCF_017573465.1. Taxonomy (GTDB): domain Bacteria; phylum Actinomycetota; class Actinomycetes; order Streptosporangiales; family Streptosporangiaceae; genus Spirillospora; species Spirillospora violacea. The sequence continues at coordinate 219,966 of NZ_JAGEPF010000021.1, forward strand.
ATGCGGACTTGGAGGTATCGGCGCAGAGCTTCCCGTCCTCCCGGAACGAAGAGCGGTTGATCTACGATCTCGCACAGTTCGGCTTCAGTCAGCCAGCCCTGCCAGGCGATCTCGCCCGGGTCCGGAGTCAGGGGCTCTGTCACGACAGCCTCATGCACCCGAGCCACACGGGGTTAATCCCGTTTTGGCAAAGAATTGAACATGTAACGCACGGGGACGCGAACACCCAGCTCTTCGGACTGAAGCGTGCCGGGTTCGGTGGAGGCTTTATGGGCTGACCCCAGCTGCCGGTCGGGGCTGGTGTTGGCTGACCCCAGCTGCCGGTCGGGGCTGGTGTTGAGCGTAGTAGTTGGCTTCGTGTTCGGCAGGTGGGATGACGCCGATCGCGCTATGGATGCGCTGGTGGTTGAACCGGTCGCCCCATTCGGCTGTGGCGAGTTCGACGTACGGCGGGGCCCTCGAAAGGCTGTTGCGGCTTGATCAGCTCTGGCTTGAACAGGCCGATCTGAGACTCCACGAGGGCGTTATCCAGGGCGTCGCCGACGGTGTTGATCGATGCGTCCCGGCCTCGGGGAGCCGAGCGGTGACCGCGAACGAGGTGTATTGGGTGGCTTCAGCCAGTCGTCGCAACACCGGCTTGTTGGAGTGATAGTAGGTGATCGTTGAGGGCTTCGGCGGGTGTTTTTCAGCCGAGGGTCTTACGGGGGCAGGCGTTCAGAGTTGCCGCGACTGCCGCGATGTCGTCGGCGCTCCAGCGGGACGAGCCTGTGCCTTTCAAAAGTATTGGCGGAGTAGGCCGTTGATGCTTCTATGTCAAGCCGCGAGCTGGTGGCGTGTGTTCTGCTGGTCCCAGGCTGCTTGGTCGATGGTCATTGCTCGGTGGATGACGTCGACGAGACGGTGTTGCAGCCTGCGTTGGGCGCCGCGTTCGCCCTTGGCGGGCTCGTGGCGGGCCAGAAGTTGCTGCGCGGCCCGACGACAGCAAGTACTCCGTCGATGGATTCGACGGATGGCGCAGGGCGCGCCGCGCAACGTCAACGTCCAGTTCTCGGGTCAGGTCGCCACGGTCATCACCGAGACCCGGTAGCGGCCGACGGAGCAGCGGGCTCGTGCCGGGAGGGCCGGAGTCGGCACTCGGATCCGGCCTGTACCTCGGCTTCAGGGCACGAGGGTTCTGCGGCCGGCCTACTCGAGGTTTGCGAGTGGGTGGCCCGCTTGGGCGCACTTGCGCTTGAGTACAGCCTCGGGTGCGGCGGTCGTCGCTTCCAGTGACCGGAACTGGGCGAAGGAGGTGAAGGCGGCTTCCTGCTTGGCCGATTCCGCGAGCTTGTTCAGCGCCGCCTTCATGTCCGGGTCCGTCACCTTGGAGGCCGTGTCCGCGAAGGTGTTGCCGGTGCTCGTGAAGAGCGGTTTCAAGTCCGCCAGGACGGCGCGCACTGTGGCGGTGTCTCCGATGGCCTCGGCCCTGACGCCCTTGGTGATCACGGTTTGAGCGTCCGAGCCGAGGGTGGTGTAGATGCCGTCGACCGTCTCGCAGGCCGTCGCCATGGCGAACGTGATCTGCGGCGCCGCGCTCGTGGCCGGGGCCGGGGACGATGTGCTCCGGGCTTCCGTGCCTGTGGAGCCACCGCAACCGGTTACGGCGAGGAGGGTCCCGGCCGCCAGGGCGCCGGGGAGGATGTGGCGTCGCATGTCGGTCCCTCCGTGACTGAGTCCCGGCCGCCTTGCAGGGCGGCCGGATCCATGAGGAGCGCCACCCTCTTGAGAGGACGGCGCTCGCCGGACTGTAGGGGAATCAATGTGGCGGATCAACCGCCGGCGGCCCCCGGCCGAGGGCGTGACCTGATCGCCGACCCGCCCTCCCCGCGGGGAGGGCGGGTCGCGGACGCGGGTTCTAGTCGGCGCGCAGGAGGTTGGTGGTGAGGGTGTTGAGTTCGATCGCGCCGTCCTCGCCGACGACGACGGTGCCGCCGATGTTGGCGAGCCGGCCGTTCAGCACGCAGTTGGGTTCGAACGCGAACGCCATGCCCGGGGCAAGCGGCAGGTCGCTGCCGATGGTGGGCACCTCGATGATCAGCCCGTAGTCCGCCGCCTCGGGCAGTTCGCGCATCCCGCTGCCGAAGCCGCAGACGGTGCCGTAGGGGTCGAGGCCGTGCACCAGCGGGTGCACGTTCCAGCCGCCCGCGTCCTCCATGGGCTGCTTCATCGCCGTGACGACCTGGCCGAAGGTGGCGCCGGGCCGCAGCGCGGCGATGCCCGCGTCATAGGAGGCGCGGGCGGCCTTGGCGGCCGCCTCGGTGTCCGGATGCACCTCGCCGACCGCGATCGCGACCTGGTGCTGGGACTCGCGCATCCCGTACGAGCAGAAGACCTCGGCCTGGATCACGTCGCCGTCCTCGATGGTCCGCGGCGCCTGCGGGCGGTAGGACCATACCGGCGGTCCCCAGCACGCGTAGCCGGGGCCGGACTGGAGCAGCATGCCCGGCGCGGCCGCTCCCAGCCTGAATCCGGCTGCCATGCCGGCGGCGTACACGTCGGCTTCGGTCACGCCCGGTCGGGTCGCGTCCAGCATGGCCTGCGCCATCGCCTCGCCGATGCCCGCCGAGTGGCGCAGCACGGCCAGCTCCTCGTCCGACTGGGTGAGCGTGCGCAGCAGGAAGCTCAGCCACACCGGTTTGAACGTCGCGTCCGGAAGCTGCTCCAGGACCGCCGACCACAGCCCGTACGGCATGATCGGGTTGAAGTGGAACGGTGGGTACGGCTCCAGACCGATCACGCCGATCGCCGCCCGCTCCAGGCCGTGTTCCTTGAGCACCTCGACCAGGCCGGGCGCGTGCTTGGCCACGCGCATGTTGCGCGGCTCCGTCCAGCATGCCTCGCTGCGGCGCCGGGCCTCGATGTGGTCGGCGATGTGCATCGGCGACCACACCAGCGAGATCGGGTCGGCGTCCCGCGGGAACACCACGATGGCGCCGGGCCGCTCGTTGGTGAAGTAGACGTCCGGCGCGAACGGTGCGGGTCCGCTCGACTCGTGTTCGCCGTACACGACGAGCGCCTCGACGCCCTCGGCGTCCATCAGCTCGCGGGCCAGCGCCCAGCGCCGGTCGCGTTCCGCTGTCGAGTAGACGGGGGCCTGTGCGGTCATCGCGTTCTCCTTGCGTCGTTTCTGCTGCCGGTTGGACGCTATTGAGGGGACGGCGCGGAGGAATCGGACGAATGACTGGTGTCCGGATGACGCGGATACGTATGGCTTGAGTATGTTCGTCCCATGATCATCGGTCGTGATGCCGAGCAGGCCGTCCTCGACGGGCTGCTCGACGAGGCCCGCGCGGGACGCAGCGGCACCCTCGTCCTGCGCGGCCAGCCGGGAATCGGGAAGTCCGCACTGCTCGAGCACGCCGTCGCGCGGGCCGACGGGCTGCGCGTCATCCGCATCGCCGGCGTCGAGTCCGAGGCCGAGCTGCCGTTCGCCGGACTGCACATGCTGCTCGGCCCTGTCCTCGACCGGATCGACACCGTCCCCGAACGGCAGGCCGCCGCGCTGCGCAGCGCGTTCGGCCTCGGCCCCGCCGGGCAGGACGGCCCGCTGCTGGTCGGGCTCGCCGTGCTGTCGCTCCTCGCCGACCTCGGCCCGCTGCTGTGCGTCGTGGATGACGCGCAGTGGCTCGACCGCGCCTCCGCCGAGGCGCTCACCTTCGCCGCGCGACGGCTACACCGCGAGGGCGTCGTGCTGCTGTTCGCCGTCCGCAGCGGCGGCCGCACCCGGCTGGACGGCATACCGGAACTGAACCTGTGGGGCCTGGACGGGAAGGCCGCGTCCGCGCTGCTCGTCGCGCACGCCGCCGACCTCGCCCCGGCCGTCCGGGACCGGATCCTCGCCGAGTCCGAGGGCAACCCGCTGGCGCTGATCGAGCTGCACGCCGCGCTCACCCCCGAGCAGCGCGGCGGCACGGTGCTGCCGCTGTCGTACAACCTCGGGCCGCTGCCGCTCACCGACCGCGTCCGCCGCGCGTTCGGCGCGCAGGCCGCCCGGCTGGACGAGGACACCCGCACGCTGCTGCTGGTCGCGGCTGTCGAGGAGACCGGCGACCTGGACGTGGTGCTGCGCGCGGCCCGGACGCTCGGCGCGGCCCCGTCCTCGCCGGAGCGGGCGGAACGCTCGGGCCTGCTGTCGTTCTCGGGGATGGCCGTCGCCTTCAAGCATCCGCTCGTCCGCGCGGCGGTCGTCCAGGACGCGGCGCTGGCGAGCCGGCTGTCCGCGCACCAGGCGCTCGCCGAGGCGCTCGAGGAGAAGGGCGACCCGGCCCGCCGGGCCTGGCATCTCGCCGCGGCCGCGACCGGACCGGACGAGCGGATCGCCGCCGAGCTGGCCGGCACCGCCGAGCAGGCGGCGGCACGCGCCGGGTACGCGGCGCAGGCCGCCGCGCTGGAGCGCGCGGCCGAACTCACCCCCGATCCGGTGCGGCAGGGCGAGCGGCTCGCCGGCGCCGCCGAGGCCGCGCTGCCGGCGGGCGATCTCGCCCGCGCGGCTCAGCTCGCGCGCCGGGCGGGCCGCACCACCGCGGAGCCCGCGCTCACCGCGCGCATGGCCCACGTCCTGGCCGGGGTGGAGTTCGAGCGCGGGTCACCGCTCACCGCGGCGGCCATCCTGCTTGAGGGCGCCGGCCCGATCGCCGGGTCGGCGCCCGCCACCGCGGCGGGAATGCTGGCGGAGGCCGTCCGCAACAGCTACTTCGGCGGCGATCCCGGGCTGGCCCGCCGCGCCGCCGACCGGCTCGCCGACGTGGCCGGCGAGACGCCCAGCGCGGTGGCGCTCGGAGGCCTCGCCCGGCTCATGGCGGGCGAGCACGCCGCGGCGATGCCGCGGATGCGGGTCCTGCTCGACGCGGCCCGGCGCGGCGCGGTGCCCGGCACCGGGGAGCGGCTCATCGCCGGGGCGATGGGCATGCTGACCGGCGACGACGACGCCGCGCGCGAGATCTACGAGCCGCTGGTCGCCGACGCTCGCGACACCGGGCAGATCGGCTGGCTGCCGAACGTGCTGGAGCATCTGGCGGTGACGGAGATGTTCCTCGGCCGCCGCCGGGACGCGATCGGGCACGCCGAGGAGGGCCTGCGGCTCGCCGACAGCACCGGGCAGCTGCACCGCCTCGACCACCTGCGCTGCGTGCTGGCGTGGGCTGCGGCGCTCGCGGGCGACGACGCGGGCTGCCGGTCGCTCGCCGAACCGGCCGTCGCCCGGGCGCGGACCGCCGGGATCGCCCGCACCGCCGCCTGGGGCTCGATGGCGCTGGCCCTGCTGGACCTCGGCCACGGCCGGCACCAGCGCGCCCTCGATCGGCTGGAGACGGCCTCGCACGGCGCCGGAGACGACCCGGTCGGGCTGATGAACCTGATCCACTTCACCGGAGACCATGTCGAGGCCGCCGTCCGCGCCGGACGGCCGGAGCGGTGCGGCGCGGCGCTCGCCCGGTTCGAACGCTGGAGCGCCGCCACCCGGCAGCCATGGGCGAAGGGCGTCCTCCTGCGCTGCCGGGCCCTCGTCAGCGTCGGCGAGGAGGCCGGACGGCACTTCGCCGACGCCGTGCGTGCCCACGCCGGGGGCGGCCGTCCGTTCGAGCGGGCGCGGACGGAGCTGCTCTACGGCGAATGGCTGCGGCGCGACCAGCGCAAAGGCGAGGCGCGGACGCTGCTGCGGCCCGCGCTGGAGGTTTTCGAGGGGATGGGCGCGTCGCCGTGGGCGGAGCGCGCCCGGGCGGAACTGCGCGCGACCGGCGAGGCGGGCACCACCGCACGCGGCGGCTCGGCCCTCGACCGCCTCACCCCGCAGGAACTCCAGGTCGTGCGGCTCGCCGCGCAGGGCATGTCCAACCGCGATATCGCGGCGCAGCTGTTCCTGAGCCCCCGCACCATCGGCCACCACCTGTACAGGGCGTTCCCGAAGCTGGGGGTGTCCTCGCGGGGCGAGTTGGCGCACCTCGGACTCTGATGGCCGCCGGGGTCCCGCCGCAGGCATGGGAGGCACAGCGCGACCACGGAGGCCGCGTACCGAAGGGAATCGGGGACCCATGCGGAAGATCGTGATCGGCGAAGTGGTGGCGGCACTGGCACTCGGCCTGACGGCTTGCGGCGGCATCGACGGTGACAGCACCACGGTGGCGCCCTCCTCGCCCGTCGGCTCCGCGCCCGCGCTGGGCGAGACGAATGCCCGCACGTTCGTGCGCGACAGAACCAATGTCGCGTGAATGAAGTCTTTGGACGATGTGGGGTGGCGTGTTCGAGGATTTCGTCGGCGGTTTTGGTCCAGGCGAGGGGCTGACAGCGGCCGTCGTAGATGTCGATGAAGCGGCCGATGGCGGCGACCAGGTCGGGGACCAATGTAAAAGTGCCGCGGCGGATGGCCTGGCGGGTGATGATGCCGATGGAACGGCGAGGTGCGGCCCACCTAGGGGCGCTCAACCCGTTGCATCCCCGGTCCCTAGTGGCATCGACGCCATTGGCTGTGCGCTAACCAACGAACCGAATGTTCCCGGCCTCTCTGTGGTAGCACTTGCTTGGAAAGGTGATCCGCGCGGGTCGGGGCGCGGCGGTGGCACGGTTCAGTGTCTGGCGTCCGGCAAGTTGGAGGCCCTGCAGACTTGGCGGCGCGTGAAGCGCACAGCCAGCCAGGCGGCTCCTCGGCCGTGCTGGGGATGGGTGTGCATGTGGTCGCCTAGTGGGATGCAGTCGAGCGATAGGTGGCGCTGGGCTGCACTGGGGCGCCACGCGGAGACGCGATCGTCGGCTGCTAGCGGGTTAACTAGCGGATGATCTTGATCGGGCTGGGCTCGGTCGGGTTCATGCGGCGACTCGTGAGGCCTCGAATGCTGACCTTGAGAGTGGGGTCAGGCGATCTTCGGGGTGGCGCGGTCGATGATCGGAGCCAGGTCGAGGCCGGGCGGGAGGGTGCCGAAGGCGGCGCCCCAGTCGGCGCCTAGGCGGGTCGCGCAGAAGGCGTCGGCTACGGCCGGGTGGCCGTGCCTGACCAGCAACGATGCCTGGAGAACGAGTGCCATGCGCTCGGCGACGCGGCGGGCGCGGAACTCGATCGTCGCGGTGTCGGCGAAGGCGTCCTTGGCGTCTTGGACGGCGGCGTCGAGGCGCGGGTCGGCGCCCTGGGCGAGATCGACTTCGTCGAAGAACGCCTCCAGCGTCTGCGGCTCCCGTAGGGTTGCACGCAGGAGATCGAGCGCAGCCACGTTGCCGGAGCCCTCCCAGATGGAGTTGAGGGGGGACTCGCGGAACAGGCGCGGCATCCCGGACTCCTCGACGTAGCCGTTGCCGCCGAGGCACTCCAGGGACTCGGCGGCGTGCGCCGGCCAGCGCTTGCAGACCCAGTACTTGCTGACCGCGAGGCCGAGCCGCTTGAACGCCGCCTCGGACGCGTCGCCGCGCACGGAGCGGTCGGTGGCGCCGGCGAGGCGCGTCATCAGGACGGTGGCGGCCTCCGACTCGACCGCGAGGTCGGCGAGGACGTTGCGCATCAGCGGCTGGTCGATGAGGTACGCGCCGAACGCCTTGCGGTACGAGGCGTGGTGCACGGCGGTCGTGACGCCCTGCCGCATGCCGGCGGCCGCGCCGATCACGCAGTCGAGGCGGGTCATGTTGACCATCTCGATGATGGTGCGGACGCCGCGGCCCTCGTCGCCGACCCGCCACGCGACCGCGTTCTCGTACTCGACCTCGGACGAGGCGTTCGACTTGTTGCCGAGCTTGTCCTTCAGCCGCATCAGCCGCAGCGGGTTGAGCGCGCCGTCCGGCAGGACGCGGGGGACGAGGAAGCAGGTCAGGCCCTCCGGCGCCTGGGCGAGGGTGAGGAACACGTCGCACATCGGCGCGCTGGTGAACCACTTGTGGCCGACGAGCCGGTACGTCCCGTCCGGCTGGGGCGTCGCCTGCGTGGTGTTGGCGCGGACGTCGGAGCCGCCCTGCTTCTCGGTCATGGACATGCCGGCGAGCAGCGCGTTCTTGGTGAGCGGGGCGCGCAGGCCGTAGTCGTACTCGGGCTTGGCGAGCAGCGGCTCGTATCGCGCGGCCAGCTCCGGCGCTTGACGCAGGGCGGGGACGGCGGCGTACGTCATCGAGATCGGGCAGCCGTGGCCGGCGTCGACGCGCCAGGTGTAGAACTTCGCGGCGCGGGCGACGTGCGCGCCCTCGCGGGGGTCGGCCCATGCGGAGCCGTGCAGGCCGTGCGTCACGGCGACGGTCATCAGCTCGTGCCAGGCCGGGTGGAACTCGACCTCGTCGATGCGGTGCCCGTAGCGGTCGTGGGTGCGCAGGACGGGCGGGTTCTCGTTGGCGAGGCGCCCCCATTCCTGGGCGCGCTCGGTGCCAGCCAGGCGGCCCAGCTCGTGCACCTGCGCGGCGGCCCAGCCGGCGCCCTCGCGCTCCAGCCCGTCCAGCAGGGCGGGGTCGTCGGCCAGGTCGTGGCCGGCGAGCGGGGGAACCTGGTTGAACACCTCGTGGGTCACTGCGCTGCTCCTGTGCCGGATCGTGGGGGACGCCCCCTGACGCAGGATACAGAACCGCGTTCGGGTGGTCGGACGATCATGTCTCCGCCCCCCTGGCCGGGGCATCCTCCTCAAGTGGTGGGGCGATCTCGTCCGCGCGGCGGATTGTCCATGCGGCGCGGGGGCATAACTTCGAAACCATGAGTCAGTCCAGTCCGCAGCAGGGGCGGCCGCCGAGCCCGAGCCGCCCGCGGCAGGACCTGCACCCCGCAACGGCCGGCGCCGACGCCGCCGGGACCGCCGCCGTGCCGGGCGCGGTCCGGGCCTCCGACGCCGAGCGCGAGGCCGTCGTCGAGCGGCTGCGGGTCGCGTCGGTGGAGGGGCGGCTCACCTTCGAGGAGCTGACCGAGCGCACCGAGGCCGCCTACGCCGCCGTCACCCGGGGCGAGCTGGAGCACATCACCGCCGACCTGCCCGGCATGGGCGCGCCCGGCGCCAACCCGGCGCCGCTCCAGGTCAAGCGGCGGTTCAGCGCCGTCATGGGGGACTGCAAGGAGCGCATCGTCGGCCGCATCGACGGGCCGCTGGAAGCGGTCTCGGTGATGGGCGACGTCGAACTGGACCTGCGCGGCGCGCAGGTGCCGACCGGCGAGGTGCACATCGCGGCCACCGCCGTGATGGGCGACGTCAAGATCATCGTGCCGGACGGGGTGGCGATCGAGCTGCTGGGCCACGCCTTCCTCGGCGACCGCCGCGTCCAGGTCCGCGAGCCCTGCCCGGGCGCGCGGATCCCCGTCGTCCGCGTCACCGCGAACGCCTTCATGGGCGACGTCAAGATCGTGGACGACGAGCACCACGCGCCGATCCGGCGGGCCGTCGCGTCCTGGTGGCGCGACCGCCGCCCCGGCTCCTGACCGTCGCGTCCAGGGCGGTGGCGCACCGGGGTGCGGTGGGGTAGTCTCGGATTCGTGGCAGGTTTCTGCCCCAGTCTCAGTTGACCAGTCGACGTCCCCAGTCCTGCAGTCGCAGTCGAAACAGTCGAAGTCCTGAGTCCTCAGTCGCCAGTCGGTGCACAGTCCGCAGTCATCAGGCCGAAGTCGTCAGTCCGTGTCTGAGTCGAAGTCCGGCAGGAAGTCGCAGTCCTGAGTCCGAGTCGCCCGTGAACGAGACGTTAGAGGCGATGATGGACCGAGAGACCGAGTTCCTGATTTGTGCGGTGGTGCTCACCGGAACAGCCGTTACGGCGACGATCTTTCCCGCGCAGACCGTGAGTCTGCTGCTGGGTGTCGTCGTCGGCGCATTCCTCAAATGGGCCCTCCTTAAGCGGCACTAGCCACGGGGTTGCTAGCCGCTCACTTACTTCCGCTGGGGACCTCATTACTCGATGATGGGGTCCCCAGCGCAAACGGAGGACGAGATGTACAGGCTGATTGATCTGACTCGCGCGCATATGGGAACCGAAGGCGCGGTCCTCGAGGCCTTCGGCGCGGCCTGGGACGGCCCGCCGCCCACGGCCGTGGAGTGCATCGTCCTGCCGGCTCAGACGAGGCCGGACGGATGCGACGAGCACATCTGGACCGAGGTCCCGGAGGCGGCCGACGACACGGCGGTCACGAAGGTGGTGTACGACCGGGTCACGGAGGTGCGCGGCTCCGGCGCCGAGATCTGCGTGGCGTCGTTCCGGCCGAGCGTCAAGAACGTGGCGGAGGTGCTCGGCGCCGTCCACCAGGGAGGCGTCGTGTTCGTCCACCTCGCCACCTACGCGCCGCCCGCCACCGCGAGCGAGCCGCTGGAGTGGGACGACTCGTGGATGAAGCGGGACAAGGCCGTCGAGACGCTGGTGCACGTGATCGGCCATTCGTCGGCGCGGGTCCGCATGACCGATCTCCGGAAACTCCTCGCGGCGTACGACTCGCGATTCCGCAAGCAGGTCGGCACCTTCACGGCCCGGCCGAAATTCATGTCGATGCTGGTCTCGCTGGCGGTGGAGAGGAAGCTGGTGGCGATCGCCCCGACCGTTCCCGGCGACAACAATCCGCAGGTCGAACTGACGCCCGCCGGACGCGCCCGGGTCGTCCCGCTCGCCGCCGTTCCGTCGCCGCCCGCCCAGCCTTCCGGACCCGCCGCCCTGGAGGCCGCGGCCGCGGCCGCCAAAGAGCCCCGCTCGCTTTCGGACCGGTGCATCGACGTGCTGCGGCAGAACGACATGGGGCCGTTCCAGGAACTGCGCGAGGACGTGTACGCGCAGATCGAGCGGCTGGTCGGCGAGGCCACCCGGTCGCCGGACCGGCTCATCCGCGACGCCGTCCACGCGGTCCGCGACGAGCGCGGCGACGCGCCCAGCAAGTCGGGCAAGAAGTTCCCCTGGACCAGGCTCCGCGCGTTCATCACGCGGCTGGAGCGGCTGGTGCCGGTGTTCCTGAGCGAGGGGCGGCCGGTGACGGTCTCCCTGAGCACCACGGGCGCCCTGGTCGACGCGCTGGCCGACGACTGGCGGCGCCGGCTGGACGGCGAGCTGATCTGCTTCGTCCTGCGGAACGACGTCGTCGTCACCCAGTACGACTACGACGAGCTCGCCGGCGCGCTCTACAACAGCCGGCAGTCGATCTACTACGACAAGGTGCAGGAGGTCGTCGACTACCTGGCGAGCACGGGCCGCATCACCGAGGCGCCGGGCGACGAGATGCGGATCGTGCTGGCGCCGCCGGAGACGGGGGAGTTCCCGCACTCCGTGGGCGCCTGAGGCCCGCCGCGGGTCAGCGGGAGTCGTCGGTGCGCTCCGCCTCGCGGACGCCCGCCTCGTCCGGCGGCAGCGCGTCGGGGTGGCCGTGGCGGACGCCGGGGGTGCCGGTGCCGCTGACCTCGTCCTCGTCCGGCACGGGGGCGGGGGGCTGCGTGCGGCCGCGGGCGTCCGCGCCCCGGTTGACCGGGGCGAAGTCGCGGTCGTGGGTGGTCTCGGGCTCGTGCCCGGAATCCTCGCGCTCGTCCATGCGGGCCCGCATACCCCGAGCCGGACGGGCGGAACGCGGGGGATCAGACGGCGGCGGCCGTGCGGGCGGTGGCGAGCGCCTCGTCGTAGCGGCGGACGGCCAGCTCGGCGACCTCCGGTGCCGCGCCGAGGACGGGGGAGACCGCGCGGGCGCCCGCGGCCAGCGACTCGGTGCGGACCTTGTCGGCGAAGTAGCCGGGCGCGAGGAAGTAGGACGCGACGGCGACGCGGGGCGCGCCCGCGTCGCGGAGCGCCGCGACGGCCTCGGCGGGCGTCGGGCGGGACGCCGACGCGAACGCCGGGACGACGCCGCGCCAGCCGCGGGCGCGCCATTCGCGCGCCAGCCGCCAGATGGTGGCGTTGGCGGACGCGTCCGACGACCCCGCCGCGACCAGCACCACGGCGGTGTCGGGGTCGCCGGGCTCCACGCCCGCCTCCGTGAGCCGGCGTTCCAGCGCGCCGGTCAGCAGCGGGTGCGGGCCGAGCGTCGCGGCGGTCCGCAGCGCCAGCCGGGGCCGGCGCGCGCGCACCCGGTTCAGGACGCCCGGGATGTCGGTCTTGCTGTGGTAGGCGGCCGTCAGCAGCAGCGGCACGACGACCGCTTCGGCGGCGCCGTCCCCGGCCAGCGCGTCCAGCACCCGGTCGGGGGCCGGCGGCGCGTGGTCGAGGAACGAGGCGTGCACGGGCAGATCGGGACGCAGCGCCCGGACCGCGGCCATCAGCTCGGTGACGGTCGCGGCGGCGCGCGGGTCCCTGCTCCCGTGCGCCACCGCGACCATGGGGACGGCGTTCACAGGTGGATGCCGCACTCGGTCTTGCCCATGCCGGCCCACCGGCCGCTGCGCGGGTCCTCGCCGGGGGCGACGGGACGGGTGCAGGGCTCGCAGCCGATCGAGGGGTAGTCGTCGTAGTGCAGCGGGTTGATGATGACCCCGTTGTCCTCGATGTAGTTGTCCATCTCCTCCTGCGACCAGCCGAGGATCGGGTTCACCTTGACCATGCCGCGCTTGCGGTCCCACTCGACGACGCGGCGGTTGCGGCGGCTGGCGGTCTCGTCCCGGCGGATCCCGCTGAACCAGGCCATGTAGCCCTCCAGCGCCCGGCCGAGCGGCTCCACCTTGCGCAGGTGGCAGCACAGGTCGGGGTTGCGGCCGTGGAGGCGGGGGCCGAGCGCGGCCTCCTGCTCCTCGACGGTCCGGGACGGCGTGACGTTGATGACGTTCACCGGGTACACGGCCTCGACCGCGTCGCGGGTGCCGATCGTCTCGGCGAAGTGGTAGCCGGTGTCGACGAACAGCACGTCGATGCCCGGCTTCACCTTCGACACCAGGTGGATCAGCGCGGCGTCCGACATGGACGAGGTGAGGCAGATGCGGTCGCCGAAGGTGGCGACGGCCCACCGGATGACCTCCAGGGTGGGCGCGCCCTCCAGCGCCGCGGCGGCCGATTCGACGATGTCTTCCAGGTCCAGTGTCGGTCGGTCGGTCTCCAGCAGTGTCACCGGGACTCCTCGGTCTTCTTGGCGGCTCCGACACCCAGGAACTTCAGCTGGAAGGAGCGGACGCAGTCGTTGCAGAACCACGCCCCGTGTCCCTCGAGTGGCTCAAGATCCTCTTCGCCGCAGTACGGGCAGTAGAACGGCGCGGCACGTTCGCTCATTCCAGTCCGTCCGTTACTTGAGGTCGGCCTCGTCGGCGCGCCCCGCCCACTCGGCGAACGTCTCGCCGTCGGTGCGCTGCTCGTCGAACTTGCGGACGACCCGCTCGACATAGTCGGTGAGCCCCGCCGAGGTGGTCTTCAGTCCGCGCACCTTCTTGCCGAACGCGCCGCCGAGCTGCCCGCCGAGGCTGATCTGGAAGCCCTCGACCTGGTCGCCGTTCTCGTCGACGACGAGCTGGCCCTTCAGGCCGATGTCGGCGACCTGGACGCGGGCGCAGGAGTTCGGGCAGCCGTTGATGTTGATGGTCAGCGGCTGGTCGAAGTCCGGCAGGCGCTTCTCCAGCTCGTCCATCAGGTCCATCGCGCGCTGCTTGGTGTTGGTGATCGCGAGCTTGCAGAACTCGATGCCGGTGCAGGCCATCATGTGCCGGCGGAACACCGACGGGTTGACGTGCAGGTCGTGCCCGGCGAGCTTCGCGGCGAGCTCCTCGGTCCGCTCCTGCGGGACGTCGAGGATGACCAGCTTCTGCTCCAGCGTCGTGCGGACGCGGCCCGAGCCGTACTCGTTCGCCAGGTCGGCGATGACGCCGAGCAGCTCGCCGTTGACGCGGCCGACGCGCGGCGCGAAGCCGACGTAGTAGTTGCCGTCCTTCTGCCGGTGCACGCCGGTGTGGTCACGGCCGGGACGCGGCGCGGCCGGCTCGGGGCCGTCGGGCAGCGCGTAGCCGAGGTACTCCTTCTCCAGCACCTCGCGGAACTTCTCCGGCCCCCAGTCCTTCATCAGGAACTTCAGCCGGGCCCGGCTGCGCAGCCGCCGGTAGCCGTAGTCGCGGAAGATCGAGGTGACGCCGTGCCAGATCTCGTGCGTCTGCTCCGGCCGGACGAACACGCCGAGGCTCTTGGAGAACATCGGGTTCGTGGACAGGCCGCCGCCGACGAACACCTGGTAGCCGGTCTCGCCGTTCTCGTTCACCACGCCGACGAACGCGATGTCGTTGATCTCGTGGACGGTGCAGTGCGAGGTGCAGCCCGACAGCGCCGTCTTGTACTTGCGCGGCAGGTTGGAGAACTCCGGCGAGCCGATGTAGCGGTCGTGGATGTCGCGCAGGTTCGGCGTCGCGTCGATCAGCTCGTCCTCGGCGATCCCGGCGAGCGGGCAGCCGATGATGGTGCGCGGGACGTCGCCGCACGCCTCGGTGGTGTGCAGGCCGACCTCGGCGAGCCGGTCCCAGATCGCCGGGACGTCCTCGATCCGCACCCAGTGCAGCTGCACGTTGTGCCGGTCGGTGATGTCGGCGGTGCCGCGGGCGTACAGGGTCGAGATGTCGGCGATGGCGCGCAGCTGCGGGCCGTCGAGCTGGCCGCCGTCGATGCGGATCCGCATCATGAAGTACTTGTCCTCGAGCTCCTCGTCCTCGAGGGCGCCCGTCTTCCCGCCGTCGATGCCGGGCTTGCGCTGCGTGTAGAGGCCCATCCAGCGGAACCGGCCGCGCAGGTCGGCGGGGTCGATCGAGTCGAAACCGTTCTTGGAGTAGACGTCGATGATCCGGCGGCGGACGTTCAGCCCGTCGTCGTTCTTCTTGTTCTCCTCGTTCTTGTTGAGCGGTTCCCGGTAGCCGAGGGCCCACTGGCCCTCGCCCTTCTTGCGCTTGATCGCGGGTGGCACGGCGCGCGTCCTCATCTGTGGTGGTGAGGGACGCGTAGCGCACCGGCGCTCTGAGGCAGCCGGCTCGACGCTGAGCAGGATGAAGTCAAAGGTGACGCCGATGCACCACGCGCCCGGCTGAGCAAGGGGGCGTGGTCGGGGGCGTCAGCGACAGATCGCGCTGCGGACGCGGAGGAAGTCGACGTGCCGGCGCTTGGCCAGCAGCGGGTCCGCAGCAGTCATGCTCAAACTCTGACACGCCGTCTCGCGGGCTGTCCAGTGACGTCCGGAATGTGGGCAAGTGAGAAGTGTCATCCTTGACGCTTCCAGTTCACCGGCGGCTCGGCGCCCTGCACCCGCTCCCCGGACGGCTCCGGCGGCGTCCCCTGGACGGGCCGGGACGGGCCCGACGGCGTCGCGGGCGCGGCCTTGTGCTGGCAGTCGCACCACGAGCCGCCACGGCATTCCGCGTGGTGGCGCTCCCGGCAGGACTGGCAGATCACCCCTTCATTGTCACCGATCCGCATCGATGCTCGCGCACCGGCGTCCGTGGCGCGCTGCCCGTGCGCCCGGACGGCCCACGCCCTACGGTGTAGCGGTGTGACCACCGTCTCGGACGCCGCCGGCGACCCTCCGGCCGACGACGGCGCCGCGGACGGCGCCGCCGGCCCTGCCGCCGCGCGACCGGGCCGCGTGCCCC
>NZ_JAGEPF010000022.1 GCF_017573465.1 Actinomadura violacea
GGGTTGGTCGTTCGGTGGTTTTGGCGGAGGGGAAACACCCGGTCCCATTCCGAACCCGGAAGTTAAGCCCTCCAGCGCCGATGGTACTGCATGGGAGACTGTGTGGGAGAGTAGGACACCGCCGGACATTTTTTGGTCGAGGGTCGCACCCTGTTTTCGGGGGGCGGCCCTCGACGCATGTCATGGGTCTGCCGAAGTAGGCTGCAAGAGTCCATGAACCACCATCAAGAACAGTGACGGACGTGATGAGCGCGGAAGAGGACGGCCGCAGCGACGACAACCGCGGGCGGCGGGGGAAGAACGGCGGGCGCGGGGCGCCCGGCGCTCGTGGGGGCAACGGCGGATCCGGTGCGCGCGGGAGCGGCGGTCCTCGCGGATCCGCGCCTCGCAACGGCGGCCCGAAGGCCGGCCGGGGGCGTCCGGGCGGCGGCGGTGGTGGCTGGAAGGGCCGCGACGGCGGGGGCCGGCGCGACGATCGGCCGTCCGGCCGCCCGTTCCAGGGGAACGACGACCGTCGCGGTGGCGAGGGGAACTCCCGCGACCGTCGCGATGACCGGTCCGGAAGCGGCCGCGGCGGCGAGAACCGCTTCGGCGGCCCGCGCGGTGCCGGTGGCGAACGGCGGAACGCGGGGCCCCGTGATGAGCGGCGCTCCGGCGCGCCCGGCGGTCCGCGCGGCGGCAAGCCCGGCCAGCGCGGCCCCCGTACGGGTCCGGGCGCTGGCGGCGGCCGTTTCGGTGGCAGTCAGGGCCCGCGTGGCGAGGCTCGCGAAGAGCGCTTCGGCGGCCCCCGGGGGGAGCGCCGCGATGGCGGCTTCGGTGGTCCGCGCGGTGAGCGACGCGACGACCGTCAGGGCGGCCCGCGTGGCGGTGGCCAGCGTCCGAGCGGAGAGGCGCGCCAAGGTCGCTTCGACGGCCGCAGAGGCGAACGCCGCGAGGGCGGCTTCGGTGGTCCGCGCGGTGAACGCCGTGAGGGCGGGTTCGGTGGTCCGCGCGGTGAGCGGCGTGAAGGTGGGTCTGGCGGCCCGCGCGGCGAACGCCGTGAAGGTGGTTTCGGCGGTCCTCGTGGTGAGCGGCGTGAGGGCGGCTTTGGTGGCCCGCGCGGTGAACGCCGTGAGGGTGGATCCGGCGGTCCTCGTGGTGAGCGGCGTGAAGGTGGCTTTGGTGGTCCGCGCGGTGAACGTCGCGAGGGCGGCTTCGCTGGGCCGCGTGGTGAGCGGCGTGAAGGTGGGTCTGGCGGCCCGCGTGGTGAGCGCCGTGAGGGTGGCTTCGGTGGTTCTCGCGGTCAGCGTCGCGAGGGCGGCTTCGGCGGTCCTCGTGGTGAGCGGCGTGAAGGTGGGTCTGGCGGTCCCCGCGGCGAACGGCGTGGAGGCGGCTTCGGCGGTCCCCGTGGTGAGCGTCGCGAGGGCGGCTTTGGTGGGCCGCGTGGTGAGCGGCGTGAGGGTGGCGGTGGGCGGCCTGGTGGGCCTCGCGAGTCCCGGCCCGGTGGCCGGCAGGGCGAGCGCCGGTTCCAGGACCGCGACGAGCGGGGCGGACGGCCCGGTGGGCGCCGGTTCGAGGGCGACCGGGAACGGCCGCGCGGACAGCGCGACGGCGGATACCGCGGTCGCGGACCCGGGCGTCCCGAGGCGGCCGAGCGTGAGCGTCCGGCGCCCAAGCACGACGATCCGCTGCTGCCCGACGACGTCACCGGCGAGGAGCTGGACGAAGAGGCGCGCGCCGAGCTGCGGACGCTGCCGAAGGACCTCGCGGAGCGCGTGGCGCGCCATCTGGTGATGGCGGGCCGGCTGTCGGAGGACGAGCCGGAGCAGGCGTACAAGCACGCCCGCGCGGCGCGTCGGCTCGCGTCCCGGGTCGGAATCGTCCGGGAGGCCGCCGGGATCGCCGCGTACCAGACGGGCGACTGGGCGGAGGCGCTCGCCGAACTGCGGGCGGCCCGCAGGCTCGGCGCGGGCGACGACTCGTACCTGCCCGTCATGGCCGACTGCGAGCGCGGGCTCGGACGCCCCGAGCGCGCCCTCGACGTGATCAAGTCGCCGGAGGCGGACCGGCTCGACCCGATGGGCCGGGTGGAGCTGCGGATCGTGGAGTCGGGCGTGCGCCGTGACCTCGGCCAGTACGACGCGGCCGTGGTGACGCTGCAGATCCCCGAGCTTCGCGACCGGCGGCTGAGGCCCTGGTCGGCGCGGCTCTTCTACGCCTACGCCGACGCGCTCGCGGAGGCGGGGCGCGGCGAGGAGGCGTCCGACTGGTTCGCCCGCGCGGCCGCCGCGGACCGCGACGGCGAGACCGACGCGGCCGAACGGTACGCGGAGATCGAAGGGCTCCACATCCTCGACACCGAGGAAGGGGACGAGGAGGAGACCGCCGAGGAGACCGAGGCCGCGGCCACGGAGCAGGCAGAGGGCGAGGCCGCGGAGCCGGCCGTGGAGGAGGTCGTCCCGGAGGCGGAGGACGCCACCGAGGAGGCCGTCGACGAGGCGGTGGCGGAGGAGCCGGAGGACGCCGGCGTGCCGGAGATCGTCACGGCGACGGACATCCAGTTCAAGCCCGCCGACCCGGAGATCCTGGAGCCGGCTCCGGACGAGGTTCCCGAGGCGCCCGCGGTGTTCCTCGAGCCCAAGACGGTCGAGCCCGACCAGGGCGTCGCGGAGTCCGAGCCTGAGGCGCCGGGCGACGACGGCGAGCCGGAAACGGGCGCGTGACCTGCTGAGTCGTGTTTCCGGACGCACCGGGGACGGTGCGTCCGGAAACACGACCCGGTCCGCCAGGCCGGCAGAAATGCCGGAAAGAACGGAAGAATGATCTTTCGGCGGGTTTCGGGTTAGGCTGTGCCGCATGACCGCCGGTGAGGAAGAGGCCGCGCCCAAGGGCATCGACGTCGCGACCCCGCACATCGCGCGGATCTACGACTACTGGCTCGGCGGCAAGGACAACTTCGCCTCCGACCGGGCCGCCGCCGAGCAGGTGATGCTCGCGACGCCGACGATCAAGCCGGGCGTCACCGCGAACCGGGCGTTCCTGAGCCGCGCGGTGCGGTCGATGGTCGGGGAGGGCGTCACTCAGTTCCTCGACATCGGCACGGGCATCCCCACCGCGAACAACACGCACATGGTCGCGCAGGCCGCCGCCCCGGAGAGCCGGGTCGTGTACGCCGACAACGACCCGATCGTGCTCGCGCACGCGCGGGCCCTGCTGTCCGGAGTGACCGCGCCGACCTCGTTCGTCGACGCCGACCTGCGCGACACCGGCCGGATCCTGGAGGAGGCCGCGGGGCTGCTCGACTTCGAGCGCCCGGTGGGCCTGCTGCTGATCGCGGTGCTGCACTGCATCCCGGACGACGACGATCCGCAGGGCCTCATCGGCACGCTGCTCGACGCCCTCGCGCCCGGCAGCTTCCTCGCCATCACGCATCCCGGTATCGACCAGCTGCCCGAGCGGATGTCGGCCGCGGAGGACGCGCTCACCAAGGCGATGGGCTTCCGCGTGACGTTCCGCACCCGTGACGGCGTCGAGGCGTTCTTCTCCGGGCTCGACCTGCTCGAGCCCGGCGTCGTCCCCGTGCAGGACTGGCGGCCAGACGCGGACGCGACGCCGTCCGCCACGACCGGCATGTGGGGCGGCGTGGCCCGCAAGAAGTGAGCGCCCGCGAGCCTTGAGCGGGGTCAGCGGGTGAGGAACGCGCCAATCTCGCGGGCCACGGTCTCGGGTTCGTCAAGCATCGACAGGACGTAGGCGCCGGGCACCTCGGCGTACCGGCCGGCGGGCAGCAGTTCGGCGAGGCGGCGGCCGTGCTCGGGCGGCATCACCCGGTTGTCGGGCGACCAGAGGACGAGCGCCGGGCCGGTGAATCCGCGCAGCGCCTCGGTGTCGCGGACGAGTTCGGACTCGACGAGCGGGGTGCGGCAGTACGCCTGCAGGTCGCGAACGACGCCGCGGTCGCGCAGCACCGGTTCCGTCCAGCGGCGGACGAGGTCGTCCGGGACGGGCCGGCGGGCCATCTGCCCGAACAGGAGGGGGAGCCGCCGGAGGCGGGCGATGCGCAGCTGCCGGGCGACCAGGCGGAACGCGCCGGGGACCCGTTTGGCGATCTTCAGCATCCGGCCGGGCAGTCCGGGCGGGAAGTTGCCGAACGCCTCGCACGGCAGGACGACGAGCCGGGAGACCCGCTGGTCGAGGCCGTGCGCGGTGAGGAACAGCGCGCCGCCCCAGTCGGCGTGGACGAGCGTGACGTCCCGCAGGTCGAGGGCGTCGAGGAGGTCGGCGACGATGCGGACCTGCCCGCGCAGCGTGAGGTCCGCCCCATCCTTCATCGGGCGGCGGTGCGCGCCGAGCGGCAGGACGGGCCGCAGGTAGGTGAAGCCCTCCGGGAGGAGCGGCAGCACGCGGTCCCAGAGGGTGTGGTCCATCAGCAGGCCGTGCAGCAGCACGACCGGCGGGCCGGAGCCGGTCTCGTCGTACTCGATGACTCCGGCGGACACCTCGACGTGCTTCACCGCGGCCTCCCACTAGAACGATCTCTCTAGAGAGACCGTTCTATCATGTGGGTCATGCGCACCGATGAGCGGATCACGCTGGCGATGGCCGAGCTGCTGCGCAGGCAGGGGTACGCGGCGACGGGCGTCAACCAGCTCGCCCGGGCGGCGGACGCGCCGACCGGCTCGATCTACCACCACTTCAAGGGCGGGAAGCGGGAGGTCGCGGAGGCCGCGCTGCGCAGCACCGGCGCCGCCTACATCCGGTTGCTGCCGCTGCTGCTCGACCCTTATGAGGATCTGGTGGAGGGCATCGAGGCGGCGTTCGCGGCGGCGGGCGAGGACATGCGCGGCACCGGCTGGGCGAACATGTGCCCCGTCGGCACCGTGACGGGCGAGGTCGCCGACGTCGAGCCGCGGCTGCGGGAGGTGGCCGGCGAGGTGATGGCGGGCTGGATCGAGGAGGGGACCCGCTACCTGGCGGGGCGCGGGCTGTCCGAACCCGGCGCGCGCAGCGCGATGTACGCGCTGCTCGCCGCGCTGGAGGGCGCGTTCATCCTGGCCCGCGGCCTGCGTTCGGTGGAGCCGTTCGCGGCGGCCGGACGGTCGGTCGCGGCCTACGTCGCGGCGCTGGGCGATCGGGCGGCGGAGCCGGGCGGGGCAATTATTCGATAGTGTGTCAATAACTCTGCTGCGCGGCCCGTGCGAGGCCGCGTCCGGTGCGACGGAAGGGCCCGCGACATGGCCGACGACAGCATGTCCGACTTCACCCGCGGGACGTTCGCGCACGGCGGCGCGTCCCACCGGGTGTTCCGGTCGGGGACCGGGCCCGCCGTCATCGTGATGGCGGAGATCCCGGGCATCACCCCGAAGGTGCTCGCGTTCGCCCGCCGCGTCCGCGACCTGGGCCTCACCGCCGTGCTGCCCGACCTGTTCGGGACGGCCGGACGCGACCCCGACCCCGCCGCGCACGGGTGGACCGGCACGATCGGCTACGGCGTCCGCGCCATGGCGCCGCTCTGCGTCCGGCGCGAGTTCACCAAGCTCGCGACGGGGAAGACCTCGCCGATCGTGACGTGGCTGCGCGCCCTGGCCGCGCACGAGCACGCCGAATGCGGCGGTCCGGGCGTCGGCGCCGTCGGCATGTGCTTCACCGGCGGCTTCGCGCTGGCGATGGCCGCCGACGACCGGCTCCTCGCGGCCGTGCTGTCCCAGCCGTCGATGCCGCTGCCGGTCACCCGGGCGCAGCGCGGCTCGATCGACATCTCGCCGGCCGACCTCGCCGCCGTCAAGCGCCGCGGCGCGGACGACCTGCGGGTGCTGGGCCTGCGGTTCCGCGGCGACCGGCTCGTCCCCGGCGAACGCTTCGACTTCCTGCGCCGCCAGCTCGGCGACGCGTTCGTCGCCGTCGAACTCGATGACTCGGCGGCGAATCCGGACGGCCTGCTGAGGCCGCACTCCGTCCTCACCGAGCACCTCATCGACGAGCCGGGCCAGCCCACGCGCGACGCGCTGGATCAGGTCCTCGAACTGCTGCGCTCCCGCCTGCTCCAGCCGGAGGACGGCGGCCCGTCCGCCGCGGAGACGGCCCAGGTGCCGTAGCGCGGCTCAGGCGTGCCGGTCCAGGGCGTGCATGATGCCCGCGACGTTGTTGGCCGGGCTGTTGAGGACGTCGTACTTGGCGGCCAGCTCGGGATCGAGGTCGGCGCTGTTGATGGCGTAGCGGTCCCTGGTGCGCTCCACCACCATCGCGACGGCGTGGTCGAGTTCGAGGCCCTGGTCCCGCGCGTCGCGGACCGCGTCGACCCACACGCGCAGCTCCTCGGCGGAGCGTTCCAGCGTGTCCTCGACCTCCGTCACCGGGCCGTAGTGCGCGAACAGCAGCCGCTGCGGGCCGAGGTCGCGGAACTTGCCGAGCGAGGCCAGCGCGGTGTCCAGGTCGAAGTCCGGCGGCGGGGTCGCGGGCCGGACGTCCGCCGTCTCGGGGATGTAGATGCCGGCCGCGTCGCCCACGTACAGGTCGCCGGTGCCGGAGTCGACGAGGCCGACGTGGTGCTTGGCGTGGCCGGGGGAGTAGTACGACTCCAGCCGCCGTCCGCCGCCGAGGTCGATGACGCCGGTGTCCTCGACGGCGCGGATGCGCGCGGAGTCGGTCGGCTTCAGCTCGCCGAACAGGGTGTCGAGGGCGTCGCCCCACACCATGCGGGCGCTGCGCATCAGGCGGGACGGGTCGGCGAGGTGCCGGGCGCCCTTCTCGTGCACGACGATCTCGGCCTGCGGGTACAGCGCGGCGATGTCGCCGACGCCGCCCGCGTGGTCGAGGTGGATGTGGGTGACCACCACGCTCGCGAGGTCGTCCGCGCCGACGCCGAGCTCGTCGAGCGCCCGCCGCACGATGGGCGCCGAGCCGGCGGTGCCCGGCTCGATCAGGCACGGCCGGTCGGCGAGGACGAGATACGCGGCCGTGATGCCCGAATGGCCCGCCAGGAGGGTGTCGATCTCGTAGACGTCTCCGCCGAGCGGCGTGATGTTCGAGGAGTCCATGCGCAGATCATCGCCCCCGGCCGCCGCGTCCGGCCACCCCGGGGCGGCCGGAGGGCGGGTCAGCTCAGCCGGCCCGCCGCGTGCAGGTCGTCGAAGATCAGCTGGTCGACCGGCGACACCCGGTCGCGGTCGGCGTACCCGAGCCAGGCGACCTCCTCGATCTCGCTGCTCGGCGCGGGCGTGCCGGTGTGCTCGGCGGTGTAGCAGGTCATCCGGACGGTGACGCCGCCCGCGTGCCCGTGCGCCTGCGCCTCCCACGTGCCGAGGTGGGCGGCCGTCTCCGGCAGGACGTCGACGGTCAGCTCCTCCTTGACCTCCCGGGCCAGCGTCTGCGCGTCGGACTCGCCGGCCTCGCGCTTCCCGCCGGGCAGGTAGTAGACGTCCTTCCCGCGCGAGCGGGTGCTCAGGATGCGGCCGCCGTCCAGCAGGATCCAGGCGATCTTGTCGATGGTGCGGTCGGTCATCGGTCACCTTCCGGGTCGAGGAGGCGCAGGACGAGGCCCGTCCTGGGCTTGGGGCCGAACGAGGTGGACTTGCGCGGCACCCGCTCGCCGCCGTTCGCGACCGCGAGGACGTCCTCGACCTTCAGCGGGTTGAGGACGACGGCGGTGCCGCCGGCGCGGCGGGCCCGGTCGAGCGCGGCGGACGGGTCGTCGTGCACGACCTCGATGGCGTTCTCGTTCTCGGGGACGTTCCACAGGTCCCCGATGAGCAGGTGGTCGAGGACGGCGGTGTCCAGGCACCGCCAGCGCGCGGAGTGCTCGGACGGCATCACGCGGGCCAGCGCGGCGGGGTCGGGCGAGGTGAGCAGGTGCAGCTTCTCGCTGCCGCCGACCAGGAACGCGGGGCCCTGCGCCTCGCCGAGGGCGCGCACGGCCGGGCTCTCAGACCCGAACTCGGTGACGGCGAACGCCTTGCGCGCGCGCTCGACCGCGTCGCCAGGCGCCAGGCCCGGCAGGACGCGGTGGATCGCGCCGAGATGCGGCGGGAACCGCGTCGAGTCCACGAGCAGCGCCAGGCCGCGGTCCCAGGGGCCGGGACCGTCCCCCGCCGCGTGGTGGCGGGCCTGCAGCGCCCGGTACGTGGCGTAGCGGTGGTGCCCGTCGGCGATCAGCGCCTGCTTCCCCCGCAGGTCGGCGGACACGCGGGCGTGCAGCGCCGGATCGGCGATCCGCCACAGCCGGTGCGTGAGCCCGTCGTCGGCGCGGAAGCCCAGCAGCGGCTCCTCCCGCGCGGCGTCGTCGACGATCCCGGCCGCGTCCCCGCCGCCCTCGTACACCAGGAAGATCGGTTCGAGGTTGGCGCGGGCCGCCGCCATCAGCGCCAGCCGGTCGCGGACCGGGCCGGGGAACACGTTCTCGTGCGGCAGCACGACCCGGTCGGCCTCCGCGCGCAGCCCGAGCGCCCCGATCAGGCCCCGCTGCAGCACCGTCCCGTCCTTGGCCGCCTCGTACACGTACAGGGCCGGGTCGGGGTCGGTTGTGAGCACCCCCTCGGCGAGCCAGCGGCGCAGCGTCTCGCCCGCCTCCCGGTAGCTCTCCCCGGCGGCCCGCGGCATGTTCAGCCGGACGATGTTGTGCCCGCCGCCCGACAGCAGCCGGCCGACCTCCGCGTCGTCCACCAGGTCGTAGGGGGGCGTGGTGACCGCGGCCAGGTCGCCCGCCACCTCGGGGACGAACCGGACGCCGCGGAACGGCGCCAGCTCCAGCCCGCCGCCCGCCGCGGGCCCCGCGGACCCGAAGATCCGGGCGCTGAACTGTTCCGGTCCGAGCCCGGAGGGGAGGTCGTCGTCCACTGTGGGCATGGTAATCAGCGACGGGCCCCCGCGCGTCGGCCGGGTACCGTCGTGGCGATCAAGGTCCGATGGGAGGTCCACATGAGTGTTGAAGGACCGGGACGCCCGGACGATTCCCAGGGCGACGGCCCGGGCGAGCATTCCGCCGCCCCCGGCGGCGGCGTCTACGAGTGGTACACGCGGGGGCTGGAGCTGGTGCGCTCGGGGAGCGCGTCGGCCGCGCTGCAGCTGCTGAGCAGGGCGGCGGAGGCCGAGCCCGCCTCGCACAGCATCCGGGAGGCGCTCGCCCGGGCGCAGTTCGGGGCGCGGCAGTTCGGCGCGGCGGCCGAGAGCTTCCAGAGCATCGTGGAGGAGGAGCCCGCCGAGGACTACGCGCGCTTCGGGTTAGGGTTGTCGCTCAGCCGGATGGGCGACTTCGAGGGCGCGGTCGAGCATCTCGCGCTCGCGGCGGCGATGCGTCCCGAGAACCAGGACTACGCGCGGGCGCTGCGGCACGCCCGGGCGACCCTCGCGTCCCGCAGGTGACCCCCGTCCGCCCCCCGAACGAAGGCCGTGCCCCCGGCGAGCTGTGGCCCCCCGATCCCGAGGAGCGTGCGATGAAGGGCAGTGACCGTCCCCTGAGCGAGGCGTACGACGTCGCCCTGCTGGACCTCGACGGCGTCGTGTACGTCGGGCAGCGGCCCGTCCCGGCGGCGGCCGACGCGCTCGCCAAGGCGCGCGCGGCGGGGCAGCGGCCGGCGTTCGTGACCAACAACGCGTCGCGGACGCCGTCGGCGGTGGCGGCGCTGCTCAACGAGGTCGGCGTCCCCGCGAACGCCGAAGACGTGGTGACCTCCGCGCAGGCCGCCGCCCGGCTGCTGGCCGAGCGGCTGCCCGCCGGGTCGGAGGTGCTGGTGGTCGGCGGGATGGGGCTGCGGCACGCCCTGTACGCGCGGGGCCTGCGGCCGGTGTCGGTGGCGTCCGGGCGTCCCGCCGCGGTCGTGCAGGGCTACGACGTGCGGCTGTCCTACGGGCTGCTGTCGGAGGGCGCCCAGGCCGTCAGCATGGGCGCCCTGTTCGTCGGCTCCAACCGCGACCTGACGATCCCGGGCGGCGGCGGCCCGCTGCACCCCGGCAACGGCGCGCTGCTGCGCGTGATCAGCTCCGCCACGGGCGTCGAGCCGATCGTCACGGGCAAGCCCGAGCGGCCGCTGCACCAGGAGTCGATCATGCGGACGGGCGCCGAGCGGCCCCTGGTCGTCGGCGACCGCCTGGACACCGACATCGAGGGCGCCCACAACGGCGGCGCCGACAGCCTGCTGGTCTTCACCGGCGTGACCGACCACATGCAGGCCCTGACCGCCCCGCCGAACCACCGGCCCACCTACCTCGCGCACGACCTGAACGGCCTGCTCATCCCGCACCCCGAGGTCGCGCGGGACGGCGGCCGGCACTCCTGCGGCGGCTGGACGGTCACCAGGGACGCCGACCGGTTCGGCGTCACCGGCTCGGGCGAGCCCTACGACGGCCTGCGCGCCCTCGCGTCGGCCGCCTGGGAGAACGAGGCCCCGCCGGCGGCGGAGGCGCTCAGCGGCGCGCTGGACGCCCTGGGACTGCCCCGGCTCCGCTGACGGCGCTCGCGGCCCGGGCTGCGCTCGTGACCAGGGCGGTGCTCGCGGCCCGGGCGGCGGTCACAGCAGCCGGCGCAGCCGCAGCAGGTCGAACACGCTCGCCTCGACCCGCAGGCGGCCCGCCGCCCACGCCTTGGCCGGGTTCAGCTCGTCGTGCGCCATGGCGACCAGGTCGTCGCTGTCCACGATCAGGCGGACCTGCGCCGAGGCCGGGTCGGCGGCGGGCTCGAACGGGTCCAGGCCGCCCACGTGCAGCCGCGTCCGGTAGGCCAGCCCGAGATCGGGGATGCGGCAGCTGATCGTGCGCTCGACCACGTGCTCGGCGAACCGGTCGGAGTCCACCTCCGCCAGCCGCTCCGCGATCCGGTCGAGCGCCGTCCGGCAGTCGTCCTCGTTCGCCATGGTCAGGCCGTTCCCCGTTCGATCGGCAACGATGTCGTCCTGGGACGGTAGCGTTCGCAGTGGGCGTGCGGCGACTCGCCGCCCGCGCCGGGGAACCAACGGGAGGTACACGTGATGTCCGACGAGCCCGCGACGACGCCGGATCCGGCGCCGTCCCCGCTCGCCGGGAACGGCGGCGGGGAGCCGGGCGTCCCGGCCGCGCCGCCGCCCGAGCCCACCGGCGACCCGCGGGTGGACGAGGTCCTCGCGCGCCTGGGCGAACTGCCCGGACGGCCCGTCGCCGAGCACGTCGAGATCTTCGCGGACGTCCACCAGCGCCTCCAGGACCTGCTGGCCGGCGCGGAGGGGCCCTCCGCCGAGGCGGGGCCGCCCGTGCCGCCGCCGCGGCCCGCGTTCCCCGACGCGCTGCGCCCCCGCGCATGAGCCCCGCGATCACCATGGTGACGACCACCGGAGCGGGCCGATGGCGGTGAGGAGGCGGCTGGACGCCGAACTGGTGCGCCGCGAGCTCGCCCGGTCCCGGGAGCACGCGAGCCAGCTGATCGCCGACGGCCGGGTCAAGGTCGGCGGGCAGCGCGCGGCCAAGCCCGCGACGCAGGTCGAGACGAGCGCGGCGATCCTCGTCGAGGAGGCCGCCGGGGGGCCCGAGTACGTCTCGCGCGGCGGCCACAAGCTCGCCGGCG
The DNA here is from genome assembly GCF_017573465.1 of Actinomadura violacea. GTDB lineage: Bacteria > Actinomycetota > Actinomycetes > Streptosporangiales > Streptosporangiaceae > Spirillospora > Spirillospora violacea. The sequence continues at coordinate 11,507 of NZ_JAGEPF010000022.1, forward strand.
CCCTGGAGGCGTTCGAGGGCCTGGCGACCGAGGGCCGCGTCTGCCTGGACGCGGGCGCCTCGACCGGCGGGTTCACCGACGTGCTGCTGCGCGCCGGCGCCGCGCACGTGTACGCCGTCGACGTCGGGTACGGCCAGATCGCCTGGTCGCTGCGGACCGACGAGCGGGTCACGGTGATCGAGCGGGTCAACGTCCGCGACCTCGAGCCGGAAACGCTCGGCGGCGCCCGGCCCGGCCTGGTCGTCGGCGACCTGTCGTTCATCTCGCTCAAGCTCGTCCTCGGGCCCCTGCAGCGCTGCGCGGCCCCGGACGCCGACTACGCGATGATGGTCAAGCCCCAGTTCGAGGTCGGCAAGGACCGGGTCGGCGCCGGCGGCGTCGTCCGCGACCCGGAGTTGCGCGCCGAGGCGGTCCGGGACGTCGCCGGGCACGCCGCGACGCTCGGGCTCGGCGTCCTCGGCGTGGCCGCGAGCCCGCTGCCCGGGCCGTCGGGGAACGTCGAGTACTTCCTGTGGCTGCGCGCCGGCGCCCCGCCGCTCGCCGGCGCCGACCTGGACAAGGCGATCGCGGAGGGCCCGCAGTGATCGCGCGGAGGCGCGCGGCCGTACAGAGGACGTCCGCGGACACGGCGGCCCGCGGAAGGGCGCCCGCGGCGGGAACGCCCGCACGGGGGGCGTTCGTCGAGAGGACGTCGGCACGGCGGGTCGGGCCGGGGAGTGGGGCGAGGGTATGAGCAAGAGGTCGGTGCTGGTCGTGGCGCACACCGGGCGGCCGGAGGCGGTCCGCAGCGCCCAGCTGGTCATCGAGCGGCTCAGCACGGCCGGGATCTGCGTCCGGGTGCTGGACCGCGAGGCCGCCGACATCGGCTGCGCGGGCGTGGACGTGATGCCGAGCACCGCGGCCGCCGCCGAGGGCGCCGAGGTCGTGATGGTGCTCGGCGGCGACGGCACGCTGCTGCGCGCCGCCGACCTCACCCGCACGTCCGGGACGGCGCTGCTCGGCGTGAACCTCGGGCACGTCGGGTTCCTCGCCGAGGCCGAGCGGGAGGATCTCGCCGCCACCGTCGACCGGGTCGTCACCCGCCGCTACGACGTCGAGGAGCGGATGACGATCGACGTCACCGTCCGCCGCAACGGCACGGTGATGGGCGCGACGTGGGCGCTGAACGAGGCCAGTATCGAGAAGGCCGAGCGGGAGCGGATGCTGGAGGTCGTCGCCGAGATCGACGGCCGCCCGCTGTCGAACTGGGGCTGCGACGGGGTGGTGTGCGCCACCCCGACCGGCTCGACCGCGTACGCGTTCTCCGCCGGCGGCCCCGTGGTGTGGCCGGAGGTCGAGGCGATGCTGGTGGTGCCGATCAGCGCGCACTCGCTGTTCGCCCGCCCGCTGGTGGTCTCGCCGCGCTCGCTGGTCGCGGTGGAGGTGCTCGCGGACACGCCGCGCGCGGTGCTGTGGTGCGACGGGCAGCGCACCCTCGACCTGCCGCCCGGCGCGCGGGTCGAGGTGCGGCGCGGCGCGGAGCCGGTCCGGCTCGCCCGGCTGCACCTCACCCCGTTCACCGACCGGCTGGTCACCAAGTTCGGGCTGCCCGTGACGGGCTGGCGCGGCCGGGTCAGGCAGCCCGCGACGCCGTCCCCGGCCGAGGAGATGCCGCAGGTCACGGGGGTCGAGACGATCGGAGGCGGATCCGGGCCCGCGCCGGAGGCGCCCGGTCTCGCCGGGACGGACGGGGGAGCATCCGGCGCACAGAGTGGATAATCTCCACAGGCGCTGATCGGGGATTCGTTTGCGGAGGGTTGTGACGCTGGTGCGTCCGATGGTCGATGAGGTGCGGATCCAGGGCCTCGGCGTGATCGACGAGGCCGTGCTCGATCTGTCGCCGGGGTTCAACGTGGTCACCGGCGAGACCGGGGCCGGCAAGACCATGGTGGTGACGAGCCTGGGGCTGCTGTTCGGCGGCCGCGCCGACCCGCAGCGGGTCCGGCCGGGCGCGGGCCGCGCCACCGTGGAGGGCCGGATCGTGGTCGACCCGGGCGGCCGCGCGGTCGAGCGGGTCGAGGAGTCCGGCGGCGAGCTGGACGAGGGCGCGCTGATCGTGACCCGGTCGGTGTCGGCGGAGGGCCGCTCCCGGGCGTTCCTGGGCGGCCGGTCCGTTCCGGTGAGCGTGCTGATCACCCTCGCCGACGATCTGGTCGCCGTGCACGGCCAGTCCGACCAGCAGCGGCTGCTGCAGGCCGGGCGGCAGCGCGGCGCCCTCGACCGGTACGCGGGCGGTTCCCTCACCAAGCCGATGCGCGCCTACACCAAGGCCTACCAGCGGCACCGGCAGGTGAGCGCGTTGCTGGAGGAGCTGACGACCCGGTCGCGTGAGCGCGCGCAGGAGGCCGACGTGCTCCGCTTCGGCCTGGAGGAGATCGAGAAGGTCGACCCCAAGGACGGCGAGGACGTCGACCTCGCCGCCGAGGAGGAGCGGCTCGGGCACGCCGACGCGCTGCGCGGCGCCGCCGACACCGCGCACGAGGCGCTGCTCGGCGACGCGGCCGCCGCGTTCGAGGCCGCGAACGTCACGAGCCTGCTCGGCCAGGCGCGCAACGCCCTGGAGGCCGTCCGCGAGCACGACCCGGACCTCGCGGCGCTCGCCGACCGGCTCGCCGAGGCCGGCTACCTCGTCACCGACGTCGGCACCGACCTGGCGTCCTACGCCGAGTCCGTGGACGCCGACCCGGCGCGGCTCGCTGTCGTCCAGGAGCGGCGCGCCGAGCTGACCTCGCTGGTCCGCAAGTACGGCGGCGCGGAGGGCACGGTCGCCGAGGTGCTGGAGTGGGCGCGCCGGTCCGCGGCGCGCCTCACCGAGCTGGACGGCGACGACGGCCGCATCGAGGAGCTGCGCGCCGAGCACGCCGAGCTGGCCGAGCGGCTCGCCGCCGAGGCGGCGGAGCTGACCGCGGTCCGCGGCCGCGCCGCCGAGCGGTTCTCCGACGCGGTCACCGCGGAGCTGACCGCGCTGGCGATGCCGCACGCCCGCGTCGTGGTGACCGTCACCCCCACCGGCGACTACGGCCCGCACGGCGTCGACGAGGTGGAGGTGCGGCTCGCCCCGCACCCCGGCGCCCCGCCGCTGCCGCTGCACAAGGGCGCCTCGGGTGGCGAGCTGTCCCGGGTGATGCTGGCGATCGAGGTGGTGTTCGCCGGCGCCGACCCCGTCCCGACGTTCGTGTTCGACGAGGTCGACGCGGGCGTCGGCGGCAAGGCGGCGGTGGAGATCGGCCGCCGCCTGGCCCGGCTGGCCCGCAACGCGCAGGTGATCGTCGTCACGCACCTGCCGCAGGTCGCCGCGTTCGCCGACCAGCACCTGCTGGTGGAGAAGTCCGACGACGGCACCGTCACCAGCAGCGGCGTCACCGCGCTGGACCGGGAGGGGCGGATCCGGGAGCTGTCCCGGATGCTCGCCGGCCTGGAGGACTCCGAGCTCGGCCGGGCGCACGCCGAGGAACTGCTGGCCATGGCCGCCGAGGAACGCTAGCGCACGTCCGAACAGGGAGAACGCACAAGTGAACACGGTCCGCGACGGTGCTGACACGCCCCGTCGATCGCCGCTGCGGCTCTTTACTCGCGTGCTCTGGCAGGATGGCAGGCGATGAACGAACCGGCTCCCACCACCGAGCGGCGCGCCCGGCTGACGCAGCGGCTGACGCTGCCGCGCCGCGTGCTCGCGCTCGGCCGCGGCCGCGAGGACGGCCGGCAGGGGGTCAGCGCGACCGTCCGGCTGGACCGCCGCACCAAGGACCTGACCAAGCGGCTGCAGCCCGGCGAGGTCGCCGTGATCGACCACGTCGACCTCGACCGGGTCAGCGCCGAGGCGCTGGTGTCGTGCCAGGTCGGCGCGGTGGTGAACGTCGCGCCGAGCATCTCGGGCCGGTACCCGAACCTCGGCCCGCAGATCCTGGTGGACGCCGGCGTCCCGCTCATCGACGACGTCGGCCCGGAGATCTTCGGCAAGCTGCACGAGGGCGACCAGGTCCGGGTCGAGGGGGAGTGCGTCCACCTCGGCGAGGACGTCGTCGCCAAGGGCACCGAGCAGACCGCCGAGACGGTCGAGACGGCGCTCACCGAGGCCAAGGCGGGGCTCGCCAGCCAGCTCGAGGCGTTCGTCGCCAACACGATGGAGTACGTCAAGCGCGAGCGCGACCTGCTCATCGACGGCGTCGGCGTGCCCGACGTGGCCACCAAGATCAACGGCCGGCACGCGCTGATCGTGGTCCGCGGCTACCACTACCGCGAGGACATCGCGACGCTGCGGCCCTACATCCGCGAGTACCGGCCGGTGCTGATCGGGGTGGACGGCGGCGCGGACGCGCTGCTGGAGGCCGGCTACCGCCCCGACATGATCGTCGGCGACATGGACTCGGTCTCCGACGACGCGCTGACCTGCGGCGCGGAGATCGTCGTGCACGCCTACCGGGACGGGCGGGCGCCCGGGCTGAAGCGCGTGCACGAGCTGGGCCAGGAGGCCGTGGTGTTCCCCGCCACGGCCACCAGCGAGGACATCGCGATGCTGCTCGCCGACGACAAGGGCGCCACCCTGATCGTCGCGGTCGGCACGCACGCCAACATGGTCGAGTTCCTCGACAAGGGCCGCGCCGGCATGGCCAGCACGTTCCTCACCCGGCTGCGGGTCGGCAGCAAGCTGGTGGACGCCAAGGGCGTCTCCCGGCTCTACCGCAGCCGGATCTCCACCTGGTCGCTGCTGTTCCTCGTCCTCGGCGCCTTCGTCGCCATCGTCACCGCCGTCGCCATGTCCCCGGCGGGGGACGTCATCAGTCCCCTGCTGGCCGACCGCTGGCACGCCTTCGTCTTCTGGCTGACCGGACTCTTCACGTGATCGATTTCCGCTATCACCTCGTCTCCATCGTCGCGATCTTCCTCGCGCTGGCGCTCGGCATCGTGCTGGGCTCCACCACCCTGTCCAACTCGGTCGGCGACACGCTGCGCAAGCAGGCGAGCTCGGCGGCCAAGAGCGCCCAGGAGGCGCGGGTCGCGCAGCGCCAGCTGCAGCACCAGGTGGGCGGCGAGGAGCAGTTCAGCAAGGTGCTGTCGCCGCAGCTCGTCGCGGACCGGCTGAAGGGCCAGTCCGTCGTCATGCTCGAGACGCCGGGCGCGGGCAGCGACAGCATCGACCAGGTCAGCGAGCTGGCCAAGGACGCCGGCGCCGCCGTCACCGGCCGGGTCACGATCCAGAAGAAGCTGCTGGACGACGGCCAGCAGACCACCCTGGACGAGCTGTCCACCCAGCTGAAGAGCGACGGCGTGCAGTTCCCGTCGGGCGCCAGCGCCTACGACAAGGCGGGCGCGGTGCTGGCGGACGCGCTGCTCACCCGCGACCCCGCCAAGACCGGCCGCGAGGACGCCGCCGGCGGCGCCGTGCTCAGCGGCTTCAAGCAGGCCGGCTACATCACCACCAGCGGCAAGCCGGGCCAGCACGCCACCCTCGCCGTCATGGTCGCCCCGGCCAACCCCTACACCTACGAGGGCGGGGACCAGGCGAACAAGGCACTGATCTCGCTGGCCGCCGCACTCGACGGCGCCGGTCGCGGTACGGTCGTCGGAGGCCCGGTCACCTCCGCGCAGGAGGGCGGGCTGATCGCTGCGCTGCGCGACTCCGACGCCGGCGACTCGGTCTCCGCCGTCGACATGGTGGACACCTCGTCCGGGCAGGTCGTGACGATCCTGGCGCTGCAGAACGAGCTGAACGGCAAGTCCGGACAGTACGGGACGGGCGCCGGCGCGAGCGGCTACCTGCCCTCGCCCGCGCCCACGGCGGGGAAGAGCGGGTGACCTGATGAACCGACGCATCGCCTCGGGTTCGGCGAGGGGCGCGCGGCTGCTGGCGGGGATGGGCCTCGGCGCCGTCGCGGCGCGCGCCGCGTACGTCGCGCTGACGCGGCGCCCGCCGGGCCTCAACGGCCTGCCGGGCGAGGAGGTGTGGGACCGCACCAACCACCGCGGCGAGCCGGTCACGCTGCTGGAGGGCCCCGCGCTCGTCGCGGGCGCCGCCGCGGCCGGGCTGCTGACCCCGGGCGCCACCGGCCGGACCCGCGCCGCCGCGCTGCTCGCCGGCGCCGCGTCCGGGATCCTCGGCGGCTACGACGACCTGGCGGGCTCGGCGTCCTCGCGCGGCTTCAAGGGCCATCTCGGCGCGCTCGCCCGCGGCGAGGTGACCAGCGGCGCGGTCAAGATCCTCGGTATCGGCGCGACCGGGCTGGCCGCCGCCGCGCTCGCCGGCTCGCCCGCCCCGACGCGGCGCGGCCGCGCGTTCGACACCGCCGTGAACGGCGTGATCGTCGCCGGGAGCGCCAACCTGATGAACCTGTTCGACCTGCGGCCCGGCCGCGCGATCAAGGTCGGCGTGCTCACCGGCGCGCCGCTGGCGCTGGCCCGGCCGGCCGCGGCCGTCGTCGCCGCGCCGCTCGGCGCCGCCGCCGCGCTGCTGCCCGAGGACCTCGCCGAGCGGGCGATGCTCGGCGACACCGGCTCCAACGCGCTCGGCGCGCTGCTCGGCCTGGCCGCGACGCGGCTCGGCCGCGGCCCCCGGCTGGCCGTCCTCGGCGGGCTCGTCGCGCTGAACGCGGCCAGCGAGTTCGTCAGCTTCACCAAGGTCATCGCGGCGAACCCGGTGCTGAACAAGATCGACATGCTCGGCCGCCGCCCGGTCGCGGCGCCCCGCCCCGCGGCCCCCGCCGCCGACAAGCCGGACATGGAGGACGCGTTCCGGCCGCACGTCCCGCCGCAGCCGGGCCCCGCCGGCAACGGCGTCGCCGCGGACCCCGCATAGGATCGCGGCGGCCCCCGGCCGTCCCGACCGCTCCTTCCTTGACGAGTGCCCCTCACCGATGCCCGCCGACACCCCGTCCCGCACCCCGCCGAGCGACCCGCCGTCGGGCGCCGGGCCGCCCGATGAGCACGACGGCGACGCCGTGACGCCGGCCGCGCGCGGGTCCGCGCTGCGCCGGCTGACCGGCGGCCTCGCCGGCGCGGCCGTCGTCATCGGGATCATTACCGTGCTGGCGCGGCTCGCCGGATTCGGCCGGACGTACTCCTTCTCGCAGACGGTCACCACCTCCTGCCTGAGCCAGGCGTACTTCAGCGCGACGCAGCTGCCCAGCAGCATCTACGAGATCGTCGCGGGCGGCGCGCTGGCCAGCATGGTCGTCCCGGTGCTGGCCGGGCCCGCCGAGCGCGGCGACCGCGCCGAGGTCCGCCGGACGGCGTCGGCGCTGCTGACCTGGATCGTCCTGCTGATGCTGCCGCTCGCGGCGCTGATGGCGGGGCTCTCGCATCCCCTGATGGACCTGGCGGTCTCCAGAGACCTGCAGGGATGCTCGCGCGACGACGTCGTGCGCGTCGGCGGGGACATGCTGGCCATCCAGTCCGTGCAGATGGTGATGTACGGGGCGGCCGTCGTGCTGTACGGGCTGCTGCAGTCGCACCGCCGGTTCGTCGCGCCGGCGCTGGCGCCGCTGCTCTCCAGCCTCGTGGTGATCGGCGCGTACGTGGCGTACGCTCCGCTCGGCAAGGGGTTCGAGAACGACCTGGCCGGGCTGCCGCTGGGCGCCGAGCTGACGCTGTCGGTCGGGACGGCGCTCGGCGGCGTCGCGATGGCGGCGACCGCGGGGGTCGCCGCGTGGCGGCTGCGGCTGCGGCTGCGTCCCACGCTGCGGTTCCCCGACGGGGTGGCGCGGCGCGTGCGGCGGCTGGCCCTGGCGGGGATCGCGACGGTCGCGGCGCAGCAGCTGTCGACGCTGCTGATCGTGCGGCTCAGCTCGCGCGGCACCCGGGGCGCGCTCGCCAACTACCAGTACGCCTGGGCGATCTACCTGCTGCCCTGGGCGATCCTGGCGGTGCCGATCGCCACCAGCGCGTTCCCGATGCTGTCCGCGCGGATGAGCGCCGGAGAGCACCGCCGCTTCGACCAGGTGACCGCCGCGACCACCCGCGCGGTGGTGCTCGTTTCGTGCGCCGGGGCCGCCGTGCTCGCGGCGGTGGCGGTGCCGGTCTCGGTGGTGTTCAACCCCGGTCATCCCGACCAGCAGGAGGTGCTGGCGCGCGCCGTGCTCGCCTTCGCGCCCGGCCTGCTCGGGTACGGGCTGGTCGCGCACCTCGGCCGCGTCCTGTACGCCTGCCACCGCGGCCGGATGGGCGCGATCGCGGTCGTCGCGGGCTGGGTCGTGGTGGCCGCGGTCGACGTCGTGCTCGTGCTGTGGGTCCTCGACCGGAAGTGGGTCGTGGCGGGGCTCGGCGCGGGCAACGCCGTCGGCATGACCGTGGCGGGCGTGCTGCTGGTCGGCACGCTGCTACGCGCCCGCGGCGCCGGTGCCGTGCACGGGCTCGGGCGCGTCCTTGCCGCCGGAGTGCTGGGCGCCGGAGCGGGCGCCGCGGCGGGGTACGGGACGGCCGCGCTGCTCGGCGTCGGCGCGCCCGGCGTGGCCGGGCAGCTCCGCAACATCGGCACGGGGGCGCTGGCCGCGCTGGTCGCCGCCGCCGTGTTCCTGATCATCGCGTTCGTGGTCGACGGCCGGGACCTGCGGGCCGTCCTCACCCGGAAGGTCGCGCGCAGTGCCTGAGGAGACGAACATGCCCGAGAAGGCGGCGGGATCCGCCGAGCCGGCGGCGCCCGCCGGTCCCGGCCTGGACGGGCTGCGCGTCGCGCTCGTCCTCGGCACGAGCGCGGGCGGCGTCGGGCGGCACGTCCGGTCCGTCGCGGCGGGCCTGGCCGCGCGGGGCGCGCGGGTGCTGGTCTGCGGACCGGCCGAGACCGAGCGGCTGTTCGGCTTCACCGAGGGCGGCGCCCGCTTCGAGGAGGTGGACCTGGCCGACCGGCCCCGCCCGGTGAGCGACGCCAGGGCGGTCGCGCGGCTGCGGAGGCTGCTGCGCGACGCCGACGTCGTGCACGCGCACGGGCTGCGCGCGGGGGCCCTCGCGGTCGCCGCGCGCGCGCGGACCGCGCCGGGCCCGCTGCGCTTCTCCCGCGGCGGGCCGCCGCTGGTCGTCACGCTGCACAACGCGGTGATCACCGGTGGCCGGACCGCCGCGATCTACGGCGCCCTCGAACGGGTCGTCGCGCGCGGCGCGGCGCGCGTCCTCGGCGTCTCCCCGGACCTGGAGGAGCGGATGCGCTCGCTCGGCGCCCGGTCGGTGGGGGGCGCGCTGGTCCCGGCGCCCGCGCCGCGCGAGCACCCGGGCCCGGCGGTCCGCGCCGACCTGCGGGCGGAGCTGGGGGTGGGGGAGCGGCCGCTGATCCTCACCATCGGCCGGCTCGCCGCGCAGAAGGGCCTGCCCACCCTGCTGGACGCCTCGCGCGGCTGGACGGGCCGGACCCCGGCGCCGCTGGTCGCGATCGCCGGCGACGGCCCGCTCGAAGAGGAGCTGCGCGCCCGGATCGAGGCCGAGGACCTGCCCGTCCGGCTGCTGGGCCGCCGCGCCGACGTGCCCGCGCTGCTCACCGCCGCGGACATCGCGGTGGTGCCGAGCGTCTGGGAGGGGCAGCCGCTGATCGTGCAGGAGATCCTGCGGGCCGGGCGGCCACTGGTCGCGACGCGGGTCGGCGGGATCCCCGGCATGGTCGGCGCCGGCGACCGGCCGGCGGGGGGCGGGGCGCTGCTGCAGGGGCCGGAGAGCGAGGCGGCGCTGCTGGTCCCGTCCGGGGACGCCGACGCGCTGTGCCGCGCCGTCGGCCGCATCCTGGACGACCCGGCGCTCGCGGTGCGGCTCGGTGCGGCGGCGGCGCAGCGGGCCGCGGAGCTTCCGGACGAGGACGATGCCGTCGAGCAGCTCGCCGGCGTCTACCGGGAACTGCACGCCGCCCCCCGCTGACCCGGCCCGCGCCGGGCCTTAGATGCCGCATCCGGGGCCCTGGTTCGCCACGGAGGCGAAAATTCTCCCGGAATCGGGAACCCCGCTGCGGCCCCCTTCGTCGAACGGGACAAGTGGAGGGGAGTATCCCCGCGCGCGTGCGTCGTCAGCACGGTCGGTCCGTACCGGCCCGGGGCACGCGGCCCTCGTCCCGAGGGCGGGAGAGACCTCCGGCGCTCTACCACGTCCGCCGGAGGTTTCGCGTTGTCCGTCGCACCCTGGGTCTGGATCCTGACGCTCGCCGGGATCCTGGCCGTCATCGCCGTCGACCTGCTCGTCATCCACCGCAACGACACGCGGGAGTTCACCACCCGCAGGGCCGCGTTCTGGTCGGCCGTCTACATCGGCCTCGCCGTGCTGTTCGGGCTCGGCGTCTGGCTCTTCTCCGGCGGGCAGCACGCCGCGCAGTACTTCGGCGGGTTCGTCACCGAGAAGAGCCTCAGCGTCGACAACCTCTTCGTGTTCATGGTGATCCTGACGCGGTTCGCGGTGCCCAAGCACGCCCAGCACACCGTGCTGATGGCGGGCATCGTCATCGCGCTCGTGCTGCGCGGCGCGTTCATCGCGGTCGGCGCGGCCGCCATCGCGAACTTCACCTGGGTGTTCTTCATCTTCGGCGGGTTCCTGCTGTGGACGGCCTACGGGCTGGTGCGCGGCGGCGACGAGGACGAGTTCAAGGAGAACGCGCTGCTGCGCTGGGCCAAGCGCGTCATCCCGACGTCCGACGGCTACGACGGCTCCCGGTTCCTCACCAGGCGCGGCGGCCGCCGCAAGGTCACCCCGCTGATGATCGTGATGATCGCGATCGGCTCGACCGACGTGCTGTTCGCGCTGGACTCGATCCCGGCGATCTTCGGGCTGACCACCGAGCCGTACCTGGTGTTCACCGCCAACGCGTTCGCGCTGATGGGCCTGGTGCAGCTGTACTTCCTGCTGGGCGGGCTGGCCGACCGGCTGGTGTACCTCGGGCACGGGCTGGCGTTCATCCTCGGCTTCATCGGGGCCAAGCTGATCTTGCACGCGCTGCACGAGTACGGTGTCGCGTGGGCGCCGGAGGTGCCGATCTGGCTGTCGCTCGCGGTGATCGCCGGCACGCTGGCGGCCACCACCGCGGCGAGCCTCACCGTCGGCGACCGCGCCCGCGGCCGGGGCCGGGACGAGCCCGCCGGGCAGGTCGCGGGGGACGCGGCGGGCGAGGACGCGCACGCCTCGGAGACCTCCGGCCGGTGAGAGCGGGATCACTGCCCCACGCGACCAGAATCCTGTTCTAGAATCGCTGTCGACAAGCGGTCTGAGAGAGGGTTCGACACATGGCCATCGGGCTGACCGAGGAGCACGAGGCGCTCGCCGATTCGGTGCGCGGCTTCGCCGAGCGCAACATCCCGGCGACGGCCGTCCGCGCCGCGCTGGACGCGGACGAGGAGACCCGGCCCGGGTTCTGGCCGGCCCTGGCCGAGCAGGGCCTGCTGGGCCTGCACCTGGACGAGGAGCACGGCGGGCAGGGCTACGGCCTGCTGGAGCTGTCGGTGGTGCTGGAGGAACTGGGCCGGGCCGCGGCGCCCGGCCCGTTCCTGCCGACGGTGCTGGCGAGCGCGGTGATCGACGCCTCCAGCAACGCCAAGCTGCGCGCCGAGCTGCTGCCGGTGCTGGCGGACGGGTCGCGGACCGGCGCGGTCGCGCTGTCGGGCGGCCTGACCGGCGCCCGCGACGGCGACGCGCTGGTGGTGTCCGGCTCGTCGGCGACGGTGCTGGGCGCGCTGCTCGCCGACGTGGTCGTCCTGCCGGTGACGGTGGGCGACGAGGAGCAGTGGGTCGCGGTCGACGCCGCCGACCTGAAGATCACCGCGGTGGCGAGCCTGGACCGGGTCCGCCGGGTCGCCGCCGTCGAGGCCGACGGCGTCACCGTCGCCGCCGACCGGGTGCTGGACGGCCTCACGGCCGGCCGCGTCCGCGACCTGGCCGCGACGCTGTTCGGCGCGGAGGCCGCCGGCCTCGCCGGATGGCTGGTGAACACCGCCGCCGAGTACGCCAAGGTGCGCGAGCAGTTCGGCCGCCCGATCGGCCAGTTCCAGGGCGTCAAGCACAAGGCCGCCCGCGCGCTGATCGCGCTGGAGCAGGCCCGCGCCGCCGCGTGGGACGCCGCCCGCGCGCTGGACGAGGGCGCCGAGGAGGCGGGGTTCGCCGCCGCCGTCGCCGCGGTGATCGCCGCGGACGCGGGCGTGCAGACCGCCCGCGACGCGATCCAGATGCTCGGCGGCATCGGCTTCACCTGGGAGCACGACGCGCACGTCTACCTGCGCCGCGCGCTGACCCTGCGGGCGCTGCTCGGCTCGTCCAAGGAGTGGGCCGCCAAGGTCGCGGCGCTCGCGCTGGACGGCGGCCGCCGCGAGGTCGAGCTGGAGCTGGACGAGGGCGCGCAGCCGCTGCGCGAGCGGATCCGCGCCGAGGTCGCCGAGCTCGCGGCGATCGAGGACAAGGAGGCCCTCAAGGTCAAGATGGGCGACGAGGGCTGGACCGTCCCGCACTTCCCCGAGCCGTGGGGACGCGGCGCGGGCCCGGTCGAGCAGGTCCTCATCCAGCAGGAGCTGCGGGCCGCCAAGGTCAAGGCGCCGAACCTGGTGATCGGTGCGTGGCTGGTGCCGTCGCTGGTCCGCTACGGCTCCGAGGAGCAGAAGGAGCGGTTCCTGCGGCCGACGCTGCGCGGCCAGATGGTGTGGTGCCAGCTGTTCTCCGAGCCGGGCGCCGGCTCGGACCTGGCGTCGCTGTCGATGAAGGCCGAGCGCGTCGAGGGCGGCTGGAAGCTGACCGGCCAGAAGATCTGGACGTCCGTCGCGCAGCACGCGCAGTGGGGCTTCTGCATCGCCCGCACCAACCCCGACGCGGCCAAGCGCGACGGCATCACCTACTTCCTGGTCGACATGAAGTCGCCGGGCGTGGACGTCCGTCCGCTGCGCGAGCTGACCGGTGACGCGCTGTTCAACGAGGTCTTCCTGGACGGCGTGTTCGTTCCGGACGACTGCGTCGTCGGCGAGGTCGACAAGGGCTGGCAGGTCGCCCGCAACACCCTGTCCAACGAGCGGGTGTCGCTGTCGACCGGCGGCGGCCTCGGCATGGGCGTGCCCGAGCTGCTGAACTTCTTCAAGGGCCGGGAGCTGGACGCGGTCGCGGCCGCTGAGGTCGGCAAGCTGGTCGCGCAGGGCCAGTCGATCGACCTCCTCGGGCTGCGCACCACGCTCAAGCAGCTCAACGGCGTGGAGCCGGGCGCCGAGGCCAGCGTCCGCAAGCTGCTCGGCGTGCAGTTCAACCAGGACGTCGCCGACTACTGCTGGGCGGCGCAGGGCGAGGCGGCGGTCACCGAGACGCCGATGGCCGAGAGCGGCATCATCGCCCGGGCGATGCTGTTCAGCCGCGCGATGACGATCTACGGCGGCACCACCGAGGTGCAGCTGAACATCATCGGCGAGCGCCTCCTCGGCCTCCCCCGAGACCCCGAACCCGGTAAGTAGCGGGCGCCTTGCGAGGTGGCCGGTACGGGCAGGCACGCGGAGCGAGTTCTGCGAGCGCAGCGGGCCTGCCCGCCGGTCGATAGGCCGTTTCGCCGCGGAGCTCCAGCGGAGCGGGGAAACGGCCTATCGACCGTGACGGGGGTTCCAGGGGGTCGCCCCCCTGGGCTAACGCGGCCGGAAGTTGTAGGCGATGTTGATGAGGACGATCGCCGACCAGGCCAGGAAGAGCCCGATGCCGCCGGCGTTGACGACGCCGATGGCGCTGAGCGGTACGGCGGCGATCAGGGACAGCACCGCCAGCAGCAGGCCGTGGTCGCCGTCTCCGGACACGCGGGGCGCCCGGAGGCGGCGGCGCGGGGCCGGGGCGGCTGCGGGGCGCGCGTCGAGGGCCTCCTCGATGCGGTCCACGACCGTCTCGATGAAGGCCGCGTCGTAGTCGGGGCCCAGTTCGCGCCGGGCCGCGAGCGCCGCGGCGAGGTCCTCGCGAGGCAGTCGTCGGGTCGTCATGGTTCGGTTATAGGCCGACGCCGGCCGGTGCCGCCTCACCCCTCGGTGCCAACCGGCGCGTACCCCACAGGGATGAGCGCGGGCACGGCACCCCGCGCCGGTAAACTGCCGATTTCGTCCGATAATCGCCGGAGGTTTCCGTGACCGTGCGGGCCCGCTCGACCGTCCTGGCCGCCTGCGCGGCCGCCGCCGCGCTCGCCCTGGCCGGATGCGGCGGCGGGAAGAAGGCGGACGACGCGGGGGCGGGCGCGTCCCCCGGCTCGGCGCCCGCCGCGCTCGGCCCGATCCCCGCGATCAAGCCCGCGGACGTCAAGCCGCTCGTCGGCCGCTGGGTCGGCACCGCCAAGGACTACTTCCAGTTCAAGGCGGACGGCACCGGCGCGTGGGTGCGGAGCGGCCAGAAGCTCTGGAGCGGGACGGCGATCCCGGAGGGCGGCGGGAAGTACCGCTTCTCGTGGCAGGGAGGGGACCCGAAGACCGCGTCCTACTGGGGCGTGTCGCTGTCGGAGAAGAACACCAAGCTGGTGTTCGCGGGAACGAACCAGACGTACACCAAGGCAGTCGCACACAAGGGCAAGGGCAAGGGATGACGGAGACCACCGAGAACGCCGGGCGCGCAGCGAGCGGCGCGGACGCCGGGAGCGGCGGCGCGTTCGCCTCGCCCGCCGACGTCGAGCGCAGGCTGGCCGGCGTCCGCTACCTCGCCGACGAGGCGATCGCCACCACCGTGTTCCTTGCGCAGGCGCTCGGCAAGCCGCTGCTCGTCGAGGGGCCCGCCGGGGTCGGCAAGACCGAGCTGGCCAAGGCCGTCGCGGCGGCGACCGAGGCCGAGCTGATCCGGCTGCAGTGCTACGAGGGCTTGGACGAGGCCCGCGCGCTGTACGAGTTCAACTACAAGAAGCAGCTCCTCGCCATCCAGGCCGCCCCCTCGGACCGGGCCTGGCAGGAGACCCACGACGACATCTTCTCCGAGGAGTTCCTGCTGGAGCGGCCGCTGCTCGCGGCGATCCGGCGGGCGGAGCCGACCGTCCTGCTGATCGACGAGGCGGACAAGGCGGACGTCGAGGTGGAGGGCATGCTGCTGGAGGTCCTGTCGGACTTCCAGGTGACGATCCCCGAGCTCGGCACGGTCAGCGCGGTCCGCCGGCCGTTCGTGCTGATCACCTCGAACGCGGCGCGGGAGCTGTCGGAGGCGCTCAAGCGCCGCTGCCTCTACCTGCACCTGGACTACCCGGCGGCCGAACGGGAACGTGAGATCGTCCTCGCGCAGGTGCCGGGGATCGAGGCGGAGCTGGCCGAGCAGCTCGTCCGGACGGTCGGGACGCTGCGCGCGCTGGAGGTCAAGAAGGCGCCGTCGATCGCCGAGACCGTCGACTGGGCCCGCACGCTGCTCGCGCTCGGCCTGGACGAGCTGGACGAGGCCGCCGTCGCCCGCACGCTCGGCGTCGTCCTCAAGCACGCCTCCGACCAGGAGCGCGCCGCCAAGGAACTGGGCCTGGGGGGCTGACCGGATGGCCTCGCTCGTCGACCGGCACACCGGGTTCGTCGCCGCGCTGCGGGAGGCCGGGCTGCCGGTGTCGGTCGCCGAGGGCCTGGACGCGGTCCGCGCGATGCAGGCGGTCGACCTGCTCGACCGGGGCGCGCTGCGGGCCGCGTACGCGGCCACGGTGGTGAAGCGCCCGCAGCACCGCACGACCTTCGACACGCTGTTCGACCTGTGGTTCCCGGCCGCCGTCGGGGACGGCGCGGGGGCGGTGAAGGACGACGGCCGTCCCGTCCGGACGCTCGGCGCGGACGGTCACCCCGTCCCGACCGCGCTCGACCCTGAGGTGCAGCGCCGCCGGGACGAGCTGCTGGAGCTGTTCCTGTCCGGCGACGACCCGGGGCTGCGGCAGTTCGCCCGGACGGCCGTCGCCGAGTACGGGCGGACGCCGGGCCAGGAGTCGTGGTTCTCCTCCGGCGTGCTGCGCGCGCTGTCGCCCGAGACGCTGATGGCCGCGCTGCTGAACGCCGTGCTGAACGGGCAGGAGCGCGGCGGGATGGCCGAGCGCGTCGCGCGCCGCACGTTCCGCGACCGGATCGCGCGGTTCGAGGAGCTCGTCGCGAGCGAGGTCCGCCGCCGCATCGCCGAGGACACCGGCGTCGAGCGGACCGCGCGCCTCGCCGTCCGGCCGCCGCTGGAGCGCCTCGACTTCTCCAGCGCCAACCGCGCCGACCTCGCCGCGCTGCGCCGCGAGGTGTACCCGCTGGCGCGCAAGCTGGCGTCCAAGCTCGTGCAGAAGCAGCGGCACGGCAAGCGCGGCCGGCTCGACTTCCGGCGGACGGTCCGGGCGTCGCTGGCCAGCGGGGGAGTGCCGCTGACGACGCACTACCGGCCGCGCCGGCCGCACAAGCCGGAGCTGGTCGTGCTGTGCGACGCCAGCGACTCGGTGTCGGCGTTCGCGCATTTCACGCTGCTGCTGACGTTCGCGCTGCGGGAGCAGTTCAGCAAGGTCCGCGCGTTCGCGTTCATCGACGCGACCGACGAGATCACCAAGTACTTCGCGCCGGGCGCGGACGTCACCGACGCGATGACGCGCATGGCCGCGGAGGCCGACCTCGTCTGGATCACCGGCCGCTCGAACTACGGCCATGCCATCAAGGTGTTCGACGACCGGTACCGCGACGCCATCACGCCGAAGACGTCCCTGCTCATCCTGGGCGACGCCCGCTCCAACTACGGCGAGCTGTCGCTGCCGATCCTGCGGTCGATGGTCGACCGGGCGCGGCACGCCTACTGGCTGAACCCCGAGCCGCGCCGCCTGTGGGACACCGGGGACTCCGCCGCGTCCGGCTACGGCGACCTCGTCCCGATGTTCGAGTGCCGCAACCTCACCCAGCTCGCCGCGTTCATCGAGGAGCTCGCCTAGCGCTCGCGGATCGCGACGGCCAGGCCGGCGCCGGCGAGCGCGACGACGGCGGAGACGAGCATCGCGACGTCGGTGCCGTGGGCGAGCGCGGACGGGCCGTCGCCGGATCCGGTCGCGATCGCGCCGACGACCGCGACGCCGATGGACGCGCCGACGTAGCGGGCCGTGTTGTTCGCGCCCGAGCCCATGCTCGCGCGGTCGGCGGGCACGCTCTCCACGGCCAGCCGGGCGAGCATCGCGTTGGCCAGCCCGCTGCCGACCCCGGAGACGACCAGGCCGGGGACGAGGCGCCACCAGTGCGCGTCCGGTGCCAGCCCGAGCATCGCGAACTCGCCGACCGCGCTGAGCGCCAGCCCCGCGCCGAGCAGCCGTCCGGCGGGCAGCCCGGCCGGGAGCCGGCGGGCCTGGAGCGCGGCGACGAACGACAGCCCGGACCAGATCGCCAGGACCAGCGCCGAGACCACCGGCGACAGGCCCAGCACCAGCGTCATCACGGTCGCGAGATAGCTCATGATCCCGATGACGGCGAGGCCGGTGACCAGGGCCCCGGACACCGACAGCAGGAACGCGGGCCGCCGGAACAGGCCGAGGTCGAGCATCGGCTCGGCGCGCCGCGCCTCGATCACCGCGAACGCGGTCAGCAGCACCGCCGCCGCGGCGAGCAGCACCAGCACGCCCGGACGCGTCCAGCCCGCCCGTCCCCACGTGATCGCGGCGACCAGCGCCGCCACGCCGAGGCTCATGGCGGCCAGCCCCGGCAGGTCCAGGCCGCGCGGCCGGTCCGCGCGCGACTCCCCGAGCGTCCGCGCGGCGACCGCGCCGAGCGCCGCCGACGCGGCGGCCGCCGCCCAGTACCAGGCCCGCCAGCCGGCCGCCGAGGCGAACCCGGCCGACGCGATGGGCCCGAGCGCGATGCCGAGGCCGAGCATCGCGCCCCACACGCCGGTGGCGTGCGCGCGGCGCGGGCCCGGCGGGAACGCCGCGGCGATGATCCCGAGGCCCGTCGCCAGCAGCGCGGCGCTCGCCGCGCCCTGCACGATCCGTCCCGCCACGAACACGCCGGTGGTCGGCGCGACGGCGCAGGCGACGCTGGACGCGGCGAGCAGCGCGGCGCCGATGACGAACACCTTCCGCCGGCCGTGGTCGTCGGCCAGGCTCCCGGTCGCCAGCAGCGCCGCCGCCAGTCCCAGGCTGATCGACGACATGAGCCAGATCCGGGCCGTCGGGCCCGCGCCCAACCCGTGCGCGGTCTCGGTGAGCGCGGCCATGGGCGCGGTGTAGTTCATCAGCGCCAGCAGGGTCGCGGCGGCCGGCAGCGCGAGCGCGGCGGCGGTTCCGGCCGCGTGCCGCCCGGCGCGCGGTGTCGCCAAGGTCGTCATGGAAGCTCCCGATAGTTCAGTCAATGAACTCAACGGGGAGACCGTAGCATGTGGGGTTCGTTCAATGAACCGTCGGGCCGGTACTGTGGGGCCATGGCACTCGGCAAGGACTACGCGGCCCAGGACTGCTCGCTGGCCCGCGCCCTGGAGGTCGTCGGGGAGCGCTGGACGCTGCTGATCGTCCGGGACGCGTTCTACGGCGTCCGCCGGTTCAGCGACTTCCTCGCCCACCTGGACGTCCCGCGCGCCGTGCTGTCCGCGCGCCTGCAGTCGCTCGTCGAGTCCGGCGTCCTGGCCAAGGAGGGGCACGACTACGTGCTGACGGACATGGGCAAGCAGCTGTGGCCGGTCGTGCACACGCTCGCCCGGTGGGGCGAGGAGCACCTGTCCGCCGAGCCGTGCCGGCTGTTCGTCCACGCGGGCTGCGGCGGCCGCGTCGGCACCGACGGCACCTGCCCCGCCTGCGGCCGCCAGGTCCCGCTGGAGGACACCGAGATCCACGCCGGCCCCGGCGCCCGGCACCGCGACGACCCCGTCAGCCGCATCCTGCGCACCCCCCACCGCCTCCTCACCCCGATCAGGCCCTGAACGGCCGGTTCCGGAGGAGCGCGCCCTGGGCGGCTACGCGCCCAGGGCGCGGGTGATCAGGTCGGCGACGGCGTCCGGGTCGAGGTGCTGGCCGGTGAGGCCGGCGAGGTTCTCCTGGTAGATCAGCACGGCCGCGAAGGTGGCGGCGGCGGCCTCCAGCCGCGCCTGGTCGCCGCGGGCGCCGGGCAGCGCGATCTCCAGCGCGCGGCGCGCGCGCAGGAACAGCACGCTGTTGAGATGGCCGAGCCGGTCGCGCACCGACCGGTGCGTGTCGGCCTCACGGAACAGGATGCGGCGCATCGCGGGCGAGGCGTGCAGCGGCAGCCGCCCCGCCAGCCGCGACAGCGTGCCGGCCGGGTCGCCGGGCACGGCCTCGGCGGGCTCGTCCGGCGCCTCCTCGACGAACGTCCGCTCGTCGACCAGCGCGACGAGCACGTCGATCTTCTGCGGGAAGTAGTGGAAGACCAGGCCCTTCGGCACCTGGGCGCGGCCCGCGATGCGCGCCGTCGAGCTGGCCTCGTAGCCGCGGTCGGCGAACAGCGCCTCCGCCGCGTCCAGGATGCGGGTGCGCGAGTCCGCCGCGCCGGTCCGCCGCACGCCCATCGGCACCCCCCCGCAGGCCCGTGCGGCCCCGGGGCGCGGTGCGCCCGAGGCCGTCGCGGGATCTCGATCAGGCCGCGGCGGGCTTGCCGCCACTGGCCTGGGTGGCTCCCCACAGGCCGACGATAGCCGCCACGCCGCCCGCGATCCATGCCGTCCACGCGGAGGCGTGCGCACCGGTGAAGCCGAACGCCCACGGCGCCACGAAGATCAGCAGCGCGAACGCGGTCGCCGCCCACGACGGGACGCCCTGGCCGCCGAGCAGCGCCCACAGGCCGGCCGTCATCAGCAGCGCGCCGAGCACCATCAGCGGCTGCTCGCCCGCGTTGTCGCCCCACAGCTCGGGGGCCACCAGGACGACGAGGCCGGCCACGAAGGCCACCCCGTCCTGCCATGCGAACCTGTCCATCCGACGCACCTCCACGGTGATCACCTTTGGACCCGTTTGTCCACTTCAGTGATTCCTGATTGACCGACCGGTCAACCTCGCGCCGGGGAGCGAGCAGGACGTCCGCGGGGTAACGTCGGCGGGACGGCGGGTGAGGTGCGCGCCGGCGGATACCCTGCACGGTCATGGAGACCGAACGGCCCGGACCCGCCCCGCGGGCCAGGCGCACCCTCCTCGGCCCCCTGTGGCGGCTCATCGACGGCCGGCCCGGCGACTCGCGCGCCGCCATCGCGCGCCGGGCCAGGATCCTGGTGACGACCGCGACCGGCCTGGCGAACCTCGGCGGCGCGCTCGTCGTGCTGGCGTTCGCCGTCGTCGTGCCCGACCCGGTGGGACGCGTCTCCGACCGGCTGCAGACGATCAACGTCGCGGTGTTCACCGCCTACGTCGTCGCGGCGGTGCCCGTCGGGCTGGTCCTCGGCGAGCGGTTCTTCCGGCGCGTCCGGCGGCTGGTGGAGCGGCACGACGAGCCGGACCGGCACGAGCGGTCGCTGCTGCTGTACGGGCCGCTGCGGCTGATGGCGCTGCACCTGACGCTGTGGGGGATCGGCACCGTCGGCTGGGTCGTGATCAACGCGCCGTTCTCCCTGCTGCTGGCCGTCAAGCTCGGCCTCACCAGCCTGCTCGGCGGGCTGACCACCTGCACCATCGTCTACCTGCTGACCGAGCGGCTGCTGCGGCGCGCGGTGACGACGGCGCTGCACAGCGAGCTGCCGCGCCGCACCGGGCTGCCCGGCGTGGTGGCCCGCTCGGTGCTGGCGTGGGGGCTCGGCACGGCGGTGCCGATCCTCGGGCTGATCACCCTCGCGGTCGGCTCGTTCGTGATCGCGAGGATCACCGTGCGGGACTTCGCGCTGGCCGTCCTCGCGCTCGGCGGCACCGCGCTGGTCATCGGCCTCGCCGTCACCTACGGCGCGGCGCGCGCGATCGCCGACCCGGTCGAGTCGGTGCGGCTCGGGCTGGCCCGGGTGGAGCGCGGCGACCTGGACGTGGAGGTGCCCGTCTACGACGCCAGCGAGGTCGGGCTGCTGCAGGCCGGGTTCAACCACATGGCGGCGGGGCTGCGCGAGCACGCCCGGCTGCAGGACCTGTTCGGCCGGCAGGTCGGCGAGGACGTGGCGCGCGTCGCGCTGGAGCGCGGCATCGACCTCGGCGGCGAGACCCGCGAGGTCGCGGTGCTCTTCGTGGACATCGTCGGCTCCACCCGGCTCGCCGCCGACCGGCCGCCCGCCGAGGTCGTCGGGCTGCTGAACGCGTTCTTCGCCGTGGTGGTGAAGGTGGTCGGCGCGCACGGCGGCTGGATCAACAAGTTCGAGGGGGACGCCGCGCTCGCGGTGTTCGGCGCCCCGCTGGCGCTGGACGGCATGCACGGGCGCGCGCTGGCCGCCGCCCGCGAGCTGGCCCGGCGGCTGCGCGAGGAGGTGCCGGACCTGCGCGCGGGCGTCGGGGTGTCGGCGGGCGAGGCCGTCGCCGGGCACATCGGCGCCGAGGAGCGGTTCGAGTACACGGTGATCGGCGACCCGGTGAACGAGGCGGCGCGGCTGACCGACCTCGCCAAGACGACCGAGGAGCGGGTGCTCGCGTCCGGCTACCTGGTCGCCATGGCGGATCCGGACGAGGCGGCGCAGTGGGAGCTCGGCGAGGAGGTCACCCTCCGGGGCCGCACGCAGGCGACGGTTCTCGCCTCGCCTCGCCGCGACCCCGCGGAGGGCTAGGACGGGCCGAGGGTGGCGCCGCTCAGCGTCGTGTAGAACGGCGAGCCGGCGAACCCGCGGCCGGTCTCCTCGCCGATGTACAGGTCGGCGTGGTTCTCGCCGCCGTAGCCGGGACGGAACAGGTCGGTGACCGTCCAGCGCGCCTTCCGGAACGCCGTGCACACCGCCGCCTCGATGCGGTGGCCGTTGCCGTCCTTGCCGCAGTCGACGATCGCGAA
This sequence comes from Actinomadura violacea, assembly GCF_017573465.1. Taxonomy (GTDB): domain Bacteria; phylum Actinomycetota; class Actinomycetes; order Streptosporangiales; family Streptosporangiaceae; genus Spirillospora; species Spirillospora violacea. The sequence goes on from NZ_JAGEPF010000022.1 coordinate 33,286, forward strand.
CCGCTGCCCCCGCGCGAGCACCGACTTGTCGGCCGCGGCGGACGACCAGGGCCGCAGCGGATGGCCCGCGGAGTCGCGGGTCGTGTCGTCCAGCCAGTACCCGACACTGTGCGACCAGTTGAGGTACCGGCCGCGCTGCGGCCCCGACGTGATGCGCCCGCCGCCCTCCTCCTGGATCACCGCGAGAAAGTCCTCCGGGTAGGAGCCGAGCGGCGTCGTCCCGTGCGAGCAGTGCAGCTCGGGGCAGCCCTTGACGGCCTTGGGCCGTCCCTTGTACAGGCTCTCGACCGCCGTGTAGTAGGTGGTGATCCGCCAGGCGCCGGGCTTGCCGAGCGGCCGCACCCGCTCGGCCTCGGGCGAGGCTGACGGAGAGGCGGCCGGGGGAGCGGCGGGGGAGGACGCGGCGGTGGCGGTGGGCGGCGGCACGTCGAGCGCGCCCGCCGAGTCGCCGGCCGCCCGGCCGCAGCCGGCCAGGGCACCGCACAGCGCCAGCACGGCGGCGAGCGCTGCCCTCGGCCGCATCAGCGCCCCCTCAACTCCGCTCCGCGCGCGTGCGCTCCGGCTCGTCCGCCACGGGGGACGATATCCCGGATGCGGCGGCCGGGCGGCCCGGGAGCGAGAATCCGGCCCGGAGCAGCACGGCCGCGGCGGCGCCCATCCACCAGAACGCCGTCCCGAACGTGCGCCGCCGAATGCGAAAGGGCGGCGACCCCCCATCCGGGGATCGCCGCCCGTACCGCCGGCGGGCCTGGTCTCAGTGGCCGCGGGCGATCCATTCGTCGAGGTGGGGTGCTTCGCCGCCGATGGTGGTGGAGTCGCCGTGGCCGGTCCGCACGACCGTGTCGGCCGGGAGCGTCAGCAGCCGCTCGCGGATCGAGGTGATGATCGTCGGGAAGTCGGAGAACGACCGGCCGGTCGCGCCCGGACCGCCGTTGAACAGCGTGTCGCCGGAGAACACGGTGCCGAGGTCCGGGGCGTGCAGGCAGACCGCGCCGGGGCTGTGCCCGGGCGTGTGCAGCACGGTCAGGTCGGTGCCCGCGACGGTGATGACCTGCCCGTCGGACAGCTCGCCGTCGGGGCCCTTGTCCGGGTGCTTCTGCTTCCACAGCATCAGGTCGTCGGGGTGCAGGAGGACGGGCGCGCCGGTGCGGGCGGCGAGGGCGGGCGCCGCGTCGATGTGGTCGTCGTGGCCGTGCGTGGACACGATCGCCACCAGCCGCCGGTCGCCGAGCGCCGTCGCGATCGCGTCGGCGTCGTGCGCGGCGTCGATGACGATCGCCTCGCTGTCGTCGCCGACGATCCAGACGTTGTTGTCGACCTCCCACGTGCCGCCGTCCAGCGAGAACGTCCCGGACGTGACGACGTGGTCGATGCGTGCCCGTGATGAAGCGGCGGCCATCAGAAGGCCACCACCGAGCGCAGCACGTCGCCGTGGTGCATCTTCTCGAACGCGGCCTCGACGCCGTCCAGCGCGATCGTCTCGGAGACGAACGCGTCGAGGTCGAGGCGTCCCTGCAGGTACAGGTCGATGAGCATGGGGAAGTCGCGCGACGGCAGGCAGTCGCCGTACCAGGACGACTTCAGCGATCCGCCGCGGCCGAAGACGTCCAGCAGCGGCAGCTCCAGCGTCATCTCCGGAGTGGGGACGCCGACCAGGACGACGGTGCCGGCGAGGTCGCGGGCGTAGAACGCCTGCTTGTAGGTCTCCGGGCGGCCGACCGCGTCGATGACGACGTCGGCGCCGAATCCGCCGGTCAGGTCCTGCACGGCCTCGACCACGTCGATGCCCTTGGCGTGGACCGTGTGCGTCGCCCCCAGCGAGGACGCGGTGGCGAGCTTGCGCTCGTCCAGGTCGACCGCGATGATCTTCGACGCGCCGGCCAGCCGGGCGCCCAGCACCGCCGCCGCGCCGACGCCGCCGCAGCCGATGACGGCGACCGAGTCGCCGCGACCCACGTTCCCGGTGTTGATCGCCGCGCCCAGGCCCGCCATCACGCCGCAGCCCAGCAGCCCGGCGGCAGCGGGCGCGGCGGCCGGGTCGACCTTGGTGCACTGCCCCGCCGCGACCAGCGTCTTGTCGGCGAACGCGCCGATCCCCAGCGCCGGCGACAGCTCCGTCCCGTCCTCGAGCGTCATCTTCTGCGTCGCGTTGTGGGTGTTGAAGCAGTACCAGGGACGGCCCCGCAGGCACGCCCGGCACTGCCCGCACACCGCGCGCCAGTTCAAGATGACGAAATCGCCCGGCGCCACCTCGGTCACGCCCTCGCCGACCGACTCCACCACGCCCGCGGCCTCGTGCCCGAGCAGGAACGGGAACTCGTCGTTGATGCCGCCCTCGCGGTAGTGCAGGTCGGTGTGGCACACCCCGCACGCCTGCACCTTCACGACCGCCTCGCCCGGACCCGGATCGGGAACGATGACCGTCTCGATCCGCACCGGCTCGCCCCGCCCGGGTGCGACGACCCCGCGTACCTGCTGCGCCATACTGCCGCCTCTCGTCGTGTTCCGTCCTTGCTCTGACCCTATAGACCGCCGCCCCGGCCCTCCCGCAGGTCTTCTGCCGTGCGGAACATCGGGCACCCCCGCGGGAGGGAGGGCGCCGCCCCCGCAGGTACCGGGTCGAAGATCACCAACGGGCGCGATGCCCGTCCGGGCGCGCGGGCCGCACGCTGGTGGCCGTTCGTTCCCGACGTGAAAGAGGACCGCCATGACACGCCGTCTGAAGATCGCCGCCGCGGGCGCCGCCGGTGCCGCGATCATCGCCGCCGGCGCCGTGCCCGCCCTGGCCGGCGAGGGGACGAAGGACCGCCCGGCCGCCGCGCAGGAGCACGCCGCCGCCCGCGGGCAGCTGATCTCCGCGCGGTACCTCGGCACGAGGTCCGCCGACGAGATACGCGCCTGGCTGCCGACCGAGGGCTTCGACGCCTCGTCCGTCCGCTACGGCGTGGACTCCTACCGCCTCCTCTACCGGACGGTCGACGCCCGCGGCCGCACGACGGTCGCCAGCGGACTGTTCGTGCTCCCGCGCAACGGCGAACGGCGGCTGCGCACCGTCTCCTACACGCACGGCACCACCAGCTACATCGCCGACGCGCCGTCGATGGCGCAGAACGTGTGGGGCCCCGGGCCCGCCGTCACCTACGGCGCCGCCGGATTCGCCGCCGCCGCGCCCGACTACCTCGGCCTGGGGGAAGGGCCGGGCGTGCATCCGTGGAAGGACGTGCCGACCGAGACGTCCGCGTCGCTGGACATGCTGCGCGCCGCCCGGCAGTTCACCCTGGGCGAGCACCGGTCGCTGGACGGCCAGGTGCTCGTCACCGGGTTCTCGCAGGGCGCCTCCTCCGCGCTCGGGCTCGCCCGGGCCTTGCAGGACGGCGCCGACCCGCACTTCCGGCTCCGCGCCGTCGCCCCGATCAGCGGCGGGTACGACTTCCGCGGCGCGGAACTGCCCGCGCTGCTGGACGGCAAGCTCGACGCGAAGATGAGCGTCGCGTACGTCTCCTACCTGCTCACCTCGTGGAACCGCATCCACGGAGGCATCTACGAGCGGCCGTCCGACCTCTTCAAGGCGCCGTACGCGGACCGCGTCGAGAAGTACTTCGACGGCACCACACCCGGCCCCGTCATGCTGAAGGGGCTGCCAGGGACCCTCGGCGACCTGCTCACCCCGCGGGGGTTCGAGCTGCTGCGCCACCCGTCCGGGACGTTCGCGAAGGCGCTGCAGGTGGACGGCGAGGTCTGCACGGCGTGGACGCCGCGCGTCCCGCTCCGCCTCTACAAGATCACGAACGACGACCAGGCGGTGACCGCGAACACCGACCACTGCGCCGCCGCGTTCCGCGCCCGCGGTGTCGACGCGCCGGTCGTCGACGTCGGCGACAAGGTCTACGGCGGCTCCCGGCACCTCGGGTCGAACCTCGCGGGCACCGCGCTCGCCGTCCGCTGGTTCGCCGGCCTGCGCTGAGCGGCGCGCTCAGCCGAACCGGATCGCCCGCAGCCGGTCGGCGGCCTCCCGGTCCAGGACGGTGACCCCGTCGGCGGGCGGGAGGGCGCCGCCGCGGGCGCGCTCGATCAGCGGCACCCACCGCCGGCAGTGCCGCGCGAACGTGACGCCCGTGACGGCCCGTCCCCGCGCGAACTGCCCGGCCCGCGCGGTGGCCGGATCGACGTCGATGAGGATCAGATGCAGCCGGCCGCCGCGGCGGCGCGCCAGCCAGGCGAAGCAGTACAGGATGTGCGGCCACGTGCCGCGCGTGTGGGCGACGACCCCGTGGCCGGCCAGCACCGCGCGCCCGATCCGCCACACGTGGGTGACGTGGACGAGCGGCGTGCGCAGCCGCACCGGCAGCGGGCGCAGGAACCGCGACCACCAGTTGCGGGACTGCCGCGAGTCGATGATCCGGACGTCTCCGGCGGGCACCGGGCGGGTCTCGTCGCCGCTCAGCCCGTACAGCCGGTTCAGCAGGGTGCTCTTGCCCGCGCCCGGGAGGCCGGCGAGCAGCACCAGCGACCCCGGCGGGTAGCGCAGGGCGGAGCCCGGTTCGGTGTGGTCGATGATGCGCTCCTGGTCCTCGGCCCCCGAGCCGATGCGGATGTGGTCGTCAGAACGAACACTCCGCACCGCTGGTTCCGGCGGGCCGGTGCCCGGGCGCGCACCGGACGTCCGGGCGGCCGCTCGGGCGGGCGCGGTCACCAGCCGCGCGAGCGCCACTCCGGCAGCGACGGGCGCTCCCGCCCGAGCGTGGAGTCCTTGCCGTGGCCCGGGTAGAACCAGGTGGCGTCCGGCAGCCGGGCGAAGACGCGCTCCTCGACGTCCGCGAGCAGCTGCTTGAACAGCGTCGGGTCGCCCCAGGTGTTGCCGACGCCGCCCGGGAACAGGCTGTCTCCGGTGAACAGGTGCGGGCGGTCGGCCAGCTCGCCGCCCGCGTCGTACAGCAGCGCGATCGAGCCCGGCGTGTGCCCGCGCAGGTGGATCACCTCCAGCGACGCCCGCCCCACGCGGACGGTTTCGCCGTGCTCGACGGGCTCGGCGACCGGCTCGGGCAGCGGCTCGGCGTCGTGCGGGTGCGCCACCACGGGCGCGCCGGTGGCCCGCGCGACCTCGCTCAGCGCCACCCAGTGGTCCTGGTGCCGGTGCGTGGTCACGATCCGCGCGAGCGGCCCGTCGCCGATCAGCTCCAGCAGCCGCGGCGCCTCGTTCGCCGCGTCGACGAGCAGCTGCTCGCCGGTCGCGGTGCAGCGCAGGAGGTAGGCGTTGTTGTCGTACGGCCCGACCGCCACCTTGGTGACCGTCAGGCCCGGTAGCTCCCGGACGTCCGGGCGGCCGCCGGCCTCGACGTTCCCCGTGTAGGTCATGGGCGAGTCCTCCCATCGGCAGTGCGCGCCGGCGGTGGTGCGCACCGTCGGTGGTGCGCCCCGGCAGTGGCGCGCGCAGACCATCTTCCCCCATCGGCCGCCGCGGGGGGCGCCCGGGCCGGATGAGTCACGGGACTCAGCCGGACCGTGCGCCCGGCGACGGACGTTTCCGCCTTGCCGTCCCACCATGGTCATTGGAAGATCAGGATCGACCCGTGAGGACGGTGCCGCGTTGATCACCGCATTCCGTCCCGGACCGGACCGGGAACGCCCCGAGGAACTGCTCGGCCACGCCTGCGCGCTGGTCCGCCTCTGCGGCCGCGACGCCGCGATCGCCATGGTGTTCCTCGCCCTGGTGCTGGTCGGGACCGTGAGCCGGCTCGCCGCCGGGCTCCCCGGCGCCGTCGCGCTGGCCCTGCTGCCGGTGCTGGCCGGCGCGTTCGCGATCTCCGCCGGGTACGCGGTGCGGTCCCGGCGCACGCTGGTCTCGGTGCTCGGCGAGGTGCGCGGCCGCACCGGCGCGCCGGTCGACCCGTCCGCGCCCTGGACGCCGTTCGGCGCGGCGGCCGCGCTGGACGCCCGGGTCCGCGACACCGAGCTGCGCCGGCTGCTCGCCGCGGCGCACCGCTGCGGCGAGCTGTCCTGGCAGGCGGTCGCCTGGGCGGCGGCGACCGCCGTGCTGTTCCTGTTCTGGTGGCTGGCGACGGCGATGACGGGCGGGTGACCGGGTTGATCGACCACGACGTCCGGCCGGGCAGCTTCTGGGAGCGCCTCGGCCCGGACGACCGGGAGGCCCTCCGGGCGATGGGGCGGCGCACCACCATTCCGCCCGGCGGGACGCTCTGCCACCAGGGGGTGACCGCCCCGTCGGTGTGGGTGGTGTTCAAGGCGGCGCCGCGCGCGGCGAGCAACGCCGTCGCCAAGGAGTTCGTCGACTCCAGCGAGGGCGACGAGTCGATCATCGACCTGTTCGGGTCGGGCGACCTGGTCGGCGCGCTCGGGCCGTGGGGGCATCCCGAGCGCGGCACCGTCGCGGCGCTCGACCACGTCGAGGCGCTGCGCGTGGACCGGCGCCGGTTCCGCAGCCTGCTCGCCGCGAACCCGCAGGTCGCCGAGGCGATGATGCACGCGGTGTCGGAGAGCGTCGGCTACGGCGGGCGCCGCCACGCGGTGCGGGCCGCCGAGCACCCGCAGCGCCTCGCCTACCACCTGCTGGAGCTGGCGCACCGGTTCGGCGTCCGCACCGCGCACGGGACGGAGATCCCGCTGCGGCTCAGCCAGGCGGAACTGGCGAACTGGGCGGGGATCTCCCGCGAGACGCTCGTGCGGTGGTTCCGGTTGTGGCGGCAGAAGGGCATCATCGGCCGCCGGCCGCGGCCGCTGACCATCCTCGACCCCGAGAAGCTGCGCCGCGCCGCGAGCCCGTGGGGCGACGAGTGGCCGGCGGCCGAGGCCGAGCCGGACGCCGCACCGGAAGGCCGGGCGGCGGGCCCGGGCCGTTCGGAGCCGGACGAGCCGGCGGGCCTGGCCGCCCGCGTGCCCGTCCGCCTCGACGCGGCCGGCGGGAAGCCGCCGGTGCGGCTGCCCGCCGACAACCCGTTCTTCGCCGGGCGGGCGGTCAGCCTCGGCAAGCTCGACCTGCTCGTCGCGCAGGCCGAGTGGCCGCGGGCGGTGATCGTCCAGGGGATGGCGGGCGTCGGGAAGACGACGCTCGCGCTGCACTGGGCGCACCGGGTCGTCGACCGGTTCCCCGACGGGGTGGTGTTCGCGGACCTGCGCGGTACGACCCGCAGCCCGGTCACGCCCGCGGAGGCGATGGGGCAGGTGCTGCGCGCCGCGGGCGTGCCCGGCGACCGGCTGCGCAGCACCGAGGCGGAGCTGGCGGCGCAGTGCCGGTCGCTGCTGGCCGACCGGCGGATGCTGCTGATCCTCGACAACGCCGCGCGGCCGGAGCAGATCCGGCCGCTGGTCGGGGCGATGGCGTCCGGCCTGGCGGTGGTGACGAGCCGGCGGCGGCTGCCGTCGCTGCTGGAGGGCGCCGACGTCCGCACGCTCGAGCTGCGGGAGATGGTCACGGCGGAGGCCGTCGACCTCATCGCCAACGTGCTCGGCCCCGCCGACGCCCGCGTCCGCGACGAGCGCAAGGCGGTCGTCCGCCTCGCGCGCGAGTGCGGGCATCTCCCGCTCGCGCTGTCGGTCATGGCGGGCCGGCTGGTGGAGAACCCCGGCGAGTCGATCGCCGGGACCGTCCGGGAGCTGGCCGCCAGCGACGCCGAGGCCGCCTCGTCCTACGAGACGGCCTCCCTGGGCGCGCCGCCAGGGACGTCGGTGAACGGAGCGGCGCCGGCGGCCGGGGCAGAGGCGGCCGGCGTCGAGCTGACCGGCATCGAGCTGCACGAAGGTGCTGGCCACGGCGCCGCCGGGCCGGGGCTGCGCGGTGTGCTGAACCCGACGTTCGACGTCGCGTACCGCAGCCTGCGCCGCGCCCACCGGGAGGCGTTCCGGGTGCTGGGCCTGGTCGCGGGCCCCGACTTCACCCCGGCCGCGCTCGCCGCGCTGCAGGACCGGACCGTCGCCGAGGCGGGCGAATGCCTGGAGGGGCTGCGGCAGGCGTACCTCGTGCACGACGTGGCGCCCGGCCGGTACCGGATGCACGACCTGCTGCGCGACTTCGCCCGCGACCGGGGACTGGCGGAGGACGCCGACAGCGACCGGCTCGCCGCGCAGCGCCGGCTGCTCGCCGGGTACCTCGCCGAAGCGCGCGCGGCGGGGGACGCGCTGGCGGGACGGCGCCGTCCCATGGTCCGGCAGGGCCGCCGGGCGGACGGGTCGCGGGGGCGCCCGTCCGCACGGCCCGCGCCGGATCCGGCGGCGACCGCCTCCGGCGCACTGGCGACCGCCTCCGGCACGGCGGGGGCCGAGCGGGCGGCGGCGCTGGCGTGGTTCGAGTCGGAGCGGCGCAACCTGGTCGCCGCCGTGCACCAGGCGGCCCGGCTCGGCCTGCACCGCACCTGCTGGGAACTGGCGGACGCGCTGTTCGACTTCCAGGAGTTCCGCCGCTACAGCGAGGACAACATCGCCGTCCACCAGGCGGGCCTGCACGCGGCCCGCACCGAGGAGGACTGGGCGGCCGCCGCCGTGATGCTGCACAACCTGGCGGTGGCGCACTTCGAGGCGGGCGGCTCCGTCCAGGCGATCGGGTACGGGGAGGACGCGCGCCGCGCGTTCCGGACCGTCGAGCCCCCCGACCGGTACGGGGAGGCGGCCACCCTCGCCACCCTCGCCGACGTGCACGTGGTGCTCGGCCGGTACCTCACCGCGATCGAGCACGCGCGCCGGTCGCTGGACATCCACCGGGAGATGGACGACCGCGGCGGCCTGGCCAAGGACCACGACACGCTGGCCCGCGCACGGCTCGGCCTCGGCGACCACGAGATGGCGCTGAACCACGCCGGGGAGGCGCTGAAGGTCCGCCGCCGGATTGGCGACCAGCCGGGCGTCGCGGAGACGCTGCTCACCCTGGCGCAGGTGCACCGCCGCCTCGGCAACGTCCACGAGGCGGTGTCGCACGCGCTGGAGGCGCTCTACATCCGGCAGGACATGGCCGACGGGCACGGCGCCGCGCAGGCGCTCACCGAGCTCGCCCGGATGAACGCCTCCCTCGGCCTGCGTGAAATGGCGCTGCGGGACGCCGAACAGGCGCTGCGGACGTATCAGGCATCGGGCGCCCGTCACGGGGAGGCGCGCGCGCTGACCACCCTGGGGATGCTGACGTGCGACGCCGCCCGGTACCCGGAGGCGTTCACCTACTGCGGGCAGGCGCTGCGCCTGCACCGCGACACCGGCGACCGGCACGGCGAGGCCGAGACCGTCGCGCAGATCGGCGTCGTCCACTGGCGGCTCGGCCGCTACCGCGAGGCCCGCGAGCACCTGCTGCGCGCGCTGGAGATCCGCCGCGAGATCGGCGACCAGCACGGCGAGGCCCACGACCTGGAGCACCTGTCGGTGGTCATGCGGCGGCTCGGCCGCCCGCAGGAGGCGTTCGTCCTCGGCCTGGAGGCGCTCGACCTGTGGCACGGCCTCGGCGCGCAGAGCGGCCTCGCCGGGACCCTCGGCAGCCTCGCCCGCACCTACCTGCGGCTCGGCCTGCCCGAGGACGCCGAGCGCGCCGCCGCGCAGGCGCTGCGGATCCGGCGGGCCGCCGGCGACTGGTACGGGATGGGCGTCGGCATGGACACCTTCGCAGCCGTGCTGCGCCGCAGCGGCCGCCCCGAGGAGGCGCTGGAGATGGAGCTGGAGGCGCTGCGCGTCCTCGGCGAGGTCGGCGACCGGCACAGCGAGGCGACCGCGCTGGTCCACCTCGCCGCCGTCCACCTGGACCTCGGGGACGCCGCCGAGGCCCGCGCGACCGGGGAGCGCGCGCTGCGGGCGGCCACCGAGATCGGCGACGCCCGCGAGCAGGCGTACGCGCTGCACGCCCTCGGCCGGGCGTGCCGGCTGCTCGGCGAGCACGCGCACGCCAGCGAGCACTTCGAGGCCGAGATCGCGATCCGCCGCGACATGGACGATCATGGGGGCCGGCGGGCCGCGCTGGAGCTGCAGGCGCAGTCCCGGAAGGCGCTCGGCGACGACGCCGGCGCGGCGGACTGCGCCCGGCGGGTCGCGGCGCTGGACAAGTGGCTCGCCTCGGACAGGTCGCTCGACATGTGACGAACTACGCGGTCCATCGGCGTACCGCCGCGTTCACTGGACACGGGACGCCCCGGGCGGCGGGACCTCGCGGCGCCGGGGGCCCCGCCCGGTCGCGGAGGAGGCGAGATGGCACCCACCCCCTTCTGGGACGCGCTGCCGGCGGGGGCGCGGGAGGCGCTGCGCCGGACCGGCGGGCCCGCCGTGATCCGGCCCGGCGCCTTCCTGACGCGCGAGCACACCCGCGCATCCCAGGTCTTCGTGCTGCGCGCCGGGGCGGTCAAGGTCTGGGTGAACCGGGACGGCGAGGTCGCGATCCTGGACGTCCTCGGGCCAGGCGACCTCGTCGGGGAGCTGGAGGCGGCCGACGGCGGCGTCCGGCACGCCAACGTCGAGGCGCTCACCCGCGTCGAGGCGCTGGTGGTGCCCGCCGACCGGTTCCGCGGCGTGCTGGACGCCCACCCCGGGTCGGCGTGGGCCGTCGCCGCCGTCCTCGCCGAACGGCTCCGCGACGCCAACGAGCTGCGCATCGCGCATTTCCCCGACGACGCCGAACGCCGGCTCGCGAGCCGGCTGCTGCGGCTCGCCGCCCGGTTCGGCACGCCGCTGAAGGAGGACCGCGCCGACGGGGACGCCGACGGGGACGCTGGCGGCGACGCCGCGCCGGGCGACGCCGTCCGGATCGAGGTGCCGGTCTCCCAGCAGGACCTCGGCCGCTGGGCGGGGATGGGCCGCCGCAAGGTCGCGCAGCTCCTCGCCTCCGACCCGCTGCGCGACGGCCTGACCGTCGCCCGCGGCACGATCGTCGTCCGCTCCGTTCCGGTGCTGCGGCGCATGGCCGGCGGCGACGACCCCGGCTAGCCCGGCCGGGTCAGAAGCCGGACGGCCGGTGCGGCCACGGCGGCGGGACGGGCACCGGGCCGTCGGGGCGCAGCGTCACGCCCGCGCCGTCCGAGCGGCCGCTCAGCCAGCCGAGCAGCGCCCGCCCGGACCCGGACGCCTCCGGCCCACCCGCCGTCCAGCCGAGGTCGGCGGACTCCCCGGAGTCGGTCGCGGTGATCCGGTATCCGGCCGGTTCGCCGCGCAGATCGCTGGGCAGCGCGGCCAGGTCGGTGAGCGTGCTCGTCAGCGCCCAGCGCACGTACGGCTCGGGCCAGTCGGCGGGCCCGTACCCGGCGGCGAGGTCGGCGTGGTGCGCCTCCACCTCGTGCCAGCGGCGCAGCACCGTGTACCAGGCCGGGTGCGACCATCCCGCCATCGCGACGACGGGAGCGTTCCAAGCCGCCTCGGGCAGCGTCCGGACCTGCTCGGCGAACCGCGCCGCCGTCGCGCGCACGTCGGCCGCCAGCTCGTCCGCGCCGCGGCCCGCCCCCGCCTCGATGTCGGCGTTGCGCTGCTCCAGGCTCGGATACTGCGGGATCGCGACGCCCGTCCGGGCCGACTCCAGCAGGTTCCAGAGCGAGTCGGCGTTCCGCGCGATGTGCGTGGCGACGTGCCCGCGGCTCCAGCCCGGCAGCGCCGACGGCGCCCGCAGCTCGTGCGCGCTGAGCCCGGCGACGCGCTGCGCCACCCGCTCCGCGCCCGCGTCCACCTCGTCGATCGCCTGCCGCCAGATCTCCACAGGGCCCCCTTGTGCGTCGGAGGATCCATCCTGGCGCAGCCGCCGCGCCCGCGCCAGGCGGCCCTTCGGCGCGTTCGTCCCCGATCCGGCGGCCTTCCGGGACCACAATGCCGATCATGGAGTACCCCATCTGCGTCACGTGCGGCGTCCAGTACGGCGAGCCCCGCCCCGACTGCCCGATCTGCGAGGACGAGCGCCAGTACGTCGGCTGGGACGGCCAGCGCTGGACGACCCTGGAGGAGCTGCGCGCCGCCGGGCGCCGCGGCCGGATCGAGGAGGAGGGGCCGGACGTCCTCGGCGTCGGCACCGAGCCGTCGACCGCCATCGGCCAGCGCGCCCTGCTGGTGCGCGCCCCGTCCGGCAACGTGCTGTGGGACATGGTCACCCACATCGACGACGACCTGATCCGCCGGATCGACGAGCTGGGCGGCGTCAGCGCGATCGCCATCAGCCACCCGCACTTCTACGGCTCGATGATCGAGTGGGCGCACGCGTTCGACGCACCCGTGTACATCCACGAGGCCGACCGCCGGTGGGTCGCCCGCCCCGACGACGCCGTCGTCTTCTGGGAGGGCGACACCCTCGCGCTGGCCGACGGCCTCACGCTGATCAATGCCGGCGTCCACTTCGACGGCGGCCAGGTGCTGCACTGGCGGGACGGCCGCGCCCTGTTCTCCGGCGACATCCTCACCGTCGTCAACGACCGGGACTGGGTCAGCTTCATGTACAGCTATCCGAACTTCATCCCAGAACGTCCGCGCACCATCCGGCGGGCCCTGCGGCTCCTGGAGCCCTACGAGTTCGACCGCGTCTACGGCGCCTGGTGGCGGAAGATCGTCCACACCGAGGGCAAGGACGCCGTCCGCCGCTCGGCCGACCGCTACCTGTCGTTCGCGCTGGACGACGAGTAGCCCGCGCGGCGGGTCACCCGGCGAGCGCCTCGGTGATCGCCGCCCGGTCCTGGTACTCGCGCCAGTGCACGATGCGCCCGTCCCGCGCCCGCAGCACCACGGCGAAGGCGGCCGACGCGCGCCGGCCGCTCCCGGGCACCGACGCCACCAGCGCGTACTCGGCGACGATCACCTCGGGGTCGGCGGTCTCGTGGATCACGACGTCCCGGAACTCCTCGAACGCGATGGGCAGCGCCTCGCGCCCCTGCCGGACCAGGGCCGTGACCGCCGCGCGGCCCTCGATCCGCGTGGCGTGGCCCGCCGGCGCGAACGGCATCTCGATCTCGACGTCCTCGGCGAGCATCTCCTCGTCGAACCCGCCCTCTCCCGCGAGGACGTTGTGCTGGAAGCGCGCGAACAGCTCTCGGGGTGTGTGCTCGGACATGCGTCATCTCCTTCGGAGGGGATTAACATGAGTCTGAACTCACCTTGCAAAATATGAGTCGCGACTCATCTTGTCAACGGACGGACGGATGACCCAGGACAAGCCCCTGCGCGCCGACGCCCGGCGCAACCGCGCCCGCATCCTCGCCGCCGCCGAGGAGGTGTTCACCGAGCAGGGCGCCGCCGCCTCGACCGAGGAGGTCGCGACCCGGGCCGGCGTCGCCATCGGCACCGTCTTCCGGCACTTCCCGACCAAGCGCGACCTGCTCGCCGCGATCATGAAGGAGCTGCGGCGGCGCCTCATCGAGCGCGCCGACGCCCTCGCCGCCGGCGGCGATCCCGCCACCGCCTTCTACGACTACTTCGCGTTCCTCGTCGAGAGCTCCGCGAACATCGGCCCGGTCGTCGGCCTGCTGGCCGAGGAGGGCACCGAGATCGAGCCCGGCGACCAGATCATGGCCCTCGCCAACGCCTTCGGCGCCCTCCTGGAGGCCGCCCAGCGCGCCGGCACGGTCCGCGCGGACGCCCGCCTCGACGAGGTCATGGCGCTCGTCTCCGCCACCGGTCACGGCGCCGTCGCCGGGGGCTGGCCCGACGACCTGCGGCGCCGCACCGTCGCCCTGGTCCAGGACGCCCTCCGCCCCCGGTAGGCGCGTTGCGGTGGCGGGTGGTGTTCGAACACGTGTACGGTGCGATGGTGCCGCCGGGGCCGTCCGGGGACGGGCGGGGCGGGGCACGAAATGCGGCGGCGTCCGCCGCTGTTAATGACTCGGGGGATTCTGTCGGACCCCCTGGCTAGCCTGGAGAGCGATCTGTCTCTCCCCATCACCGCGCCCAGAAGAGGAACCGGAAGTACGCCGTGCATGACCGACTCATCGTGCGTGGAGCACGCGAGCACAACCTGAAGGACGTCTCGCTCGACCTGCCGCGGGACGCCATGATCGTGTTCACCGGTCTGTCGGGGTCCGGGAAGTCCAGCCTGGCGTTCGACACGATCTTCGCCGAGGGCCAGCGCCGGTACGTCGAGTCGCTGTCGGCGTACGCCCGGCAGTTCCTCGGCCAGATGGACAAGCCCGACGTCGACTTCATCGAGGGCCTGTCCCCGGCGGTGTCGATCGACCAGAAGTCGACCAGCAAGAACCCCCGGTCGACGGTCGGGACGATCACCGAGGTCTACGACTACCTGCGGCTGCTGTACGCCCGGATCGGGCACCCGCACTGCCCCGAGTGCGGGCGGCCGATCAGCCGGCAGGCGCCGCAGCAGATCGTCGACCGGGTACTGGAACTGGAGTCCGGCACCCGGTTCCAGGTGCTGGCGCCGGTCATCCGCGGCCGCAAGGGCGAGTACCTGGAGCTGTTCCGCGAGCTGCAGTCCAAGGGCTACTCGCGCGCCCTGGTGGACGGCGCGATGATCCGCCTGGACGAGCCGCCGAAGCTGAAGAAGCAGGAGAAGCACGACATCTCCGTCGTGGTCGACCGGCTCGCGGTGAAGGACACGGCCCGGCAGCGGCTCGCCGACTCGGTGGAGACCGCGCTCGGCCTCGCGGGCGGCACGATCGTCCTCGACTTCGTCGACCTCCCCGAGGACGACGAGAACCGCACCCGGATGTACTCCGAGCACCTGTACTGCCCGTACGACGACCTGTCGTTCGAGGAGCTGGAGCCGCGGTCGTTCTCGTTCAACTCGCCGTACGGCGCCTGCCCCGACTGCACCGGTCTCGGCACCCGCATGGAGGTCGACCCCGAGCTGGTCGTCCCGGACGGTGAGCTGACCCTCGGCGAGGGCGCGATCCAGCCGTGGTCGGGCGGGCACGTGAGCGACTACTTCCTGCGCCTGCTGTCCGCGCTGGGCGACGCCATGGGCTTCGACCTGAACACCCCGTGGGAGAAGCTGCCCGCCAAGGCGCGCAAGGCGATCCTCAACGGGCACGAGACGCAGGTCCACGTCCGGTACAAGAACCGGTACGGCCGGACGCGCTCGTACTACACGGCCTACGAGGGCGTGATCCCCTACATCCAGCGGCGGCACGCCGAGTCCGAGAGCGACTCCAGCCGGGAGCGGTTCGAGGGCTACATGCGGGAGATCCCGTGCCCGACCTGCGAGGGCGCCCGGCTCAAGCCGGTCGTGCTGGCGGTCACCATGGGCGGGATGTCGATCGCCGAGGTCGCGGCGATGCCGATCGGCGAGGCCGCGAAGTTCCTGCTCGCGATGGAGCTGAACGAGCGCGAGAAGCACATCGCCGAGCGGGTGCTGAAGGAGATCAACGCCCGGCTCGGGTTCCTGCTGGACGTCGGCCTGGACTACCTCACGCTCGACCGCGCGTCCGCGACGCTGGCGGGCGGCGAGGCGCAGCGCATCCGGCTCGCGACCCAGATCGGGTCCGGCCTGGTCGGCGTGCTGTACGTGCTGGACGAGCCGTCGATCGGCCTGCACCAGCGCGACAACCACCGGCTGCTGGAGACGCTGATCCGGCTGCGCGACATGGGCAACACGCTGATCGTCGTGGAGCACGACGAGGACACCATCGCCGCCGCCGACTGGGTGGTCGACATCGGCCCGCGCGCCGGCGAGCACGGCGGCGAGATCGTGGTGTCCGGCACCGTCGACGAGCTGCTGAAGTCGGAGCGCTCGCTGACCGGCGCGTACCTGTCGGGCCGCCGGTCGATCGAGGTGCCGGAGATCCGCCGCCCGCGCACCCGGGGCCGCGAGGTCACGGTGAAGGGCGCGCAGCAGAACAACCTGCGGAACGTGGACGTGGCGTTCCCGCTCGGCGTGCTGACCGCGGTGACGGGCGTGTCAGGCTCCGGCAAGTCGACGCTGGTCAACGACATCCTCTACAACTCGCTGGCCAAGCAGCTGAACGGCGCGAAGACCGTCCCCGGCAAGCACAAGCGGGTGAACGGCGTCGAACAGCTCGACAAGGTCGTGCACGTCGACCAGTCGCCGATCGGGCGGACGCCGCGCTCCAACCCGGCGACCTACACCGGCGTGTTCGACCACATCCGCAAGCTGTTCGCGCAGACGACGGAGGCGAAGGTGCGCGGCTACCAGCCGGGCCGGTTCTCCTTCAACGTCAAGGGCGGGCGCTGCGAGAACTGCTCCGGCGACGGCACCATCAAGATCGAGATGAACTTCCTGCCGGACGTCTACGTCCCGTGCGAGGTGTGCCACGGCGCCCGCTACAACCGGGAGACCCTGGAGGTCCACTACAAGGGCAAGACGATCTCCGAGGTGCTCGACATGCCGATCGAGGAGGCCACCGCCTTCTTCGAGCCGATCAAGGCGATCCACCGGCACCTGCACACGCTCAACGAGGTCGGGCTCGGCTACGTCCGGCTCGGGCAGCCCGCGCCGACGCTGTCGGGCGGCGAGGCGCAGCGCGTCAAGCTGGCCGCCGAGCTGCAGAAGCGCTCCACCGGCCGGACGATCTACGTGCTGGACGAGCCGACCACCGGCCTGCACTTCGAGGACATCCGCAAGCTCCTCGGCGTGCTGAACGGCCTGGTCGACAAGGGCAACACGGTGATCGTGATCGAGCACAACCTCGACGTGATCAAGACCGCGGACTGGATCGTCGACATGGGCCCCGAGGGCGGCTCGCGCGGCGGCACCGTCGTCGCGACCGGCACCCCGGAGGACGTGGCGAAGGTGGAGGGCAGCCACACCGGCCAGTTCCTCGCCAAGATCCTCGGCTGACGCGGGGCCGGCCCGCCCCGTATCGTCACGTACCGCACCGAACCGAGTCCGCAAGGGAGTTCCGTGGTGGTCACGCTGGACGACATCCGCCGGTCCGCGCTCGCCCTGCCGGAGACGGAGGAGGCGACGCACTTCCGGCTGCCGAGCTTCAAGGTGCGCGGCAGGCCCTTCGCCGGCGTGGAGAAGGGGGAGGCGACCGCGGTGTTCTCGGTGACCGAGGAGGAGGCCGCCGCGGCCGTCGCCGCCGATCCCGCCGTCTTCGAGGAGGTGTGGCGCACCGCGGGCACCAGGATCTTCGTCGGCCTGCGGGCCGATCTGGCGAAGGTCACCGGGGAGCGCGTCGCGGAGCTGGTGGAGCACGCATGGCGGAACAAGGCCCCCAAGCGGGTGGTCGCCGCCCACGACGCCCGCTGAGCGCTCGCGGGGCGCCTCGGCCGGGGCTCCCGCTTCGGCCCGGGCTCCGCGGGCGGGTCGGTGCGGTCCGCGGCGGGGCGTCCAGGATCATGGGGGCATGACCAACGAAGTGACGCCCGGAGCCCCGCACGACGACGCGGGGTCCGCCGGGGCAGGGGGGCTCGCCCGCCGGACGGTGCTGTGCGGCGCGGGCGCGGCGGGCGCCGCGCTGCTGGCCGCGGGGTGCGCGACGAACCAGAACAAGGAGCCGAAGGACCTCAGCGGCAAGGAGGTCGCGAAGGCGGCGGACGTCCCCGTCGGCGGCGGCAAGACCATCGCCGATTCCAAGGTGGTCGTGACGCAGCCTCAGCAGGGCGCGTTCAAGGCGTTCACCGCGATCTGCACGCACCAGGGCTGCCTGGTGAACAAGGTCGCGAACGGGGTGATCAAGTGCCCGTGCCACGGCAGCGAATTCAAGATCACCGACGGTTCGGTGGCGCACGGCCCGGCGTCGCGCCCGCTCAAGGAGTACCCGGTCCAGGTGAAGAACGGCGGCATCGTCATCAGCTGACCCGGGCGCCGGACGCGCGGCCGGCGGAGATCATCGGTTTGGTTCGGATTTGAACCGACGCCGCTTCCGCTCCGTACTCCCTGGTGACGCAGGGAGCACGGCAACCGAGTTCAGCGGAGGGCGGAGACGATGCCACAGCAGTCCGAGACGCGGGCGGACGCGACCGAGCACCCGGCGGGGGAGCGGCCGGCCCCCGAGGCCGGGGCGTCCGGGCCGTCCGGGCCGAACGGGGACGCGGCCCCGGCGGGCGGGACCCGCCGCGGCCTGCTCCTCGGCGCCGGGCTCGCGGGCGTCGCCGGGCTGGCGGCGGCGTGCGGCGGGTCGTCCGGTGGCGGCGACAGCGCGGACGGCGGCGGTGGCGGTGGCGGCGGGACCGGCGGGGCGCTCGCCTCGACCGGCGAGATCCCGGTCGGCGGCGGCAAGGTCTTCGAGTCGGAGAAGGTCGTGGTGACCCAGCCGGCGCAGGGGGAGTTCAAGGCGTTCTCGGCGACCTGCACCCATCGCGGCTGCACCGTCGGGTCGGTGTCCGGCGGGACGATCAACTGCCCCTGCCACGGCAGCAAGTTCAAGATCACCGACGGGTCGGTGGCCCGCCCGCCGGCGAGCCGGCCGCTCGCGGAGAAGAAGATCACCGTGCAGGGCGGGAAGATCAGCCTCGCCTGAGCGGCATCGCACCGGACCTCGCCCGCGCCGGGCCGCCGCCGCCGGCGTCCTCGGTGGCGGCCCGGACGTGGTCGTCGACCTCGCCGCCGCGCATCTCGCGGCGCCGCGCCTGCGGGTCGGTCGCGGTGACGTCCGCGTCCCGGTCGTCCGGCCCGGCGGCCGCGTCCGGCCCGGGCTCTTCGAGGTCGTCGGTGCCGGTGCGGAACCGGGGGAGCGCCTCGGGATGGTGCTCGCGGATGTAGGCGATGAGGTGCTCGCGCACGTCGCAGCGCAGGTCCCAGGCGCTCGCCGAGTCCGCGGCGCTCATCAGCGCCCGCATCTTGACCAGGCCGTTCGGCATGACGTCCACGGCCTGCAGCACCCATTCGCGCCGGTCCCACAGCGGGTTGTCCTGCAGCATCGCGTACAGCTCGGTGCGCAGCTCCTCGATCGGCACGGTCCAGTCGACGTGCATCTCCACCGAGCCGATCACCCGGCTGGTGTGCCGCGTCCAGTTCTCGAACGGCTGCTCGGTGAAGTAGGAGACCGGCAGGATGAGCCGCCGGTCGTCCCAGAGCCGGACGACGACGTACGACAGCGTCAGCTCCTCGACGCGCCCCCACTGGCCCTGCACGACCACCACGTCGTCCAGCCGCAGCGCGTCGCTGAACGCGATCTGCAGGCCGGCGAGCAGGTTGCCCAGCGTCGGCCGGGCCGCGATCCCGACGACCAGCCCGGCGACCCCGGCGGACGCCAGCACGCCCGCGCCGACCGCGCGCACGGCCGGGAAGGTGAACAGCGCGGCGCCGACCGCCAGGATGACGACCACCATGGCGCCGATGCGGCGCAGCAGCATCATCTGGGTGCGGGCGCGCCTGGCCCGCCGGTTGCGCTCGCCCTCGATCCGCATCAGCCGGGCGAGCGGCGGGTCGGTGAGCGCGTAGGTGATGCGCAGCACCAGCCAGGTGGTGACGCCGATCACGGCGATGTGCATGATGTGCCGGACGAGCCCGTCGGCGTGGTCGCTCATGTGCCGGTACGGCATGGCGGTGCTCGCGCTCACCACCGCGGCGAAGGCGAACGCCGGCGCGGTGCAGCGGCGGGCGACCCGGCCGATCCCGGGCCGGTGCCGTGACAGCCGGCCGGCCAGCAGCCGGCGGCCTCCCTCCACGATGACGACGGACACCCCGACGACGACGGCGAGCGTGATCCAGGCCCACAGCGCGGACACCTGCGGAACGACCTCCTCCGAGCGTGCGAAAAACCTGACCGAACCCCTCTTTCCACTCCCATTACGAACATCCGCCCGAAATGGGGAGATCTCCATCACCCCAGGCCAGGGCGTCCGGGCGCGCCGGGTGTCGGCGGCGCCCACTAGGCTTCAGAACGTGGCAGATCCGGCGACCTACCGACCCGCACCGGGCTCCATTCCGGAATCCCCCGGGGTGTACCGATTCCGCGACGAGCACGGCCGGGTCATCTACGTGGGCAAGGCCAAGAGCCTGCGCTCCCGGCTGAACTCCTACTTCGCCGACTTCTCCGCGCTGCACCCGCGCACGCAGACCATGGTGCAGACCGCGGCCCGGGTCGACTGGACCGTCGTCGGCACGGAGGTGGAGGCCCTCCAGCTCGAATACTCCTGGATCAAGGAGTACGACCCCCGGTTCAACGTCCGTTACCGCGACGACAAGTCCTATCCGTATCTCGCCGTCACCCTGAACGAGGAGTTCCCGAGGGTGATGGTGATGCGCGGTGCCAAGCGCAAGGGCGTCCGGTACTTCGGGCCGTACTCCCACGCGTGGGCGATCCGGGAGACGGTCGACCAGCTGCTGCGCGTGTTCCCCGTCCGCACCTGCAGCGCCGGGGTGTTCAAGCGCCAGCACCAGCTCGACCGGCCCTGCCTGCTCGGCTACATCGGCAAGTGCTCGGCGCCGTGCGTCGGGCGCGTCTCCCCGGACGAGCACCGGCTGCTCGCCGAGGACTTCTGCGACTTCATGGCGGGCAACACCGGCCGGTTCATCAAGCGCCTCGAACGCGACATGCGCGAGGCCGCCGCGTCCCAGGAGTACGAGCGCGCCGCTCGGCTGCGCGACGACGTCCGCGCGCTGGAGCGGGCGCTGGAGAAGCAGGCGGTCGTCCTCGCCGACACCACCGACTGCGACATGATCGCCTTCGCCGAGGACGAGCTGGAGGCCGCCGTCCAGGTCTTCTACGTGCGCGGCGGCCGGATCCGCGGGCAGCGCGGCTGGGTGGTCGACAAGGTCGAGGAGGTCACCACCGCCGACCTGGTCGAGAACTTCCTGATCCAGGCCTACGGCGAGAGCGAGTCGGTGCCGCGCGAGGTCCTCGTCCCGGCGCTGCCGCCGGACGCCGACGCGATGACCGAGCTGCTCGCCGAGCAGCGCGGCGGGCCCGTGCACCTGCGCGTCCCGCAGCGCGGCGACAAGAAGACCCTGCTGGAGACCGTCGCGCGCAACGCGCACGAGGCGCTCAAGCAGCACAAGACGCGCCGCGCGTCCGACCTCACCACCCGCAGCCGGGCGCTGCAGGAGATCCAGGAGGCCCTGGAGCTGGACGAGGCGCCGCTGCGGATCGAGTGCTACGACGTGTCGAACCTGCAGGGCACCAACGTGGTCGCGTCCATGGTCGTGTTCGAGGACGGGCTGGCCCGCAAGAGCGAGTACCGCCGGTTCACGATCAAGGCGGTCGAGGGGCAGGACGACGTCCGCTCCATCCACGAGGTCATCACCCGGCGGTTCAGGCGCTACCTCGCCGAGAGCGAGAAGATGGGCGAGCTCGACACGCTCGGCGACCCGGACGCCGGGGACGGCGCCGAGGGAGACGGCGGCGAGGAGGGCGCGCACCAGCCGATCGACCCCGAGACCGGCCGGCCGCGCAAGTTCGCCTACCCGCCGCAGCTGGTGATCGTCGACGGCGGCCCGCCGCAGGTCGCCGCGGCGCAGCGGGCGCTGGACGAGCTCGGCGTCGACGACATCGCCGTCTGCGGGATCGCCAAGCGGCTGGAGGAGCTGTGGCTGCCCGGCGAGGACGACCCGGTGATCCTGCCGCGCAACAGCGAGGGGATGTTCCTGGTCCAGCGGGTCCGCGACGAGGCGCACCGGTTCGCCATCACCTTCCACCGGCAGCGGCGTTCCAAGGCCATGACGGTGAGCGAACTCGATAGTGTTCCGGGTCTGGGCCCGTCCCGGCGCGCGGCGCTGCTGAAGCACTTCGGGTCGGTGAAGCGGCTGAAGGAGGCGACTCCCGAGCAGGTCGCCGAGGTCCCCGGCATCGGGCCGCGCAGCGCGGAGGGCATCGTCGCGGCGCTGCACGGCGCGTCCGTCCCGGCCCGCGGCACGGGGCGCCGCGACACCGGAGCGAACGGGGCCGCGGAGAACGACGGGCCTGGGGGAACGAACGGGGCCGGGGGAACGAACGGCGCCGCGGGGACGGACGAGGCGCCGGAGGCCGAGGGGCACGACGGGGCCGGCGGCGGCCAGGGGGCCGACGGGGAGCACGGGGGGAAGCGAACATGACCAACGAGTCCAAGATTCCGGACATCGTCATCGTCACGGGGATGTCCGGGGCGGGCCGCAGCACCGCGGCCAAGTCCCTGGAGGACCTCGACTGGTACGTGGTCGACAACCTGCCGCCCGGGCTGCTCGCCACCATGGCCGACCTCGGCGGCCGGGTGAAGGACGCGGTGCCGCGCATCGCCGTCGTCGTCGACGTGCGCAGCCGCGCGTTCACCGACGACCTGCACTCCTCGATCGCCGAGCTGGAGGCGCGCGGCGTCCACCCCCGCGTGGTGTTCCTGGAGGCCGGCGACGCCGACCTCGTGCGCCGCTTCGAGAGCGTCCGCCGCCCGCACCCGCTGCAGGGCGACGGCCGGCTCGTCGACGGCATCGCCCGCGAGCGCGAGCTCGTCCGGGAGGTGCGCGCCGAAGCCGACCTGGTGATCGACACCAGCGGGCTCAACGTGCACGAGCTGCGCAACAAGATCATCGGGTTCTTCGGCAACGACACCGGCGAGTCCAGCCTGCGCGCCACCGTCGTGTCGTTCGGCTACAAGTACGGGCTGCCCGTCGACGCCGACCTCGTCGTCGACTGCCGGTTCCTGCCGAACCCGCACTG
Organism: Actinomadura violacea; assembly: GCF_017573465.1. Classification (GTDB taxonomy): domain Bacteria; phylum Actinomycetota; class Actinomycetes; order Streptosporangiales; family Streptosporangiaceae; genus Spirillospora; species Spirillospora violacea. The sequence continues at coordinate 55,722 of NZ_JAGEPF010000022.1, forward strand.
GGTCCCGGAACTGCGGCCGAAGACCGGCCGCGACGCCGCCGTCCGCGACTACGTGCTCGGCCAGCGCGGCGCCAAGGAGTTCCTCGACGCCTACGCCGAGGTCCTCCGGCTGCTCGCCGACGGGTACGAGCGCGAGGGCAAGCACTACGTCACGCTCGCCGTGGGATGTACCGGTGGCAAACACCGTAGTGTTGCCATGGCGGAACAGATCGCCGCCCGGCTGCGGGACGAGGGCATCGAGGTGCAGGTCGCCCATCGTGACCTCGGCCGCGAATGAGACCCGCGGCGCTGCCGGGTCCCGGACGGGAAGAGAAACGAACGCGTTGAAGCCTCTCGGCCCGAAGGTCGTCGCGCTGGGCGGCGGCCACGGCCTGTACGCCTCGCTGTCGGCGCTGCGGCGCGTCACCGACCGGCTCACCGCCGTCGTCACCGTCGCCGACGACGGCGGCTCCAGCGGCCGGCTCCGCCGCGAGCTCGGCGTCCTGCCGCCCGGCGACCTGCGGATGGCGCTCGCCGCGCTGTGCGGCGACGACGAGTGGGGCCAGACCTGGCGCGACGTCGTCCAGCACCGGTTCCGCAGCGAGGGCGACCTGCAGGGGCACGCCGTCGGCAACCTGCTGATCGTCGCGCTCTGGGAGCTGCTCGGCGGCGACGCCCCCGACGGCGCGCCCGGCGGGGCCGGCCCCGGCTCCACCGTCGCCGGCCTCGACTGGGTCGGCCGGCTGCTCGGCGCGCACGGCCGCGTCCTGCCGATGGCCGCCGTCCCGATGGACATCGTCGCCGAGGTCCGCGGCGCCGACCCGGACCGCCCGGACGACATCACCCGCGTCAAGGGGCAGGTCGCCTGCGCCAGCACCCCCGGCTCCGTGCTCGGCGTCTCCCTCGTGCCCGCCGACCCGCCCGCCTGCCCCGAGGCGCTCGCCGCCGTCGACGAGGCCGACTGGATCGTGTTCGGCCCCGGCTCCTGGTTCACCAGCGTCCTGCCGCACCTGAAGGTCCCCGCGCTCGCCCGCGCGCTCACCTCCAGCCGCGCCCGCCGCGTCGTCGCGCTCAACCTCGCCCCGCAGCCCGGCGAGACCGACGACTTCTCCCCCCAGACGCACCTGGAGGTCCTCCAGGCGCACGCCCCCGACCTGCGCGTCGACGTCGTCCTCGCCGACGCCGGCGTGGTGGAGGACACCGACGCGCTCGACAAGGCCGTCCGGCGGCTCGGCGGGCGCCTCGTCCTGTCCCAGGTAGCCGCCGACGACGGCTCGCCGCGTCATGAACCCGCCCGCCTGGCCCAAGCCTTCGTACAGATATTCAGTGACTGACGACCCGGCGGGCCGCGATCGGCCAGACTGCTGGAAGTCCGATAGGGGGAGGGTTCATCTATGGCGATGACCGGTGTGGTGAAGGACGAGCTGAGCCGGCTGACGATCATGAAGCCGTGCTGCCGCAAGGCGGAGGTCTCGACGCTGCTGCGCTTCGCGGGAGGTCTGCACCTGGTCAGCGGGCGGATCGTGATCGAGGCGGAGATCGACACCAATGTGGCGGCGCGCCGCCTCATCAAGGACATCTCCGAGGTGTTCGGGCACACCTCCGAGGTCGTCGTGCTCGCCCCGAGCGGCCTGCGCAAGGGCAACCGCTACGTCGTCCGCGTGTTCCGCGACGGCGAGTCGCTCGCCCGGCAGACCGGCCTCATCGACAACAACGGCCGCCCCGTCCGCGGCCTGCCCCGGCACGTCGTCGCCGGCGCCGCCTGCGACGCCGAGTCCGCCTGGCGCGGCGCGTTCCTCGCGCACGGCTCGCTCACCGAGCCCGGCCGCTCCATGTCCCTCGAGGTCACCTGCCCCGGCCCCGAGGCCGCGCTCGCCCTCGTCGGCGCCGCCCGCCGGCTGAAGATCCACGCCAAGGCCCGCGAGGTCCGCGGCGTCGACCGCGTCGTCGTCCGCGACGGCGACGCCATCAGCGCCCTGCTCACCCGGCTCGGCGCGCACGGCGCCGTCCTCGCCTGGGAGGAGCGCCGGATGCGCCGCGAGGTCCGCGCCACCGCCAACCGCCTCGCCAACTTCGACGACGCCAACCTGCGCCGCTCCGCCCGCGCCGCCGTCGCCGCCGGCGCCCGCGTCGCCCGCGCCCTGGAGATCCTCGGCGACGACGCCCCCGACCACCTCGTCAACGCCGGCCGCCTCCGCCTGGAGCACAAGCAGGCCTCCCTCGAAGAACTCGGCCAGCTCGCCGACCCGCCCCTCACCAAGGACGCCATCGCCGGCCGTATAAGGCGTCTGCTCGCCATGGCCGACAAGCGCGCGGGCGACCAGGGCATCCCCGGCACCGAGGCCAACCTGACGGCGGACATGCTGGCTCCGTAGTTTTCTGGGGGGACGACCCCCCAATCCCCCCGTTGCGACGGACGAGCCGTTTCCCCGCTCCGCTGGCGCTCCGCGGCGAAACGGCTCGTCCGTCGTCGGGCAGGCCCGCTGCGCTCGCTGCACTCGCTCCGCGTGCCTGCCCGTGGTGGTGGCTGGGGTTTGGCCTTCCGGACGTTGTTCAGCCGGGTTCTATTTGTGGTTGAGGTCGCCTCGGAGGATTCGGGGGATGAGGTCGTCGCGGAGCTGGCCGTAGCCGGTCTCGGCCCAGACGCTGGTCGCCGGGTCGGCCTCGAAGTAGGGGACGTCCCGGCCGTCGCGGCGGTCCATGAGCATGTCGGGGGTCTCGCGGTCGCGGGCCGCGCGGGCGCAGTCGCGGCAGGCGTGGACGTGGAGGCGGCGGCGGGAGCCGAGCGGCCGCCAGTCGATCTCGGCGGGGCCGTCGCCGTGCAGCGGGTTGAAGAAGCACAGCGGGCTCGGCGGGAGCTCCGGCCTGCCGCCCGCGAGGGCGCGGGCCGAGGCGAGTGCGTCGCGGCCCTGGTCGAGCAGGACGAGCACGCCGGCGAGGTCCGGGACGCCGCGGGCCGCGTCGAGGGTCTTGGCCGCGGCCTGGTAGGCGTCGAGGGCCTTGGCCATGAGGGTCCCGGCGCGCTCGCCGGCGGGGGTCTCGGCGCCGTCGAGCAGCTCGCCGAAGGCGATGACCTCGTGGGACGCCTGCTCACGGAGCTGGTCCTCGCTCGCCTTGCCGGCGGTGGAGAACACCGTGCGGGGCAGCAGCAGGCCGTCGCCGGTCTCGCGGCGGACGGCGGTCATCCGGCGGCGGCGCCACAGCAGGACGCCCGCGACGGCGGCGACCGCGACGCCGGCGCCGCCCGCGGCCAGCGGCAGCGCGAGGCCGCCGTCGTCGCGCTTGCCCGGCTTGGGGGCGGACGACTTCAGGTGCGCCTGGTAGTCGCGCTCGATCGCGTCGGACTCCTGCTTGTAGACCTTCATCGCCGTGCCGGAGATGATCAGGTCGGTGTAACGGGTGAGCCGCGCGGCGAGCGACGCGCCCTTCAGCGAGTCGTCCCAGTTCACCGCCCACGCGGCGTTGTCGGCGGCGTGGTCGCCGCCCCACTCGTGCCCCATCAGCTCGTCGGCGGAGTCGTGGAAGGTGACGAAGATCCCGTCGTGGCCGAGGCGGCTGTGCAGGACGGTCGCGAGCTGCTTGTCGTCGTTCCAGGTGCCGCCCTGGACGAGCGGCACCAGCACGATGTAGGTCGGCGCCGGCATCTTCTTGAGGCGGGCGGCGAGCCGCCGCCGGTCCGCGGCGGGCAGCGCCGACGCGTACGACGGGTCGACGTAGATCGGGAAGCGGCGCAGCGCGGCGGCGATGCGCGCGCCGGGGGAGGGCTTACTCGACACCGAGGTACTCCATCACGCGTTTGACGAGGTCGTTTCCGCGGGACCCCCAGGCCGTGTCCCGCCACACGCCGGGGATCTCGTAGTGGGGCGCGAGGCCGTCCGGGCCCTGGACGCGCAGGACCCGGTCCGCGAGGTCCTTGGCGGACGCCTGCGCGCAGGCGGTGCACAGCGGCTGCCGGCGGGGCTTGCCGCGGCCGGGGTCGCCGGGCAGCGCGACGGACTTGCGGCGGGTGGAGTCGCCGTGCAGCGGGTTCACGAGGCATGGCGGCGGAGGGGCGGTCATCTGCCCGGCGAGGGCGCGCCGCCCCTGCCGGGCCAGGACGATCACGCCGACGAGGTCCAGGGCGCGGCCCGGGTCGTCGTGCGCGTCGTCGTAGAGGATCTGCGCGGCGTCGTAGGCGGCGAGGGCGGTGGCGCGGCCCCGGTTGCCGGACGTGTCGGGCAGCCGGTCGCGCAGCCGGTCCAGCTCCGCCGACGCGGTGCGCCGCAGCCACCGGTCCGTGGGCTTGGCGGGCGCGCCGGGATGGGCCTCGGCGTGCGCTGCCAGGCCCGCGACGGCGCCCAGGGTCCCGCCGCGGCGGAACCAGCGGCGGCCTGCGGCGGCGGAGCCCAGACCGGCCCAGTACAGGCCGACCGCCGACAGCGGCCCGACGAGGAGGAGCCCGCGCAGGAAGTGGCTCTTCTCGGTGGGCTTGTCGGCGACCAGCGGTCCGGTGTCCTCCTGCCCGAACGGGACCGGCGGGCTCAGCAGCGCCGGCGAGGACGTGGGCGGCGCCGCGGGCGCGGCGGCCCAGGTGCCCACCCGCTTGATCAGCCGGTCGGCGAGGCCGCTGAACGGCCGGTGGATGTCGGGCGGCTCGTAGTCCGGGAGGTCGTCCTGCGCTATGACGTCCAGGTCGATGTCGCGCGGCACGTTCCAGCCCTGGCCGAGCATGTAGCCGTCGGCGTCGACGACCAGGTAGAGGCCGTCGCGGTGCGTGACGCCGTGCAGGGCGGCCAGGAAGGCGTCGTCCTTGCCCTGCGACTCCGAGTCGGTGGGGTTGGGGGTCACGATGACCATGATCGGCACGGTGACGCGCTCGGCGGCCGCCCGGATCGCCGTCTCGACGCGGGCGCGGTCGGCGGCGCCGAGCGCGACGTCCACGTCCGGGTCGACGAAGAGCGGGTCCTTGGCGAGCGCGGCGGCGACGCGGTCGAGGCGGTGGCCGGAGTAGCGGGGGTCGGGGGCCGCCGCCGCGGCGGCCGGCCACAGCGCGAGGGCCGCCGCGGTGAGGCCGAGGACGCCGGACGCGAGGCGCCTCATCGCTTCCCTCCCTGCTTGGCGAGCTTCTTCGGCGGTGGCTTCTTCTTGCCGGGCGGGGCCGGGCGCCGTCTGCCGCGGTGTATGCGGCGTCCCACCAGCAGGCCCAGGACGATCAGCCCGCCGAGCCCGCTGCCGACGCCGAGCGCGGTGTTGTTCTTGACGGCGGCCTCGTGGTTGCCGCGGTCGTAGGCGTCCAGCTCCCGCCGGACCGCGGATTTGGGCCGCGGCGAGGGGTGGTGGGCGCGCTCCTGGACCTGGCCGGACAGGGCGATGTCCACGAACCGCGCGAGGACCTTCAGCAGGCCCGCCTCGTAGGGCAGCTCCGAAGTGGCGGCCTCGTAGGCGTCCTCCACGTCGATCCTGCGCGTCCCGCCGAACTGCTGTACGTCGCCGAGGGCGCCGCGGGGGTCGACGACCATGTAGACGCCGTCCTTGCCGAGCCGGTCGTGCAGCACGGGCACCAGGGACTCGAGGTCGGACGGCGCGTGGGTGTCGTCGTCGCTGCGCCGCGCGGGCGACGTCACCACCACGTACGTCGGGACTTGCAGGCGCCCGACCAGCGCCTTGATCTCGCCCGCCGTGCTCGGCGGCAGGGCCCGGGGCACCTGGTCGGTGACGTACACGTGATCGCGCTTGAGCTGGGCGACGATGGCGCCGATCCGCGTCTGCGCGGCGGGCGGTCCCGTCGGCCGGACGGGCCCCGCGAAGGCCGGTGCGGCCGTGCAGCAGGCGAGCAACCCGCCGATAACAAGGACAAACCACCCGCGCCGCATGGCGGGAGTCTACTGATGATCGCCAGGGCCGGCCGGTCCCCCGGACGGGGGAGGACGGGTCACCCGCGAATCCACCGCCGCCGGTGTCGGGCTACCCGTGGGTCATTGGATAGGGTCGAGAGCGGGGGAAGACCCCGGTAGACCGCAGTTGACAGCCTGGTGACACCGGGCGATACGACGTACGAGGAGAGCCGTTCCGTGACCATCCGAGTAGGCATCAACGGGTTCGGCCGGATCGGCCGCAACTTCTACCGCGCCGTCAAGGCCAGCGGAGCCGACATCGAGATCGTGGCGGTCAACGACCTGACCGACAACGCCACGCTCGCCCAGCTGCTCAAGTACGACAGCATCCTCGGCCGTTTCCCCGAGGACGTGCGCGCCACGGCGGACGAGATCGTCGTCGGCGGCAAGGCGATCAAGGCTTTCGAGGAGCGCGACCCCGCGAACCTCAAGTGGAGCGACGTCGGCGCCGACATCGTGGTGGAGTCGACCGGTTTCTTCACCGACACCACCAAGGCCAAGGTGCACGCCGACAACGGCGCCAAGAAGGTCATCATCTCGGCCCCGGCCAAGAACGAGGACCTCACCGTCGTGCTGGGCGTCAACGAGGACAAGTACGACCCGGCGAACCACACGGTGATCTCCAACGCGTCCTGCACCACCAACTGCCTGGCCCCGCTGGCGAAGGTGCTGCACGACAACTTCGTCATCGAGAAGGGCCTGATGACGACGATCCACGCCTACACGCAGGACCAGAACCTGCAGGACGCGCCGCACAAGGACCTGCGCCGCGCCCGCGCCGCCGCGCTGAACGTCGTGCCGACCTCCACCGGCGCCGCCAAGGCCATCGGCCTGGTGCTGCCGGAGCTGAACGGCAAGCTGGACGGCTACGCGCTGCGCGTCCCGGTGCCGACCGGCTCGGCCACCGACCTCACCGCGACCCTGTCCCGCGAGGTCACCGCCGAGGAGGTCAACGAGGCGTTCAGGAAGGCCGCCGAGGAGGGCCCGCTCAAGGGCTACCTGACCTACACCGAGGACCCGATCGTCTCCAGCGACATCGTCACCGACCCGTCGTCCTGCATCTTCGACTCCGGGCTGACCAAGGTCATCGGCGACCAGGTCAAGGTCGTCGGCTGGTACGACAACGAGTGGGGCTACTCCAACCGCCTCGTCGACCTCGTCAAGCTCGTCGGCTCGCAGCTCTGACCGCGACGAGAGTCCCGTCCCCGCCGTGGCCGCGCCGAGCGCGCGGCCACGGCGGGGCCGTATCCGGAAGGACACCGCATCCCGATGCGCACCATTGACGATCTGGACGTCGCCGGCCGGAAGGTGCTGGTCCGCGCGGACCTGAACGTCCCGCTGCAGGACGGCCGGATCACCGACGACGGGCGGATCCGGGCCAGCCTGCCGACGATCGAGACGCTGCTGGCCAAGGGCGCCAAGGTCATCGTCTGCGCCCACCTCGGCCGCCCGAAGGGCGAGGTCAGGCCCGAGTTCTCGCTCGGGCCCGTCGCGGGCCGGCTGGGCGAGCTGCTCGGCGTCCGCGTGGTGTTCGCCGACGACGTGGTCGGCGCGTCGGCGCACGCCGCGGTCGGCGGGCTCGGCGACGGCGACGTCGCGCTGCTGGAGAACCTGCGCTTCGAGCCCGGCGAGACCAGCAAGGACGACGCCGAGCGCGGCGCGTTCGCCGACAAGCTGGCCGCGCTCGCCGACGTCTACGTCGGCGACGGGTTCGGCGCCGTGCACCGCAAGCACGCGAGCGTCTACGACGTGCCGAAGCGGCTCCCGCACGCGGCCGGCGATTTGATCGCCACCGAGGTCTCGGTGCTGGAGAAGCTCACCGACCGGGTCGAGCGGCCCTACGCGGTGGTCCTCGGCGGCTCCAAGGTCTCCGACAAGCTCGGCGTGATCGACAACCTGCTCGGCAAGGCCGACCGCATCCTGATCGGCGGTGGGATGGTCTTCACGTTCCTCAAGGCGCAGGGCCACGAGGTCGGCGAGAGCCTCCTCGAGGAGGACCAGCTCGGCACCGTCCGCGAGTACCTGCGGCGCGCCGAGGAGACCGGCGTGGAGTTCGTGCTGCCGGTGGACGTCGTCGCCGCGACCGCGTTCGCCGCGGACGCCGAGCACGACGTCGTCGCGGCCGACGCGATCCCCGCCGACCGGCTCGGGCTGGACATCGGCCCCGAGTCCGGCAAGCTGTTCGCCTCGCGCCTCGCCGGGGCGAAGACGGTGTTCTGGAACGGCCCGATGGGCGTGTTCGAGATGGAGCCGTACTCGCACGGCACCCGCGCCGTGGCGCAGGGCCTGCTCGACTCGGGCGCGTTCACCGTGGTCGGCGGCGGCGACTCCGCCGCGGCCGTCCGGCAGCTCGGCTTCGACGAGGCCGCCTTCTCGCACATCTCGACCGGTGGCGGCGCCAGCCTCGAGTACCTCGAGGGCAAGACGCTGCCCGGCCTGCAGGCACTGGAGGACTGACCGATGGCCCCCGCGACCCCTTCCCGTAAGCCGCTGATGGCGGGCAACTGGAAGATGAACAAGAACCACCTGGACGCGATCCTGCTCGTCCAGAAGATGGCGTTCGCGCTGAAGGAGCCCGACTACGAGGCCGTCGACGTCGTCGTCGTGCCGCCGTTCACCGACCTGCGCTCGGTGCAGACGGTGATCGAGGCCGACCACTACGCCGTCCAGTACGGCGCACAGGACGTCTCGCAGCACGCGTCGGGCGCCTACACCGGCGAGATCGCCGCGTCCATGCTGGCCAAGCTCGGCTGCTCCTACGTGCTCGTGGGGCACTCCGAGCGGCGCGAGTACCACGGCGAGGACGACGCGCTCGTCAACGCCAAGGCCAGGGCGGTCCTCGGCGCGGACATGACGCCGATCGTCTGCGTGGGCGAGGGGCTCGAGGTGCGCAAGTCCGGCGGGCACGTCGCGCACGTCCTGGCGCAGCTGGACGGCGCGCTGGAGAAGATCACCGCCGAGCAGGCCCGCCGCACGGTGATCGCCTACGAGCCGGTCTGGGCGATCGGCACCGGCGAGGTCGCCACCCCGCAGGACGCGCAGGAGGTGTGCGCGGCGATCCGCACCCGGCTCGCCGAGCTGTACGACGGCGGGCTCGCCGACCAGGTGCGTATCCTGTACGGCGGCTCGGTGAAGGGCGACAACATCGCCCGGCTGATGGCGCAGGCGGATGTGGACGGCGCGTTGGTCGGTGGTGCCAGCCTCGACCCGGGCGAATTCGTCAAGATCTGCCGGTACCGGGATCTCCCGGCCTGATCAAAACTGATCAATTCCGCGTGACATGGGGGTTCTTGCCGAACCAGCCGGTAGTTCGTCGTACCCTTCGTAGCTGACGGGTAAACCGCCCGGCTCGACCCTCCGTCCCTACAGACGAGGCCCCGCTCGCGCGGGGCCGGCCAGAGAAGGCGCTGAAGAACTGTGATCATCGCAACGTCCATCGTGCTCATCGTCACGAGCCTGCTGATGGTGGTCCTCGTCCTGATGCACAAGGGCAAGGGCGGGGGACTGTCCGACATGTTCGGCGGCGGCATCTCGTCGTCGCTCGGCGGCTCGTCGGTGGTGGAGCGCAACCTGGACCGGCTGACGATCGGCGTCGGGGTGGTCTGGTTCGCCTCGATCATCGTGCTGGGGCTGCTGTTCAAGCACAAGGGCGTCGGCTGACGGCCGCCCGTCCAACACGTTCGAGCGCCGCGCCGTCCTCGGAGGTCCCTGGCGGCGGCGGCACACAAAGCGAGGAGTAGTCCGTGGGTAGTGGCAACGCGATTCGGGGCAGCCGCGTCGGGGCCGGTCCAATGGGGGAGGCGGAGCGCGGCGACGCCGCCCCCCGCGTCTGGGTGACCTTCTACTGCGCCAACCGGCACGAGACGCGCCCCAGCTTCGCGACCGACGTCGCGGTCCCCGAGACGTGGGACTGCCCCCGCTGCGGGTTCCCTGCGGGGCAGGACTCGGAGAACCCGCCGGCGCCGCCGAAGACCGAGCCCTACAAGACGCATCTGGCGTATGTGAAGGAGCGGCGCAGCGACGAGGACGGCGAGGCCATCCTCGAGGAGGCGCTCGCGAAGCTGCGCGAGAAGCGCGCCGCGGTGAAGCGCGCCCTGGAGGCCGCCGGCCGGAGCTGACCCTCCGACCGCACCGCACCGAGCCATGGCCCGGCCCCGTCGAGGGGACCGGGCCATCGCCTTTTCATGCCGCGGCCCGGCTCCAGAGGTCGTCGAGGGCGGCGTTGACGGCGTCCGGGCGGTCTACATGCGCGTAGTGGCCGGCGCCCGGGACGCGGAGCAGCCGCGCGCCGATCCGGGCGGCGGTGACGCGCGCGCACGCCATCAGAGGTTCGCCGCCGCGTTCGCGGTACAGGGCGGGCGCGTCCTCCCACGTCCCGGAGATCACGAGCTTCGGCCAGGGGGCGGCGGCGAGTTCCGTGACCGGCACGGGCGCCTCCCAGCAGAGCCGCTCGCGCATCGCGGCCTCCGCGGCCCGGAGCCGGTACGGGTCCGGTTCCAGTGGCGGCATGCCCACGGACGCGGTCACGGCCCGCAGGTACGCCTCCGGCGTCAGGTCGGCGGGCATCTGCGCGGTGCTCTCCCGGTTCGCGCGGAGCGCGGCGGCGACGGCGGGGTCGTCCGCGGCCGCCTGGTAGGAGCCGGGCTCGATCAGCGTGAGCGACAGGACGGATCCGGGGTGCCGGGCCGCCGCGAGCATGGCGCCGGCCGCGCCGTAGGAGTGCCCGACGAGGTGGGCGCCGCCGTCGAGCAGGGCCGCGACGTCGTCGGCGTCGGCCTCGTAGTCGCTGGTGTACCCGGGCGAGCGGGACGGCCCGCTGCGCCCGTGGGCCCGGCGGTCCATCGCGAGGACGCGATACCGGGCGGCGAGGGGCCGCTGCGTCGCGAACCCGAACACGGGGTCGTCCCCCCAGCTCGTGGATCCGTGCACGAGGACCGCCCGCGGCCCTGTCCCGCCGGTCTCGTCCCAGACGGTCACGTGGATCTCGCGTTCCATGCACCCTCCTTGAACAGCGTTTAACATTCTTAAACAGTGTATAAGAACCTGAAACGGCGTATGGCGCGCTCGGTAGGGTGGGGGCATGACCGCGCCCTCACCGTCCGTCTGGCTGCGTCCCGAGCGGCCGGCCCGCGACCGGCGGCTCAGCCGCCGGCAGATCGTCGGGTGCGCGGTCGCGATCCTCGACGCCGAGCGCGGCAAGGGGCTGTCGATGCGCCGGATCGCGGCCGAGCTCGGGGTGACCGCCGGCTCGCTCTACTGGTACGTCACCACCAAGGACGAGCTGCTGGAGCTCGCCCTCGACGAGGTGCTCGGCGAGGTCCTGGCCGAGGCCGGGACCGGACCCCGCGACGGGTGGCGGGAGGCGCTCGCGGCGCTCGCCGCGGCGAACCGGGCGATGCTGCTGCGGCACCCGTGGGTCCTGTCGGACCTGGCGGGCCGCCCGAACCTCGGACCGAACGCGCTCGCCCTCAGCGAGGCCGGGCTGGCGGTCCTGGCCGGCGCGGGCTTCGCCGACGCCGACCTGGACGCGGCGCTCGCCGCCGTCAACGACCACGTCCTCGGCGCCGTGGCCGCCGAGACGTCCTGGCGCGCCGCGCTCGAGCGCACGGGTGCCGGTACGGCGGAGTGGGCGGAGGAGACCGCCGAGTACATGCGGCGGGTGGCCCGGGACCATCCGCTGCTCGGCCGGCGGATGGCCGCCGCCGGGGACGTCGACGTCGAGCGCGAGTGCGAGCGCCGCTTCGCCTTCGGGCTGGACTGCCTGCTCGACGGCCTCGCCGCCCGGCGTCCCGGGCCGGCCTGAGCGGCTTCAGCAGGACGGGGCGCAGAGGCGGCGGGCGGTGGCCTCGCCGAAGATCCGCAGGATGTCCTGCGGGGCGCGGGCGGTGTAGACGCTGCCCCCGGTGGCGTCCGCGAGCCGCCGCAGCTCGGCGGTGTCGACGTCCGGACCGAAGCCGATCACGATGATCTGGACCGGGCGGGTCTCCTCGCGCCCGGCGCGCAGCGCGGCGACGGTGCGGTCCAGGGTGGGGCCGCCGGGGTCCTCGTCGCGGCCGTCGGTGAACACGAGGACCGTGTTGACCATCTCGGGGCGGTAGGTGCGGCGCATGTACCGGACGGCGGCGAGGACGGTGTCGTACAGGCCGGTCGCGCCGTCCGGCTTCGGGCGCAGCGCCGCCAGCGCGCTGAGGATGCGCTGCCGCCGCGTGACGGACCCGATCCGCCCGCCGAGCGGGCCCATGGGGACGGTCTGCCGCCAGTCGCGGTCGCCGTCCAGCCGGGTCGAGAAGATCCATTGGCCGAGTTCGGTGTCGTCGGGCTGCAGGGCGAGGCCCTCCTGGGACGCCTGCGCGATCGCCTGCAGGCGGGTCAGCCGGGTGCCGGGCACCTGCCGCGCCATCGACCCGGAGACGTCGAGCACCGACAGCATCCGCGAGCCGAGCGTCAGCCGCGCCCATTCCTGCGCCGTCCGGCGGACGAGCGCGGGGTCGGGTTCAGCGAGGACTGCGGGCGCCGCCGCGGACAGTCCGGCCGTCCGGGCGAAGGCGGCCGGTGCCCGGCGACCGGGATCGCGGAACCCGGCCGCCTCGAAGCGGTCAAGGGCTTCGCCGCCGCGCAGGGCCCGCTCGAACTGACGGGCGCCGGGCCGGTCGCCGACGATCGTGAACGGATAGTCCAGGGACAGGGTCCCGTCGCGCGGGTAGACGGCCTGGACGGCCGCCGCCGGGTCCTTCCGGTTGTGCTCCCACACCGCCTGCTCGGGGACGGCCAGGACGGGCGTGGGACGCGCCGCGGCCGCCGCGCCGAACTCGCGGGGCACGTCCGGGGCGGTGCTCTCCCGCACCGACCGCGCGAACGCCGCGAACGACGCGTCGCCCTCCCGTTCCCGCGCGATCAGCAGCGACGCGAGCCCGGCGCCGGTCCGGGACGGGTCGGCGAGGGTGAGCCGGACGGCCCGGGAGCGCCGCTCATCCGGCTCCGCCGCGTCCAGGACGTCCTTCCAGGTACCGGGTGCCGCGGCGGCAAGGGACCGCGGGACGGCGGCGACGAGGGGCGTGCGCGCCAGGGGCCCGCCGACCGTGCGCGGGGGTTCGGCCAGCAGCCGCAGCCACAGGGTGGAGTCGGGCACCCACACGTCCGGACGGCGCACGCCCGCGCCCGCGGGGATCTGCCCGGACAGCAGCGCCGCCACGCCCGCCGGGCCCGCCGCCCGCACGGTAACGCGGACGCATTTCCCGCCCGCGCGGTGGTCCGCGCCGTTGAAGGTCCCGGCGACCGATGAGACGGCGGGCGCCAGCTCCGGCGCGACGGCCGCGTCGAGCGTCGTGACGCCGCCGGAGCACGCGGTGATCGCCGACAGCGCGTACACCGACGTGCCGAGCACCGCCGCGATCGCCATGCACACGACCGCCGCGACGCGGCGCGCGCGCCGTGTCCGGCGGCGCCGTCCCTTTTCCCGATGCGCCCCGCTCACGCTGACCTCGCCTCGCCGTGCCGGCGGCCCGCGCCGCCGGTGTGGGCCGCCCATTGTCGGCGCCCTGCCGCATCGCGGGCATCGGCGAAATCACCGGTCACTCCCGTCCCGCGTTGGCGTTCACCGGCAGTGGCCGAATATTCTTCGGGAGGTGACGTGCTGCGGCGCATCTTCCGCGCGGGAGTTCGGGACGCGGCGGCGAGTTCGGGAGGGGGACCCCATGGACGCGGTCGACCAGGCGATCCTGCGGAGGTTGCAGCGGGACGGCCGGCAGACCAACCGGGAGCTGGCCGAGGCGGTGGGGATCGCCCCGTCGACGGCCCTGGAGCGGACGCGGGCGCTGCGCTCGCGCGGCGTCATCACCGGCTTCCACGCGGCGGTCGACTACGAGCGGCTCGGCCGGGGCGTGCAGGCGCTGATCTCGATCCGGATCAGGCCGCAGTCGCGGGAGGCGATCGAGTCGGCGCGCGACAGCATGGCCGCGATGCCTGAGGCCGTCGGTGTCTTCGTCGTGACGGGCAACGAGGACCTGTTCGTCCATGTGGCGGTGCCGAGCACCACGTACCTGCGGGATTTCGTGCTCGACCGGCTGGCCCGCCGCAAGGAGTTCGTGGACGTCCGCACCCTCGTGGTCTACGACTACGTCCAGCCCAAGGAGCAGGGCGAACTTTCGGTGGCCGACGGCGCGGAGAAGCGAACGCCGTACGCCTGAGGCGGCGTTCACGGCCCCGGAACCGAAGAACCGCCGGGGCGTGAGCTGAGATCCGAACGAACGACGGCTGAACGCGTCCATCGCCGCAGTCCTGCCTAGCTTTGGGCGCATGGAGCGACGAAACAACCCCTCCAGCGTGCTGCTCGTGCTGGCCGCCGGCGTCCTGTGGGGGACCGTGGGACCGGCGCAGGTGCTGGCCGGTTCCGGGGCGAACCCGGTGGCCGTGGGCGGGGCCCGGATCCTGTCCGGCGGGGTGATCCTCGCCGCGCTGGTGCTCGCTGCGGACCCGGGGGCGTTCCGGGCGCTGTCGCGGCGGACGTGGCCGCCGGTGGCCGCCGCGTCCGCCGCCACCGGGATCTTCCAGGCGTCGTTCTTCAGCGCGGTCGGCCGGACGGGCGCCGCGGTCGCGACGGCCGTCGTGTTCGGGCTCGCCCCCGTCTCGACGGGGCTGTGCGAGCGGCTGGTGCTCCGGACGCGGCTGAGCGGGCGCTGGTGGGCGGGCACCGCCTGCGCGATCGGCGGGGTCGCGCTGCTGGCGGCGCCGGGCCCGGACGTGCACGTCGACCTGCTCGGTGTCGCGCTCAGCCTGGTCGCCGGGACGTGCTTCGGCGTCTACACGGTGTCCGCCAAGGTCCTGACCGGCCGCAGCGCGCCTGCCGGCGGGAGCATGGGGATGGCGGCGGCGGTGTCGGTGACGCTGCTGGCGGGCGGGTCGGTGCTGCTGCCCTGGACGCTCGCGGACCTGCCGGCGCTCGCCGAGCCCCGGTCGGCGGCGCTGGTGGCCTGGCTCGGGATCGCCGCGACCGCCGCCGCGTACATGTTCTTCGTCACGGGCCTGAACCGGGTGAGCGCCGCGACGGCCGGGACGCTGAGCCTCGCCGAGCCGCTGGTGGCCGCCGTGCTGGCCGTCGCGGTCCTGGGGGAGCGGATGTCGGGACGGGTCGCCGCCGGTGCGGTGCTGTTGCTCGGCGGCCTGGCGGTGGTATCGGTTCCGGCACGGGCACCCCGGACGCGCCGGGCCCGGCGGGAGCGGGAGGCGGCTCGCTATGATGGCGCGAACGCGACTGGCGCAGTCAAGGTGGAGACGACCACCGGGGAGCGAAACCAATCCGCACACCGCGCGCCTGGGTGTACGGGTCCCCTTCGCCGGGGCGCCCGCAGCGCGCTCCGGCGCGAGCAGCGCGGAGGTAGTCGTGCATGAGCCCGCCGTCCCCCATCTGCAGGCCGCGGACCCCGAGATCGCCGGGCTGGTCGAGGCGGAGGCCCGCCGCCAGTTCGAGAAGATCCGGCTGATCGCCTCGGAGAACTACGTGTCGCCGGCGGTCCTGGAGGCCACCGGTTCCGTCCTGACCAACAAGTACTCCGAGGGGTACGCCGGCAAGCGGTACTACGAGGGCCAGCAGAACGTCGACCCGATCGAGCTCGCGGCGATCGCGCGGGCCCGGGAGCTGTTCGGCGCCGAGCACGCCAACGTCCAGCCGTACTCCGGCTCGCCCGCCAACCTCGCCGTCTACATGGCGTTCCTCGACCCCGGCGACCCGGTGATGGGCCTGTCGCTGCCGATGGGCGGGCACCTGACGCACGGCTGGTCGGTGTCGGCGACCGGCCGGTGGTTCACGCCCGTCCGGTACGAGGTGCGCGCCGACACCGGGCGCGTCGACATGGACGAGGTCCGCGACCTGGCGCTGAAGGAGCGGCCGAAGCTGATCTGGTGCGGCGGGACGGCGGTGCCCCGCACCATCGACTTCCCGGCGTTCGCCGAGATCGCCCGCGAGGTCGGGGCGGTGCTGGCCGCCGACATCGCGCACATCGCGGGCCTGGTCGCGGGCGGCGCGCACCCGTCCCCGATGGGCCACGCCGACGTGATCACCACGACCACGCACAAGACGCTGCGCGGCCCGCGCGGCGCGATGATCATGTCGACGGCCGAGCACGCGAAGGCGGTCGACAAGGCCGTCTTCCCCGGCCTGCAGGGCGGCCCGCACAACCACACCACCGCCGCGATCGCCGTCGCGCTGAAGGAGGCCGCGGCGCCGGACTTCTCCCGCTACGCCCACCAGGTCGTCGCGAACGCCAAGGCGCTCGCGGCGGCGCTGCTGGACCGCGGCTACGACCTGATCTCCGGCGGCACCGACAACCACCTGATCCTCATCGACCTGACGAACAAGGGCGTCGCGGGCAAGCCCGCCGCGCAGGCCCTCGACCGCGCCGGCATCGAGCTGAACTACAACGCGGTCCCGTTCGACCCGCGCAAGCCGTTCGACCCGTCGGGGCTGCGGCTCGGCACCGGCGCGATCACCACCCGCGGCCTGGACGAGGCGCGGATGCCGCAGGTCGCGGCCTGGATCGACGAGGTCGTGCAGGCGGCCGCCAAGCAGGACGAGGCGGTCGTGGAGCGGGTCGCGGGCGAGGTCCGCGACATGCTGGCCGGCTACCCGATGCCGGGCTGGGCGCCCACCCCCTGATCGCGGCGCGCCGATCAGGACGGCGTGCGCAGGATCGTGATCATGCGCCAGGCTTCGGGATCGGTGAGGGCGACCGCGTCCGCACCGGTCCCGAAGTCGCCGTACCGGGCGGCGACGTCCAGCCCGCCGGCGAGCCGGATCGCCGCGTCCAGCTCGGTCGCGGTCCAGAACCGGTAGGGGACGACGTCCTCGATCACGCGGGTCGCGCCGTCCGCCTCGATCGTCATCGTCACGTGGTCGTCGGCGATCTGGGTGACCGGGTCGAGCAGGTCGGTGGGCTCGCCCCACCGGACGGTGGCGTGCACGCCGTCGCGGTCGACCGTCCACCCGGTGCTGACGCTGGGGTCGTCCGACAGCCGGTCGCGCGGATGCGACATCTCGACCACGTACAGGCCGCCGGGCGCCAGGTGCGCGGCGACGCGGCGCAGGTGCGCGACGAACGCGTCCAGCGTCATCAGGTGGGACGTGGAGTCCAGCATGGTCAGCACCAGGTCGAACCGGCGCCCGAGGTCGAAGGCCGTCATGTCGTCCTCGACGACCTCGACCGCGACGCCGGCGCGCCCGGCCTCGCGCGCCGCGTACGCGCACATCGCCGGGTTCAGGTCGAGCGCGGTCGCGGCGAGGCCGCGGCCGGCCAGCTCGCGGGCGTGCTCGGCGGGCCCGGCGGCCAGCTCCAGCACCGTCCGGACCGGGCCCGCCGCGTCCGGGCGATGCTCGGCGCACCAGCCGAGCAGCGCCCCGGCCTCGGCGCTCACATCGCGGAACGAGCAGGCCAGCTCGTAGGCCCAGGGGTCGTCATAGATGCCGGTCACCCCGCCATCCTGCCAGCGCACCGGACGCCGGGCGGCCGTCCGCGCGCAGCCTGATCTCCACGATGGACGGCTCGTCGGTGCGCCGCGTCCGGCCGCCGAGCGAGGTCAGCAGCCGCCGCATCCGGACGTTCTCGCTCAGCGCGGTCGCGCGCAGCTCCACCAGGCCGCGCTCGCGGGCCAGCGCCAGCAGCAGCTCGGCGAGCGCCCGGCCGAGTCCCCGACCCTGCCAGGCGTCCTCGACCAGGAACGCGAGTTCGGCGACGCCGGGATCGAGCACGTGGATCAGGTGCGCGAGCGCGAGCAGTGACCCGTCCGGCCCCTCGGCGACGAGCGTCAGGCCGTGCGCCGGGTCGCAGAACCGCTCGATCGCCCGCGGCGGCGGGTACGGCTTGGGGCTGAAGTAGCGCATCCGGCGGCTGTCCAGCGAGCACCGCTCGTGCAGCTCGCGGACCGCGCCCGCGTCGCGCCTCTCGATCGGCCGGACGGTCACGTGCGTGCCGTCGCGCAGCGGCAGCCGGCGCGACGCCGGGCGCGGCGGCTCGGCGGGCAGCGCCGCGCGGACGAGGGCGTCGGCGCGCGCCGCCTCCGTCGCGGTGAACGGCAGGCCGTACCGGCGGAGCCGGACCGCCCGGCCGCGGCCCAGCGGGACGGTCAGGACGCACCCGTCGTCCTCGCCGCCGGCCGGCGGCCCGTCCGGCGGCGCGGCCCATCCGGCCTCGTCGGCGCGCAGCAGCTCGGCGAGCACCTCGGGCACGGCGTGCGGCTCGGCGCGCAGCCGGGACGCCAGCACCAGCGCACGCGTCGGCTCGTCCACCAGCTCGTGCGGCCGCGCCGGGCGGACGGCCGTGCGCGCGCCGCCCGCGGCGGCGAGCGTCTCGGCCAGCTCGCGCGGCCCGGCGCCGCGGCCGGGGACGTCCACGAGGAACTCGTCGACGACGCCGCCGGCGTCCATCTGGACGGACAGGGCGAGGATGTTGGCGCCGCGCCCGGCCAGCGCGGCGGTGAGCAGGGCCAGCCGGCCCGGCCGGTCCTCGATCTCGGTGCGGATGCGGAGCAACGGCATGGAACGTTCCCTTCACGGGCCGCCGGCCCGGGTCGCGTGCGATCCGTGTCCGGTGCGGACGCCTCCACTGTGGGCCGCCGCTGTTACGCGGGCGCTACGTCACCGTGAGCGCGCGGTTTCACATTGCGGACGAGGGCTTGAGACGCCCGGCACGACCGCCTAGCGTGCGGTGAGTGATCGACCCCGTGAGCGGTGAGCACGTCGACGACCTACCCCGGCACGGGCCGCTCGCGGCCCGCCTGCCGCTGCTGTCCCCCGGCTCGCTCGGCGACGAGCAGCGGGCCGTGTACGAGGCCCTGACCGGCGGCCCCCGCGCGGACGGCCGCGGCGGTCCGTTCGGGTTCATGGACGGCCATGGCCGGCTGCTCGGCCCGTTCAACGCGATGCTGTACAGCCCGGCCGTCGGCATGCCGCTGCAGGACCTCGGCGCCGCGCTGCGGTTCCGCACCGCGTTCACCAAGCGCGAGCGGGAGATCGCGACCCTGGTCGTGGCGGCGCACCTGCGCTCGGACTACGAGTGGTACGCGCACGAGCGGCTCGGCCGCCGCGCCGGCCTGTCCGAGGACGAGCTGGACGCGCTGCGCGAGGGCCGCGCCCCGATGCTCGGCGACGCCCGCGAACGCCTCGTCCACGAGGCCGCCCGGCAGCTGGCCGCCGAGAACGACCTGGCCGACGCCGTCTACACCGAGGCCGTCGCGACGCTCGGCCGGCCCGCCCTCGTCGAGCTCGTCACGCTCGTCGGCTACTACGCCGCGCTCGCGACGCAGCTGCGGGTGTTCCGGGTCGGCGTGCCCGACGGCGAGCCCGCCCCGTGCTGGCCGGAGCCCACGACGTCGTGGCCGGAGCCCGCCCCGTCGTGGCCGGAGCCCGGCGGTGGCCGGGCGTCCGCCGGGTGAGGCCCGCGATGACCGAGGCGCTGCTCACCCGACGGCTCGCCCTGCACCCGATCGGCATGAGCGACCACCACGCGCTGCTGACGCACTGGACGGGCCCGGTCGTCCGCCGGCACCTGTTCGACGGCGCGTCGATCTCGCCCGTCCAGGTCACCGAGATCATCGAGACCAGCGAGCGGGACTTCGCCACCGAGGGCTACGGGCTGTGGGCCCTGCGGCCGCTGGGCCGGCGGCTCGCGGCGGAGCCGCGCCAGAGCGGGCCGCTGATCGGCGTGGCGGGGCTGCGCGGTCACGAGGGCCCGTTCGACCGGGGAGTGGACGTGGAGATCCTCTACAGCCTCGAACCGGACCGGTGGGGGCAGGGGCTGGCGGCCGAGGCGTCCCGCGCGGTGCTGGACTACGCGTTCGGGGTGGTCGGGCTGCGCCGCGTCACCGCCGAGTTCGACCCGGACAGCGCGGTGTCCGCCGAGGTCGCCGCGAGCCTCGGGATGCGGCCGTGGCGGCGCGGCGCGGACGGTCCCGACGGCGCGTCCTACTATGCCGCCGACCGGTCCGGATGGCTCGGATCCCGTCGTGGGATCGACGCCGTACCCTAGAATCCGTCGCCCTCTACCCTTCGGACTGTCGAATACAGCAGTATGGGCGGATGAGTTCCTCGTCCGGGCCGGCGCCGCTGGCGCCCGGCTTCGCCAACGGCGGCGTCTCCCACTGGTACCGGGGGACCGGCCGCCCCGAACCGGGCCCGCGCCTGCCCGGCCCGCGCGCCGCCGACGTCTGCGTCGTCGGCGCCGGCTACACCGGGCTCTGGACGGCCTACTACCTCAAGCGCGCCCGCCCCGACCTCGTCATCGTCGTGCTGGAGCGCGAGTTCGCCGGGTTCGGCGCGTCCGGCCGCAACGGCGGATGGGTGCTCGGGGAGATCGCCGGATCGCGGGAGCGCTACGCCGCCCGGCACGGGCGCCCCGCCGCGGTCGCGCTGCAGCACGCGATGTTCGGCGCCGTCGACGAGGTGGTCCGCGTCGCCGCCGCCGAGGGCATCGACGCCGACCTGGTCAAGAGCGGCGTGCTGCACGTCGCCCGCAACCCCGCGCAGCGGGCCCGGCTCGCCGCGATGGTCGCCGACTCCCGCGACTGGGGCTGGACCGAGGACGACCTCGTCCCGCTGCCCGCCGCCGAACGCGACGAGCGGCTGCGCGTCACGGGCGCGACCGCCGCCGCGTGGAGCCCGCACTGCGCCCGCGTCCAGCCCGCGAAGCTCGTCCGGGGCCTGGCGGCGGCGGTCCGCAGCCTCGGCGTGGACGTCTACGAGCGGACGCCGGTGGTGCGGATCGACCCGCGGCGCGGCACCGCCCCGGCCGCCGCCGTCACCCCGTACGGGACGGTCACCGCCGGGCACGTGCTGCGCGCGACCGAGGGGTTCACCGCCGCGGTCCGCGGCCACCACCGCGACTGGCTGCCGATGAACAGCTCGATGATCGTCACGACGCCGCTGCCGGACGCGGTGTGGGACGCGATCGGCTGGGACGGCCGCGAGCTGCTCGGCGACCTCGCGCACTACTACATGTACGCGCAGCGGACCGCCGACGACCGCATCGCGTTCGGCGGCCGCGGCCGGCCGTACCGCTACGGGTCCCGGGTGGACGACGGCGGCCGGACGCAGCCCGCGACCGTCGCGGAACTGTGGTCGATGCTCGCCGCGATGTTCCCGGCCGCCGCCGAGCACGGCCGCGTCGCGCACGCCTGGTCGGGCGTCCTCGGCGTGCCCCGCGACTGGTGCTCGACCGTCGTGGTCGACCACGCGTCCGGCCTCGGTCACGCCGGCGGCTACACCGGCCACGGCGTCGCCACCGCGAACCTCGCCGGGCGGACGCTGCGCGACCTCGTCCTGCGCGAGGACACCGAGCTGACCGCGCTGCCGTGGGTGGGCCGGCGCGTCCGCCGCTGGGAGCCCGAGCCGCTGCGCTGGCTCGGCGTCCACGCGATGTACGCGCTGTACCGGGCGGCCGACGCCCGCGAGTCCGCGACCTCCTCGCCGCGCACGTCCGCCCTGGCCCGCCTCGCCGACGCGATCACCGGCCACTGACCCCTCTACGTTGACTTGCGGCGTGTCGGCCTTAGGGGAACGCTCCAGAGGCCGACACGCCGCAAGTCAACGTGGCCGGGGCGGGGAGATGAGAGTTTGGATGTCCGTGTAGGAGGGGGCAGGGGCGTTCGCGTCGGCGCCCGCGAATTCCAGGGCGGCGGTCGTCGCGGCGTGGAGTGCCTTGCGGAAGAGCAGCGAGCCCGTGCTCACCCGGCGGACGCCCAGCTCGGCGAGCCGTCCGACGTCGGTCTTCCCAGGCATGAACAGCACGTTCAGCGGGAGGGCGACGGCCTCGACGACGGCGCGGACGTGCTCTTCGGCGGCGATCCCGGGGACGAACACGCCGTCCGCGCCCGCCTCGGCGAACGCCCGGACCCGGCGCAGCGTCTCGTCCATGTCGGGTTCGCCGTCGGCCAGCCAGAACGTGTCGGTGCGGGCGTTCAGGAACACCTGCGGCGCGGCGCGCTTCACCGCCGCGATGACCGTGGTCTGGTGGTCGAGCGGGGCGAGCGTCCCGTCGGAG
This sequence comes from Actinomadura violacea, assembly GCF_017573465.1. Classification (GTDB taxonomy): domain Bacteria; phylum Actinomycetota; class Actinomycetes; order Streptosporangiales; family Streptosporangiaceae; genus Spirillospora; species Spirillospora violacea. The sequence continues at coordinate 77,599 of NZ_JAGEPF010000022.1, forward strand.
CGGCCGTCCTCCAGGTTGACGCCGGCGATCCCGTACGAGGCCACCTCGGTCGCGAGTTCGGCGACGTCGGCGACCCTCGTGGAGAAGCCGCCCTCGATGTCGACCGTGACGGGGACCGGCAGCCGCGCCAGGCTCCGCGCCAGCGCGAGGGTCTCGTCCCGGGTGTCGCCGGTCGCGTCGGGTTTCCCGGCCGCGGCGGCCACGCCGAGGCTGGTCGTCCCGACCGCGGGGAACCCCGCCTTCGCCAGCGCCGCGCCGCTCGCGAAGTCCCACGCGTTGGGCAGGAGCAGCGGGCCGTCGCCGTGGTGCAGGTCCCGGAACGTCTGCGGACGGTTCATCGGACGGACTCCAGTTCGTTGAGGGCCTCGACCACGCCGGCCGCGAGCCGAACCGCCTGGTCCGCGCCCGGGCAGGGCCGCCGGCCGGCCCCGAAGGTCAGATGCCGGGGTTCCCGGCGGGCGGGATCGAAACGGTCCGGTCCGGCGAACACCGCCGGGTCCCGGTTGGCCGCCCGCAGGTCGAGGGTCACGGTGGCGCCCGCGGCGATCTCGTGGTCCCCGACGGCCGCGGCCTCGCGGGCGACCCGGCGCATGGCCGGGACGGGCGGGTCGAAGCGGAGCGTCTCGGCGATGACGGCCTCGATCGGGAAGCCCCGCGCCTCGGGCCGACGCGACGCCGGGAGCGCCTTGCGGACGAGCCCGGCGGTGGCCTCGTACGCCTGCATGTAGACGGCGATCCGGTTGGCGACCTCCTCGTCCGGTCCGGGTCCGAGGAGCCGGGCGAGCGTCGCGACGGCCGCGTCCGCCCCGTCCCGCCCGTTCCCGGTCAGGTAGCCGGACGCGGCGGCGGGCACCGCGCCGGCCAGCGCGTCCAGGTCGGTGACGCCGAGCGCCTCGCCGAGGGCGGAGATCGGCGCGAGGTCCGGCGCCTCCCCGGCGAGGACCCGTTCGCCCGCCCGCCGCCGCAGGAAGGCGGGGTCGGCCTCGTCCAGGGACCTCACGACGACGCTCAGCCGCCGGTCGTGCGCCGCGCCCTCGCTGAACCGGCAGACGGCCCCGCGCAGCCAGGCCAGCGTCCCCGCCCGCGCGCCGCCTTCCGCCACCGGGACGGCGAAACGCTCGTCGGCGAGGACGGCGCGTACGTCGGCGTGCCGGGAGATGACCAGGTCGGTGTTCGCCATGCCCCGAATCTAGGGGCGGATCGTTTCACCGCTCGTCGAAGTGTCCGCCGCGCCAGGACGGCATCGGACGGCGGCCCGCCGCGACCTCGAACGCGGCGCGGGCGAGCAGGCGCGTCGAGTCCAGCGTCGGCAGCGGCGACGCCTCCGGCGTGACCAGCAGCGGGATCTCGGTGCAGACCAGCGCGACCGCGTCGCAGCCGCGCTCGGCGAGCCGCTCGATGATCCGCACGTACGCACGGCGCGACTCGTCGGTGATCACGCCGTTCACCAGCTCACCGAAGATGATCTCGTGGACGCGGGCGCGGTCGGCGGCGTCCGGCACCTCGGCCTCGATGCCGCGGGCACCGAGTTCGCGCGGATAGACGGGGCCGTCCATGGTGTAGCGGGTGCCGAGGACGCCGACGCGGCGGCGCCCGTCGCGGGCGGCCTGGTCGGCGACGACCTGCGCGATGTGCAGGCCGGGGAGCGCCAGATCGGCGCCCGGGCGTTCCAGGGCCATGTGGGCGGTGTTGTCGGGGCAGGCGAAGAAGTCCGCGCCCGCCGCGGCGAGCCGCCGGACGCTCTCGGCGAGGATCGCGCGGACGGCGTCGTGGTCGCCCGCGTCCCAGGACGGCATGCTGCGCGCGAGCGCGATCAGGTCGAGCGTGACGTCGGGGTGGTCGTCGGGGCCCAGCTCGCGGAAGCCCTCCTGGCAGAAGGCGCGGAAGCACAGCGCGGCGCCCTCCGCGCTGTGGGCGAGGATGCCGAGATGCTCCATGATCGCTCCAGTCCGATGTGGCGAACGTCTGTCCATTACAATGAACAAACGCAGGGGCGTTCGTCAAACTGAACGCCCGGACTTCTGGAGTGAACACGTGGGGAACCTGGACCTGATCGCGCTGATCGCCGCCTCGATCCGGCGCGAGCGCGCCCGCGCCGGGATCACCCAGACCGAGCTGGCCCGCCGAGCCGGCCTCGCGAAATCGACGCTGTCGCAGCTGGAGGCGGGCACCGGCAACCCGAGCGTGGAGACGCTGTGGGCGCTCGGCGCGGCCCTCGACGTCCCGTTCAGCCGGCTGGTCGACCCGCCGCGGGCGGGCGTGCGGGTCGTCCGCGCAGGTGAAGGGCCCGCCACGCGGTCAGAGCAGGCGGACTACACGGCGACGCTGCTGGCGTCCTGCCCGCCGAACGCCCGCCGCGACGTCTACCGCGTCGCGGCGGAGCCGGGGGAGCCGCACCTGTCCGACCCGCACATGCCGGGCACGACCGAGCACGTGGTCATCGGCGCGGGCCGGGCGCTCGCGGGCCCGGCCGACGACCCCGTCGAACTCGGGCCCGGTGACTACGTCGCCTATCCGGGCGACGCCCCGCACGTCTTCCGCGCCCTCGCCCCCGGCACCACCGCGACCTTCGTCATGGAGCACACCTGACGTCCGGGTCAGGCGAGGAGGGCGGTGAGGGCGCTCAGGTCCTCGACGTCGGCGAGGGAGTAGGTCAGGTCGGTGATGCGGTCGGCCTGGCCCGGGGTGACGCGGCGGGTGGCGTTGAGGCGGAACTTGGTCGCCAGCTCGTCGGCCGACAGCGGGTTGCCCGGGCCGCCGCGGTTGGCGTCCACCCGCTCCTCCATTACGGCGCCGTCCCGGGTCGTGACGCGCAGGACGGCCGGGAACTGGTGCGGGAAGATCTCGTCGCAGCGGGCGTCCGGCACGCACCGGACCTTCGCGGCCAGCGCGAGCCGCTCCGGGTCGGCGGCGGCCTCGTCGGTGAAGTCCTCGTGGAAGACGCCGAGCCCGCCGCCGCCCAGCAGCGCCGCCGCGACCGTGTACGGGCCGGAGAACGCGGCGTGGTACCCAGACTTCGGACGGATCTTGTCCTCGCGGGGCTCGCCGATCGTCCGCAGCACGGCCGTCGGCGCGCCCAGCTCGATGCCCTCGATGCCGGACGGGTCGAGACCCCGCGCGCGCAGGCGGAGCGCGGCGTCGATGCCCGCATGGGTGAAGTGGTTGCACGGGTACGGCTTGAAGAAGATCCCGGGCAGTTCCCAGTGCTCGCCGAGCCGGTCGGTGAGCGCGCCGAGGTCGACCTGGTCGCCGCACCACGCCTGCAGGAACCCGAACCGTCCCTCGAACACGGTCGGCGGGCCGGTGATGCCGGTGCGGGCGAGACCGGCGGCGGTGACGGCGGCGTGCGCGGCCCAGCCGCAGTGGATCCGCTTGACGGTCCCGCCGGTCCGGTTGGCCTCCAGGATCCCCGAGCCCATGCTGGCGGCGATGCCCATCGCGTCGGCGATGCCGGCCGCGTCCAGGCCCGACAGCATCGCGGCGGCGGCCGCCGCCCCGACGGCGCCGCAGATCGCGGTGGCGTGCTGGCCGCGCTCGAAGAACACCGAGTTGCCCAGCTCCCGGTCGTAGCCGGCCATGCCGAGCCGGACGGTGATCTCCACGCCGACGCCGACCGCGTCCAGCAGCGCCGCGCCCGTCGCACCGCGCGCCTCGGCGGCCGCGAGCGCGGCGGGCACTACCGATGCGGACGGGTGCAGCACCGACGGCAGGTGCGTGTCGTCGAAGTCGAGCGAGTGCGCGAGGGTGCCGTTGAGCAGGGCGGCGCTGGGCTCGGGGAGGCGGGCGCCGGTGCCGATCGCGGTGGCGCGCCCCGCGCCGCCCCATTCGGCGACCAGGTCGCCGACCGCGCGGGCCGGCGCCTCGCCGGTCGCGCCGAGGCTGTTGCCGAGGGCGTCCAGGACGCGCCGCGCGGCGTCGGCGCGCAGGTCGGCGGGCAGCCCGTCCGCCCTTGCGCCGGCGGCGAGCGCGGCGAACCGCTGCACCGGGGTGGGCGCGGTCATGCCGACACCGCCGCGAGCGGGCGGACGGGGGAGCCGGTGCCGCCCTGGATCCGCAGCGGCGCCAGCACGAACGCGAACTCGTGCAGCCCGGCCTCGGCGAGCGCCTCCAGGTTCAGGTGCTCCATGATGAAGATCCCCGACTCGACCAGCAGGATCCGGTGGACGGGCAGCACCGCGTGCCCGGCGCCCGCCGGGATCTGCTCGTAGGCGGTGGTGTCGGCGCCGGTCGCGACGATCCTCCGGTCGGCGAGCCAGCGGGCGGCGTCCTGGGTCGCGCCGGGCACGCCCGTCTCCTTGCCCAGGTAGGCGGTGGTGTCACCGAAGTTGCGGGACCAGCCGGTGCGGATCAGCGCGACGTCGCCCTCGCCGGGCTCGGTCCCGGCCCGCTTGGCGGCGAGGTCCAGGTCCTCGGCGGTCACCCCGTAGCCGGGCGGCAGCGTCGCGACGCCGTGCACGGCGGCGACGTCCAGCAGGACGCCGCGGCGCAGCAGCCCGGGCAGGTTCTCGGCGCCGTGGCTGGTGAACGCCCCGCCGCGCTGCGCCTCCTCGGCGTCGATCCCGCCGTGCAGTTCGCCGTCGTGGCTGACGTGCGAGAGCGCGTCGATGTGGGTGCCGACGTGCCCGCCGGTCACGATGATCTCGTTGGCGGCCGAGCCGCCGTCCGGGCGCCGCATGTCGCCGTGCCGGCGGATCAGCGTCATCCGGAAGCCGGGGTGGTTCGGGGAGCAGGGCATGCCGGTGAAGAACGGGTGGCCGAGCTCGATCAGCCGGACGCCGCGGGCGACCGCCGCGAGCAGCGGGTCCTGGGTGGTCATGAGGGGGAGCCTTCCTTCTGCGATGCGGTGCGGTGGGCGGACGCGGCGACGGCGAGGATCCAGGAGGCGCGCTCGACGACCGCCTTGTCCACGAACCGGCCGGCGGAGTCGATCCACGCGGCGGCACCGGCCGTGCCGTCGCGCTCGGTGAGCTGGTCCATGAGGCCGCGCGCCCAGGCGACGTCGCCGGGGTCGGGCGCGCACGCCTCGTGGACGACAGGGATCTGCGCGGGGTGGATCACCGACCGGCCGAAGAACCCGGCGCGGTGCGCGGCGGCGGTGTCGGCGCGCAGGCCGTCCAGGTCGCGGACGGCGGTCCAGACGCTCTGCGGCGGGGACGGCAGCCGAGCGGCGCGGGCCGCGACGACCACCCGCGAGCGCGGCCACGCGAGCGCGTCGCCGCCGGTCACCCGCAGGTCCGCGGACAGGTCAGCCTCGCCGAGCGAGATCCCGGCGACAAGCGGGTGCGCGGTCGCGAGGGCCAGGGCGTTCTCGATGCCGAGCGCTGATTCCAGGACGGGGAACACCGGCACGCCGAGCGCGTCGGCGACGCGGCGCAGCGCGGCCGGGTCCTCGCACTTGGGGATGCGGACCCCGGCGAGCGCGCCGGGCGCGGACGCCAGCAGCCCGATGTCGGCGGTGCCGTCCGGCGTGCCGGGCGCGTTGATCCGCACGTAGGCGGGCCGCCCTTCCGCCAGGGCGGAGGCGACGGTGCGGCGCGCGGTCTCCTTCGCGTCCGGGGCGACGGCGTCCTCGAGGTCGAGGATGACGGCGTCCGCACCGGAGTCCAGGGCCTTGCCGATGCGGTCGGGACGGTCGCCGGGGACGTACAGCCAGGTCCGGTGCGGATGCTCCGGCTCGGTCATTTCACGACCCCCTTGGCGCGCAGCTCGGCCAGCTCCGCCTCGCCCACCCCGTACCGGCCGAGGATCTCGGCGGTGTGCGCGCCGAGCGGCGGCCCGGCCGAGTCGATGCGCCCGGGCGTCTGCGACAGCCGGAACAGCACGTTCTGCATCTTCACCGGGCCGAGTTCGTCGTCGGGGACGGTGGCGATGGTGCCGAGCGCCTCGAACTGCGGGTCGGTCATCACGTCGGCGGCGGTGTAGATCGGCGCGACGGCGGCCTCGGCCTCCTCGAACGCCTTCACGACCTCGTCGCGGTCGCGCTGAGCGATCCACGAGCCGACGGCCTCGTCCAGCTCGTCGGCGTGCTCGGCGCGCTCGGCGCCGGTGGCGAACCACGGCTCGTCGATGTAGCCGGGGCGGCCGACCAGCCGCATCACCCGCTCGGCGATGGACTGGGCGCTGGTGGAGATCGCGACCCAGCCGCCGTCGCGGGTCCGGTAGGTGTTGCGCGGCGCGTTGTTGTGCGACCGGTTGCCGGTGCGGGCCTGCAGCTCGCCGAGCTGGTCGTAGGTGATGATCTGCGGGCCGAGCAGCGTCAGGATCGGCTCGATGATCGCCAGGTCGACGACCTGGCCCTCGCCGGTCGCCTCCCGCGCGCGCAGCGCCGTCATCACCGCGAACGCGGTGGTCAGCGCGGCGATCCCGTCGGCGAGGCCGAACGGCGGCAGGGTCGGCGGCCCGTCCGGCTCGCCGGTGATCGCGGCGAACCCGCTCATCGCCTCGGCGAGCGTGCCGAAGCCGGGCCGCCGCGAGTACGGGCCGGTCTGCCCGAACCCGGTGACCCGGGCCAGCACCAGCCGGGGGTTGATCTTCTTCAGCTCGTCGTAGCCGAGGCCCCAGCGCTCCAGTGTGCCGGGCCGGAAGTTCTCGATCACCACGTCGGCGTCGGCGGCGAGCCGGCGGAAGACCTCCTGGCCCTCGGGTGAGCCGAGGTAGAGGGTGACCGCCTTCTTGTTGCGGCCGAGCATCTTCCACCACAGCCCGACGCCGTCGCGGCGCGCGCCGTGGCTGCGCACCGGGTCGCCCTTCGGGTGCTCGATCTTGATCACCTCGGCCCCGAAGTCGGCGAGCAGCGTGGCCGCCAGCGGCCCGGCGAACAGGGTGGCCGCGTCGAGCACGCGGACTCCGGACAGGGCGTCGGGCATGGGCGGTACCGCCTTCGGTTCTGATCGTTTCTCTTAGCGGAACAAGATTCAGGCCAAGGTTCGGCGCCGCGCGGGCGCCGGATGTCTTCAAGTTGGCACCGGCTGTCGAGTTTCGTCAAGTTATGCCTAGATATTGACCAGGTCACGTGATGGATGCCACGATGACGCATCAGTGGCCCGGTGTTCCTCTAAGCGGAACGAGCGCCGAATGGGTGGCGCCGGGCAGGCAGGAGAGGTGAATGTCGGCTCGAAAGCTCGTCGCCGGGCTCGGCGCGTGCGCGGCCCTGCTGGCCGCCACCGCCGGCTGCGGCGGCTCGGCGCCCTCCGGCGCCGCCGGGGCCGCGGCGGGCCGCGACAGCGGCCCCGTGAGGATCGGCGCCCTGCACCCGGTCAGCGGCGCGAACGCGGTCGACGGCCAGCAGATGCGGCGCGGCGCGCAGATGGCGGTCGACGCGATCAACGCCGCCGGCGGCATCACGTCCCTCGGCGGCCGCAAGGTGAAGCTGGAGACCGGCGACACCCAGGGCAAGGCGGAGGTCGGCCAGAGCGAGGCCCAGCGCCTCATCTCCGAGGGATCGGTCGGCCTCGTCGGCACCTACCAGAGCGCGGTCAGCACGAACGTGGCCGTGGTCGCCGAACGCAACCGCGTCCCGTTCGTCATGGACGTGACCGCGTCGGACGCGATCTTCGCGCACGGCTACAAGTACGCGTTCCGCGTGCAGCCCGGCAGCGCGGCGATCGCGGGCGCGGCGGCCCGCTACCTCAAGGAGGTCTCCGAGAAGGCGGGCAAGCCCGTCAAGAAGGTGGCGTTCCTGCACGAGCAGACCGACTTCGGCGCCGGCGCCGCCGAGGCGTTCGCGAAGGCGGCCAAGAAGCTCGGCATCCAGGTCGGCCCGAACATCAGCTACGACGCCGTCACCGCGTCCGACCTCACCGCGCAGATCACGCAGGTGAAGGCGTCCGGCGCGGACGTGCTCGCCGTCGCCGGCTACTACCGCGACGGGCTGCTCGCCGCCAAGGCGATCAACGCGGTCAAGCCGAACCTCAACGCGGTGTGGGGCGTGTCGGACGGCGCGTTCGACCAGCCGAAGTTCGTCAGCGACGTCGGCGCGCTCGGTGAACGCTACTTCAGCACCAACTACCACTACGACGCCAAGAACCCGGAGACGGTGAAGCTGCGCGCCGAGTACCAGAAGCGGTACGGCGCGCCGATGCGGACCGGCGCCGTCCTCGCCTACGACGCCGTCCAGGTGATCGCGCAGGGCGTGGAGCGGGCGGCGAGCACCGACCCGAAGAAGGTCCGCGCCGCGATCGCCGCGTCGCAGGTGCGGCCGCTGACCGTCGGCACCGGGCCGATCGCGTTCGCGGCCAACGGCGACAACAAGAACGCGCTGCCCGTCCTGATGCAGGTGCAGAACGGGCAGATCAAGCAGGTCTATCCCCAGGACAAGGCCGAATCCCAGCCCAACTACTCGGTGACGTGGCGGCCATGAGCGACATAACTGCGAACTTCCGCGCGGCCGCCCTGAGCGGCCCCCTCCTCAAGCGCGCCGCCCTGACCGGCGGCCTGGTCGCGATCGCCATCGTGGCCGCGCTGCTCCGGTCCGGCAGCGGCCTGGTCGTCTGGCAGTCGGTGGTGACCGGCCTGCTGACCGGCGGCCTCTACGGGCTCATCGCGATGGGCCTCACGCTGATCTTCGGCGTGCTGGACATCGTCAACTTCGCGCACGGAGCCCTGCTCGCCGTCGCGATGTTCATCTCGTTCGGGGTCGTGCAGGGCACGGGCCTGCACCCCTACCTCACCCTCGTCATCGCGGTGCCCGCGCTGTTCCTCATCGGCGCGGTCGTGCACCGCGGCCTGCTCAGCGGCTCGGGCGGCGCGACGCTGGAGAACCAGCTGCTGATCACCCTCGGGCTGTCGCTGCTGCTGGAGAACGGCCTGCTGATGTTCTTCGGCGCCGAGCCCAAGACCGTCGCGCTGCCCGGCGACTTCCAGTTCTCGCTGTTCGGCGCGGTGGTGACCGGCGGCCGGCTGTACGCGTTCGGCGGCGCGATCCTGATCGGCGCCGTGCTGTTCTACCTGCTGCGCCGCACCCGGTTCGGCACCGCGATCCGCGCGGTCGCCGCGAACGGGCAGGGCGCGGAGCTGGTCGGCGTGAACGTCCGCCGCGTCCACACGCTCACGTTCGCGATCGGGACGGCCTGCGCCGGCGCCGCCGCCGTGCTGGCCGCGCCGCTGGTCACCGTCACGCCGACGCTCGGCGACCAGTTCAACATCACCGCGTTCGTGGTGGTGGTGCTCGGCGGCATGGGCAACGTCGCGGGCGCGCTGGTCGGCGGCCTGCTGATCGGGCTGGTCGAGCAGCTCACCACCATCTACATGGGCGGGCAGAGCTCGCTGCTCGGGGTGTTCGTCGTGTTCCTGGTCGTGCTGTTCCTGCGGCCCGAGGGCCTGTTCGGGAGGAAGTCATGAGCGGCCTCACCATCGCCGGCGGGCGGGAGGCGGGCGGCGCGGTCCGGCCCGCCAAGGCGCCGCCGCTGCGCCCGCAGAACCGGCAGCTCGCCGTCCTCGCGGTGCTGCTCGTCGTCGCGATCCCGCTGCCGCTGGTGCTGCCGCCCGCGATGGGCGCGGTCGCGGTCCGCATCCTGATCTTCCTGCTGATGGCGATCGGCTGGAACGTGATGAGCGGCTTCGGCGGCATGTTCAGCTTCGGGCACGCCGCGTTCTTCGGCCTCGGCGCCTACACCAGCGCGTACCTGCTGGTGAAGCACAACGTGTCGCCGTGGATCGGGATGCTCGCCGGAATGGCGGTCGCCGCCGTCGTCGCCGTGGTGATCAGCTACTTCGCGTTCCGCTACAGGCTGCGCGGCGCCTACTTCGCGCTCGCGACGTTCGCGTTCGCCGAGATGCTCCGGCTCGTCGCCACCACCAGCGACTTCACCAACAAGGCCGTCGGGTTCAGCGTCCCGCTGATCCAGGGCTCCTCGCTGTGGAAGATCCAGTTCGCCGCGGACTCGCCCGCCTACTTCTGGGTGGCGCTCGCGCTCGCCGGGATCGCCGCGCTGGTCAGCATCCTGTTCCTGCACTCGCGGACGGGGCGCTACGTCACCGCGATCCGCGACGACGAGGTCGCGGCCGCCGCGCTCGGCACCCCCGTGATGCGCTACAAGCTGGCCACGGTCGCGCTGTCGGCGGCGATCACCGCGGTCGCCGGCGCCTTCTACACGCAGTACTACCTGTTCGTGAACCCGGACCTGGCGTTCGGCTCCTCGGTGTCGATCCAGGCGATCGCGACCGTGGTGATCGGCGGGATCGGCACGGTCTGGGGCCCGGTCGTCGGCGCGATCATCCTCGGGTCGCTGTCGGACCTGACGGCGACGCTGCTGCGCACGCCGCCGGACTTCCTGAACTTCCTGCAGGGCCGCAGCGGCCTGGACGTCGCGCTCTACGCGGTGCTGCTGATCCTCATCGTCCGGGTGCTGCCGAAGGGCATCGTCGGCACGATCCAAGCGAGGTGGCGGCGGTGAAGCTGCTGGACGTCGACGGCGTCGGCAAGGACTTCCGGGGCCTGCGCGCCCTGTCGGAGGTCGGGTTCGAGGTGGAGCCGGGGGAGATCCTCGGGATCATCGGCCCGAACGGCGCCGGGAAGACCACCCTGTTCAACGTGATCAGCGGCGCGATCGCGCCCGACTCCGGCCGGGTCGTGTTCGGCCGCAAGGACGTCACCGGCGCGGCGCCGCACCGGATCGCGCGCGCCGGCATGGTCCGCACGTTCCAGCTGATGCGCCCGTTCGGGAGCATGAGCGTCCTGGAGAACGTCGGCCTGGCCGCCCAGCACCGCCGGCAGCCGCTGCGCAAGCTGCGCGGCGAGGCGATGGACGTGGTGGAGCGCGTCGGGCTCGGGCCGTGGGCGCACCGGCCCGCGACCGAGCTGCCGACCGCCGGGCTCAAGCGCCTCGAACTGGCGCGCGCCCTGGCGATGCGGCCCAAGGTGCTGCTGCTGGACGAGGTGCTCGCCGGGCTCGTCCCCGCCGAGCGCGAACCCGTGCTGGACCTGCTCGCCGCGCTGCGCGAGGAGGACGGCACGACGCTGCTGTTCATCGAGCACATCATGGCCGCCGTCATGCGGCTGTCGGACCGGGTGCTCGTCCTCGACCAGGGGCAGGTGCTGGCCACCGGCTCCGCCGAGCAGGTCACCTCCGACCCGCGCGTGATCGAGGCCTACCTCGGAGAGGAGCCCGGCGATGCTGAGGATTGACAAGCTCTGCGCCGGCTACGGCCGGATGCAGATCCTGCACGAGATCGACCTGGAGGTCGGCGCGGGCGAGATCGTCGCGCTCGTCGGCGCGAACGGCGCGGGCAAGACGACGACGCTGCGGGCCGTCTGCGGGCAGCTGCGCGCGACGTCCGGGACGATCGAGTTCGGCGGCGAGTCCACCGCGGGCCGGCGCCCCGACCAGCTCGTCCGCGACGGCCTCGTCCACGTTCCGGAGGACCGGGCGCTGTTCGGCACGCTCACCGTCGAGGAGAACCTGCGGATGGGCGCCTGGACGCGTCCCGCCGCGGAGATCGACAAGGACATGCGCGAGGTGTTCGCGCTGTTCCCCGTCCTCGCCGAGCGCCGCGCCTCGATCGCGCAGACGTTCTCCGGCGGGCAGCAGCAGATGCTCGCGATCGGCCGCGCGCTGATGGCCCGGCCGAAGCTGCTGATGCTGGACGAACCGTCCACCGGCCTGTCGCCCAAGCTCACCTGGGCCGTGCTCGATGCCGTCAAGGCGATCCGCGACTCGGGGGTGGCGGTGCTGCTCGTCGAGCAGAACGCCAAGCAGGCGCTCGGCATCGCCGACCGCGCCTACGTGCTGGAGAGCGGCTCGGCCGTGCTGCACGGGACGGGCGCCGAGCTGGCCGGATCCGCCGACGTCAGGAAGGCGTACCTGGGGTTGTGAACGAGGAAGTGAAGGACGCGACGGCGCGGCTGGGGGAGTGGGCCGCTGGCCTGGACGCCGCGAAGGCGCCAGGGCCGGTGCTCGACCGGCTCTCGCTCGTCCTGCTGGACGTCTTCGGGGTGACCGCGCTCGGCGCGGCGCTGGACGAGCAGGCGGCGCTCCGGGCGGCGTGGAACGCCCCGGACGGCCCGGCCCCGCTGATCGGCGCGGGCCGGACCGTCACGGTCGACGCCGCCGCCTGGCTGAACGCGATGGCGCTGGTCTCGCTGGAGCTGGACGAGGGCAACAAGTACGCCAAGGGCCATCCGGCGGCGCACGGGTTCCCGGCCGTGCTCGCGCTGGCGGCCGGGCTCGACGCCACCGGCGCGGACACGGCCGCGGCGCTGCTGGCCGCCTACGAGGTCGCGTCCCGGTTCGGGCGCGCGACGTCGCTGCGGCCGGGCGCGCACCCGCACGGAAGCTGGGGCGTCGCGGGCGCCGCCGCCGGGTGCGCGCGGCTGCTGCGGCTCGGCCCGGAGGCCACCGCCGCCGCGATCGACACGGGCGCCGGGATGCCGATCGCCGGGCACTTCTCGTCCGCGACGGACGGGAACCCGGTGCGGGACGCGTGGATGGGCGCGTCCAACATGTCCGGCCTGGTCGCGGCGCGGATGGCCGCCGCCGGGCTCGCCCGCAACACCGGCACGGCCGCCGGCTCCCTCGGTGACCTCCTCGGCGGGTTCGACCCCGCCGAGCTGACGGACGGCCTCGGCGAGCGCTGGGACATCACGCGCGGCTACTTCAAGCGCCACGCGTCCTGCTCGTTCACCCACCCGGCCGCCGACGCGGTGCTCGCGTTGCGCGAGGGCCTCGACCCGTCCCGCGTCACCGGGATCCTGGTCGAGACGCACGCGCTCGGCGCCGGGCTCGGGTCGCCCCAATGGGACAACCGGCTGTCGGCGATGTTCTCCACCCCGTTCGCCGTCGCGGCCGCGCTGCTGGACGGCGAGGTCGGGCCGCGCGCCTCCGACGCCGCCCGGCTCGGCGACCCGGCGCTGCGGGCCCTCGCCCGCCGCGTCCGCCTGGTGGCGGCCGACGACCTGACCGCGCGGCTGCCCGCCGAGCGCGCCGCCCGCGTCACGGTCGAGCTGGACGACGGCACGTCCCTCACCCGCGAGCAGCCGAACCCGGTCGGCGACGCCGACCACGAGCCGCTGACCGAGCAGGACGTGGTCCGGATGCTGACGGCGTGGCTGCCGGGCCACGCCGCCCTGGTCGGCCGCGCCGCCGCGGTCGCCCGCGACCTGCCCGCCCTGCCCCGCGTCGGCGCCGCCCTGCGCGGGCTGGCCGACGACGACACCGCTGAGAAGGAGCCGAGTTGATGCGTGCTTTGTCCGTGACGCCGATCCACCTGCCGCCCGAGGAGATCGCGCGGCGGCAGGCCCGCTACGACCGGCTCGCCCCCGCCGGCCTGACCATCGAGCTGCGCGACGTCGGCCCCGGCGCCCCGGGATCGCTGGACGACGAGGAGTCGATCCGGGTCTCCGAGCGCGAGGTCGCCGCGGCCCTGGCCGCCGCGGGCGACGGCTGGGACGTCCTGTTCCCCGACTGCGTGCTGGACCCCGCCGTCCCGGACGGGCCGTCTGACCAGCGCGTTCCGGTCAACGGGCTGCTGAGGCTGAGTAGCATGGCGCTTGCTGCGAAGAATGTCCGTTTCGGTGCCGTGGTGCGGAACGAGGCGATCGGCGCGGAGCTGGGCCGCCGCCTCAAGGCCTACGGGCTGGACGCCCACGTCGCCGGGATCGCCGTGCTGGAACTGCCCTTCGACGCCGTCGCCGAAGGCGAGACGTGGAACGCCGCGCTGGGCGAGGCGGTCGGCGCGCTCGCCGCGCGGGGCGCCGCCGCCGTGATCAACGGCTGCTCCGCAGTGGACGTCGAGGAGGGCCGGTTCGCGGCGGAGGTCGTCGACCCGACCGCCCTCGCACTGCAGGTCCTCGTCGCCGGGAGGGCGTCTTGAGCGACATCGATCTCGTCGTGGCGGGCGCCGGCGGCGGCCTCGCCGGGGCGCTGCGCGCCGCCGAACTGGGCCTCAGCGTGGTCGTCGTGGAGTCCAGCGAGCACTTCCGGCGCGGCAACAACACCTCGATGTCCACGGCGATGTTCCCCGGCGCGGGCTCGCGCTGGCAGGCCGAGCAGGGCGTGGACGACTCGCCCGAGCGGTTCGTCGACGACATCACGGCCAAGACCAAAGGCAAGGCCGACGCCCGGCTCGCCCGCACGCTCGCGCAGGTCAGCGCGCCGCTGGTCGAATGGCTCGCCGACTCGGTGGAACTGCCGCTCGACCTGGTCACCGACTTCAACTATCCGGGCCACTCCGTCACGCGGTGCCACTCCGTTCCGGGGCGGCACGGCTCCAGCGTGATCGACCACCTGGCCCGCCGCGCCCGCGCGCATCCGAACATCGATCTGCTCGTCCCGGCGAAGCTCACCAACGTGACGACGGGCGAGGACGGCGCCGTCCGCGCGGCCGTCGTCCAGTACCCCGACGGGACGCAGGAGGAGATCCCGACACGGGCCGTGCTGCTGGCCACCAACGGGTTCGGCGCGGACGGCGACCTCGTCCGCCGCCACCTCCCGGAGATCGCCGACGCTCTGTACCAGGGCAGCGACCAGTCCCTCGGGGACGCGCTGCGGATCGGCGGCGGTCTCGGCGCCGCCACCGGCTACCTCGACGCCTACCAGGGCCACGGCGCCGTCGCGGCGGGCGCGGGCACCCTGGTCGGCTGGGCCACGATCATCCACGGCGCGATCATGGTGAATCTGGAGGGCCGCCGGTTCGGCGACGAGACCCGCGGCTACTCCGAGTACGCCGCCGAGCTGGCCGCCCGGCCCGGCGCGACCGGCTGGATCGTGCTGGACGAGACGGTCTTCCAGCAGTGCGAGCCGTTCAAGGACTTCCGCGACACCGTCGAGTCCGGCGTGCTGGTGTGGGCCGACGACGCCGACGGGCTCGCCAAGGCGACCGGGCTGCCCGCGGGCGCCCTCGCCGCCGAGCTGGAGACCTCCGCGGCCACCGCGCGCGGCGAGCGCGCCGACGAGCACGGCCGCACCAACTGGGAGCGCCCGCTCGCCGCGCCGTACGCGGCCGTCCGGGTCGTCCCGGCGCTGTTCCACACCCAGGGCGGGCTGATCGTCAACGAGGACGCCGCCGTCGTCGACCACGACGACCGCCCCATTCCGGGCCTGTACGCGGCGGGCGGCGCCGCCGCCGGGATCTCCGGCCACGGCGCCGACGGCTACCTGCCCGGCAACGGCCTGCTGCCCGCCTTCGGGCTCGCCTACCTCGCGGCCGGCGACGTCGCCCGCCGCCGCCCGACCCCGTGACCATTTCGAACGCCGACCGCCCCACGACACACTGAGGAGAGATGAATTGGCCACGACCGAGCTGCTGCTGAAGAACGTGCGGGTGGTCCGTCCCGACGCCCCCGAGGGCGCCGAGCCCGAGCGCCTCGACATCGCCGTGAACGACGGCACCATCGTCCGCCTTGCGCCCGACCTCCCCGATGACGACGCCGCGAAGGTGGTCGACGGCGGCGGCAAGCTGGCGTTCCCCGGCGTGGTGGACGCGCACCAGCATTGGGGCATCTACAACGAGCTTGCGACCGACACCCGTTCGGAGAGCCGCGCGAGCGCGCAGGGCGGCGTCACCACGTCACTGACCTACATGCGCACCGGGCAGTACTACCTGAACAAGGGCGGCCCGTACCGGGAGTTCTTCCCCGAGGTGCTGAGCGCCGCGAACGGCAACGCCTACGTCGACTACGCGTTCCACCTGGCGCCGATGATGGCCGAGCACATCGACGAGATCCCGTACCTCGTCGAGGAGCACGGCGTCACCTCGTTCAAGATCTTCATGTTCTACGGCAGCCACGGGCTGCACGGCCGCTCCACCAGCCAGAGCGAGTTCCTGATGACGCCGCCGGACGAGCGGTACGACATCGCGCACTTCGAGTTCGTCATGCGCGGCATCCAGAAGGCCCGCGAGCAGCTGTCGGACTACGCCGACCACATCTCGCTGTCGCTGCACTGCGAGACCGCCGAGATCATGACGGCGTACACGAAGATGGTCGAGAAGGAGGGCAAGCTCACCGGCCTGCGCGCCTACAGCGCCTCGCGCCCGCCGCACTCGGAGGGTCTCGCCGTCACCATCGCGTCCTACCTGGCGCACGAGACCGGCCTGCCCAACATCAACCTGCTGCACCTGTCGTCGGAGAAGGCGCTGTCGGCGGCGCTGACGATGGCGTCGGCGTTCCCGCACATCGACTTCCGCCGCGAGGTCACCATCGGGCACCTGCTCGCTGACGTCGACACCGCGCACGGCCTGGGCGGCAAGGTCAACCCGCCGCTGCGCGACCGCGAGGACGTCGAGGCGCTGTGGCGGCACGTCCTGGCTGGCGAGGTCGACTGGGTCGTCAGCGACCACGCCTGCTGCCGCGACGAGATGAAGTTCGGCGCCGACCGCGACGACATCTTCCTCGCCAAGTCCGGGTTCGGCGGCGCCGAGTACCTGCTGCCCGGCCTCGTCGGCGAGGGCATCAAGCGCGGCCTGCCGCTGCAGCGCGTCGCGCAGCTGACCTCGTGGAACCCGGCCCGCCGCTACGGCCTGCTCACCAAGGGCACCATCGCCGAGGGCTACGACGCCGACATCGCGCTGATCGACCCGGACGTGTCCTGGACGGTCCGCGCCGCCGACTCCGAGTCCACGCAGGAGTACACCCCGTTCGAGGGCTTCCCGATGACGGCGCGCGTCACCGACACGTTCGTGCGCGGCAACCACGTGTACTCCGGCGGGAAGGTGCTCGGCGACCCGGTCGGCAAGTACCTGCGCCGCGGCCGCTGACGGCTCCCTAGGATCATCGGGTGACCAACCAGACCGAAGAGCGGCAGTCGTCCGGCACCGAGGTGGCCGGCCGGGTCGCCGACGTGCTGCTGCTGTTCGCCGGGGGGCCGCAGTACCTCGGTGTCAGCGCGATCAGCCGGGAGCTCGGCATCTCCAAGGCCGTCGTGCACCGCATCCTGCGGTCGCTGGTGTCGCGGGAGATGCTGGAGGCCGACCCCGGCGGGTACCGGCTCGGGCCCGCCGCCGTCGCGCTCGGCGTCAGCGCGCTGCGCCGGTTCAACGTCCGCAACGCCGCCGCGCCGGTGCTGCGCCGGCTGCGCGACGAGACCGGCGAGACGACGACGCTGTCCGGGCTGGTCGCCGACGAGCGGGTCTACCTCGACCAGTTCGAGAGCCCGCACGAGGTGAAGATGACCGTCGAGGTCGGCCGCCGGTTCCCGCTGCACGCGGGCTCCTCGGGCAAGGTGATCCTCGCCTTCCTGCCCGAGGAGCGCCGCGAGGCGCTGCTGGCGCGGCCGCTCGCCGCGCTGACGCCGGGGACCGTCACCGACGAGGCGGCGCTGCGCGTCCAGCTCGCCGAGACGGCCCGCGAGGGCGTCGGCGTCTCGCTGGGGGAGCGGCAGGCCGACGCCGGGTCGGTCGCCGCGCCGCTGTTCGGCCCGGACGGCGAGGTGCACGGCTCGATCAGCGTCTGCGGCCCCCGGCACCGCTTCACGCCGGAGGCGGTGGAGCGGTACCGGGCGCTCGTCCGCGACGCCGCCGAGGAGATCACGCGGACGTGGACGACCCACCGGTGACCGGCCGGTAGTGGGTCGTGAGGCGCCGCTCGTCGTCCAGCGTGTGGAACGCGACGCCGGGCGGCGCCTCGTAGTCGGCGACGGCGCCGCCCTGCCCGGGGAGCCGGATCGTGGACACGACGCCGGGCGCAACCAGCAGCGGCCGTCCAGCGAACGTGGTGGCCGCCGCCGTGTGCGCGTGCCCGCACAGCACGGCCACCACCTGCGGGTGCCGGGCGAGCACGGCGGCGAGCCGGTCCTCGCCGAACAGCCGGATCCCGTCCACGTACGGGACGCCGAGCGTCACCGGCGGATGGTGGAAGCACACGAACGCCGGGGCTTCGGGACGGTCGCCGAGCACGCCGTCCAGCCAGCCGAGCGTCTCGTCGGAGAGGAACCCGTGGTCCTCGCCCGGGACGGACGAGTCGCACATGGCGAAGACCGCGCCGCCGACCTCGTGCACCCGGTCGACCGGCTCCCCGGACGGCTCCTCGCCGAGCAGCGCCTTCCGGAACGGCTCGCGCCTGTCGTGGTTGCCGGGGCAGGTCAGCACCGGGTGCGGTGACTGCAGGACCTCCCGGGCCTCCTCGTACTCGGCGGGCGCGCCGTGGTCGGCGATGTCCCCGGTGACGAGGACGGCGTCGAGCGGCAGGGCGTCCAGATGGCGCATGACGCGGCGGGCGCGCTCGCCGGCGCGCTCCCCGCCGTCGAGATGGATGTCGCTGAGCTGCGCGAAAGTGAGCATGCCGCGAACCTAGACGGCGACCGGACCGACATTAAGATCCAGTTCCATGGCGAAAGACTGGACCAGTTCCGGGGTCGACCTGCACCTGGAGCCCGACCCGTCCGGCGGGCGCCGCGACGCCCTCGAACGCGCCCTCCGCGACGCGATCCGGACCGGTCGCCTCGCGCCGGGCGCGGCCGTCCCCTCGACGCGCGCCCTCGCCGCCCAGCTCGGGGTGGCGCGCGGCACCGTGACGGCCGCCTACGACCAGCTGGTCGCCGAGGGCTACCTGACGGCCCGGCAGGGCGCCGCGACCCGGGTCGCCGAGGTCCGTCCCGCCGAGCCGGAGCCGCCCGGGACGCCCGCGCCCGGCCCGTCCGGCGGTCCCGCGTGGGCCGGTTCGTGGGCGCCCGCCGGGACGGAGTCCGCGCACGACCTGCGTCCCGGCCGCCCCGACCTCGGCACCTTCCCCGCCTCGGCCTGGCTTCGCTCGACGCGCCGCGTGCTGACCTCGGCCGGCCCGGAGGCGCACGCGCTCGGCGACCCGCGCGGACGCCCCGAACTGCGCGCCGCGCTCGCCGACTACCTGCGGCGCGTCCGGGGCGTCGACGCCGACCCCGAGCGGATCGTGATCACGTCCGGGTACGCGCAGGGGCTCGGGCTGCTCGCCCGGGTCCTCGCCGACGCCGGGACGTCCGCGATCGCGATGGAGGAGCCCGGCCACCCCTACCACCGCATGATCGTCGCCCGCGCCGGACTCGGGGTCGTCCCGCTGCCGGTGGACGACCTCGGCGCCCGCACCGACCTGCCCCCCGAGGCCGGCGCGATGGTGCTCACCCCCGCGCACCAGTACCCGGCCGGCGCCACCCTCGCCCCCACCCGCCGCCGCGCCGCGACCGCGTGGGCGCGCGAAACCGGCGGGCTCGTCGTCGAGGACGACTACGACGGCGAGTTCCGCTACGACCGCCTGCCCGTCGGCTCCCTGCAGGGCACCGCGCCGGGCCACGTCGTCTACGCCGGCACCGCGTCCAAGACGCTGGCCCCGGCACTGCGGCTCGGCTGGATGGTGCTGCCCTCCGCCCTGGTCGAGCCGGTCGCCGAGGCCAAGCGCCTCGCCGACGCGCACACCCCGTCGCTCGGGCAGCTCGTCCTCGCCGACCTGATCACCGGCCACGCCTACGACCGGCACGTCCGCGCCGCCCGGTTGCGCTACCGGCGCCGCCGGGACGCACTGGTCGAGGCGCTGCGGCGGCGGGCGCCGCACGTCCGGGTGCTGGGCGTCGCCGCCGGCCTGCATGCGCTCCTCCTTCTCCCCGACGACGGCCCCGGCGAGGACGAGGTCATGGCGCGGGCGGCGGCGCGCGGCCTCGCCCTGCAGCCCCTCGGCGAGTTCTGGCAGCGGCCGGACGGGCGCCCGCGCGGCCTCGTCGTCGGGTACAGCACCCCGCTCCAGTCCGGCTATACCGCCGCGCTGGACGCGCTGTGCTCGGTACTGCGGTACAAAACCTGATCGGTCCGGTTTGTCGGCCCTGGTCATCAACACCCCGGGCCCCTTCTGCAAGGATCGTCTGCCATGAGCCTTCTCGAGACCCTGGCCGGCAAGGGACTGCGGCGCGAGCCGCCGACGCGGGACGAGGCGCTGGCGGTGCTGGCGACGTCCGACGACGACATCCTCGACGTGGTGGCCGCCGCGGGCCGCGTCCGCCGGCACTGGTTCGGCCGCCGGGTCAAGCTGAACTACCTGGTCAACCTCAAGTCCGGGCTGTGCCCCGAGGACTGCTCGTACTGCTCGCAGCGGCTCGGCTCGCAGGCCGACGTGCTCAAGTACACCTGGCTGAAGCCCGAGGAGGCCGCCGACGCCGCCGCGGCCGGGATGGCGGCGGGCGCCAAGCGCGTCTGCCTGGTCGCCAGCGGCCGCGGCCCCACCGACCGCGACGTCGACCGGGTCGCCGACACCATCGCCGCGATCAAGGAGCGCGGCGACGTGGAGATCTGCGCCTGCCTCGGCCTGCTCCGCGACGGCCAGGGCGAGCGGCTCGCCGAGGCCGGCGCCCACGCCTACAACCACAACCTCAACACCTCCGAGGGCGTGTACGGCGACATCTGCACCACCCACGACTTCAGCGACCGGCAGGACACCGTCCGCAAGTCCAAGGACGCCGGCCTGTCCCCGTGCTCCGGCCTCATCGCCGGGATGGGCGAGACCGATGAGGACCTCGTCGACGTCGCGTTCGCGCTCCGCGACCTGGACGTCGACTCGGTCCCCGTCAACTTCCTGATCCCCTTCGACGGGACGCCGCTCGCCGAGCGGTGGGCGCTCACCCCGCAGCGCTGCCTGCGCATCCTCGCGATGGTCCGGTTCGTCAACCCCGACGTCGAGGTCCGGCTCGCCGGCGGCCGCGAGATCCACCTGCGCAGCCTGCAGCCGCTCGCCCTGGAGATCGTCAACTCGATCTTCCTGGGCGACTACCTGACCAGCGAGGGCCAGGCGGGCAAGGCCGACCTGGAGATGATCGAGGACCTCGGGTTCGAGGTGGAGGGCACCGAGACGCCCAGCATGCCCGAGCACCGCCGCGCCGAGACGGTGTCCGTCCGCCGCCGCGGCGCCGGCACCGCACTGCCGCCGAACGCCTGACCGCGACCGGGCGGCGGCGATCCGCGCCCGCCGCCCGGGATCAGCGCGCCGGTCTCCGTCCGACGGAGGCAAATCCCGTTGCGCCGGTCCGGGCACCATCGCCAGCATGATCGGATGACACCACCCGCGACCGGCCGTCGCCTGCCTTGGGACGCGATCCCCGCCGCACTGCGCGCGGACGTCGAGAAGGAACTCGGCGGCGACGTGGCGGAGGCCGCGACGCAGCCCGGCGGATTCTCCCCGGGCGTCGCCGCCCGCCTCCGCCTCGCCGACGGCCGCCGCGCGTTCGTGAAGGCGGTCGGCCCGGAGCCGAACCCCGAAAGCCCCGCCATCCACCGCGCCGAAGCCGCCATCGCCGCCGCCCTCCCGGACGACGCGCCCACCCCGGCCTTCCTCGGCTCGTTCGACCGCGACGGCTGGGTCGTCCTGCTGTTCGAGGACGTCGACGGCAAGCCGCCCGCCCAGCCGTGGGCGCCGGACGAACTGGACCGCGTCCTGGACGCCGTCGCCGACCTGTCCCGGACCCTGACGCCTTCGCCCCTCCCGGCGCCGTCGGCCGAGGAGCGCTTCGCGGACGAGTTCCACGGCTGGCGGCACCTTCTCGCCGCCCACCGCCGCGGCGACGACGACCTGGCGGGCCTCGACCCGTGGGCGGCGGAGCACCTCCCGCGCCTCGCCGCGGCCGAGCCGGCCTGGTCCGCCGCCGCCACGGGCACCACCCTCGCCCACGCCGACCTGCGCGCCGACAACCTCCTCCTCACCCCTGACCGCGTGGTCGTCGTCGACTGGCCGTGGGCGTGCAGGGCGGCCCCGTGGTTCGACCTGCTGCTCTTCCTCCCCAGCGTCCGCATGCAGGGCGGCCCGCCCTGCGAGGACCTCTTCGCCGCCCACCCGGCCGCCCGCCACGCCGACGGGGACGCGGTGACGGCCGCCCTTGTCGCCTGGTCCGGCTTCCTCATCGGGCATGGCCGCCGGCCCCCGCCGCCCGGCCTCCCCACCCTCCGCGCCTTCCAGACCGCCCAGGGCCTCGCCGCCCTCGAATGGCTCAAAGCGCGCACGACCTGGCCCTAGCCCGGCGCGATCCCGGCGCGCGACACTGAGGCGTGCCTGACGAACGCGAACTGGGCCGCGCGGCGCAGGGCGCCGCTGACACCGGCCCCGGCAAGGCGCTCAACGATCTGGGCATCGGGCTGTTCCTGCTCCTCCTCGGCGTGGCCTGCGCCGCAGGCACGCTCGGCCTGCGATGGGAGGCGCTGCTCGTCTGGCCGCCTTGGGCCGCGCTGCTGGTCTTTGCTCTGCGGCGCCGACGCGACAGCCTCCCGCAAAGGGCATGGCTCCAGGGGACGGTCCGCCGCATCGAAGACCGGTCGGGCGTGCACGAATGCGACCTCGCGGCCGCGACCGAGGCCCGGCTCGGCTCCACCACCGTCATGCGTGGAGAACCGTCCTTCGGCGTGCTGACCTCGCGGGACGCCCTGACCGGCGACCGGGTGCGCTACGTGTTCAGAGGCGAGGACGGCCGTCCGCTGAAGCCGGACGACGTCCGGGCGCTCGCCGAGGCGTTGGACGCCGGACCGCAGAAACCGACGGCCGCGAGGCTGCGCGAGATCGCCGCGCACGGACGCGAACCGACGTCCGCGGAACGGGTCGACTGGAGCCACCGCATCACCCGCTGAGCCCTACGCCGGGCGGACGGCCGGGAAGTCGGCCCAGACGGTGGTGCCGGGGCCGTCGGGGCGGTGCCCCCACGCCTTCGCGAGCGCGGCGACGATGTGCAGGCCGCGCCCGCTCTCACCACCTGGATCGGTCCGCACCACCGGCCGCGCGCCGTCCGCACCGTCGTCGGTCACCTCGGCGCGCAGCACCCCGCGTCCCGCCCACAGCGCGATCGTGATCTTGCCGCCCTTCCCGGACGCGGTGTGCCGGATGCCGTTGGCCGCCAGCTCGTCCACCACCAGCGCCATGTCCGCGAGCAATTCCGACCCGGGGGAGATGTGCCCGGGAACCAGCGTGTCCCGCAGAAAAAGCCGAGCATAAGGGACGGAACGGTCAACCCCGGGAAGCGTGAGCGCCCCCAGAAGCTCCATACCGTTCCCTATGCCCGCCCATACATATCGAGCCTTGCCGGATGCCATCGCTTCCTCCTTCTCTTCGACACCCGCAAGAGTCATGCCGACCTGCCATCTCAACAACACGCTTCCGGTAGATGAGAGGTATTCGTAGGGCCGCCCATAGAGAAGGTGAACGTGCGAAGAACGAATATTTCTAACTTCTCTCTGGAGAGAGGCGATCATGCACGCAGTGTGACAACGTGCGGGTCATGGGATACGACCGGCAGACCTACCGCCGTCAGAAGATCGGCGACTCGCTGCGCATGTTCCGCGAAGGACTCGGCCTGACCCAGCGGGCCGCGTGCCGGCTCCTCGACCGCTCGCAGGCATCGCTCAGCGCTTACGAGAACGGCCACCGCGCCATTCGCCCCCGCGACCTCAAACACATTCTGGACGTTTACGGCGTCACGGACGACCTCGTCCGCAGCCGGCTCCTCTCCCTCGCCGCCCAGGGCCGCCAGGACGGCTGGTGGCACGACTTCGAGGAGCGCCTGGAGCCGGGAGTCGTCGACTTCGCGTCCCTTGAGGCCGACGCGTCCAGCGTTCGCATGTTCCAGCCTCTTCTGGTGCACGGTCTCTTCCAGGAGGAGGACTACGCCCGCGCGGTCATCGCCGACTCGGGCAGCGCGCTCCGCAGTTCACGGGATATCGAGACGGAGGTCAGCTTCAGGATCAGCCGCCAGCGGCTGCACGGTCAGGCGCGCCCGCCAATCATGTCGCTCGTGCTCGGTGAGCCGGCGTTGCGTCAGGTCATGGGCGGCGCCACTGTCATGCGGCGCCAGCTGCGCAGGCTGATGGTCATGGGCGAGCGCCCGCATATCAACCTGCAAGTCCTTCCATTCTCCGCCGGTGCTCATCCGGGAGGTGACGGCGCATTCACCATCCTGGGGATCGGTCCCGAGGCCCTGCTGGAGGTGGTGACGGTCCATAGCCTGACACGCAGTTGGTACGTGGACGAACCGGCGGACGTCGACCATTACAAGGAGGCGTTCGAACGTCTCTGCGAGATCGCTCTTCCCGCGGACGACTCCCAGAGGTTCATCGAGCGGATAGTGTCCGAGATATGAGTGAACTGGATCTCTCCACCGTATGTTGGCGGACCAGCAGCCACAGCTCTGGTCAAGGGACCGAATGTGTCGAGGTCGGTGAGATGGCGCGGGGAGTTCTGGCGCGGGATTCTAAGGATCCGTCGGGGCCTGTGCTGACGTTCGGTGCGGGGGAGTGGCGGACGTTCCTCACCGAGGTCAAGCGCGGGGCGTACGACGCCTGAGCGAGGTCATGGCGTGGACGCGGGGCCGTGGCTGGCGCGGCGGGCCGGTGACTCATGGTTCGCGGACGGCCCCCGCCATGGTCGTGGTGACGACGCGGCGGACGGCGTCGGCGTCCGGGCGGGGGCCGGTCCGGTCGGCGAACAGCAGGTGCCCGCCGCCGATCAGCATGGGTGCGAGGGTGTCGATGTCGGCGTCCGCGGCGATGCGGCCGAGGTCGCGTTCGGCGGCGAGGTAGGCCGCGATCATGTGGACCGCCTCGGTGGCCAGCGGGACGCCGGTGGGCCTCGTCGCGCGCAGCTTCGCGCGCAGCTCGTCCCGCGAGGTGATGAGCGCGACGATGGCCACCGCGACCGTCTCGAACACGCCGGTCAGGGCGTCGGCGAGGTTGCCGGTGACGGTCCCGGTCCCGGCGGCGGCGCACAGGGCGGCCTGCTGCGCCTCGACCCGGGCGATGCGGTCCTCGACGAGTTCGGCGAGGAAGGCGTCGAAGTCGGTGAAGTGCCGGTGCAGGACGCCCTTGGCGCATCCGGCCTCGGTCGTGACGGCGCGGCTGGTCAGCGCGTTCGGCCCGTCGCGCAGCAGCACGCGCTCGGCGGCGTCGAACAGCTGCTGCCGCGCGTCCCGCAGGGCCACCCCGGTCGGCACAGCGCACTCCTCCTTGACGTAGTGGGCGGTCGCCCATTTAAAGTGGGCACATGACCACTATACCTTCCGAGCCCCCGCCTCCCGCCCCTCACCGGCACCGGCGGCTGGCCGAGTCGTTCGGCGCCGACACCGAGCGCTACGACCGCACCCGCCCCCGCTACCCCGACGCCCTGATCGAGCGGATCGTCGCCGGCAGCCCCGGCCGCGACGTCCTCGACGCCGGGTGCGGCACCGGCATCGCGGCCCGGCAGCTCCAGGCGGCCGGCTGCCGGGTCCTCGGCGTGGAGCCCGACGCGCGGATGGCGGCCTTCGCGCGGCGCACCGGCGTCGAGACCGAGGTCGCGACGATCGAGGACTGGGACCCGGCCGGCCGGACGTTCGACGCCGTCGTCGCCGCGACCGCCTGGCACTGGGTCGATCCCGTCGCCGGCGCCGCGAAGGCGGCCCGGCTGCTGCGCCCCGGCGGCCGGCTCGCCGTGTTCTGGCACGCGCCGGAGCTCCCGCCCGAGATCGTCGAGGCGTTCGCCGAGGTCTACCGGCGCGTCGCGCCCGACTCGCCGTTCAACGTCCAGGCGGCGCGGGAGGGGCAGGAGGCGTACCGGCCGATCCTGGACATGGCCGCCGCCGGGATCGCCGAGGCCGGCGGGTTCACCGCCCCCGAGGAGTGGCGGTTCGAGTGGGAGCACACCTACACCCGCGACGAGTGGCTGGACCAGATGCCCACCCAGGGCACGCTGACGCGGCTCCCCGCTGAGCAGGTCGCCGAGGTGCTGGACGGCGTCGGCGCCGCCATCGACGCACTGGGCGGGACCTTCACCATGCCCTACGCGACCGTCGCCGTCACCGCCACCCGCTGATCGCCCCCGGATGCGCGCGGCCCGGAGCGGACGGTAGAACGGGGGGTGATGATCGTGTGTGCCCCCGGAGGTGCGTGGTGGCGGAGGACGGCGACTACGGCGACGCGTTCACCGTCCCCGTCGGGCGCGGGGACGGGCGGTCGGCCGAGGCGTGGATGCGGGAGGTGTTCGAGAGGGCTCCCGCGCCCGTGCGGGCCTTCCTGCTGGTGGGCTGGCGGGCCGTCCTGGGCCTGCGGCTCGGGCCGCGCCCGTCGCCCGACCACGTGCTGGGCTGGACGGTCGTGGAACGCGAGCACGATGCCGTCCGGTTGCGGCTCGAATCGGCGCTGATGACCGCCCGGCTCACCCTGCGGCTCGACGGCGGGGCCGCGCACTGGGCGACGTCGGTGTCGTACCGGCGGGGATCGGGACGGGTGCTGTGGGCGGTGGTGGCGCCGATCCACCGGCTGATGGTGCCGTACCTGCTGAAGCGGGCCGCGCAGGTGTCCCTCGTCACAACCGTGGATGGTCAATGATTTGAGTAATCAACCGCGCGTTATCGTCGGGGCATGTCGTTGCGTCACGCGGTGATGGCCGCGCTGCTGGAGGGCGAGGCGTCCGGGTACGACCTGGCCAAGGGGTTCGACGCGTCGGTGGCCAACTTCTGGATGGCCACCCCGCAGCAGCTCTACCGGGAGCTCGACCGGATGCGCGAGGACGGCCTGGTCGAGGCGCGGGTCGTCGAGCAGGAGCGGCGGCCGAACAAGCGGCTGTTCTCGCTGACCGAGGCGGGCCGGCGGGAGCTGCGCGAGTTCACCGCCGGGCCGCCGCGCCCGGGCGCGATCCGCGACGAGATGATGGTCATGGTCCAGGCCGTCGACGCGGGGGATGCCGACGGCGTGCGGGCCGCCGTCGGGGAACGGGTGGAGTGGGCGCGGGCGAAGATCGCCCGGTTCGAGCGGCTGCGTGCGCGGCTGTTGGACGGCCGCAGCGAGGAGGAGTTCCTCGCGGACGCCGAGCGCGTCGGACCCTACCTGACGCTGATGCGCGGCCTTGCGTTCGAGCGCGAGAACGAGCGGTGGGGCGAATGGGCCCTGGAGGTGCTCAGGCGGCGGGTCGGCTGACTCCGGGACGCGGGACGGCCTTCGCGGCTCAGCCGCCCTCGCCGGGCAGGACGAGCATCCGCTCGAGGAGCGTGTGCAGGTAGCCGCGGAAGCGCTCCAGCTCCTCCGGTGAGACCCTCCGGTACGGGCCGTCGGTGGCGGGCTCGCCGTCCGGGCCCGTGCCGAGCGCCCGCTGGCTGAGGAACCCGAAGATGACCCAGGGGATCGTCCAGATCGTCAGGTCGAGGTCGACGTCCTCCGGGACCGCCTCGCGCAGCGCCTCGACGATCCCGCCGAGCCGCGGCCGGAGGTACTGCTCCTCCAGGTCGCCGGTGTCGGCGGCGTCGCCTGTCCGGCGGTGCAGCCACAGCCCGAGGTACTCGGGGTGCGCGGCGTAGAAGTCGACGTACTGGTCCACCAGCCGCTCGACGCCCTCGCGGGTGGGGGCGAAGCCCTCGGCCGCGCCGCTGATCGCCGCCCTGTCGGCGTCGGTGGCCCGCCGCATCACCTCGCGGTACAGCTCGGTCTTGCCGCCGGTCAGGCGGTCGACGGTGGCCGGGTCGACGCCGGCCGCGTCGGCGATCAGGCGCGCGGAGGTGCCGTCGAACCCGAGCTCGGCGAACAGCCGGGTCGCGGCGTCGACGATCCTGTCCAGGTCGGTGCCCCCGCTCATACTCCCGACACTAGCCACGCACGGTAGCGGCCCGCTTCCAGGAAGGTCATGAAGCGGCCAAATCACCGTTTCACGGTCAGCCCTCGTAGGCGTCGACGAACCGGGCGAGGAGGCGGGCGAACTCGGCGCGCTCGGCGCCGCTCCAGTCGCCCATGGCCTTGGCGAAGTGCTCCTGGCGGGTGCGCCGGGTGGCCTCGACGACGGACCGGCCCGCCGGGGTCAGCTCCAGGTGGATGCGGCGGCCGTCCTCCTGGGACGCGACGCGGCGGACGTACCCGGACTTGACGGCCTCCGCGACGATCCGGCTGCCGCGCGAGGCGTCGACGCCGAGGCGGGTGGCGACCAGGCCGACGCTCATCTCCTGGCCGGGGCCGTCCGGGCCCTCGTCGACGACGTCCACGACGTGCAGGACCTGCACGTCGACGGGGAGGTTGTGGTCCCGGACCGCCGCCCTGCCGAGCCGCTGGCGGGACATGCCGCGGCGCAGCTTGACCATGTTCCGCTCGACGGCGTCCAGTGCCTCGTCGGTCATGCCGCCAGTCTAGTCCGGTTGCGTCGCTCATATATGTGTGTCTAGCATCTAGATGCGTTAAGCATATGAATGAGGAGTGCACATGACGATCACGCGCGACGCGCCGGCGAAGATGACCCACCGGCACCGCGTCCTGGTGTTCGGCGGGCTCATGCTCGCCGGGCTGATGTCCTCGCTGGACGCGACGGTCCTCGGCACCGCGCTGCCGACGATCGTCGGCGACCTCGGCGGGCTGGACCGGCTCGCCTGGGTCTCCACCGCCTACGTCCTGGCCACCAGCGTCACCGTCCCGCTGTCCGGACGGCTCGGGGACCTGTTCGGCCGCCGGCCGGTCCTGCTCACCGGGCTGATCGGGTTCCTGGCGGGCTCGGCGGCGTGCGGGGCGGCGCCGTCGATGGACGCGCTGATCGCGTTCCGGGCCGTCCAGGGCGCGGCAGCCGGCTGCCTGATGAGCTCGATGTTCGCGGTGACGGGGGAGCTGTTCGAGCCGCGCGAGCGGGCCCGCTACCAGGGCTACTCGGCGCTGACGTTCGCCGTGTCCAGCATCGGGGGCCCGCTGGCCGGCGGGTTCCTCACCGACCATGCGTCCTGGCGCTGGGTGTTCTACGTCAACATGCCGCTGGGGCTTGCCGCCACCGCGCTCACCCTGGCCTTCCTGCGGCTGCCGAAGCCGGACCGGCGCCCCCGGATCGACTACGCGGGCATCGTCCTGCTCGGCGCCGCGGTCACCTGCTTCACCCTCCTGACCAGCTGGGCCGGGACCCGGTACGGGTGGCGCTCGCCGGAGATCCTCGCGCTCGCCGCCGGGTCGGCCGTGCTGTTCGCCGCGTGGGTGCTCGTGGAGCGCCGCGCCGCCGAGGCGATCATCCCGCCGCGGCTGTTCCGCGACCGGTCGTTCGCCGTCGCGTGCGCCGTCGCCGCGGTGGGCGGGGCGACCGGTTTCGGGCTCGCCACCTACCTGCCGATGTTCTTCCAGGTCGTCGGGGGAGCCGGCGCCACCGAGTCCGGACTCCTGCTCCTGCCGATGATGATCGGGCTGCTCGCCGCGTCCATGGGCGCCGGGCGGTACATCGCGCGGACCGGCCGCTACCACCGGCTGCCCGCCGCCAGCATGGCGATCAGTGCGGTCGGCGTCGCCCTCCTCGCCACCATGGACGTGCACACGGGGCTCGTCACTGCGGGCCTCTACATGACCGTCCTCGGCTTCGGCGCGGGGCTGTCGCAGCAGGTCGTCATGCTGATCGCGCAGAACGCGGCGCCGAAGCGCGACCTCGGCGCGGCCGGCTCCGGCGTGTTCGCGTCCCGGATGCTCGGCACCGCCGCCGGGATGGCGGTGTTCGGCGGCATCGTCTCCAGCCGCTTCGCCGAGGAGATCGGACGGCGCGTCCCGGCCGGGAGCGTGCCCGCGTTCGGCGACGCCGTCCGGCCCGAGGTGCTCGACACCCTCCCCGGGCCGGTCCGGCACGGCGTCGCCGAGGCTTTCGCGCAGGCGTTCTCCGACCTGTTCCTCACCGGCCTGCCGCTGCTGGCGGCCGGCCTGGCGGCGGCGGTGCTGCTCAAGAACGTCCCGCTCGGCCCCCGCGAGTGACTACTTCACCTCCCGCCGGACGAGCCGGACCGTCCCGGCCGCCAGCGGGACCAGCAGCCAGACGGCGAGGGAGGTCGCGATCCGCGCCCACTCCGTCGCGGTGACCCCCGGATCGGTGAGCGTGTCGAGGGCCCGGTTCGTGTCCAGCCAGCGGGCCGGGCCCTCCAGCCGCGGCACCATCTGCCCGAGCGTCGTCCACAGCGTCGGCAGCAGGAAGTAGAGCACGATGGCCAGCGGCGGGTTCATGAACAGCATCCCGAACGCCACGCCCATCGACACCATGATCACCGCGAAGAGCAGCATGGTGCCGGCGACCGGCAGTGGCAACGACCAGGACCCCGTGGAGCGGCCGAGCGCCGCGCCCGCCACCCGGCCGAGGAACCCGACCGCGATCCCCGCCGCGACGAACGCCCCCGCCAGGCACGCCCCGCCGAGCAGCTTGGCGGTCAGGATCCGGCTCCGCTCCGGGACCAGCGTGAACGTCGCCAGCGCCGTGCGCTGCGACCACTCCGACGTCACCGACATGATCCCGAGGACGGGCAGCAGGAGCGACACCCCGATCTGCGAGGCGGCGAACAACTGGCCGAGGGACTGCTCGTCGGCGGGCGCCGCGTAGAGGACGACCGGCATCATCGCCACCGCGCTGAGCGCGATCAGCACCAGCAGCCAGCGCCCGGCACGCGTGTCGACCATCTTGCGCAGCTCGACGGCGGTCAGCCGCCCCAGCGTCGGGCGCGGTGGCGCCGTGAGGACCGCGGTCATCGCAGCGCCCCCTCAGGTGCGGGCGCCGGGGCGGCCGCGTCGGCGGTCAAGGACAGGAACAGCTCCTCCAGTCCGCCGCCGGACGCCCGCAGCTCCAGCAGGACGGCCCCGGACGACGCCGCGGCACGCCCCACCACCTCGGCGCCGGCCTCCACGGCCAGCCCGCCCTCCGCACGGGCCGAGTACCGCAGGCCGGCGGCGGCCAAAGCCTCCTCCAGCCGGCCCGGGTCCAAGGCGCGCACGACGGTCCGGTCGGGCGCCGCCAGCAGCTCCTGCTTGGTGCCGCGCGCCGCGACCCGCCCGCCCGCGATCACCACGAAGCGGTCCGCGACCGCCTCGACCTCCAGCAGCAGGTGCGACGACAGCAGCACCGTCCCGCCCCGGTCGGCGAACCCGCGCAGCAGCCCGCGCATCCAGTGGATCCCCTCCGGGTCCAGGCCGTTGGCGGGCTCGTCCAGGATCAGCACGGCCGGGTCGCCGACCAGCGCCTGCGCGAGGCCGAGCCGCTGGCGCATGCCGAGCGAGTACCCGCCGACGCGCCGCCCCGCCGCCTTCTCCGACAGGCCCACCAGGGCCAGCAGCTCGCCGGCGCGCTCCTTCGGCATGCCGGTGACCTGCGCGGTCAGCGCCAGCACCTCGCGGCCGGTGCGGCCGGCATGCTGGGCGGCCGGATCGAGGAGCACGCCCACATGGCGCCCCGGGTTCGCGATCCGCCGGTACGGGACGCCCCGCACCGTCGCCGAACCCGAGGACGGCGGCGTCAGCCCGCAGATCATCCGCATGGTCGTGGACTTGCCGGCCCCGTTCGGGCCCAGGAATCCGGTCACGGTGCCCGGCTCGCAGCGGAACGTGACGTCCCGCACCGCCGCGACGTCCCCGTACCGTTTCGTCAGTCGGTCGACATCGATCATGGAACCAGGCTCGCCGGACCGGCGCCCCGTCCGCGTCCGCCGGACGTCGGCGGCGCGGCGACTTCGGTCGCCCGCCGCCGCGACCTAAGTCGCCCGCGCTCACCCGCCGAGGTCGGCGTCGTTGACCAGCAGCGCGACCTGCACCCGGTTGTTCAGCTCAAGCTTCGTCAGCAGCCGCGACACGTACGCCTTCACCGTCGCGACGCTCAGCGACAGCTCCCGGCCGATCTCGCTGTTGGTCTTGCCCTGCCCGACCCGCACCGCGACGGCCCGCTCGCCCTCGCTGAGCCGCTCCAGCAGCGCGCGGGCGCGGGCCTTGCGCGGGTCCGCGCCGGCGTCGGCGACGAACGACATCATCCGGCGCAGCACCGCCGGCGACAGCATCGGCTCACCGGCCGCGACCTGCCGGATCGCCTGGATGATCTCCGGCGGCGGGGTGTGCTTCAGCAGGAACCCGCTCGCGCCCGCCCGCATCGCGCGCAGGATGTGGTCGTCGGTGTCGAACGTCGTCAGCAGGATGATCTCCGGCGGGTCGCGGCGCGCGCGCAGCAGCTCGGTCGCGGCGAGGCCGTCCAGCCGCGGCATCCGGATGTCCATCAGCACCACGTCCGGGTGGTGCGCGTTGACCGCGGGCACCGCCTCCGCGCCGTCCGCGACGTCCGCGACGACCTCCAGGTCGCCGGCGCCCGCGAGCATCATCGACAGGCCCGACCGGACGAGCGCGTCGTCGTCCACGATCAGCACGCGGATGGGAGGTGCGTCCATCCCCCAACCCTAGGGGCCGCGGGCCGCGCCTACCCCTGCCGGAGCCGGCGGCCGCTGACCTCCATCGCCGTCAGGCTGAACCACGCCTCGCGCTCGCCCCCCGGCCACGGGTCGACCCGGACGGCGCGCTCGCGCTCCTCGCCCTCCAGCGGATGGGCGCCGCCGCGCACCAGCACGCTCCACCCCTCGTGCGTGTCGTCCTGGAACGCGTCGACCTCGAACGCGGCCCGCACCTGCCCGCCCGGCACGGCGGTCAGCAGGCTCCGGCTCAGCCGGCCCTCCAGGGACGTGCGGAACACCACCGACTCGCCGTCGACGGCGTAGTTCACCGGGACCACCGTCGGCCCCTCGCCGTCCTCGAACGCGATCCGGCCGATGCCGCCGGGCGCGATGAGCCGCAGGCACTCCTGCCGGTCGAGTTCCTCCAGGACGGGTTGTGCGGAGTCAGAAGCCATGTCCACGGCCATGCCCGCAACTCCCGGCGCCATGCGTCCCGCCCGCCACCTGCGTGAACGCGCCGGGCGCCGCGGCCGGGCGGCGGTTCAGCCGGGAAGGGGGAGGCGGGCGCGCAGCCGGAACCGGCCGTCCTCGGTCCGGCCGTGCTCCAGCGTCCCGCCGAGCAGCGCCACCCGCTCGCCGAGCCCCACGAGCCCGGCCCCGGCGCCGGGCAGCGCGGCGGCCGGCGGCCCCGGCGGGATCGGGTTCTCGATCTCGATGCCGAGCACCGTCCCGCCGGGCGCGTCGAGCGTCACCCGGACCCGCGCGCCCGGCGCGTGCTTGCGGGCGTTGGTCAGCCCCTCCTGGACGATCCGGTACGCGTGCCGCCCCACCCGCACCGGGACGGCCGCCGGATCGGGCACCCGGTCGTCCAGGACCACCTCGGCGCCGGCGGCGGACGACTCGCGCACCAGGTCCGGCACGTCGGTCAGCGCGGGCTGCGGGCGGTCGGCCTCCGCGCCGCCGGGGTCGCCGCGCAGCACCCCGATCACCTCGCGCAGGTCCTCCATCGCCTCGTAGGCGCTCTGCCGGATGATCCCGGCGGCGGCGCGCTGGTCCTCGGGCGCGTCCGGCCGGAACTCCAGCGCCCCCGCGTGCACCGCCAGCAGCGAGATGCGGTGCGCGAGGACGTCGTGCATCTCCCGCGCGATCCGCTCGCGCTCCAGCAGCCGCGCCTCCTCCACCCGCAGCCGCTGCCCCTCCTCGGCGGCGCGGGCCCGCTCCCGCAGCGAGTCGATCAGCTGCCGCCGCGACCGGACGAGCAGCCCGCTGGTGACCAGCACCAGGTAGAGCAGGCCGAAGACGAGCACGCCCTCCCGGAAGTCGTTCTCCGAGGCCGTCCCGATCCGGAACTCGGCGACGATCACCAGCATGTTCGCCACCGCGACCGCCGCGGTCGTCCGCCAGGGCCGCAGCCTGGCCACCGCGAACACCGCGACGGCCCCGGTGCCGAGCACCGTGGACGCCGTGAGCTGCGCGAACATCATCAGCACCGCGACGCCGACGGGGCGCCTGCGGCCCCACAGAAGCAGCACGACCCAGCTCGCGGCGCCGATCGCGAGGTCGCGCGGGACGGAGACGTCCGGGCTCGCCGCCCCCTCGCTCACGGTCGTCTGCAGCATGAGCAGGCCGAGCACCACCGCGCCGGCGGTGACGCCGAGGTCGCCGAGCCAGTCCCGCCACGAGCGCCGCAGGCCGAGCCGGTCGCCGAGGCGGGACGGGCCGGACGTGGGGGAGGGGCCGGCGGGATCCATGCCGCCAACGCTAGCGACCCCGCACCCGCCCCGAAGCGGCCCAGGGTCGGCGCTGCCATCGACTTTGGTCGACGGCCGTGCGGGCGTGGGCCGCGCACGCATGATCGCCCCTGCACGGCACGCGGAACGTGGGGCTGTCCCCACCATGGCCGTGCCAGCCTGCACGACGTCGAACCGGGGTGATCGCGTCACTGTGCCCGGGCCCGCGCGCGCCTAGCGTCGAGATACATGACCACACGAGAACCGAGGCGGCGGCGGGCCGTCCGCCGGGCCGCGGCGGTGATCGCGGCCGGCGCCGCGATCACCGGGGCCGCGGCTTTCCCGCCGCCCGCACACGCCTTCGCGCCGCCCGGCTGCGGCGACCACTCCGCCACCCGCGGCGCACTGCACCGCATCACGGACGTGGACGGGCTCACCGGGGCCGCCGTCCGGATCGACGATCCGCGCTGCGGGACGTGGACGGCCGCGAGCGGCGTGGCCGACCGGCGCACCGGACTGCCGATGCAGGCGAACCCCCGCGTGCGTGTCGGCAGCATCACCAAGTCGTTCACCGCCGTGACCGTCCTGCAGTTGGCCGCGCAGGGACGGGTGTCGCTGGACGCGCCGGTCGCTCGCTACCTGCCCGGGCTGATCGACGCGAACGGCTACGACGGCCGGACCATCACCGTCCGGAGCCTGCTGCGGCACACCAGCGGCCTGCCCGACCACATGGACTCCTTCAAGAGCACCGACGAGTTCCGGTTCGAGCACTTCGAGCCCGAGCAGCTCGTGCGGAGGGCGCTGCGGCTCCCCGATCCCGGCAAGGGCTGGCACTACTCGACGACCAACTACGTCGTCGCGGGCCTGATCGTGGAGAAGGTCACCGGGCACCGTCTGGAGGACGAGGTCGAGCGGCGGATCATCCGGCCGCTGGGCCTGCGCGACACGTACTGGCCCGGTGACGAGACCGGGATCCGGGGCGCGCACCCGCGCGGCTACGAGCGCGTCGAGCGGGACGGGACGGTTCGCTGGGCCGACCGCACCGACATGAACATCTCGGTCGGCTGGGCCGGCGGCGCCCTGATCTCCACCCCGCGCGACGTGAACGCGTTCTTCGGCGCGCTGCTCGGCGGGCGGCTGCTGCCCGCCGGGACGCTCGCCGAGATGGAGCAGGCCGTCTCCACCGGCCCCGACGGCCTCTGGCCGGGCGCCGCCTACGGGCTCGGGCTGATCGGCACCCCGCTGCGCTGCGGCGGCACCTGGTGGGGCCACGCCGGCGACATCGACGGCTTCACCACCCTCGCGGGCGTCGCCCCCGGCGGCCGCCGCGTGACCATCGCCTTCAACGAGAACCCGACCACGCAGGCCGCCTTCGACGACGAGCTGAACCTCGTCGAGACCGGCCTGTGCGACCCTCGCGGGACGGAGAAGCCATGACCCCGAGCAGGATCCTCGGCACGGCCGCGGCGGGACTCGCGGCAACGGCCGCGCTGGCCGCGCCGGCGACGGCGGGCGCCGCGCCGAACGCGGCCGCGGACGGCGGCCTCGCCCGGTTCTACTCCCAGCACCTCGACTGGAAGAAGTGCACGCTCGGCCCGGACGACGAGGTGGGGCGGGGCCTCGACGAGGCGGGCGCCCGCTGCGCGGACGTGACCGTCCCGCTCGACTACGCCCGTCCGGACGGCCGCACCATCAAGATCGCGATCTCCCGGCTCGCCGCGTCGGACCGGGCGCACCGGATCGGCGCGATGGTGCTCAACGGCGGCGGCCCGGGCCCCGCCATCGACATGCCGCCGTACATGCGCGGGATCATGGGCGAGGCCGGCCCGCGCTACGACCTGATCGGCATGGACCCGCGCTCGCTCGGCCGCAGCGCGCCGGTGGACTGCGGCTGGCCGAGCGCCACCTGGATCAGGTCGGCGGGGGAGACCCGGCGCTCGTTCCAGCGGTCGGTGCGGTTCGCCCGGGACCTGGCCGCACGGTGCGCCCGGACGAACGGGTCCGTGCTGCCCCACATCAGCACCCGCAACATCGCCCGCGACATGGACGTCGTCCGGGGGGCGCTCGGCGAACGGAAGATCTCCTACAACGGCGCGTCCTACGGCACCTACCTCGGTGCGGTCTACGCGACGATGTTCCCCGGCCGCCTGGACCGGACCGTCCTGGACAGCTCCGTCGATCCCACCCGGTGGGGGCCGTCCCTGCTCGCGGGCACCGAGAGCGCCAACGACCGCGCCCTCGCGAACTGGGCCGCGTGGGCGGCGAAGCGCGACGCGGAGTACGGCCTCGGCGACACGGGGGCGAAGGTCCTGGCCGAGGTCCGGGAGATCGTCAAGGCGTCCGCTCGCTCGCCCCTGGAGATCGGCCGCTACCGCGTGGACGACTCCCTCGCCCCGGTCGTCCTGTTCGACTACCTCGGCGACGACGAGGACTCGGCACGGGCCGTCCTCGCCGAGTCCGTGCGCGTGTTCGGCGAGGCGGCCGCGGGGCGGCCCGCCCGGCCGACCAAGGACCTGGACGAGGAGCTGGCGTTCCTGACCGGCGGTGACGAGTCGCTCTACGGCAGCGGCCAGAGCGCGATCATCTGCGGGGACGCCGCGGCCCGGCGCGACCCGGAGTCGTACTGGCGCGCCGTCCAGCGGGACCGTGCGGCCAGCCCCGTCTTCGGGCCGCTCACCCAGGGCATCAACCCGTGCGCCTTCTGGCCGACCGGGCCGCGCGAACCCCTCACGAAGGTCGGCGGGCGGGTGCCCGCGCTGATGGTGGCGGCGACGGGCGACACCCGGACGGTCTACGCGGCGAACCGCGCCCTGCACGGCCTGCTGCGCGGCTCCCGCATGATCACCTTGACGGGCGCCGACGTCCACGCCCCCTACCAGCGCGGATACCGCAACGACTGCATGACCCGCCAGGTGAACGGCTACCTGCTGACCGGACGGCTGCCCGCGGGCGACCTCACCTGCCCTCCGGAGCGGTGACCGGGGCCGTCAGGAGGCGGGCCGGCCGATGCGCACCCGCCACAGCTCCGGCCCGGACTCGACGTGGTCCCAGGTGAACGCGGCCGGGTGCGCCAGCCCGAACTCGCGCCGCAGGTGCTTCGGGTCGTGGTTGTTGACCAGCGTGAACGACTCGCCGGGCGCGAGCCGCGCGTACCGGGCG
This sequence comes from Actinomadura violacea, assembly GCF_017573465.1. Classification (GTDB taxonomy): domain Bacteria; phylum Actinomycetota; class Actinomycetes; order Streptosporangiales; family Streptosporangiaceae; genus Spirillospora; species Spirillospora violacea. The sequence goes on from NZ_JAGEPF010000022.1 coordinate 114,512, forward strand.
AAGATCCGGGGGTGCCGCTGCCCGCGCGGGATCTCGCGGACGTCGATCTCGTCCGGGCGCTCCAGCCGCCCGCCGTCCAGCAGCGTGCTCAGGTCGCCCGCGAGCAGGCCGAGGTCGGCGCCGGGCAGCGCGGCCAGCGCCGGGAGCAGCACCGTCTCCTCCACGGTGACGTGCACGGCGATGACGGCCGCGAGGTCGCGGGCGGCGCGCGCCGGGTCGGCGGCCGAGGCGACCGCGCCGGCCAGCGCCTCGATCTCGGCGGCGGTGGCGCGCAGCGCCCGGACGAGCAGCCGCGTCTCGGGCGCGCCGGACGCGGGCGCGTACAGCGCCTCGTCGACGGCGGCGAGGTGGCGGCGCAGCTCGCCGTCGAGGAACCCGGCCAGGACCGTGTGGTCCTGGCCGGGCTCGTGCTCGGCGAGCGCGGTGAGCCGGTCGAGCAGCCGGCGGTGGACGCCGCGCACCTCGGCGGCCGCGCGGACGGCCGGGTCGGTCTCGGTGGCCTGGATGAACACGTCGGACATGGGTGCCCCTCTCTGTTGCTCTGATTATTACATGTACTATTTGTAAAAACCCTGGAGGGGGCACGCCGTGACCTACGTGATCGCCGAGCCGTGCGTGGACGTCAAGGACCGGGCCTGCGTCGACGAATGCCCGGTCGACTGCATCTACGAGGGCGCCCGCTCGCTCTACATCCACCCGGACGAGTGCGTCGACTGCGGCGCCTGCGAGCCGGTGTGCCCCGTCGAGGCGATCTACTACGAGGACGACGTCCCGGACCGCTGGACCGCCTACACCGCCGCCAACGCCGAGTTCTTCGACGACCTCGGCTCGCCCGGCGGCGCGGCGAAGCTCGGCGCGCTCGACCGCGACCACCCCCTGATCGCGGCGCTGCCGCGGCCGGGGGAAGGATGAGGGCCATGGCCCCCGAACGCCACCGCCGCGGCGAGGTGCTGGACGCCCTGCGCGGCGCCGGCGCCCCGCTCGGCGTCGCCGACGTCGCCGAGCGGCTCGCCGTCCACCCCAACACCGCCCGCTTCCACCTGGACGCCCTGGTCGCCGACGGCGCGGCCGAGCGGACCCTGGAGCGCCCGTCCGGCCCCGGCCGCCCCCGCACCGTCTACACGGCCCGGCCCGGCATGGACCGCGGCGGCTCGCGCGGCTACCGGCTGCTGGCGCAGATCCTGCTCAGCCGGCTCGCCGCGGCCGGCCCGGACGCGCGCCGCGAGGCCGAGAGCGCCGGCCGCGAATGGGGCCGCTTCCTGGTCGACCGGCCGCCGCCGTTCACCCGGACGAGCGCCGGCGACGCGGTGGCGCGCCTCACCGCCCTGCTCGCCGACCTCGACTTCGCGCCCGACGCCGACGGCGACGTCGTCCGGCTGCGGCACTGCCCGTTCCTGGAGCTGGCCGAGGAGTACGGGCCGCTGGTCTGCGACGTGCACCTCGGCATCATGCGGGGCGCGCTGGCCGAGCTGGACGCGCCGGTCGAGGCCGAGGGGCTCGAGCCGTTCGCCGAGCCCGCCGCCTGCCTCGCCCGCCTGCGCCGCACCTGACCGGTGCCGCCGCACCTGACCCCCGGCCGCCGAGGCCGCGAAGACCGACCCTCCGAAAGGCGATGACGACCATGAACTCGACCGCGGCCGCCACGGCAGGCGCGCTGACCTTCCTGTGGCTGGGGATGGTGCTCGGGATCTCGTTCCTGGAGGCGCCGCTGAAGTTCCGCGCGCCGGGCGTGACGATCCCGATCGGGCTCGGCATCGGCCGCATCGTGTTCCGCGCCCTGAACCTCGTCGAGACCGTGCTGGCCGTCGCGGTGATCGTCGCCGTCGCGGCCGGGAGCCCGCCGGTGGCGGTCATCGTCCTCACCGCCGTCGCGGTGGTGCTGCTCGCGGTGCAGTTCGGCGTCGTCCGGCCGCGGCTGAACAAGCGCTCGGACCGGGTGCTCGCCGGCGAGGACGACCAGCCCCGCTCCCGCGGCCACCTGTACTACGTGGCGCTGGAGGGCCTGAAGGTCGCCCTACTGATCGCCCTCGGCGTCGCCGTCCTCGCCGCCGGCTGACCCGGCGGGCCGCCGCGCCGCGCCGTCAGTGCTTGGCGACGGTCAGCAGCACCGCGGCGTCCTCAAGCGCCTCCAGGGCGTGCCGGGCCGGCGGGATGATCAGCATGTCGCCGGACATCCCGTCCCAGGCGTCGTCGCCGCTGGTCAGCCGCACCCGCCCGTGCAGGACGTGCAGCGTCGCCTCCCCGGGGCTCTCGTGCTCGGTCAGCGACGTCCCGGACGTCAGGGCGATCAGCGTCTGCCGCAGGACGTGCTCGTGGCCGCCGTAGACGGTCTCGGCGCTGCGTCCCGTGGCCGCCGCCGCGGCCCGCTTGAGGTGGTCCCGTACCTGCGCGTCAAGCGAGAGCTTCTGCATGGCCCCAGTCTGCCAGCGCGCCTCCCGGGGCACCCCGGAGGGCACCCCGGGCGCGGCGCCGCGGTGCGGCCGGTCAGTTCAGCGGGGCGCCGGTGACGGGCGCGCCGAGCGCGCTGCCCTGCAGCCACTCGCTCCACGACTTCGCCCACGGTGTCGGCCCGTTGCCGAACTGCAGCTTGCGCGACGTCCCCGTCACCTTGACGATGTCGCCCCGGTTGGTGAAGTTGAAGAACCACTTCGCGTCGGTCGGGGAGGCGTTCACGCAGCCGTGGCTGACGTCGGCCACGCCCTGCGAGCCCGTCGACCACGGCGCCGAGTGCACGAACGTCCCGCTGTAGGTCAGCCGCACGTTCCAGTTCGTCGGGATCTTGTACTCGCCGGGGTCGCCGGTCGTCGCCGAGTCCATGATGATGTGCGCCCGCTTCTCCTGCGCGATCATCGTGCCGCTGTAGCTGTCGTGGCCCGGCTTGCCGAGGCTGACCTTCATCGTCCGCACCAGCCTGCCGTTCTCGGTGACCTTGGCGCGGTGCGTGCCGTCGCTGATCGTGGTGATGTGCTTCGCGCCGACGGTGAAGCTCAGCGACCGGTCCTTCATGCCGTAGAGGCCCTCGCCCGCCTTCAGCCCGGCGAGGTGCGCGACGACCTTCACCTTCTCCCCGGACGGCCAGTAGTCGCGGGGGCGGAAGTCGACCTCCTTGTCGTTGATCCACGACCAGGCGCCCTGCACGGGCGTCGACATCCGGACCTCCAGCGCCTTCTCCACGGCCTGCTTGCCGGCCTTGGTGGTCACCGGCCTGGACAGCAGCAGCTGCACCGGCATCCCCACCCCGACCGTCTCGCCGTCCAGCGGCGACATGCCGCTCTCCAGCTTCTTCGCGGGCGTCAGCGTCGTGAACGTCGAGGTCGCCGTGACCTGCTTGCCGCCGTCGCCGGTGCCCTGCGCGGTGACCGTGTACGTGGTGGACGGCCGCAGCGTCCACGACGACCGCCACGAGCTACCGTCGGGCGCGAGCTTGCCCTCCGCCTTCTGGTTCTTGCCGTAGGTGAGGGTGACGCCCGTCAGCTTGCCCTTGTCGGCCTTCACCAGGACGGGCTGGTCCGGTGCGACCTGCTTGGTGCCGGTCGCCGGGCTGATGGCGAGCTTCGCGGCGTCCTCGGCCTTGCCGCCGCCCGAACCGCCGCCGCCCTTGCCGCCCCCGCCGCCGGAGGAGCACCCGGCGACGGTGATCGCCAGAGCCCCGATGATCGCCGCACCCGCCGTCCCGGCCCGACCCTTGCGCATCACCGAACTCCTCACGCTCGACACGCGGAACCTCATGGCCAGGTTATGCGCAGCCCGCGGCGAGGCATGCGTGTGCGGGGGATCGTCCCTGCTTTCTCCTAGGTGGGCAATGGTCCCATCAAGCCGTGAAGGCCGGTGCCGCGCGGCGATCCACGCCGCGCGGCACCGACCCGATGAGATCAACGCCTCACGGGAGGCGGCCGGCTCAGCTCCCGGGGGGAAGCTCCGCGGCGGCGGCCCGGTCCAGCAGGAACAGCGTGGCCTGCCGGCCCCGCGCGCCCGCGCACGGCACCTGCACCGGCCCGGCCTCCGACAGCCCGAGCCGCACCGCCTCCGCCTTCGACCCGCCGGCCGCCAGCACCCACACCTCGTGCGCGGCGCACAGCGACGGGAACGTCAGCGACAGGCGGGTCGGCGGCGGCTTCGGCGCGCCGTGCACCGCCACCACCGGCCGCTCGTCGCGCGTCGCCGGCATCTCCGGGAAAAGCGACGCCACGTGCGCGTCCGGGCCGACGCCGAGCATCAGCACGTCGAACGACGGCACCGGGCCCCGGTCCTCGGGACGGGCGGCCGCGCGCAGCTCGGCGGCGTACCGCTCGGCGGCCGCCTCCGGGTCGTCGCCGTCCGGGCCGTCCGACGCCGGCATCGGATGCACCCGTGCCGGATCGAGGTCCACATGGTCCAGCAGCGCCGCGCGCGCGCCGGTCTCGTTGCGCTCGGGGTCGCCGGACGGCAGGAACCGCTCGTCGCCCCACCACACGTCCAGCCGGCGCCAGTCGACCGCGTCGCGGGCCTCGGCCGCGGCCAGCGCCGCCAGCACCGCCGTGCCGACGCCGCCGCCGGTCAGCACCACCGACGCCGAACCGCGCGCGGCCTGCGCGTCCGCGATCCGCGTCACCAGCCGCGCCGCGGCCGCCTTGGCCAGCAGGTCCTGGTCGCGGTGGACCAGGACCGCCGGGCGGGTCACGCGTCCCCCGACGACTTGCCGCGCGCCGGCTTCTTCCCGCCGGACGGCTTCGACGCCGGCTGCTTCCCCGCGGAGGACTCGGGAGCGGCGGGCAGCCCCTCCTTCTCGGCCTCCTTCTCCGCCTTCCTCGTCGTCGCGGCCTCCTGCGTGCCCGACAGCGGCTCGCTCGCGGTGCCCTCGTCCGACGTCCCGCCCGCCAGGTCCTTGGCGAAGCGGGCCGCCGCCTCCCGGTACACCTCGTCGGGGTCCAGCCGCCGCAGCTCCTCGGCGAGCAGCTCCGACATCGGCCGGCGCATCAGCGCCACCTGCCGGTCCGGCTGGCCGGGGCGGCACAGCGTCGCGACCCGGCCGTCCGGCCGGTGGATCACGATGTCGCCGCCGGTCGTCGTCAGCCGCACCCCGGTGATGCCGGGGCCCTCCGACACCGTCCGCTCCACCGCGACGCCGAGCCGGATCGACAGCCACGCCGCCAGCAGCTCCGCGCTCGGGCTGTCCGGCTCCGCCATCACCTCGCCGGAGACGATCTCGTCGTGGTCCTGGTCGAGCGCCGCGGCCAGCAGCGACCGCCACGCCGTCAGCCGCGTCCAGGTGAAGTCGGTGTCGCCCGGGCTGTAGTTCCCGGCCAGCTGGGCGAGCGTGCCGAGCCGGTCGCGGGCCGCGTAGGCGTCGGTGATCCGCCGCGTCGCGAGCTTGCCGAGCCCGCTCTTGGCCGGCGACTTCGGCACCTTGCCGCCCGGCCACCAGATCACCACCGGCGTGTCGGGCATCAGCAGCGGCACCACCACCGAGTCGGCGTGCTCGGCGAGCGGCCCGTACATCCGCAGCAGCACCGTCTCGCCCGGGCCGGTCTCGCCCATCCGGATCTCGGCGTCCAGCCGCGAGGAGTTGCCGCGCGGGTCGCGGGAGATCACCGTCAGCACCCGGCACGGGTGCTCGCGGGCCGCCTCCGTCGCCGCGCGGACCGCGTCGTACTGCGCCGACTCGTCCGTCACGATGATCAGCGTCAGCACCATGCCGACCGCGGGGCCGCCCATCAGGTGCCGCGACTGCGTCAGCGCGTCCTGGATCTTGCGCGTCGTGGTGCCGGTGAGGTCGATGTTCATCAGAGCCTCCTCCAGGCGCGGCCGTCGCGCGCCATCAGCTCGTCGGCGCTGTCGGGCCCGTAGCCGCCCGACGTGTACTGGTCGAGGCCGCCGCGGCTCGCCCAGTACTCCTCGATCGGGTCGAGGATCCGCCAGGACAGCTCGACCTCCTCCTGCCGCGGGAACAGCGGCGGGTCGCCGATCAGCACGTCCAGCAGCAGCCGCTCGTAGGCCTCCGGGGACGCCTCGGTGAACGACTCGCCGTAGGCGAAGTCCATGTTCACGTCGCGGATCTCCATCGAGGTGCCCGGCACCTTGGAGCCGAACCGGACGGTGATGCCCTCGTCCGGCTGCACCCGCATCACCAGCGCGTTCTGCCCGAGCTCCTCGGTGTCGGTGTGCGAGAACGGCAGGTGCGGCGCCTGCTGGAACACCATCGCCACCTCCGTCACCCGGCGGCTCAGCCGCTTGCCGGTGCGCAGGTAGAACGGGACGCCCGCCCAGCGGCGGTTGTCGATCTCCAGCTTGACCGCCGCGTACGTCTCGGTACGGGAGTCGGCGGGGATGCCGTCCTCCTCCAGGTACCCCTTGACGCTCACGCCGCCCTGCCAGCCCGACGCGTACTGCCCGCGCGCGGTCGAGGTCGTCAGGTCGCCCGGCACCCGCACCGACGAGAGGATCTTCGCCTTCTCGAGCCGGACGGCCTGCGCGCTGAACGACGTCGGCTCCTCCATCGCCGTCAGCGCCAGCAGCTGCAGCAGGTGGTTCTGGATGACGTCGCGGGCCGCGCCGATCCCGTCGTAGTAGCCCGCCCGGCCGCCGATGCCGATGTCCTCGGCCATCGTGATCTGCACGTGGTCGACGTACGAGCGGTTCCACAGCGGCTCGAACATCGTGTTGGCGAACCGCAGCGCCAGGATGTTCTGCACCGTCTCCTTGCCGAGGTAGTGGTCGATCCGGAAGATCGACTCCTCGGGGAAGACGCGGTGCACCGTGTCGTTCAGCTCCACGGCCGTCTTCAGGTCCCGGCCGAACGGCTTCTCGATCACCACCCGCCGCCAGGCGCCCTCCTTGCGGTCGGCGAGGCCGCTGCGCTGCAGCTGCTCCACCACCTGCGGGAAGAACTTCGGCGGGATCGACAGGTAGAAGGCGTAGTTGCCGCCGGTCCCGCGGCTCTCGTCCAGCTCCTTGACCGCCATCGACAGCGCGTCGAAGGCGCCCGGATCGCTGAACTCGCCCGGGACGAAGTGCATGCCCTCCGACAGGTGGGTCCACACGTCCTCGCGGAACGGGGTCCGCGCGTGCGCCTTCACCGACTCGTAGGCGATCTGCCGGAAGTCCTCGTTCTCCCAGTCGCGGCGGGCGAAACCGACCAGCGAGAAGCCCGGCGGCAGCAGCCCCCGGTTCGCCAGGTCGTAGATCGCCGGGAGCAGCTTCTTGCGCGACAGGTCCCCGGTCACGCCGAACAGCACGAGCACGCACGGCCCGGCCACCCGCGGCAGGCGCTTGTCGCGCGGGTCCCGGAGCGGATTGGCTGCGTCGGTCACGTTGCGGCCCCCTCTTCTCGCACCTTGCCTACCCTCACTTGTACTCGCATCCGATCAGACCACGCATCCTGTGTGTCGGCCCCGTGTACTTGACAGTCTTGCCTCTTCCGGGCGGCGCCATCGCCCTTTCCGGGCCGTCTTCCCCGGAGAGCCGCGGTGGCGGAGCCCTACCCGCCCCTGGCGGAGTCGAGCAGCCGGGCGAGGCCCGCCCAGCGGTTCTGCAGGTGCAGCCGGACGACCGGGCGGCCGTCCGAGCGCGCGGCGCGGGCGTCGCCGAGCGCCCGCGCGAGCTGGAGCATGCCGAGCCGGTGGTGCCGGCCGGGGACCGGGACGTCGCGGTCGGCGTTCCCCGTCACCTGCAGGTATACGCCCGCGTCCGGCCGATCGTTTCCGCCCGCGGGGCGCCGGGCGCCCCAGCCGACGGTGACCGGGCGGCGGCAGCGGGCGGCCAGCAGCGCCGCCAGCCGGCGGATCTGCGCGCCCTGCCCGCCCGCCTCGTCCGGGTCGAGATAGGCGACCAGCGCGAGATGCTCGTCCGGGCCGACCGCGGCGGTCAGCGCCGCCAGCAGCGCGCCCAGGTCCGGCGCGCCGGCGAACGCCGGGTCGGCGGTGTGCACCTCGACGGACCGGCCCGGATCGCCGTCCGACAGGACCGGGTCGCCCGTCCCGTCGTCCACCGTCAGCGGGGCGGCGCGGCCCGGCGTCGCCATCGGGTCGCGGTCCAGCAGGTAGGCGGCGACGGCCGCGGCGTACTCCCACACCACGAGCTGCCCGGCGGCCGGGCCGCTCACGGTCGCGTCGTCCTGGTGCGGACGGCCGTCCAGCGTCAGCAGGAACAGGTCGTCGCCGGGCGCCACCGGCAGCCCGCCGCCCTGCACCACCGGCAGGATCCGGCCGCCGGACGCCTCGGTGAGCAGCTGCGCCGCCCAGTCCGCCAGCCCCGGCAGCGCCGCGGAGTAGCCGCCCAGCACGACCGTGCGGCGCCCGGCGCGCGCCGCGCCGCCGAGGATCGCGCCGAGCACCAGCCCGGGGTTGTTCTCCGGACGGGTCAGCGCCGGCAGCACCCGGGTCGCCTCGTCCAGCAGGAGCGACGGGTCGGCGCCGGCGAAGGCCGCCGGCACCAGCGCGTAGGGGGACAGGGCGCCGAACGCGGTCGGCGCGGGCGCCTCGACCAGCGGATGGCCGGCCTCCGCCGCCAGCTTCGCCGGGACGGTCCCCGGCGCGGCCACCGTCACCACCCGCCGCGCGATCTCGGCGGGGGACAGGCCCGCGTCGGCGAGCATCCCGAGGAACACCCGCCGCAGCGCCTCGGTTCCGGGGTCGTCGCCGGTGACGACGACCGCCGTACGGGCCAGCCGGTCCGGGTCGTCGCCGATCCGCAGCACCGGCCCGGGCTCCGGGCCGTCCAGGACGGTCAGCGGCGGGGCGCCGGCGTCCGCCGGCCGCCGGGGACCGGGGGCGCACGCACGGGCGATCAGCTCCGCCGCGCGCGCCGCGGCTCCGCGCCCGAGCAGCGCCACCTCGGTCAGCCCGGCCGCGCGCGCGTCCGCCAGCAGCTCCCCGGCACGGTCCAAAGCGGCCCGCCCGGGCCCCGGCTGGCCGGGCCAGCACAGCGGCCGGCCCTCCACCGCGGCCGTCGCGGCCGACGGCCACAGCGCCGGGTCCTCCGAGGCGAGCCGCACCGGGACCTGGTCGATCCACAGGCGCCCGAGCACCCGCTCGGCGGCCTCCCTGACCGGCCCCCGAGCGGTGATGGCCGTCTCCCCCGAGACGACGGCGGTGAAGCTCACGGCCGCGGACCCGCCCCCGCCACCGCCCGAACGGCCTCGATCAGCCGGCCCGCGCCCTCCACCGGGTTGCGCAGGTGCAGCCGCACCACCGGCAGCCGCCGCTGCCGCAGCGCCCGGACCTCGCCCAGCGCGCGCGCCAGCTGCAGCTTCGCCAGCCCGTACGGCCGCCCGGGCACCGGATGCGCCGCGAGCGTGTCGCCCGGCGCCGGATCGCCCGTGATCACCAGGAACGCGCCGTTGCCCGGCCCGTCCTTGTGGATCGGCCCGGTGGCGTGCGGGTACGCCGGGCCCGGCCCGTACACGACCGGCCGCCCGGCGGCGCGCGACAGCGACGGCGCCAGGTAGCGGCCCGAGAAGTCGCCCGACAGGTACGTCAGCACCGACAGGTAGCCGTCGGCGGGCACCGAGGCGATCAGCCCCCCGAGCACCGTCCCGAGGTCGGCGCCGGACGGCCACGCGAAGTCGGCGTGCACCTCGATGTCGTCCTCGACGTACACCGGCCGCCCGGTGGGCAGCGGCCCCGGGCCCGCCGAGCGCAGCAGCGTCGCCGCGTCGTCCTCGGCCTCCTGGGCGGCCGCGCTGCCCGCCTCGAACGGGTTGACGCCGAGCAGCCACCCGGCGACGGCCGTCGCGTACTCCCAGAGCACGAACTGCGCGCCGAGCGGCGCCCACACCGAGGTGTCGGCCTCCTCCTGCGCCGCCGACCGCGGATTGATCGACACCCCGTGCAGGTCGGGGAAGCCGCCCTTGCCGCCCGGCGGCTCGAACGCCAGCACGCCGCGGCCCCGCTTGCCGGTGCCGACCGCCAGCAGCTGCGCGATCCAGGCGCTGAGCGCCCCGGGCCCGCCGGGCTCGCGCAGCACCACCTTGTCGCGGGTGACGCCGCCCGGCCCCTGCTGGGCGCAGCCGCCGAGGACGGCGCCGAGCAGCAGCCCCGGGTTGTCCTCGTCCTTGGCCAGCGACGGCACCAGCGACGCCGCCTCCTCCAGCAGCCGCCCCGCGTCGGCGCCCGCCAGCACCGCCGGGACGAGCCCGTACGCCGACAGCGCGCCGAAGTGCCCGGGCAGGTACGGGTCGGTGAGCCCGATCCGGTAGCCGCACTGGCGGGCGAAGTCGTGCAGCGGGCTGCCGTGGTCGGTGATCACCAGGAAGCGGCCCGCGATCTCGCGCTCGGACAGGCCCCGCTCGCGGAACGCGCCCGCGAAGATCCGCCGGTAGGCGTCGCCCTCCAGCGACACGCCCGCCTTGCTGGCCAGCACGACCAGCGTCCGGTCCAGCCGCTCGAGCGCGAACGCCAGCGCGGCGGTGTCACTGCCGTCCAGCACGGTCAGCCCGCCCGCCGGGCCGGGCGGCGCGCCGCCCCCGCCGGCGAGGGCGGGCGCGTGCGCCTCCATGATCGCCTGGGCGGCGAGGCTCTCCGCGCCCACCCCGATCAGCACGATGTGGTCCAGGCCGGAGTAGCGCGCCTCGGCGACCATCCCGTCCACCTGCTTGAGCAGCCCGCGCGAGGCGAACGGCAGGTCGAGCCAGCCCAGCCTGCTGTGGTCGACCGCGCGCCGCCCCCACAGCCGCGGGTCCTTCGCGGCGAGCGCGCCCGGAACGCCGCAGCCGACGAGGTAGTCCCTCGCCTGCAGCGCCGAGTCGAGCACGTCGCCGCGCGTCAGTACGTCGAATCCGGACACGCTTCCCTCCTGCCCCCTATCGTTTCAGGAGAGAAAGGGCATCCGCGACCATCTCCATCGATCTTCTGCCTCCGGTTGCCGAACCGGACGCGGAAGATCAGCCGAGCGCGTCGATCAGCTGCGCGACGCCCTCGGCGCGGTCGCGCAGATGGAGCCGGAACGCCGGACGGCCGAGCGAGCGCAGCACCCGCTGGTCGCCGAACGCCTGCGCCAGCTGCAGCTCGCCGAGCGTGAAGGGCCGTCCGGGCACCGGGACGTCGTCGGTCACCGCGCCCGTGACCTGCAGGAACGTGCCGTTGCGCGGCCCGCCCTTGTGGTACTGGCCGGTCGCGTGCAGGTACCGCGGGCCCCAGCCGAACGTGACCGGCGCCGGATGGCGGCGCAGCCCGGCGCCCCGGGCCGCCAGCAGCGGCCGCAGCCCGGCGGCCGCCGCGTCCCCGGAACGGTCCAGATAGGCCAGGACGGCGAGGTAGCCGCGGTCCGGGACGCCCTCAAGGAACGCCTCCAGCGCCTCCGCGAGCGTCTTCGCGCCGCGCAGCGACTCCTCGGGCGCGTGCACCTCCACCGCGTCCGACACCAGCGCGGGCGGCCGCCGCACGACCGTCGGCGCCGCGCCCTCCTCCGAGCGCAGCAGCGCCGCCGTCGCCTCCCGCGACTCGCCGACGTCCGGCTCGGCGAACGGGTCGACGCCCATCACCCGGGCGGCCACCGCCACCGCGTACTCCCACAGCAGGAACTGCGCGCCGAGCGGGCCCGCCACGCTCGCGCCCGCCTCGCGGCCCGGGCCCGGCTCGTCCGGGCGGCGGCCGAGGATCACCCGCCGCAGGTCGCCGGTCAGCTCGAAGCCGGGGGACTCCACGCCCTCCACCACGACGGGCAGCAGCCCCCGGCCGTCCTTGCCGAGCGCGCCCGCCACCAGCTGCTCCGCCCAGCCGGCGAAGCCGTGCAGGCCGGAGCCGTGGTCGGCGATGACGAGCTTGTCGCGGCCGCCGAGCGCCGACGAGCCGAGCGCGGCGCCGAGCGCCAGCGCCGGGTTGTCGTAGGGCTGGCGCAGCACCCCCGCGAACCGCTCAGCCTCGTCCAGCAGGGCGAGGACGTCCACGCCCGCGAGCGCCGCGGGCACCAGCGCCGCGGAGCCGAGCGCCCCGAACCGGCCGTCGACGTCGGTCTCGGCCTCCACGAAGTGGTGGCCGACCTCGCGGGCGGCGCGCTCCGGCTCCGACCCGGGCCCGGCCACCACGACGAAGCGGCGGGCCAGCTCCGCCCGGCCCAGCCCCGCCTCGGCGAACGCCTTCCCGAACACGCGCCGCAGCGACTGCGCCTCGACGCCGTCGCCCGCGACGACCACGAGGGTCCGGTCGAGGCCGTCGGCCAGGACGCCGGAGACCTCGTGCGGGTCGGTGGAGTCCAGGACGACCATCTCGGCGCCGGGCCCCCTGCGGGCCGCCGTCCGGTGGATCGTCTCGGCGGCGATCGCGGACCCGCCCGCGCCCACCACCACGATCCGGTCCAGGCCCGCGTCGCGGAACCCCTCCGCCGGTCCGGCGAGCCGGGCCGGCAGGGACCGCGAGGTCTCCGGCAGGCCCAGCCAGCCCAGCCGGCGGGCGGCCAGCGGGGCCGCGTCCGGGCCCCACAGCTTGGCGTTGCGGGACGTCAGCGAGCTCGGCACGCCGTCGGAGGCGAGACGGTCCAGGACCGTCTCGCTCTCGTCGACGACGGCGCCGCGGATGGTGACCGAGATCCCCCCGGCGGTCACCACCGACGTCACGCGCTCTTGTCCTTCAGCTCGCCCTCGATGGAGCCGAGCAGCTCCTTCCAGGACGCCTCGAACTTCTCGACGCCCTCCTCCTCGAGGACCCGCACGACGTCGTCGTAGTCGACGCCCGCGTCCTTGAGCGCCGCCATGTGCGCGCGGGCGTCGTCATAGGCGCCCCGGACGGTGTCGCCGCGCAGCTGCCCGTGGTCGGCCTCCGCCACCAGCGTCGCCTCCGGCATGGTGTTGACCGTGCCGGGGGCCACCAGCTCGTCCACGTACAGGGTGTCGGCCAGGTCCGGGTCCTTCACGCCGGTCGAGGCCCACAGCGGACGCTGCGGGCGGGCGCCCGCGTCCTTCAGCGCCTTCCACCGGTCGGTGCCGAAATTCTCCTCGTACAGCGCGTACGCCAGCCGCGCGTTCGCCAGGCCGGCCTTGGACCGCAGGGCCTTGGCCTCGTCCGAGCCGACCTTGTCGAGCCGCTTGTCGATCTCGGTGTCGACCCGGCTGACGAAGAACGACGCCACCGACGCGATCTTCGACAGGTCGTGCCCGTTCGCCCGGGCCTTCTCCAGGCCCTCGAAGAACGCGTCGATCACCTTGCCGTAGCGCTCCAGCGAGAAGATCAGCGTCACGTTCACGCTGATGCCCTGCGCCAGCGTCTGGGCGATCGCCGGCAGGCCCTCCTCGGTCGCCGGGATCTTGATGAACAGGTTCGGCCGGTCCACCATCCACCACAGCGCGCGCGCCTCGGCCACCGTCTTCTCGGTCTCGCGGGCCAGCCGCGGGTCGACCTCGATCGACACCCGGCCGTCCAGGCCGTCGGTCCGGTCGTAGACGGGGCGCAGCACGTCGCAGCCCCAGCGGATGTCGTAGGTGGTGATCGCGCGGGACGCCTCCTCGACGTCCACGCCGCGCACCGCCAGGTCGCGGACCTGCTCGTCGTAGGCGCTGCCCTTGCTCAGCGCCTTGGCGAAGATCGTCGGGTTGGAGGTGACGCCGACGACGTGCTTGTCCTTGACCAGCTGCTCCAGGTTCCCGGTGCGCAGCCGCTCCCGGCTGATGTCGTCCAGCCAGATCGACACGCCCTCGTCCGAGAGCGCCTTCAGGATGTCACTCATCGCTTTCTCCTCGTCGTCGAGTTCCGCGGGGGGGTCGGCCGCGCCGGCCCGGTCCGCCGGGGGCGGACCGGGCCGCCGGCCTAGTTGCCGGTGGTCTCGCCGCGCCCGGCGCCCGGCGCCGCGGACCTGATCAGGCTGGCCTTCGCCGCCGCCACGATCCGCTCGGCGGTGATGCCGAACTGCTCGAACAGCGTCTTGTAGTCGGCGGACGCGCCGAAGTGCTCCAGGCTCACCGGGACGCCGCAGTCGCCGATGAACGCGCGCCAGCCGAGCGCGATCCCGGCCTCCACCGACACGCGCGCGCGCACGCCCGGCGGCAGCACCTGCTGCTTGTAGGCGTCGGTCTGCTCCTCGAACCACTCCACGCACGGCATCGACACGACCCGGGTCGGGGTGCCCTCGGCCTGCAGTGTCTCCCGCGCCTCCAGCGCGAGCTGCACCTCGCTGCCGGTCGCGATGATGATCACCTCGGGGTGGCCGCCCTCGGCGTCCACCAGCACGTAGCCGCCCTTGGCGACGCCGTCGGCGGAGGCGATCGCGCCGTCGCGCTCCAGCGTCGGCAGCTTCTGGCGGCTCAGCGCGAGGCCCGCCGGGCGGTCGCCGTGCTCCAGCACGGTCCGCCACGCGACCGCCGTCTCGTTGGCGTCCGCGGGGCGCACCACGTCCAGCCCGGGGATCGCCCGCAGCGCCCACAGGTGCTCGACCGGCTGGTGCGTCGGGCCGTCCTCGCCGAGGCCGATGGAGTCGTGCGTCCACACGTAGGTGACCGGCAGCCTCATCAGCGCCGCGAGCCGGACCGCCGGCCGCATGTAGTCGCTGAAGATCAGGAACGTGCCCGCGTACGGGCGGGTGCCGCCGTGCAGCGCGATGCCGTTGCAGATCGCGCCCATCGCGTGCTCGCGGACGCCGAAGTGCAGCGTCCGGCCGTACCGGTCGCCGGGGAACTCCTTGGTCTGGAACTCCTCGGGGATGAAGGACGGCTGGCCCTTCATCGTGGTGTTGTTGCTCTCGGCGAGGTCGGCCGACCCGCCCCACAGCTCCGGCAGCACCGGCGCCAGCGCCGTCAGCACCTCGCCGGACGCCGCGCGCGTCGCCAGGTCCTTGCCGGCGGCGAACTCCGGCAGGCTCGTCTCCCAGCCGGCCGGCAGCCGGCGCGCGCCGATCCGGTCGAACTCGGCGGCGCGCTCGGGGTTCGCCGACCGCCACGCCTGGTACGCCTTCTCCCAGCGCTCGTGCTGCGCCCGGCCCCGGTCGCAGACCTCGCGGGCGTGCGCCAGCACCTCGTCGGGGACGAGGAACGACTCGGCCGGGTCCAGGCCGAGGATCCGCTTGGTCGCGGCGACCTCGTCGGCGCCGATCGCCGAACCGTGGATCTTGCCGGTGTTCTTCTTGTTCGGCGCCGGCCAGCCGATGATCGTGCGCAGCGCGATGAACGAGGGCCGGGCCGTCTCGGCCTTGGCCGCCGCGAACGCCTCCGCCAGCGCGGCCACGTTCTCCTCGTAGTCGCCGTTGACGGTCCAGTCGACGTGGTGGACGTCCCAGCCGTACGCCTCGTAGCGGGCCCGCACGTCCTCCGACAGCGCGATCGCGGTGTCGTCCTCGATCGAGATGTGGTTGTCGTCGTACATCAGGATCAGGTTGCCGAGCCGCTGGTGGCCCGCCAGGGCGCTCGCCTCGTGGCTGATGCCCTCCTCGATGTCGCCGTCGGACGCGAACGCCCAGATGGTGTGGTCGAAGGGGGACTCGCCCGCCGGCGCGTCCGGGTCGAACAGGCCGCGCTCGCGGCGGGCGGCCATCGCCATCCCCACCGCGTTCGCGATGCCCTGGCCCAGCGGCCCGGTGGTGGTCTCCACGCCCGCGGTGTGCCCGTGCTCGGGGTGGCCCGGGGTGAGGCTGCCCCACTTGCGCAGCGACTTCAGGTCGTCCAGCGTCAGCGGGTAGCCCGAAAGGTAGAGCTGGATGTAAAGGGTCAGGCTGGAGTGCCCGCAGGACAGGACGAACCTGTCCCGGCCGGCCCAGTCCGGGTCCGTCGGGTCGTGCCGAAGGAACCGCTGGAACAGAAGGTAGGCGGCCGGCGCAAGGCTCATGGCCGTACCGGGGTGGCCGGAGCCCGCCTCCTCGACCGCGTCCATGGCGAGGGCGCGGATGACGTCCACCGCCCGCTTGTCCAGGTCGGACCATTCAAACGTGCTGCTGTCCCTGCTCACGGAACGCCAGGCTCCTCTCGAACCGCTGTCGTACAGAGTTCATTAGCGATGTGCCGCCGCGCGGCATGACCGGCGCACGTGCCGCGGCCCCCTGTTGCCGCAACGTCCGGCGGCGCCGTCCGTCTTCCCTCGGGCCCCCTTGCGGCCACCTTCCGTGGCCTCGCGAAGATCATGCCGCGCCCTCGGCGAGCCTATCGCGCGGGCGGGCCGCCGCAGGCGAGAGCGCGAACACGGCGAAACGCCGCCGCCGCCCGCGCCAGGCCCGCGCCGCTTCCCTGCACCCTTGCCCGATCGGTTCGCGGGCTAACCCCCCGCGCGGGGGATACCGAGGGGGGAACGGGTTTGCGCCCCCGCGCCCGGGGGACGGCCCCGGGAATGGGTCCTGCGCACGGGCTCCGGCGCGTCCGGTGCCCCGGTGCACGCCCCTGGCAGGGGTCGGACTACAGTGATTGCGCGGCCGACGACGGGCGGCCGCGGTAGTCGGACCAAGCAGGATCACCAAGCCGAAGTTGCACTCGACCGAGGCCGGCCCGGATCGCGGGGGCGCCGCCGAGGTGGTACGCGATTTCCTCATGCCTAGTTGGACGTGGACCCGATTGTGACGGTGCTCAGTAACAAGCGCGGGGTCGAGCTCGACGAGCCGCTCGACGAGCGGTCGCCGGGGGCGCCCGCCGCGCCGGAGCCGGTGGCCGAGACGGCCGGCCGGTCGATCGGCGCCAGCGTGCGCGCCTACGTGGCGCTCACCAAGCCGCGCGTGATCGAGCTGCTCTTGATCACCACGATCCCGGTGATGTTCCTCGCCCAGCGCGGCGTGCCGCCGCTGTCGACGGTGCTGCTGACCTTCTCCTTCGGGGCGATGTCCGCCGGCGCCGCGAACGCGATCAACTGCTACATCGACCGCGACATCGACGTCAAGATGCGCCGCACCCGGCGCCGCCCGCTGGCCCGCGCGCAGGTCACCCCGGCCCGCGCGCTGGTGTTCGGGATCACGCTGGCGCTGGTGTCCACGGCCGGGTTCTTCTTCACCGTCAACCCGCTGTCGGCCGCCGGGTCGCTGTTCGCGATCCTGTTCTACGTCTTCGTCTACTCGCTGCTGCTCAAGCGGCGGACGTCGCAGAACGTGGTGTGGGGCGGCATCGCCGGCTGCATGCCCGTCCTCATCGGCTGGACGGCGATCACCAACGGCCTCGCCTGGACGCCGTTCGTGCTGTTCGGCGTCGTGTTCCTGTGGACGCCGCCGCACACCTGGACGCTCGCGATGCGCTACCGCGAGGACTACGCGGTGGCCAAGGTGCCGATGCTGCCGGTCGTCGCGACCGAGCGCCGCGTCATCACCGAGAGCCTCGTCTACAGCTACGCCACCGTCGCGTGCTCGCTCGCGCTGTGGCCCGTCGCGGGCATGGGCCCGGTGTACGGGGCCGTCGCCGTCGTCCTCGGCCTGGTCTTCCTCGGCGAGGGGCACCGGCTGCTGAAGGCCGTCCGCGCGGGCGTGACCGGCGTGCACCTGCGGCCGATGCGCTTCTTCCACCTATCGAACGTGTACCTGGCGCTGCTGTTCACCGCCGTCGCGGTCGACCCGCTCCTGCACTGAGCCCCGCCGGACGCGCCGGACCCTCCGGGGACCTGCGCGGACCGGTTACGCTCACGTCATGGCGCGCGTGGACCCCAAGGCCGTTCTCGAAGGCCGGATCCCCGGCCGGCCCCCGGTCGGCCTGATCGTCGGGCTGACCGTCTCATCGCTGTGCGTGGTGCTCGCGCTCGCCGCCGACGTGCTGTCGGGCGGCGCCGGGTTCTGGGTCGGGGTCGTCCTGGCGATCCTGCCGATCCCGGCGCTGGTGGCGCTCGCCCTCACCCTCGACCGGCTGGAGCCCGAGCCGCCGCGCGCCCTCGTCTTCGCGTTCATGTGGGGCGCGGGCGTCGCCGTCCTCGGCGCGCTGGTCCTCAACACCCTCGGCCTGCTGTACGTCACCGTCCCGATCTTCGGCGAGACCAAGGGGCACTTCGTCAGCGCCACCTTCGGCGCGCCCGTCATCGAGGAGTCGCTGAAGGGCGCCGTGCTGATCGGCATGCTGTGGTTCCGCCGCAACGAGATCGACGGCTTCGCCGACGGCATCATCTACGCCGCCATGGTCGGCCTCGGCTTCGCGATGATGGAGAACATCACCTACTACATGCGGGCCTTCGACGACGGCGGCGCCCAGCAGCTCCAGACGGTGTTCATCCTGCGCGGCCTGATCGCGCCCCTCAGCCACCCGCTGTTCACCTCGATGACCGGCCTCGGCATCGCCTACGCCGCCACCCACCGGCGCGGCCAGATCCTCGCGCCCGCCCTGGGGCTGCTCGGCGCGATGATCCTGCACGGCCTGTGGAACGGCGCGACGACCTTCGGGCTCGGCGGCCTCGGCATCGTGTACCTCCTCGACTTCGGCGTCCTGGTCACGCTGATCGTCATCGTCTCCGTCGAGCGGCGGCACACCGTCCGCCGCATCGAGGCGTACCTGCCGATGTACTCCGGCACCGGCCTGGTGACCCCGCAGGACGTGCGGATGCTGCGCTCCATCCCGTCGCGGCGCGCCGCCCGCCGCTGGGCCAAGTCCGTCGGCGGGCCGCCCGCCGCCCGCGCGATGGTCGACTACCAGCTCGCCGCCACCGAGCTGGCGCTGCTGCACAAGCGCGTCGACCGCGGCAACGCCGAGCCGCACTGGTTCGCGGCCCGCCGCGACTCCCTCCTCGGGCTGATGTCGCTGGCGCGGCAGGCCTTCCTGCGGACGCCCCAGCGCGGCGGGCCGGCGCTCGCCGGGACGCCGCCGTGGGCGCCGCAGGGCCCGTCCGGCTTCCTGCCGCCGCCCCCGCCCGGCCCGTACACGCGGTAACCGGGGGGTGCGTCGGGGGCACGGGACGGCGGCCATACGATTGACGGGTGGCTGAGCGAAAGTCGTCGACGAACCCGCTGATCCGTGCCCGGGACGCCGTCTGGCACCCCACCCCCGGGTCGGTGCGGCTGCTGGCGCTGCTCGGCGTCATCGGCAACGTGGTGATCGTGGTCAGCGGCGGCCTCGTCCGGCTCACCGAGTCGGGGCTCGGCTGCCCGGAGTGGCCGCGCTGCTCGGGCGACAGCCTCGTCCCCACCCACAACGCCGACCACCACGCGTTCAACATGGCGGTCGAGTTCGGCAACCGGCTGATCACCTTCGTGGTGCTGGCGATCGGCGTGCTGGTGTTCGTCGCCGCGCTGCGCCTCGTCCCGCGCCGCCGCGACCTGGTCTGGTGGTCGCTCGCCCAGCCGATGAGCGTCGTCGCGCAGGCCGTCATCGGCGGCATCGTGGTGCTCACCGACCTGAACCCGGCCGCGGTGTCGGCGCACTTCCTGGTCTCGCCGGCGCTGCTGGTGTTCTGCGTGGCGCTGTGGGTGCGCGCGGGCGAGGGCGACGCCCCGGCCCGGCCCCTCGCCGGCGCCTGGACGCGCCGGCTCGGCGCGCTGCTGCTGGTCGCCGCGGCGGCCGTGCTCGTCGCGGGCACCGTCGTCACCGGCACCGGCCCGCACGCGGGCGACGCCAAGTCGCACCGGTACGGCTTCAACATCGAGGACGTGGCGCGCGTCCACGGCGAGCTCGCCTGGGTCACGATCGCGTTCACGATCGCCGTCACCATCGCGCTGTACCGCACCGGCGGCCCCGCCGCCGCCAAGCGCCGCGCGTGGGAGCTGATCGCGCTGATCGTCGCGCAGGGCGCCGTCGGCTACACGCAGTACTTCCTCGGCGTCCCGGCCGGGCTCGTGCTGCTGCACATGCTCGGCGCGGTGCTGATGTGGATCGCGGCGTTCCGGCTGTTCTTCGCGCTCCGCGACCGCGGCCCCATGCCGGACGCGCAGCCGCGCACGGTGGCGGCGCGTCCCGCCGAGGCCCCGCAGCCCGCCTGAGCCGCCCCGGCGGGCGCGCGCCCCGCTCAGCCCTTGCCGAGGAACGCGCGCAGGCGGTCCAGCGGCCAGGTGTTGATCACGTCGTCGGGCGTCAGCCAGCCCCGCTGGGCCGTCCCGACCCCGTAGCGGATGTTGCGGTGGTGCCCTATCGAGTGCGCGTCGGTGTCGATGGAGAACCGCACGCCGAACCGCTTGGCGCGGCGGATCAGGTCGGCGGGCAGGTCGAGCCGGTCGGGGAACGAGTCGATCTCCATCGCCGTGCCGGTGCGGGCCGCGGCGCGGAACACCTCGTCCCAGTCGGCGTTCACCGGCGGGCGGCGGCCGATGCTGCGCGCCGTCGGATGCCCGATCACGTGGACGTGCGGGTTCTCGCACGCCCGGACGAGCCGCCGCGTCATGTCCGCCTCGTCCTGCGTGAAGTGCGAGTGGACGGACGCCACGCACACGTCGAACTCCGCGAGGAAATCGGCGTCCCAGTCGACCTCGCCGTCGGGGTCGATGTTCAGCTCGGTGCCGTGCAGCAGCACCAGGTTCGGGTACTGCTTCTGCAGCTCGCGGACCCGCTCGCGCTGGGCGAGCATCTTCTCGTCCGTCATGCGCTGCATGAACAGGTTCGGCGCGTGGTCGGTGATCGCGTAGTACTCCAGGCCCCGGTCGGCGGCTGCGGCGACCATGTCCTCCAGGGACGCGATGCCGTCGGTGAGGTCGGTGTGGCTGTGCAGGTCGCCGCGCAGGTCCTCGACGGTGACCAGGGCGGGCAGCTCGCCCTTCAGCGCCGCCTCGATCTCCCCGGTGTCCTCGCGGAGCGCCGGATGGATCCAGGGCAGGCCGAGCCGGTCGTAGACCTCGTCCTCGGTCCTGGACACGATCAGGTCGCCGGAGTCGGCGTCGAACAGGCCGTACTCCGACAGCTTCAGCCCCGCCTTCACCGCGATCTCGCGGGTGCGGATGTTGTGCGCCTGCGAGCCGGTGAAGTACTGCATCGCCGCGCCCCACGCCTCCGGCGGGACGACCCGCAGGTCGACCTGCAGGCCCCGGTCGGTGCGGATCGAGGTCTTCTTGTCGCCGCCGACGACCACCTCCGCGACGATCGGCAGCGCGACGAACGCCTCCATGATCGGATGCGGGTCGGTGGACGCGGCGAGCACGTCGACGTCGCCGATCGTCTCGCGCATCCGGCGCAGCGACCCGGCGTGCGCGCACCGCTCGACCTGCGGCAGCGCCGACAGCGCCGCGACGATCTCGTCGGCGACGCCCGCCGCGGCGTCCACCAGGACCCGCTCGCCGGAGCTGCGCATCAGCTCGATGCCGCGCAGGATGTTCTCCTCGGTCTTGGCGCCGAAGCCCTTCAGCCCGCGCAGCCGGCCCGCCTCGATGGCCTCGGCCAGCTCGTCGACCGAGGAGATGCCGAGCTCCTCGTAGACGGCCAGGGCCTTCTTCGGGCCGAGCGTCGGGATCGCGGTGAGGGCGCGGACGCCCGCCGGGATCTGCGCGCGCAGCTCCTCGACCTGCCGGATCGTGCCGGTGGTGGTGTAGTCGAGGACCTTCTTGGCGATCGCGTCGCCGACCGTCGGGATCTTGCGCAGCCCGGCCAGGTCGAGCCCGGAGATGTCGTCGGGGTGGCCCGCGATCGCCCGTGCGGCCTTCTCGTACGCCCGGATCTTGAAGGCGTCGCCGCCGGTGATGGAGAGCAGGTCGGCCAGTTCCTGGATGAGGGCGGCGGCCTCATCGTTCGCGCGTGCCATACGCCGAGTCTAGGAGCCGGGTACGACGTTTCCGGAGATCGCCCCGGGTTCCCCGGAGATCGGCGGGGGCCGCGGCGCCGGTCCGGCGCCGCGGCCCCCGCCGCCGTCACCGAGCCGGTCAGCGCAGCGGCGCGACCGGGCCGTTCGGGTGGCGCATCCGGCCCTCCAGCACCTCGGCGGCGATCGCGGAGACCTCCTCCTCGGGCAGCTGCCGGTAGCCGTCCGCGGTGACGGCCGCGACCGTCGGGTAGATCCGCCGGGACGGGTCGGGCCCGCCGGTGGCGGTGTCGTCGTCGGCCGCGTCGTACAGGGCCTGGACGCACACCGTCGCCGCGTCCTCGACCGACAGGTCGGGCCGGTACAGCTTCTTCAGCGCGCCCAGCGCGTAGGGGGAGCCGGAGCCGTCCGCGTGGTAGTCGCGGGCGAGCTGCGGGGCGCCGGTGATGTCGTAGGTGTAGATCCGGGCGTCGTCGGCGTCGGGGTCGTACCCGGCGAACAGCGGGACGACCGCGAGGCCCTGGAGGGCCTGGGCGAGGTTGGCCTGGATGACGGCGCCGAGCCGGCGGGCCTTGCCCGGCAGCGACAGCGGGACCGTCTCCATCTTCTCGTAGTGCTCCAGCTCCACCTGGAACAGCCGGACCATCTCCAGGGCGAGCCCGACGGTCCCGGCGAACGCCACCGCGGAGTACTCGTCGGCGCGCTGGACCTTGTCCAGCTCCCGGTAGGCGATCCGGTTGCCCTGGGTGGCGCGGCGGTCGCCCGCCATCATGACGCCGCCCGGGATCGTCAGCGCCAGCACGGTGGTGCCGTGCGGCAGCGCGGGGACGGTCCCGGCGTCCGGCACCCGGTTGACGGGCAGCAGGTCGGGCGAGTGCTGGCGCAGGAAGTCGACGAACGACGCGGGCCCCGCCTCGAAGAACTCCGGCGGCAGTCCCTGGTCATCGGTCCGGCCGGTCACGGCGGCTCCTCTCTGCTGGGGTGGTGCTGCTCGGGTGCTCCTGCGGTGATCCTTCCACCGATCCTGCCATGCCCGCCCGCCCGGCGCGCTCGTCCTGCCCATGCCCCGCCGCGGCGGATCCGATTCGTCCGGGCGGCCGCCGGGGCGCGGGCGTCACGCCTCGGGCGCCTCCGGCGGGTTCTTCCGGCTGCGCGTGGCGCCCGCGCAGGCGACGATGACGCAGCCGATCGCGATCCACTGCCGTCCGGAGAGGACCTCGCCGAGGACGAGCACCCCCACCAGCGCGGCGACGGCGGGCTCCAGGCTCATCAGGATGCCGAACACCTGGGCGGGCACCCGCCGCAGCGCCTCCAGCTCCAGCGAGTAGGGGATGACCGACGACAGCAGGCCGACGCCGAGGCCGATCAGCAGCAGCCACGGGTCGAACACGGCGCCGCCGCCGGCGGCGATGCCGCCGGGCAGCATGACCACGGTGCCGATGATGCTGGCGAGGGCGAGGCCGGTGGTGCCGGGGAACCGCCGGCCGGTGGCGGCGGTGAGCAGGATGTAGCAGGCCCAGCCGATCGCGGCGACCAGCGCGAACGCGATCCCGGCGAGGTTGACGTCGCCGCCGCCGCGGGCGAGCATCACCACGCCCGCGCCCGCCAGCGCGACCCACAGCAGGTCCCGCGGGCGCCGGGAGCCGACGATCGCGACCGACAGCGGCCCGAGGAACTCGATGGTCACCGCCACACCGAGGGGGATCCGCGACAGCGCCTGGTAGAACGCGAAGTTCATGGCGGCCAGCGCGATGCCGTAGCCGGCGACGACGGCCAGGCTCGTCCAGGAGTGGTCCCGGACGATCGTGCGCAACCCCTTGCGGGCGAGGAAGCCCAGCACCAGCGCGGACGCCAGCAGCCGGATCGACACCACCGACGTCGGCGGCAGCCGCTCGAACAGGTGCTTGGCCAGGCCCGCGCCGACCTGCACGGACACGATGCCGAGCAGGATCATGGCGGGCGGCGGCACCGACCCGAGCGAGAGCGGCCGGGCGCGGCCGGGCGCCCGGGTCGCGCCGCCGACGGAACCGGGCGCATCAGCGAGTGCCAACGATCACTCCCAGCGGAAGAAGCGGGCGGCGAGGGCGAGACCGGCGGCGGCCCACACCGCGAGGACCAGCAGCGGCTTGCCGGGGAACGCCGCGCCGTGCTGCAGCACCTGGCGCAGCCCGTCGGCGAGCGCCGAGATCGGCAGCAGCTCCAGCACGTCCCGGACGGCGCCCGGGAACTTGTCGAGCGGGAACACCACGCCGCCGACGGCCAGCAGCAGGATGTAGACCAGGTTCGCGGCGGCGAGGGTGGCCTCGGCGCGCAGCGTCCCGGCCATCAGCAGCCCGAACCCGCTGAACGCGGCGGTGCCGAGCAGCAGCAGGACGATCACCGACACGGGGTCGCCGTGCGGGTGCCAGCCGAGCGCCAGCGCGACCGCGCACACCACGACCGCCTGCAGGATCTCGACCGCGACCACCGACAGGGTCTTGGCGGCGATCAGCCCGCCGCGCGGCAGCGGCGTGGCGCCGAGCCGCTTGAGCACGCCGTAGCGGCGCTCGAAGCCGGTGCCGATCGCCTGCCCGGTGAACGCCGTGGACATCACCGCGAGCGCGAGGATGCCGGGGGCGAGGAAGTCGACGCGGCGGCCGGAGCCGAGGTCCAGCAGCGAGGTGGCGCTGAACAGCGTCAGCAGCACCACCGGGATGATCAGGGTGAGCAGCAGCTGCTCGCCGTTGCGCACCACGGCCCGGAACTCGTAGCCCGCCTGCGACATGATCATCCGTGGCAGCGGGACGGCGCCCGGCGCGGGCGACAGGTCCAGCGCGGCCGGCGCGGCCGCGGGCGTCGCCGCCGGTGTGGTGGTCATGAGCGCAGCTCCCGTCCGGTCAGTTCGAGGAAGACGTCCTCCAGCGTGCGGCGCTCGATCCGCAGGTCCTCGGTCATCACGCCGTGCGAGGCGCACCAGGCGGTGACGGTGGCGAGCAGCTCGGGCCGGACGTCGGCCTCGATCAGGTAGTGCCCGGCGGGCGACTCCTTGGCGGCGCTGCCGGCGGGCAGCGCCGACAGCAGCTCCTCCAGCCCGAGGCCGGGCCGGGCGCGGAAGCGCAGCTGCCGCTCGGCGCCGGTCAGCTCCGGGGGGCTGCCCTCGGCCACGACCTTGCCGTGGTCGACGATCACGACCCGGTCGGCGAGCCGCTCGGCCTCCTCCATGTTGTGCGTGGTGAGCACGACGGAGACGCCGGCGGTGCGCAGCTCCTCGATGAGCTCCCAGGTGGCGTGGCGCGCCTGCGGGTCGAGGCCGGTGGTGGGCTCGTCGAGGAAGACCAGCTCCGGCCGTCCGACCACGGCGACCGCGAGCGACAGCCGCTGCTGCTGGCCGCCCGACATGCGGCGGAACGGGGTGCGGGCGTGCTCGGTGAGGCCGAGCCGCTCCAGCAGCGCCGCCGGGTCGAGCGGCGTGGCGTGGAACGAGGCGACCAGCCGCAGGAACTCGCCGCCCTTGGCGGTGCCGGGCACGCCGCCGGACTGCGGCATCACCCCGACGCGGGGCTTGAGCGCCCGCGCGTCGGCGGCCGGGTCCAGGCCGAGGACGCGGACGGTGCCCGCGTCGGCGCGGCGGAATCCCTCGCAGATCTCGATCGTGGTGGTCTTGCCCGCGCCGTTGGGGCCGAGCAGGGCGGTGACGGCGCCCCGGGCGGCGCCGAACGACAGGCCGTCCACGGCCGTCGCCGTGCCATAGCGCTTGACGAGCGCGTGCAGCTCGACGGCGCCGTCTCCGGGGGTTGTCATGGCATTGAGTTTAGGTCCGCTCCCCGAGGGCTCCGCGCCGGGTGCCGCCGGTGCGGCGGGTGAAGGCCGGGTAAAAGCGCGGAGCGCGGTCGGCGGGCCCCGGCCGGGTCTGGTTTCGCCTCCCGGGGCGGAGGGAAGCTCTCGGCCTGTCACCGGGGGCGGGCCGGTGGCCTGACGGCATGCCGAACGGGAGACCGGGGACCGATGGCCTACAACCTGCGCGGGCGCAGCTTCATCCGCGAGCTGGACCTCGACCCGAAGGAGTTCGGCTTCCTCATCGACCTGGCGGCGGAGCTGAAGGCCGCCAAGTACAGCGGGACCGAGCGGCGCCGCCTGGAGGGCCGCAACATCGCGCTGATCTTCGAGAAGACCTCGACCCGGACGCGCTGCGCGTTCGAGGTCGCCGCGCACGACCAGGGCGCCCACACGACCTACCTGGACCCGTCCGGGTCCCAGATCGGGCACAAGGAGTCGATGAAGGACACCGCCCGCGTGCTGGGCCGGATGTTCGACGGCATCGAGTACCGGGGCTCCCGGCAGCGGTACGTGGAGGAGCTGGCCGAGTACGCGGGCGTCCCGGTGTGGAACGGGCTGACCGACGAGTGGCATCCGACGCAGATGCTCGCCGACATGCTCACCATGCGCGAGCACAGCGACAAGCCCCTGCACGACGTCACCTACGCCTACCTGGGCGACGCCCGCAACAACATGGGGCACTCGTACGTGGCCGCGGGGGCGCTGCTGGGCATGGACGTCCGGATCGTCGCGCCGAGGGCGCTGTGGCCTGACGAGGAGACGGTCGTCAAGCCCGCCAACGCGGTCGCCGCGCGGACCGGCGCGGAGATCACCATCACCGAGGACGTGGCGCAGGGGGTGCGCGGCGCCGACTTCGTCCTCACCGACGTGTGGGTGTCGATGGGCGAGCCCGCCGAGGTCTGGGACGAGCGCATCGCGCTGCTGCGGCCCTACCAGGTGAACGCGGAGGTCATGCGCGCGACGGGCAACCCGGACGCGAGGTTCATGCACTGCCTGCCCGCCTTCCACAACCGGGAGCCCGCGGTCGGGGAGGAGATCCACCGCAGGAGCGGCCTGGAGGCGCTGGAGGTCACCGAGGAGGTGTTCGAGTCGGACGCCTCGATCGTGTTCGACGAGGCCGAGAACCGGATGCACACGATCAAGGCCGTGCTGGTCGCGACGCTCGGCTGAGCGGTCGCACCGGGGCCGCGGGGGGAGGGGGGACATGCGCGTCGTCGTCGCGCTCGGTGGGAACGCGCTGGTCAAGCGCGGTGAGACGCCCGACGCGGAGCTCCAGCGGGCGAACGTTGACCGGGCCGTCCGGGCGCTCGCGCCGCTCGCCGAGAAGCACGAGCTGATCGTCACGCACGGCAACGGCCCGCAGGTCGGGGTGCTGGCTTTGGAGAGCCAGAACGACGCCCGGCTGACCCGGCCCTACCCGCTGGACACGATCGGCGCCGAGACGCAGGGGATGATCGGGTACTGGCTGCTGCAGGCGCTGCAGAACGCGCTGCCCGGCCGCCAGGTGATGGCGATGGTCAACCAGACCCTGGTGTCCGCGGTCGACCCGGCGTTCCAGAACCCGACCAAGTTCGTCGGGCAGGTGTACGAGCGCGAGGAGGCGGAGCGGCTGGCCGCCGAGTACGGCTGGACGGTCCGCCCGGACGGGGACCGCTGGCGCCGCGTGGTGCCCTCGCCGAAGCCGCAGCGGGTGATCGAGACGCGGCTGATCCGGGAGCTGGTGCGGGCCGGAACGGTCGTGGTGTGCGCGGGCGGCGGCGGCATCCCGGTGTTCCGTAACGACGTCGGCCGGCTGGAGGGCGTCGAGGCGGTGATCGACAAGGACTGCACCGCGTCGGTGCTGGCCGAGACGCTGGACGCGGACGCGCTGCTGATCCTGACCGACGTCCCGAACGTCATGCGCGGCTACGGGACCGGCCGGGAGGAGGCGATCACCCACACCACCCCGTTCGAGCTGCGCGGCGAGGCGTTCCCGGACGGGTCGATGGGCCCGAAGGTCGCCGCCGTCACCGGGTTCGTGGAGCGGACCGGCGACATGGCCGCGATCGGGCTGCTGGACGAGTGCGTCGAGATCCTCGCGGGCACCGCCGGCACGATCGTGACGCCGAACGCGACCTGGCCGCTGGCGAGCACGCTGTGAGCGCCGTGGGAGCGGGCCTTTGAGCGCGCCGCCGCGTCGGGCTTCGAACGCGCCGCCGTGCGGGTGCCGGAGCGCTCGGTGACGGCCGGGGCGGGCGGCCGGTCGTTCGCGCGGACGCTGCTGCGGACCAAGCCGGTCGACCGGATCGTCGCCGAGGGCGGGCACGGCGAGGGCGGCGAGCTGAAGCGCTCGATGAGCCTGCTCCAGCTCACCCTGTTCAGCGTGGGCGCCACGCTCGGCACCGGGATCTTCGTCGTGCTGGGGGAGGCGGTGCCGCTGGCGGGTCCGGCGGTGGTGCTGTCGTTCGTGCTCGCGGCGGTCACGGCGCTGTTCTCCGCGCTGTCCTACGCCGAGCTGGCCGGGACGATCCCGGTGTCGGGCTCCTCGTACTCCTACGCCTACGCGACGCTCGGCGAGCTGGTGGCGTGGGTGTGCGGGTGGTGCCTGCTGCTGGAGTACGCGGTCTCGGTGTCGGCCGTCGCGGTCGGCTGGGGCTCCTACCTCAACGAGTTCTTCGACAAGGCGGTCGGCGGCACGATGCCCGCCGCGATCAGCAACCCGCCGGGGTCCGGCGGGCTCGTCAACGTGCCCGCCGTCGTCGTGGTGGTGATCGCGGCGCTCCTGCTGCTGCGCGGCACGTCCGAGAGCGCTCGTGCCAACACGGTCATGGTGTTCCTGAAGATCGCGGTGCTGCTGTTCTTCTGCGCCGTCGCGTTCACCGCGTTCCGCTCGGGGAACCTGCGGCCGTTCGCGCCGATGGGCTGGGCGGGGATCAGCGCGGCCGGGTCCAAGGTGTTCTTCTCCTACATCGGGTTCGACGCCGCGTCCACGGCCGGCGAGGAGGCCCGCAACCCGCGCCGGGACCTGCCCCTGGCGATCGTGCTGTCGCTGGCGATCGTGACGGCGGTGTACGTGCTGGTCGGGCTCGCCGCCGTCGGCGCGATGCACTGGACGCGGTTCTCGCTGAGCGGCTCGGAGGCGTCGCTGGCCCTGGTGCTGGACCGGGCGACCGGGCGGGCCTGGCCGTCGATGATCCTGTCCCTCGGGGCGGTGGTCGCCATCGCCAGCGTCGTCCTCACGGTCATGTACGGGCAGACCCGCATCCTGTTCGCGATGTCGCGGGACGGCCTCGTCCCGCACGTGTTCCAGCGGGTGAGCCCGGGCCGGGCGGTGCCGGTGGCCAACACCGTCATCGTCGCGGCGTTCATCGGCGTCCTCGCCGCCGTCGTCCCGCTGGGCCGGCTGGTCGACGCCACGAGCATCGGCACGCTGTTCGCGTTCGCGCTGGTGAGTGTGGGCGTCATCGTGCTGCGCCGCACCAGGCCGGAACTGCCGCGCAGCTTCCGCACGCCGTTCTATCCGCTGACCCCGCTGATCGGCGTCGCGCTCTGCGTGTACCTGATGGTCGGGCTGGGCAGCGTGACCTGGATCGTGTTCGCGCTGTGGACCCTGGTCGGGCTCCTCGCCTACTTCCTGTACGGGCGCCGCCATTCGCACCTGGCGGCCGAGCCGCCCGGCGGTCCGGGGGAGGAGCCGCGATGAGCGAGGCGGGCGGACGGGAGCCGCGGGTCGCGCGCGTCCTGGCCGGATACTCGCCGGACGAGCGGGGCGACGACGCGCTGGCGCTCGCCGCACTGGTCCTGCGGGGGGTGACGGCGCCGCGCACCGTGGCGGACGTGCGGCTGACCGTCGCGAACGTGCATCCGCCCGCCTGGCCCGCGCGGGGGCCCGGCTCGGTCGACGCCGAATGGGTCGGCTACCTGAAGGACCGGGCGGGGGACGCACTGGAGCGGGCCGCCGGGCGGCTGGCGGAGCTGAACGTCGCGGAGCGGCGCCTGGACCTGCGGGTGCACGCGCACCGGGGCAGCGGGCGCGGGCTGATCGAGGTGGCCGCCGAGACCGGCGCGGACGTGATCGTGATCGGCTCGGCGCCGCGCGGCCGGCGCGGGCGCGTCGCGATCGGCAGCACCGCCGACCAGCTCCTGCACGGCTCTCCGGTGCCGGTGCTGCTGGCGCCGCGCGGGTACGCGGCCCGCGCCCCCGACCAGTTCGAGCGGCTCACCGTGGCGTACTGGAGGCGGCCGGACACCGACGGCCCGCTGGAGGCGGCCGCGCGGGCCGCCCGGGCGCTGGCGCTGCCGGTCCGGCTGGTGACGCTCGTCCTCAGGCCGCCGGGGCTCGCCGCCCGGTTCCGCAACGCCGACGACGTCATGGCGCGGCAGCTGGACCGGGCCGAGCGGGACCTCGCGCACGCCGCCGGGCGGCTCGCCGCCGCGGGCGACGGCCTGGCGGTCCGGACCGAGGCGGTGGCCGGGACGGGGACGGCCAAGGCGCTGGCCGCCGTCGATATGCTGCCGGGGGAGCTGCTGGCCTGCGCGTCCAGCCACGACGGCCCGCTGCGCAAGGTGTTCCTCGGCGAGGGCTCCGGCAAGATCGTCCGTGCGGCGCCGTGCCCGGTGCTGGTCCTGCCGCGCGGGGCGCGGGCGGTTTCGCAGACCGAGAACGCCCAGGTTAGGTAAGGCTAACCTGCGTGAGCCAGAACATTCTCGTTCCGGTGTTTCGAGGGAAGTAATTACGGCACACTGATGTTGTGAAAAACGTGAGCGAGGATCAGGCGACCCCGGAGAGCGCACCCGTGCGCCCTTCCGGCATGCCGCCTGCCGGCTCCCACACCGAGCGCGACACCCGCGCCCGGGTGGCCCGGCTGATCCTCGAGCACGGCCCGGTCACGGCGTCCACGCTGGGCGAGCGCATGGGCCTCACGCCCGCCGCGGTCCGCCGGCACCTGGACGCGCTGCTGGCCGAGGGCATGATCGAGATCCGCAAGGCGCGCACGCCGCAGACCCGCCGCGGCCGCGGCCGGCCCGCCAAGTGGTTCGCGATCACCGACGCGGGGCGCAACGCGTTCGTGCACGCCTACGACGACCTGGCGAGCAGCGCGCTGCGGTTCCTGGCCGAGACGGCCGGCGACCACGCGGTCGCCGAGTTCGCCCGCCGGCAGATCGCCGACCTCGAACGGCGCTACCGGCCCGTCGTGCAGGACGCGCCGCCGCAGCAGCGGGTCCGCACGCTCGCCGAGGCGCTGTCCGGCGACGGCTACGCGGCCGCCGCCGCCAAGGCGCCGCAGGGCGCCGGCGAGCAGCTGTGCCAGCACCACTGCCCGGTCGCGCACGTGGCGGCGGAGTTCCCGCAGCTGTGCGAGGCCGAGACCGAGGCGTTCAGCCGGCTGCTGGGCACCCCCGTCCAGCGGCTGGCCACCATCGCCCACGGCGACGGGATCTGCACCACCCACGTCAGCTCGCGCTCCCTGTGCGGGACCGAGCGGGCGGACGGTCCCGCCGCGAGCGTCGCCCCTGGCGGGGACGCGGGGGAGAGCTCCCCCGAACACACACTGACCGACGAGGAGTCCGGGAGGACGTCCCTATGACTACAGCCCACCCCGAGCTGGAGGGGCTCGACAGGTACAAGTTCGGCTGGGCCGACTCCGACGAGGCCGGGGCCTCGGCGCGGCGCGGCCTGAACGAGGACGTCGTCCGCGACATCTCGGGCAAGAAGAACGAGCCGGACTGGATGCTCGACCTGCGCCTCAAGGGGCTGCGGCTGTTCGACAAGAAGCCGATGCCCACCTGGGGCTCGGACCTGTCGGCCATCGACTTCGAGAACATCAAGTACTTCGTCCGCTCCACCGAGAAGCAGGCGGCGTCCTGGGAGGAACTCCCCGAGGACATCAAGAACACCTACGACAAGCTCGGCATCCCCGAGGCGGAGAAGCAGCGCCTCATCGCCGGCGTCGCGGCCCAGTACGAGTCGGAGGTCGTCTACCACAAGATCCGCGAGGACCTTGAGGAGAAGGGCGTCATCTTCGTCGACACCGACACCGGCCTGCGCGAGCACCCGGAGATCTTCCAGGAGTACTTCGGCTCCGTGATCCCGGTCGGCGACAACAAGTTCGCCGCGCTCAACACCGCCGTGTGGTCGGGCGGCTCGTTCATCTACGTGCCGCCGGGCGTGCACGTGGAGATCCCGCTGCAGGCCTACTTCCGGATCAACACCGAGAACATGGGCCAGTTCGAGCGGACGCTGATCATCGCCGACGAGGGCTCCTACGTCCACTACGTCGAGGGCTGCACCGCGCCGATCTACAAGTCGGACTCGCTGCACTCCGCCGTCGTCGAGATCGTCGTGAAGAAGGACGCCCGCGTCCGCTACACGACCATCCAGAACTGGTCGAACAACGTCTACAACCTGGTGACCAAGCGCGCCGTCGCCTACGAGGGCGCCACCATGGAGTGGGTCGACGGCAACATCGGCTCCAAGGTCACCATGAAGTACCCGGCGATCTACCTGCTCGGCGAGCACGCCAAGGGCGAGACCCTGTCGATCGCGTTCGCCGGCGAGGACCAGCACCAGGACGCCGGCGCCAAGATGGTGCACGCCGCGCCGAACACCTCCAGCAGCATCATCTCCAAGTCGGTGGCGCGCGGCGGCGGCCGCACGTCCTACCGCGGGCTGGTGCAGATCCAGGAGGGCGCCGAGCACAGCAAGTCCACCGTCAAGTGCGACGCGCTGCTGGTCGACCAGATCAGCCGGTCCGACACCTACCCCTACGTCGACGTCCGCGAGGACGACGTGGAGATGGGCCACGAGGCCACCGTCTCCAAGGTGTCGGAGGACCAGCTGTTCTACCTCATGAGCCGCGGCATGACCGAGGACGAGGCCATGGCGATGATCGTGCGCGGGTTCGTCGAGCCGATCGCGCGCGAGCTGCCGATGGAGTACGCCCTCGAGCTGAACCGGCTCATCGAGCTGCAGATGGAAGGGGCAGTCGGCTGATGGGGCTGGAGACCGGAAAGCCGCTCTCGACCCTGCACGAGAAGGCATCGTACGAGGTGGGCGACTTCGACGTGCCCACCGGCCGCGAGGAGGAGTGGCGGTTCACCCCGCTGCGCCGGCTGCGCGGCCTGCACAACGGCACCGCCGAGGCGAACGGCAAGGTCATCGCCGAGGTCGAGGCGGCGCCCGAGGTGCGCGTGGAGACCGTCGGCCGCGACGACGCCCGGCTCGGCAAGGCCTACGTGCCCGCCGACCGGGTCAGCGCCCAGGCGTGGACGTCGTTCACGCAGGCCACCGTCGTCACCGTGCCGAAGGAGGTCGTCGCCTCGGCGCCGACCGTCGTCCGGCTGCGCGGCGAGGACGCGTCGGCCGCCGCCTACGGGCACACCACCGTGATCCTGGAGCCGTTCGCCGAGGCGACCGTGGTGCTCGCGCACCGCGGCTCGGCGACCTACGCCGACAACGTCGAGTTCGTCGTCGGCGACGGCGCCCGCCTCTCGGTGATCAGCCTGCAGGACTGGGCGGACGACAGCGTGCACGTCTCGCACCAGCACGCGAAGCTGGGGCGCGACGCCCGGTTCGTCTCGCACAACGTCTCGCTCGGCGGCGACCTGGTGCGGATCTCCCCGTCCGTCGCCTACGACGGGCCCGGCGGCGACGCCGAGCTGTACGGGGTGTACTTCGTCGACGGCGGCCAGCACCTGGAGCACCGGCTGCTGATCGACCACACCGTGCCGAACTGCCGCAGCCGCGTCGACTACCGCGGCGCGCTGCAGGACCAGGACGCGCACGCCGTGTGGATCGGCGACGTGATCATCCGCGCGGAGGCGGAGGGCACCGACACCTACGAGCTGAACCGCAACCTCGTGCTGACCGACGGGACGCGGGTCGACTCGGTGCCGAACCTGGAGATCCTCACCGGCGAGGTCGCCGGCGCCGGGCACGCCTCGGCGTCCGGGCGGCTCGACGACGAGCACCTGTTCTACCTGCAGGCGCGCGGCATCACCTTCGACGAGGCGCGCCGCATGGTGGTGCGCGGCTACCTCGGCCAGCTGATCGAGCGGATCGAGGTCGCGGAGGTGCGTGAGAAGGTCGCCGAGGCGATCGAGGCCGAGCTGGACGTCCGGGCGGACGAGCGATGAGCTACGTGAAGGTGTGCGCGCTCGAGGAGATCCCCGACGACGGGGCGCTCGGCGTCGAGATCGGCGACACGCCGGTGGCGCTGGCGCGCACCGGCGGCGAGGTGTACGCCGTCAACGACATCTGCTCGCACGCCGAGGTCTCGCTGTCCGAGGGCGAGATCTACAACGGCACGATCGAGTGCTGGCTGCACGGGTCCTGCTTCGACCTGCGCACCGGCAAGCCCACCAACCCGCCGGCCACGCAGCCGGTCGCCACCTACAAGGTCAAGGTCGAGGACGGCGACGTCTACGTCTCGCTCGGCTCCGACGATTGAGGAACGACAACCATCATGGCCACGCTTGAGATCCGCGACCTCCACGTCTCCGTCTCCGACGGCTCCGACGGGACGAAGGAGATCCTGCGCGGGGTCGACCTGACCGTCAAGGCCGGCGAGACCCACGCGCTGATGGGGCCGAACGGCTCCGGCAAGTCCACCCTCGCCTACGCGATCGCCGGTCACCCCAAGTACGCGGTGACGTCCGGCACCGTGACGCTGGACGGCGAGGACGTGCTCGCGATGACGGTCGACGAGCGCGCCCGCGCCGGGCTGTTCCTGGCGATGCAGTACCCGGTCGAGGTGCCGGGCGTCTCGGTGTCGAACTTCCTGCGCTCGGCGGTCACCGCGGTGCGCGGGCAGGCGCCGAAGCTGCGCGAGTTCTCCAAGGAGATGAAGCAGGCGATGGACGAGCTGTCCATCGACCCGGCGTTCGCGCAGCGCAGCCTGAACGAGGGCTTCTCCGGCGGCGAGAAGAAGCGGCACGAGATCCTCCAGCTGGAGATGCTCAAGCCGAAGGTCGCCGTGCTGGACGAGACCGACTCCGGCCTGGACGTGGACGCGCTGAAGGTCGTCTCCGAGGGCGTCAACCGGTTCTCCGCCGCGGGCGAGACCGGCGTCCTGCTGATCACGCACTACACGCGGATCCTGCGGTACGTGAAGCCGGACTTCGTGCACGTGTTCGCCGCCGGCCGCGTCGTCGCCGAGGGCGGCCCGGAGCTGGCCGACCAGCTCGAGAACGAGGGCTACGAGAAGTACGTGAAGGCGGAGGCGACGGCATGACGCTTCTGTCCGAGGGGGCGCTGCTTCCCGAGGAGCTGAAGAAGGACTTCCCGCTGCTGCAGCGCACCGTCCGCGGCGGGCGCCCGCTGGTGTACCTCGACTCGGGCGCGACGTCGCAGAAGCCGACGCGGGTGCTGGACGCCGAGCGCGAGTTCTACGAGCGGCACAACGCGGCCCCGCACCGCGGCGCGCACCTGCTCGCCGAGGAGGCGACCGAGGCGTACGAGAACGCCCGCGCGTCGATCGCCCGGTTCATCGGCGCGACGCCCGGCGAGATCGTGTTCACCAAGAACGCCACCGAGGCCATCAACCTCGTGGCGTACGCGATGAGCAACGCCGCGACCGCCGGCCCCGAGGCCGAGCGGTTCAAGGTCGGCCCCGGTGACGAGATCGTCGTCTCGGAGATGGAGCACCACGCCAACCTCGTCCCGTGGCAGCAGCTCTGCCAGCGCACGGGCGCGACGCTGCGCTGGTTCGGCATCACCGACGAGGGCCGCCTCGACCTGGAGGACCTCGACGGGCTGGTCAACGAGCGCACCAAGATCGTCGCGCTGACGCACCAGTCGAACGTCCTCGGAACGGTCCCGCCGATCAAGAAGATCGCCGACCGGGCGCACGCCGTCGGCGCGCTCGTCCTGCTGGACGGCGCGCAGTCGGTCCCGCACCAGCCGGTCGACGTCGCCGAGCTCGGCGCCGACTTCCTGGCCTTCTCCGGGCACAAGATGTGCGGCCCGACCGGCATCGGCGTGCTGTGGGGCCGGACGGAGCTGCTCGAGGCGATGCCGCCGTTCATCACCGGCGGATCCATGATCGAGGTCGTCCGCATGGAGGCGACCACGTTCATGCCGCCGCCGCAGCGGTTCGAGGCCGGCGTCCCGATGACCGCGCAGGCCATCGGGCTCGGCGAGGCCTGCGACTACCTCGCCGAGATCGGCATGGACCGCGTGCACGCCCACGAGGAGGCGCTGGTCGCCCGCTCGCTGGAGCTGCTCGGCGAGATCCCCGGCGTCCGGATCATCGGCCCGGGCACCACCGAGGCGCGCGGCGGCGCGGTGTCGTTCACCGTCGAGGACATCCACCCCCACGACGTCGGGCAGGTCCTGGACGACCTCGGCGTCGAGGTGCGGGTCGGGCACCACTGCGCGTGGCCGATCTGCCGCCGCTTCGCCATCCCGGCGACCACCCGGGCGACGTTCTACCTCTACAACACCCCGGCGGACGTGGACGCGCTCGCCGACGGGGTGCGGCACGCGCAGAAGTTCTTCGGCACCGTGTCGTGACGGCCGCAGGAACAGCCGGCGCCGCGGCCCGGTTGTAGCGAGAAAGGCTTGGAAAGGACGCCATGCAGCTGGAGGCGATGTACCAGGAGGTCATCCTGGACCATTACCGCAACCCCCATCACAAGGGGCTGCGGGAGCCGTACGAGGGCGAGGCGCACCACGTCAACCCGACCTGCGGCGACGAGGTCACCCTCCGCGTCCATCTGGAGGGCGACGGCCAGGACGCCACCGTGGCGGACGTCTCCTACGACGCCATGGGCTGCTCGATCAGCCAGGCCAGCGCGTCGGTGATGTCCGACCTCATCATCGGCAAGTCGGTGAAGGAGGCGATGGCGGTCGGCGAGGAGTTCCTGGCGCTGATGCAGTCGCGCGGCCAGGACACCGAGCCGGACGAGGACGTCCTCGAGGACGCCGTCGCCTTCGCCGGGGTGTCGAAGTACCCCGCCAGGATCAAGTGCGCCCTGCTCGCCTGGATGGCGTGGAAGGACGCGACCGCCCGCGCACTCGGAGAGGCATCATGAGCGAGACCGCACCGGAGGAGACCCCGGCGACCCCCGCGACCGCCGCGGCGGCCGGCACCGTCCCGGACGAGGAGATCCTCGAGGCGCTGAGGGACGTCGTCGACCCCGAGCTCGGCATCAACGTGGTCGACCTCGGCCTGGTGTACGGGGTGAACCTGGCCGACGAGGTCGTCACCCTGGACATGACCCTCACCAGCGCCGCCTGCCCGCTCACGGACGTGATCGAGGACCAGGCGCACAGCGCGCTGGAGGGCCTGGTCAAGGACGTCAAGATCAACTGGGTCTGGCTGCCGCCGTGGGGCCCGGACAAGATCACCGAAGACGGCCGCGACCAGCTGCGCGCCCTCGGCTTCAACGTCTGACCCGCACCGCCGCGAGGCCGCGTCCCCACCCGGGCCGCGGCCTTTCGCGCGTCCGGAACGCGGGGGGCCCTAGGGTGGGGCGATGTGAAGGACGCCTTTCCTGACAGTGATCCGGAGCTGGTGGCGCGGCGGGCCGCGTCGTTCGGCGGGAGCGCGGCGGCGTACGCGCGGGAGCGGCCGGACTATCCCGGCGCCGCGGTGCGGTGGGCGCTGGAGCCGGTGGCGGGGCGCGGTCCGCTGCGGGTGCTGGACCTGGCCGCGGGCACGGGCAAGCTGACGCAGGTGCTGCTGCGCAACGGCGTCGACGCCGCCGGGCTCGTCGCCGTGGAGCCCGACGCGGCGATGCTGGCCGAGCTGCGCCGCGAGGTGCCGGGCGTGCGGGCGCTGGAAGGCGGCGCGGAGGCGATCCCGCTGCCGGACGCGGCGGTCGACGCGGTGCTGGTCGGGCAGGCGATGCACTGGTTCGACCTGGACCGGGCGCTGCCGGAGATCCACCGGGTGCTGGCCGCGGGCGGGGTGCTCGCGGGCCTGTGGAACACCGACGACGACCGGGTCCCGTGGGTCGCGAAGCTGAAGCGGGTCTCCCGCAGCACCGTGTCGTTCCGGC
The DNA here is from genome assembly GCF_017573465.1 of Actinomadura violacea. Taxonomy (GTDB): domain Bacteria; phylum Actinomycetota; class Actinomycetes; order Streptosporangiales; family Streptosporangiaceae; genus Spirillospora; species Spirillospora violacea. The sequence goes on from NZ_JAGEPF010000022.1 coordinate 151,813, forward strand.
GCTGGCAGCCGAAGGACCTGCCCGGGACCCGGTGGTTCCCGGTGTTCGAGCGGGCGGAGTTCCCGCACGCGCAGCGCCGCACGGCCGAGTCGATGGCGGCGACGATCGGGACGCACTCGCACATGCTCGTGCTCGACGAGGCCGAGCGGGCGGCGGTGACCGAGCGCATCGTCGGGTTCCTGCGCGGGACGCCGGAGACCGCCGAGGGCGAGTTCGATCTGCCGATCGTCACCTTGGCCGCGCGCGCTCTGCGGGCGGAGGGCTAGCCGCGCCCTTCTTCGGCCTGGACGGCCAGAGCGTGTGGGTGATCGGCCACAGCGACCAGACCGCGAGGACGAGCCCGAGCCGGGCCGTCCAGCCGGTCAGGGCGACAGTGCGGTCGTGGTCGCCGACCAGCGCGATCATCATCAGCAGCAGGCCGCAGCCGATCGCCGTGGCGAGCGCGGCCTTGCCGAACTCCACCCACTCGTAGCGGGCGCGCGCCCAGCCGTACCGAGGCTTGCCCCGGGGCGGCGGCCCTCCGGCGAAGCGGTGCGCGAACCGCTCGTCGGCCCAGCGGACCATGCTGTGCCCGAACGCGATCGAGTAGCCGAGGTAGGCCGCGGCGAGCCCGTGGGCGAACCCGGCGGTCGCGCCGCCGCGCAGATCGACGACCGTGGTGACGAGGAGCACCAGGTCGACGACCGGCACGCCCAGCAGCAGCACCGCGCCTGTCCTGCGCATCCGCAGCGGGTAGCGGGCGACCAGGCCCGCCGCGAGGACGACCCAGAAGCCGACCTCGCAGGCGGCGATGACGACGACGAGCACGGCGTCACCGCCCCCGGGAGAAGACCGCGCCCGCCCCGGCGACGAGCAGCCCGGTGACCCCGATCCCCATGCCCGCGAGCGGCTGGTGCCCCTCCGACCACTCCATCAGCTCTATGTTCCCGCCGCCCGTGTAGTGGTACGCGACCGACAGGAAGCCGACCGCGGCGACGATGACTCCGACTGTCCGCACGCTGCGTTCCCCCCTCAGGTTGCCCTCATTTCGATGGTCGCGGACGCCGGAGGGCGAGGCGTCGTCGCCGATGAGGTTCTCCGGGTCCTACGAAGGATGTACGCGCCGCCCTCAGCGAGACGGACGCGGCGGTCGCGGCGGGATGCTGAGATGGGACCGTGCCTTCCCGACTCCGCCGGCTCACCACGCCCCAGGACGCGCTCATCGCCGCCGCGGCGATGGCGGCCGGGCTGGTGCTGCTCGCGGCGCACGGGTACAGCACCTGGAGCGACCACTGGCGGCCCGGCGGGCTCCGGCTGCTGCCCCTCGCCGGGCTGTGCGGGGCGATGCTGCTGCGCCGCACGGCGCCGCGCACCGCGCTGGCGGTCTCCACCCCGTTCAACCTCCTCGACGTGGCGTTCGGCCCGTCGATCGCCACCGCGATGATCTACGGGGACGCGCTGTACGCGGCGAGCCTGTACGGGCGGCCCAAGCGGACGGCGGAGTGGCTGCTCGGCGCGACCCTCACCACGACCGTCGCGGTCCTGGCCGTGGCCGGCGTGCTGGCCCGCGACCTGGCGGTGGGCGTGGTCGCGGGCGCGCTCGCCGGCACGGTGTGGGTGACGCCGGTGCTGACCGCGATGCTCGTGCGGGAGCACCGGTCCCGGGCCGAGGCCGAGCGGCAGCGCGCCCGGCAGGTGGCGCGGCTCGCCGAGATGGACCGCCGCGCCGCCGTCGGCGCCGAGCGCGCCCGGATGGCGCGCGAGCTGCACGACGTGATCGCCAACCATCTGAGCGCCGTCGCGCTGCACTCCTCGGCCGTGCTGAAGGTCCGGGACCTGGACCGGGAGGGCCTGGACCGGGCGATGACGGTGATCCGGGAGAACAGCGTGCAGGGGCTGGCGGAGATGCGGCGGATGATCGGGCTGCTGCGCGACGGCGGGGCCGAGGGCGCCGACCCGGCGCAGGCGCCGCGGCTGGCCGACCTCGGCCGGCTCGTCGAGCGGACCGCCCGCCCCGACCTGACGGCGCGGCTGCGGCCCGCCGGCGGGCTGCCGGAGCTGCCGGCGCCGGTCGAGCTGGCCGCCTACCGGATCGTCCAGGAGTCGCTGACCAATGCGCTCAAGCACGCCGGGCCGGGGCGCGCCGAGGTGTCGGTCGGGTACGCGCGCGGACGGGTGGTGATCGACGTGCTCAGCCCGCTCGGGGACGGCGCGGGCCTGCCGGGGTCGGGCAGCGGGCTGGTCGGGATGCGGGAGCGGGCGGCGATCCTCGGCGGGGAGTTCTCCGCCGGCCCGGAGGGCGGCCGCTGGCTGGTCCATGCGGAGCTGCCGCTGGACGGCGAGCCCGCCCGCGACGGGGAGGCGGCCCTGTGATCGAGGTGCTGGTGGCCGACGACCAGGCGGCGGTGCGCGCCGGGCTGGTGCTGATCCTCGGCGCGGCGCCGGACGTGCGGGTGGTCGGCGAGGCGGCCGACGGGGAGCGGGCCGTCGAGCTGGCCCGGGAGCTGCGCCCGGACGTGGTGCTGATGGACGTGCGGATGCCGCGGCTGGACGGGATCAGCGCGACCCGGCAGATCGCCGCGTTCGCGGACGTGCTGGTGCTGACCACGTTCGACCTGGACGAGTACGTGTTCGGGGCGCTGCGGGCGGGCGCCGCCGGGTTCCTGCTGAAGGACGTGGACGCCGACCGGCTGGTGGAGGCGGTCCGGACGGTGGCGGCCGGGAACGGGATCATCGCGCCGCAGGTGACCCGCCGGCTGATCGGCGCGTTCGCGGCCCGGCCGGAGCCGGTGCCGCCGGACCCGGCCGCGGTGGCGGAGCTGACGCCGCGGGAGCGGGAGGTGCTCGGCTGCCTCGGCGAGGGGCTGTCGAACGGGGAGATCGCGGTGCGCCTGTCGATGGCGGAGACGACCACGAAGACGCACGTCAGCCGCATCCTGGCGAAGCTGGGACTGCGCAGCCGGGTCCAGGCCGCCATCCTCGCGCAGGAGCTGGCCGCCGCGGGCCTCCCGGGCCCGTCCGGGGACGGTGCGGCGCCGGACGCGCCCGGGCCGGGCAGCGGCGGTCTGAGCGCGGGCTGAGGCCGCCGCGCGGCGGCGCCCGGGGTCAGAGCGTCCGGGGTCAGGGCGCCAGGCCGCGGATCAGGTCGGCGACGCGGACGATCCCCAGGTAGCGGCCCAGCTCGTCGACCACGACCAGGTCGTCGTACACGCGGTCCTCCTCCCGGCCCGCGGCGCGCAGCGCCGCCACGGCCGGCACCGTGCGGGGGACCGGGCGGGGCTGGTCGGCCAGCCGGGCGGCGGGCCGGTGGGCGTGCAGCGCGTGCCCGTAGGCGCCCGACAGCCGCAGCAGGAAGCGGGTCCGGTCCACGGTGGCGCGCGGCCGCTGCCGCTCGTCGACCAGGACGATGCTGGTGAGCCCGGTCTCGGCGTTCAGCGCGTCCAGCACCTCGTCGGCGGTCGCGGTGTGCGGCATCGTGGCGCCGGGGAGCGTGAACTCCGACACGCGGGGGCCGAGGTCGAGGCGCTCGCGGGGGCCCGGGGCGCCGTGCGCCGCGACGGGGACGGTGACCGGCATCCCGGGCCGCCACTCCGGCGGCGCCAGCGCCGGTCCCTGGACCAGCCGCACCCCGAGTTCGCGCAGGTGCAGCACCTGGTCGCCGGTCTGCAGACCGGGCGCCAGCACGTGGGTCTCCAGCCGGTGCGCCAGCTCGACCAGGCTCGCGACCAGTGCCGAGCGGCGCGGCTCGGCCGGCGCCCGCCGGGCCAGCGCGGGATCGAGCTTGAGCAGGTAGGACGCGCCGTCCGCGAGCAGGTCGAGGGGGGCGTGCGCGGCGCCGACGCCGCCGAGCCCGACCGGGTACCCGGCCCGGCGCAGCCCGGACAGCGCGGCGGTGACCGGCTCCCGCTGCGCCGGCGGGAAGCCGCCGGTGACGCAGATGATGACCTCCTGCGGGCGGCGCCCGGCCTCGGTGAAGCCCTGGTGCAGCTCGGCCAGCACCGGGTCGCCGAAGGCGAGGGTCTCGGCGCGCAGGCAGATCTGCAGCGGCAGCGGCGTGCGGAGGCCGGCCGCCGCGCGGGCCGCGTCGGCGGCGCGCCGCAGGTCCTCCGACACCGGGTCGACGCGCGGCGGGAGCCCGGACGCGGCGGCCGGGCCCGCGTGCGCCTCCACGGCGACGACGGTCCCCGTGCTCAGGTCGACGACCGGGTGGAACACCGCCCTCGCCGGGACCAGCACATCTGTGGCAGACACAGCGGCATCATGCCGCCCCGAAGCGCCCGGAACCGCACTTGTCAGGAGAAGTTAACGCACTATTCGCGCAGGTCGCGGTGTGGATCTTGACCCCGGCGGGGTGCCGGGGCGGGCCGTCACAGGCCGCGGCCGCCGACCATCGCCGACAGCGCGTAGGTGACCCCGGCGACGGCGGCCAGCCAGACGTAGGCGGTGATGTCGCCGCCGCGCAGCGCCTGCACCACGAGCCCGCCGATCACGGCGACCGTCAGCACGTCGCCGGTCATCGCGGCGGCCCGCAGGTGGGTGCGGGCCCGGTGGCCGGAGCCGAAGCCCTCGCTGAGCGGCAGCGCGGGCTCGTTGCGCCGGAAGGCCAGGTAGCCGGCGTACCCGGCGAGGGCGGCGAGCGCGATGAGGGCGGTGCCGTCGCGTCCGTCGGCGGCCAGCACGGCACCGACCACCAGCCCGGCGCCGAGGACGAGCCCCGGTACGGCCCACCGGCTGAGGCTGCGGCGTTCGGGAGCGATCCACATGAGCACATCCTCTCCGATCGGCGCACGCGCGGGACCGGCAACGCGCCGGTCCGGCCGCGATGAGCGCGGACGGCCCCGGCCGGTCCGCGCCGACGCCGGGACCGCGGGGGGTTCCGGCCGGTATCTTCTCGCATCGTGGCGCAATTTCGACTGAACGGCTCGAAGATGCTGGCCGTCGATCTCGCCGGCGAGACGATCAGGGCGCTGAACGGCGCCATGGTCGCCTACGAGGGGCGGATGGCGTTCAAACGGGAGGGGATGACCGGGGGAGAGGGGCTGCGCGGCGCGCTCAAGCGCAAGATCGCCGGCGAGGGAATGACGCTGATGGAGGTCACCGGCGAGGGCACCGTGTACCTGGCGAGCGAGGCCGCGGAGGTGACGCTCGTCCAGCTGACCGGCGACACCCTGTTCGTGGAGTCGGAGAGCCTCCTGGCGCTGGAGGGCGGGCTGCGCACCGGCGTGCAGTTCATCGGCCTGCGCGGCATGGGCGCCGGCCAGGGCCTCGCCACGACCAAGGTGGAGGGCCACGGCACGGTCGCGATCGTGTCCGACGGCCCGGCGATCGCGCTGGAGGTGACGCCGGAGACGCCGCTGTCGGTCGACCCGCACGCCTACGTCGGCCACCACGGGCAGCTGCGCCAGGACGTCGTCACCGACGTCAACTGGCGCACCGTCATCGGCCAGGGCTCGGGCGAGAGCGTCCAGTTCCGCTACCAGGGGCACGGCCTGGTCTACGTCCAGCCGGCCGAGCGCGGCGGAATTCTGGAGATCTGATGCCGGGATATCAGAAGATCACCTCCAAGATGCTCCAGGTGCCCGTCGCGCCCGGGGCGGAGGTCTACAGCAGGCGCGGCGCGATGCTCGCCTACACCGGGTCGGTGGCGTTCGCGCCGTCCACCACGGCCGGGCAGAGCATCGGCGGCGCCATCGGACGCGCCGTCGCGGGCGAGCGCAGCGCGATGATGCACGTCACCGGGCAGGGCGAGGTCATGTTCGGGCACGCCGGGCTGCACGTGTCCGTCGTCGACCTGAGCGGCGGCGACACACTGTTCGTGGAGGCCGACCGGCTCCTCGTCCACGACGCGTCCCTGCAGGTCGGGACCATGTTCATGGGCGAGCAGGGCGGCGTGCGCGGGATCGTGCGCGGCGCGGTCACCGGGCAGGGCCTGTTCACCACCACCCTCACCGGGAAGGGCTCGTGCGGCCTGCTGTCGCACGGCGGCGTCATGGAACTGCCGATCGGCCCGCAGCACCCCGTCCACGTCGACCCCCAGGCGTACGTGGCCCACCGCGGCCAGGTGCAGAACAGGCTCACCACGGCGGTGGGCCTGCGCGAGCTCATCGGGCGCGGCTCCGGCGAGGGCTTCCAGCTCGAGCTGAGCGGCTCCGGCGTCGTCTACGTCCAGGCCAGCGAGAGGAAGATCTGACCGTGAGCAGCTTCGGCACGCGGACCTGGAACGCGGCCACCCTCCCGGCCAACGACAACGTCAACCCCTATGCCTTCAGCGTGGACCTCGACGGGCAGTGGTTCGCGCAGAAGGGCAAGATGATCGCCTACTACGGGCAGGTCAGGTTCGAGGCGCTGTCGTCCGGGCCGCTGGACGCGCTCGTCGCGCGCACCTTCAACTCGCCGCTGTACGCCCAGGACTGGATCGTCGCGCAGGGGCGCGGCAAGCTCCTCCTCGCCGACCGGGGGTTCGACGTGAACTCCTTCGACCTCGACGACGGCAACCTCACCGTCCGGGCCGGGAACCTGCTGGCGTTCGAGCCGGGCCTGGAGCTCAAGCAGTCGATCATCCCCGGGTTCCTGACGCTGATCGGGACGGGCCGGTTCGTGGCCGCCTCCAACGGGGCGGTGCACTTCGTCGAGCCGCCGATCCGGGTCGACCCGCAGGCGCTGCTCGGCTGGGCGGACTGCCCCTCGCCCTGCCACCACTACGACCACTCCTACATGCGCGGCGCGTTCGGCGCCGCCCGGATGGTCTTCGGGATCGGCGGGTCGTCGGGGGAGGAGCACCAGTTCGACTTCACCGGGCAGGGCACCGTGCTGATGCAGTCGTCGGAGGCCGTGATGAACGAGGACGTGCTGCTGCGCGACCTCGAGGGCCAGATCGGCATGGTCGGCACGTCGGGCCTGCAGCGGCTGCAGCAGACGATCAGCCGGCGGCTGTCCTCGGAACGGCAGGGCTGACCCGAACGGCAGGGCTGACCGGAGCGGCAGGGCTGACCGGAGCGGCGGGGCCGGCGCGGGGGCCCGGGGCGGCCCGGGCCCCCGCGCGGGTCATCCCTGGCCGGGCGCGGGCTTCATCACGTGGAACGGGACGCCGAACGGGTCCCGCACCGCCGCGGACCGGCCGTACGGGCTGTCGGCCGGCCCCGAGTCGACCACCCCGCCGCTCGAGGTGACCGTCCGGACCGCCTCGTCGGCGTCCTCGACCGCGAAGTAGGTCGTCCACGTGGGCACGGCCGCCCGGCCGTTGCCGAGCACCAGCTCGGCCCCGCCGAGGATGCCGCCGATGTAGCGGCCGTCGGAGGCGCGGCGCAGCACGGTGTAGTCCATGTCGCCCTGCATCGGCTCGAGCTCGTACCCGAAGACCGCCTGGTAGAAGTCGCCCGCCGCGGTGGAATCGGGCGTGACGAGCTCGTTCCAGACGAACGAGCCCGGCTCGTTCACGATCCCCGAACCGGGGTGGTCCTGCCCCTGCCACAGCCCGAACTGGCCGCCCTGCGGGTCCTTCACGATCGCCATGCGGCCGACGGTCATCACGTCCATGGGCGGCATGACGATCGAGCCGCCCGCGTCGGCGGCGCGCTTGGCGAGCCCGTCGCAGTCGTCCGCGGCGAAGTAGACCGTCCACCAGTACTCGTCCGGCGCCTCCTCGGGGTTCTGCATCATCCCGGCGACCGGCACGTCGCGCAGCTTGCACATGTTGTAGTGGCCCGCCTCCGGCCCCGCGTCCTCGAACCCCCAGCCGAAGAGCGCCCCGTAGAACGTCCTCGCCCGGTCGATGTCGGGGACGCCGATGTCGAGCCAGTTCGGCGTCCCGTCGGGCAGGTTGCCCGTGACCTGGGTCATCCGACTCACACTCCTTCGTGCCGGAGCCGTCCGGCCCCGGCGTCCTGCGCCGCTCGCCGTACTCCCATCCTGGCCCGCGGCGCGGCGTTCACACATCGGCCCGGACGGGATCGGCATGGCCGGGAACGGGCCGCGTGTCACGTACACTGTGATGATGGTTTCGCTCCCGAGCTGACAGGCCGCCCAGCGCGCCCCGGTCGGATGGACCGCGCGGCGCGCTGTTTCGTGCGCCTGTCCATCGAGCCGTCCGTCAGGGGAGCCCTGTCACTGTGATCATCGCGAAAGACATCGAACTGCGCGCCGGGTCCCGGCTGCTGATCGAGTCCGCCTCGTTCCGGGTCAACCCCGGCGACCGGGTGGGCCTCGTCGGCCGCAACGGCGCCGGCAAGACCACCCTCACCAAGGTGCTGGCCGGGGAGTCGATCCCCGCGCAGGGCGGCGTCACGTCGTCGGGCACCATCGGCTACCTCCCGCAGGACCCCCGCGGCGTCGATCTCGAGGAGCTGGCCCGCGACCGCATCCTGTCGGCGCGCGGGCTGGACGAGGTCGTCCGCAAGCTGCGCGCCGCCGAGGAGGCGATGGCCACCGCGACCGGCGAGGAGCGCGACAAGGCCGTCCGCCGGTACGGGCGGCTGGAGGAGCGGCTGCACGTGCTCGGCGGGTACTCCGCCGAGGCCGAGGCCGCCTCGATCGCCTCCAGCCTCGGGCTGCCCGACCGGGTGCTGGGGCAGCCGCTCGGCACCCTGTCGGGCGGGCAGCGGCGCCGCGTGGAGCTGGCCCGCATCCTGTTCTCCGGCGCCGACACGCTGCTGCTGGACGAGCCGACCAACCACCTGGACGCCGACTCGATCGTCTGGCTGCGCGACTTCCTGAAGTCGCACCAGGGCGGCCTGGTCGTGATCAGCCACGACGTCGACCTGCTCGGCGTGGTGGTGAACCGGGTCTTCCACCTGGACGCCAACCGCAGCGTGATCGACATCTACAACGTCGGCTGGAAGAAGTACCTGGACCAGCGCGAGACCGACGAGCGGCGGCGCAAGCGCGAGACGGCGAACGCGCAGCGGCAGGCGTCGGCGCTGCTGTCGCAGGCCGACAAGATGCGCGCGAAGGCGACCAAGGCCAAGGCGGCGCAGCAGATGGACCGGCGGGCCCGGCAGCTGCTCGCCGGCGTCGAGGGGGAGCGGCAGGCCGACAAGGTGGCCAAAATTCGCTTCCCGGACCCGGCACCTTGTGGCAAAACCCCCCTTACCGCCGAAGGTTTGTCGAAATCGTACGGATCTTTGGAGATTTTCACCGACGTGGATCTGGCCATCGACCGGGGCAGCCGGGTCGTCGTGCTGGGCCTGAACGGCGCGGGAAAGACCACCCTCCTGCGCATGCTGGCGGGGGTCGACAAGGCCGACACCGGCGCGGTCGTGGCCGGTCACGGCCTGCGGATCGGCTACTACGCGCAGGAGCACGAGACGCTCGACGTGAAGCGGTCGGTGCTGGAGAACATGCAGACGGCCGCGCCGGGCCTCGCGCCGGTCGAGGTCCGCAAGATCCTGGGCTCGTTCCTGTTCTCCGGCGACGACGTCGACAAGCCCGCGGGCGTGCTGTCGGGCGGCGAGAAGACCCGGCTGGCACTGGCGATGCTGGTGGTCTCCAGCGCCAACGTCCTGCTGCTCGACGAGCCCACCAACAACCTCGACCCGGCCAGCCGTGAGGAGATCCTCGGGGCGCTGCGCACCTTCGCCGGGGCCATCGTCCTGGTGACCCACGATGAGGGTGCGGTGGACGCGCTGCGGCCGGAAAGAGTGATTTTGCTGCCCGATGGTGTCGAAGACATCTGGAGTGACGAGTTTGCCGATCTGGTGGCACTTGCGTGACCTGCAGGGTGCCTTCCGCAGATCTTTTCTGGCCGAGTGGGTAGCCGAACGCGCGGGAATGACTGATCATGGCGGGGGATAACGCAGCGGTCACCACATCACTACGGGAGGTACTCGTGGCCGAGACCCTCAAGAAGGGCACCCGCGTGACCGGTGCCGAGCGCGACAAGCTGGCGGCGGACCTCAAGAAGAGGTACGACTCCGGCGAGAGCATCCGCGCCCTGGCAGCCGCCACCGGCCGCTCGTACGGCTTCATCCACCGGATCCTGACCGAGTCGGGAGTCAACCTGCGCGGTCGCGGCGGCGCGACCCGGGGCAAGAAGTCCTGATCGGACGAACGTCCAGAACGGACGCGGGTCCCGAAAGGACGCAGGTCCCGGACGGACGACTGCCCCCGGATGAGCGCACCGCCTGATCCGCCGCCGCGGCCCACCGAGTAGGGTTCGGTCGCGGCGGCGGGCAGGACGGGTTCCGCCCCGTGGACGGCGGGGCGGGCCCGCCGCGCTCATCGGGAGGGGAGACGTCGATGGCGGACGCGAACGCCGGGGCGGGGCCGGAGACGGCCACCGCGACGGCCGGCGGGGAGCTGGCCGAGGCCGGGCTGCGGTGGGAGGTCGATGGTGCGGTCGCGACCGTCACGCTGAACCGGCCGGAGCGGCGCAACGCCATGACGTTCGCCACCTGGCGCGGGCTGGCCGAGATCGGCCGGTCCCTGCCCGCGGGCGTGCGGGTGGTCGTGCTGCGCGGCGCCGGCCCCTCGTTCTCGGCGGGCATCGACCTGTCGATGTTCTCCGGCGAGGGCGGCGAGGGCTTCGCCGACGGCTCGGACGCCGCGGCGACCGACCGTTTCATCGCCGAGCTGCAGGAGGGGTACACCTGGCTGCGGCGCCCCGACATCGTCACCGTCGCGGCGGTGCACGGGCACGCGATCGGCGGCGGGTTCCAGCTGGCGCTGGCCTGCGACATCCGCGTCGCCGCCGACGACGTCAAGTTCTGCATGAAGGAGCCCGCGCTCGGGCTCGTCCCCGACCTCACCGGCACCAAGCCGCTGGTGGAGATCGTCGGGATCGGGCGCGCCCTGGAGCTGTGCCTGACGGCCCGGACCGTGCACGCCGAGGAGGCGGCCCGGCTCGGCCTCGCCGAGATCGTCGTGCCGCGCGACGGCCTGGACGCCGCGATCGAGGAGCTGGTGGCGTCCCTGCTGGCGGTGAACCCCGGCGCCGCCGTGGCGACCAAGCGGCTGCTGTGGGAGGCCGCCGAGAACACCCTTGAGGAGCAGTGCGCCGCGGAGCGCCGCGAGCAGACCGGCCGCCTCCGCGACCTCTTCGGCAAGTGACCCTTACGCCTCTCGTGCACGCATCCGGCAGGCGTCATCGTTGACTTGCGGCGAGTCGGCCTCATCGCAGGGCGCATGAGGACGACTCGCCGCAAGTGAACGCGGTTCGGTCTAGCCGAGGGCCTCGCGGCCGCCGCGGGCGAGCGGCAGGTCGACGCGGCTGACGCCGGTCCGCATCGTCACCTCGGTGCCGGCGGGGTAGCGCAGCGTGTAGTCGTGGTCGGTGGACAGCAGGATCACGCCGAGCCGGTGCCCGGCCTTGACGGTGTAGTCGGTCGGCTGCAGGTCCCAGCGGAACCCGTAGGTGCGTCCCGGCGCGATCGGGTCGGTGCGGCTGAAGCTGTGCCGGTTCCGGGCGTCCAGCCAGCCCCTTGTGATGATCTTGTAAGGGGCGGTCTGCATGGCGAGTGCCTGCCGGGTGGTGCAGCCCTCGTCACCGGGGACACTCTGGCCATAGCAGACCTTCTGCCCGGTGTCGACGCGGGCACCGGTCGGTCGGCTGTCGGTGCCGTAGTCGACGAGCAGCGCCGTCAGGTAGGGCGAGCGGCCGTCCAGCGACGCGCGCACCGAGACCGATGGCGTGCCGTCGATCCGGACCGGCCGGCTCAGCGTCCCGGTGAGGTAGGCGAGCCGGTTCGGGTCCGCCTGCCCCTCGTTCGCGAGCAGGTCCTCGGCGGTGCGGGTCTTGCCCTCGTCGGTGAACGCCTGCGTCGCGCCGCGCCCCGCCCGCAGGTCGAGCGTGCCGGGCTGACCCGACGTGCCCGCGTCCAGGTGGACGGGGACGGTGCGCGTGCCGGGCACCGGCCAGTCCTTCGCCGTCTCCCACGTCCCGTCGGCGTGCTCGATGTCGACGCGCGGCTCGTTCTCGATGCCGTTGCGGATGCCGTAGAGGTAGCGGTCGAACCAGTGCAGCGTCTGCCGCAGCCATTCCTCCACGCGCCAGCGGAACGGCGTCGAGTGGTTGCCCTGGTGCAGCCACAGCTTGCGCGGCACGCCGGCCTTCTTCAGGGCGTTCCACCACTGCACGGAGTTCTTGAGCTTGACGTTCCAGTCGTTGAGACCGTGCACGACCATGACGGCCGCGTGCACGTTCCGCGCCTGCCCGACGTAGTCCCGCTCGGCCCAGACCTTGCCGTAGTCGCCGGTCTCGCGGTCCTGGGTCGCCTCGATGCCGTCGATGACCTTCTTGCAGACCTCGGGGTTCTTCCGGGTCAGCACGGCCTTCGCCAGCACGTCCAGGTCCTCGCCCTGGTAGCCGCCGGGCGCGACGACGCCGCCGCCCGCGCGGTAGTAGTCGTACCAGCTGGTGATCCCGGCGATCGGGACGATGGCCTTCAGCCCCTGGACGCCGGACGCGGCGGCCATGTTCGGCAGCGTCCCGTCGTAGGACTGGCCGATCATCCCGACGTTGCCGGTGGACCAGCCGGCCTTGACGGGCGTGCCGTCGGGCGCCCAGCCGCGGGCGCGGCCGTTCAGCCAGTCGACGGCGGCCTTGGCGCCCGCCTGCTCGCTGCGGTCCCCGGACGTCGGGCAGCCGGTGGAGCCGCCCGTGCCGATGCTGTCGAGGTCGGCGACGGCGTACCCGCGCGGCAGGAAGTAGTTGTCGTAGTAGCCGGGGAACATCTCGGCGAGGTTCCGCTTGGTGGTGCTCAGCGCGCGGGCCTGCGCGTCGCCGATGTCCACCGGATGGTTCGGGACGTCGTTGATGCCGGCCCAGTACGGGCTCGGCTCCATGATCGTCGGGACCTTGAGGCCGGCGGTGTCGGTCTCCTTCGGCCGCATGATCCGCAGCTGTACGCGGTCGCGGACGCCGTCGTGGTCGCTGTCGGCGGTCGTCTCGATGTTCACGGTCTGGGTGACCGCGTCGGCGCGGGAGAACACCGGCTGCGTCTCGCCGTGCGCGACGGCAGGCCCGTGCGGCCGCGGCGCCGGCGCGGATCGCGCGGCGGCGGGCGGGGCGGTGGCGAGCAGCGCGGCGGCGGTCAGGGCGACGGCACCGGCGACCGCTCGTGGCGATCGCATGCGCGTGCGCTGTGGTGAGCGCTGTGGCACAGGGGCTCCTGGGGGGTGAGAGCCTGAAGTTGTTGATCACATTAACCACCGCTTCGCCCGCGAAGTCCAGAGCCGTTACGCCGTGAGCGGAGCCGGGAAGCCCGGCGGGCGGGCGCGCGTTGTCCCGGCCGGATACTGAGATGCTTACTTGATTACGTTCCAGCGCGCCCTCGCTCCCGCCGGGCGCGCGGCGACCCCTCGGAGGCAGTAGTGGGCATGCCGGGAATGCCGGGCAACGGCTGGCAGGTGATGGCCTCGTTCCGGCGCGACGAATCGGTCACCCAGCAGCGGCTCAAGCCCGGCACGATCAAGCGGATCGCGGGCTACGCCCGGCCCTACACCCGTGACCTGGTCCTTTTCCTCGGGCTGAACGCGCTGGCCGCGGTGGTCGTCGTCGCCAACCCGCTGCTGCTGAAGTCGATCATCGACCGCGGCATCCTGCACCACCGGCAGGACGTCGTGATCTGGCTCGCGGTCGTGGTGGCCGCGCTCGCCCTGATGGACGCGCTGCTCGGGCTCGCGCAGCGCTGGTACTCCGCGCGCATCGGCGAGGGTCTGATCTACGACCTGCGCAGCCAGGTGTTCGGGCACGTCCAGCGCCAGCCCGTCGCGTTCTTCATGCGGGCGCAGACCGGGTCGCTGGTCAGCCGGCTCAACAACGACGTCATCGGCGCGCAGCGGGCGCTCACCACGACGCTGTCGTCGGTGGTCTCCAACGTGATCAGCCTGATCCTCGTGCTGATCACGATGATGATCCTGTCCTGGCAGGTGACGCTGATCGCCCTGCTGCTGCTCCCGGTGTTCATCCTGCCGGCCAAGTGGGTGGGCAAGCGGCTGTCGCGGATCAGCCGCGAGCAGATGGTGCTGGACGCCGAGATGAGCTCGCTGATGACCGAGCGGTTCAACGTCGCGGGCGCCATGCTGGCCAAGCTCTACGGACGTCCCGCCGAGGAGGAGGAGAACTTCTCCGGGCGCGCGGCGCGGGTCCGCGACATCGGGGTCGTCTCCGCGATGTACGGGCGGGTGTTCTTCACCGGCCTCACGCTCGTCGCCGCGCTCGCCACCGCGATGGTCTACGGCGTCGGCGGCTACCTGGTCGTCGACGGCAACTTCCAGCTCGGCACGCTCGTCGCGCTCGCCACCCTGCTCACCCGGATGTACGGTCCGCTCACCGCGCTGTCGAACGTCCACGTGGACGTGATGACCGCGCTCGTCAGCTTCGACCGGGTCTTCGAGGTGCTCGACCTCAAGCCGCTGATCCGCGACCGCGAGGGCGCCCGGACGCTGGCCGACGCCCGCGAGGCCGGCGTGGTGGACCTCGCCAAGTCCAACGGCGACGCGGCCGCCCGGCGGGGCGCCCCGGCGATCCGGTTCGAGCACGTCCGGTTCGCCTACCCGTCGGCGGACGAGGTGTCGCTCGCGTCGCTGGAGTCGATCGCCCGCGCCGACCACGCACCCGGCAAGGAGGTGCTGCACGACGTCGACTTCACCGCCGAGCCCGGGCAGCTCGTCGCGCTGGTCGGGCCGTCCGGCGCCGGCAAGTCGACGATCACGCACCTGGTGTCGCGGCTGTACGACGTGTCGGACGGCGCGGTGCGGATCGGCGGCGCCGACGTCCGCGACGTCACCCTCGACTCGCTGCGCGCCGAGGTCGGCGTGGTCAGCCAGGACGCGCACCTGTTCCACGACACGATCCGCGAGAACATGCGCTACGCCAGCCCGGACGCCACCGACGAGCAGATCCTCGCGGCGCTGGAGGCGGCGCAGATCGGCGGGCTGGTCGCGGGCATGCCGGAGGGCCTGGACACCGTCGTCGGGGACCGCGGCTACCGGCTGTCGGGCGGCGAGAAGCAGCGGCTGGCGATCGCGCGGCTGCTGCTGAAGGCCCCGTCGGTGGTGGTGCTGGACGAGGCGACCGCGCACCTGGACTCCGAGTCCGAGGCCGCCGTCCAGGAGGCGCTGCGGACGGCGCTCGCCGGCCGGACCTCGCTGGTGATCGCGCACCGGCTGTCCACGATCCGGGAGGCCGACCAGATCCTGGTGATCGAGGACGGCCGCGTCGCCGAGCGCGGCCGGCACGAGGAGCTGCTGCTGGAGGGCGGGCTGTACGCCGAGCTGTACCGCACCCAGTTCTCCCACCAGAAGGACGAGGAGCGGGCGACCGAACCGCTCGGCGCCGAGTAGCCGGAGGCCGCTAGGCGTCGGTGCTGAGCCGGTAGCCGAGCCGCGCCAGCTCCGTCCCCGCGACCTTCTCGACCTGCGCGAGCTGGCGCGGCGTGAGGCGGTCCCGCCAGGCGCCGACGCCGTGGCCGGCCCCGTCGGCGTCCGCCCGGCCGCGCGCCCCGGCCCGGACGAGCCCGGACAGCGTCGTCTTCGACAGGTCCGCGTCCAGGTACCGCGACACGTCGGCGGCGACCCGGCGCGGCCGGGCGACCAGGTCCTCGTAGCGGACGGTGAGCAGCTGCTCCTCGGGGACCTGCTGCCGCAGCCGCGCGCTGAGGCGCACCGAGCCGCGCCAGCGCAGCGCGCACTTGACGGCCGCGGCCGCGCGCGGCCAGCGGTTGCGGTCGGTGTGGTCCTCGACCCCGAGGAACGGGTTCGGGAACACCGTGTCGAGGTTGGCCAGCCCCGGCTTGAACCACGCCAGGCACCGGTCGTCGGCGAGCATGTCGGCGACCGCGTCCCGGCCGTCCCGGATCAGCTGGACGAGCTGGGCGTCGGGGAAGGCGTCCAGCAGCACGTCCGCGCTGTAGATCAGGTCGGGGGACGCGTCGGCGTACCGGGCGATGCCGCCCGGCGGCACGCACGGGCCCTCGATGTCGCCCTCGTGCACCGGCCGGTCGCGCAGCACCGCGGGCCGCGGCGGCAGCCCGGCCAGCTCCCGGCACTCGTCCGGGCACTCCGCGCAGGCCCGCGCGGAGATCTGCCAGGCCTCGGCGTAGGCGTCCCGGATCACCCGGGCCGCGCCCGCGCCGCGCTCGGTCGCGATGGCGGGCCGCCGCGCGAACGCGTAGACCACGCGCAGCACGCCGGGCCGGCCGGTGGTGAGGTGGAACCCGGCGGACCGCTTGACGGCGCGCGCGAGGAGATCGGCACCCGAGTGCGGCGCGCCCAGAATGAAGACCGGGCGGTGGACCTTGGTGCCGTTGATCACCAGGATGTGCGGCGTCGACCTCATACGCGGCCAAGTTTGTCACCTTTTGAGAGCCGGTCGGGCCGTGACGCACCGTAGCGGCCGGCCGGAACCCGGACGCGGCCGGGTCGTTCGGCCCCTAATCTTGAGGAATGGACGCACCCCTCACGCTCGCCCGGCTGCTGCCGGAGGCGGAGTCGATCACCGTCCTCACCGGCGCCGGGATCTCCACCGACAGCGGCATCCCCGACTTCCGCGGCCCGCAGGGCGTCTGGACCAAGGACCCCTCCGCCGAGGCCATGTCCACGATCGGCGCCTACATCGCCGACCCGCAGGTGCGGCGCCGCTCCTGGCGGGCCCGCCGCGACCACCCGGCCTGGCACGCCGAGCCGAACGCCGCGCACGCCGCCCTCGTCGAGCTGGAGCGGGCCGGCCGGATCCGCGCGCTGATCACCCAGAACATCGACGGACTGCACCAGCGGGCCGGGTCCGGCGCCGGCACGGTGATCGAGATCCACGGCACCATGCGCGACGCGGTGTGCCTGTCCTGCGGGCTGCGCACGCCGATGCCCGAGGTCCTCGCCCGGGTCGACGCGGGCGAGGACGACCCGCTCTGCGCCGAGTGCGGCGGCATCCAGAAGTCCGCGACGATCTCGTTCGGGCAGCCGCTGGAGCAGGACGTGCTCGACGCGGCGATCACGGCGGCGCGCTCCTGCGAGCTGTTCCTGGCCGTCGGCACCTCGCTGACCGTCCAGCCCGCCGCCGGGCTCTGCCTGGAGGCGATCGAGCACGGCGCCCGGCTGGTGATCATGAACGCGGAGCCGACGCCCTACGATGGGGTCGCGGACGCGGTGCTGCGCACGCCGATCGGGGAGGCGCTGCCGCGGCTGGCCCGCCTCGCCCTCGGCACCGGGCGATGATCTGTTGGCGGGTCGTGACCGGGCGCCCCTTCCGCTGGCGGCCGGATCCTGACAAGCTCTATCCGTTGCGGTGCGAGGAGGGATCGGGTTGAAGAGCGGGGGCGCCCGCGCGGAGGGGGTCGAGGGGCCGTCCGACGCGCCCGCCGCAGGCGTGCCCGGCGAACGGCCGGCACCGGGGGAGACCCGCAGGTACGGGCGGTTGCGGCCGGGCGACCGGGTCGCGGTCGTCGCGCCCAGCGGCCCCGCCGAGCCCGCGCGGCTCGAGGCGGGCTGCGCGGTGCTGCGCGACCTCGGTCTTGACGTCGTGGTCGGCAAGCACGCCCTCGACCGAGTCAACCTCGGCGCCCCGGGAGCCGTCCGCGACGACTGGCACCGCCTCGCCGGCGCCGACGCCGACCGCGCCGCCGACCTGCAGGCCGCCTGGTGCGACCCGCGCGTCCGCGCGGTGATCTGCGCCCGCGGCGGCTACGGCGCGACCCGCGTCCTCGACCACCTCGACTGGAACGCTCTCGCGGCCGCGGCGGAGGCGACCGCCGCCCCGAAGATCCTGCACGGCTCCAGCGACATCACCGCGCTGCACGCGGCGTTCGGCGCGCGGCTCGGCGTCACCACCGCGTTCGGCCCGATGCCCGCCGGCCTGATCGCCGACCTCGGCGCCCCCGGCCCGGACGCCGACCTCGCCGCCACCCTCGACGGCCTGCGCACCGCGCTGTTCGGCGGCCCCGCGGCGCTGCACGGCACGCACGCGCTGCGCACCGCACGAGCCGAGGGCCCGCTCACCGGCGGTACCCTCAGCCTGATCACCGCACTGCTCGGCACCCCGTACGCCCCGCCGCCCGCGAAGGGCCGCATCGTTTTCCTGGAGGACGTCACGGAGGCGCCGTACCGGATCGACCGGATGCTCGTCCAGCTGCTCCAGTCGGGCTGGCTCGACGGCGCGGCGGGCGTCGCGCTCGGCTCGTGGGAACGCTCCGGCGACCCCGCCGAGCTGGACGCCGTGTTCGCCGCGCGGCTCGGGCCGCTCGGCGTCCCCGTCCTCGCCGGGCTGCCCGCCGGGCACGGCCGCCGGCAGGCCACGCTCGAGCTCGGCGCCCCCGCCGTGCTCGACGCGACCGGAACGGGCGGCGATCTGAACCCCGGGCCGGACGGCGGCGTACTGACCCTGGAAGCGCCGGGAGGTGTGCGATGAGCGGCCGGCACGCCCGTCCCGACCCCTGGGACGACGGAACACTCGACTCGCTGCTGGTACTGGTGGCCGAGAGCCTCGGCTACGCCTGCCGCCGCGCGCCCGGCGAGGTGATGCTGCTGGAGGGCGCCAACCGGCTGCACGTCAGCATGCGCGACCTGCGGCAGCTGGCCCGGATGGTGCCGCGCGACGACTGGCCGGCGCTGGTGTCCGACCACGTCACCACGATCGTCACCGCGATCGAGGAGCCCCTCGACCTCAGCGACTTCGACCTCGCCCAGCACCTGCTGCGCACCCGGATCTACCCGGCCGAGGCCGACAACGGCGTGCTCGCGGCCCGGCCGTTCGCGCCCGGGCTGATCGAGGCGGTCGTGGTCGACACCCCCACCACCGTCCGGACCGTCACCACCGACGAGATGAACGGCTGGCCGGTGTCCGGCGACGCGCTGTTCATGCTGGGCCGCGCCAACGTCCGCGCCGACGGACCGCTCCAGCTCGACGAGCAGGACCTCGGCGGCGTCCGGGTGTCGGTGCTGCACGGCTGGACGTTCTACGCCGTCACCCACCTGGCGTGGCTGGAGGAGTACCTGCCGATCGGCCCGCACGGCGCGCTGGTCATCGCCCCGAACCGCAGCCTGATCGTCGCGCACGCGCTGCGGATGTCGGAGGTCCACCCGCGGGCCCGCTACCGCGCCGCCGTGGCCGCCGCGAACGAGCTGCAGGCGCAGGCGCACCGCGCCTACGAGGAGGGGCCGGGGTCGCTCAGCCCGCACCTGTACTGGTGGCGGGGCGGCGAGCTGACCTACCTGGAGACCCGTTACGAGGGCGACTCGCTCGTCCTGCCGCGCGAGTTCACCTCCGTGCTGGCGACCTCGACCGCGGAGTACTGAGCGTGAAGATCGTCATCGCCCCCGACTCGTTCAAGGGCAGCCTGTCCGCGGCGCAGGTGTGCGCCGCGGTGGAGGCCGGGACGCGGCGCGCCGTGCCGGGCGCCGAGGTGCTCCGCGTGCCGATGGCCGACGGCGGCGAGGGCACCCTCGACTGCTTCGTCGCGGCGCGCGGCGGCGACCTGATCGAGGTCGCCGCGACCGACCCGGTGGGCCGTCCCGTGAAGGCCGCCTACGCGCTGTCGGGCGACGGCCGCTCCGCCGTCGTGGAGCTGGCCGCCGCGTCCGGGCTGCCGCTGGTCGAGGACGCGCCCGACCCGCTCGGCGCCGGCACCGCGGGCACCGGCGAGCTGATCGCCGACGCGGTCCGCCGCGGCGCGCGGGACGTGCTGGTCTGCATCGGTGGCAGCGCGAGCACCGACGGCGGCACCGGGCTGCTGCGCGCGCTCGGCGTCCGCTTCCTGGACGCCGAAGGCGCGGAACTGCCGCCCGGCGGCGCCGCGCTGGCGCGCCTCGCCGCGATCGACGACTCGGGCGTCCCGGACGCGGTGCGCGCCGCCCGGTTCCGGGTCGCCTGCGACGTGACCAACCCGCTCGTCGGGCCCGAGGGCGCGGCGGCGGTGTTCGGGCCGCAGAAGGGCGCCGGCCCCGCGCAGGTCCGCGAGCTGGACGCGGCGCTCACCCGGTTCGCCGACGTGCTCGACGCGACCTTCGGCGTCCGCGTCCACGACCTGCCCGGCGCCGGCGCCGCGGGCGGCACCTGCGGCGGCCTGGTCGGCCTGCTCGGCGCGGAGCCGTCCGGCGGCGCGGCGCTCGTGGCCGCCGCCGTCGGCCTGCACGACGCGCTGGAAGGCGCAGACCTCGTGATCACCGGCGAGGGCCGGGTGGACGGCCAGAGCGCCGGCGGGAAGGTCGTCTCCGCCGTCGCCGCCCTCGCCAGGGACCGCGCGATCCCCGCCGTCGCGCTCGCCGGCGGCGTCACCGGCCCGCTGGACGAGCTGCACGGCCTCGGTCTCACCGCCGCCTTCAGCATCGCCGACGGGCCCCGCACGCTCGACGCGCTCAAGGCCGAGGCCGCGCCGCTCCTGACCGCGCTCGCCGAGCAGGTCGTGCGTCTCATTGTGGGGGGACGACCCCCCACACCCCCCGCGGCGGGGTGAGCGGCACCCTTCGCTTCGCTGGCGCTCCGCTGCGGGTGCCGCTCACCCCGGCTGGGGGCCAGCCCCCCGCGCCCCCCGTTGGGGCCTCCGCCCCCACACCCCCGCCCCGGTCAGGCGGCGATCGGTTCCGGGGTCTCGGTGGGGGCCGGGGTCTGCGGGGTCTTGATCTGCAGGGCCGGCAGGAAGACGTGTGAGAGGGGGCCGATCGCCACGGCGTACACGACCGTCCCGATGCCGACCGTGCCGCCGAGCAGCCAGCCGACCGCGAGGACGCTCAGCTCGATGCCGGTGCGCACGACCCGGATCGAGTGGCCGCGCGCGGCCAGGCCCGTCATCAGGCCGTCGCGGGGGCCGGGGCCGAGGCCGGCGCCGATGTAGCAGCCGGTCGCGAACCCGCCGACCAGCACGCCGAGGGCCAGGAACGTCCAGCGGGCCGCGAGCGCGTCCGGGCTCGGCAGCAGCCACAGGAACAGGTCGGCGAACGCGCCGACGAGCACGACGTTGCTGATGGTGCCGAGGCCGGGCCGCTGCCGCAGCGGGATCCAGGCGAGCATCACCACCGCCCCGGCGATGATGATCCACATGCCGATGGACAGGCCGAACCGGCGGGACAGGCCCTGGTGGAACACGTCCCACGGGTCGTTTCCGAGCCGGGAGGACACCTGCAGCGCGATCCCCAGGCCGTACAAGGCCAATCCCGCATAGAGCTGCACGAGGCGCCGCGCCATCAAGGCCATTTCTTGCTCCAAGTTGAAATCATGTCCGCTTTCTGCCCTATCCTGCAGAGCAGTGGCCTGGTAATGATAGGGCCAATATGCGAAAGTGGTCTGTGTGAGCATGCGTTACGTCAGCGGCACCCAACTGGCCCGGCTCCTCGGCGACGTCCCGCGCGAGCGGCCCGTGTACGCCGCGCTCGCCCGCGCCGTCCGCACCCTCGTGCTGGACGGCCGGCTCGCGCTGCGAACCCGGCTGCCGGCCGAACGCGACCTCGCCGCCGCGCTCGGCGTCAGCCGCACCACGGTCACCGCCGCCTACGACCGGCTGCGCGAGGAGGGCTACATCGAGAGCCGGCAGGGCGCGGGCAGCTGGACGGCGCTGCCGCCGGTCCGCATGTCGTCCGCCGAGCCGGCGCCCGGCGCGCGCTTCGGGAAGGCGCACCCGGTGCCCGACGACCCGGCGTTCATCGACCTCGGCTGCGCCACGCCCGGGGCCCCGGAGATCTTCGGCGAGGCGGTCGCCGCCGCGGTCGAGGAGCTGCCCCGCTACAGCGGCGGGCCCGGCTACGAGCCCGCCGGGCTGGCCGGGCTGCGCGAGGTGATCGCGGCGGGGTACGAGGCGCGCGGCGTGCCGACCCGCCCCGACCAGATCGTCGTCACGACCGGCGCGCAGCACGCGTTCACGCTGCTCACGCAGACGCTCGTCGAGCCGGGCGACCCGGTCATGGTGGAGCGCCCGACCTACCCGCACGCGCTCGGCGCGCTGCGGCGGCGCGGCGCCCGGCTCGTCCCCGTCGGGGTGAACGAGGGCTGGGACATGGAGCTGATCGCGGGCAGCATGCGGCAGGCCGCGGTCCGGATGGCGTACACGATCGCCGACTTCCACAACCCGACCGGCCGGCTGATGCCGGCCGACGACCGGGCCGCGCTGGTCGACGCGGCGCGCCGCGTGGACGCCTTCGTCGTCGCCGACGAGACGTTCGCCGACCTCGCGCACGACCCGGACGCGCCGCGCATGCCGCCGGTCGCCGCCTACGACACCGGCGGGCGCGTCGCCACCATCGGGTCGGCGTCCAAGCTGATGTGGGGCGGGCTGCGCATCGGCTGGATCCGCACCACCGGGCCGCTCGCCCGCCGGCTGGTGCTGGCCCGCGAGCCGTTCGACATGGCCAGCCCCGTGCTGGACCAGCTGATCGTCCGGGAGCTGCTGCTGCGGATCGAGGACGTGCGGGCCGAGCGCGCCGCGACCCTGCTGCGCAACCGGGACGCGCTCGCCGCCGCGCTGCGCGAGACGCTGCCGGGCTGGGAGTTCCGCCTGCCGGGCGGCGGCATGTCGCTGTGGGCGCGGCTCGGCGCGCCCGTCGCCACCGTGCTCGCCGAGACCGCCGAGCGGCTCGGCGTGCGGGTCGTCGCGGGCCCGGTGTTCGGGGTGGACGGCGTCCTGGAGGACTACGTCCGGCTGCCCTACGTCCTGCCGCCGGACACGCTGCGCGACGCGGTGGAGCGGCTCGCGCTCGCCTACCGCGACGTGCAGGCGGCCCCGGCGCCGCGGCCGCTGCCCGCCTACGTCTGATCAGGCGGTGGTCTGATCAGGTGGTGGTCTGATCAGGTGGTGGTCTGATCAGGTGGCGGTCTGATCAGGTGGCGGTCTGATCAGGCGGCCGTCACGGCGCGCGCTGGATGTAGTCGACGAGGTGCTCGCGCTCGCTCTCCAGCTCGTCGATGGCGCTCTTGACGACGTCGCCGATGCTGACGATGCCGGCGAGGCGCCCGTCCTCCAGGACGGGGACGTGCCGGAACCGGTTCTCGGTCATGGTGCGGCGCAGGTCCTCGACGTCGTCGGCGGGGGCGCAGGTGCGCACCTGCGCCGTCATGATCTCGGCGACGGGCGCGTCGAGCAGCGCCGCGCCGCGCTCGTGCATGCGCCGCACGACGTCGCGTTCGGTGACGATGCCGGCGATGGACGCGCCGTCCGGCGACACCACCGCCGCCCCGATGTTGTGCTCGGCGAGGACGGCGAGCAGCCGGCGCACGGTGGCGTCGGGCGTCACCGTCGCCACCGCGGCTCCCTTCCTGCGCAGGATCTCGCGAATCCGCATGGCT
This sequence comes from Actinomadura violacea, assembly GCF_017573465.1. Lineage (GTDB taxonomy): Bacteria > Actinomycetota > Actinomycetes > Streptosporangiales > Streptosporangiaceae > Spirillospora > Spirillospora violacea. Next base: position 174,992 of record NZ_JAGEPF010000022.1, read on the forward strand.
CACGCTCCGGTGCCGGTCTCGGACCCGTGGCGGGCGTCCGCCGGGGGGCTGTCTGTCCTGACAAGGTCGCACGGTTCGGCGTCCGGGAAAACCCCGGCACGGTACATCATTTCCGGATCGGCGGCGGCGCGGCGGCGCGCCGGGGGATGCCCGGCGCGTCCTGACAGGTCGTGTTCACCCGACCCCGGTCCGTGGAAGTGGATCTCCGGTCACGTAATGTGGTCTCTTGATCACTCAGTGAACGCCGTCCCGAGGTGACCAGGGAGCCCGCCGTGCCCGTACCGCGAATTGTGATCATGGGCGCCGGCTTCGCCGGCTACAACACCGCCCGCACACTGGAGCGCCTGCTCCGGCCCGCCAAGGCCGAGATCGTGATGGTCGCGCCGTTCGGCTACACGCTCTACCAGCCGCTGCTGCCGCAGGTGGCGGGCGGCGTGCTGGACCCGCGCGCCATCGCCGGGCCGCTGCACCGGCTGCTGGACCGCACCCAGCTGCTGCCGGGCAAGGTGCGCGGCGCGGACCTGCACGAGCGGACCGTCGACGTCGAGAAGATCGACGGGACGAAGGTGACGGTGCACTACGACCGGCTCGTCCTCGCGGCGGGCAGCATCACCCGCACCTTCGACATCGCCGGCCTGAGGGAGCACGCGCACGGCCTGAAGAACCTCGCCGAGGCGGTCTACCTGCGCGACCACGTGATCGCCCAGCTGGAGCTGGCGAACGCGAGCATGGACCCGGCGGAGCGGGCCGCGCGGCTGGGGTTCCTGGTCGTCGGCGGCGGCTACTCCGGCGTGGAGACCTGCGCGAACCTGCAGCTGCTCACCACCAAGGCGCTGCGCCGCTTCCCGCGGCTGGATCCGGCGCTGCTCACTTGGACGCTGATCGACATCGCGCCGAAGCTGCTGCCGGAGCTCGGCGAGCGGCTCGGCCGGGAGGCGATGCGGCTGCTCAGCCGCCGCGGCGTCGACATCCGGCTCGGCACCACCCTGGAGCGGCTGGAACCGCATCAGGCGCACCTGACCGACGGGACGACGCTGCCGTGCCGCACCGCGATCTGGACGGCCGGCGTCACCCCCAGCCCGGTGATCTCCACGCTGAACCTGCCGACCGACCGCGGCCGGGTCCGGGTCGGCGCCGACCTGCGGCTCGAGGGCTTCCCCGAGGTGTACGCGGTCGGCGACGCGGCCGCCGTCCCCGACCTGGTGCGGGGCGGCGACGCGATGTGCCCGCCGACGGCCCAGCACGCGACCCGGCAGGCCCGCGTCGCCGCGCACAACATCGCCGCCTCGCTGCTCGGCCACGAGCCCCGCGAGTACCGGCACAAGGACCTCGGCCTCGTCGTCGACCTCGGCGGCGTGCAGGCGGTCGCGCGGCCCTTCGGGGTGGAGCTGACCGGCATCGTCGCGCAGGCCGTCACCCGCGGATACCACCTGGTGACGGTCCCGTCGGCGTCGGCGCGGGCGCGGGTGCTCGGCCAGTGGCTGATCCACGCGGCGGCCGGCGACGACCTCATCCGGCTCGGGCTGCTCGACCCCCGCACCAGCAGCCTCGTCGACGTCGAGCACAGCTTGTGACGAGCGCGCTGCCGATGGGGCGGGCACTGTCCCCGGCGGGCGCGCCCGCCGGGCGCCGCGCGATGGCGGCGCTGACGGCCGTACTGACCGCGGGCCTGGCGGCGGCCTGCGCGTCGGGCGCGTCGGGCACCCGTGTCGTGAACCTCTACAACGCGCCGCAGGAGAGCATCGGCGCGATCGCCGGCCGGTGCAACCGGGAGGCGCACGGCCGGTACCGGATCGTCGTCAACACGCTGCCGCGCGGCGCCGACGACCAGCGCGAGCAGCTGGTCCGGCGGCTGGCGGCCCGCGACTCCGGGCTGGACGTCCTCGGTCTCGACGTGACCTGGACGGCGGAGCTCGCCGAGGCCGGCTGGATCCGCGAATGGACCGGCCGGTACGCGCAGGAGGCCAGCAAGGGCACCCTGCCGGGCCCGCTGTCCACCGCGACCTGGCAGGGCAGGCTCTATGCGGCGCCGTACAACACCAACGTCCAGCTGCTCTGGTACCGCTCGGACCTGATGCCCGACCCGCCGTCCACCTGGGCCGGGCTGATCCAGGCGTCGGAACGGCTGGCGGCCGAGGGGAAGCCGCACTACGGGGAGGTCACCGGCGCGCAGTTCGAGGGGCTCGTCGTCTGGTTCAACAGCCTCGTCGCGTCCGCCGGCGGGCGGATCCTCAGCCCCGACGGCCGGCGGGTCGAGCTCGGGCCGTCCGCGCTGACCGCGCTGCGGACGATGCGGCGGTTCGCCCGGTCCAAGGCCGCCGACCCGTCGATCTCCAACACCAAGGAGGACGACGCGCGCCTGGCGGTCGAGTCCGGGCGCGGCGCCTACGAGATCAACTGGCCGTTCGTGTACGCGTCGATGGCCACGCTCCAGCCCAAGCTGCTGAAGAAGTTCAAGTGGGCGCCCTACCCCGGCATCACCGGGCCGGGCCGCGCGCCGCTCGGCGGGGCGAACTTCGCCGTCAGCCGCTACTCCGCCAAGCCCGACGCCGCGTTCCAGGCGGCGCTGTGCCTGCGCGACCCGGAGAGCCAGCGCACCGCCGCGATCCAGGACGGGCTCCCGCCGGCCGTCGAGTCGGTGTACTGGGCGCCCGGCATGGCGAAGGCGTACCCGATGCGGCAGGCGATCCTCGACTCCCTGAAGACCGCCGCCGCCCGTCCCATGACCCCCACCTACCAGAACGTGTCGACGGTGTCGGCGGTGCGGCTGTCGCCGCCGAAGTCCATCGACCCGCCCCGCACGCTGCGCTCGCTGCGGGGCCTCATCGAGGACGCGTTGCAGAGCAAGGGGGTGCTTCCTTGAACGAGGAGGTCAGCAGCGCGGAGGCCATCCCGGTCCCGGGCCGGGCGGCGGCCGTGCCGAGCGCCAACCGCAGGTCCGAGCGGCGGCTCGGGTGGATGCTGTGCGCGCCCGCCGCCGTGGTGATGCTGGCGGTCACCGGGTGGCCCATCGTCTACTCGGTGCTGCTGTCGCTGCAGCGCTTCGACCTGCGCTTCCCCGCCCGCAAGGCGTGGATCGGGGTGGACAACTACACGACGGTGCTGGGCAGCTCGTTCTGGTGGAACGCGTTCGCCGTCACGGTGCTCGTCACGGTCGTCAGCGTCGCGGTGGAGCTGGTCCTCGGCATGGTGATCGCGCTGGTGATGTACCGGACGATCGTCGGCCGCGGCCTGGTGCGCGCCGTGGTGCTCATCCCGTACGGGATCGTCACCGTCGCCGCCGCCTACGGCTGGAAGTACGCCTGGACGCCCGGGACCGGGTTCCTCGCGCGGCTGCTGCCGGCGGGGGCGGCGCCGCTCACCGACCACTTCCCGGCCATCGGGATCATCATCCTCGCGGAGATCTGGAAGACGACCCCGTTCATGGCGCTGCTGCTGATGGCGGGGCTGGCGCTGGTGCCCGAGGACACGCTGAAGGCCGCGTCCACCGACGGCGCCACCGCCTGGCAGCGCTTCACCAAGATCACGCTGCCGCTGATGAAGCCGGCGATCCTGGCCGCGCTGCTGTTCCGCACGCTGGACGCCTTCCGGATCTTCGACGACATCTTCGTGCTCACCAACGGCGCGCAGAACACCAGCTCGGTGTCGCTGATCGCCTACCACAACCTGATCGGCGGCCTGAACCTCGGCATCGGCTCCACCATGTCGGTGCTGATCTTCCTGGCCGTCGCCCTGATCGCGTTCGTGTTCGTCAAGGTGCTCGGCACGAGCACCCCCGACGCGGGGAGGCGCTGATGGACCGCACCGCAGGCGGGATCACCCGCTGGAGCCTGGTCAACCTGCTGGTCGTGCTGTACGCGCTGGTCCCGGTGGCGTGGATCGCGTCGCTGTCGTTCAAGGACCCGGCCGCCCTGTCCAACGGCGCGTTCCTCCCGACCAAGTGGACCCTGCGCAACTACCGCGGCATCTTCGACAACGCGGACTTCGTGCGCGGGCTCGGCAACTCGATCGGCATCGGGATCGTCTCGACCCTGGTCGCGATCGCGATCGGCACCATGGCCGCGTACGCGGTGGCCCGGCTGGACTTCCCCGGCAAGCCGCTGGTGCTCGGGCTGTCCCTGCTGATCGCGATGTTCCCGCAGATCTCGCTGGTCACGCCGCTGTTCGAGATCGAGCGGACGCTCGGGCTGTTCGACACCTGGCCGGGCCTGATCCTGCCGTACATCACGTTCGCGCTGCCGCTGACCATCTACACGCTGTCGACGTTCTTCAAGGAGATCCCATGGGACCTGGAGAAGGCCGCCAAGATGGACGGCGCCACCCCGTTCCAGGCGTTCCGGCGGGTCATCGTCCCGCTCGCCACGCCCGGCGTGGTGACGACCGCGATCCTGGCGTTCATCCTGTGCTGGAACGACTTCCTGTTCTCCATCTCGCTGACGTCCTCCAGCCGGGCCCGGACCGCGCCGGCGACGATCTCGTTCTTCACCGGGTCGTCGCAGTTCGAGAACCCGACCGGGTCGATCGCCGCGGCCGCCATCGTCATCACGGTGCCGATCGTGGTGTTCGTGCTGGTGTTCCAGCGCCGGATCGTCGCCGGGCTGACGTCCGGCGCGGTGAAGGGATGAGGCGGCTCGATGGCTGAGATCGTTCTGTCCGGGGTCACCAAGCGCTACCCCGACGGCACCACCGCGGTGCAGGACCTGGACCTGTCGATCGCCGACCGGGAGTTCATCATCCTGGTCGGCCCGTCCGGCTGCGGGAAGTCCACCACCCTGAACATGATCGCCGGGCTGGAGGACATCAGCGAGGGCGAGCTGCTCATCGACGGCCGGCGCGTCAACGACCGGGCGCCGCGCGACCGCGACATCGCGATGGTGTTCCAGTCGTACGCGCTGTACCCGCACATGACCGTCCGGGAGAACATCGGCTTCCCGCTGCGGCTCGCCCGGATGGGCAAGGCGGAGGCCAACGCCAAGATCGAGGAGGCGGCGCGGATCCTGGCGATCGAGCCGTTCCTGGACCGGCGGCCCGCGCACCTGTCGGGCGGGCAGCGCCAGCGGGTGGCGATGGGCCGCGCCATCGTCCGCAACCCCAAGGCGTTCCTGATGGACGAGCCGCTGTCCAACCTGGACGCCAAGCTGCGGGTGCAGATGCGCACGATGATCTCGCGGCTGCAGAACCAGCTCGGCACCACCACCGTGTACGTCACGCACGACCAGACCGAGGCGATGACGCTCGGCGACCGGATCGTGCTGATGCGGCGCGGGATCGTCCAGCAGGTCGGCACGCCGGAGGAGCTGTACGACCATCCGCACAACCTGTTCGTCGCCGGGTTCATCGGCTCGCCGTCGATGAACTTCCTGCCCGCCGACGTCTCGGGGGGCGCGCTGCACTCGGTGCTCGGCGAGATCCCGCTGTCGGACCGGATGCGGCGGGCGCTGTCGGCGCACCACTCGCCGGACCGGGTCGTGATGGGGGTGCGGCCGGAGGCGTTCGCGGACGCGAGCCTCGACCGCCGCCGCGAGCAGGACGCCGGCGAGCTCACCTTCGGCGGGCGCGTCGAGATCCTGGAGTCGCTCGGCGCGGAGAAGTTCGCCTACATCGACCTGGAGCCGGGCACGGTGGTCGACTCCGAGCACCTCGCGGACGCGTTCCAGGGCCATTCCCCGGGCCACCGGCACGCGCAGATCGTCGCGCGCCTGGACCCGCGGTCCGAGGCGCGCGAGGGCCGTCCGCTCGACCTGGAGTACGACCCGGCCTCGATCCACCTCTTCGAGCCCGAGACGGGCCTGAACCTGACCGAGCACGTCTGACCGCCGCCTGGAGCGGAAGGCGGCGGTCAGACGGCTCTTGCCGGGGGTGTGGGGTGGCTTCGTTGACTTGCGGCGTGTCGGCCTTATGGAGGCGGTTTTAAGGCCGACACGCCGCAAGTGAACGTGGCTCAGGGGGCGAGGAGGGTGGTCAGGGAGCGGAGGGCCGGGGTGAGGAGTCGGCCCGCGGGCGAGGCGTGGGCGAGGGCGGCGCGGGCGGCGTTCGCCCCGCAGGCGCCGTGCACGCCGCCGCCCGGGTGCGCGGACGACGACGCCAGGTAGAGCCCGGCGACGGGCGTCTCGGCACGGCCGAGGCCCGGGACGGGCCGGAACACCAGCTGCTGGTGGATCATCGCGGTGCCGCCGTTCAGGGCGCCGCCGGGCAGGTTGGCGTTGTGCTCGGTGAACGCGGGCGGGGCGGTGATCCGGCGTGCGGCGACGCGGTCGCGGAAGCCGGGCGCGAAGCGCTCGATCACGTCCTCGACGCGGCGGGCCATGGCGTCCTGCTCGCGCTCGTCCCAGGCGCCGGTGATGCCGTCGGGCCCGGCGTCGCCCTTCACCCGGTGCGGGACGTGCGTGTACGCCCACACCGACTCGGTGCCGGCGGGGGAGCGGGACGGGTCGGCGGTCGTCATCTGGCCGAGCAGCGCGAACGGCTCGGACGGCACGCGCCCGGTGGCGATCCGGCCGCTGTAGTCGGTCATGGCGTCCAGGCCGGGGGACAGGTGGACGGTCCCGGCGCGCGCCGCGTCCGGGGAGGCCCAGGGGATCGGCCCGGAGAGGGCCCAGTCGACCTTGAAGGTGGCGTGGTCCCAGGTGAAGCGGCGCATGTCCGCGCGCAGCGAGCCGGGCAGGTCGGACCAGGCGACGAGCCCGCCGTAGAGCGCGGGCGCCGAGACGTCGGCGAGCACCGCTTTCGCGGCCCGTACCGGTTCGCCGGCCTCGGTCCGCACGCCGAGCGCGCGCCCGTTCCGCACGATCACCGACGCGACGGGCGTGCCGCAGCGGACCGTCCCGCCGCGCGCCTCCAGCCGCCGGACCAGCGCGGCGGTGAGCTCACTCGCGCCGCCCTCCGGCACCGGCCAGCCGTGCCGCTGGCCGATCATGGCGAGCAGCCAGCCGAACACCGAGCCGCCGGTCGTCTCGGGGAACATGTCGGTGTGCAGCGCCGACCCGGCGAGCAGCAGCGGCCCGCCGGGCCCGGCGAACTCCTGCTCGCCGAACGTCCGGACGGGCGCCAGCAGCGAGCGCAGGACGCGCAGCCCGCCCGCCCGGCGCGCCGCCGCGGCGAGCGGCAGCGCGGCCCTGACCGGCGGGAACGGGGTGAACAGGGCGCGCAGCACCTCGTCCCCCATCTCCTCCCACAGGCCCCACAGCCGCAGCCAGGCGTCGCCGTCGCCCGCGCCGAGCGCGTCGAGGCTCGCGGCGGTCGCGTCCGGGTCGCGCTCCAGCACGGCGCTGCGCCCGTCCGGCAGCGGGTGGGCCAGGACCGCCGGAGCGTGCTTCCAGCGCAGCCCGTGCCGCTCCAGGCCGAGCGCCCGCATCACCGGCGACGCGACGCCGAGCGGGTAGAACGCGCTGCACAGGTCGCTGACGTACTCGGGGTGGACGCCCCGGTCGCTGCGCACCGCGCCGCCCGGCTCGGGCTGCGCCTCCAGGACCAGGACGTCCCAGCCCGCGTCGGCCAGCATGTTGGCCGCGACGAGCCCGTTGGGTCCCGCGCCGACGACCACGGCGTCCGCCATCCCGCACCGCCTCCCGGTGATCACCCTAGGGCGTGTGCGGGCGTCCTACCCGCGGCCGGGCGGCCTAGCCCGCGTTGAAGCGGGCCAGCAGCCGCATCACGCGCGGCGACACGCGGGACGTGAGGTAGCTCAGCCGCGCCTCCGGGGTGACCGGCACGACCGCCCGGTCGTCGCGGACCGCGGCGACGATCCGCTCGGCGACGCCCTCCGGCCCGAAGCCGCGCAGCGCGTACGCCCGCGCGGCCCGCTCCTGGCTGCGCGCCTGCTCCTCCGTGCCGCGCCCCACGAACCGGGACGTCTTGGTGATGTTGGTGTTGACGATGCCGGGGCAGATCGCGGTGACGCCGATGCCCTTGCCCTTCAGCTCGGCGCGCAGGCACTCCGACAGCATCAGCACGGCGGCCTTGCTGGTGGCGTAGGCGGGCAGCGTCCGGGACGGGGTGAACGCGGCGGCGGAGGAGGTGTTGACGATGTGGCCGCCCTGCCCGCGCTCCACCATCTGCGCGGCGAACAGTCGCGACCCGTGCACGACGCCCCACAGGTTCACGCCGAGGACCGCGTCCCAGTCGCCGACCGTGTGGTCGAGGAACGAGCCGGCCATGCCGATCCCGGCGTTGTTCACCACCACGTCCGGGACGCCGTGGTCGTGCAGGACGGACTTGGCGAAGTCCTCCATCGCGGCGGCGTCGGACACGTCCACCTGGTACGGGTGCCCGGCCGGGCCGACGAGGCCGGCGAGTTCGGCGGTGCGCTGCGCGGTGGCGAGGTCGAGGTCGGCGGCGACGACCTCGGCGCCGCGCTCGGCGAACGCGAGCGCGGTGGCGCGGCCGATGCCGCTGCCGGCGCCGGTGACCACGACGAGCGAGCCGTCGAAGGCGCGGCGGTCGCGGCCGACGCGGGCGCGCTTGAGCGCGCGGGACTCGGCGGCGGTGAGCGCGCCGCCCTGGACGCCGGTGATGTGCTCGCCGATCCAGCGGGCGATGACGTCGGGGTGGCTGCGCGGCGCCCAGTGGCCCGCGGCGATCGGGCGCAGGGACAGGTGCGGCACCCGGCCGCCCAGGCCGCCGACGAGGTGCGGCGACACGAACAGGTCCTTGGTCGGGACGATGACCTGCGTCGGGACGTCGGTGCGGCGGTCGCGGGGGCGGCGCAGCCGCTGCACCATGTTCGCCCGGTACAGGCCGACGCCGGACGCGCCGTCCCGCGCCATCGTCCGCGCCGGGTGGCCGTCGCGCGGGGGGACGCCCTCGCCGAGCTCCAGGGCGCGGCTGAACGGCCTGGACAGCCCGGCGAGCCACATCAGCTCGGGCAGGACGGGCGTCTGGAAGAAGTAGATGTACCAGGACCGGACACCCTGCCCGGCGGCGCGCTTGAGGTTCGCCGGGGTCGGGCGGGCGAGGTTGCGGCGCGTCCAGTGCGCGACGTGGTCCAGGCACGGACCGGAGATGGAGGTGAACGAGGCGAACCGCTCCGGCATGGTGCAGGCCGCCTCCCACGACTGGATCGAGCCCCAGTCGTGCCCGACGAGGTGCACCTTGCGCTCGGGGGCGGTGGCGTCCAGCACCGCGCGCATGTCCGACATGAGGTAGTCGAAGGTGTAGCGCTTGCGGCCGAACGGGCGCGACGAGGCGCCCGCGCCGCGCACGTCGTAGCGGACGACGTGGTAGCGGCCGGCGAGCCGCGCGGCGACCTCGTCCCACACCGCGTGGGTGTCGGGGTAGCCGTGCATCAGCAGGACGGTCGGCCGGGAGCGGTCGCCCTGCTCGTAGACGGCGAGGTCGACGCCGTCGCCGCGGACGCGGCGGCGGGTCACCGGTGCCGCGGGGGCGGCGCCCGGGGCGGCTCCGGTAGTGGTGGCCTGCGTCATTGCGCCTCCCGTCGTGCCCACCGGTGCACGTGGGGCAGGTCGTCGTCGAGCCAGTACGCGTCGTCCTCGGTGACCACCAGGATCTCCTCGAACTTCACGCCGACGCCGCGGAACCCGATGTGCGGTTCCACCGCCCACAGCCCGGGCGTCGGGGGGTGCTGGGACTGCGCGGCCCCGTTCCAGAGGGGGGAGCGCCCTTCGAGGCGCTCCTTGACCAGTTCGCGGCCGATCGTCTGCAGGAACCGTACACCGAACGGGAATCCGACGCGCTTGGGAAGGATGCCGCCGATGATCCCGACCTGGTGGCCGATGACCCGTCCGGGGTACTTGGCGTGCCGGTTCTGGTAGCCCTGCCGCTCGATCAGCGCGTCGACCTCGGCGTAGATGTCGGCGAAGGTGCGGCGTTCGCGGACGAGGCGCAGGATCAGCGTGCGGTACTCGGCGAGGTCGGCGTCGAGCCGCTCCCAGATGCGGTTCTCGCCGAGGACGCCGCCGTAGCCGATGTCGGCGGAGTAGCCGTCGCGTACGGGCGCCATGTCGAGGATGTAGGGCATGCCCTCCTCCAGGCGCGCGGCACTGGGGAGGAACTGGGTGGGGACCTTGAAGCCGCGGAAGGCCGACCGGTCGCCGAACCAGGCGAACGGGGTGTGCAGCCAGTCGTCCACGCCGTGCGCCCGCAGCCAGCGGCGCATGCGGCGGCACGCCTCGCGCTCGGTCACGCCGGGTTCGAGGGTGGCGGCGACCTCGTCGGCGCACTGGTAGCACAGCCGCTGGACGTCGCGGAATCGCTCCAGCTCCGCTTGATCATGGGTGCGGGCGAGCGTCACATTATTGGACACGGTGTTAATTAACCGCCGGACCCGAACCGCGGTCAAGGGGGGCGCGGGTGACGCTCGCCACCCGGACGCGCGCGAGGACCCGTACGGCGCGGCGGTACGGGCCCTCGGGGGAGGTCTCCGGGGAGCCTCCGGTCGCGATGTCGGACGCGGTCTAGTACGGGTCGTAGCCCGCGGCCTGCGCGGCGGGGGACTTCCGCAGGTACTCCAGCGCGCGCGGCGTCGAGCAGACCTTGGACGGGTGGTGGTTCGGCCTGAGGTAGACGGGCGCCTCGCCGAGCAGCAGCTTGAAGATGCCGGGCACGTGCCCCTTGCGGACGGACCGGCGGTACGAGCGCACGAGCCGCAGCGGCGTGATCCGCTTCGTCACCGTCGGGTCCTGCTTCATCAGGTACAGCGACCCGCCGATCAGCGCCCAGTACAGGAAGAACAGGGACACCACCCACGCCGCCACGCGGGTCGGGTAGCGCCCGCCCATCGCCTTGTAGACGTCGAACACCACCGACCGGTGCTCGACCTCCTCGGCGCCGTGCCAGCGCAGCAGGTCCAGCATCGTCGGGTCGACCCCGGCCTTCTCCAGCCGGTCGTTGTCCATGATCCACTGGCCGAGGACGGCGGTGTAGTGCTCGATCGAGGCGACCGCGGCCAGCTCGAACCGCAGCCGGCGGCGCCAGGCCCGCCGGTTCCGCTCCTTCAGCGCCGCCATCTGCGCGGGCCGCTCGGCGTTGCCCTTGGCCGCCGCGTCAGTGATCTTCGAGACGTCGATCCCGGCGGTCTCCAGGATCTGGTCCAGCACGCCCTGGTGCGAGCGGGCGTGCACCATCTCCTGGCCGATGAACCCCTTGATCTCCTCCAGCAGCCGCTCGTCGCGGATGTGCGGCCGCGCGTCCTTCACGCACTGGATGAACCATTTCTCGCCTTCGGGCAAGACGATGTGGAAGGAGTTGATGATGTGGGTCGCGAGCGGGTCGCCGGGGACCCAGTGCAGCGGAGTGGACGACCAGTCGAAGGAGACCCGCCGAGGCTTGATCGGGGGATGGCGCTCGTCGATGCCGGACGCCGCTCCGCCGCCTGTGAGGGGCCTCGTCATTCCGTGATCCTCCGCTTCGCGCGCCCGGGGCCGGACGCGGCGTGGGTGCACGCGCGCGTCATTGCATAGGGGGAGCAGTCAACCCCTGTGCCGGGCCCGGTGTCTTGAGGGCGGGCCAACAAGTTACCGATTGGTTTTCGGCCCGAGATGACAAACGACCCGGGCGTCAGATCCGGATACGCTCTGTGCCCGTGTAGACGTTCATGGTGTCCCCGCGCAGGAACCCGACCAGCGTCATCCCGGCGTCCTCGGCCAGCTCCACCGCCAGCGAGGACGGCGCCGACACCGCCGCGAGGACGGGGATCCCCGCGGTCATCGCCTTCTGCGTCAGCTCGAACGAGGCGCGTCCGCTGACCATCAGGATCTTACCGGTGAGCGGGGGCAGGTCCTGCCGCACGGCCCATCCGACGACCTTGTCGACCGCGTTGTGCCGCCCCACGTCCTCGCGGACCGCGAGGAGTTCGCCGTCGGCGTCGAACAGGCCCGCGGCGTGCAGGCCGCCCGTCCGGTCGAAGACGCGCTGCGCGCCGCGCAGCCGGTCCGGCAGCGCGGCCAGCACCCGCGGGGTGAGCCGGACGGGGTCGGCCGCCACGTCGTACGGCCGGTCGGCCCGCAGCGCCTCGATGCTCGACTTCCCGCACACCCCGCACGCGCTCGTCGTGGTGAAGGCCCGCGTCATCGCGTCGTCGGGCGGCGCCACCCCGGGCGCCAGCGCCACGTCCAGGGTGTTCTGCTCCTGGGTGTCGGCGCAGTAGCGCATGGCGGTGAGATCGGCCGCGCCGCGGATGACGCCCTCGGCCGCCAGGAACCCGGCGACGAGGTCGAAGTCGTGCCCCGGGGTGCGCATGGTGATCGTCAGCGGCTTGCCCGCCACCCGGATCTCCAGCGGCTCCTCGACCGCGAGGGTGTCGGGCCGGCGGCCCGCCGCGCCGCCGGTGCTCAGCCGCAGGACCGGCTTGCGCACGGTGATCCGCCCCATGACCCGAACGGTACCCCGGTTATCCCCGCGTAACGAAAAAGTTCGGAGTGATCTGTCCCGTTCTGCGTCCTTTGACGGGCAGGACGGCGTGCCCTGGCGGCCGGGTCGCGCGGCGGCGGAGCATACCTGCGGACGGCGCCCCACGGGGACCCGGGCGCCGCGACACGGGGAGAAGCACCATGCGCAAGTTCCTGGCCGTGCCCGTCCTGCTCGGCGGGCTCGCGCTCGCCGCCGCGGGCTGCGAGGTGGGCAAGACCGTCGGCTCCGGCACGGTGGAGAAGCAGATCGACGACCGGTTCGGCCCGATGTACCAGGCGGCCGGCCTCGGCCCGGCGAAGGCGTCCTGCCCGGACGACCTCAAGGGCAAGGTCGGCGCCACGCTCGACTGCACCGTCCGCGACGGCAAGGGCGGCAGCCACAGGCTCACCGTCACCGTCACCTCCGTCAAGGGGAGCGAGGTCCACTTCAGCATGAAGCCCGCCTCCTAGCCCTTCCGGCCGCGGTTAGTCGGGCACCCCGCGGGGGCGGGGTGCCCGCCAGCCGTAACGCATCGCCAGCGCGCGCAGGGCGAAGGCCAGCACCGCGGCGCCGGCGGTCACGCCGCCGCCGTGCAGCCCCGCGGACGAGGCGGCCGCGGTGACGGCGGCGCCGAGCATCGCCGGCAGCGCGTACAGCTGCCGGTCGTACAGCACCGAGGGGATCTGCCCGCTCAGCATGTCGCGCAGGATGCCGCCGCCGACCGCGGTGACCACGCCGAGCAGCACCGAGTGCAGCGGCGACAGGCCGTGGTCCAGCGCCTTCACCGTGCCGGTCGCGCAGAACAGCCCGAGGCCCGCCGCGTCGAACAGCAGCACCGCCGGCAGCAGCCGCGTCACCTGCGGATGCCAGAAGAACACCAGCGCCGAGGCCGCCAGCGGCACCAGCACGTAGCCGAGGCTGGTGAACGCGGCCGGCGGGACCGCGCCGATCAGCAGGTCCCGCAGGATCCCGCCGCCGAGCGCGGTGATCTCCGCGAGCACCACCATGCCGACGACGTCCAGCCGCTTGCGGACGGCGGCGAGCGCCCCGGACACCGCGAACACGAAGATGCCCACGAGGTCCAGCACCGCGGGGACGTCCGGCCAGCTCACGCCCGCCCCCGGTGCTCGCGCCGCCGCCTTCGCACGGGCCCGGACGGCCTCAGTCGCGCCGGTCGATGTTCCAGTTGGCGACCATCGCGGCGAACGGCGGGATCATCACCGCGAACACCGACATGCCGATCGCGGCGTTCGTCGAGTACAGCCGGACGACCGTCCAGGCGAGGACGATGAAGGTGAGGCACGTCCCCATCATGATCCCGTAAGCGAGCTTCCGCCGCCTCATACCTCCACGGTACGTCGCGCGCCGCGCCCTCGCCCCCGGTGCCGCCCCCGCGGGAGCGCGGCCCGGCCGTGACGCCCGCGGGCCGCCGGCGCAACGGCTCGGCCGGCGGCCCCGGGCGTGCTCGCGGAGGCGCACGGGAATCGAACCCGCCGTCCCGAGATCCTCGGGACCAACGGTTTTGAAGACCGCGGAGGCCACCAGGCGCTCGCGCGCCTCCGCCGCGATCCTAGTCGATCACCCCGCGTAGAGGGCGTCGAGGGCCTCGGCGTACTTGCCGTGCACGACGCGCCGCCGCAGCTTCAGGGTGGGGGTCAGCTCCTCGCTCTCGGCCGTCCACTCCGCGGGCAGCAGCCGCCACTTCTTGACCTGCTGGACGCGGGCGAGCCGGGCGTTGGCGTCCTCGACGGCCTTCCCCACCTCCTCCAGCACGAGCGGGTGCTCGGCGAGCGCGGCGAGGTCGGTGGTCTCGACTCCGTGCGCGGCGGCCCAGACCGGGGCGACCTCGCCGTCCAGGGTGATGAGCGCGACGACGTAGGGGCGGCGGTCGCCGAACGCGAGCGCCTGGCCGACCAGCGGGTGCTCCTTGAGGTGGTTCTCGATCATCGACGGGGCGATGTTCTCGCCGCCGGCGGTGATGATCAGCTCCTTCTTGCGGTCGACGACGGTGAGGAAGCCGTCCTCGTCGAGACGGCCGACGTCCCCGGTGCGCACCCACCCGTCGGCGTCGATCAGGTCGGCGGTCGCCTCGGGCCGGTTCAGGTAGCCGGGGGTGCAGGTCGCGCCGCGCACCAGGATCTCGCCGTCCTCGGCGAGCGTCAGCTCCACGCCGTCGAACGGGCGGCCGACGGTGCCGAGCTTGAAGGAGTCGGCGAGGTTGGCGGTGATCGCGCCGGTGGTCTCGGTCATCCCGTAGGCGTCGAAGATCTTCAGGCCGAGGCCGGCGAAGAACCGGGCGACCTCGACCGGCAGCGGCGCGGCGGCGCTGGAGGCCTGCCGGACGCGGTCCAGGCCGAGCAGCGCCCGCATCGGGGTGAGGACGGCGGCGTCGGCGGCCTCGAACGCGGCGGTGGCCTCGGGGGTGAGCGTGTTGCCGAACTCCTGGCCGGACACGTACGCGCGGCCGGCGTCCAGGGCGCCGGCGACGGCGGCCTTCTTCGCCGGGTCCTGCTCGGCCGACAGCACCGCCTGGATGCCCGCCATGATCTTCTCCCAGACGCGCGGGACGCCGAAGAACGAGTGCGGCCGCACCTCGGCCAGCACCGAGGTCAGCTGCGCGGGGTCCGGGCAGAAGTGCACGTGCGCGGCGAGCCGGACCGGCAGGTAGTAGCTGAGGACGCGGTCGGCGATGTGCGCGAACGGCAGGTAGGAGACGCCGGACGGGTGGTCGGGCAGCACCGAGCTGCGCTGCACCATGGCGGCCTCGTGCAGCACCATCGAGTGGGTGATGAGGACGCCCTTGGGGTCGCCGGTGGTGCCGGAGGTGTAGAGCAGGGTGACGGTGTCCTCCGGCTTCACGGCCTGCCAGCGGCGGTCGACCGCGGCGGGGTCGGCGGCCAGCTCGCCGCGGCCGAGCGCGGAGAAGGTGTCCCAGCTGAGGTACCGGTCGTCGCCGTCGGGGCAGGCGGCGGCGTCCACCACGATGATCCGGCGCAGGTGGGGGAGCCGGTCCAGGACGGGCTGCCAGCGGGCGAGCTGGTCGGCGCCGTCCAGCACCGCGTACTTGGCCTCGCAGTGGCCCGCCACGTAGGCGACCTGGTCGGGCGCGAGGGTGGCGTACACGGTGGTCGGGACCCCGCCGGCGTGCACGGCGCCGAGGTCGGCGAGCACGTGCTCGGACCGGTTGGGCATCATCAGCGCGACGACGTCGCCCGGCTCGAGTCCGAGGGCGGCGAACCCGGCGGCGGCCTCCAGGGCCCGGGTCCGCGTGTCGGCCCAGGTCAGCGTCCGCCACTGCCCGTCGACCCGGTCGGAGTAGGCCGGCCTGCCGCCGTGCTCGGCGGCGGTCGCGGCGAGGCTGGTGCAGACCGTCTGCCCCGCGACGGCCCGGTCCAGCTCGTCCCGCTGCTCCTGGATCCCCATATGTCGCCCCTTGAGTAAGTGATGACTTGCAGAACAGGATCGCACCATGCCGAACATGGTTCGGACAACCCCTTCCGCGATTTCGCGCTGGTCGGGGGCGGCGGCGATCCCTGGGTGACCGGACCCGTACCGTCCGTTTGTTGATCATTTGTGGTAGTTGTGCGTTAAATCTCCTGGTGAACCGTCTCGCCCGAGCAGCCCGCCTCACCCAGTACGCGCACGGCGGCGGCGGCGCGTGCAAGATCCCGCCCGGGGAGCTGGAGAACGTCGTGGCCGGCCTGACCGGCGGCGGCGAACCCCTGGTGATCGGCGGCGCGGACGGCGACGACGCGGCCGTGCTGCGCGTCGCGGGCGGCCGCGCGGTGGTGTCCACCGCCGACTTCTTCACCCCCGTCGTCGACGACGCCTACGACTGGGGGCGGATCGCCGCCGCCAACGCCCTGTCGGACGTGTACGCCGTCGGCGGCGAGCCGGTCATGGCGCTGAACCTGCTCGGCTGGCCCCGCGACGCGCTGCCCGCCGAGCTGGCCCGCGAGGTGCTGCGCGGCGGCCGGCACGTGGCCGAGCTGGCCGGCTGCCCGATCGCCGGCGGCCACAGCATCGACGACCCCGAGCCCAAGTACGGCCTGGCGGTGACCGGCCTCGCCGACCCCGACCGGCTGCTGCGGCTGGACGCCGGGCGCGCGGGCGTCCCGCTCTCGCTGTCCAAGCCGCTCGGCCTCGGCGTCCTCAACGCCCGCCACAAGGCGACCGGCGAGGTGTTCGGCGAGGCCGTCGAGACGATGACGACGCTGAACGCGGCGGCGGGCGTCGCCGCGCTGGAGCGCGGCGCCGTCTGCGCGACCGACGTGTCCGGCTTCGGGCTCCTCGGCCACCTCTACAAGCTGGCCCGCGCCAGCGGCGTCACCGCGATCGTGGACGCCGCCGCCGTCCCGTACCTGGACGGGGCGCGCGCGGCCGTCCGCGACGGCTTCGTGCCGGGCGGCACCCGCCGCAACCTCGCCTGGGTCTCCCCGCGCACCGAGTTCCGCCGGATCGCCGAGGAGGAGCGGCTGCTGCTCGCCGACGCGCAGACCTCCGGCGGGCTGCTGGTGGCCGGCGAGATCCCCGGCGCCCCGGTGATCGGCGAGCTGGCCCCGCTCGGCCGCCACCACCTCCTCGTCCGCTAGCCGCCGGGATATCGGGGTAGGGGAGCGGGCGTGACCATCGGGGGGATCGTCTCCGCCATCGTGCTGGGCGCCGTGGTCGGGGCGCTCGGCCGGCTGATCGTGCCGGGCCGGCAGAGCATGCCGGGCTGGGTGACGGTCGCGGTCGGCGTCGTCGCCGCCTTCGCCGGGACGGGGCTGAGCGCGATGGTCGGGCTGCGCACGTCCGGCTGGAACTTCTGGGAGACGATCTTCCAGATCGGCATCGCCGCCGTGGGCGTGCTCCTGGTCGCCGCGCTGTGGCCGCCGAGGAGCCACCGCTAGCCGGGTCGCCCGGCGGGCGTCAGGGCGCGGGCGGGCGCAGGACGGGCCGCAGCTCGTCCAGCACGCCGGTGTCCTCGATCGTGGACGGCACCGTCACGTCCTTGCCGTCGGCGATGCCCCGCATCACCCCGCGCAGGATCTTGCCGGACCGGGTCTTCGGCAGCGCCGCGACGACCTCGACCCGCTTCAGCGCGGCGACCGGCCCGACCTGCTCGCGCACCATCCGCACCAGCTCCGCGGCGAGCTCGCCCGGGTCGGCCGCGGCGCCGCTCTTCAGCACGACGAACCCGCGCGGGACCTGGCCCTTCAGCGCGTCCTCGACGCCGATGACCGCGCACTCGGCCACCGCCGGGTGCGCGGCGATGACCTCCTCCATCGTTCCGGTGGACAGCCGGTGCCCGGCCACGTTGATCACGTCGTCGGTGCGGCCCATCACCCACACGTAGCCGTCCTCGTCCACGTGCCCGCCGTCGCCGGTCAGGTAGTGGCCGGGATGGCGGGTCAGGTACGACTCGACGAACCGCTCGTCGTCCTGCCACAGCGTCGGCAGCGTGCCGGGCGGCAGCGGCAGCCGGATCGCGATGTCGCCGTCGGTGCCGGGCGGGACGGCCGCGCCGTCCGGGCCGAGGACCTGCACGTCGTAGCCGGGCACCGGCACCGACGGCGACCCCGGCTTGACCGGCATCGGCTCCAGGCCGCGCAGGTTCGCCACGATCGGCCAGCCCGTCTCGGTCTGCCACCAGTGGTCGATGACGGGCCGCTCCAGCACCCGCGACGCCCAGTGGTAGGTGTCGGGGTCGAGCCGCTCCCCGGCGAGGAACAGCGTGTCGAGCGCGGACAGGTCGTGCCCGGCGAGCAGCGCGCCGTCCGGGTCCTCCTTCTTGACGGCCCGGATCGCGGTGGGCGCGGCGAACAGCACCTTGACGCGGTGCTGCGCGGCGACGCGCCAGAACGCGCCCGCGTCCGGCGTCCCGACCGGCTTGCCCTCGTACAGGACGGTCGTGCAGCCGGTGAGCAGCGGCGCGTACACGATGTAGGAGTGCCCGACGACCCAGCCCACGTCGGACGCGGCCCAGAACACGTCGCCGGGACCCACGCCGAACACGTTCTCCATCGACCAGCGCAACGCCACCGCGTGGCCGCCGTTGTCGCGGACGACGCCCTTCGGCCGCCCGGTCGTGCCGGAGGTGTAGAGGATGTACAGCGGGTCGGTGGCGGCGACCGGCACGCACTCGACGGGACGGGCGGCCTCGACCGCCTCGTCCCACTCCACGTCGCGCGGCCGGACGAGGTCGGCGTGCAGCTGCTCGCGCTGCCGGATCACGCACCGCTCGACCTTGTGCTTGGCCAGCTCGAGCGCCTGGTCGAGCAGCGGCTTGTAGGCGACGATCCGGCCGCCCTCGATCCCGCAGGACGCCGACACGACCGCCTTCGGCCGGGCGTCGTCGATCCGGACGGCCAGCTCCCGCGCCGCGAACCCGCCGAACACCACCGAGTGCACGGCGCCGAGCCGCGCGCACGCCAGCATCGCGATCACGGCCTCGGGGATCATCGGCAGGTAGATGACCACCCTGTCGCCGCGCTCGACGCCCTGTGCGCGCAGCGCCCCGGCGAACCGCGCGACGAGATCGGTCAGCTCCCGGTAGGTGTAGGTGCGGACCGTCCCGGTGACGGGGCTGTCGTAGATCAGCGCGGCCTGGTCGCCGCGGCCCTCGTCGACGTGCCGGTCGAGGGCGTTGTCGCAGGTGTTCAGCTCGCCGCCGGTGAACCAGCGGTAGAACGGCGGGGCGCCGTCGTCCAGCACCCGGTCGGGCGGGACGAGCCAGCGCACGTCCCGCGCCGCCAGCCCCCAGAACCGGGTCGGATCGGCGATGCTGCGTTCGTACGCGGCCGCGTAGGCGCCCATTTCGTCCTCCCGGTGGCGGTGGCCCCGCCCCGATCCGCGTTTCGGGGCGCACCCCTATAGGGCACGGCGCGGGTGCCTTTCGTCAAGGCCCCGCGCCGCCACCTCCCGGTCGCGGAGCGTCACCGCCGCCGCGCGGCCCGGGTCACTCCGGGCGCTCGTGCGGGTGCCGGACGCCGTGCACGACGGCGACCGCGGCGGCCAGGACGGCGCCGGCCGCGACGATCCAGAAGCACAGCTCGTACGCGCCGAGCGTCGGCACCTGCGTCCCGGCGATGACCTTCCCCGCCAGGATCGAGGCGGTGACGGCGCCCGCGACGCTGCCGCCGGTGGTGCGGACGAGGGAGTTGATGCCGCTGGCGATGCCGCTCTGGTCCATCGGGACGTGCTGGACGGCGAGGGTGCCGAGCGCGGCGTAGGCGACGCCGAAGCCGATGCCCTGGATCGCGCTGAACGCCAGCATGTCGTAGCCGTGCGAGTTCGACACGGCCAGCCAGGTGTAGCTGAGCCCGGCGAAGACCGAGCCGACCGCGAGCGTGTAGGCGGGGCCGATGCGGCGGGCGATGTTGCCCGACATCGCGGACGCGACGAGCATCGTGACGGTGCTGGGCAGCATGTAGAGGCCGACGTCCAGCACCGATCCGCCCAGCCCGTACCCGACCTTGTCGGACGGCGACTGGACGAAGCCGGAGATCAGCGTGAACGCGGCGAACATCGCGAAGCCGAGCAGCGTCGAGGACAGGTTCGCCGACAGCGACTTCGGCCCGACCAGCAGGCTCAGCCGCACCAGCGGTTCGCGCACCCGCTGCTCGATCACGACCCACAGCCCGCACAGCAGCACGGCGGCGGCGAACAGGGCGATCACCCCGCCGGACGTCCAGCCCCAGTCGTTGCCCTCGCTGATCGCCAGCAGCAGGCAGACCAGCCAGCCGGCCAGCAGGAGCGCGCCGGCGAGGTCGGGACGGCCGCCGGCGCGGGCGCCGGTGTCGTGCGCGGTGACGGCGACGAGCACGAGCCCGGCCGCGGCGAGCGCGGCGGTGATCCAGAACACCGGGTGGTGGCTGGTGGTGCGGTCGGCGATCAGGCCGGTGACGATCATGCCGGCGCTGCCACCGACGCCCATCGTGGCGCTGACGATGCCGATCGCGGTGGTGATCCGCTCGCGCGGGAAGGTGTCCCGGATCATCCCGATGGCCAGCGGGATCATCGCCGACGACACACCCTGCAGGGTGCGGCCGACGATGAGCACGCCGAGCGACCCGGACACCGCGCAGATCACCGAGCCGATGAGCAGCAGCACCAGGACGAGCAGGATCATCTTCTTCTTGCCGTACATGTCGCCGAACCGCGACAGCAGCGGGGTGGCGACCGCGCCCGCCAGCAGCGAGGCGGTGAACACCCAGGTCACCGCGGTCACCGAGACGTGGAAGCGGGTCATCAGCTCGGGCAGCAGCGGGATCACGAGGGTCTGCTGCACGGACACGACCATGCCCGCGATCGCGAGCGCGAAGAGGGTGAGGCCGGTGCGCGGGGGGCCGGCGGCCTGCCGCCGGGTCGTGGCGGCGGCCGCCGTCGGGGCGCCGGTCATGAAGCCTCCTGGGGGAACGGTCCCGGTCGGTGGGAGCCCGGGCGTGCTCGGACACTGTACTTACTTAAGTTAAGTAAATGCATCGTACAATGGATCACATGTCCACCCCGCCGCCGTCCGCCGCCCTCCCGCAGACCGGCGCCGCGGCGCCGCCCGACATCGTGGAGATCGAGCGCGCGATCAGCCGCGTCGCCCACATGCTCACCCGCGCCAAGCAGCACGACCGGACGGTCGCCGAGGCCGGCGTCCCCGTCGACCGGGCCGCCGTGCCGCTGCTCGGCGCGCTCGCGGACGCGCCCGACCCGCTGCGGCCGGGGGAGCTGGCCGTCCGGCTGGCGGTGGAGGCGCCGCACGTCACCCGCCAGGTGCAGCGGCTCGAGCGGGCCGGCTACGTCGAGCGGGTGCCCGACCCCGACGACGGCCGCGCCCAGCGCGTCCGGATCACCGACGCCGGCCTGGAGGCCGTCGAGCGGGTCCGCGCCGCGGGCCGCCAGTGGATGGCCGACGCGCTCGCCGGGTGGTCGCCGCAGGAGCGGGCGCAGCTGGCCGTCCTGGTCCACCGGATGGTCGACGACTTCCGCGCGCACTCGGACCACCTCGCGCGCTGCGACGCCCGTCCCGCCGAGTAACCGCGCCGCGAGCAGGACGATTCATCACCGGGTGAGGTTTACGCGAAGTTAGTGAGATTTATGATCAGGGGGTGTGGGCCCGATCGGGTTTCGCTCCGGGCCCCGGCGTCCTTAGGGTTGCCTTCCGTGGACCTACGTCTGCAAAACCCCCGCAATGCCGCCCCCGCCGGCGCGCCCGCCGTGCCGGCCCCCTTCCCCGCGGCCCCGCGCGCCGCGACCCCGGAAGGGCGCTGATGCAGGTCTTCGCCACCGCCGGCCACCACGGGCACGGCAAGTCCGCCCTCGTGCGCGCCCTCACCGGCATGGAACCCGAGGAACCCGGCGCCTGGACGGAGCTGCCGTCCGGCCGCCGGCTGGCCTTCGTGGACGTCCCCGGCGACGAGCGGTCCGTCCCGGCGATGCTCGCGGGCGCGGGGGCCGTCCCCGCGGTGCTGTTCACCGTCGCCGCGGACGAGGGCTGGATGCCGCAGTCGCAGGAGCACCTGGACGCGCTCGCCGCGCTCGGCGTCCGCGCCGGCGTGCTCGCCGTGACCCGCGCCGACGCCGCCGACCCCAGGCTCGCGCTCCGCCAGGCCCGCGACCGGCTCGCCGGGACCGCCCTGCGCGGCGTCGAGGCCGTCGCCGTCAGCACCGTCACCGGCGCCGGGCTGGACGAGCTGGCCGCCGCCCTCGACCGGCTCGCCGGGCGGCTGCCCGTGCCCGACCCCGGCGCGCCGGTGCGGCTGTGGCTGGAGCACGCCTTCACCGCCGGACGGCAGAGCGTCGTCACCGGCACCCTCGCCGCCGGGACGATCGCCGTCGGCGACGAGCTGCTGCTCATGCCCGCGGGCCGCCGCGTCCGCGTGCGCACGATCGGCAGCACCGGCGGCCCCCGCGAGAGCGCCACCGGCGTCTCCCGCGTCGTGCTCACGCTGCGCGACGCCGGACGCGTCGGCGCGGGCATGGCCCTGGTCACCCCCGACCGCTGGTCCCTCACCACCTGCGTGGACGTGCGGACCCGGTTCGGCGAGGCGTCCGGCCGGCTGGCGCGCCGGATGACCCTGCACATCGGCGCCGCCGCCGTCCCCGTGCGGCTGCGCCCCCTCGGCCCCGACACCGCCCGCCTCACCCTCAACGCCCGGCTGGCCCTGCACATCGGCGACACCGCGCTGCTGCGCGACCCCGAGCGGCGCGCCATCGCCGGCGTCAGCGTGCTGGACGTCCGGCCGCCGACCCTGGTGCGGCGCGACGCCGGCCCGGCCCGCGCCCGCGAGCTGGCGAGCTGGCCCGACCGGCCCGACGGCGCGCTGGTGCTGCGCCGGCACGGCGTGCTCCGCGCGTCCGAGCTGGGCCTGATGGGCTGCGCGCCGCCGGACGGCGCCGTCGCCCTCGACGGCGGCTGGCTCGCCGACCCGGACCACTGGGAGACCCTGCACGGGCGGCTCGCCGAGGAGGCCGCCCGGCACGCCGCCGCGACCCCGGACGCGCCGGGCATCCCGCTGGAGACCGCCCGGCTTCGGCTCGGCCTTCCCGCCCGCCACCTCGCCGCCGCCCTCGTCCGCCCGCCCTTGCGGCTGGACGGCGGCCGCGTCCACGCCCCCGAGCCCGCCCCGCCCGCGAACGCCGCCGCCCGGACGGCGGCGGCCCAGGCCGCCGCGCCCTCGAACCCGGACACACCTCCCGTCGCAGCCGAGCCCCCGTCCCCGAGCCCGGCCGCCCCCGCGGATGCGGCGGCGGACCCGGGTCGGGAACCTGCTGCGGCGCAGAGCACGGGGGCGGACGGGGCCGCCGCGCGCCCCCCGGAGCGTCCGGCGATGCCTCCCGGGCTGGAGGCCGCCATCGAGCGGCTCCGCGCCGACCTCGCGAGCGCGCCGTTCGAGGCGCCCGCCGAGGAGCGCCTTGCCGAACTCGGCCTCACCGGCGGCGCGCTCGCCGCCGCCGAGCACGCGGGCGCGGTGCTGCGGCTGCGCGACGGCGTCGTCCTGCTGCCCGGCGCCGACCGCGAGGCGCTGCGGATCCTGTCGGCGCTGCCGCAGCCGTTCACCCCGCGGCAGGCCGGCGACGCGCTGTCCACCAGCCGCCGCGTCGCGGTCGCGCTGCTGGAGCACCTGGACGGGCTCGGCCTCACCGAGCGGCGCCGCTGACGGCGCCGCCGATCGGGCCGGGATGAACCCGGGCACGGCGGGAAAACCTGTTGAACCGCGGCGGGCGGCTCTGGCGTCATAGATCACGGTTCGGATCCCGTCGACAAGGAGAAGGCATGCCGTACCAGACTCTGAAGGGCGGCCGCGTTCCCATCCGGATGTGGACCGACCCCGACACCGTCGAGGACCAGGCCCTCGACCAGCTCCGCAACGTGTCCGCGCTGCCGTGGGTGGAGGGGCTCGCGGTGATGCCCGACGTCCACTACGGCAAGGGCGCGACCGTCGGCTCGGTCATCGCGATGAAGAACGCGGTGTCCCCGGCCGCCGTCGGCGTCGACATCGGCTGCGGGATGACCGCCGCCAAGTCCACGCTCACCGTGGAGGACATGCCGGACGACCTGTCGGGCATCCGGCACCGGCTGGAGAAGGCGATCCCGGTCGGGCGCGGCTCGCACAAGAGCGCCGTCGACCCGTCCGCGCTGCCGAACCTGAAGGAGCGCGGCTGGTACGACTTCTGGAAGGAGTTCGAGGACCTGCACCCGGCGGTCCGCTCCGGCCTCGGCCGCGCGCGCTCGCAGATGGGCACGCTCGGCGGCGGCAACCACTTCCTGGAGCTGTGCGCGGACGACAAGGGCGCGATCTGGCTCGTGCTGCACTCCGGGTCCCGCAACATCGGCAACGTGCTCGCCGAGCACCACATCGAGGCCGCCCGCAAGCTCCCGCACAACCAGGATCTTCCGGACAACGACCTCGCCGTGTTCCTCAGCGGTACCGCGAAGATGGACGCCTACCGGCACGACCTGTTCTGGGCGCAGGAGTACGCGCGCCGCAACCGCGCGGTCATGATGGCGCTCGCGCAGAACGTCGTGACGCAGCGGTTCGGCGAGAAGCTCTGCCGGTGGAACCAGGTCATCTCCTGCCACCACAACTACGTGGCGGAGGAGGAGTACGGCGGCGAGGAGCTGCTCGTCACCCGCAAGGGCGCGATCCGCGCGGGCGCCGGGGACCTCGGCATCATCCCGGGCTCGATGGCGACCGGCACCTACATCGTGCGGGGCCTCGGCAACGAGACGGCGTACAACTCCGCCTCGCACGGCGCGGGCCGCAGGATGAGCCGGAACAAGGCGCGCAAGAACTTCACCGTCGAGGACCTGGTCCGGCAGACGCAGGGGGTCGAGTGCCGCAAGGACAGCGGCGTCATCGACGAGATCCCCGGCGCCTACAAGGACCTGGAAGCGGTGATGGACTCGCAGTCCGACCTCGTCGAGGTCGTCGCGCACCTGCGCCAGCTCGTCTGCGTGAAGGGCTGAGGACGTGGCGGCGGTGCAGCGGCCGGCGAACGCGCGCGGCGCGGGCGACGGCATGAAGCTGCACCGCCGCACGGTCCGGCTCGGCGGGCGGGAGCACACGCTCATCGGGCTGCGGCCGGGCACGAAGGCGGGCTTCAGCACCAACTTCTTCCACGAGACCTGGCATGTGCTGTCGGACCGGCACGGCTCCCGCGTCCTCGGGCGGCTGCTGTGGGGCCTGGCGTACCAGTCGCGGCCCGGCACCCTGCTGGTGATCGACCGGCCGTTCCTCACGCCGACGCCGTTCGACGCCGACCCCGCGGACCCGATCGTCCTGGTCCCGTCCTGGCACACCTGCTTCACCGCCGCGGCCGCCCGCGAGCTGGCGCGGCGGCTTCCGCTGCGGCGGCCGCCGGACGGCACGGTCCGGTGGCGGACGCACGGCCTCGACGCCGCTCTCGCCGACCAGCGGGGCTGGTTCCGCGAGCATCCGCGCCAACCCGAGCGGGGCCGGGTGAAGCGGATGCACGGCCTGGTCGTGCTGCTGCCCTCGGGTCCCGCCGAGGCGCGGGACTGGGCCGTCCATGCGGGGCGGCTGGACCCCGGCAACCCCCGCGGCATGGACTACGAGTACCTCGGCGGGGAGTGCCGGTCCGCCGTGGGGGAGGTGCAGGTCTTCCGCGACTTCCGCCGGCGGGTGAGCGTCGCCCGCCGCGCCCGCGCCGACGTGCTCGCCCGCCCGGACGCGCCCGGCGACCCGGCGGAGCTGCGGCCGCTCGTCTGGGACCGGCACGGCGAGATCACCTGGTCCGAGGACGAGGCGGCCCGCCGGCGGCGGGCGGCGGCGCGCCGCCGCCCGCCGGTGCGCCGCTGATCAGGCGAGCACGCGGTCGATGAACGCGGTGACCTCGGCGAGGACCTCGTCGCGGTTGGTCTCGTTGAAGACCTCGTGGCGCGCGCCGGGGTAGATCCGCTGGGTCAGGTCGGCGCCGCGGATCGCCTCGATCCCGACGAGGGTGCCGTCCAGCGGGACGAGCCGGTCGTCGTCGCCGTGCACGTGGAGGACGGGCAGCGCGCCGAGCGAGCCGTGCTCGTTGACGCGCCGGATGCAGGCGTCCAGCGCCCGGACGGTCGGCTTCTTGAACGGGCCGTGCCAGACCAGCGGGTCCTCGGTGTAGGCCTTGCCGACGGCCGGGTCCCGCGAGAGCGTCGCGGTGTCGATGGGCTCGTCCGGCATCTCGTCGAGGGGGAGCAGCTCCTCGGTGACGAACCAGCGGCCCAGGACCGGTCCGGACAGCACCAGCGCGGTCAGAACGTCGCCGTGGACCTGCGCGTACCGGGCGGCGATGAGGCCGCCCATCGAGTGCCCGATCAGCACCACGGGCAGGCCGGGATGGTCGCCGCGGGCCGACTCCACGACGGTGTGCAGGTCGGCGACGACGTCCTCGAAGTCCTCGATGAGCACCCGCTCGCCCGCCGACCGGCCGTGGCCCATGTGGTCGGGCCCGCACACGGTCGCGCCGTGCCGGACCAGCGCGTCCGCGACGTGGTCGTAGCGTCCGAGATGCTCGCCGTAACCGTGCGCCAGGACCGCGATGCGGCGGGGGGCGCCGTCCGACCAGATCCGCGCCGTGACCGCGCCCCGCGTGCCCGCGAACTCCCACTCCCGTGCCGTCGTCACCCGTACCTCCCGCATCCGATCCGGCCAAGCCCGCGGCCCGCGATGCGACGAATCGGCGATCGCCGCAATAGGCTGGGCTGATCGACCGTAACCCGGACGGCCCGCCCCGCGCGCCGTCCGCCCGGCAGGAAGGGGCGCCCGTGCTGGTCGACACCTTCGGTCGTACCGCGACGGACCTGCGGGTCTCGCTCACCGACCGGTGCAACCTGCGGTGCTCGTACTGCATGCCGCCCGAGGGGCTGGACTGGCTGCCGAAGCCGGAGCTGCTCACCGACGACGAGGTCGTCCGGCTCGTCGGGCTCGCGGTCGGCGAGCTCGGCGTCACCGAGGTCCGCTACACCGGCGGCGAGCCGCTGCTGCGGCGCGGACTGCCGGACATCGTGCGGCGGACGGCGGAGCTGGCGCCGCGCCCGGAGATCTCGCTGACCACCAACGGGATCGGGCTCGGCCGCCTGGCGGGCCCGCTCGCCGACGCCGGCCTGGACCGGGTGAACGTCTCCCTCGACACCCTCGACCGCGCGACGTTCAAGCGGCTGGCGCACCGCGACCGGTTCGAGGACGTCCTCGCGGGCCTGGAGGCGGCGCGGGCCGCGGGCCTGGATCCCGTCAAGATCAACGCGGTGCTGATGCGGGGGATCAACGACCAGGAGGCCCCCGCGCTGCTGCGGTTCTGCCTGGAGCACGGCTACCGGCTGCGGTTCATCGAGCAGATGCCGCTGGACGCCCAGCACGGCTGGACCCGCGACGGCATGATCACCGCGGACGAGATCCTGGAGCGGCTGTCGGCGGAGTTCGACCTGGCGCCGGACGCCGCGCACGACCGCGGCAGCGCGCCCGCCGAGACGTTCGTGGTCGGTGGCGGCCCCGAGACGGTCGGCGTGATCGGCTCGGTGACCCGGCCGTTCTGCGGCGCCTGCGACCGGGTCCGGCTGACCGCGGACGGCCAGGTCCGCAACTGCCTGTTCGCGACCGAGGAGTCCAACCTGCGCGACGCGATGCGGGCGGGCGCCGCCGACGAGGAGATCGTCGAGCGGTGGCGGTCGGCGGTGCGGGCCAAGAAGGCCGGGCACGGCATCGACGACCCGTCGTTCCTGCAGCCCGCCCGGCCGATGTCCGCCATCGGCGGCTGACCCGTGCCGTCCGGCCCCGTGCCGTCCGGCCCCGTGCCGTCCGGCCCCGTGCCGTCCGGCCCCGTGCCGTTCGACCCCGTGCCGCTCAACAAGGTGCCCTTCGACGCGGTGCTGCTCGCGGGCGGGCGCGCCCGGCGGCTCGGCGGCGCCGACAAGCCCGCCGCGCCGGTCGGCGGCCGCGCCCTCGTCGAGTGGGTCGCCGCCGCCGCGTCCGGCGCGTCCCGGACGATCGTCGTGGGCCCGCCGCGGGACGTGCCGCCGGACGCGGTCCGGGTCCGGGAGGACCCGCCGGGCGCCGGGCCGGTGCCCGCGCTGCGCGCCGGCCTGGCCGAGGTGCGCGCGCCCTGGGCGGCGCTGCTGGCCGCCGACCTGCCGTTCCTGCGCCCCGTCCACGTCGCCGCGCTGCTGGACGCGGCGGCCGGCCGCGCCGGGGCCGTGCTGGTGGACGGCGACGGCCGCGAGCAGTGGCTCGCCGGATGCTGGCGGACCGCCCGCCTGCGCGGCGCGCTCGAGACCTACACCGGGGCGTCGCTGCGCGGCGTCCTCGGCCCGCTCGACCCCGCGAAGGTCGCGCTGCCCGCGGGAGAGCGGCCGCCCTGGTACGACTGCGACACTCCGGAAGATCTCGCCCGCGCCGAGGGCCTCGCCCGGCCGGACGTGCTTTGACCGTGCGAGAGTGGGCATCGCGTACGTCGACGCGTTGAAGGGGGACGCCCATGTCGGTACTTGAGGACTGGATGAGCGCGGTCTGCGGCGAGCTCGGCCTGGAGCGCGCCGACATCGACCGCGACCTCGTCCTCGACCTGGCCCGCGACGTCGCGCACGGGGTGGCGCGTCCGGGCGCGCCGCTCACCGCCTACCTGCTGGGCCTCGCCGTCGGCCGCGGCGCCCCGGCCCGGGACGCCGCCGCCCGGCTGACCGAGCTCGCCGAGGCCTGGGGCGCCGAGCCGGCCGCGGACGCGCGCGAGGTGCCCGAGCAGCCCGGCGAACCCGTCCTCGACGAGGCCTGACGCCTGGACGGGTGTCAGGCGTCGCGGTCCTCGACCGGGACGACGTCCTTGAGGAAGTCGCGGCGGCCGAGGAACGCCGACAGGCTCTCGCGGTGCTCGTCGCAGGCGAGCCAGATCTTCCGCCGGTCCGGGGTGTGGATCTTCGGGTTGTTCCAGCGCAGCGCCCAGACCGCCGCGGCGCGGCAGCCCTTGGCGGAGCACAGCAGTTCGTCGGGGCCGGAGCCCGGTGGGGAAGCGGTCACCACGCAACTGTGGCACAGCGGCCGCTGCGCCCGGCGCGCCGGGTTTGGCGCGGTGATCTTCGGAAAGGAGATCGCTCGTGCGGACGGAGGCCACGGCGGGGGCCGACCAGGAGGGCGGGGTGCAGCGACCCTGGCGGGCGCTGTCGGTCTGCCTCGTCGCCGCGTTCATGACGCTGCTGGACGTCAGCATCGTCAACGTCGCGCTCCCGTCGATCAAGCAGGGACTGCACGCCTCGGAGGCCGGCCTGCAGTGGATCCTGTCGGGGTACGCGCTGACGTTCGGGCTGGTGCTCGTGCCGGCCGGGCGGCTCGGCGACGCGCGCAGCCGCCGCGCGGTGTTCATGACGGGCCTCGCGCTGTTCACCGCGTCCAGCGCACTGGCCGGCATCGCGCCGACCATGACCTGGCTGGTGCTGGCCCGGCTGCTCCAGGGCGTCGCGGGCGGCATCCTCAACCCGCAGGTCGCGGGGCTCATCCAGCAGCTGTTCCAGGGCGGCGAGCGCGGCCGGGCGTTCGGCGCGCTCGGCGCGGTGATCGGGATCGCGACGGCCGCCGGGCCGCTGCTGGGCGGCGGCATCATCGCGCTCGCCGGTCACGCGGAGGGCTGGCGCTGGGTGTTCTACGTCAACATCCCGGTGGGGGTGGCGGCGCTGTTCCTGGCGTGGCGGCTGCTGCCGGCGCCGGTGCGCGGCGAGAACCAGGGCCTCGACCCGCCGGGCGTGCTGCTGCTCGGCGCGGGCGTGGTGTGCGTGCTGCTCCCGCTCGTCCAGCAGCAGCAGTGGCACGGGAACCTGAAGTGGCTGCTGGTCCTCGCGGGCGCGCTGCTGATCGCGGCGTTCGTCGCGTGGGAGCGGCGGGCCCGCACGCCGATGGTGGACCTCGGGCTGTTCCGGCTCCGCTCGTACGCGCTGGGGTCGGCGATCGCACTGCTGTACTTCGCGGGGTTCACCGCGATCTTCTTCATCTTCACCCTGTACCTGCAGAACGGGCTGTCCTACAGCGCGCTGGAGGCGGGCCTCGCCATCACCCCGTTCGCGGTCGGGTCGGGCGTCGCCGCGGCCGTGGGCGGGCGGATCGTGGCCAGGTACGGGCGGCCGCTGGTCGCCGCCGGGCTCGCCGCGGTCACGGTGGGCCTGGCCGCCGCGTGGGTCGCGGTCGAGCTGGAGCCGGGACGGGGCGTGGGGTTCGCGACCGCGCTGCCGCTGCTGTTCGCCGGGCTCGGCAGCGGGCTCGTCATCGCCCCGAACCAGACGATCACCTTGTCGGAGGTCCACTTCACGCAGGGCGGCAGCGCGGCGGGCGTGCTGCAGACCGGGCAGCGGGTCGGCACCGCGACGGGGATCGCCGCGGTCGGGTCGGTGTTCTTCTCCGCCCTCGCCGGCACGCACGGCGACTGGGCCGGGGCGTTCCGCCGCGGCCTGGTCGTCATCCTGGTGTTCGTCGTGCTGGCGCTGGCGGCGGCCGTCGCCGACCTGCTCGCCGGCCGCCGCGCCCGGTCAGCGGCGCTTGCGCAGCGCGACGCGCAGGACCAGGGCCAGGCCCGCGAGGGCTGCTGACGCCGCGCCCGCGAGCGCCAGGTTCTGCCGCCGGATGCGGGCCGGGATCCGCGCGTACGGCACCGTCGAGAACGACACCAGCTCGTACCGGGAGACGTACCGGCCCGCGAGCCGCCGCTCCAGCGCGTGCGTCGCGGCCTGCTTGGCCCGGTAGACCGGGGACGACACGCGGTCGCGCATCTCGATGAAGTTGTCGAGCGCCATCTCGGCGATCGCGTCGGTGTTGGGCTTGCGGCGCTCCTCGTAGAGGGCCAGCGCGCGCGCCCAGTCGCCGCCGGTCTCGGTGAGGCACCGGTCGATCTCGATGCAGTCCTCGAACGCGCAGTTGGCGCCCTGCCCGAAGAACGGGACGATCGCGTGCGCGGCGTCGCCGAGCAGCGCGACGATCGCGCCCTCGCCCCGCCGCGTCCACGGCCGGCACCGGACGGTCACCAGCGACCCGACCGGGTTGCGCGCGTAGTCGTCGACCAGGTCGGGGATCAGGCCCGCGACGTCAGGGTAGTGCTCGGCGAAGTAGCCGGTGACCTTCTCCGGCGCGTCCAGCGCGGCGAGGTCGGACTTCGGCCAGAACAGCGTGCAGGTGAACGAGCGGTCCAGGTTCGGCAGCGCGATCATCATCGAGGTGCCGCGCGGCCAGATGTGCAGCGCGTCCGGGTCGAGCGCGAAGTCCCCGTTGCGCGGCGGGACGGTCAGCTCCTTGTACCCGTGCTCCAGGAAGTCGGCGTCCTCGTTCAGGTC
Organism: Actinomadura violacea; assembly: GCF_017573465.1. Taxonomy (GTDB): domain Bacteria; phylum Actinomycetota; class Actinomycetes; order Streptosporangiales; family Streptosporangiaceae; genus Spirillospora; species Spirillospora violacea. The sequence continues at coordinate 206,118 of NZ_JAGEPF010000022.1, forward strand.
GAGGGACCGGCGCACAGCGCTGTACGCGCCGTCCCCGGCGAGGACGACGTCGGCGGGCTCGGTGCCGCCGTCCTCCATCAGCAGCGCCCCGGCCTGCGCGTCCACGCCGGTGACGCGCTGGGAGAAGCGCAGCGTCACGCCGGGTGTGGCCTCGGCCGTGTCGAGCAGCGACTCGTTGAGCTGCGCCCGGCTGATGGAGTTGATGGCGCGCTCGCCGTCGGCGCTGTACGGCTGGAAGTTCTGCTCCTTGCCGAGCGGGTGCACCATCCGGCCGTGCATCGGCAGCGCCTGCTTCAGCGACCGGTCGCGCAGCCCCACCTGCTCCAGCGCCGCGAGCCCGCGCGCGGAGATCGCCAGGTTGATCGAGCGGCCCCGCTCGGCGCCCGCGATCCGCGGGTCGGGGCGCCGCTCGTAGACCGTCACCTCGATGCCGCGCCGGCCGAGCAGCACCGCCAGCAGGCAGCCCGCGAGGCCGGCGCCGACGATCGCGACCCGCTCGCCCCGCCGCTCAGCCGCCATGGCCGCTCTCCTCGCCGGTGGTCGGCTGCTCGGTCTGCGAGCGGACCTCCCACAGGTCGGGGAACGCGGGCGCGAACAGCGTGGCCCGCAGGTAATCCGCCCCGGCGGACCCGCCCGTGCCGAGCTTGGCGCCGATGGTCCGCTCGACCATCTTCAGGTGCCGGTACCGCCACTCCTGGACGCCCTCGTCCACGTCCACGAGCGCCTCGCAGACCTCGGCGGCGGGCCCGTTCTCGTCGGCGTAGACCGCCAGCAGCACCTTCTGCACGCCCGCGTCCGGCTCCCACGGCCGGGAGGTGTCGCGTTCGAGCGCCTCGCGGGGGACGGGATGGCCCTGCACGGCCAGGTAGCGCAGCAGCGAGTCGAACATGGTCGGCCGGGACACCGCGTCGCGCAGCCGCTCGTCGCCGCGCAGCACCGACGCCGGGAACCCGCGCCGGCCGAGCACCGCCTCGATCTCGCGGAACTGGTCGCTCTGGAACCCGCTGGAGGTGCCGAGCGCGTGCCGGAACGCGGCGAACTGCCGGGGCGTCATCGTCTCCAGCACGTCCAGCTGCCCGACCACCGTCTTGAGGATCTTGGCGATCCGGCGCGCGGTGTGCAGGGCGCCCGCGCTGCCGCCCGCCTCCAGCCGGCGCTGCAGCAGCGCGGCCTCGTGCAGGATCTGCTTGAACCACAGCTCGTAGACCTGATGGATGATCACGAACAGCAGCTCGTCGTGGGCGTCGGTCTCGGGCTCCTGGCAGGACAGGAGCCGATCCAGCCGCAGGTACCCGCCGTACGTCATCGTCGGCGAATCCGCCATTACCGCCTCCTTGCGACACAACGGATGTGACCCGCAGCATATTGGATCGTTCCGCCCATTCGGCCGGTGGGGGCGACTGCGGCGTACATATCCGGCAATCCGCCCGCGGGCGTGTGCAGCGGCCTCACCAGGACCGCAGCGACCGCCGGAAGATGCCCGCGACGTCGTCCTCGGTGACCGGGCGCGGCGACGCCACCAGCAGCCGCTGCTGCCGCATCGTCCCCTCGACCAGGCCGGGGATGTCGGCCTCGCCGTACCCGACGCCGGCGATCCCGTCCGGGATGCCGATGTCGCGCATCAGGCCCAGCAGCGCGCGCGGCAGGTGCTCGGCCGGGTCGTCCGGGCGGTCCATCTCCGGGGCGAGCAGCTCGGCCGCCCGGACGTGCCGCTCGGGACGGGCCTGGAAGGTGAACCGGAACGCCTCCGGTGCGGTCAGCGACACCGACATCCCGTGCGGCACCATCGGCTCCCCGTCCGGATACCCGTCGGGACGGAAGTCCTTGACCTGCCCGGCGATCGGATAGGCGTTGGCGTGCGGGATGTGCACGCCCGCGTTCCCGAACCCGAGCCCCGCGAACGTCGCGGCCAGCGCCATGTCGGCACGGGCCTGCCGGTCGCCGCCGTCCCGCACGGCCGCCCGGAACGACCGGGCGATCAGGCCGAGCGCCCGCTCGGACCACATGTCCGACACCGGGTTCGCGCCGCAGTACGGCACGCGCTGCTCGGGCCGCTTGCGCTCGTAGGCGTCGAACGGCTTGGCGGTGTAGCTCTCCAGCGCGTGGCACACGATGTCCATCCCGGACGACGCGGTCACCCCGGACGGCTGCGTCACCATCAGGTCGGGGTCGACGACCGCGAGCGTCGGCCGCATCCGCGGGTGGCTGATGCCGGTCTTGACCCGCAGGTCCAGGACGTCCAGGACGCAGACCGTGGTGCTCTCGGCGCCGGTCCCCGTCGTGGTCGGGACGGCGACGAGCGGCAGCAGCGGACGCTCGGGCGCCCGGCCCGCGCCGACCGGCGGGTTCAGGTACTCGGCGAGGTCGCCGTCGTTCGTGGTGAGCAGGTTCACCGCCTTGGCGGTGTCGATGCTCGACCCGCCGCCCACTGCGACGACCGCGTCGTAGGGGCCGGTCTCCCGCGCGAACTCGACCGCCTCGCGCATGCTCGCGTCCGTCGGCTCGACGTGCACGCGGTCGAACACCGCCGCCTCGATCCCGTACGCCTTCATCGCGCCGGCGACCCGCTGCGGCCCGCCGATGGCGGCGACGCCCGGGTCGGTCACCACGAGGACGCGCCGCGCGCCGTACTGCGCGAGGTCGTAGCCGATCTCCTCGGCCGCGCCCGTGCCGAACTTCAGCTGCGGCGCGCCGTAGGTGAAGACCGTCTCGTCCGCCATGTCCGCCCCCTCGATGCCGGTACCGGTGATCGTCCCCACGGTGTCACCGCCCGAACGCGGCGGGCAAGGCGGGCCGGGCCTACTGGTCGTCGGACAGTTCGCCCACCGAAATGCGGACGGCGCGCAACGCGGCGGTGATCTCGGCGGCGCGCTCGGCGGGCAGCGCGGCGATGCCGAACGCGGCGTCGTTGAGCGCGGCGGTGGCCTCCTCGGCGAGGTCGCGGCCCGCCGGGGTGATGGTGGCGAGGACGACGCGGCGGTCGTCGGGGGAGGGTGCGCGGCCGACGAGCCCGCGCCGCTCCAGCCGTCCGATGACGTTGGTGACCGACGCGGGGTGCACCATGAGGCGGGTGCCCATCTTGCCCATCGGCATCGTCCCTGTGCGGGTGAAGGCGAGCAGCCGGAGCGCCTCGTAGGCGGCGAAGGTCAGGCCGTGCGGCTTCAGCACCGCCTCGATCCGGCTCAGCAGGAGCTGCTGCGCGCGCATCACCGAGGTCACGGCCGCCATCCGGTCGGCGTGCTCGGGCCAGCGGGCGCTCCACTGGCGGTGGGCCTCGGAGATCGGGTCGGGGGTGTCGGGCACCGCCCCACCGTAGGGCGTCTTGACCTGGTCGCGCACGGAAACTATTTTAACTTCCAAATATTGGATGTCCAAAGGTTGAGGTGGGGGACGTGACCGGACCGCTCCACAAGCCGGTGCACCCGGTGCGCTTCGTGACGGCGGCCGCGCTGTTCGACGGGCACGACGCGGCCATCAACATCATGCGGCGGATCCTGCAGTCGCAGGGCGCCGAGGTGGTGCACCTCGGCCACGACCGGTCCGTCCGCGAGGTCGTCGACGCCGTGCTGGAGGAGGACGCGCAGGGCGTCGCGATCAGCTCCTACCAGGGCGGGCACGTCGAGTACTTCGAGTACCTGTCGCGCAGCCTCAAGGAGGCCGGCGCCGAGCAGGTGCGGGTGTTCGGCGGCGGTGGCGGCGTGATCGTGCACGAGGAGATCGCGCGGCTGGCGGACGCGGGCGTGCGGATCTTCTCACCGGAGGACGGGCAGCGGCTCGGCCTGCCCGGCATGATCAACGAGCTGGTCCGGGACTGCGACGTCGACCTGGCCGACGAGCCCGTCCCGGCGGACGCGGTGATCGCCGGCGACCGGCGCGCCCTCGCCCGCACCATCACCTGCCTGCAGGCCGGGAAGCTCGCCGACGCCGACCGCGCCGCCCTCACCGGCGCCGCGTCCGGCCGGCGCGTCCCCGTCCTCGGTATCACCGGCACGGGCGGCTCCGGCAAGTCGTCCCTCACCGACGAGCTGGTCCGGCGGCTGCGCGTCGACCAGCGCGACCGGCTGCGCGTCGCGGTGCTGGCCGTCGACCCGACGCGGCGCCGCGGCGGCGGCGCGCTGCTCGGCGACCGCATCCGGATGAACTCCCTGGACGGGGACCACGTCTTCTTCCGGTCGCTCGCCACCCGCGGTGCCCGGGAGCTGCCCGAGAACATCGAGGACATCCTCACCGCCGTGAAGGCGGCGGGGTTCGACCTGATCATCCTGGAGACGCCGGGGATCGGGCAGGGCGACGCGGCGATCGTCCCCCTGGTCGACGTCTCGCTGTACGTGATGACGCCGGAGTTCGGCGCCGCGTCCCAGCTCGAGAAGATCGACATGCTCGACTTCGCGGACGTCGTGGCGATCAACAAGTTCGAGCGGCGCGGCGCCGAGGACGCCCGCCGCGACGTGTCCCGGCAGCTGGTGCGCAACCGGGAGGCGTTCGGGCAGCGGCCCGAGGACATGCCGGTGTTCGGCACCAGCGCCGCCACCTTCAACGACGACGGCGTCACCGCCCTCTACCAGCACCTCGGCCCGATGCTCGCCGAGCACGGCCTGGTCCTGGAGGACGGTGCGCTGCCGCACGCCGCCACCAAGGTCTCCACCGGTGCGGCCACGGTCATCCCGCCGGGACGGGTCCGGTACCTGTCCGGCATCGCCGAGACCGTCCGCGGTTACCACGCCGACACCGCCGCGCAGGCCGAGGCCGTCCGGCGGGTGCAGCGACTCGACGAGGTCCGCGCCGAGCTGACCGACGCGTCCGAGGTCGAGGGGCTGCTGGAGAAGGCGCGCAGCGACGTCGCCACGGAGAACGCCGAGCTGATCGCGGGCTGGCCCGCCGTCGTCGAGTCGTACTCCGGCGACGAGCAGGTCGTGAAGATCCGCGACAAGGAACTGCACACCAAGCTGACCCGCGAGTCGCTGTCGGGCAGCCGCATCCCGCGCGTCGCGCTGCCCCGCTACACCGACCACGGCGAGCTGCTGCGCTTCCTGCGGGCCGAGAACCTGCCCGGCAGGTTCCCGTTCACCGCCGGGGTTTTCCCGTTCAAGCGCGACAACGAGGACCCGGCCCGCATGTTCGCGGGGGAGGGCGACCCGTTCCGCACGAACCGGCGCTTCAAGCTGCTCTCGGAGGGCCAGCCCGCGACCCGCCTGTCGACCGCGTTCGACTCGGTCACGCTGTACGGCCGCGACCCCGACGAGCGTCCCGACGTGTACGGCAAGGTCGGCACGTCCGGCGTCTCGATCGCGACGCTCGACGACATGAAGGCGCTCTACGACGGGTTCGACCTGTCGTCGCCGACCACGTCGGTGTCGATGACGATCAACGGGCCGGCGCCGACGATCCTGGCGTTCTTCCTCAACACCGCCATCGACCAGGGCGTCGACGCGTTCCGCGAGGAGAACGGGCGCGAGCCGTCCGCCGAGGAGGCCGTGCAGATCCGGGCGCGGGTGCTGTCGACGGTGCGCGGCACGGTGCAGGCCGACATCCTCAAGGAGGACCAGGGCCAGAACACCTGCATCTTCTCCACCGAGTTCTCGCTGCGGATGATGGGCGACATCCAGGAATGGTTCATCGCCAACAAGGTCCGCAACTTCTACTCGGTGTCGATCTCCGGCTACCACATCGCCGAGGCCGGCGCGAACCCCATCAGCCAGCTCGCGTTCACGCTCGCCAACGGGTTCACCTACGTCGAGTCGTACCTGGCGCGCGGCATGGACATCGACGACTTCGCGCCCAACCTGTCGTTCTTCTTCTCCAACGGCATGGACCCCGAGTACAACGTGCTCGGACGCGTCGCCCGCCGCATCTGGGCCGTCGCCATGCGGGACCGCTACGGCGCCAACGAGCGCAGCCAGAAACTCAAGTACCACGTGCAGACGTCCGGCCGTTCCCTGCACGCGCAGGAGATGCACTTCAACGACATCCGCACGACGCTGCAGGCGCTCATCGCCATCTACGACAACTGCAACAGCCTGCACACCAACGCCTATGACGAGGCCGTCACCACGCCCACGGCCGAGTCGGTGCGCCGCGCCCTCGCGATCCAGCTCATCATCAACCGCGAATGGGGGCTGGCGATGAACGAGAACCCGCTGCAGGGCTCGTTCATCATCGACGAGCTGACCGACCTGGTGGAGGAGGCCGTCCTCGCCGAGTTCGACCGGATCAGCGAGCGCGGCGGCGTCCTCGGCGCGATGGAGACCGGCTACCAGCGCGGCCGCATCCAGGACGAGTCGATGCTGTACGAGCAGCGCAAGCACGACGGCTCGCTGCCGATCGTCGGCGTCAACACCTTCCGCCTCCCCGACGCGGGCGACGGCACCCCGGACACGATCGAGCTGGCCCGCGCCACCGAGGACGAGAAGCGCTCCCAGCTCGACCGGGTCCACGGCTTCCAGGACGGGCACCGCGCCGACGCCGAGGCCGCGCTCGCCGCGCTGAAGGAGGTCGCCCGCTCGGACGGGAACGTGTTCGCGGTGCTGATGGACGCGGCGCGGGTGTGCAGCCTCCAGCAGATCACCGACGCGTTCTTCGAGGTCGGCGGCCAGTACCGCCGCAACGTATGACGATCGACGACACCGGCGCGCCCGTTCCCGTCCCGGAGCGGGTGCGCCGCGTCGTGTCGATCGTCCCGTCGCTGACCGAGACGGTCGCGGTGACCGCGCCCGGCCTGCTCGCCGGTGCCACGGACTGGTGCACGCACCCTGAGGGCCTCGACGTCCCGCGCGTGCGCGGGACGAAGAACCCGGACGTGGAGCGGATCACGGAGCTGCGGCCGGACGTCGTCCTCGGCAACACCGAGGAGAACCGCCCCGCCGACGTCGAGGCGCTGCGCGCCGCCGGGATCCCGGTGTGGATGACGGAGATCCGCACCGTGGACGAGGCCCTGGCCTCGCTGCGCCGGATGCTCGCCGAGGCGTGCCGCGTCCCCGTTCCGGCGTGGCTGGACGAGGCGGCCCGAGCCTGGGCGGACGTGGTGCCCGGCGCGCCGCGCGCCGCGGTGATCCCGATCTGGCGGCGCCCGTGGATGGCCGTCGGCCGCGACACCTTCACCGGCGACGTCCTGGCCCGCCTCGGCGTGGCGAACGTCTACGCCGGGCATCCCGAGCGGTATCCGAAGATCGCGCTGGACGAGCTGAACGCGTCCGGCGCCGACCTGGCCGTCCTGCCGGACGAGCCGTACCGCTTCACCGCCGGCGACGGCCCCGAGTCGTTCCCCGGCCTCGACGTCGCGCTGGTCAGCGGCCGGTACCTGACCTGGTACGGCCCGTCGCTCGTGCGGGCCCCGGCCGCGCTGAAAGAGGCGCTCGCGGCGGCGCGGACCTACTGACCCGGACCTACTGGCCGGGCTCCTGGCCGTCGGACGGGCGGCGAGTGAACATCGCCTCGACGCAGCGCGCCATCCGCCCGTCCAGCTCCTCCGCCGGCACGTCGATCTCCCGCGCCAGATGCTCGCGGAGCAGCGTGTACCCGTAGATCGTCGACGCGATCGCCGCCTGCACGGCCTCCACGTCCTCGACCGGCAGCTCGCCGCGCGCCGCCTCCGCGGCGAGGTCCGTGCGGCCCTCGCCGCGGTTCAGCAGCACCCGCGGGCGGTCGTCGCCGTCCAGCACCAGCAGCGTCGCGAGCAGCACCGGCTCGGGGTTGCGCAGGCTCGTCCAGAACAGCCGCGACAGCCGCTTGCGCAGCGGCAGCCCGGCGGCGCCCGCCGCGTCCTCGGCGTTCGGCCGGGACCGGTGGAACAGCGCCGAGCGCAGCAGCGCCCGCCGCGACCCGAAGTACTGGTACACCAGCCCGCGGTTGACGCCGGCCTCATCGGCGACCTGCCGCAGGTTGAGGCCGGCGAGGACGCCGCCGCGGCGCAGCAGCGCGATCGCCGCCGCCCGCAGCGACTCCTCGGTCGCGTCCCGGTCGCGGGTCCGCTCGTCCCGGCGCCCCGCCCGCGGAGCGGTCACGCCCGCCGCGTGCGGGGGGACGACCCCCCGCACCCCCCGGACGCGACCGTCGCCCTCCGCTCCGCCGGGGCTCCGCTCCGGTCGCCGATCACGCTTTGGGGCCGCCCGCCACGTAGATCACCTGGCCGGACACGAACGAGGCGTCCTCGCTGACCAGGAACGCCACGACGCCCGCGATGTCCTCGGGACGGCCCACGCGGCGCACCGGGATCTCCTTGGCGGCGGCGTTCTTGAAGTCCTCGAAGCCGACGCCGACGCGCTCGGCGGTCGCCGCGGTCATCTCGGTCTCGATGAAGCCGGGCGCGATCGCGTTGGCGGTCACGCCGAACTTGCCGAGCTCGATCGCGAGGGTCTTGGTGAAGCCCTGCATGCCCGCCTTGGCCGCCGAGTAGTTCACCTGCCCGCGGTTGCCGAGCGCCGACGTCGACGACAGGTTGACGATGCGGCCCCAGCCGGCCTTGGTCATGTGCTCCTGCGCGGCGCGGCTCATCAGGAACGAGCCGCGCAGGTGCACCGAGATGACCGAGTCCCAGTCATCGTCGGACATCTTGAACAGCAGGTTGTCGCGGGTGATGCCGGCGTTGTTCACCAGCACCACCGGCGGGCCGAGCTCGGCGGCGATCCGCGCGACCGCCGCGGCGACCTGCCCGGAGTCGGCGACGTTCACGCCGACGGCGAGGGCCTTCCCGCCGTTCTTCTCGATGGTCTCCACGGTGCCCGCGCAGGCGGCCTCGTCGAGGTCGCAGACCGCGACGGCGAAGCCCTCGCGGGCGAGCCGGACGGCCGTGGCGGCGCCGATGCCCCGCGCGGAACCGGTGACGACGGCGACCCTGGTGTCGGTCATGGCGTGCTCCCTGCCCTTCGTCGAACCTGGACTCGTCGAACGTGGACGCGTCAGACCTGGATGTCCTTGGCGATGATGGTCTTCAGCACCTCGCTGGTGCCGCCGTAGATCCGGGTGACCCGGGCGTCGGTGTACAGGCGCGCGATCGGGTACTCCAGGATGTAGCCGTAGCCGCCGTGCAGCTGCAGGCACTTGTCCACGACGCGCTGCTGCACCTCGGTGCAGAACAACTTGGCGACCGCGGCGTCGGCCGGGGTCAGCTCACCGGCGTCCAGGGCCTCGATGCAGCGGTCGACCAGGGACCGGGCCGCCTCGACCTCGGTGGCGCACTCGGCCAGGACGAACTTGGTATTCTGGAAGGACGACACCGTCTTGCCGAAGACCGTGCGCTCCTGGACGTACTTGCGGGCGAACTCGACGGCGGCGGCCGCGGACGCGTAGGAGCTGGTGGCGATGCCGAGCCGCTCCTCGGCGAGGTTGTGGGTCAGGTAGCTGAAGCCCGCGCCCTCCTCGCCGAGCAGGTCCTCGACGGGCACCTTCACGTCGACGAACGACAGCTCGGCGGTGTCGGAGCTGCGCAGCCCGATCTTCTCCAGCTTGCGGCCGACGGAGTAGCCCTCGCTCTTGGTGTCCACCACCAGGATCGACAGGCCGGCGCGGCGGTTCTCCGGGGTCGCGGGCGAGGTGCGCGCCACGACCAGCACCCGGTCGGCGAGGACGCCGCCGGTGATGAACGTCTTGGCGCCGTTCAGGATGTAGTGGTCGCCGTCGCGCTTGGCGGTGGTCTGCATGCCCGCCAGGTCGGAGCCGGTGCCCGGCTCGGTCATCGCGATGGCGGTCATCATCTCGCCGCTGATGAACGCCGGCAGCCAGCGCTTCTTCTGCTCCTCGGAGGCGTACTTCAGCAGGTAGGGCAGCACGAGGTTGACGTGCACGCCGTAGCCGCCGAAGCTCACCCCGGCATTGGCGCACTCCTCGGAGATCACCGCCTGGTACTTGAAGCTGGTCTCGCCGGCGCCGCCGTACTCCTCGGGCACCTGGATGCCGAACACGCCCAGCTCGCCGAGCTTGTTGTAGAAGTCGCGGGGCGGGTGCCCGGCCTGCTCCCACTCCTCGTAGACGGGAGCGACCTCGGCCTGGATGAAGTCCCGGATCGTCTCCCGGAACGCCTCGTGGTCCTCGTTGAACAGGGTGCGGCGCACGCTCGGCCCCTTTCGCTGCGTAACTAACAGAACGCTAACTTAGCTCGAATCGCGTTCTAGCAGCAAATGCCGGGGAAAACGGGAAGCCGCCCGGAACGGGTCCGCGCCGGGCTTCACGGAATCTAGCGTTCCGTTGAGTTCAGCAGGACGGCTCGCAGACCCGCCGCGACACGGCCTTCAGGAAGATCCCCTGGATCTGCTCCGGCGTCTCGGCGACGTACACCTCGCCGTGCGTCGCGTGCGCCAGCAGCCGCAGGTCCTTGACGTCGACGTCCGGGCCGTACCCGAGCATGTTGATCTGCACGGGCCGCTCCGGGTCGTAGGCGCGGCGCAGCTCGGCGAGCGCCTCGTCCAGCGTCGGGCCGTCCGGGTCCTCGTCGCGGCCGTCGGTCCACAGCAGGACCGAGTTGACGAACTCGGGCTTGTAGGTGCGGGTCATCTCGTCGAACGCCGCCAGGACCGTGTCGTACAGGCCGGTGTCGCCGTGCTGCTTCACCCGCATCTGCGCGAACGCGCTCAGCACCCGCTGCCGGCGGGTGGACGAGCCGAGCCGCTCGCCGAGCGGCCCGACGCTCACCAGCTCGCGCCAGTCCCGGCCGCCCGGCAGGTCGGTGGAGAACTCCCACTGGCCGAGCTCGCTGTCGTCGGGCAGCAGCGACAGGCCGCCCTGCGCGGTGCGGATCGTCGACTGCAGCCGCGACACCCCCGGCGCGACCGGCTCGGCCATCGAACCGGAGATGTCCATGATGCTCAGCATCCGGATGCTGAGCGACAGCTGCGCCCACGCCTGCATGGTCTGCGCGACCGTGGAGGCCGACGGCGCCGCCAGCGCGTGCGGCACCTGAGGGTCCACGCCTGCGCGCGCGCCGAACGACGCGGGCGCGGCGCCGTCCGGCGTCCGCAGGCCGAGCCTGTACATGTCCGCGCGCGACGCCTTCGATGTGAGCGCTTTCTGCAGCAGCCTGCCGGCCCGCACCTTCGCCGCGTCCTCGGTGAGGACGGTGACGGGGTAGTCGAGGAACACCGACCCCTCGGACGGGTACACCGCGACGGCCGGATCCGCCGCGTGCCCGGCGTTGTAGGCGTACACGGCCCGCTCGGGGGCGAGCGCGACGGGGTAGGGCTGCTCCGCACCGCCGCGGAAGGCGGTGAACTCGGCGTTCACCGACGCCGCGACGCCCTCCCGGATCGTCCGCACCACGCCGGTGAACCCCGCCTCGCCGTCCGGCGCGCCGCCCATCAGCGTCCCGGCCAGCATCAGCGTGCCCATGCCCGTCGCGCTGCGGTCGGGGTCGGGCACCTGGAGCCGCAGCAGATGCGCGGGGATCGCGCCGCCCGTCCCGCCGCCCGGGTCGTCCGCCGTCCCGGCCGCCTCGAGCAGGTCGCGCCAGGACGGCCGCTCCGGCACGCCCGCGTTCCTCAGCTGCGCGGCGAGCGCCTTCGGCATCGCCACGACGATCGGGCTGGACGCGATCCCGCCGAGCCCCGTGAACGGCAGGTCCTGCGGCGGCCCCCCGGACCCCTGCACCAGCCTGATCCACAGCGACGAGTCGGGGATCCACACGTCCGGCCGCTCGGTCACCCCCGCCGAGCCCTTGCCCGACAGCAGCGTCGCGACCGCCGCCGGTTCCGCGGCCCGCACCCGCACCCGCGCACACTGGCCGCCGATCTCCTGCCGCGCGTCGTTGAACCGGCCCGCGGCCTTCACCACCGCCGGCTCGACGTCGGGCGCCGCCGCGACCGAGACCGTCACCGCGTCACCGCCGGAGCAGGACCCGCGGGACGAGGCGAACGCGTACACGCCGAACCCCGACAGCACGACCAGCCCCACGGCCGCCGCGAGCGGCCCGAGCAGGATGCCCGAACGGCGCCGCGGCAGGCGCGCCGCACCGTGCCCGCCGCGCGCGCGGCCCTTCGCGGCCGCGTGCGCCGGCCCGGGCGGCCTCGGCGGCGGGGGAGGCGAGGGCAGGAACGCCGGGTCCCCTCCGGGCCGCCGTGGCCGGTCGCGCCCGGGTCGCCGCGCCGGCGGCGCGCCGCCCGGATACGAGGCGCCGAGGAAGTCGCGGCGCACCCGGTAGTCGCCCGAGTCGGACGGGCTCCGCGGCGCCCAGTCGGGCACGTCGTCGTCGTGGTGGCCGCTCATCGCGGACCTCCGTTCCCCGGGCGTCTGCACCGGGCCGCGGCGCGCCGTGCCATGACTCGCCTCCTCGCGGAGCGTGAGACAGATGAACGATGTGTCTCAAGGGTCGGGTGTGATGTTCGTCTCGCCGGTCCGGCCCGTCAAGGGTTTCGCCGGTACCGGCCTGGAAGCGGCCTCACGACGGCACGGGGACCTCGGCGAGCAGCGCGCCGAGCCCGGCCGCGCGGCCCGGCGCCACGTCCCCCGGGGCCCGCCCGGCCAGCGCCGAGCGCAGCTCAGCGATCCGCCGCCCGAGGTCGAGGGGCGCGCCGCCGTCCACCTCGTTCAGCAGCGTGGTGACCAGGGTCGCCAGCTCGGTGCCGAACCGCGGCCGGACCTCGCCGGCCGCCATGCCGACGTCGATCGAGCGCCGCATCCGCGCCAGCGCGCTCACCGCCACCGCACGCGCCCCCGCCCGCGCGGGCGAGGCAACCGGCGTCCGGACGGCCGGCGAGCGGCTCGCCGCCCGCACCGCCGACCGGCTGGGCAACGGCACCGCCACGTCCGCCGGAGCGTCCCGCAGCGACGAGAGGGTCATCAGCAACGGCAGGAGCGCCAGCGCAAGCACCACCGCACAGGCACCACCGATGACCGCCGTCCGCCGCGCCCGAGGCCGCCCGCCTTCTGTCGGCAGGACCTCCGTCAGGCCATCTGGCGGCGCGGCGAACAAGCGACGCGCCTCCTCCGCCGAAGGACGATCAGACCCGCCCTCTCCATCCCGACAGCGCGCGACAAGCCCGGCCACCCCATCCGGCAGCCCGTCCACGGAGACCTCGGGATCCCCGGTCAGGCACTGGGCAAGGATCCTGCCCAGCGCCTCCGCATCCCCGTCCGCTCGCGGAACGCCCTCACCGGCACGGACGAGCACACCGGCGGGCCCGAGCCCGAGAAGCCGCACACCGTCCGCCGTGAGGAACACCTGAGAGGCCGTCAGCGCCCCGTGCACCGCCCCATGGGCCTGGACGGCGGCGAGCGCCTCGGCCACCCGCCCGCAGACCTCCACGGCCTCCTGAGGCCCCAGTGCGGCACGCGCCAGGCGGCGGGCGAGCGTCTCGCCCGTCAGGAACTCCGCAACGACGTACATCAGCGCGCCGCCGTCCGCCTCGCCGAAGTCGTACGTGGTGGCCGCGCAAGGGAACGCCGGCGACGCCGCGGCCCGCGTCGCGTCCCTGATCCGAGCGCGCTCGTCGCGCGGCACGGCGAGCAGCGTCACCGCGACGCGCCGCTCCAGCAGCTCGTCGCGCCCGCGCCACACCTGCGCGCGGCCGTGCCGGGCGAGGCGCCGCTCCATGCGGTACCGGCCGTCCAGCAGAAAACCCGGGTCCACGGGACCTCCCCTCGGGCGCGGGGATGGCGTTCACCCACGGTGCAGTACGCACCGGAACCCGGTTCGGATCGGCCGGCGGGCGATCCGCACGGATCAGCGGCGGAAAAGTTCGCGGCGGCGGGGTTTCGGCCCGTGGCCGGAGCAGGCCAGCGCCAGGACTTGCGGATCCGCGCAGATGTGCCCGCGCCGCCGGCACGGGTCAAGCAAGGGCATCGCGGAGGGCCCGCCAGGGCCATGAGACATGAAAAGCGGCGCCGGGTGGATACGGGGGCAACCCACCCGGCGCCGCATCATCGGTGTTCCGACGGGGGCCCGGAACACCGGCACGGGCGCTCCGACGGGGGACCAGAGCGCCGGTACAAATCGTACACCGAAACCCCCCGCGGTTAGTCAAGAGAATGTCACGACCGGATTTCCGGTCGCTGTCCGGAAACCCGCTTCTGTTCGGGGCCCTCGTGGTCCTCGAAGCGCGCCGACGGGGTCGGCTCCCGGCCGCCGTTCGCGAAGATGACCGCGACGTACGGCAGGAACAGCGCGCCGACCACCAGGAGCGCGGCGAGCCACACCGGTGCCCCGGCCACGACGCTGACGACCGCCCCGATGAAGCACACCGTCCGCACACCCATCGACCACAGGTAGCGCCGCTGCCGGTAGCCGATGTCCTCGGACATGGGGCGGGGAGCGTCGGTGACCGTGTAGACGTCCGGTCCCCGATGGTGATTGACCTTCACCATTCCACGGTAAGCCCATGGAGTCCGATAGGCGACAGCAGGACGGTCAAGACATGGGAGGCAGGACATGACGGACCGCACATACCGGGTGACGGAGATCGTGGGCACCTCGCCGGAGTCCGTGGAGGCCGCCGTCCGCAACGGCATCAGGCGCGCCTCGCAGACCCTGCGCCACCTCGACTGGTTCGAGGTGAAGGAGGTCCGCGGCCAGATCGAGGACGGCGAGGTGGCCCACTACCAGGTGACCCTCAAGGTCGGCTTCCGCCTGGAAGACGGCTGAGGCGTGTGGGGGGCGACCCCCCACACCCCCCGCTGCGGGGTGAGCGGCACCTTCCGCTCCGCTGGCACTCCGCTCCAGGCACCGCTCACCCCGGCGGGGGGCCAGCCCCCACGCCCCCGGCGGGGGCTCCGCCCCCACACCCCCGGAGGACGACGGGGCTTCGCCTCCACGACCCTGGCCGTGTCTAGCTCGCTTGAGACACTGTTGACATGTTGAAGTCGGCCACCCGTAGTGCGGGCATGGCGGCGCGGGTGAAGTAGTCCGACCATTCGCGGGGCAGGGTCGGGACGGTCGCGCCGGCCTCGGTGAGCCGCGACAGCAGGTCGACGGGGCTCTCGTTGAACCGGAAGTTGTTCACGGCCCCGACGACCTCGCCGTTCTCGACGAGGTAGACGCCGTCGCGGGTGAGGCCGGTCAGCAGCAGGCTCTGCGGGTCGACCTCGCGGATGTACCAGAGGCAGGTCAGCAGCAGTCCGCGTTCGGTGCGGGCGATCATCTCCTCGAGGGTCGCGCCGCCGCCGGGGCCGGTCATCGACAGGTTGTCGATCGGCGGGGTGAGCGGGAGCCCGGTGCGTTCGGCGGAGTGCCGGGTCTGCGCGAGCGAGGTGAGGGTGCCGTCGGCGATCCAGTCGGTGGCGCCGAGCGCGAGGCCGTTGTCGAACAGCGAGGCTTCGCGGCTGGAGGCGTGCGCGACGAGGAACGGCGCGGACTCCAGGCCGGGCGCGGCGGGGTCGCTGGACAGCGAGACGGGCAGGCTCGCGAGCTTCTCGCCGACGCGGGTGCCGCCGCCGGGGGCGCTGAAGACCGTGCGGCCGTCGGCGGCGTCCTGGGCGCCCGCCGACCAGTACAGGTAGATCATCAGGTCGGCGACGGCGGACGGCGGCAGGATCGTCTCGTAGCGTCCGGCGGGCAGGTCGACGCGCCGGGAGCCCCAGTCGAGCCGGCGGGCGAGCCCGGCGGCGAGGCCGGGGACGTCGACGTCGGTGAAGTCGCGGGTGCCGACGCCGGCCCAGGCGGAGCCGCCGGCGCCCTTGGCGTTCAGTTCCAGCAGCCCGGTCGGCTGGTCGTGGCGGAGCCGCAGCCCGGCGGAGGTGCCGAGGAACGTCGAGGTCTGCGCGTGGTTGGCGAAGCCGTAGAGGCGGTTCGCGGCGGATTCGGCGGCGGCGAACGCCTCGCCGAGCGCGGGCGCGACGCCTTCGAACACGCCGATGCCGGTCTCGGCGGGCGGGTCGTCCCAGCCGGTGGCGGGGGGCCCGTCGGCGATGAGCGGCGCGGCGTCCTCGGCGGCCTCGTTCCCGGCGGCGTCGGCCTCGGCGGCGCGGACCAGGTCCTCGATGCCGCCGGCGCCGACGGCCGACCGGGACACGACGCCGGCGGCGACGCCGTCGCCGGTGCGGCGCAGCGCGATCACGGTGAGCCGGCTGGACCGGGTGACGCCGTTGGTGGTGAGGGTGTTGCCCGCCCAGCGCAGGTTCGCGGTGGTGGACTCGTCGGCGATCACGATGCAGTCGTCCGCCCGCGACAGCGCGAGCGCCCGCTCCACGGCCTCCTGCGGCCTGATGTCGCTCACTGGCCGGCCTCCTGCAGGGTGTTGAGGATGTTGACGCCGCGGAACAGCGCGGACGGGCAGCCGTGGCTGACCGGCGCGACCTGCCCCGGCTGGCCCTTGCCGCAGTTGAACGCGCCGCCGAGTACGTAGGTCTGCGGGCCGCCGACGGCCTCCATCGAGTTCCAGAAGTCGGTGGTGGTGGCCTGGTAGGCGACGTCGCGGAGCTGGCCGGCGAGCCGGCCGTTCTCGATCCGGTAGAACCGCTGCCCGGTGAACTGGAAGTTGTACCGCTGCATGTCGATCGACCAGCTCTTGTCGCCGACGATGTAGATGCCGCGCTCGACGCCGGAGATCAGCTCGTCGGTGGACGGCCCGTCCGGCGCGGGCGCCAGCGACACGTTCGCCATCCGCTGGATCGGCATGCTGGACGCGGCGTCGGCGAACGCGCAGCCGTTGGAGCGGTCGGCGCCGGTGAGCCGGGCGATGCGGCGGTCGGTCTGGTAACCGGTGAACAGGCCGCCGGAGACGATGTCGAACCTCTGGGTCTCGACGCCCTCGTCGTCGTAGCCGATGGTGGCGAGGCCGTGCTCGGTGGTGCGGTCGCCGGTGATGTTCATGACCTTGGAGCCGTACTGCAGGTTCCCGAGCTTGTCGGGGGTGGCGAACGAGGTGCCGGCGTAGGCGGCCTCGTAGCCGAGCGCGCGGTCCAGCTCGGTGGCGTGCCCGATCGACTCGTGGATGGTCAGCCACAGGTTGGACGGGTCGACGACGATGTCGTAGACACCGGCCTCGACGCTGGGGGCGGCGAGCTTCTCGGCGAGCAGCTCGGGGATGCGGGCGAGCTCCCCGTCCCAGTCCCAGTGGGCGCCGGTCAGCCATTCCCACCCGTATCCGGCGGGCGGCGCGAGGGTCCGCATCGTGTCGAACACCCCGTCGGCGATCCCGACGGCGTCGACGACGGGGTGCAGCCGGACGCGCTGCTGGGTGGTGACGGTGCCGGCGAGGTCGGCGAAGAACTTGTTCTCCTTGACCTGCAGCAGGGTCGCGTCGACGTGGTCGACGCGGCGGTCGGCGAGGAGCCCGCGGCTCCAGTCCGCCAGCAGCGCGATCTTGTCGGCGGTCGGGACGTCGAACGGGTCGGTCTCGTAGGCCGACACCCAGGTGCGCTCGCCGTGCGCGGGTTCGGGGGCCAGCTCGATGGGCTCGCGGTTGACGGCGCGGGCGACGGCGGCGACCTCGACGGCCTGCTCGGCGACGCGGGCGGCGCCGGCGGGGGTGAGGTCGATGCCGGCGGCGAAGCCCCAGGTGCCGTCCTTGACGACCCGGACCGACAGGCCGAGGTCGTCGGCGTCCATCGCGGTCTCGAGGGCGGCGTCGTGCAGCCGCAGGGTCTGGCTGCGGATGCGTTCGAGGCGGAAGTCGGCGTGCTCGGCGCCGAGTTCCCGGGCCCGGGCGAGGGCCGCGTCGGCCAGCGCGCGCAGCGGCAGCGCGGTGAAGGCGGGATCGATGTCATGCACCTTTCGCAACCTACCCCGGAGATCGCTTCCGCCCCACCCGTGCGGCCGGGCGAACAAAGCGGGGGTGCGGATCTTGTCGGTAAGGCACATCCTGTTGCCGCGCGGTCCCCGCTAGGGTCATGCGGTGTCGTCCCAGGACGGCGGGTCCGGGAGCGAGCGCCCCGCCGGCGGCGGAGCGGCGCGCGCACCGCGGGCCGCGCCCCGGGCGGCGGATTCGACAGCAGCCTACGAGAGGGTCGTGATGAGTCGCTCTGTCCTCGTGACGGGGGGGAACCGGGGCATCGGCCTGGCCATCGCCCGCGAGCTGGCCGCGGCGGGCGACGCCGTCGCCGTCACCTACCGGTCGGGGGAGCCCCCGGAGGGGCTGTTCGGCGTGCGGTGCGACGTGACCAGCGCCGAGGACGTCGACGCGGCCTTCGCGAAGGTCGAGGCGGAGCAGGGCAAGGTGGAGGTGCTCGTCGCCAACGCCGGCATCACCAAGGACACGCTGCTGGCGGTGATGAGCGAGGAGTCGTTCACCTCGGTGCTCGACACGAACCTGACGGGCGCGTTCCGGGTCGCCAAGCGCGGCGTGAAGGGCATGATGCGGGCCCGCACGGGCCGCATCGTGCTGGTGTCGTCGGTGGTCGGGCTGCTCGGCTCGCCGGGGCAGGCGAACTACGCCGCGTCCAAGGCGGGCCTGGTCGGGTTCGCGCGGTCGCTGGCGCGCGAGCTCGGGTCGCGCAACATCACGGTGAACGTGGTGGCGCCCGGGTTCGTCGACACCGACATGACCGCGGTGCTGACCGAGGACCAGCAGAAGGGCATCACCGCGGCGATCCCGCTGGGCCGGATCGCGCGGCCGGAGGAGGTCGCGAAGGCGGTGCGGTTCGTGGCGAGCGAGGACGCGGCCTACATCACCGGGGCCGTGATCCCGGTGGACGGCGGCCTGGGAATGGGGCACTGACGGTCATGGGAATCCTCGAAGGCAAGCGCATCCTGGTCACCGGCGTCCTCACCGACGCCTCGATCGGCTTCCACGTCGCGCGGGTCGCGCAGGAGCAGGGCGCCGAGGTGGTCCTGACGGCCTACCCGCGGCCGACGCTGACGGCGCGGACCGCCAAGCGGCTGCCGTCCGGCCCGGAGAACCCGCCGCCGGTCATCGAGCTCGACGTGATGAACACCGAGCAGCTGGACGCCCTCGAGGGCAACCTGCGCGACCACGGGTTCGACCACCTCGACGGCGTGATGCACGCGATCGGGTTCGCGCCGCAGACCGCGCTCGGCGGCAACTTCCTGGAGACGCCCTGGGAGGACGTCGCGACGGCGGTGCACGCCTCGACGTACTCGCTGAAGTCGCTGACGATGGCGTGCCTGCCGCTGATGAAGGGCGGCGGCTCGGTCGTCGGCCTGGACTTCGACGCCACCAAGTCGTGGCCGGTGTACGACTGGATGGGCGTGGCGAAGGCCGGCCTGGAGTCGTGCGCCCGCTACCTCGCCAAGTACCTGGGCCCGCAGGGCATCCGCGTGAACCTCGTCGCGGCGGGCCCGCTGGCGACGATGGCGGCCAAGAGCATCCCGGGCTTCGAGGGCATGACGGAGCTGTGGCCGAAGGCGGCGCCGCTCGGCTGGGACATCAAGGACAGCGAGCCGACCGCGCGGGCGTGCGTGGCGCTGCTGTCTGACTGGTTCCCCGCCACCAGCGGCGAGATCGTCCACGTCGACGGCGGCCTGCACTCGATCGGTGCGCCGGACGTGTGAGCCGCCCGGAAAGCCGGAGGCCCCTTCCCGTTCGCGGGGAGGGGCCTCCGGCTTTCCGGATCCGGTGCCGGCGGTCAGCGGCGGCGGGCCGCGGCGGAGCGGCGCAGGGACCGGCCCGCGACGCTGATGTTGAGCGCGGCCACGGCGCCCGCCGCGCCCGCGGCGGCGGCGACCCACAGCATCTGGCCGCTCTCGTGCTGCGAGGACGCGACGGGCGAGATGAGGCGCGTCTGCGGCACGGTGGCGGCGCCCGGCACGCCGCGGTAGGCGTTCGGGTCGGCCGCGATCTCCGGGGTCGGCAGGACGCCCGGCAGCCCGGAGGACGGCAGCGGCGCCTTGCCGTCGTACGGCTTGAGGCCCGCGCCGCCGGTCATGGCGGTGGGCCCGCCGCCCGCGCCGCCGGACGGCAGGGAGCCGGTTCCGCCGGAGCCGCCTGAGCCGCGGGCGGGCGCCTTGGTCTTCTTCGGCGCCGGCGCCTTGGGGGCGGCGGGCTTGCGCGTCTGCTCGGTGGGCGTCGGCTTGGGCGTCGGGGTCGGCGTGGGCGTCAGCGACTTGCGCAGGTTGCCGAGGTTGCACTTCCAGTTCTCGATGGTGCTCGCCGGGTCGGTGCCCTTCTTGCAGGTGTCCGCCGCCGCCTCGCTCGCGGGCGCGGCCAGCAGCAGGACCAGGGCGCCCGCCGAGACCGCGGCCGAAGCCGTACCGAGCCGCCTGAGCCGCTGGGGCATGTCGCTCCTCCGCCTACCGGTGATGCTGTTGTTGACATCTGGTCCAACGAGATCGGGACACAGAGGCCACGGGTGAAATGCGCGCCGATTGACAAGATCGTGCCCCATGCGCGGCCAACCGTAAACAGCGACACGGCGGTTTCTTTACCGCATCATCGATCTCGTCCTTACCGCATCACCAATCGCGCCAGGCGGGTCCGCCGCTCGCGCGCCCCCGACTCCCGGACCGCCCTGGCGAGCGCCGGCCCGGCCGCCTGCACCACCGACAGGTGCCGGCCCGCCAGCCCGAACGCGGTGGCCACCAGCGGCCGCGACAGCCCCTCCGGCACCAGCACCGCGACGACCGCCGGACGCCGCGTCCCGCGCGCCAGCGCGACCGGCACCGCCCACCCGTGCCGCAGCCGCGCCGCGTCCGCGGGCGCGATCGTCACCGCGCCGCCGGGGAACTCCACGTCCAGGCCGTGCGGGCCGCCTCCCACCACCACGCCGGTCTCGCCGACCGCCGCCCGGGGGAGCGGCGCCGCCACCACCACCCGGTCGCCGGGATCCATCCCGCCGAACGCGCCGGGACCGGGGTTCAGCCGCGCCTTCAGCGCCGCGTTCAGCGCCGCCGCGCCCGCCTCCCCGCCCGCGGCCGCCGCGACGACCTGGACGTCCTCCACCGCGATGCCGAGCGCCCGCGGGATCGAGTCGGTGACGAGCTGGACGGCCCGGTGCACGGCCTCGGCCGGGTCGGCGGCCGGCACGATCACGACCTCCCGGCCCGGCGCGTCCACGGCGGTCAGCTCGCCGCCCCGGACCGCCTCGGTGAGCACCGCGACCGGGCCGGACGGCGGCTCGGCGTCCAGCACCACGACCGGGACCGTCTCCGACGCCTCCAGGTCGTCCAGCGGACGGCCCGGACCGGCGGGCGGCGGCGAGCCCGGCTCCGCGCACAGCACGAGGTGCGCGCCGTCGGGGCACGCCTCGACCAGCACCGCGCACAGCTCCACATCGAGCGCCGCCGCGTCCGTCACCACGAGCAGGTCCAGCTCGAACGGCCGCTGCTCGCCGCGCCCGTAGACGACGGCGCCGGGCGCCGCATCGGCGCCGTCCTGCGGCTCCAGCAGCCGGTGCAGGCTCGTCACCTCCGGCGCGGGCCCGTCGCCGGGCAGCGCCGCGGCGAGGTCCGCCGCGGCCCGCTCCGTCGGCGCGGTGACCGCGGCGCGCAGCCCCCGCGACGCGGCGGCCGCCGCGATGCCGCCGGCCAGCTCGGCGAGCGCGTCCGGGGCGCCGCGCAGGACGCTGACCCCGGTGCGCAGCGCGGCGGTGAGCGCGAGGGAGCGGTCCTCGGGCAGCCCGGCCCGCAGCTCCTTGACGGCGGCGTCGTCCAGCAGGGGCACGGCGGTGAGCGTCAGCCGCTGGAACCCCTCGGCCGCGGCCTCCTCCGCCAGCGCCCACCGCGCGGGCCCGAGCGTCTCCTCCGGCTCGGACGGCTCGGCGTCCTCGTCGAAGGACTCCTCGTCGAACTCCGGCTCCTCGGTGAGCGCGACCACCTCGCCCTCGTCCAGCGCCGCCTCGACGGCGCCGCGCGCGTCGGCGACCCGCGCGCGCTCCAGCGCCTTGACCACGTCGTCGAGCGGGGTGACGGTGTGGCCGCGGCGGGCCGCGTCGGTCAGCAGGTGCAGGACGAGCGCGCGCCCCCGCCGCGGGTCGTCGGGCCGGGCGTCCGCGCCGAGCAGGGCGCGCGCGAAATGGTCCGCCTGCGCCGGCTGGACGCCGGGGACGCTCAGCAGCCGCCACGGGTCCTCGCGCAGCCGCCCGGCGGCGCCGGCGCCGAGCCGCGCCGCGGCGCGGGCGGCGAGCCCGGCGGGCGCGCCCGC
>NZ_JAGEPF010000023.1 GCF_017573465.1 Actinomadura violacea
GCGCGGTCCGGGGCGGGGGGGGGCGCGGCGGGGGGCGCGGTGAGCGGCGCGGCGGGCGGCGCGGTGAGCGGCGCGGCGGACGGCGCGGTGAGCGGCGCGGCGGACGGCGCGGTGAGCGGCGCGGCGGACGGCGCGACGGTCCGCAGGGCCGTGGTCACGGGCCTCGGCGTCACCGCGCCCAACGGACTCGGGACCGGCGAGTACTGGAAGGCGACGCTGCGCGGCGAGAGCGGCATCGGCCCGCTCACGCGGTTCGACGCGTCCGGGTATCCGTCCAGGCTCGGCGGCGAGGTCTCCGGCTTCGAGGCGGCCGAGCACCTGCGGAGCCGGCTGATGCCGCAGACCGACCATATGACCAGGATGGCATTGGTGGCGGCCGACTGGGCGCTGGCGGACGCCGGGGTCGAGACGGACCGGCTCGAGGAGTACTCGATGGGCGTGGTCACGGCGGCCTCGTCCGGAGGTTTCGAGTTCGGGCAGCGCGAGCTGGAGAAACTCTGGAGCAAGGGCAGTCGCTACGTCAGCTCCTACCAGTCGTTCGCATGGTTCTACGCGGTCAACACCGGTCAGATCTCCATCCGCCACGGCATGCGCGGCCCTAGTGGAGTGCTGGTCACCGACCAGGCCGGGGGCTTGGACGCGGTGGCCCAGGCGCGGCGCCAGGTGCGCGCCGGGGTCGAGCTGGTCGTGTCCGGCGGCGTCGACGCGGGCCTGTGCCCCTGGGGCTGGGCGGCCCAGCTCAGCACCGGCAGGATGAGCACCCGCGACGACCCCGCGTCGGCGTACCTGCCCTTCAGCGCGGCCGCGAACGGATACGTGGCCGGGGAGGGCGGCGCGATCCTCATCGTCGAGGACGAGGCGGCGGCCGCCCGGCGCCGTCCGGACGCGCCCTACGGCGAGATCGCGGGCTACGGCGCGACGTTCGACCCGCGTCCGGGAGCGGGCCGCCCGCCGCGGCTCCGCGAGGCGGTCCGGCTCGCGCTCGCGGACGCCGAGGCCGCTCCGGCGGACGTGGACGTCGTCTTCGCCGACGCCGCGGGACTGCCGGAGCCGGACCGCGCGGAGGCCGACGCGATCCGGGCGGTGTTCGGGGCCCGCGGCGTGCCCGTCACCGCGCCCAAGACCATGACCGGCCGGCTGTACTCCGGCGGCGCCGCGCTGGACCTGGCCGCCGCCCTGCTGGCGCTGCGCGACGGCGTCATCCCTCCGACGGTCAACGTGCCGGAGCCGGCGCCCGGCTACGCCCTCGATCTGGTGACCGAGGTCCGTCCGGCCCGGCTTCGCACCGCCCTCGTGCTCGCGCGCGGGCACGGCGGTTTCAACTCCGCGATGGTCGTGCGGGCCCCGAGCGCCCGCCGGTGAGTCCCCGGTTTTCACAACCGAGAAATGAGGAAGCAGTGGCAGGTCTGACGTTGGACGAGCTGAACCGGATCCTGGTCGAGTGCGCGGGCGAGGCCGGCGGCGCGGCGCCGGCGGGGGATATCCACGACGTCGAGTTCGAGGTCCTCGGCTACGACTCGATCGCCCTGATGGAGACCGCGGCCCGGCTGGAGCGCGACTACGGGATCCGGTTCGAGGACGAGGAGATCGTGGAAGCCGCGACGCCGCGGATTCTGCTGGAACTGGTCAACCGCGAGCTCGCGAAGGTGGCCTGAGCCGTACGGGCGGTCGAGCGGGGCACGGTGGACGCCGTGCCCCGCGGACCCGGCAAACCCTGGAGGACCCCTTGCGGATCTTGATGACGACGACCCCCGGATCGGGGCACTTCTTCCCACTGGTGCCGTTCGCCTGGGCGCTGCGCGCTCGCGGTCACCAGGTGCTGACGGCCACCCCCGAGCAGTCGGTGGCGGAGGTGGGGCGTTCCGGCCTGCCCGCGGTGGCGGTCTCCCCGGCCATCGACGTCCGGGCGGCGATGGCGCCCGGCGGCGGCGCGCACCCGTCCCAGCGGGCCGGGGCCGGGGACGCCTCGGCCGAGCACATGGGCCGCGGCTTCGGCCGG
The DNA here is from genome assembly GCF_017573465.1 of Actinomadura violacea. GTDB lineage: Bacteria > Actinomycetota > Actinomycetes > Streptosporangiales > Streptosporangiaceae > Spirillospora > Spirillospora violacea. The sequence goes on from NZ_JAGEPF010000023.1 coordinate 2,000, forward strand.
CTGGCCGAGCTGACGGTCGAGGGCACCGCCGCCCTCGCCGAAGGCTGGTCGCCCGACCTGGTGATCTCCGAACCGGCCGAGTACTCCGGCGCGGTCGTCGCGGCCGCGCGCGGCGTTCCGCTGGTCCGGCACGGCTGGGGGATCGCGGTTCCCGCCGCGGTGGACGAGATCGCCGCCGACCAGCTCGCGCCCGCCCTCGCCCGGCTCGGCCTGCCGGCGCCGGCGGCGCCCGAGCTGAGCATCGACATCTGCCCGGCCGCCGTCCAGGTGCCGGACCCCCGTCCGGTGCGGCGGATGCGCTTCATCCCCTACAACGGCTCCGGGTCCGCTCCCGGCTGGGCACTGGAGAGCGCCGGCCGCCGCCGGATCTGCCTGACGGTGGGCAGCGTCGTGCCGCAGATCCACGGCGTGGGGCTGCTGAAGGGGCTGGCCGCCGAGCTGGCGGGCGAGGACACCGAGGTCGTGATCGCCGTCCCGGACCGGTTCGCCGGCGACCTCGGCCCGCTCCCGCCAGGGGTGCGCGCGGCGGGCCGGCTGCCGCTGAGCCTGGTCCTCGGGCGCTGCGACGCGGTCGTCCACCACGGCGGCATCGGCACCGCGCTGACCGCGCTGACCTTCGGCCTGCCGCAGGTGGCGCTGCCGTTCATGGGCGACCAGCACGTCACGGCGGACCGGCTGGCCGCCGCGGGCGTGGCGATCGGGTTGGGGCGGGACGAGCGCGAGCCCGCCGCAGTGGCGGCCGCGGTGCGGCGGGTCCTCGCCGAACCGGGCTACGCCCGCGCCGCCCAGGCCGTCGGCACGGAGATCGCCATCGCGCCCTCCCTGGACGAGGTCGCGCGCGACGTCGAACGGTTCTCCTCGGAGCGGGGTGCGCGGACGCCCGCGCGTTCCGGAAAACGGGTGTGCTGATTCGACGCCCGTGTCATTTCGCAGGCCGTCCTCCGATCTGCGTACGAGGGAAATTCAAGCCGGTTCGCCGAGCATGGGTGCATGACAGGAAACGTGCAAATCACGTGGTCCCGACGCTCGGTGAGGGAGCCGCTTTGAAGGCATTGGTTCTCGCCGGTGGGGTGGGTACCCGGCTGCGCCCGCTCACTCATTCCCGGCCGAAGCAGCTGATACCGGTGGCAGGAAAGTCCGTAATTCATTACGGACTGGAGAGCATCCGGAACGCGGGGATCTCCGACGTCGGCATCGTCGTCGGGGAACGCGGCGACGAATTCAGGGAACGGTTCGGCGACGGCCGCGACCTGGGAATCCGGATCACCTATGTCGACCAGGAACGCCCGGACGGCCTGGCGCACTGCGTGCTGATCGCCCAGGAGTTCCTGGGCGCGGACGACTTCCTGATGTACCTGGGGGACAACATCGTCCTCGAGGGCATCGGCCCTCTCGTCGACGAGTTCGAGGCGAACCGGCCGGACGCGATGCTGCTGCTCGGGAAGGTGGACGACCCGTCGGAGTACGGCGTCGCCGTGGTCGGCGACGCCAGGAACGTCGAGTCGCTGGTGGAGAAACCGGAGACGTTCGTCGGCGACCTCGCCGTGGTCGGGGCCTACGTGTTCTCGCCCGCCATCCACGACGCGGTGCGGGCGATCCGGCCCAGCGGGCGCGGCGAACTGGAGATCACCGAGGCGATCCAGTGGCTGGTGGACACCGGGCGCCGCGTCGTCGGCTACGAATGCCCCGGCTACTGGAAGGACGCGGGCCGCCTCGCCGACCTGCTGGCCTGCAACCGTGCCCTGCTCGACCGGCTGTCCACCGACATCGCCGGCACGGTGGACGCCGACTCCACGATCCACGGCCCGGTCGTCGTGGCGCGCGGCGCCGTCGTCAGCCGCTGCGAACTGGTCGGGCCGGTCCTGGTGGAGAGCGGCGCGGTCGTGCGCGACAGCACGCTCGGCCCGCACACCGCGGTCGGCCCCAACTGCCGGGTCGCCGACGCCGAGATCGCGGACTCCATCCTGCTCGACGAGGCCACCGTGCAGGGTGTCGGCGGGCTGACCGGCTCGATCGTGGGCCAGGCGGCCAGCGTCCGCCGGGGGACGGAGGGGCCGCTGCTGATCCTGGGCGACAGCAGCGAGGTGGTGTTGGGGCCATGAGAACCCGATCGAATGTGGGCCCCGGCCGCCGCGCGGTGATCGGCGCGGGCGGCTTCATCGGCCGTGCGCTCTGCGGCCGGCTGCGGGCCGGGGGCGCGCAGGTCATGCCGGTGACCAGGGACACCCGGTGGCCCATCGGCCCCGACGGGACGCCGCTGCCGGAGCTGCGCGACGTGGAGGTGCTCTACTACCTCGCGACGAGCGTCACCCCAGCTCTCGCCCAGACCCGCCCCGAGCTGGTGGCGGCCGACCGCGAGCGGTTCAACGGCCTGCTGGACGCGCTGGCCACGACGGAGCGGCCACCGGTGGTGGTGCTGAACAGCACCGGCCTGACGGTCTGCGAGTCCGCCGACGCCGTGCCGTGCACGGAGGACGCGTTCGCCGCCCCCAAGTCGGCGTATGCCAAGGCCAAGCTCGCGATGGAGAACGATCTGCTGTCCCGCACCGCCCGGGTGCCCGGAGTCGTCCTGCGGATGTCGAACGTCTACGGCCCCGGGCACGGGCTCCGCCGAGGCTACGGCGTGGTGGCGCACTGGCTGGACGCGGCCGCGAACGGCCGCCCTCTCGACCTGTACGGCGACGCGGACACCGTGCGCGACTACCTCTACATCGACGACGCGGTGGACGCGCTCGCGGGGCTCGGTCCGGCGACCGCGGAGTTGCCCGCCGGCGTGTTCAACATCGCCACCGGTGCCGGGACGTCGCTGGGGCGGCTGCTCAGCGCCATCCGGGACGTGGCCGACCGGGAGCTGACCGTGCGCCTCCGGCCCGGGCGGGGGTTCGACCATCCGGTCGCGCTGCTGGACGTGGCCCGGGCCCGGCGGCTGCTCGGCTGGCGAGCGCGCACACCGCTCTCGGTCGGGCTCGAACGGGCGTGGGCCACGGTGATCCGGACGAAGGAGAAGTCGTGACTGTGGGGGAAGACCTCGCCGCGTGGAGCCGCGGTGAAGGCGGGCTCGTCCCCGCCGTGCCGTGGGTCCGCTGCGATGGGTGCGGGGAGCTGGTCTACGGCAAGGCCTACGCCCGCAACCTCAACGTGTGCCAGATCTGCGGTGGGCACGGCCCGCTCACCGCGCCGCAGTGGATCGCGACCCTCCTGGATCCGAGCACCGTGCGGTATCTGAGGGCGCGCCCGACGGTGGAGGACCCGATCGATTTCACCGGCCTGCTGCCGTTCCGGAGCCGGCTGGAGCGGGACGCCCGCCGCACCACGTCGCTGGTGCATCGGATGATGGCCGCCCGGTCCGGCCGGGCCGGGGAGGAGAATTCATGATCGTCTTTGTGAACCGCTTCGTCGTCCACGGCGACCCGGCGGACTTCGAGCGGGCCTTCGCCGATACCGCCGCGTACTTCACCCGGTGGCCGGGGTACATCGGCAACCGGCTGGTCCGGGCGCTCGACGACGCGGCCTCCTACGCCAACATCGCCGAATGGGAGAGCGCGGACGCCCTGCGCGCCGCGACCCGCGCCGCCGAGTTCGACGAGCACGCTCGACGGCTCCGTGCGCTGGCCCGCAGCGAGCAGACCTTCTACGAGCCGGTGACCGGGCCCGCCGGCCCGACCGGCGGTGAGCCCGCCGCGAACGTGACGCGATGAAGCCGTGGACATGACACGCATGCTGGTGACCGGCGGTGCGGGGTTCATCGGGGCGAACTTCGTTCACCGGACGTTGGCGAAGCGCCCCGAGTATGAGATCCGCGTGCTGGACGCGCTGACCTATGCCGGCAACCTCGACAACCTCAGAGCGGTGGCCGGGGACATCCGCTTCGTCCACGGTGACGTCTGCGACCAGCGGCTCGTCGACGGCCTGGTCGCCGAGTCCGACGTGGTCGTGCACTTCGCCGCCGAGTCGCACGTGGACAACTCGCTGCGCGATCCGGCCCCGTTCGTGCGGAGCAACGTGCAGGGCACCTACGTGCTGCTCGAGGCGGTCCGGCGGCATGACCGGCGGCTTCACCACATCTCCACCGACGAGGTCTTCGGCGATCTGGGGGCCTCGGCGCAGGGCGGGTTCACCGAGCGGAGCCGGTACGACCCGTCGAGCCCCTACTCCGCGACGAAGGCCTCGGCCGACCTGCTGGTGCGGGCATGGGCGCGCTCCTTCGGCGTGGCCGCGACCCTGTCGAACTGCGCCAACAACTACGGGCCGTTCCAGCACGCCGAGAAGTTCATCCCGCGGCAGGTGACCAACGTGCTGCTGGGGGATCGGCCCAAGCTGTACGGATCGGGCCGCAACATCCGCGAATGGACGCACGTGGACGACCACAACGACGCCGTCCATCTCATCCTGGACCGTGGGCGGATCGGCGAGGCGTACCTGATCGGCTCGGGGTGCGAGGTGAGCAACCGCGAGGTGGTCGAATCGGTGCTGGAAGTCCTCGGCAGGCCGGCCTCCTGGTACGAGACCGTGCCGGATCGGCCCGGGCACGACCTGCGCTACGCGACCGACTCCTCGAAACTGCGCAGGGAACTCGGCTGGCGGCCCCGCTACCCGGACCTCCGCGACGGTCTCTCGTCGACCGTGAACTGGTACCGCGAGAACGAGTGGTGGTGGCGGCCCTCGAAGAAGGAGGTCGAAGCCGGCTACCGGCTGATGGGGCGGTGAGCCCGGGGGAGCCGGGCTCCCGCCGGCCGCTCCAGCCCGATCCCGGTCCCGCCCGATCCCGGCTCACCTGTTCCCGCGCGAGGTGATCGAACCGTCACCCAGCGTGCGGAAAGGTGAGGAAATTTGGCAAATAATGATCACCTTTCTGCATAGTGGAGGCGGTACGGTCGAGTTGAGTCTCGTGGGGAGGTTGGGGCAGAGTGAAGAGGGTTGTCAATACTGGCCGAACCATTCCTGTGATGGAAGAAAGATTCTCGTTGTTGGCCGTCTGCCTGGACAGACTTCAATGGTCGCCCGAACGGCTGGCCGGCGAGCTCAACAAGCGCTTCGGAGCGGGGACGATCAGCAGTAAGGCCCCCTATAACTGGTTGAAAGGTGCACGACCGCGCCGGCGCCTTCCCTACCAGGTCGCGGAGGTCCTCACCGAATGCCTGGGGGAGCCCATTTCGGCGGAGGCGCTCTGGCCCCGGCATCCGCATGGGGGAGAGGCGCCGATCCCGGCCGCCTTCGCGTCGGCCTCCCAGGGCGGGCCGCGCGGGCCGGTGACGGTCAAGGCCCTCGTCAACGCCGCCGTGGACTGGCTGGTGGACGACGATCCCGGCCCGCTCGTCCGCGCGGAGGGCCAGCGGGTCCCCGAGGTGATGATCCGAATGCTGTCGGTCCGGGTCCGCCAGCTTCGCGGCATGGAGGACATCGGCAACATCCAGGTCGGGGCGGAGTGGGCGATGCAAGAGTGCAGGCTGGCCCGCATGCTGATCCTGGAGTGCTCCTACGACGAGCAGGTGGGCGCCTATCTGCACCGCATCGTCGCCGAGCTCGGGCGGCTCGGCGGGTGGCTGGCCGCGGAACTGGGGCTGCGTCAGCCCAGCCGGTCCTGCTACATGACCGCGCTGGCCGCGGCGCGTACCGCCCGCGACCGCCCGCTGGCCGCGTACATCATCTCGTGCATGGCGTACCAGACTCTGTGGGAGGGGCGCCAGGAGGAGGGGCTGCGGCTGATCGGCATCGCGCGCAACGGGATCGACGGCGACGGGCGCGGCACCGTCCAGGCGCTCCTCGCCGCCAGGGAGGCGCGGATCCGCGCGGCCCTCGGGGACGTGGCGGGATGCGACCGGGCCCTCGACGAGGCCGAGCCGCCGGGGGCGAGCGCCGACCGGCGGGCCGTCCCGCCCTGGGTCCGCTGGGTGACGCCGGCGGTGATCGTGGGTGACGCCGGCCGGTCCTGGCTGGATCTGAACCGCTTCCAGAAAGCCGAGCAGTGCCTGGAGCGGAGCATCGCGCTGCTCGGGGAGAGCCGGCCCCGTGACCGCATGCTGCACCTGGCGTCGCTCGCCGCGGCGCGGCTCGGGCGCCGGGAGGCCGAGGGCGCCGCCGAGGCCGCCGAGCGGGCGCTGGTGCTCGCCGAGACGATGACCTCCCACCGCGCGCACATCAGGTTCGCGGCGCTGCGCCGACGGTTCCTCCAGATCGATGGCGCCGCCGCGCGCGAGGCCGCGGAGCGCATCGCCGAGTACTCGAGGTCCTGATCCCGAAAGCGCGCTCCGGGCTTTCGGGACCAGGGCCTGCGGGTGCGGGGAGAGGGGCCGCTACTCGGCCGTCCCCCAGCCGCGGACGTCCGACTCGACCATGTCGAGCTCGCGCAGCATGGGCATGTAGTTGATCACGTCCCAGTGCTCCACGACCCGGCCGTCGGAGAACCGGAACTCCTCGGCGGTGAGCCATGTCACCCGTCGGCCGGTCGGCGGGATGTTCATGAAGGGCCCGGAGTGCGTGGCCGACACGCTGATGCGCACGCTGACCCGGTCCCCCTCGGCGACCATGCTCTCGATCCGGAGCCGCACATCGGGAAACGCCTTGAGCCCGGAATGCATGCGCTCGATCATCTCCTCGTTGGGGACCAGCGCGCCCTCCGAGTGGTGGACGATGTCCGGCGCCCAATGCACGATGACGCCCTCGAGTTCCCCGCGGTTCCACGCGTCGACCATCTTCTGGCAGCGATCCTTGTTCTCGGCCGGTGACATAGTCGTTCGCACTCCTTCGGTGGTCGGTCATTCCACATTCTTCCGACCGCGGCTTGAGAACTCGTCAAGGGCGGGTCGCGATAATCGCGACCAGAATGCGGTCCGCGAGAGGAGACGCAGACGTCATGGAATTCTTGGTGACCGGTGCCTCGGGGCATGTCGGCAGGAATGTGGTGAAGCTGTTGGCGGAGGCCGGATGCGCCGTGCGGGCGATGTCCCGGACGCCCGGAAGGCTCGTGGCGCCGGAGGGCGTCCGCGTCGTGCCCGGCGATCTGGAGCGGCCCGCGAGCCTCACCGCGGCGCTGAGCGGGGTCGAGCGGATGTACCTGTTCCCGGTTCCCGGCACCGTGACCGAGGTCGTCGAACGGGCGGCGCGCGCCGGCGTCCGGCGGATCGTGGTGCTGTCCTCCAGCTCGGTGCACGACGAGACGACCCACAGCGGTTCGCACCACCGCGCCGTGGAGCACGCGGTCGAGCGGAGCGGGGTCGAGTGGACCTTCGTGCGTCCGGACGAGTTCGCCACCAACCTGGTGTGGAAGTGGGGCGAGTCGATCCGCACCGAGCGGACCGTGCGGGCGCCCTATCCGGAGTCACGCCGCGCCCTGATCCACGAGGCGGACGTCGCCGCCGTCGCCGCGGCGGCCCTGACGGAGGACGGCCATGCCGGGGCATGCTACGAACTGACCGGCCCCGAACTACTGGACCAGCGGGAGCAGGCCGCCCGGATCGGCGAGGCCATCGGCGCCGACATCCGATTCGAGGAGGTCGCTCCGGAGGAGGCGCGGAGGGAACTGGTGCGGTTCATGCCGGAGGTCGTGGTGGACATGGTCCTCGGCTACCTGGCCGACGCGAGCGAGACGCCCGCCCCGGTGCTGCCCACCGTCGAGAAGGTCACCGGACGTCCCGGCACGCCGTTCGAGCGGTGGGCGCGTGACCACGCGGCGGAGTTCGCCGGATGACGGCGGCCCCGGGCCGTCCCCGCCGGGACGGCGGGGACGGCCCGGAGCCGTGGCCATGAGCGCGGCGCCGGTGGGCGCGATGGTCGGGGACGGGTCAGCGATGCCACGTTCTCGCCGGCCACGGCTCATCGAGCTGGCGATAGGTGCCGAGGTAGTCGGGCCAGTCGCGGTGGTCGCGGATCTTCCCGTCCGCGATCCGGACGAGGTGGATCTGCTCTCCCGAGAAACGCCGCCCGGTCGGCGCCATTCCCACGAGGTCGCCGACGTGGCGGCCGTAGAGCGTGAGATAGGCGCGCACCCAGTCGCCGTTCTCCTCGTAGCGGATCTCCTCCAGGTGCGCCTCCTCGGAGAAGGTCACGCGGAGCCACTTGACCGCCATGGCGAAGACCGCTGGGCCGCGCCACTCCTTGTCGGCCATGTGCTCCAGGGCGGCCGGGTTCAAGTATTCGGGATGGATGTACTCGTCCACGTCACCGGTGTCACCGGTGTTGTAGGCGCGGACCATCCTGCGGACGGCGTCGATGTTGTCGCTCACGGGATTCCTTTCACGAGTCGGGGCGGGCGTTCGCTCCGCGCGGGACACCGCCGGCGTCAGGTGAGGGACAGCGCGCCGTCGACCGGCAGCAGCGCGCCGTTGAGATAGCCGCTGGGGGCAGCCGTCACCGTGACGATCCACCACGCGATGTCCTCGGGAGTGCCGACCCGGCCGGAGGGGATCTGCGCGCTGATCCGCTTCAGGAACGCGTCGTACTCGGCCTCGGGCATCCCCGCCCGCAGCGCGACGCCGGTGTCGACGACGCCCGGCGCGACGGCGACGACCCGGATGCCGCGCGACGCCAGCTCGACGGACCAGTTGCGGGTGAGCGCGTCGAGGGCGACCTTGGTCGCGCAGTACACCGCGTTGCCGGGCATGGTGCGCAGGCCGACCGAGCCGGACGAACTGAGGTTGACCACGACGCCCTTCGTGTCCGTCAGCGCGTCCAGGGCCCGCTGGGTGAGGAAGACCGGCGCGACGAGGTTCGTGGCGATCTGCGCCTCCACCGCCTCGCGCTCCAGGGAGGGCAGGTCCGCGTACCGTGCGATCCCCGCGTTGTTGACCAGGACGTCGATCCGGCCGAGTTCGCGCAGCGCGGTCTCGACGACGGCGGCGGCCGCCCCGGGTGTGGTGATGTCGAGGGGAAGGACGTGGATGTGGTCCCGTCCCCGGGCGGTCTCGGCGAGAGCCTCGGCCGACCGGCCGACGATCAGCACCGCCTCACCCGCGTCGGCGAACGCGTGCGCCGTGGCGCGGCCGATGCCCGAGCCGCCGCCCGTGATGACGATTCCCCGCACGGATGCCCTCCCATGGTGAATCCCGCCGGAACGCACCGGCCCGGCCGTCGGTATTCGCGGGTGCAGCATCCACGCGGTTCCTTGAGAACGACTCGAGGTGGGCTCGGCCCTTCACGTTGGCCGGGTCAGGCCGTGCGGCCATGAAAGCGGCGACGTTTCCACTTTTACTCGAGCCCGTCGCGAGGCCGCGCTGCGACCGTGCGGGCATGACGACCAACAATGCGGCCGGCAGCGCCATCGAAGACGCAGCGGACAGGGAACGGACGGCCATTGTCACCGGCGCGAGCAACGGGATCGGGCGCGCCATCGCCGCCACGCTGGCCTCGGAGGGCGTCCGGGTCCACATCTGTGCCCGGGACGCCGAGACCATCGACAAGACGGTCGCGGAACTGCGGGCGGAGGGCCTGGAGGTCCGCGGCGGGGCCTGCGACGTCACCGACCCCGACCAGGTCAGCGCGTTCGTGGCGGCGTGCGTCGAGCGGGACGGCCCGGTGGACGTCCTGGTGAACAACGCGGGCCGGCCCGGCGGCGGCATCACCGCGCAGATCGACAAGGAGCTGTGGTACTCCACCATCGACACCAACCTCAACGCCGTGTTCCTGATGACCAAGGCGGTCCTGAACGAGGGCCGGATGCGGGAGCGCCCCTCGGGCAGGCTCATCAACATCGCCTCGGTCTGGGGCAAGCAGGGCGTGCCGGCCGGCGCGCCGTACGCCGCCGCCAAGCACGGCGTCGTCGGCTTCACCCGGTCCCTGGCGCTGGAGCTGGCGACCTCGGGGATCACCGTCAACGCGGTGTGCCCCGGCTACGTGGAAACGCCGATGTCGGTCAACGTGCGCGACTGCCAGGCCGGTATCTGGAAGGTGAGCAAGGAGGAGGCGCTCGCCCGGGTGGCGTCCGAGATCCCGATCGGCAGGTACAGCCAACCGGCGGAGGTCGCCTGGATGGTGTCGTACCTCGCCTCCGCCAGGTCGGCCTCGGTCACCGGCCAGGCGCTCAACGTGTGCGGCGGCTTCGGTGTCTACTGACGGCCGGTCCGCCGCCGGCCGCGTCCCCGTGCGCCCCCGGAGAGGGGGAGCACCTTGACGGACGTAGCGATCATCGGGGCCGGCACGGGTGGGCTCTGCCTGGCCCAGGGCCTTCGCGCCACCGGGATGCGGGTGACCGTCTTCGAACGGCACCGCTCCCCGGCCGACGCGCTGCACGGGTACCGCGTCCGCATCGACCCGATGGGCGCCCGGGCGCTGCGCGCCCTCCCGCCGGAGGTGTGGGAGGGGTTCGGCTCCCGGGCCGGCCGCATCGGCCACGAGTTCGGGTTCCTCACCGAGGGGCTCCGCGAGCTGGCCGTCCTCGACGGCGGCCCGTCCGCGGAGCCGCACTACTCGGCGGAGCGCAGCATGCTGCGCGAGGTCCTGCTGACCGGGCTGAGGGACACGGTGCGGTTCGACGCGTGCTTCGAACGGTACGAACGGCGGCCCAGCGGCGGGATCGTCTGCCACTTCGCCGACGGGAGCGAGGTGGTCACGGACCTCCTGGTCGGAGCGGACGGGGCCAACTCCCGGGTCCGCGCCCAGTACCTGCCGCACGCCCGGCGCACGGACGTCGGCATGGTCTCGGTCGTCGGCCGCTTGGAGCTGGAGGCCGCCCGGCGTGTGCTGCCGGACCGCCTGCGGATACGGCCGAACTCGGTGGTAGCACCGGGCGGCTGCGGGATGTTCGTCGCCCCGCACGAGCCCGGCGACGACGCCGGATACGTCATGTGGGCGTACGGCGCGGGGGAGCGCCGCTACCCGCCCGACCTTGCCGGGTTGGACGGTGCGGAGCTCCGTGACCTGGTGACCGGCCTGACCCGGTCCTGGCATCCGGCGCTGCGGGAGATGGTGCGCGAGACCGACCCGACGACCGTCGCCGCCGTGCCGATCCGCACGTCCATCCCGCCCGCGCCGTGGCCGACGACGAACGTGACCCTGCTCGGCGACGCGATCCACAGCATGACCCCGCTGCGGGGCGTCGGAGCCAACATGGCGCTCAACGACGCGGCGATCCTCGCGCGGGAGCTCACCGGCCTCGCTCCGGGGGAGAGGCCGTGGGCCGCGGTCCGCCGATATGAGGAGCGGATGCGTGCGGAGGGGTTCCGCGCGGTCTCCGAGTCGTTGCGGGCCGCCCGGATGTTCTCCTCGGAGAGCCGGGTCCGGCGTGTGGCGTTCAAGACGGCGCTGCGCGTCCTCCCCGCGGTGCCGCCGCTGCGGCGTCTCCTGTTCGCGAAACTCGGATGAGGAGAAGGGCGGCGGGCGCGGTGTGAGACCGCGCCCGCCGCCCTCGGCGGCCCGCCGGCCGGTCAGCCGGAGGCCGGGCCGGGCAGCTCGGGCAGGCCCAGCTGCCGCAGGCAGCCCAGGTCGTCACGCCATTCGCGGTGCATGCGGACCTTTCCGTCGACCACCTGGCAGAGATGGAGTTGCTCCGCCGCGAACCGGCGGCCGGTCGGCGGCAGGCCGACGAGGTTCCCCGTGTGCCGGCCGCTCATCAGCAGGTAGGCGGTGACGAAGCCGCCGCCCTCCTGGTAGTCGATCTCCTCCAGATGCAACTCGGAGAACACGTCGCGCAGCCATTCAACCGATTCAACGAATGCGTCGGGGCCGCGCTTGTCGCAGCGCTCCAGCGTGGCCGGGTTCATGTATTCCGGGTGAATGTATTCGTCCACGTCCTGCGTCTTCCCACTGGTGAACGCCTGGATCATCCGGCGCACCGGGCCGATTGGATCCCCCATCTCTCCGCCTCTCTGTCGACCTGTGAAACAGTGCCCATTCATGCGCCATGATGACGGCTCCGGGGATCGCGAACAAGGATTATCATGCTCAATTGAGTGCAATTCAAGGCTACTTGCGTGAAAGTGTCGACAGCGGCTCATGCGTTTCTCTAGCGGGGCCCTGTAGGCATGGGGTGGAGCGAACCCGTGGGAGGCGCAGATGGATTCGACCGCTTACAAGTCCGGGGTGACCGATGCGTTCACCCGGGCCGCTGGTTCCTACGACCGCGGCGGGGTGGGGTTCTTCACTCCGATGGGGCGTGAGCTGGTCCGGCTGGCCGCGCCGCGACCGGGTGAGAGAGTGCTCGATGTCGGCTGCGGACGCGGCGCCGCGCTGTTCCCGGCGGCCGAGGCGGTCGGCCCCGGGGGGAGGGCCGTGGGCATCGACATCGCCGCGACCATGATCGAGGCGGCCCGGGAGGAGGTGCGGCGGATCGGCGCCGGGAACGTCGAGCTGCTGGTGATGGACGCGGAACGGCCGCACTTCCCGAACGCCTCGTTCGACCTGGTGCTCGGCGGCTACAGCATCCTGTTCCTGCCCGAGGCCCCCGCCGCGCTCGCCCGGTACCCGCGGATCATGGCGCCCGGCGGACGGCTGGCGTTCACCTGCCCGCTGTTCGTCCCCGGCTCCTTCCCCTTCCTGCCCCCTGTGTTCACCCCGATGTTCCCCCCGTCGGTGTTCGCCGCGCTTCCGCCGGACTGGCAGCCGGACGAGCTGCGCCGCCGCTACAACGGCTGGCTCTCCGACGTCGCCGAGCTCGAGGCGGTCCTTGAGGCGGCCGGTTTCACAGGGGTGGAGGTGCGCGACCAGACGGTCCCCATGACCGCCGAGTCGCCGTCCGCCTGGGTCGAGTGGTCGCACACCCAGGGGATGCGGCTGCTGTGGGACCGGCTGCCCGTTCCGGTCGCCGGCGAGCTGCGCCGTTCGCTGGTCGCCGGGCTGACCGAACTGGCCGCCGAAGACGGTTCTCTGGTGATCGACACCCCGGTGCGTTTCGTCACCGCCGAGATCATTTCCTGACGCGGCCAACGCACTTCACGGCCGGTTCGGATGTGCCGCCGCGGAGCCATCTCGGCGTCGTCTCCCGGCAAGCCGGACAAATGGTTGTGATGAGAACAGGACCCTGCTGCAAGGCCGCTCTGTGTTAGAGTGACCACGACTTCTCACCGTCGGGCTTCGCCTCGCCAATCAGCTTCTCCGGGTCCGGATGACACGGGGAAGGTGGGAGTCGTCCACCACGTCCTGGAAAGGTGTCCTTCGATGGTGGTGGCGGTTCGGCGAGAAGGCCTGTCGTATGCACCCGGGGCGGCGCGCCCCGATCTCTCCCCGCGGGCGGATGGCCCGCGAGACGGCAATTCGGGTGGTAACGCACCCATGGCCTGGGCATTCGCCGGACGCTGAAACCATCGGGCACCGCGGCGCGCCCGATGGCGCCGCCGCCGGGCGGATCCATGTCTCCGCGACCGGTCCCAGGGCTCCCCGCGTATCCGCACGCCGATGCGGAAGCCCGGACCCTGCCCGAATCACGCCGGTCGCAGATTCGGAGAGGTCATCGAAGTGTCAGAATCCACCTCCACCAAGCGGCCCACCGGACCGCCACCGGGATCGCCGGGCTCCGGGCCGGGGTCGAAGCGGCCCTGGATCGTGCTGTGCATCATGTGCATCGGGTTCTTCATGTCGCTGCTCGACGGCGCCATCGTCAACATCGCGATCCCGACTCTCATCCACAGCCTGAACGCCTCCTACGACCAGGTGCTGTGGGTCATCGACGCCTACATGCTCGTCTTCTCGGTGCTGCTGATCACCACCGGCCGGCTGGGCGACATCGTCGGCTACCGGCGCATGTACGTGATCGGCATCGTCACGTTCACGGTGGCCTCGGCGCTGTGCGGGTTCGCCGGCTCGCCGGGCGCACTGCTCGCCGCCCGGGTGCTCCAAGGGCTCGGCTCGGCGCTGCTGTTCCCGCAGGTCATCTCGGTCATCCTGACGACCTTCCCGCCGCGGATGCGCGGCCGCGCCTTCGGCGTGTTCGGGATCATCGTCGGCTTCGCCCCGATCCTCGGCCCCGTCGGCGGGGGGCTGCTGCTGGCCCATCTGAGCTGGCGCTGGATCTTCTTCATCAACGTCCCGATCGGCATCGTCACCGCGATCCTCGCGCTGACGATCGTCCCGGCGGCGCGCACCGAGCAGCGGCACAAGCTCGACCCGGCCGGGGTCGCCCTGGCCACCCTCGGCCTCGCCGGCATCGTGTTCGGCCTCATCGAGGGGCAGCGCTACGACTGGGGCACCATCACGGGCCCGATCAGCATCGGCGCCGTCATCGCCGTGGGGGTCGTGCTGCTGATCGCGTTCGTGCTCTGGCAGGCGTGGCAGCAGAAGCGCCAGGGAGAGCCGCTGATGCCGCTCGTCCTGTTCAACGTCCGCAACTTCTCCGTCGGCAACGTCGTCGGATTCGTCTTCCAGCTCGGCATGATCGGCATCGCCTTCGTGCTGGTGCTCTACCTTCAGTTCGCCCGCGGGTACAGCGCACTGGAGACGGGTCTGGCGCTGCTGCCGATGGCCGTCCTCACGGCCTTCGGGTCGGCGCTGTCGGGCAAGCTGTCGGACAAGTTCGGCGGCAAGTACATCCTCATGGCGGGCCTGGGGCTGCTGGCCGTCGGCCTGTTCCTGCTCGTCGCCCTCGTCGGTCCGCACACGAGCATCTGGACGCTGATGCCCGCGCTGCTGGTGATGGGGGCCGCCAGCGGCGCCACCTTCACCCCGCTCCAGCAGGCCACCATGGACGGCGTCGACCGCGGGCTGGCCGGCGCAGCGTCCGGTGTCTCGAGCACCACGCGGCAGATCGGCGGGGTGCTCGGCACCGCGGTGATCGGCGCCCTGCTGACCAGCCGGCTCTCCACCACCCTTCATCAGGAGGCGGAGCGGCGGGCCGGGCGGCTGCCTGAGCAGCTGCGGGACAGGTTCGTCAATGACGTGACCCAGGGCGCCGGGCACTACGCGCCCGCCGCGGTCCCCGGCAACCTCGATGCCGCCACCGGCGCGCTCTACAAGCACCTCACCAGCGAGACCTTCGCCGGCGGGTTCTCCAGCGCCATGAACACGACCCTCGTCGTCGCCGCCGTGACGCTCGTGCTCTCCGCCCTCGGCTGCCTGCTGTTCACCAGGCCGCAGAAGGAGGAGAAGGGCGAGGAGACCGCGCCGAGGCCGCGCGGCCTCGGCGAGCAGTCGGAACCCGGCCGGGGGTAGCGACCGGGGAACGATGGCGGCGGGCATGCCGGCGGGCATGCCCGCCGCCGTTTCCGGTCACTCGGCGGAAAAGCACGAGATTCCCTTGAGGTGCGGTCGAATCGCACTCGCAATACGTCCGAATTCTGCGGCGGCCCTTGCGATTCCGTGCGGGCTCTTGTCATGATAATTGCATTCGACTGCCGGTCGGCATTAATTGTCGAACCGCAGGAAAGGAGTGCATGTGGGTCCGCGCGTTCCGGATGAAAAGGAGTACGTCCATGAACGGCTCGGAGACCGTTTCGAGCAGGCCACATCGTCCTACGACACCGCCCGCCGGGTAGAGACCCTCATCGACGAGTTCCTGTCCGATGAGATGGTGGCCGGCAAGAAGACGCTCGACGTCGGCTGCGGGCTCGGCTACTTCAGCGCGCGGCTGCACGAGCGGGGTGCGAAGGTCACGGCCATCGACCTGGGACCGAACCTCGTCGAGACCACCCGCAGGCGGGTGGGCTGCGACGGCGAGGTCGTCGACGCGCTCCGGCTGGTCGAGCACTTCGGCCCGGACAGCTTCGACCTGGTGGTGTCGTCGGAGTGCATCGAGCACACCCCGGACCCGCCCGAGGTGCTGCGGCAGATGGCGCGGGTGCTCAAGCCGGGCGGCCACATCTCGGTGAGCACGCCGAACCTGCTCTGGAGCCCGATCGTCAAGCTCGCGACCGCGCTGAAGCTACGTCCCTTCGACGGCTTTGAGAATTTCAGTACGTGGCGGACGCTGAAGGGGCCCCTGGAGGAGCACGGCGTCATCATCCTCCGGGAAAAGGGGCTGCACATCTTCCCATTCCAGTTCGGTATGCACGAGCGCTCGAGGTGGTGTGACGGGAATCTGCAGAGACTGCGTTCCCTGATGCTGAACTACTGCGTCCTCGGACAGAAGCGGTTCTGAGGGCACCGCGGCCGCACACCGCCGCGAGTCTCGCCGCCTGACGGGGCTCCTCCAGCGCTTCCGCCCGCCGGGGAATCCGCCCGCCGGGGCGCGCAGTGCCGGAGGAGCCCCGTCTCGCGTTGGGATGCCGTGCTGACACGCTGCTCCGAGACGCCCGCTCATCGCGGCCTCGTCCTTCCGGGCGCCGGTGGGGCGCCCGCCTGTCAGACGCGGGTGCGGTCGTGCGAGGGAGCCCGCGGCTCGTCGGCGGGCAGGAAGACCCACTTCTTGTAGGTCAGGTAGCGGGCCAGCGAAGCGAGCGTCACGCCGACCAGCAGGGACACGTCGTAGGACACCGTGTCGTGCAGGTCCAGCACGCACACGGTGAAGCCGATCGAGAAGAGCTGGATCAGCAGCGCGAGGCCGTTCAGGACGAAGAACGCGAGATACTCGCGGGCCAGGTTGGTGCGCCTGCGGTCGCGGAAGATCCAGCAGCGGTTGCCGGCGAATGACACGGACACGGCGACCACCGTGGCGATCGCGTTCGAGGCGAGCGGCCCGAGGCGCAGGCCGAGGTGCAGGCCGATCGTCCCGAAGACGGCCAGCAGGGTGCTGACCACGGCCATCACCCCGAATTTGGACAGCTCCGCGGTCAGCCGGGCGAGTCGCTCGCGCCGCGTTGGTGGCTCCTCGGACATCCGGCCGCCCCTCCGAATTCGCGACAGACGCGTCCATCGGAGCCTCGCATTCGCGCCTTGAGCCCACCTCGATCTCCGGTCGAGGGCCGCACCGTCCCATGCCTCCATGCCGACGGCGCCACCGTCCTATAGGCCGGTCTCCTCCGGCCTATATCGAGCCCGATTCGAGGCGGCGCTGCGATGGTGCAGGGGAACGGAACGCTCGGTCCGCCTTCGGTTGCTGTCCCGTCCTCGGAATGGCTGGGGTGACGCCTGTGGAAACTCCCATCTACCACCAACTCGCCGCCGTCGAGAGCTCGCACTGGTGGTTCCAGGGAAGGCGGCGGATCGTCGCGACGATGCTGCGCGACTACCTCGCCGATCACCGCGCCTCGGGGGTGCCCGGGCTGCGCGTCCTCGACGTCGGGTCGGGGATGGGGGAGATGGTCGACATGCTGCGGGCGTTCGGCCGGGTCACGGCGATGGACAGTTCCGAGCACGCCATCGAGTACCTGCGGCAGCGGCATCCGACCGGCGTTTCGGCACGGCGCGGCCTGGTGCCCGACGACCTGGCCGAAGACGAGGAGTTCGACCTGGTCACGGCGTTCGACGTGGTCGAGCACATCGACGACGACGTCGCGGCGCTGCGGGGGTTCCGGCGGGTGCTGGCGCCGGGCGGCCGACTGGTCCTCACCGTCCCGGCCTTCCCGGTCCTGTGGAGCCACCATGACGTGTACGCGGGGCACGTCAGGCGCTACCGCCGCCACCACCTGCGCGACCTGCTGCGGCAGGCGGGCGGCTTCCAGGCAGACCGGATCGCCTACTTCAACTCGCTGCTGTTCCTGCCGGCGTTCGCGGCCCGCACGGCGGGCAGGTTGCGGCGGCGGGTCGTGCCGCGCGAGGCCGAACGGGTCGACCCGCACCTGGCGCTGCCCGCGCCGCGGACCAACCGCCTCCTGTACGGCGTCTTCGCCTCCGAGGCGCGGATGCTGCCCCACGTCGATCCGCCCTTCGGGGTCTCTCTGATCGCGCTGTGCCGTGCTTCCTGAGAAAGGGCGGGGCTCTCTCCGTCCCGGCAACACTCACGTTGAAATGTGGTCGAAATGACGAATCTGGATGAAGGCGTGGCCAAGCCGGGGGCCCCTCCCGCGAGCCGCCCACTGCCGGGGACATCCCTGCTGGTAGTAGCGGCCATCGCCGTCCCCGCCCTGGCCGTGCGGCTGTTCTTCTTCGATTACAGGTCGGAGGACTATGTCGACTTCTACCGCCTGTGGTACGCGTTCATCGAGCACAACGGCGGCTTCGGCGCGCTTCAGCACAAGTTCTCCGCCTACAACGTTCCGTACCTCTATCTGCTCGCCGTCACCGTCCAGTTGCGGATTCCGCCCCTGGTCGCGGTGAAGCTGATATCGGTCGTATTCGACATCGTGCTCGGCTGGTACTCGTACCGGATCCTCCGGATGCGGTACCCGTCGGGCTGGGCCGCGCCGGCCGGAGCGGCGGTGGTCGTCCTGCTGCCGACGGTCGTGGTGAACAGCTCCATGTGGGGCCAGTGCGACTCGTCCTACGCCGCTTTCTCGATCGGTGGTCTGTACTACCTGCTGCAACGTAGGCACTGGACGGCGTGCTCGTTCTTCGGGCTCGCGCTGGCGTTCAAACTCCAGGTGGTATTCCTGTTCCCGGTCCTGCTGCTCCTGGCCGTCGGCAAGCGCTTGCCGTGGCGGACCCTGGCGGCCGTTCCCGGCGTCTACCTGCTGCTCGACGTGCCGGCCCTGTTGCTCGGGGCCAAGCCCGTCGATCTGCTCAGGGTCTACTACGACCAGGCGTCCCTGCTCCGCGGCAAGTTCATCGTCACCGCCCCCAGCGCCTTCCAGTACCTGGGTTCCTGGAACTCGGAGACGCTGCAGAAGTCGGCGACCGTCTTCACCGGTCTCCTGGTGCTCGCCCTGATCGCCCTGATCGCGCTGCGCAGGGTCGAACTCACCGACCTCCGCGTGCTCCTGGCGGCCACGGCGTCGGTGCTGCTGGTGCCGTTCCTGCTGCCCAACATGCACGAGCGCTACTTCTACCTCGCGGACGTGCTGACGGTCATCACCGCGTTCTGGCTCCCGCGCCGGCTCTGGTACGTGCCGATCCTGACCCAGTTCGCCTCCCTGTTCGCCTACATTCCGTACCTGCTGCTCCCGTACCGCCTCCGCGACCTCACCGGCGACCGGCATGTCGCGAACGGCTCCGGGTTCACCGACCCCCCGCCGGGAACGGGCTGGCTGGCGTCGGCGATGCGCGATGCCTCCGACCCCCTGAAGGTGCTGCGCCGGCTGTTCCACCCGGTGATCAGCTACGAGATCCTCGCCACCGCGATCCTGGTCGCCCTGGTCGCCACGGTCGTGGTCACCGCGCGCGAGTTCCGGCCCGCACCGGAGCCGAACAGGGGAAGCGGACTGGACAAGTAACGGCGGATCTGGCGATTAAGGAAGAGATGCCACATGACCGAGACCGCCGCGGATAAGAGGTCATACCAAGATGTGTATGTCAGCATGACATGTAGTGATGATCGGTGTGGTGTGGGTGGGTCCGTAAGGGCGAGTACCCCCGTGGATAGTGCCTGACAGCCTGGGGGAGCGGATCGAGCCGCTGCTGCCGGAGGTGGAGCGCCGTAAGCGCCATGCCGGACGGAAGCGGTTGGAGGACCGCCGGTTGTGTGCGGGATCTTGTTCGTGCTGCATACGGGCTTCGGTTCCATCAGCGTCCCGGCAGGCGGTTCCCTGCGGTGGCCGGTAGGCCGCCGAGCGGGGTTGCGTGCTGGGGGTTGGTGGTGATGCGGGGGGCTGACTGCGGCGGAGATCCGTGTGCTGCCCGTCTTGGCTGCCGGAACCACCTACAAGACCTGCGGATGCCGCACCCCCGAGGGGCGGCTGCTGGGCAGGAAATGCCCGAAACTGCGCCGCAAGAGCGGGTCGTGGAGCCCGACCCACGGCACTTGGTACTACCAGTACGAACTCCCGCCCCGCCCGGACGGGACCCGCCGCAACCCCATCCGCCGCGGCGGAAACCTCCTCTAGGACGACGCCGAAGCCGAGATCGGCAAACTCCACGAACTGCTGGCCGTCACCGACGACCCCGACCACCGCCATGCATCATCGACCTCATCACCACCACCCTCAAAACCATCAAGCGGCTGTCAGAGCCAGAGGAGGTGCGCCGCAAGATCCGCACCGGCCAAGTCCTGGACACCACCATCACCGTCGGGCAGTGGCTCACCCTGTGGCTGGCCGGCCGCAAGGGGCTGCGCGCCAGCACCATCCGCAGCTACCACACCCACATCCACGACCACCTGATCCCCGCCATCGGCCGCATCCGCCTGGACCGGCTGCGCGCCGCCGACGTGGAGGCGGTGTTCGAGGCCATCGACGAACACAACGAACTCATCACCTGCGCCCGCACCACCGGCGACCCCGCCCTGCCTGCCCGCGTGATGGGATGCCGGGTGGTCGGTGCGGCGACCAAGCACCGGATCCGCGCCACCCTGCGCGCTGCGCTCAACAAAGCGATCCGGGAACGACGCATCGACCTCAACGTCGCCTCCCTGATCGAACTCCCACCCGGCAAATGCCCCAAGGCGCTGATCTGGACGCCCGAACGGATCCAACAATGGGAACAGGCCCGCCTACGCGCTGTCGGCGTCCGCCGGGGTGCTCGTCTCAATCGCGAACCTGCTGTTCCCGCTCGCCGACCGCAGCGGCGACCTGTCGGTCTTGGCGCTGAGCGTCGCCCTGTACCCGGCCGGGACGGGCCTGCTCGCCCGCGGCGTCCTGCGCGAGCGGATCGGCTGCGGCCAGATCGCAGGACTGGGCACCACCGCCGTCGCGGTCAGCCTGCTGGCCCTCACCTGACCCGGCTCCTGCCTCTCATCGTTGCCGATCAGGCAAGGCGGCCACCGCCGACACCAGCCCCTGTCTCAGAGGCGGTGGGCGGGCAGGGTGGGGACGGTGTCGGTCCAGCCCTGCCGGAGGACGAGGGTGTACCCGTCGAGCTCGCCCGCGAGGCGGCTCTCCACGGCGAGGGGGCGTCCCGTCCGCGGGTCGATGATCAGCCTGATGTTCATGGCGCCGGTAGCGGTCCAGAAGGCGACCCCGTGGCGGCCGAGGCGGTCGGTGACGATTCCATGGCTTCGGTCGATCGGAAGGCCGGCCAGCACCCGGTACAGGGCGGCCTGGACGGCGGGCGGCGCGGGGGCGCCGACCAGCAGATCGGTGATCTGCTGGAAGGTGACGTCCGGCGGGGGAGTCCGGCCGGCCTTCGGTTCCGTCGCCGAGGCGGTGGAGCCGAGCCACAGCTCGTCCAGCGCCGTCTTGAGCGCTGTGGGATCGGGGGGCAGCGCGGCGATCTGATCGAGGGTGATCGGGACGCCCGCCGCGCTCGGATAGGTCGGCTCTTCTCGCCGGGTCGTGCGCATGGTGCGTTGCAGGGCGAGCGCCGCAGGTGGGGCCGCCCGCAGGCCGACGCTCATGCCGTGGATCTCGCACGTGCGGGGACGCGGTGCGCCGGCCCGCAGCCAGGCGCGTTCGTCGGCGCCGCTCAGTCTCCGGTCGGTGACCGCATCGACGACGAGCCAGCTGGTGTCGCGCCCGGATCGGGCTGCCCAGAGCCGGGCGCGGCACGTCGAGGAGAAGCGGTACAGGGGTTTCGCGGTGGGGGGCGGCGGTTTCGCGGCGGTGTCGCCCAGGTAGCTCGCCGTGGTGTAGGTGCTGAGGTCGGCCGTCCAGTACCGTCCTGCCGCCGTGTCGCCTTCCTGGAGCGTCGTGGCGGCGGCGAGGAGGGTCCGGCGTGCCGACGGCGGATCGGTGTCCTGGCCGGTCGGGCGTGCCACGACGATCAACCCGGCGACCAGGGCCGCCGCCGCGACGGTGGTGCCGCCGTACCGGATGCGCCGTCTGGGCGCGCGGGCGGGGACACGGCCCGGTTCCGGTTCCGGTTTCGACATCGCAAGGGCGCGGATGCGTTCAAGCCGTCCGGGATCGGCGGGCGGGTCGAGCCGGTCCGGCCGGACGGCCGCCATCGTCGCCAGCAGATCGGTCTTCCTACTCATCGGTGTCACCTTTACTTCCCGGATCCGCGTCGCGCGTCGCGTCGTCGATGTGGCGGTCGAGGTGGCGGCGCGCCCGGTGGACGCGCATGGTGAGCGCGGGCCGGGAACAGCCCAGGACCTCGGCGGCCTCGCGCGGCGACAGCCCGTGCCAGCCGAGCAGCATCAGGACCTCGCGGTCCCGTTCGGGCAGCGCGGCTAGCGCCCGCAGCAGGACGTTCCGGTCGACGACCAGCTCGGCGACGTCCCCGGCGACCGGTGGCGAGGTCGTCGCCCAGGCATGCAGTTCCGCGGCGATCAGCTCCTGCCGCGCCGCCTGCCGCCACTGCTCCCGGATCACGTTGCGCGCGACGCCGATCAGCCAGGCCAGCGGAACCTCCGGCACCACGTCGCGCCGCCGCCACGCGATGACGAACGTCTCGCTGGCCACCTCCTCGGCGAGCGCGCCGCCGACCCGCGTCACCGCGTAGGCGTACACGCGGGCGAAGTAGCGGCCGAACAGCTCGTCGAACCATTCGGTCGACCCCCGGTCCGCGCACTCGGCGCGAGGCTCCCGACTGCTCACGCCACGCTCGTCCAATCCCGTCACACTGAGAAGTGAGCAAAACCAGCCCGATATCACCAGAGACAGGAAGATGATCCTCCGCTCGCCCGGGAACGGTGTCGGAGACCACGGATGCGCGGCTGCGTGCGGACGGCCGCCGGGGGACGCGGCGACGCGGTGGCTCTCGACGGCCGTGGCCGCGGTGCTCGGTCCTCGGTCACCACGGATGGGCTGAGCGGGCAAAGCGGCTCGATCCGCCGCCGCACGGCATCGGTCAACTCGTGCCGTCCCGCCGCGACACATCATCGACCCCGCCCCAGCGCTACGCCACGGGTGAAACGCCGTGGCGATGCTGTCGGCGGCCGACGATAGTGAGGGGATGTCGAACCAAGATCACACCGAAAGCCTCCGCGACGCCGAACGGCGTCTTCAGGCCGCCCAGCTGGCCTCCGATGTCGATGCGCTGACCGAGCTGATCGATGACGAGGCGTGGTTCACCGGCCCCGACGGGGGTCTGTACTCCAAGCAGGACGACCTGAGCGCGCACCAGACCGGCCATCAGGTGCTGAGCCGCGTCGAGGAGGAAGAACTGCGGGTGCTCGCCACCGAGCACATCGGTGTCACCTGGTTCCTGGGCACCCTGGAAGGCGCCGTCGGCGGCCGGCCGATGTCCGCCCGGATGCGCTACACCCGCACCTGGACCCGTTCCGACCGGATGGGCTGGAAGATCATCGCAGCGCACGCCATGTTCCTGACCAACGAGCCCTCCAGCACCAGCGACGACACCAACGGCCACTGAGCAGACCGCCCCGGCACTGATCCAGACGACGCCGCAACACCACGATCGATCAACACCCCGTGCAGGCCGCCGAGAAACTCTCTTGCCGCGATTCGCGGCTCTGCCGACGACAGAGTTGGTCCAGAGAAGACCGAGGCCTTTGCGGATCAGACTCCGGACAGGCCACCGGCCTCTCCGGCGGCCCGCGTCGCGGCCTGGGTGGTTATGTATGTACTAACGCGACGTGCGTGCGCGTTCCAGCAGTTCGGTGGTCGCCTGCCACAGGCGTCGCTCGCGGTCGTTCGCGACCGGCTGCACCTCCGTCAGCTTGGTCTTCACGACGAACGCGCCGTCGCGCAGGTGTGCCCACTGGTCGTCGAGAGCCATCGCTGCCGGCAGCGGCCCTGAACGTCGGGGTGTCGACATGCCGGGTATCCGGGCTAGGACGCGGCTGATCGTCTGGAACGCCTTCGGGGCGCTACGGCCGAGCGCGGTGCCGGGCCTCCAGCCCGGTTCGAACACCGACACGATGCTGATGGCACGAGGTCTGAGAGGCTCGGGGTGTCATGAAGGGCGAAGCGAAAGCGGACGGCACGGAGGTGCCGATCGTCTACCGCGGGATGATCGCGGTGGAGCATCACCAGTACTGGCTGGGAGACGGTGTCGCCCCCGACGTGACCACCCTGTACGACAACGATCTGCCCGGCCCTCAGCCACTGGTGGCCCTGGATGACAGCGGGCATCTGGCCTGTGTGCACACCGGCATGTACGGGTGCGATCTACCCGTGACCGTGCAGGTGTGGCAGCACCGCCCCGAACCGGACCTCGCCGACTGGGAAGAGGTACTGGAATTCAGCCTGCGGCTCGACGGCAGCGCCGGCATCGAGTCGCTCACCAGACCCGCAGGTGGTCTCAGCTTCGCCTTGCCTCTCACCGAAACCGAACAGCAAGGCCAGTACCGCATCCGCCTGCACGCCGTCGGCCGCCAGCAGGCCGCCGAGATCGAACACGTCTTCGTCGGCGACGGCTCGGATGGCGGCGAGGAAGCGATCGAGCGGCACCTCATCCAACTGTGGCCCGCACCCATCGAGCCGGCGCAGTGGCTCAAGGAACTCAACTGGCCCACCTGCTCCCCGGACGCAGACGCGCCGCGCACCGACTTCATTGTGGAGACACAGTGCGGGCAGTACTGGCTGACCGACCGCAGCAGCAACCGCCACACCGCCGACACCGCCGACACCGCCGACACCGCCGACACCGCCGGCAACCACCGCGGACTCATCGTCCCGCAAGCCGACCGGCACATGGCCGCGATCTTCACCACCCAGCCAGAGAGCTCCGTCGAGGTCGTCCTGGACATCCTCGACCACGAACCAGCCGCGGACGAAAGCCGCGACGCCTGGGACACCACCGAAGAAGCCGGCATGATCTTCACCGGGCCCGCCGTCCGCTGCAACTTCCTGGACGATCAGACCAGCCCCTACACCTTCCAGGACATGCCCGCCGACCCAGGCCAGACCCGCCCATACCGGGTGCGGGTCTCCGCACGCGGCCACGATGCCGCTCAGCTCGCCCCCGAAGCCTCCGCGCCGCCCGCAACGGCTACGCCGGATCACGCGGAACGGCACTGGATCCAGATCTGGCCGCAGGACACCAACTGAGACACCGCAGGCGGGACGCGGATGCTACCCGTGAACGGACGACGGGGCTGGCGTGCGCCCTTCCGGGCGCGCTCGCTGGGTCGGCCGGGTGGCGTTGGACGTCCGGCCGAGATGCCGGCCGACCGGGCGCGCGGTGAGGCTGCGGGTCAGTTCACCTGCTTCTGGCCTTCTTCGCAGGCTTTGATGTAGAGGTCCCTGCCAGCCGGGAACTCAACGTCATGGGCGATCGAGGCGGCGAACTCGGCGCAGTCGTAGGCTCCGGTCTCCCTCTTAGTGTTGGCTGCGCCATCGCGAACTTTGGCGTAGGTCGCCGATGATCCGGACTGCTTCAGATTCTTGACGACGATCTTGTCTTCCTCTGGCGTCCCGCAGGCGGTGAGGGTCGCCAGGAGAATCGCGATGACGAGCAGGCTGGTTCGCACCGCGTGATCTTATCCCCGGGCGCGGACATGAGACAGGCGACGCTTGATCAGTGGCAGGCAGCGGTGAGATCGCCCGTGAGCAGCGAGCAGGCGATGAGACAGCATTACGTATTGCGGACAAGCTCCGACGAGCTGCTCTGGATGCCGCGCGCCGTCCGGCGACGGCGAGACCTGCGTCCCATTCAGATGCGACGCTGAATCATCGGCCTGGCGTTGCCCGGGGTAGTGGTCGCCGCGGTCGGCCCGGCCACGGGCGCCGCGCTGAACGCCGTGTCGTTCGCGGCGTCGGCGGCGCTGCTGACCTACCGAAGAAGGCCGTCCCTGCCAGGCCGACCTATCCAGCCGGGGCGTCCGCGGTGTGCCGTGACGGGACGCTGTCCTATTCGGCGCACCGGCGCGGTACCTGCTCGCATCACAGAGGGGTCGCCCGCTGGCTGTGACTTGAGCGGTCTCGGCGTCCCCCCGGCATCTCGAGCGGGCGCCAGTTTGTCGGCTGCGGCCAGCGAGCCGCAGCTGAGCCCACATGGACATTGGTGATCTTGTGGCTTGCCCGTCGGCGGCCCCGCCTGACCAACTTCCTGGGCCGCTACCAGTTCGACATCAAGGCCAGCGGCCTCGGCCACGGCCTGTGCCCATCCGATCCCCGGACGCGCCCGACGACGAGGAGTAGCGGCAGGGCGGAAGAAGAGGCATCCCGCCGCATACAAGGCGCTTCTCTTGTGTTCCTGATCGCTCCTCACCACGGTGGCGATTCACTCCATCTCCAGACTCGGTTCAATTGTGAACCGAGTCTGGTTATAGTCATCGTATGACAGGGCTTCGCGAGCGCAAGAAGGAACAGACGAGGCAGCGGATCACTGCTGTGGCGTTGCGGTTGTTCGCCGAGCGCGGCTTCGATGCCGTGACGGTCAGTGATATCGCCGAGGCCGCCGAAGTCGCCAGGGCCACCCTCTTCTCGTACTTCCCCAGCAAGGAGTCGCTCGCGTTGCAGGGCGTGGGACAGGAGAGCCTGGCCGACATCGTCGCCCGGCGGCCCGCAGGGCTTTCCCCGCTTCAGGCGCTGCAAGCTCACTATGAGGCGTTCGCGGACGGGCAGATGGCAGCGATGGACCGGGACCAGGTGCTCGCCCAGATGCGCGTGATCTTCGACAGCCCCGCGCTCAGCGGGGCCGCGAACGCCCTGCTCTACCAGCAACGGCGTGCGCTCGCCGAGGTACTGGCGCAGGAGTACGGGGAGACGGCGGCCGCACTGGTGGCGGCTCAGATCGCTGCGACCGCGCTCACCCTCCGGGAGTCCTTCTTCCACCTCCTGGCCGACGGCGTACCGCCACGGGATGCGGTCCGCGCCTTGGCTAAGGACACCGAGATCGCCTTCGCCCTGCTGGAGCACGGCGTCCAGCACCTGAAGGGGCGGTGACGTGCGCGCACGGGGCATCAACTACGACACCGGGTTCCTCCCCGGACAGGATCTCTCCCGCAAGACCTTCACCCACGAAACGGTCCGGCATGACATGGCGGTGATATCCGACGAGCTGCACTGCGATGCCGTACGCGTCTCCGGCCGTGATCCCGAACGGCTGAGCATCGCCGCCCGCCATGCGGCGGCCGTCGGCC
This sequence comes from Actinomadura violacea, assembly GCF_017573465.1. Classification (GTDB taxonomy): domain Bacteria; phylum Actinomycetota; class Actinomycetes; order Streptosporangiales; family Streptosporangiaceae; genus Spirillospora; species Spirillospora violacea. The sequence continues at coordinate 28,758 of NZ_JAGEPF010000023.1, forward strand.
TCGAGGTGTGGTTCGCCCCGTTCCCCGTCGACCTTCCCACCGACCGGCTGCTGCCGTTCTTCGCCGACTGTGCCCGCCGGGCCGAAGCCCTACGACGGAGCGGTGCCGAAGTGGTGTTCGTCGCCGGCTGTGAGATGAGCGCGTTCTGCGGTGGCTTCATCCCGGGCGACACCTACGGCGACCGTCTGCGGGCCATGGCCGAGGCGGACATGGAGTGGTGGAACGGCCTCGCCTCGGTGCAGGAACGTCTCAACGTCTTCCTCGCACAAGCCGCCGAGACGGTGCGTGCCCGCTTCGGCGGGCGCATCACCTACGCCTCGGCTCCCTGGGAGTTCGTTGACTGGCGTCCGTTCGACCTCGTCGGCATCGATGCCTACCGTGCCGCCTACAACGTCGACACCTTCCGGTCCGAACTGCAGGGACACCTCGCACACGGCAAGCCCGTCGCGGTGACCGAGTACGGAACCTGTGCCTACCGGGGCGCGGGCGGGCGGGGAGGCTCGGCCTGGCAGGTGCCGCACGATGCGGTGCCGGACGAGGACGAACAGGTCCGCTACCTCACCGAGCTGCTGGACGCCTTCGAAGAGGAAGGGGTGGACACGGCGCTCTGGTTCACCTTCGCCGGTTACAGCAGGCCCGGAAGGGCGGATCTAGGCTCCTACGGCGTGGTCCGCATGCTCGACGAGACCCGTTGGGAACCGAAGAAGGTATTTCACGCGATGGCGGCCAGGTACCGCCGCAGCTGAAAGACAGGACAACGCCGCAGACCGCGCCAACGGTCGTGCGAGGCGAATCCGTCTTCCAGCCAAGGCGTGTACGTGGTCGACAGGGCTTTCGGCGATCTTCAGAAAATCTTCGATTCTCGTCACGCAGCGATCCCGGCCCCAGTTGTCGATTTCCGAAGTCCTCTGCTCACGCTCATTCCAGCCGCCCGACCGGTGCTACAACCGTGGGATCCGGGAGGGGACGATCACGGCCGAGCTGCCGGCGTGCCGGGGGAACCCGTCGTCGGTGGGCGGACAGTCCTGTGACCAGCCGCAGCCGTCCGGCCTTGCGGATCTGAGCCGGTGACCCGAACCGCTCCAGCAGAGCCAGGACGGCCGGGTGCTGCAACCGCGGCCCCAACACCCGCTCCAACGACGGGTGGATCTGTGTCAGCAGCCCGTGGAGCCGGTTCGCGACCCGGGTGGCTTCGCCGGCCAGGTCGTCGTCGAAGCCGACGATCATCCCTAGCTCGGCAATCGTCTCGTCCTCAACATCGATCGCCCGCAGCGTGTGCGGCATCGCGCGGGCTGCATCCGCGATGATGAACGCGTCCTTCGCGTCAGTCTTGGCCTCGCCCGGATAGAGGTCGGCGATCCGCCGCATCGTCAGACCAGGCAAATAGGCGACCGGACAGCCCATGTCGACGGCGACCGTCAGCGGCAGGGCCCCGATCGAGGCCGGTTGATCGACCACGACCAGCACCGTTCCGTGCTTGGCCTGGAGTTTCGCGAACAGCTCACGGAGCCTGGGTTCGGTGTTGGGCAGGCGCTTGTCGAACGCCTTCTTTCCGGCCCGGGTGACAGCGGTGGCGTGGTGTTCGCCCTTGCCGACGTCCAGGCCGAGGAAGACGTCGATGTCGCCGGTGTCGATCACGTGCAGGCCCCTCCATCACGCTTTCGTCCGGCCTTGCCTCGGCATCGAGCTGCCACATCCACGTTACGGAGAGCTCTTCCGGCTCGGGTGAAGCCGGTGCTCAAGCCCCTCATCAGCGGTCCGTCGATGCCTCCGGGCCCTGTGACACCACCCCCCGGATCATGAACAACAAGGGGGAAGTCATGCCGGGCACGAAGGCCGGAGGCCCCATTGCGGAGCCACGAAGAAGGTAACGGGGGGAGGCCGAGGGGACGCTGAACCCGAAGCGGTCTGCGCCGCGACCGCTTCCCGCTGTGCGGTGGCGGCCCGCACCATGCTCGGCCAGGCCACCGCTGGGGATGGCGCGCTCCCGCCCGGCTAACGGCTCGGCCCGTCGGAGTGTGGTCCGGGGAGATGCTTGCCCCAGTGTCTCCGGGAGTTGCTTGACGGTGTCTCGCATCATGCTTGGCGGGTCCAGGTGATGGCTGAAGGTCGAGAGTCCAACTGAGTACATGGCCCGAACCGGATGAGCACGTGCACCCATGCCCCGGCTCCTCCTGGCCGATTCACTCTTCCTATGACGACGCAGCACTTTCCGGCAGCCCTCAACTCGGCTGCCGCTGGACGCGACCGCGATCCTCATGCCTGGGTGGCGCCGCTCCTCGCGACGGTGCTCGCACTACTGCTCGGCCCAGCCGCTCTGATTCTCGGGGGGCTTTCTGCCATGGCGACCGATAACTGCGGCCCCGACGACTGCTCGCCGGCGTTGATGAGGCACCTGGACCTGATCTACAGCATTCTGAAGTTCGGCTGGCCCGTTGTGCTCGCGGCCATCGCCACCGCGTGGCTGTTGCCGTGGCGGCGTCGCTGGTCGGCCGCGCGGGTGTGCTCGGCACTGGCGTCGCTGATGCCGCCGTTGCTGGTGCTGGCGTTGGTGTTCACGCTGCCCGCATGATCCGCGCTCGCGGGGCCGTCGAGGGGAGGTCCTCCGACCGGGCGATCATCGAGCCGGGTTCACCCATGTCGTCTTCCAGGTCCTGCCGGAAGATGCTCCATCTGTAGCAGGCATTAAAGATCAAGCCGTAGAAGACGGCGAAGGCCAGGCCAGCAAGGACCGCCACGGTCCAGGAGACGTCCGGCTTCATTACGCGCACGGGCACGCCGAAGAGGACGCCGCCCAGGAAATAGAGAAGGTGCGCAGTACGAGCGGCCGTTCGCGGACTCGCGATTCGGCCGCGTACCTGCTGTCCAGGGGCGCCCTCCATACATACCGCAGCCAGGCGTGGAGGATCCAGCGGGACAGATCCCGGATTGTCGGACCCGCAAGGCAGGATGGACGCCTTCCGCGCGTAGGCGATGCACAGGAGGTTTCGTTGGCCCGTTGGCATGAGATCGCTGAATCGGTACCGGAGTTCGCCGCCCGGGTCAGGGACGCGTTCGAGGCGCACAAGCACAAGACCTTGGCGACGCTCCGCAAAGACGGGACGCCGCGGGTCAGCGGCATCGAGGCGTACTTCGTCGGAGACGACCTGTGGTTCGGCTCGATGCCCGGCGCGCTGAAGGCCCGGGACCTGCAGCGCGACCCGCGCTTCGCGCTCCACGGGCCACCGGTCATCCTGAGCGCCGACGACCCCGCCGCGGCACCGGGTGACGCCAAGGTCACCGGCCGCGCGCTCGAGGTTACCGACCCCGAGCGACGCGCCGCGATGCTGACCGGACGCGGGCTGGCCCCTGACTCCTTCAGCGACTCCCACTTCTTCACGGCCGATATCAGCGAGGTCGTCCTCACCCGGATCGAAGGGCCGAACATGGTCATGGACCTCTGGCGGTCCGGACAAGGACTGCGGACACTCCATCGCCCCTGAAGCCCCCGCGCTGACACGCCAGACCGCCGGGCGGCTCCTCCGCCCGGCGGTCGCCTTGCCGAAGAGCTCCAGAGTGCGAAGTAGGAACGGGACGCGGCGGCCGCGCGGCCGCCGGGGCCGAGCTGGTCGCCGCCGCTGAGCAACGCGTTCGGGCTCTCGAGGGCACGGCCCGAGCCGAGTAGCGCGCCGTGCACGACGGCGCTGACGCGGCCATGGTCGGAGTCATCGCTGAACGCCGCACTCCCCGCAAACGACCGGCCGGGCCGCGCCCGATGCCGCAACGGCCCTCCCACCCTCGTTCTGCGGCGCTTGTACTCCCTTGACCGCACGTGTAGTTAGCGGAGCGACGCGCCCCGGGAAGATTCCCGCTCAGGAGGGGATCGCGACTGCATGGGCTGCCGCAGCTGGACCCGCAGGCCCTACGGCGCGCGGCTGGCTCGTGGAGCCAGCCTCGACGCGCTGGCGGCCACGGTCGGCGGTGCCGTCACCCGACAGCAACTCATCGACGACGAATCCGGTGCGCGCCGCCCGGACCCGCCCCGGCTGGTGGCCCTTGCCGAGGCGCCGCAGGTGCCACCCGAGTACCTCGCCTGCATCAAGCCCTACCGCGCCGACCTGGCCGATCTACGGCACTGGGCCGGCCTCACCGCCGAACTCGCCGCCCCCCACTTCGGGTTCTCACGCTGGTCGCTGCTGAGGGCCGAGAAGATCGGCAGACTCCCCATGTTCCACTCCCCAGACGACTTCGTCGCCATGGCGGCCGCCATCTACGCCCGGCCCAACGGCATCGTGCTGGGCGCTCTGCGCCGCGCCCAGTTCCGCGCCCTCCTCGCACGACACATCCTCGGCATGTAGCTCGCGCGCGTGTTACTCCCCTGGCCGCACGTGCGATCAAGGGAGCCGCGCGAACCGAATCGGCCAGGTGGGGCCGGCACGTGCTCGGGGGCCGGCCGCACGGTCGCTGACAGCTCTATTGGGGAACAAGCCCGGAACGCCGCGGCAAGCCACATGCTCGCCGACCCCCGCCACCGCCGCACCCAGCGGGTTCGCTCTCGCCGGGAAGGGCGAGGGCGTCCGGAGGGATCCCGTCATACAGCAGCGCCCGGTCTGCGTCGTCGAACACCGCCGGCGCCCTGCCCCCGGGCCCTGGCACTCGGCGCTGCAGGACGGCGGCGCGGTAGGCCAGGGTGAGCGAGACACTCAGGTAGGCAAGGCCCGGCGTCGGCCAGGTCGGATCGACAACGGTTCCGTCGTCGGTGATGCACCAGGCATGAGGCAGTGGGACGAGGGCGACGTCGGGCAGCGTGAACGCTTCGGTGTAGCGGAGCCCGGTGAGGCGAGCGAGCCGGGCCGCGTTGTCGAAGCACCGGCCGGGCCGTCCGCGCAGGTGCGCCGACTGCTCAGGGAAGAGTGCGGGGCGGTTCCATTGCCCTTGCTCGAGGATCAGGTCGAACAGGGATCCGTAGCGGCGGCCGGCCGCCACGTGGCACCCCTGGAACAGGCGCAGGTAGCGGCGCAGCAGCTCTTCGTGGTGGGGGAGCGAGGAGCCGCCCTGCGAGGTGGTCATGCCATTGGGCCTGCGCCGTCGTCTTCGGCCCCGGCCGGCTCGTCGTCGGCGTCGGGGAATCGGGCTTTGGCTTCCGGTGCTGACGGTGGCCTGGAACCGCAACGCGGCATCCTGGGCCTCCTCCGGCACGCGCAGCTTCAGCGACGCGTTCAACTCGTCCAGAGCGGCGAGGTAGTCACCGGTGACATCGAGCTTGCCGGGATCGGCGTCAGCAGCGGACTCGGCCGCCTGCGCCGCGTAGTCGATCACCGAATGCAACGCGGCGGCGAGGCCGCGGACCTCCGGATCGTTGACCGGGTCGTCGGGATCCGTGGTGGGCATGCCCGAATCCTGCCAGCAGCGGCACCGCGCCACACGCCCGCGCCTCAGGTTTCCAGTCCTACGAGCACGGGGATCCCGCAGACCGCCTCACCCCCGGGGAGACGGCCCGCCTGCCGGTCGTCCGGGTCGTCGCCCATGAGCGGGACGGAGGCCGCACGGTCGCCGGCGTCCGTCCCTGCTGAAGGGATCGGTCAGCCTCCCACCGGGAAGTTGCCGTGGAAGGTGTTGTGCGGATCATGGTGCTGCTTGATGCGGCGCAGGCGGCTGAGCGCGGCGGGGCTGAAGGCGTCGGCCGCGGTCTCCCCGGGGTTGAGGAAGGTGAGGGGTTTGCGGCCGCTCGCGGGGAGCGCCTCGGCGAGGCCGCGTTGCTTGCCGGCGACGGCGCGGGCCGTGGCCGGGTCGGCGGGGACGCCGAACAGGTAAAGGGCGTAGGGCTCGGTCAGCGGACCGTGCGGGGTGTCGGACGGACGGGCGAACGCGCCGCCGAGATGCCGGAGCTGGACGCTCAGCAGCGGGGCGATGGATTCGGCGAGCAGGGCCTTGGCCGCGGTGTCGTCCAGGCCGGTGAGCAGTTCGGCGCGGGAGAGGCCGGGGCCTGGCTCGGTGGGTTCGGCGGTGATGCCGCCGAGTTCGGAGACCTCCATCATCCGCCTGGAGTCCGACAGCGGCCGGGGCAGGCGGTCCAGCGGGGCCAGCAGATCGCGCGCCTCCTCGGCGTCGCCGAGGTGGGTGGCGTCGATGGCGACCATGGGGTCGGCGCCGGGAAAGTGCAGCAGATCGAACCACACGGTCAGCCCATCGGGGGCGGCGGCGGTGATCTCCCGGTAGGCGTCCAGCACGTCGGGGGCGTGCCCGGCCTCCCACAGCACCCGCCCGCCGTACAGGCGCGGGGCGGGGTGCAGGGCGAGTTCGAGGGCGGTGACGATGGCGAAGTCGCCGCCTCCGCCGCGCAGCGCCCAGAACAGGTCGGGGTCGGTTTCGGCGGTGATGTGCCGCTGCCGTCCGCGGGCGTCGACGACGTCGAACGCGATGACGCCGTCGGCGACCCAGCCGTGGGCGCGGCCGAACCAGCTCAGCCCGCCGCCGAGGGCGACCCCGGCGACGCTGACGATCGGAGAGCTGCCGGGCAGCCCGGTCAGCCCGTGCGGCGCGGCGGCGGCCTGCAGCCGTCTGGACGGCACGCCGGCGCCGACGCGGGCGCGGCGCGCGGCGGCGTCGATCCGCACCGAATCGAGGCGGGCGGTGCGGAGCAGGACGGTGCCGCCGGTGCGGCCGGTGGCGCCGTGCCCGTTCGGCTGGGTCGCGATGCCCAGCCCCTCGGCGCGGGCGAACCGGACCAGCGCCGCGACGTCGTCGGCGCCGGCCGCCTCGACCACGGCCGCGGCCGGCTGCTCCACGGCCAGGTTCCAGGGGCGGCGGACGGCGTCGAACCCCGGATCGTCGGGCAGCCACACCCGCCCGTGGACGGCGGACCGCAGGGTGTTCAGGTCGTTCATCATCTTCCTCAAGGTCGGTGCCGAAGCTCAGGCGACGGCGTGCTCGATGGTGTCGGTGTCGGTGTCGGTGTCGGTGGACGGCGTCCGGCGGCGCGCGGGGCCGAACCCGGCGGCGACCAGGGCGGTGAGCGCGATCCCGGCGGCCGCGGCGAACACGGCGGTGCGCAGCCCGCCGGCGGTGGCGGCGCGCAGCGCGACGCCGGTCAGGCCGCCGGTGCCGTGGTTGGCGATCGCGACCAGGACGGCCAGGCCGACCGCACCGCCGGTCTGCTGGGCGGTGGAGGCGACCGCCGAGGCGACGCCCTGCTGGTGGGCCGGGGTGCCGGCGGTGGCCGCGCCGAACATCAGCGTGTAGCCGGCGCCCTGCCCGACGCCGAGGATGATCAGGCCGGGCAGCAGCGCCGCGTAGGAGCCGCCGGTGGTGAGGGTCGCCCCCAGGACGGTGGCGCCGAGGCCGCCGGCGGCCAGGGCGGCGATCATCGCGGTGCGGGTGCCGCGGACGGTGGCCAGCCGCCCGGCGAGCTGGGAGCCGGCGACGATGGCGGCCATCGGCACCAGGAACGCCAGGCCGGTGCGCAGCGCGCCGTAGCCGTGCACGACCTGGAAGTAGACGGTCAGGAAGTACAGCAGCGTCCCGAAGGTGGCCATGTACAGGAACGTCACCAGCACACCGGTGCGCAGGTCGCGGCCGCGCAGCAGCCGCGGCGGCAGCAACGGGTCGGCGCTGCGGGACTCGATCACCGCGAAGCCCGCCAGCAGCAGCGCGCCCAGCGCCGCCGCACCCGCGACGGCCGGGGCGTCCCAGCCGGATTCGGGTCCCTGCACCAGTGCGAACACCACCAGGGTGGTTCCGGCGGTGGCGGTGAGCGCGCCGGCCAGGTCGAACCGGCGGCCGGTCGTCCGCGCGGCGTCCCGCGGGACCAGCGGCGGGGTCGCCAGGACGGCCGCGGCGGCCAGCGGAACGTTCACGTAGAACACCGCCTCCCAGCCGAACACCTGGGTGAGCACGCCGCCGAGCAGCGATCCCAGGATCATGCCGCTGCCGCCGGCGGTGCCCCAGACCGCGAACGCGCGGTTGCGGTCCCGGCCTTCGGCGAACCCGGTGGACACCAGCGTCAGCGTGGCGGGGAACAGCAGCGCGCCGCCGAGCCCCTGGACGGCGCGGGCCGCGACCAGCGGCCCGGGATCGCCGGCCAGCCCGCCGGCCAGTGATGCCACCGCGTACAGCGCCAGCCCGCCGAGGAACACCCGCCGCGGTCCGAACAGGTCCACGGCGCGGCCGCCCAGCAGCAGGAATCCGCCGAACGCCACCGCGTAGGCGCTGATCACCCACTGCAGGGACTGCGCGGAGAAGTCCAGGGCGCCCCCGATCTCGGGCAGCGCCACGTACACGATGTTGTAGTCGAGGGAGATGATCAGTTGCGCGAACGCCAGCAGCGCCAGCGCGAGCCGCCGGTGCGGGAACCCGGCTCGGGCCGGGGGGACGGTGGACATGGGAACTCGCCTTCGTCGGGCATCGGGAGAATGGACGGTCGGGTCGCCGGGCCTGCGGGGGTCAGCCGAAGATGGCGGTGGGGTCGCCGGTGTACCAGGTGTTGTCGATGCGCATGCGGCGGATCACCCAGCGGTCCCCGTCGCGGATCAGCTCGACGTCGTAGGGGTTCTTCAGCAGGGCGAAGGTGGCGTGGTCGGCGGTCAGCAGGTGCTGGGCCTCGACCAGCGCGGTCAGGCGCGCGGTGTCGCCGTCGACGGCGATGCGGGGGTTGGTGATCTGGTGGGTGGTGTCCACCCGTCCGGTGAACATGGCCAGGATGGTAGTGACGATGGCGTCACGCCCGGTCATCACGGGCGGGCGCCCGCCCCATCGGGCCGCCGCAGGACGGAAGTCCAGTTCGGCGTCGGGGGCGAAGGCGGAGGCGAACAGGTCCTTGTCCTTCAGGTCTTGGCCGAGGCCGAAGCGGTAGAGCGCGTCCACGATCTCGGTTCGGTCGCGCAGTTCCCGCGCGACGGCGGCGGAGTCGGTGGCCGGGGCGGACACGGCGTGTCCATCGATGCAGTACATGCGTGCTCCCGTGCAGGTCGGAGGGGGGATGGGTGGTTCCACTCTCGACCGGGGAACACGGCGGATCAACGCGCCGCTGTGCAACAATCGTCAAGCCTGACTTAACGATTGGGGAGACGTGCTGGAACGGCATGAGATCGAGGCGCTCCTCACCCTCGCCGAAGAGCTGCACTTCGGCCGCACCGCCGAGCGGCTGCACGTGTCCACCGCCCGGATCAGCCAGACGATCGCCAAGCTGGAGCGCCGCGTCGGGGTGCCGCTGTTCGACCGCACCAGCCGCCGGGTGGAGCTGACGGAGGCGGGACGGCGGCTGGACGAGCGGCTGCGCCCGGCCTGGGAGCAGATCACCGCAGCCTTCGAGGAGGCCGTCGCCGCCGGCCGCGGCCTGACCGGCACCCTGCGGGTCGCGTTCGTCGGCGCGGCGGGCGGGCAGCTGCTGGCCGGGGCCGCCGAAGTGTTCCGCGGGCGCCACCCCGACTGCGATGTCCGGCTCCGCGAGGCGCAGATGGCCGACCTGATGCCGTGGCTGCGCGACGGCGAGACCGACCTGGCCCTCGGCACCTTCCCCATCGACGAACCCGGCATCGCCACCGGCCCGGTCCTGGTGTCGGAGGCGCGTATGCTCGCCGTGCCGGTCGGGCACCCGTTCGCGCGCCGCTCGTCCGTCAGCCTGGAGGACCTGGCGCGGGCGCCCCTGCTCCAGCTTCCCGGCACGCTGCCCGAGTCCCTGCGCCTAGACCGCACCCCGCACGCCACGCCGTCAGGACGGCCGATCGCCCACGGCCCTTCGGCCGCCACCTTCAACGAGGCGCTCACCCTCATCGGCGCCGGCCGCGGCGTCTTCCCGGTCGGGGCCCAGGCCAGGCGCTACTACGCCCGCCCCGATGTCGCCTATGTCCCTTTCGGTGACGCCCCGCCGCTGCGCTGGGGCCTGCTGTGGCGGGCCGACAACGCCACGGCGCGCGTCCTCGCCTTCGCCGAGGCCGCCCGCGACCTCCTCAACCCGGAGCCGGACGCCGTCCGTTCCAGCTGAACCCGTCGGCGGCGGGCTGCGCTGACCTGCGATCCGACAAGTAGCCGGGCATGGTGCGCTGGGCTCCCCTGGCCAGGGCCTCCACTCCGGCGATGCGGGCGAGCGAGGCGGCCTCGAATGCCGCCCGGCACGCCTCTGTCCACGGCACCCGCCGCGACCCGTCTTCGGCGACGTGCCGGACCTCGAACTCACGCTCCGCAAGAGGCTCCCCGAGCCCACGAGGTACGGCTCCCAACCTCGTCACGGGGCGACATTCTCCGCCTTCCCGGTCAGCCGCGGAGCAGGTTTCGACAACCAACCCTGAACACCGACACCCGCACCGACAGGAAGACCGAACACCGACACGTCCAAATGGAAAGGACGGGTGTCCGTTCCGCCTGTTCGGCTCGTACCGGCAGCCGCCCGGGCAGGCGTGTTCGTCGGGGATGACGTCGGAGTTCGCCGCGGCCATGGGCGTGACGGGACGCTGGATGTGCACGGTCCCCCTCCGCGTCCCCGCCTGCTAGGTACGCCTACCCCCGGGAAAGGCGAGGTGCTCGGACTTCGCTGGGAAGACGTCAACCTGGACGCCGACGAGTTGACGGTGAGCATGCAGCTTCAGCGTGTCCGGGGCCAGCTCATTCACAAGGAGCGGACGAAGACTGAGGAATCGTCCGGTGTCATGCTGCTCCCGGCGATCTGCGTGACCGCCCTGCGGATCCGCCACAAACGTCAGGAAGCCGAATGCGTCGCGCGCAAGGAGAGTTGGACTGGCAAGGGGCTCATCTTCACGACCCGGCAGGGTCGGCCGATCGAGGCGCGGAACGTCAACCGCAGCTTCGCCTACCGATGCGAGCGCGCCAGTGTGCGGGCCATCCGGATGCATGACACCCGGCACATCTGCGGCCGTCTGCTGGCCGCGCTGGACGTGCACCCGCGCACCGCGATGCAGATCCTCCGACACAGCCAGATCAGCATCTCGTGAGATTCTGCTGCCTATGACTTGGGCTGTCGTTGTGGCCATGTGCGCGCTGGTATTCACTGTGGCCTCGTTCTGGTGGCTACATGCGCGGCGCGGCCACCTTGAGTCGTACGAACCGCATTCGTTCACCCTCAGCGCCATCTTCACCACCGCCCTGAACGACCAGGTGACCTACATCCACCCCTGCAAAGGAGTCCGCACCCCCACCGTCCCCGAGAAGCCGCTGGAAATCATCAGCCCCGAACAGTTCGACGACCTCTACCACGCCCTCCCGGACGCCGACTCCAAACTCCTGGTCGAAACCGCCATCGAAACCGGCCTGCGCTGGGGCGAACTCACCGAACTCCGCGGCCGAGACCTGAAAACCCGCTCCCGCCTCCTCACGGTCAGCCGGGTCGTCGTGGAGCTCAACCCGAAGTTCCACCCCGAGGGCAAACGCTTCCTGGTCAAGGACTACCCCAAAGACAAAGAGTGGCGTCGCTTCAAGCTCAGTGACCAGATCGTTGCCAAACTCGAAGACCACATCATCGAAGAGAAACTCGGCACCGACGGGCTCCTATTCGTCTACCTGCCGGAAGCCGCGAACGAGGAGCGACCTGCCCCTCTCGACCCCGAGGCACTAGGCTGGACCGAAGAGAACGCCAAGGGACGCCGATACCGGCACGGAACGCGGAGCGCCTACAACGCCGCCAAGTGCCGTTGCGACCACTGCAGGCGAGCCTTCGCTGAATACCGCGCCCGCGGCCGCGCCGACGGCAAGGACAGCCCCCGCGAACCCCGCCGACGCGAGACCGACGGCCACGTCCCCGCGAACTGGTTCCGCAACCGGATCTGGAAGCCCGCCCTCAAGAAGGCGGACTTGGACCCCAAGGTCCGCATTCACGACCTCCGCCACGCCCACGCGTCCTGGCTGCTGGCCGGCGGCGCCGACCTCCAGGTCGTCAAGGAACGCCTCGGCCACGGATCCATCTCCACCACCGAGCGCTACCTGCACACCCTCGACGACGCCGACGACACCGCCCTCGCAGCCTTCGACAAGATCCGCAGCCGCCGCCGGACCGATCAATAAACTAGGCGTTCCGGCACTGGGTTGCGCATATTAATCACGCCAGCGAGCCAAAATAGTCGCCGGCGGGTGGGTGATTTACGATCGAGGTGATCTCCTATTTAGATAGAAGTATGCCCAACCTGCGAGATCCCCGCCATCGGGGCCACCTCATGACATACAGGTGAGGACCTGTTTAGCCGTTGTCGTTCGTGGCAGCGAGGAGGTCGTCAGGATTCCAGACCTTCTTCGCGATCTCGCGGTACAGGTTGCCTCGCTCGATGACGTCGGCGGCCTTGAACTCCTCGTATGCTTTGAACGGTAGCCCACTGGACTCGATAAAAGAGACGAAGCCGGGGCTTTTCTGATAACTCAGTGTATTGAGGCTGGCTGCAAGAATGTTCTGCCCGTAGTAGTGTGGCAGCTTCTGCTCATAAGGGTCGTCGCGATAACTCGCATTGAACTGCTTGGGGAGCAACAGTAGGTCCCCGATCCGATTTCGGTGGCGGGCGAAGTCGGCTTCATGGCTGAACTCACTTGTATGGCGCTCGTAGTGGTCGGCCCAAATATGCTCTACCTCATACTTCACGTCTTCGCCGTTGGTCAGCTCGATGTACAGGGAGGCCTGGCCAGACTCGACAGTAATGTAGTCGGTGATCCGGGCGAGGATCCTATGAAGTTGCCCGCGATTCTGTTGATGGACATACAGGTCATCGTTGCTATCGAAGTCCTCGTCGATCTTGAGTAGGTACTCGCGGAGCACCTTCGCCAAGTCGTCGACACCGAGACCTCGGATATCGCGCATGACATTGAACATGGCATACTGCATCGTCGAGTAGGCGGTAGCGCGGAAGTTCCAAATACGCCAGGCGAGTAGAATGTCTGCGAACCTGCCGACAATCTCCAGTTTCTGATCGATAGTCTTCTGGCTGTCCTCGACTCGCAAGGGTGCGAGCAACAGTTGGTCCTGCAGCGTGAACCCCATATCAGCGTTGTAGCGAATGTAGCGCAGTGGGCTTCCAGAGTGAAAGGCGCGAGATGATGATGCTTCAAGAATCCGCTCATATTGGTAGCTATAAAAATTTAGGTCCCGGGCAACAAACTGGTAAAAGTTCTCGCGGGAAGTCAAGCCGATTCTTTCGTGAGCGCCGCGCAGCCAGCGATGAAACTCGGTGCCGATACGATCCCAATCCTCCGGGCGAGCGCCCTTCCTACGCTCACGGATCTTGGTTGAGTACTGACTGCGCAGCCATGTCTTGAGAAAGTCCGAGCTGGCGTCGTCGGCACGCTCATCCAAGGTCCGGAGTCGCTTACGCCAAAGCTCGTTAGCCTCGGTGCGCGGCTTGCCGCCTTCCATGTTGGCAAGCAGATAGCCCTTAAGCATGTCGGACGGGGTGAGCTTGAGGCCACGGTCGTTCATCGTTTCGAAGATCGCGTAGGCGTCATCATCGGTATAGGCAGTGATCTGAACGAGCTGGACCCGATCCTTTAGCCAGTCGATAAAGAACGGAAGCGCGCTTCCTTTGATCTCATCGGGAAAAAGTCGGTCCAGCTCGGTGTACCGTCCGACCAAAGTGTGGACCGACTCCGGTGCGTCGGCCGGAGACTCATACTCGCCACGCTCAAAGAGCGACTCCATGCAGTCCTTGCGGTCGGGGACGTCAAGGTTGAAGGATTTTTCGCCAAATTTTTCGGAAAAAATCAATTGGTCGATGTCAACCACGTCCTCGCGACCATGTTGCAGCCGCCGCAGATAAGTGAGCAAGAGGGTCAAGCTGGTGAGACGCTGCTGGCCATCGACGATAAAAGGCTGGCTGCCCTTTTGAGAGACGATAATCGACCCAAGGTAATAGCCACGATACTTTGCGACGTCCCTGCGGGCGTGGTCAGGCCCGTGGAGTTCGAGAAACTTCGAGGTCAAGTCGGCCACGAGTTCGGCCATCTGTTTGGATTCCCACTTGTACTCCCGCTGGTAGTAATCGATGGAATACTTCTTCTTCTCCAACACCTCGGCGATTGTCTTGGCCACGCCGTCGATGCTGCGGTCGATATCGCTCACTCGGATCCTCCTGTTGCCTCAGCGTTGAGTTCGCCGATCTCGGTTTATCAAATGATTAGTTACTCTGGAATAGAAGAACGAGTTCACTCGTCAAATGCGAAAAGATCCCAAGCGATTTCGCTCCAGGTTTCCTCGCGGACTGCACGCGCCGCCAAATCCATTAGCTCTGAGGATATTTGCGAGCCCAGGAACTGTGTTATTCCCATAATAGTGTAACGTATTTCACTCCAATTTCGAGCCTGCTCTTTGACGTCAACGAAGCGCGGTCGATTGGGCATGTTGGCTACGTGCGATAGAGTGATACGCCGCTCTGCGAATTGCGAGAAATGTTGTCCGATCAGCTTGCCCATATGCTCTGGCAAGATGCGTCGGACTTCGATGACCATTTGTTTGATGGCTGTCCGGCCATCGGCGGCCTCAGGCTGCAATCCCTCCGCCAGGCCAGTCCCTCGCCAGAAGGTAGAGGTGCCAACCATCTCTGGCCATGGTGGATTCAAGTCTCCGAGGTGCAGCACGTGCTCTACCAAGCCTTCATATGCGGCTCGAACGTTCTCATCCGCCGGAAGCATGGCCGGCGCCACCGGGAGACTTTGATCCACACTTCCGACCACCATGCCAAGGGTCCAACCCACTACAACTGGTCTCCAGCGGCTGGGGATATCTGCCGGGACATAGAGAACCTCCGAGAGTAGCCGTTGAGTAACTGCCTTTCGTAGCTCTTCGCCAAAATAATAGCTTGAACCGCTTCCCCGGAGAGCGGCGAGCACCCAGCTCGCAAGGAGCGAATGATCAGTACCAAGGGCGATTAGGTCTTCGACCCTGTCAGCGGCCTTCTGGTTGCCCCGCCACGTCGCCTCGTACCGTTCGGCGGCTTCGCTCAACCACGACCACTCGTGTCCTATCTCGGCAAGGCGGTCCTTCAACAACTCCACGCGCTCGTTGTCCGCGGCGAGCATCCGGTAGAGCTCCGCGAACACCAGCGGCGACAGTTCGCAGCTCAGCTCCACAGCGCATGCTCCAGCTCGAGATCGAGCGGCATGGGCGGCCCGTCGTTGTCTGTGAGATCGAGCGCTTCGGGCGGTACTGGCAAGCGGGCCAAATGATCTTTTCGCATCCCAGGGATGAAGTCTCCAGTTAGAAGAATCTGTCTCAATCCGTAACCCGCTTGTCCATTGAGGTAGTGCACGATGGCAAACCCATTCGCGCGGTTACGCAGACGTAGTAGGAACACATTTCGGTCGACGGCTGTCGTGTCGGTTGCGAGTGCAGCGTGTGGCCGTGCGCCCACGGCGGCTACGAAAACATCCCCCGGTTTGCTCACTACAGGCCTAGCGTGCAACGGGACCCAGCGGCGAGCGGGCTTTCCGCCGAGCACCGCGATGTCAGTCACCGACATAAGTTTGGGTCCTGGTTCAGTGCGGTATGCCTCACGAGGCACGGGACGACCTCTGGTGATCTCCTCGCAGAGATCTCCCAGCGGTATGCCGGCGTCGAGTACCTGAGGGTTCGGCGTCGCGAGCGCGGGCGCCCACTCTCCACTCGAAAGATCAGCAACGCGCCACCAGGTTTCGGCGGCCTCTTCCTCCTCTCGGTGCGTCCTCCGCTCGATGCCCTCAAGTCGCTTGCAGATTGGTCCAGCTTTGACTGGTGGTAGCACGGGAATTTCCAAATCGAGCAACGCTGATTTGTTAGTGGCTCGCCCGAAAGCTTCTGTGGAGATGTGAGCGCGGAAGGAACGGCCCGTGCGGCTTGTGAGAACACCCCAGATCCATAGCCCGACGCCTTCCTGCGGCCGAAGCGCAAGGAAGGCCGATGAGACGAGTGATCCGACGTGGTCAGGGCGCAGCAGCAGGAGTGGGAGATCGGGGAGCATCGGAACCAGGAGATCTCCCGGATGAAGCCCCCTTTCGGATTCCCGGACCTGAAATACAGCGCCGCGGTACCTGTGGCTGCGTTTGCGGACGCCGCCACCAACCGGATCGAGGCTTGCCGGGGTGATTACAGGGACGTCTTTCTCGACCCAGCCGTCCGTAAGAAGAGGTGTCGCCAAGGCGCGTAGCGGCAATGTCCGTGGACTCTTCCCCGGCCAGTTCAGCGCATCTCTCATCAGCGCCGCAGGATTCCAAGTGTGTGCATCGCGGAGTGATACCACCGTCGACGTGATCATTGCTGGCTCCCATCGATCTGAGTCAACGCCGCTTCGAGCGCTGCACCGCCTGGCGCTAACTGCGCCTCCCAGTCCTCTCCTAGTTGAGCAATGAATGTGTCCGATGGTTCTGCATTGTCGATCACTAATAGAACCGAGCGAATACCAGTTCGAGGCACAGCCCCTGCTGGAAGTCCAAGAATCGCCGCAACTCGCAAGTGCGTCGCCAAAAAGCGCCGATAGCGGTCGGCGCTTCGACGAAAGGTGATACCGGCAGGTAGATGCAGAACTGCTCGGCCGTCGTCAACGAGAAGCCGTACGATCCGGTCAAGAGCTACCAGGTCGCCATCGCGTGTGGTGGTCCCATCGAGCAGCTGGTGATGCTCCTGCAACCGGAGGCCGAGAGGTGGCGCAGAGACTATGCTGGTTGTGAGTGGTAGGCCTTCCCCCAACAAGGCATCAGTCCTAACGATCTCAACTGGAACTGGCGAGACAGCGCCAATTGATCCGGCGAGGTCAACCATCCTCTGGTCGACGTCGCAGCCGAGCGCAGTTCCCAGCCCTGTGCCGCGCTTTCGAGCATAGTCGATGGCTTCCCATAGAAATGAGCCCGTTCCGCAGAATGGATCAAGGATGCGCCCGGAGAGTTTCGGGCCAGCCAGCTGAGCCACGGCCTGCGCCACGGTCTTATGGCTGGTAAGAAACCCAGCTTCCGTGCCTCGACGTTCGAAGTCGACGACCGCGTGACGGCGCGCTTGCCAGAGCGTCTCCTTATTTACCGGCACCAAGGAGTTTGTGGCCGTGCGGAAGCTGGTCAAGCCCAGGACGACGTCGGAGTTGGAGCGAAAGGCCTCCGACGTACCTTTATCATGCGAGCGCGCCGCTGCTTTCCAGAGTTCGTCAGCGAGCATCGTCGTCACCAGATCGACATCGACAATTTCGCCATCCCCTCCGTTAGGCGGTGACACCGGACCGTCCACTGCCGTCAGTCGCTGCAGACCGGCATCGGCCCGGTACCAGTCGGTTCCATTCATTACGATGTAGTGATCAGCGGTGCCCAGCATGTCCCGCGCGCGGGCCAATACAGACAACCCCACCTCAGGGCGGATGGCATCAGAGGATGTCTGTGCTTCCACCACGGTCCAAGGTACGAGGGCGCCGTGTGAGTTGGCTGCCCAGGCGACGGCATCGGGTCGCCAGTTCCACATACCAGGGATCTTGGGCTCGAACTGCACAAACTCGTATCCGGCTGCGATGAGGGCGCCGCGGATCGATGCATTACTCATGATTGATTTGTGTTCTCTATGTGGCGCACGTTTCCTCGGCATCGGCCCTGTGCTTGTCGAGATTTAATTCTATGCGGGTCAAGCGGCATGTCGTTCCTTGCTGAGGACTTCGGCCGAGCACGATGTCTTCGTTCGTTCAATCGCCAAGCGTAGCTGAGTTCACGTCCCGATGGCGCGGACTTTGCGCGTTCCTCGAATCTTCCGGTCACGCGCATGACGAGTCGGTGGCTCGGGGCTGGTGGTGCTGTTCAGGCTATTCTGGTGCCTTCCATCCAGACGTAGAATGATGTCGGGTTCGGTTGCGGAAGTCTTCGATGTATGCTGCGGCCGCGTTGTGGGGGCCAGTGGGGGCCGACGAGTTCTGTCTTGGTGGTCCGGACGGCCCATCCCAGGGCGATTGCCAGGAAGTTCATGGTCAGCGCTCCGTCTCGATCGGTCTTTTCGATCGAGAGAGTGGCCTGCGTGGCAGGCGAAGTGGAGGCTCGAGGAACTCGCCGACAGGCGGAACCGCAGCAGCACCGAGGTCGCGACCGTCCGGCCAAGGTGCGGGAGTTCTCGGCCATGTGGTGATCGCTTGGAAGAGTTTGGAGGAGGGGCGCCGCTGTGCATTGGGCCACCGCTCGACGTCGTGGCGCGGGTACTCATCACCCTCGTGCCGCGGGCAGAACGAGGGCCGCGGTCGAGATCAGCGGTGGCTTGGCGGACATCAGTGCCTGCTGGTCGATCAACTCCAGGCGTTTGCGAAGCCGGTGGTCGAGTTCAACAGCCTTGCGGCGAAGACTATCGGATGATTCCTTGGGCTTTTCGCCGAGAAGTTCCTTCTTGCTCGCGGCGGTGGCATCGAACATGAGCCGGTCGCGTTCGCCTGCGAGTCGGTTGATGACGAGTTCGCGGGTCCTGGCGAGTTCCGTCGACCGTCGAGACCGGACCTCGGCGAGGTAGCCGGGCAACCGGTGCGAGATGATCCAGCTCGTGGCTTTGTCTTCGGCGTCCGCCAGCCACGGCAGTGCCTTCGCCGCGTTCACCTCCGGAGAATCGGGGGCTGCGGCATGGGTGAGGTGCGGCGCCGGCTCGGCGGGTGTGACAGTGCCGAGGCTGTCGACGTAGGCATAGCCGAAGCGCCGGGCGATGGATGCGCCGGTGGCGTCGGCCACCTCCTCGATGGCGCCGACGAGAAGGTGCGGTTGTGTCAGTGTCGGGGAGACCAGGATGGTGCCGGCGTTGAGGGCGCCGCCGAACCGCCTGAGGGTTTCGTCCATGACCGCGTCGTGGAGGGGGTGCCCGGGGGCGAGTAGTTCCGCGTGCGCAGGATCGTCGGATGGCACAAGGGAAAGGTCGAAGGTGACCCTGCCATAGCGGGCGGCGATCGGGCCATGCTTTCCGGCTCGGATGTGCGCGGGCACGGTGGTGATCTCGTAGTGCCCCCGTTCGCGTTGGACGATACGACCTCCGAGCCGGGTGAACGCCGTCTTGAAGACCGTTTCGATGTCGTGAGGCCGGAGCCCGCGGGCATGGGCGTCGTTCATGACGGCGTGCAGCGCGGCGAGGTCGGCCTCGGTGAAGCGCTGGGATGCCAGTGCCCGTTCGTCGAGCAACTCCTTGAGTCCGTCGCCGACCGATTGATCGATGACCCTGTGCATCCTGGCCTTCACATCGGGGCGCTCGCCGTACTGGATGGCGTCCATGAGGAGGGTGCGAAGCGGGATGCCGGTGAAGGCTTCGCCGAGGACGTCGAAGACCTTGCCGCCGTACGCCTTGCGCTGCTCCTCGATCTTGAGCAGGAGCCGGGTGAAGACCTCGCCTTCGCGCGTGTTGGAGGCGACAAGGTTCCACAGGCGGCAGACCTCTTGCTGGCCGATGCGGTGGATGCGTCCGAAACGCTGCTCGATGCGGTTGGGATTCCAAGGCAGATCGTAATTGACCATCAGGTGGGCAGCCTGGAGGTTCAGCCCTTCGCCGGCGGCATCGGTGGCGACGAGGACCTGGCAGTCGGGGTTGTTCGTGAAATCGTCGGTGATCTGACGGCGCTCGCTCCGGCGTACGCCGCCGTGGATGGTCTTGACGGCATCGGGGCGGCCGATCAGCGAACCGATTCGCACCCTCAGGTAGTCGAGGGTGTCACGGTGCTCGGTGAAGACGATGAGTTTTCGGGGCCTGCCGTTGGCGTCCGTGGTCAGCGCGTTGTCCCGAAGGATCGCGGACAGTTCGCTCCATTTGCGATCGGTGCCGAGATCGCGGACCTGCCCGGCGACCTTGGTCAGCTCGGCGAGTTCGAGCAGCTCGGTGTTGAGTTCATCGACCGTCTGCGCGACGGTGGCGGCGTCGAGAAGTTCGTCCTCGACCTGCTCGATCTCCTCGGCACTGAAGTCGTCGGCATCCAAGCCTTCCAGGTCGAGCGTCGGCTCGGTTTCCCTGTAGGTGCCATTGAGGATCTCTTGCTTCTTGCGTTCCAGCCGTCTCGTTCTGCGTACGAGGCTCTTGTAGATGGCCTCGGGACTGGAGGCGAGGCGTCGCTGGAGTACCGTGAGCGCGAAACCAACGGTGTTCCTTCGTTTGCCGCCGATCCGCTCGGCTCGGTTCATGCCCTCGCGGACGTAGTTGGTGACCTGCTCGTAGAGTTCGTATTCCAACCTGGTCAGCTCGTAGGGGACGGTCTCGGCGATCCGCTCAGGGAAGAGCCTTCTTCCTTCTAGGGTGAGCAGGTCCTCCTTGATCATTCGGCGCATGATCCCGCTGGTGTCCGCGGTGACCTTGCTCCTGCCTTCGAACCTGTCCCTGTCCAGCAAGGTGAGGAAGAGCTGGAAGTCCTCTTCCTTGCCCGAGTGCGGGGTCGCGGTCATGAGCAGCAGGTGGCGGGTGACTTCACCGAGGGACTCGCCGAGCTGGAACCGCTTGGTCTTCTCCAGCTTGCCTCCGAAATAGTGGGCGCCCATGCGGTGTGCCTCGTCCACGATCACCAGGTCCCACTCAGTTTCTCGGAGTTGGGTCTGGAGGCGCTCGTTGCGGGAGAGTTGGTCCATCCGCGCGATCAGCAGCGGATAGGTCTCGAAGACGTTGAAGTTGGCGTTGGCGTCGATAAGCTGGTTGGTCAGCAGGTCGAACCGGACGCCGAACTTGAAGAACAGCTCGTCCTGCCACTGCTCGACCAGCCCGCCCGGCGCGACGATCAGGCATCGTTCCACGTCGTCGCGCAAGATCAGTTCCTTGACGTAGAGCCCGGCCATGATCGTCTTTCCGGCGCCGGGGTCGTCGGCGAGAAGAAACCGCAGCGGTGTGCGCGGCAGCAGTTCGCCGTATACCGCCTGGATCTGGTGCGGCAGCGGCCTCACGTCACTGGTGGCGACCGCGATCATCGGGTCGAAGAGGCCCGCCAACGTGATGCGCTGGGCCTCTGCCGCCAGTTTGAACTCTGAGGCCGCGGCGTCGAAAGCCCGGCTGCCGGACTGCGCGATGCGAAGCTTGCCTTCGTCCTTACGGAAGACCACTTGCTGCCCGAGAGAGCCCGCCGTCGTCTTGTAGGTCAATTCAAGCGCGTGGGCACCATGCCACTGCACGGCAATGACCGTGAGCACCTCTGCGGGGATGAGTCCCTCGATGCGCAGGCCGGGCTTGAGTCCCTCGAGCAGCACTGACGACCTCCTGATCCGCAGCGCACCTATCTTCTTTTCGGAACCGACGTGTCGGTTCCTGACCCCCATGTCGGTGCTCCGGGTTAATCTTTGCAGCAACTCCGACCGACCGTCAGGCCCATGGAACGATACGAACAACAACAGTTACGCAGCATCACCGCCGATGTCACCGGCTGGGTCCATCAGGCCCATTCTGCGCTGGCGCACCGTGACGAGGTCGCGAGGGCGGCCGACGAGGCCGTCGATTCACTGCGTCGTGCCGTCGTCGCTCTCCGGCGAGACGGCACGGTCGACTGGGGCGCGCTGCCGCTGAGCCCCGGAGACGGCCGGCTCCTGGGGCGGGTCGCGAGGCATGCGCACCTACCGTCCATCGCCCCCGCCGAGGACCGTACGCTGAGGCATCTGACCACGCAGGTCGCCAGATCTCTGCACGACGCCAGGTCGGCGATCGGCGCTCGGCGCTTCTTCGCCGGCCGCGCAAGGCGCGACGCCGGTCAGGCCGCAGCGCGGTTCGTCGCCGATTTTCGCGAGTGGGGAGTTTCGTCCGGACTACCACAGCTTCTGCACCGCCTGAATAGCCACGACGACAGGATGTTCGAGGTCGGTGTCTCCGATGTCCTCAGCGACTGGGTCGGCTTCGGGGCGCGGGTCGCCGATCTGGGACGAGCGGCGGAGGTCATCTCCAGTGCGGTCGTCGCGGACCTTCCGGCCGCGATCAGGACGATAGAGAAGGCGCTCCAGGACGAGGTCCGTTACCGTGCCGCCGCCCTGTCCGCCGGTCAGGCCGTGCGGAACTCTGAGGTCCGGCGTATGCTCGTCGAAATGCCGGTGGAGCGGCTCAAGGAAGCCACTCGGGACCGGCTCCGTATCGGTCCCCTGACCGATGCGGGCATCACCACGGTCCAGGCCGTTCTCGACTATGGGGCCCGGCTCGAATACTTGCCGGGAATCGGCGCGACGACGGCCACCCGGATGCGCGGCGCTGCCCACACGCTGTGGCAGATGACCTACGACGAGATGCCGGTCCGCATCGATATCAAGAAGCGCACCGCCGAGACCACCGAACTGCTCCGATGCCTCCGGGCATGGGACGCGATGCGCAAGACGAAAGGCGCCACGACCGACTTGACGCTCGCCCAAGAGCTGGCGCCGCTCGCGTATGTCCTCCACCGGGACGTGAGCCACCTCGTCGTGTTCGCCGTAGACACGCAGGTCCCGGAGTTCAGGGAAGCGGTCGAGGTGGTCCGCCGCCGTGCCCGGGCCATCGACGGCGCGAGCGGGGAGGCTGCCTCCGGCGACCCCTGGGACGACTTCCTCAGCCGGCCCGCCGACTACTTCGCCATGCTCTCCGAGCTGGGTTTCCTGACCGAAGACGAGCAGAAGACCCACGGTGACCTCCCCGACGAAATCGTTGAAGCGGTTCGGCGGCTCCAGCTCGACACCGAGTACCTGTCGGCATCGCTGCGCGGCTACCAGAGCTTCGGCGCGCGCTTCGCGCTCGTGCAGCGCAAGGTGATCATCGGCGACGAGATGGGGTTGGGTAAGATCGTCGAGGCCCTGGCCGTCCTCGCTCATCTGCGCGCCAACGGTGATCACCACTCGGTGGTGGTCTGCCCGGCGGCCGTGGTGACCAACTGGGTCCGCGAGATCTCCTCCAAGTCCTCCCTCCGTCCTCACCGCGTGCACGGTCCGGGACGCGAGGCTGCGGCACGCAACTGGGTCCGCAACGGCGGAGTCGCCGTCACAACGTTCGAGACGCTGGGCTGGTTCGAGGATCAGATACGTGCGGTGAAGGATCTGGGCTGCGCCGTCGTGGACGAGGCCCACTACATCAAGAATCCGACCGCGCTCCGAACCCGCCGGACGAGGCGGGTCCTGGACGCCGCGGACCGGACGATCCTGCTCACCGGAACGCCGTTGGAGAACCGCATCGATGAGTTCCGCAACCTCGTGAGCTATCTGCGCCCGGACCTGATCGTGGACGCCGACGAGCTCGCGCCTGGACGCTTCCGCAGACAGGTGGCGCCCGCGTACCTGCGGCGCAACCAGGAGGACGTGCTGACGGAGCTGCCGGAACTCGTCGAGGTTGAGGAGTGGCTTCCGCTGTCGCGCGAGGACTTCCTTGCCTATCGGACCGCCGTGGCAGCCGGAAAGTTCATGGCGATGAGACAGGCCGCGATGCTGCAGGGCTCGAATTCCGAGAAGATGCAGCGACTCGTCGAGATCGTCGAGGAGGCTGAGGACAACGGGCGCCGGGTGATCGTCTTCTCGCACTTCCGTGACGTGCTCGATCACGTGGTCCGGGCGTTGCCTCGTCACGTGTTCGGGCCCCTTACCGGCTCGGTACCCGCCGCGGCGAGGCAGGCCATCGTCGACCAGTTCTCCGCCGCCGGGGATGGTGCCGTGCTGGTCGCCCAGATCGTGGCCGGCGGCGTCGGTCTGAACATCCAGGCGGCCTCGGTGGTCGTCATCTGCGAGCCCCAGCTCAAGCCGACCACCGAATGGCAGGCCATCGCGCGCGCCCACCGCATGGGACAGCTCGAATCCGTACAGGTCCACCGGCTCCTCTCCGAGGAGGGCGTCGACCTGCGGGTTACGGAAATCCTGGCCCGCAAGCGAGAGCTGTTCGAGGACTTCGCCCGCGTCAGCGAGACCGCGGACAGCGCGCCCGAGGCGTTCGACGTCTCCGAGGCCGAACTCACCCGTGAGGTGATCGCCGCCGAGCGGGAGCGCCTGTTCTCCCGGGACTCCGCGAACCCGCCCGAGGGCGAGGAGGCCGTCTGATCGTGTTCGCCGGATGGAGCGCCTGGGGGTAGCGCGAACGGCCAGCTGGGGCCAAAGTGGCTATTCAGTGGTTGCCGGTACGTATCGTAGTGATAGTGCTTGAATGGCGAGTAGTCCGGTCGGGGGACCGATGAGGCTCCGGGAGGTCAGCGCTGGCACTCGACCATAACAACCACCAGGGGAAGTTCGGTGAAGCCTTCGTTCGAACGGTTGCCGCTGCCTCTGGACTTCTTATTTCGCAACCTGACCCCGACTATGACGGCGTGGATTTCTCCTTCAAGTATCCGGGGGCGAGGGGAACGGAGTACCTGCCACAGATAGACGTGCAGGTCAAGTCGTGGCGCGATCCGGCCGGCACGGGGGACACCTGGGACTACTCGATGAAGGCCAGGCATTTCAATCAGCTGGCCGGGGCTTTCGACATCCCCAGGTTCCTGTTCCTGGTCGTGGTGCCGGCGGATGTACGGGCCTACACTCAGGCCGATGACCAGTGCCTCAGGGTCTATCAGGCCTGCTACTGGGCCTCCTTCAGCGGTGTCCAGCCCGCATGGGAGGTTCCCCGGGACCAGAAGGTCGACGTCGAGGTCCCGAAGAAGAACCTGGTCACCGCCGACTCGCTGTTGGAACTCATGATCAAGCCGGTCGCGTCGCTGGAGGCCTCATGACGGTCGGGGATCTGCGCGAGACGCTCGGCGCCCTCCCGCCGGACGATGTGCGGGCCTACCTCTCGAACAACGGCTGGGCGGCCTACGACCGGATCGGGTCCTCGCGTCTCTGGGCGGTCAGTGAGGGCGAACGCGATTTCGAGGTGGTGGTCCCGCAGGACCGGGACGCCCGTGACTATGAACTCCGCATGATCAACCTCCTCCAGGTGCTCACCGAGGCCGAGGGCCGGTCGCGCGGGCAGATACTTCGAGATCTGACGACGGTCAACGTCGACCGCAACCACCTCCGGACCCAGCCGCCGGCTCCGTCGGGCAGCATTTCGGTGGCGGATGGGGCGGCGGCTTACGAGGGCGTCAGGGAACTGCTCATAGCCGGCGCTTATGCGGTATTGAGCGAACCCGCCATCCGCCTACCGCGGCGCAAGCTCGCCCAGGTGGAAGAGTTCCCGAAGAAGGCGAGGCTGGGGCCCGCGGAAGCGGGCAGCTACATCATTTCGATCGAGGTTCCGCTGGAAGAGGAGGACGGCGCGCTGTTCAGCGTCGCCCAGCCTCTGGGGCGTCGGGTCATGCTGCGGCTGTACAGCGCGATTCAAGCGGCCCATGCGGCGTCGACCGAAGCCCTGGAGACCTCCGAGCTCGATCCGTTCGCTGACAGGGTCGGCGAAGGAATCTCCGCGCAGCTCTGCAGGGCGCTGGGCCGGTTCGGCGGCGCCGAACAGGATCATCCGTTCGAGATGCGGTTCGCTTGGGCGCTGCGAACTCCGACCGGCATCGCGACTCCGCCGGTCCGCTTCGACGCGGCCATGGCCTCGGTTCTCGCCCAGGCCGGTGAAGATCTCGGAGCGACGGATCGGGTCGACCGTGACGCGGTGGTCGTCGGGACGGTCTGGCGCCTGCAGCGGGTACGGCCGACCGACGACGGCTGGATCATCGTGCGCGGCACCAACACCGCGAGCGAGGACCGTCAGCGGCGGCTGGTCAGGGTGCCGCTGCCGCCGGAGGATTTCAACCAGGCCCTGCAGGCGAGCCGGGACGGCCGCCCGGTCAGGATCATCGGAACCCTGGCCCGTACGGGCAGACGCACCGAGTTCACGTTCGTCCGCGACTTCTCCATCACCTCTACCGACTAGTGCGGAACGGGCTCCAGAGGGCCGTGGCCTGGACGCATAAGGCCGCGGAAGTGTCCGACCATGCGGCGCACCGCTGCCGGGTCCCGCACCACCACGCCCAGCTCGATGTTGTCGCCGAGCGCGCGGTCGGTGAGGTTGGCGCTGCCGAGGAAGGCGACCCGGTCGTCCGCCGCGACGAGCTTGGCGTGCAGTGCGGCGTGCGACGCGCCGACGGCCGGGCGGTGGCGGGACGGCCAGGTCCAGAAGGTGGCCGAGTCTCGCAGCGCGGCGAAGGCCGTCGCCGCGCCGGTGCCCCTGAGCGTTCCACCTTCCTGGCGGGGACTCTCCAGCACCAAGTCGATGCGCACGCCACGCCCTGCGGCGTCCCGGAGTTCACGGACGACCTCGCTCACGCCGAAGGCGGCGAAGCTCACGACGAGCAGGACCGATCTGCTTCCCCTGATGATCTCGGTGACGACGGCGCCGGTGTGCCTGACCGCTGGACGGTCGCCGAGGGGCCCGCTCACGACGACGTCGGTCTGCTTCTCCGCATGCCGGGCGTGCATGACGGCTCCCGTCTCCAGCGCCAGGGCGAGCGCCTCGCCCGCGGGCTGCGGCGAGGATTCGCGCCACGCCTGCGCGAGCCGCGCGGCCCGCGCACCGACCGCGTCTCCTGAACCGGCCTCGATGAGCCGTACCTCGAGGTCGTCGCCGGGCGCCCGGTAACCGTGCAGGACCCGTGCCCACGCCTCGATGTGCCCCGCCGGCAGTTCTTCGGCCAGCCTGGCGATGACGTGGGCCAGCTCCGGGGTCACCGGGCGAGGAAGCCGATGTCCGCGTCGGTCACCGTGTCGACGAGCAGCGCGCGGTCGAGGTAGTGGTTGCCGTGCTCGCATGACGTCTCGGCCGCGAAGAGGCACGCATGACAGGCCGCGCCGAACAAGCGGCCGTGGGGGCGCGGGTCGTGCTGCGCGCAGAGCGGATCGGAACTGCACAGCCGGGCCGCGTCGAGCGCTTGGCCGATGAGGTCGCCGAGCCGGTCGCGGCGGCCCAGCGAGACGAGGCCGCCGAACGTCCCTTCACTGTCGGGCGCCGCGGTGTAGAGCAGGATGCCGGCCATGGGGCGGTCACCGGAGCGGGCATAGATTCGTTCGGCGATGCCCGAGGCGTTGTAGCCGCATTCCAGCGCGAACTGCCGGATGAGCACATGCGCGAAGGTGTGCAGCAGGACGTAGCGCATACCGGGCCAGTCGCCCGGTGACATCTTCCGTTGCGCGCGCCAGCGTTCATGCCCGAGCCGCAGGATGCTCTGCCGGTCCAGGACTTCCGGCCGCTGCTCCCACGCGGCGATCCTGCCCTCGTGGAAGCGCAGGAGAATGCCCTCACCGCGCGTCTCGGCGCAGGGCACCCAGGTCGGGGCTTCCCGGGACAGCCGGACGCGCCGGCTCGTGTCGGTCGCTTGGACGTCCCATTCCGGCGCGTCGATGCGGGTGAAGCCATAGAGCGCGGACACCCGCCGCAGCCGGGGGGCGAGGACCACCTCGTTCAGCCAGGACCGGGTCGCCTGCGGCGCCCGTTCCTTGCGAATGGTGAAGTCGGGAAGGTCCACCGGGTCGGGCCGGGTCAGCGCCTCCCATTCGGGGGTGTCGAGATCGCGTTCGTCGGCGGGTTCGTCGTCGTCGGCTTCGGCCGCCCGCCTGCGGACGGCCTGTAGGACCTTGTCGACGCCGAAGGACTCGAGGTCCTGCCAGCAATTTAGCTTGGGGAGCAGCCCTCTGGCGCTCTCGTCGGGGAGCGGCACCAGGAGGCTGAGGTCACCCCAGTTCTCGATGACCTTCTGGGCGAGCTCGTCGTCCGCGCGGGGGAGCGTGAACGCCTGCAGCTGCATCGCGAACCAGGAGTTGGTCGCGCCGAGACCGAGGGTGCGGGTCCGTTCCCCGCACTCGCTGAACGACGCCAGGTGGGGGTCGCGTCCCCGGCAGGCCGGGAGCCTGCGCCACGCGTCCGGGCCGAGAGCCGGTGCCATGGACCGGCCGCCGGGGTTGTCCTTCCGGCACGAGCAGGTCACGTACACGTTCGCGGCCTCGCCGGTCGTGCCGCGTTCCTGGAGCTTGAGGGTGTGCTCGCCGCCTTCGGGGACGGCGCCGCCATGCACCCAGAACATCCACGGGAAGTCGTCGAGGTGGCCGCGCTCGCAGGCCAGGACGAACCGCGCCGGCACCACGACGGGCCGGTTACCGCCGCGCCCGCGGCACTCATGGATGTATCTGATCCGCTCCGGCGAGTAGGCGTGCGGCTGCAGTTTGAACAGCCCGCTCTCCACCGGGGCGAGCCTGTTACAGGCCGAGCAGCGCAGCCAGCGCGGGAAGAGGCGGACGGGGACGCCGACACGGCTCCACTCGGCGAACGGGTCGCTGGTCTCCGGGATGTGCGGCGGGGTGCGCAGCGCCTCCACCTGGTCGCCCAGCTCCCTGCGCACGGCGGCGAGCAGCCGGTCCTCGCGCACCGGCTGCGACTTGGCCAGGTCCCAGTCGTCGAGGCCGCCGATGACGACCGACAGGTTCGGCAGGTCGGCGACCGCGCCGACCCCGAAGGTGTGCAGGAGCTGGTTGGGCCGCAGTTCGCCGACCCGTAGCGGCTGGACCGTCATGGCGTCGCCACCTCCTCGTCATCGTCGTCGACCTCCACCGGGACGTGCGGCGGCTCATCGACGATCGAGAGCCCGTCGTCCTCGGGGAGCAGCAGCAGCCTGATGCCGGGCTCCACGTCGCGCAGCGAGGTGGGGCACGTCATCGGCTTCCATTTGCCCTCTTCGGGGCGGCGGAGCAGCCCCGCGACGTCGTCTCCCGCGCCGAGCGGCTTGTCGTAGGCGAGCCTGCGGCCGGGGACGAGGCGTTCCCTGTGCCACTGGTCGAGGCGCGCGTCGAGGAGGTGCTCGACGCTCCGCCCGACCCCGTTGTCGCCGGTGACGTCGGTGGCGCGGCGCCGCACCGATCGGGCCACGTGGTCGGCGAGGCTGTTGTTGCGGTCGAACGCCGCGGCCTTCAGGTTGCCGTTGTAGTGCAGTTCCAGGTCGCGGACCAGGGACATGAGGACGCCGGTCAGCCCGCGGTCGACGGCCCGCTCGGCGAACGGCGTGACCGACAGCGCCTCCACGTGCTGGTAGATCGTCTGGTGGAAGTGCTCGAACGCCTCATAGTGGGACAGGTCCCGGGGGCGGGCCCAGTTGAAGACGGTGAAGACCAGGCCGGGCGCGGCCCGCCCGACGCGGCTCGTCGCCTGGATGTACTCGGCGGTCGACTTCGGCTGGTTCGCCACCGCCATCACGCCGAGCCGGGACACGTCCACCCCGACCGCGATCATGTTGGTGGCCAGCAGCACGTCGATGGGGCGCCGCTCGCCTTTCGCCCGGTTCCCGCGGAACGGGACCTGGAGATGGTCGAGCACCTCGGGGATCTGCTGGGACGACAGCCGCGAGGTCAGCTCCTGGGGGAGCGGGTCGTGGCGCCTGGCCAGGCCGCGCTCGTCGGCCCGCATCAGACGGGTGGACACGTCGTCCTCGACCAGCCGCCGCATCCCCGCCAGGTCGCGGAGGCTGTTGAAGTAGCCGACGAGCGTCATGTAGGGGTCGGTGACCTCGTTCTCGCCGTACTTGAGGTGGAGGGCCTGCGCGGCGCCCAGCACCGAGACGTAGACGCGGATGAGCGTGGACTTCAACCGGGTGCCGTGCGCGCAGACGCCGACGTACCGCCGGCCCGGCGCGTACCCGGGCGCACCGGGGGTCGTGGGACGCTGCCGGGCGAAGAAGCCGTCGCCGATGTCGACCCCCGGCGGCGGGAACAGCTCGGTGCGCCGGTCGAACAGGGCGCCGATCTGCTTCTCGGCCCGGCGGATCGTCGCCGTGGACGCGATGACCTTCGGCCTGACCTGGCGCCCCTCGCCTCGTTCCCACGTCGCGAGCTTGTCGACCGCGGTCTCGTACAGGCCGACCATCGAACCGAGCGGCCCCGAGATCAGGTGCAGCTCGTCCTGGATGATCAGATCGGGCGGGCGCAGGCGCCCCGCCGAGACGATCCGCGCGGCGGGCGCGTCGCCCTTCGCCGGATGCGGGGCGGTCGTCCCGGACAGCTCCCAGTCGGCGTTCCGGAGGTCCTCGGTGACGTAGCCGTGCCGTTCGCACCGCTGGGCGACGCGGCCGAACAGGGTGACGGTCTCGCCCTTCCAGGCCAGCTGTGCGAACTTGTCGACGGTCCCGATGACCAGGCTCGGCAGCAGCCGGTAGATCTCCTCGTCGACCACCACGATCGGGATCCCGTCCGGGCCCGCGGACGCCCCGAAGGGGCAGAACACGTCCGGGCAGACGACGGTTGTGCGCCGCCGCACCATGTCGACGTGGACGTCCTGCCCGGGCTCGATCCGGCTGCCGCACCACGGGCAGCTCGTGAGCTGATGCGGGGAGCCCTGGCGCACCACCGGGCGCTTCCTGTTGCCCTTGTGCTGCTTCAGCCATTCGGCGGCCTGGTCGGTGCGGTTCGGCGTCACCCGAGCGCCGACCCACAAGCCGATCCGGAACGGCTCACCGCCCCACGCCGCCTCGTCGTCGCGGCGGAGCTTCTCGCAGGCGCAGATCAGCGCGGTGGCCCGCTGGAACTGCTGGATGGTCAGCAGCCGCAGCGTGTACCGCATGAGGACCGCGACGCCTGCGCGCGGGTCGAGACCGCCCAGCGGCTCCTGGAGCCGACGGATTGCCAGCGTGAACGCGGTCAGCCCGAGATACGCCTCCGTCTTGCCGCCACCGGTGGGGAACCACAGCAGATCCGCCAGTGCCGTGTGGCCGTCGGCCCGCTCGTCGTGCGCGGGGTCGGCCAGCGACGGCAGGTTCAGCAGGACGAACGCCAGCTGGAAGGGACGCCAGCTGCGGTTCTTCGCCACATCGACGGCGGCGATCGCGTCGTCCAACGCCCGGTCGGGGTTCTTGGTCCGGATGTCGGCGGCCATCGTGTGCACCCGCTGGAGATGCATCGCCCGGTTGGCGAACGCGAAGGCCCGGCGGACCGCCGGGTCGTCCAGCAGCCCGATGCCCGCCTCGATGCGGTCGGCGGCGCGGGACGCCTTGCGGAGCGTCTCGTCGACCTCCGAGGTGTAGCCGGACAGGTGCCGCGCGGGATCGGCGATACCGGCACGCTGCCGGTCGATCCAGTTGCGGTATCCGGTGACCAGCGGCATCAGCGCGTCGCGGAGGCCCTCTGCGGGGCCGGTCGCGAGGCCGGCGAGGTCGCGCATGTCCAGTACGAGGTCGGCGAGCTCGGGCAGGTCCGGGTCGGTCCGCACGTCCGGGACGCCGGTGGCGGGCAGCTCGTGGTCCGGGACGGCCACCGTCTCGATCCGGACCGCGCGCATCGGGTCGTCCGGCGACGGCGTGACGTGCACACCGGTGCCGTGGCCGACGGCGAACTCGGGCGTGAACCGGTAGGCCATCATCAGGCGTTTCTGTTCGGCCTTGTCGGCCTTGTCGCCGCCGCTGATGATCGCGGGCCGGGGCAGGAACACCGCCGCGCCGCCGGGGGCCGTCACGCTCATGCGGACCTGGAACATCCACGCGGACTCGGCGAGGTGGGACGGCTTCGGCTTGCCGTTGATGAGGAACACCGACACGAGCCACTTGCCGTCGAGCAGCCGTGCCCGGCCGCTCACCACGACCTCCGGATGGTCGGCGTTGAGCTGTTCCGGCGCGAGGATCCCTTCCCGGAGTTTCAGGTGCGCGGACCCGCGCTCGGGCACACGGCGCCACACCGGCCCCGTGGCCTCCTCGTCCTCGGGGTAGACGCGTTCGTGGTAGGCCCAGTCCGCGTCCACCATGAGTTCCTGGACATCGCCGGACACGTAGATGGTGCAGCCGAGCGACGACGGGGCCAGGCTGACCATGTTCGGGGCGTTGCGGTCCTGGTCGTCCTCGCCGTGGTCGCCGCCGGACCCGTCGGCGTTCTCGTCCTGCTCGTCGGGCTCTATCACCTCGCCGTCGGGCGCGAGCCGTCCGAGGATGTAGCGGTCGGTGGGCCGCTCCGCGAACTCCTCATGCTCCCCGGCGAGCGGCCCGTGCAGATCCTTCAGCACGAGGCCCAGCAACTCGTCGCGGATCTCGGCGGGCCGGGGCACCCGCAGCACCGTGTCGTCGCTCACGGCGCCACAGTAGCGCCGCCCACTGACACCCCGCCGTCATCGACGGTGAAAAGCACGGTCACCGGCAACCGGCTCAACCCAGGTCGTGCAACCCCGCCTTGATCACGCTGGTGAAGGACGCCCACGCAGCGGCATCGAAGGACAGCATCGGGCCATCAGGGTCCTTGGAGTCGCGAACGGCGATCGATGGACTCAACACCGCTACCTCGATGCACTCACCGCCGGTGCCGCTGCTGTGACTGCTCTTCCGCCATATCGCCCCCACCTCGACACACGCGCCTCCGCTGCTGCCGCTATAGCTGCTAGTGCGCCACATCAGAACCGTCTCGCTCGCCTTGCCCATAGCTCTCCACCATTTCGTGCAGCAGTTCCAGGGACTGGTCTGCGGACAGAGCAGCTCCCCTGATCAAGTTGAAGGCTAGCGTGTGTCCGCGGACTTCACGAGGGTCTTCCAGGAGCTGCCCGGAGGTGTGTCCTTCCACATAGACGACGTCTGGGGCATGCTCGAAGCCGAGCATGTTGAAGGCCCCCATGTTCCCTTGATAGGCGCCCTTGCTAATTGGAACGATCTGCAAGGTTACCCGTGGATCCTCGGCACGGGCGATCAGATGCTCGAGCTGCTCTTTCATGACGGCACGGCCGCCAGTCGGGCGATGTAAAATGCCCTCGTCGATAACGATGGAAATCTGTGCCAGCCCCGGACGCTGGAAGATCTCCTGGCGGGCGAGGCGTGTCACGAGCAGCTCCTCGGCCTCCTCGGCACTGCGTCCTACTCGAAGAACTTCGCGGGCGTATTCCGGAGTTTGGAAGAGACCGTCCAGGACCATAGCCGCGAAGAGGGTTAGCATTGACGCCTTCGCTTCGCGACGTACGTACTCCTGGAAGCCGGGCGGGCCGACGGATTGCTTGCCTTCCCTCTTGATCTCGGCCCACATCGTGTGGAAGGTGCGGGCGGGGAGCTTGAAGAAGGTGTCGAGGTCGTCGGACGTCGCCTCGGACGGCGGCTTCTCGCAGTTCTCCAGCTTCTCGATCCATCCCGGCGAGCAGCCGAGCGCCTCGGCGAACTTGGCTCGTGACAGGGACATCGATTCCCGGTAGGAGCGCAGCAGGGCGGCGTAGGCCCTGATCAGCGGATCCCGCGTGAAGTCACCGGTGTCTGCGGACATGAGGACGACCCTTCCGAGGGTGACCTGAGGATCGGTGGTGGGAGGACCGGCTCAGGTGGGGGGCGGATGGGGTGGCATCGGTACGTAGCGCGATGGTAACTCGCTGCACAAGGTTGGTCACGGCATACAGCAAGACACCGATGCGAGGCCATCCGAAATGAACACAAAAGCTCACAATGACGATCAAGCGCTGAGCCAGCTCCGCGCGGACTTCACCGGTCACCGGATCTGGCGGTCGACCCGCTGGGACGGGCGACTCGGCGGCTGGGTGGCGACGTTGCACGATCCGGCGGCGGGCGTTGACCCCACCGTCTTCGCGGATACGGCCACGGAGCTGCGCGAGGCGCTCGTCCGCGAGCGTGGCCGGGCGGCCGCGACGCACCTCCGCAGGCCATGACGCGACGCCGGCGCCAACGCCGTCTATGGACGCGGCTGGCGCACAATGACCAAACGCAGTCAGCGCCCGCGCCGAACCCGTCTTACTGGGTTCCGCTTCCGACTCCGGTGGCGACGGAGACATGCCTGAGTGAACTCGCTCTGATCCTCGAAGACCGGGGATGGATGACGCTCCCTCAGTTCGACATCTCGCCCAAGTTCCTCCGAGTCATCGACCCTCGGGTACCGTACATAGGAGAGAGCGTCATGCTCGTCCGGGATGCGAACGTGCCATCCGCGAAGCAGGTCCCGTGGTTCAAGTCCTCGACGGGCGTGCTCTTCGGCCCGTGCACTGACCCGCAAAGAGCCGCCGAGGCGATTCACTTCCTGCTCGCTCCATGGGTCGCCATAGCGCTGAAGAAACGCACGAACCCCCATCGCCCTTCGCGCTGACGGTGCTCGGCGGGACGTCAGAACAACGCGTCGGGCGGCGCGAAGAGCCCATCGTCAATCGGCGCCTGTGACGCGGGCTTGGGCTTTGAGGACGGCGCACGCTTCGGAGTTCGCTTCTTCGGAGCGTGCAGCTCCTCTTTCCGCTCCTGCTCGTACCTGTAGTGGTTCAACGCCAAGAGCTTGTCGAGCACATCAAGTTGCGCCTGCGGGCTGATTGTGAACCGCACACCCTGCCGGGTCTCGTGGAACCCATGCCCAAGATCGATCTCCCGCCACGAGGGCAGCGGCGCAGACGCGATCCGCTCCTCGAACTCCCGGATCGCAGGCTCCCGCTCCTCATCAAGCGCATAAGCCTCCCGAACTGCCTCATCGACCTCCACGTGAATATCTCGTAGCCGGATTATGGATCTATCGACTGCAGATTCATCGTGAAAAGAGTTGTAGATGTCGGTGAATCCCTCGTAGTTCGTAGTCGAGTCCTTCAGTAGAGTACGTCTGTGTTGATCTAGCGAGGCTCCTGCCTGACCGATTCGATCAAAGATGATTGGGAGAGGTAGCGTGCCGAACCCCCTTGAAGGGGTGTATCTCAAATCGACTCTTAAGGTGGACTGGCCTTTCACTGTCCACCAGTAGAAATGAATGTTGCTTGACAGGATCGCGAGGTCTGCCGGCGAGTCGTCAGGAAATATGACGAGCGCCCCTCCCATTACGGGACCGGTCTCGACTCGACAAACGATGCCATGCTTGCTGTGGCGAGAAATTGCAAGGCACGTTTCCTTGCCTTCGAGTTTCTTGTACAGTTCTGGGCGGCGGCGTTCGTAAATCCACCATGCTTTGGCGTCGTTAGATGTCGAATCATGGCCTATTTTGCTCGCGAGAAGTTCCAGGGTGTTGGGGTATTTGCGAGCTTCAGCAATGGGCCAGTCCAAGAAATTAATGACCTGGCGGCTGGGATGTAGGTCTCTTGATTCGGTGATGTCCTTGGCGTCAAGGTAGCCGAAAATCACCCGCCTGCACTCCGGCTCCGCTTGCTCCAGTTCGGCAACCTCTTCGTCGGTGACTATGAAGTTAGTGCTTACTGTTGACCCCTGAAAGGCTTTATCTTTGTTGCTTTTTAGGTTGTAGGGCGCTCCGGGCACTCGAGTTTGTTCCTCTAGGGATGAGGTAATTCTGGATACGAGTGCTCCGTCAAGGAAGCGTGGTTCGATCGATTGTAGATGTCCTTGCCAAAGAATGGATATTTCGAGGGTAGCGGACCCTGGCCACGCCCTTGATTTGACGGCTCGAAATATGTCCCATTCTGATTTGTATGCCTGATCGAGGCCGACCTCGCGCGTTGGACCCTCTGCAATCGACTTGGTTGCAATGATCCCCACTCTTCCCAGGGGCGCAAGGCTTAGATCGCGCAGAAGGAAGTAGGAGCAGAGATCCGCGCTGCCGCGTTGGCCTCGAGCGATCCAGTTGACCAGGTACTCGCGGACGTCATCGCCGATATTTCCAGTTAGCTTCTGGCCGCCGATGAAAGGTGGGTTGCCGACTACGGCGTTGAAGCCGCCGCGGCCCATGACCTCGGGGAATTCCAGGGGCCAGTGCAGGGGGCGGATGGGGTCCTTGCGGGGGCCCTTGAGCATCGGGGTGATGAGTTCGCGGACCTCTTCGGCGGCGCGTTCGGATTCTTCCTGGAGGGCTACGAGGTCGGCGCTTCCGGCCCAGCCGTGCAGGAGGCCGTCGAGGCGCGCGGCGTATTCGGTCGGGTCGAGGTTCTCGTCTTCGAGGGAGCGCAGGGCGGCGGCGACGCCGGCGAGGGCCGTCTCGACGTCCTCGGCGAGGCGAGCGAGGCGCCGCCCGTAGTGGTCCTCGTCCTCGTCCGACTTCTCCCAGTGGGGCCTGCGGTTCTGCTTCTTGTCGAGCGCGGCGGTGAGGGCGGCGGCCACGACGGCGTCGGCGGCGAAGCGGAGGTCGTCCACCAGGCGGTCGGCCAGGGCGAGTTTCCTCGCCAGTTCCTCGCCGTGGACGGCGTCGCGGACGGGCTCGGCCTCGATCTCCCGGCGCAGGCGCTCGACCTGCTTCACGATCACCTGGGTGGTGTCGGTGAGCGTGTTGGTGAGCCGAGTGTTGACCCGATAGCCCTCCTGCGGATCGAGGTGGAAGGCGAGGAGCTGGTCGATCGACGTCAGGCCGACGAGGGAGTCGCCGGTGCGCAGGGCGTGGTCCAGGAACGAGAACGGCTTATCCTTGGCAAGGGTCACCAGCCACATCGACAGCTTCGCCAGCTCGACCGCCATCTCGTCGCGGTCCACGCCGTAGATGCAGCGGGCGGCGACGCGGCGGCGGGCCTCCAGGACGAGGTCCTCGCGGTCGTGGCCGGGGCCGACCGCCGTGCGGACGTCGTCGGGCAGGCCGTCGCGATCCCAGGCGTCCATGACCCGTTCGGCGAGGTAGCGGCACGCGGACACCAGGAACGCGCCCGAGCCCATCGCGGGGTCGAGCACCTTCAGGTCGAGGAGTTCGTCCGCCGACTTGGCGCGCCAGGCGGCGGGCTCGGCGCCCTGGGCGGGGCCGGGGGAGAAGCAGAGCGGGGCGAGGGCGTGCTCGACGACCTCGTCGGCGAGCTCGCGGGGCGTGTAGTGGGTGCCGGTCGCGCGGCGGTCGCCGACCCGGCTGATGATGAGCGAACCGGCGGGGAACACCGCCGGACGGCCGCGCAGGTCCTTCTCGTACAGCCCCCAGAAGCGGCGTGCGCGGGCCGCGAGGTCGTGGTCGTTGTCGCAAGCCGCGTCGAGCCTGTCGATGTCGGCCTGGGCGGGCTCGGCGGAAAAGGCCTTGGTGAGCTGGGACGCCGTCGCGCCGCCCTGCTCGGTCAGCCATTCCTTGAAAGACTCTTCGCCGTCGGCCGCGGCTTCCAGCGCCGACAGCGGGACTTTCGCCTCCTGCTTGCCTATGAGCCGCACATACGGCTCGTCGATGATGGTGCAGGAGAACTCCAGCAGGCCCTCGTAGACGTGGCCGATCTGCTCGACGCCGAGGCCCTTGTACGACAGGCGCTCGCCGCGCTTCTTCAGGAACAACAGCGCTTCGAGGACGGCGTGCACCACCAGGTCCGAGACGGGGAGGTGCTCCAGCCAGGGGAAGCGTTCCGGGTCGAAGAGCCGTCCGCCGTACGGGGGGATGCGCATGGCGTCGTGCTG
Source organism: Actinomadura violacea (assembly GCF_017573465.1). GTDB lineage: Bacteria > Actinomycetota > Actinomycetes > Streptosporangiales > Streptosporangiaceae > Spirillospora > Spirillospora violacea. Next base: position 65,765 of record NZ_JAGEPF010000023.1, read on the forward strand.
CGAGCCGCCGTGCACTGCGCGGAAGGTGGCGATCAGGCGGGGCCACGCGGCCGCCCTGCGGTCGCCGACTCCCTCGCCGTGGCGGGAGCGGTCGTCCTCCAACTGGTCGAACAGCTTGCTGACCGAGTACGACAGGTCGTACAGGCGGGTGCCGACCGGCATCAGCCGGGCCTCCTCGGCGTACAGGAGGAAGACCAGCCGCATCATGACGACGAGGGCGCTGCGGTAGGCGTCGCGCGGCTCCACGTCCGCGAGCAGGCGGCCTCCGACGGCCCGGTCGAGCTGCCCCATCTCGGCGACGAGCAGCTCCACCGCGTCCCGCACCTGGCCGCCGAGCGTGGTGGTGATCTCGGCCTGCGCCTCGGCGCTGCGGGCGAACAGGGCCGCGAGGCTGGTGGAGTGGCCGCCGTCGGGGCCCGTGGCAGGCGCGAGGACCCGCTGCGCCGACAGCAGCGTCACGAAAGCCCGCAGGAGGTCCGTCTCCTCCAGCCACAGGTCGGCGTCGAAATGCGCGACCGTCGTCGGCTCGTTGGGGCGCGCGTGGACGAGGACCCACGACCGGCCGTTCGTCAGCAGGGCGAGGGGCGTCCCTCGGCGTCGGCACAGATCGGCCGCGTGCTCGATCGGTGTTCCGATGGCGCGTCCGGGCCTGTCGAGCGCCTCCGTCCACGGTCGCCGGTACAGCAGCATGCGCTCGGCCCGGCCGCCCTTGCCGTCGGGGCCGTACAGGACGCCGTCCGGCCGGGCCCGCTGGTCTCCGGGCGCCGCGCGCAGCGCGCCCGGCAGGGCCGCGCCCTCGGCGATGACCCCGCCGGTGAGGCGCAGGACCTCCCGGAGGATGAAGTCGCACCAGGCCGCGTTGAGGAGGTCCGGTGCATCCTGGACCTCCTTCCACGCGATCCGGAGGCGGTCCATCACCGGTCCGGGAACGGTGTCCAGTCCCTGCCCGAAAGCCGCCGTGAGGACGGGGACGGCGATGAACGGGCCTTCGGTCGGCAGCAGCCGCACCCAGGCGGCGTGCTGCTGGGCGATGGAGGGGGCCTTCGGCCTTCTTCCGCGCGGCGGCATTACTGGTTGCTCCCGTGGGCGATCGAAGCGGGCACGAGGAAGGTCACCGCGGCGGGGAACCACCGCGCCTTTGGCTCGGCGTAGCGGCGGCGGAGGGCGTCGGTCTCATTCTGGAGCTGGGCGGGAATCGTCGCGAGCCGGCTGCGGAGGGCGTCCCGGTCGGCCCGCAGCTGCCGCTGCTCGACCTCGAACAGACTTGGCTGCTCCCACTGATCCTCGTCGTCGAGGGCGGCGCGGATCGACTGCTCCAGCTCGGCCAGGACCCGCTCCATGGCGGAGATCTCCTGGTCGCAGCGGGTGTCGAGGTCGGCGCCGAGCCGTCCCTTGCGCTGGTTGGCGCGGGTCTCCAGGATGCGGGCGAGGCGCGGGTCCAGCTCCTCGTCCCAGAGGGCGGTCAGCCGGTCCAGCACGTGCGCGGGCGGCTGCTCTTCAGACGCGGCGGCCAGCCACGCCTCCAGGTCTTCGGCCTTCACCCGGACGAGCCTGCCGCCTTCCAGTACCCCGCCGGCGACGATGATCTCCTCATGCAGGCGGGTCCCCTCGGCGCCGGTCACCACCACCCGCATGTGCGCGGCGATGGCGGGCGTCCGCAGGAGGTCGCCGGGGACGACGCGGGCGGTCACCCGGTTCAGCCGCGTCCGCCGGGCGATGTCGTTCGCGCTGGACCACAGTTCGGCGCGCAGCAGGCGCAGGCACATCTGGACGAGCCGATGGCCGAGATGCAGCAGGACGACGTCGGTGCGCCCGCCGACCGCGTCGCCGTCGAACGTCACCACGCGCTCCTCACCGGTGAGCGGGTGATGCAGGCCGTCGTTGCGCGCGTCGGCCCACGAGCCGGACAGCGCGGGCAGCCGGAAGCAGGCCGCTGCGAAGTCCGGCGGCGACAGCGCCGGGACCAGGTCTTTGTTGTGCTCCAGCCGCAAGGCGGTGCGCACGACCCGTTCGACGGTCTCGGGAGACAGGTTCAGCTCGGTGCGGCTCCCGGCCAGGGTGTCGGCGAGCCGCTGGAGGTCCCTCGCCAGGTCGTGTTTGACCTTAAGGGCGGCTCGGCCGCTGCGCGTGGAGATCTCGGCGTCCGCCGTCTGCCAGTCCGCCTGTCTGCCGAGCATCTTCTGCTCGACCTGGACGGCGATGACGTCGCCCGCACTGCCCAAGTCCTCGCGGATCTGCTCGACCTTCTTGGCCGCCACGTACAGGAAGTGGAGCTCGTCCTCCAGCGAGCCGTCCTCGCGCGGCCGCGTCCCCTCCCATCCCTCGGGGACGAAGTGGAACACCTCGACCCGGTCGGCGGTCTGGCCGTGCCGGTCGATGCGGCCGTTGCGCTGCTCCAGCCGGTTCGGGTTCCAGGGGATCTCCCAGTGCAGCAGCCGATGGCAGTGGTTCTGCAGATTGATGCCCTCGCTGGCGGCGTCGGTGGCGAGGAGGAGGCGCATCTCGCCGCCCTTGATCCGCGGGTCCTCCTGGAAGACGTTCTTGACGTGCTCGCGCTCCTTGACGTCCTGGCCGCCGTAGAGTTGCGCGATCCGCGCCGCCGGAAAGCCCGCGGTGATCAGCCGGTCGCGCAGCCAGCGCTGCGTGTCCAGGTACTCGGTGAACACGATGACGCGCTGGTCGGTCCAGCCGCCGTCCGGCGTGCGGACGATCGGCTCCAGCCATTTCAGGAACGCCTTGAACTTGGCGTCCTGCCGGTCCATGGCGTCGCCCGCCCAGGTGTGGAGCTCCTTGAGCAGCCGCTTGTCGTCGGCGCTGAGCGGCGCCATGACGCGGCGGGCCGCGCCGAGCGCCTCGGCCTCGGTCTCGGTATAGGTGTCGTCCTGCTCGGCCGTCTCCTCAAGGCGCTCGATGAGGGGGCGTAGGACGCGCTCTCCCGCCTTCTCGGCGGCCTGTTCCAGCTCGTCCGGCCGGTCGGCCGCGCGCTCCCTTTCGGCCATGGTGCGCAGGTGCGTTCCGACCGTCTCGTGAAACGCCTTAGGAGAGGAGAAGAGGCGCTTCTTCAACAGCATCGTCACGAAGTCGGCGGCGGTCCGGCCGCTCTCGGACGAGGCGGCCTTCCGGCGGCTCGCCGCGTAGGCCGCGAGCTTGGCGTGCGCCTGGCGCTCCTCGTCGGAGTAGGCGGTCTCCAAGTAGGACGTAACGCGCTCGGGGAACTCCGGTGACCCGTCCCAGCGCCTGGGCAGTTCCCGCTTGAGCCGCCGGACCATGATCTGGGCGAGTTGCTCCTCGCTCGGCGGGACGTTGCGGGCGAACCGCTGGTCGTCGAGGAGTTCGAGGAGGGCCGTCCAGGATTCCGGATACCCGTTGTGCGGGGTCGCGGAAAGGAACAGCCGGTGCTCGCAGTGCGGCGCGAGCAGCCGGATCGCCTCGGTCCGCCGGGAGTCCACCGCGTATCGGCCCCGGGTCGTCGGCGCGCACGTGTGGACCTCGTCGACGACCAGCATGTCGAACGTCCGCGGATACTTGGGAGCCTCGGGCAGCATGTCGCGCAGCAGGCGCCTCGGACGGTCGCGCTTGAGCCAGTCGATGCTGACGATGATCCGCGGGTAGTGCTCCCAGGGGTTGACGTAGAGGCCGCGGGACCTGCGGAGCCGCTTCAGCAGCGCCGAATCCAGCACGACGAAGTCGAGGCCGAACTTGTCGCGCATCTCCGCCTGCCACTGCAGCGTTAGGCCGGCGGGGCAGACGATCAGCATCGTCCGGGCCCGGTGGCGCAGCATGAGCTCCTGCATCACGAGCCCGGCCTCGATCGTCTTGCCGAGCCCGACGTCATCGGCGATCAGCAGGTTCGTGCGGGGCATGGACAGAGCCCGCACGACTGGGTCGAGTTGGTAGTCCTTGATCTGCACGCCCGAGCGGAACGGCGCCTGGAGCACCGTGCGGTCGGCGGAGGCGATGGCGCCCCAGCGGACCGCGTCCAGGAACGCGTCGAGCTCGCGCGGGTCGTCGAAGCCCTTGCCCGGGTGGGGAAGCGCGTGCTGGTCGTGGGCCACCGCACCGGGCTCCAGCTCCCAGACCACCTCCAGACGCTCGTCGCGGGCGTCGTCCTCGATGCTGACGAGTTCCACCAGATGGGGCGTCCGGCCGGTCAGCACGCCGTCGGTGGCGCTGCTGACCGTCCCAGGCACGACGTTGGCGGCGACCCACACGCGATTGCGCACCGTGACGAGCTGCCCGTGAGCCGGAACGTCACTGTCGGGTGCCACCGTATCCGTCATGCGCTCTCCGCTCCCCGTTCCGTTCAGGTGGACATCGTGCCCTATCAATCACGAGAATTCACCGTGAACCGCCCGCAACGCCGTGTCCTTTGAGCCGGATACCACGGAGGCGAACAAGCGTGCCGAGACTCGCGATCGCGAAGAGCTTTCTGACAGGCTATGCAAGCCTGGAGAAAACGGTGCGCAAGTCGGTCGACGAGGCGATCGACCGATTCGAGCACCACACCTTCGCGGGCCTCCACCTGGAGAAGCTGCACGGCGCCGAAGACCCCAACGTCCGCACGATACGCATCGACGGCGGCCGGCGCGGCGTCGTACTCAAACCCGAGTCCGGCGACGTGTACTGCCTCATCGCGGTGATGGAGCACGACGCCGCCATCAAGTATGCCAAGAGCCGCAAGTTCAGCGTGAACCAGAAGCTGGGTGTCCTGGAAGTCCGCGATGCGACCGCGCTCGCCCAGGTCAGGCCCGCACTCGACGCGCTGGCGGAGGCGCAGCCCGAACGGCTCTTCGCCGCCTACGACGACGGCGCGCTGATCAATCTCGGGCTGGATGCCGAAGTCCTCCCGATCGTCCGGCTGCTGACCAGTGACGACCACCTCGCGGCGCTGGAGAGCATGCTCCCCCAGCCGCAGCACCTCGCGCTCACCGGCCTCGCGAGCGGAATGACCCCCGAGGAGGTCTGGGAGGAGATCTGCCAGCTGCTCCCGGACTCCACGCCACCGCAGGCCGTGGACACCTCCGACCTGGTCACGGCCATGGAACGCTCGCCCGGTGACGTGGCGTTCATCTCCGGTCCCGACGACCTGAAGCAGATGCTCGCCCACCCCTTCGAACTCTGGCGCGTCTTCCTCCATCCCGCCCAGCGCAGACTCGCTCGGCGCGACTCCTACAACGGCCCCGTGCAGGTGACCGGAGGAGCCGGGACAGGGAAGACCGTCACTGCCCTGCACCGCGCCCGCCACCTCGCCGAGCGGGGTGCGCCCGTCCTGGTGACCACCTTCACCACGACGCTCGCCGAGACCCTCGACCGCCAGCTCGACCTGCTCATCGACGACCCGGAGGTCCGTGCCCGGGTCGAGGTGACCAATATCGACAAACTCGCTTACCGGACTGTCAAGGGCGCCGGCGGGCACAATCCGAAGATCGCGGGAAACGCGGAGGTCCAGGCTCTCTGGAACATCGCGATCGCGCAGACGGCCGCACCGTTCTCGCCTGCATTCCTCCAACGCGAGTGGGAGCAGGTCATCCTCGCGCAGGACCTCACCGGCCGAGAGGCGTATCTCGGCTGCGTCCGCCGTGGCCGGGGGAAGCAGCTCAGCCCCGCTCAGCGGGAGAAGGCGTGGGCGGCGATCGCCCGGTTCCTGGCGCTGCTGTCGGAAACGGGTGCTCGCACTCACATGCAGATCGCCGCGGATGCGGCGCGGATCCTGTCCGCCGATGCCGCCCCGCGCTACCGGCACATCATCGTCGACGAGTCACAGGACCTCTATCCGGCGCAGTGGCGGATCCTGCGCGCCGCCGTCGCGGCGGGGCCGGACGACCTGTTCATCGTCGGCGACCCGCACCAGCGCATCTATGACCACCGCGTCTCGCTGAAGAGCCTGGGAATCAACGTCACCGGACGCAGCCACAAGCTGAAGCTCAGCTACCGCACCACCGCGGAGATCCTGAACTGGGCGGTCCGCCTGCTGGGCGTCGAGCCGGTCGCGGGGCTGGACGACGCGCAGGACAGCCTGGCGGGGTACCGGTCGTCCCTCCATGGACGGCGCCCGGTCGTCCAGGCGTTCACCGACCGCGACACCGAGCTCGACGCGCTGGTGGAGCAGGTCAGGTCCTGGCTTGACGCCGAGGTCGAACCCCACGCCATAGGGATCGCGACCCGCTTCGTCAGCGGCGTCGGCAAGATCGAGCAGGCGTTCGCCGCCGCGGGGATCGGCACGGCGTCGCTGGCCGCGAGCGGGTCGGCACAGGAATGCGTGCGGGTCGGCACGATGCACCGCATGAAAGGACTGGAGTTCCGCTGCGTCGCTGTGACCGGGGCGGACGCCGAGGCTCTTCCCGCCGCCGGCGCGCTCACCGACAAGGACGAGGACCCGACGGCGCACGACCACGATCTCCAGCGGGAACGCTGCCTGTTCTTCGTCGCCTGCACGCGGGCACGTGACGCGTTGTATGTCTCCTACACCGGTGTACCGAGCCCGTTCCTGCCCCACCGTGCCGTCTGAGCGAGGCGGGGGCCGGTTCGTGTGAGGGCTGAGGAAAGTCGTATCGGCGGAAGGGGCAGTGATGGCGCCGCCGCGCATTCCAGCGGAGATGTTCCAGTTCACCACCACCGAACGCGGCGATCTGCACACCGCAGTCATGTACGCGTTCGGAGACGCCAACGAGCGGCTGGAGACCTTCTTAACCTTTGACCAGGTCCGCGAACGGCTGCGGGCGATCGGCTGGTACGCCCCGTTGGACGATGCCGGCCTGAACCGGACGCTCGGGCAGCTCGTCCAATGGAAGCTCCTCGACGTGGTGCAGAACCACGCCGGCGCCTACGCCACCGCCGAGGAGTACGAACGCAAGAACCTGCAGTACTCGCTGACCCGCCGCGGAGAGGCGGCCTTCGCGGGAGTCCAGCACGCCCTCACCATCCTCGAGTCCTCCGGCGCCCTGCAGACTGCCGTCCTGGACGCGATCGCCGACCGGCTCGGCGAGCTCGACACACTGCTCGGTACAGGCGACGCCGCGGTGAACCGCCGGATCTTCACGACGCTCCAAGAACTGGAGGGCCACCTGGACGCGCTGCGCAACAACACCAAGCAGTTCAACGGCGAACTGCAACGGCTGATGCGGGCCGAAGGAGCCGACCTCGCCACCTTCCACGAGGTCAAGAGCGCGACCATCGTCTACCTCCAGGAGTTCGTCATCAACCTGGACTCGCGCGCCGAAGCGGTCAGGACCGTTCTCGCGCAGGTCGAGCTGAGGGGCGTCAGCGTCCTGCACCAGAGGGCGCTCCTCGGAGCTGAGCTGCCGCCGAGTCCGGGTGCCGATCCGGCGGCACCGTGGCTGACCGCCCGCCGAGCCAAATGGGACGGCCTGCGGCTCTGGTTCCTGCCCGAGGGCGACGGCATCCCGCGCATCCGCCAACTGCACGACGTGGCACGCCGGGCGATCGTCTCGCTGCTCCAGGTGCTCGACCGCATCACCGAGTCGCGACGGCGCTCGTCCAGCGCGGCCGCGGACTTCCGGGCGCTCGCCCGCTGGTTCGCGAACGCCCCGTCGGAGCAGGACGCCCACCGGCTGTGGGGAACGGCCTTCGGGCTGGCACCGGCCCGGCACGCCCACCTCGCCCACGAGGACGCCGAACTGATCCCCACCGGCGCCCCGTGGGCGGAGGCGGCACCCGTCCATGTCTCCGCACATCTGCGCACGAGCGGCCGGACCGAGCACATCGGCCGTACCGCGAAGGTGCGCGATGTGGCGGCGGTCCGCGCCGCGCGGCGAGAACGCGCGCGCCGCGAACGGGCGGAACTCGAGACGGCGTGGCGGCGGCTCTCCACCGGCGGGCGGGTGAAGCTGTCCGCATTCGGCACGCTCGAGCACGACACGTTCCGGCGGCTCCTCGATCTCCTCGGCCGGGCCTTGGCGGCAGGCCCCGACGCGAGCGGCCTTCGTCGCGCCGTCACCACCGACGGACGGATCGAGGTCATGCTCTGGCCCGCTCCCGACGGTCCCGGTGTCGAACTGCACACCACACGGGGACGGTTCACCACCACGGACTACCCAGTGGAGATCCGCTTCGTCGGTGGCGGCCCTGCAGCGGCACGGGAGGCGTCTCGCGCATGAGCACTCTGGCGAACCAGCTCGTCAAGGCCGAGAAAGAGGAGCTCGCCAGGGCGATCCGGGTTCTGCTCGGGCGGCCACTGATCTCCCTGCACACCGACCCCGAGGACTTCGACCTGGTCCGCAGGCGCCACCAGGCTCTCGCCCGCTGGTTCGACTACTACTGCGGATGGCGGCTGCTCGTGGAACCCCGCCTCGGCTACGCGCGGCTGGTCAAGGTGAGGGAGACGGCGGACCCGAGCCGTCCGGCCAGACGACGGCGCTCGACCCGAGCCCCGTTCGACCGGCGCCGCTACACCCTGCTCTGCCTGATCGCGGGCGAGGCCCTCGCCACACCCGTGACCACGATCGGGATGCTCGCGCAACGCGTCGTTCAGGCCGCGGCCGCCGACGAGCACATCCCCGGGTTCGATCCGGTGCGGGGTGACGAACGCGCGGCGTTCGTGGACGCTCTGCGGCTGCTCGAGCACTACGGAGCGGTGACGGCCGTCGACGGCGCCACCGACTCCTACGTCGACAGTGCCGAGGCCAAGGTGCTGTACAGGGTGGACACCACTCGCCTGCTCCGCCTGCTCGCGGCCCCGGTGGCGCCATCGGCGGTGGCGGAATCCTCAGACGACCCCGTGGCCTGGCACGACCTGCGGGACCTGACCGTCGAACGCAGGTACGGGAGCACTGCGGCCCTCGGTCTTGCCGACGGAGCTTCGGAAACCCAGCGCAACCTCTGGGCCAGGCACTCACTGCTGCGCAGGCTGCTCGACGACCCGGTTGTGTACCGGGCCGACATGACCGCCGCGCAGCTCGCTTACGCAGGTTCACTGACCGGCCGGCAGATCCTCCGCCGCGCGGCCGAGGAGGCGGGTTTCGAACTCGAAGAACGGGCCGAGGGCTACCTCCTGATCGACCCGGACGCACTCGCCTCCGATGGCAAGTTCCCCGACGAGGGCGCCCACGCCAAGGTGGCCGCGCTGCTCCTGCTCGACGTGCTAGCGGCGTCGTCCGGGACCCGCGCGTTCAACGGCCTGGTCGAGGAGTCCGGCCGGCTCCTCGAGCGCTTTCCGAGGTGGGCCAGGGCGTACCAGTCGGACGGAGGAGCCGGACGTCTCACCGACGACTCGGTCGCGGTGCTCTGCGATTTCGGGCTGGCGCGCCACTCGGGCGGGGCGAACGGATCCGTCCAGCTGCTGCCCGCGGCCCTCCGCTATACCGTCGACCGCAAGGAGACATGATCGTTACCGTATCCGGGGAGGACGAGGCGAGCCCCGCCTGATGGCAGCCCACGCGGGCCGGCATCCTCAATGTCTGGCGCTACTACGACGAGGTCTTCGAGTTCCACCGCGGGCGCCTGCTTCTGCGCGGCCCGAACGGGAGCGGGAAGTCCAAGGTCCTGGAGCTGCTCCTGCCCTACCTGCTGGACGCCAGCCTCAAGCCCAACCGGCTGTCCACGTTCGGCGGCAGCGAGCGGACCATGCACTGGAACCTCATGGGCGACGGCCATACCGGCAGTACGAGAGTCGGGTACGTCTGGCTGGAGTTCGCGCATCCAGGAGGCGACGGGGAGGAGCCGCGCTGGTTCACCTGCGGTGCCCGCCTGCAGGCGACGGTCAACACCAAGAGCGTCACCACCGCCTATTTCACCAGCGGGCAACGGGTCGGAGGCCACGGCGGCCTGAGCCTCACCGGTGAGAACGGTCAGCCCCTCACGCGAGCCGCCCTCGATGACGCGCTCGGCACCCTGGGAAAGGTTCACGAGTCGGCCGACGAATACCGGACGACGGTGCGCCGGACCCTCTACCGGGGGCTGACCGAACAGCGCTACGACGCATTGCTGACGGCATTGCGGCAGCTCCGCACGCCCAAGCTCTCGGAACGGCTCGATCCCGGCCTGCTCTCCCAGCTGCTGTCCAGTGCCCTGCCACCGCTCGGCGAGGGTGAGATCCACGAGATCGCCGAGGGTTTCGAGCGGCTGGACCGCCAGCGGGAGGAGCTGCGCCGGCTCGACGAGCACGTCGCGGAGGCCGGACGGCTCGCGGCGCGGCAGCGAACCTACGCCCAGCGAGTGCTGCGCGCCGCGGCCGCATCCCTCATCTCGGCGACGACGACCATGGACCGGCTCACCGGCACGGCCCGTGTGGACAAGGAAAAGCAGGCCCGTGCCGTCGCCGAGCACGCCGCTTCCAGCGCACGCCTGGAAACGGAGGAGCATCGGGAACAGACCCTCGGAGCCCGGATCGAGGGGCTCCTCGCGAGCCCGGCCTACCAGGCCGGCCACGAGCTCGATGAGCTGCGGGAGAACGCGCGCAAGGCCGAGGAGGCCGCCGAGGAGACGCGCAAGATCGCTGCGCGTCATGCCGCCGACGCGCGACGCAGGCGGGAAGAGGCCGAGCAAGCGGCATCCGATGCGTCCCACCGACGGGCACTGACCGAGAGGGCCCGCGAAGAAGCCGCCCGCGCCGCGGAGCGCGCCGGCTTCGCCGCCGCTCACCAGGAGGCGGCGGACTGTCTGGCTCCGCTCGTACGCTCGTCGTCCACCGTCGATCCGGACGATGCCGCAGGCGCGACGAGCCGGGCACGCGAACTCCTGCGCGCGGCGACGACCAGCCGCGAGAAGCAGATCGCCGAAGTGCGGAAGGCGATCGAGGCCCACGAACGCGCCTGCGAACGCCGCGACGAGGCCGAGGCCGAGCGCGACCGGAGCAGGACCCGGCTGGAGAGATCGGTGGAAGCGCGCGAGACGGCGCGACGCGAGTACACGGCGATCCGGAAGGACCTGGCGGCCGAACTGGCCCGGTGGGCGAGCGCCTGCCGACACCTCGCCCCGCTCGACTCCGAGGCGCTCGCGTCCGCCGTCGAGAACGAACGCGACTGCGACGAGATCATCTTCGCGGCTCGCGCGACCGCGATCGAAAGGAGGGCCGCAGAAGAGAACGCACTCCGAACCCGACGGGGCGAGGAAGCCAAGGCCTTGGACGTCCGCGTTCACCGCCGCGCCGTTCTCGCGGGGCAGACGGCGGTCGCACCCGAGCCCCGGTACACGCACACCGCCGACCGAAGGTCCAGGCAGGGCGGACCGCTCTGGCGGCTCGTGGCCTTCGCCGACGGGGTTCCACTGCCAGCCCAGGCCGGAATCGAGGCCGCGCTGGAGGCCTCGGGGTTGCTGGACGCATGGGTGATGCCGGACGGTGCCGTCCTGACCGACGAACCGGACACGTTCCTGTCCGATCGTCCAGCCGCCCCCACCCCTGGCATGAGCCTCGCCGACGTACTCGTCGCCGAACCGGGCACCGCCGTCTCACCCGGGGTGTTGCGGACCATACTCTCCGCCGTTGCCCTGGAGACCAGTGCGCCGGACATCGATCACCCGGCCGTCGTGGGGACGGACGGGTCCTGGCGGCTCGGACCCGCGTCGGGCCGGTGGAACAAACCCGAGCCCGCGTTCATCGGGGCGACCGCCCGGGAACGGACGCGGCGCCGCCGCATCCAGGAACTCGCCGCCGAGATCGAGGAGCTGACCGCGCAGATCAGCGAGATCGACGGGCTCCTCGGGCGCCTGCGGGCGGCCAAGGCAGCGCTCGACGCCGAGCTCGGCGACAGGCCCTCCCACCGGCCGCTCAACACAGCAGCCCAGGCGTTGGCCGAGAAAGAACGCAAGGTCGCCGACCATGGCGATCAGCTGAAGCGAGATGAGGAACGGCTCGGCGATCGGGAGGCGCGCTTAAAGTCGGCGCTGAACGCACTCGCCCTTCTGGGGGCGGAGCACGATCTGCCCGTCCAGGCCGGCGTCCTCGACGGTCTCGCCGACGCGGTGCGCGACGCGCGTGAGGGCGGCACCGTCTGGATCGAGCACTGCACGGCTCTGCTGACCGCCGACGCCAGAGCACGGTCCACGTCCCGAGCGTCGGACGACTACGCGCATACAGCCGCCGAGTCCGCCGAGAGGGCTGCGGAAACAGCGGAACGAGCCGAGGCGCTCGCCGAGCGGGTCGACACGATCGACGCATCGATAGGGGTCGAGCATCGTCAGGTCCTCGAACGGCTCACGATGACCAGGCAGGAGCACGGCGAATGCCGCCGCACCTGCCAGAACATCCGGACCGAGCTGTCCGACCTGCGCGAGCGCATCGGCGTGTTGAAGGAGTCGGTCACCGCCGCGGAGCAGGCACGCGACGACGCCGTAGCCGCCAGGGACCGGGCGGCCACGCGTTACCGCCATCTCGCCGCAGGGCACCTGGCCGCCGATGCCGGCCTCGGCGCGAAGCCGTCGCCCGACGACGGTGTCAAAGCGACCTTGGAGAACGCCCGCGCGGTTGCGGCGACGCTTGAGCGGACGCCGCACGAACCCCAGCATGTGAGAGATGCCGGAGCTCGCCTGTCCGAGGCCATGCACCACGCCCGGGACGTCCTGGCGGACCAGGCCGACCTGGAACTCGTACCGGATGAGGACGTTCAGATCCTCACGGCGACGATGAGCGGGGTCCGCGTCGGAGCGGCCGAGTTGAGCACCGCCCTGGCCGAGGAGCGGGATCGGCGACGCACCGACATCACGGACAAGGAACGCGACCTGTTCGACCGCACCCTCGCAGGCGACACCCGCCGCCATCTCGCCGACCGGATCCGGCAGGCCGGTGACCTCGTGGACGGCATGAATCGCCGCCTCGCGCGCGTGCGGACCGCGTCCCAGGTTGCCGTGCGACTCGTCTGGGAGGTCGACCCACAGCAGTCGGCCGGTATACGCACGGCCCGTCAACTCCTTCTCCGCGACCCGGCCGGGCTGGGAAACGAGGACAAGGAGGCCTTGTACCGCTTCTTCCGAGATCGGGTTGAAGAGGCGAGAGCGGCGAACACCGCCGCGAGCTGGGAAGAACAGCTGATGGAGGTGCTCGACTACACCGCCTGGCACCGTTTCACCGTGCGTCTCGAACGCGCCGACGGGAAAGGGTGGCAGGACCTGACCCGCAAACTCCACGGAGCGCTCTCCGGCGGAGAGAAGGCGATCGCGCTTCACCTGCCGCTCTTCGCCGCCGTGGCCGCCCACTACCAGACCGACCCCCACTGCCCGCGGTTCATCCTCCTCGACGAGGTGTTCGTCGGCGTGGACACCACCAACCGCGGTCAAGTGTTCGACCTCCTGGTCAGCCTGGGCCTCGACCTGGTCCTTACCTCGGACCACGAGTGGTGCGACTACCAGGAGCTCGACGGCATCGCGATCCACCAGCTCATCACCGGCGCCGACGGTGATGGTGACAACGCGGTCACCACCGCCCGCTTCATCTGGGACGGGCACCGCACCCTGCCCGCCGACGACGGACTGTTCCCGATCGAGGACCTCGATGGCGATTCCTGATCGGCTGCACTCCTCCGACCTCCTCCCACTGTGGAAGGAACTGCACCGACGGTTCTCCTCAGGCGCCGCGGTGAGCAGAGTCACGGTCAGCGGGCTTGGCGAGCATCACCGTGCCGCGCTCGCGGACCTGCTCGGCATGGACAGGTACCCGCCGTCCACTCTGACCATCGCGGTCGTCCGGCTGAACGCCGTGCTGGGCGAGATCGCCGGCTGCGACACTCGGACCGCCACCGAAGCGATCATCGGACCGATCGGAGACCGGGCGGCCGAGCGCCGTGACCGGGAACGGGAGCGCGCCGCACTCTGGAGTTGGCTGGCCGGGCATCCGGTCGTCGCCGCCGAGCCGGCGCTCCTCGACTGGGTCGCCGACGTCCGGCGGCGCGGCCTCGTCGCGGGCTCCCTCGAAGACACCCGTAGCATGCTGGAGCAGGTTCTCTCGGTGCTCGTCGCGCTGCCCGCCGACGGCCGCCCGCTCGCCGCCTTCGCGAACGACACACTCGGCGATCCGCACGCGCTGGACGTTGGGCGTCGCGTGTCCGGTGCCGTCTTGAAGGCGCTCGCCTGCCTGTACGGCATCGACCCTCCCAGCGACGCGTCCGAACGCCGAGCGCTTTGGGAAAGGGCCGGGATCGCCTGTGACTCCTTGTCCACCACGGTGCTCGTCGCAGGATTGCGTCCGAGCGGCTCAGACCCTTTTGCGCGCTCGCTGAATCTCTGGGCGGATGCCGGACAGGCCTGCGTTGTCACGCTCGCGCAACTCGTCGAGGCCTCCGACCTGGAAGGCGTCGGATCTCCCGTATGGGTGACGGAGAATCCCACGATCGTCGCTCTTGCCGTCCAACGCCTGGGTAAGCGATGCCCACCGATGGTCTGTTCGTCGGGCTGGCCCAACAGTGCTGCCGTCCGTCTCCTCCGAGGCCTCGCCGCCTCCGGCCGCGTGCTCCGGTATCACGGGGATTTCGACGGTGAGGGCCTGCGCATCGCCGCCTATGTCATGGCCAGGACGGGGGCGCTGCCCTGGCGGATGTCCGTAGCGGACTACCTGGCCGCCTTGGCCGACGCGTCGGGGCCCTTCTCTTCCGCGGGCCGCGTCTCGGACAGTCCCTGGGACACCGAACTCGCCCGGTCTCTCACCACTCACGACGTCGCGATCGCGGAGGAGGCCTTGGCCGAGTCCCTCCTGGGCGATCTGGAGAGAGCAGCGGGCACCGTTGGGGTCATCGATCGCTAGCCGTGACCCACAGAGTCGGCAATACGGAGCAGCTTCCGTGTCTGCCGATGTGACGGTCCCGGCCCCTCCAACTCGCTTGCCATGTGACCTGCTATCCAGTGACCTTCACGGTCACGCATGTCGCGATGACAACGGCGGGTCTTGGAGCCTGGCGGCGCCGAAGGCGACCGGCTTCTTGCAGGTGTACCGAGTCGCCATTGGTCACCTATTGCGGGTTGGGGAGGTCGCCTGTGCACCCCAGGCGCTCGATGGGTTCGACGCGGAGAATTCCCGGTACTCCAACATCACCCCCCAGGACGGCCGGGCCGTTCCCTGACGCGACGTTGGCCGCGTTCGCAGACTCCTCGTGGTTTGTGCGACTGCCTCTCGACGACCAGGTCCAGACTTCGCCCGGCTCGATCGAGATGTGGTTCACGTTCCCCAGCGGCAACACCGCGGATCGCGAGCTGTTCGACGAGAAGGAAAGACTCGAGCGCGGCGTTGGCCGCCATACCGGTGAACTACATCTACGTCGGCGCCGGTATGTCCGGCGGCTACTGGCCGCAGCACCCGCCCAACACCGCTCACCATCTCCCGGTAGGTGATCGCGGGGGTGGCGATGTCGCGGCGCGCCGGTCGTGAAGTTGATGCCCGGCCTTCGGGGCAGGCAGTATAAAGTGCGAGCAACTTTAGACGCTGACTACCACGAATGTTGCTTGTGATTGCTTGCATGCGGGGCTGGGCGAGGTGGTGCGCCGCTGTGGGCAGCGCTCGTCTCTGAACGCCCCGGTTCGGAGCGCCGATGGGGTGGCGGTCAGGCGGCGGGCGGCGTGAAGCCGTTGCGGGCTCGCCGGGCCTCGCCGTGGCGGAGCAAGTAATAGAGATCGTTCATTTGTGGTGGTTGGACCGGGCGCGGTCCAGCCACGGGTAGGGGGGATCGGGCACGATCCCCCGAGGGGGTGAGGCATACGCCTGAGGTAGGCAAGTCGGTGTCGGATTCGGGGGTGCGGAGGCGTCGGTCGCTTCGGTCGCCGCAGCGGAACCGGTCGGTGAGGATCGCCTTATCGGAGCAGGAGCATGCGGTGATGGCGGCTGCGGCGGCGAGCGAGGGGTTGGCGTTGGGGGCGTTCGTGGCGCAGGCGAGTTTGGCGGCGGCGCAGGGACGGGTGGTGTCGGAGTACGCCGTGTTGCGGGAGGCGCTGGCGGCGGTGTTGCTGGCTGCCGGGCAGGTGCAGCGGGTCGGGGTGAATCTCAATCAGGCTGTTGCGGCGTTGAACTCTGGTGAGCTGGTCGAGCAGCTTCGCTGGTACGCCCAGGCGGCGGCGCGCGCTATTGAGCGGCTCGATGATCTGGCTCAGGAGTTGCGGCATCGGCTGCCTTGAGCGGCCGGCCGGGGGCCGTGGTTGATCGGGAAGATACGGCGTGGGCGGCGTGTGCAGGGCTTGCTCCGTTATCTGTACGGTCCTGGGCGGAACGAGGAGCATCGCGATCCTCGTATCGTCGCGGGATTTCGGACGCCGTCGGAGTTGGAGCCCGGTGTGCGGGCAAACGGGAGCCGGGACTTTCGGCGCCTGGACGCGCTGCTCACTCAGCCGTTGGCGCTGTTGGGGGAGCGGAACTATCGGCAGCCGGTGTGGCATCTGCCGTTGCGGGCGGCGCCCGAGGACCCGGTGATGTCCGATGGGGAGTGGGCCCGGATCGCTTGCGAGGTGATGGACCGGGTCGGGCTTGCCCGGGAGGGGGACTTCGGGGCGGTTCGGTGGGTGGCGGTCCGGCATGCCGCCGACCATGTCCACATCGTGGCGACCTTGGCCCGCCAGGACGGAGGGCGGCCTGATGTGTGGAATGACGGTTACCGGGTCCGGGACGCTTGTCGGGCGGTCGAGCGGCGGTACGGGTTGCGGGGGACGGCGCCAGCGGACCGGACGGCGGCGCGGCGGTCGAGCCGGGGCGAGATGGAGAAGGCCGTCCGCCGTGGCCAGGAAGTACCGTCCCGTACGTTTCTGCAGCGTGCAGTCCAGACGGCGGCGGCCGGGGCGAGCAGTGAGGCGGAGTTCTTCCAGCGTCTGCAAGACGATGGTGTCCTGGTCCGCCGGCGTTTCAGTCAGCGGACGGCCGGTGAGGCCACGGGCTACGCGGTGGCGGTCCGCGGCGATGTGAACGGGGACGGCCGACCCGTGTGGTTCGGCGGCGGCAAGCTCGCCGACGACCTCACGCTGCCCAAGCTTCGCCGCCGGTGGACCGGTGCGGACGACTTTGATCCGGCGCGGTCCGGCGTCCGTCCGCTGGACGGACGGTACATGTCCACGCGGACGAAACGAGTCCTGCTGCGGACCGCCGTCCGCCGCGCGGCGGACGAGTCCGGGACGACCACCGAATTCTTCGACCGGCTGCAAGAGGGCGGGTTCCTGGTAAAGGCCCGCCACAGCCAGACCAGCCCTAGGCAAGTGACCGGATACGCGGTCGCGTTTCCCGTCGATCGCGCTGGCGTGGAACCGACTTGGTATCCCGGCAGCCGCCTTGCCGACGACCTGTCACTGTCCCGCCTTCTCAGGCGTTGGGCCTCGCCGGGGCCGCCGCATGCACAGGCTGTCGAGCATGACGAACTGACGCAGGAGGAACGTCAGGGGTTCTACGACGATGCGGCACGGGCCGCTGCTTACGCCACCGCTCAGATCCGCCGGTACCTGGCGGTCAGCCCGTATGCGGTGCAGGACGCCTGCTGGGCGGCGTCCGACGCCCTTCACGTCGCGGCCAAAGTCACCGGCAACCGTCATCTGCATCGCGCCGCCGTCACCTACGACCGTGCTGCGCGCGCACCTTATGGGCGCATTCCCACTCCGACTCCTGCCGGGGACGCCTTGCGCACTGCAGCCCGCCTGCTCGCACGCACCGGCGTCATCAAGAACCGGACGGTGGTGTCCACGGTGCTGCTCATCGCCAACCTCGTCACCCTGCTCGACACCATCGCCGAACTCCGCCATCTCCAGCAGCGCCAAGCCCAGGCCGACGCCGCGCGAAGAGCCGCCGCCCATGCCAGAGAAGCAAGGCCCGCGGCCGAGCGTCCTGTGCCGCAGCCGCCTGAGCCCAGCGCACAAGCGCGCCTGGCCATGGCGGCTTTCCCGAACGCGTGGGCTCCACTGCCACAGCATGCACCAACCCGGACGGCGCCGTCCGAACCCGCGCCCCAAGCCCGACCGAGGCGACGAGGGCCGTGAGCGACCGCCCAGCGGCCATCGTCAACATGGGGGACTACTTCATCCCAGTTGCCCGTCGGGCTCTTCTAGCTGGTGGATCGCGCGTTACGGCTTCGGAGTCGGCGATGCGGAGCACGCTCAGCATGTCGTCCAGGTCGGATACGGAGATCAGGATCCGGACTTGCTGGCAGGGCGCTGGCTTGTCGATCGTCGCGAGGGCACTGCTGCCCGGGTTGCCCGGCCTTGATGCTCGGCGGCGCTCCGGATCGGATGAGGATCATGGGGGAGCGGGTGGGGACCGGATGTGTGAACATCCGGTGGGCTGGAGCGGGCCGGGGCCGGTTCTTCTGGTCCTGTGTGAACCGGGTGAGTGCCGCCAGGGGCGGCTGGGTTCACTAACGAACGGCTAACAAACGATCAAGAGGCCGGTCCTCCGTGTGGAGGAAACGGCCTCTGAGCTGGTACTTCTCTGTCGGGACGGCGGGATTTGAACCCACGACCCCTTGACCCCCAGTCAAGTGCGCTGCCAAACTGCGCTACGTCCCGGTGCCCGCTGCAGCGGGCGTGATTACTCTAGCGCAGTCTGGAGGGTCGTGCGTACCGGGTTCTCGGGCGTGGAGGTGCCGCCGGGGGTGCGGGCCTCGTGGGCCGTGTTCGATCTGGCGCGCGGGTGTGCGCGAGCGGAGCGGCGGCCGGACGAGGTGTTCCGGGCGGCTTCGGTGGTGAAGGTTCTGCTGGCGCTCGACTTCCTGCGGGGGAGGGTGGTCCGGGGGCGGGACCTGGAGCTGGCCGAGGCGATGCTGCGGGTGAGCGATGACGCGGCGGCGTCGGAGTTGTGGGACCGGGGCGGGCAGGGCGAGATCGTCGAGCGGATGGTGCGGCGGGCCGGGTTGAGGGAGACCGTGCCGCCGCCGGCGGACATGCCCGGGTGGTGGGGGTATGTGGGGATGAGCGCGGGGGACGTGGTGCGGGTCTATCGGTATGCGGTGGGGGTGCCGGAGGGGCGGTTGGTGCTGGGGTGGTTGCGGAGGATGGCGGATCGGGGTGCTGACGGGTTCGATCAGGTCTTTGGCCTGGTGGGGGCGGTCAAGCAGGGGTGGTCGGGGTTCGAGGACGTGCCTGATCGGCGGCCGGCGCCTGCTGAGCTGGGGCTCGGGCGGCCCGCGCTGCACACCACGGGGGTGGTGGATGGCAAGGCCGTCGCGGTGCTGACGCTGCATCCGGAGGGGACGTCCGCCGAGCGGGCGGCGGCGTGCGTGACGGCCCTGGCAAAGGGTGTGATGCGGGTCACAGAGGTGGCCATGGGTTCGTCCCCGAAAGGTCAGTGAAAGCGGTCTTATCGGGGCGAAAAGAAAAAGCCGGGTAAAGATCCGGACTGGTAACGAAGATGGCGGCCAACGGACCTTCGTCGACGTATGTAGCTTTTTTCTCCCAGGGCATGAAACGCCGAACGGGGGACTGGGGTGTCGGAAGCGGACGGCACGTGGGGGCCGCCTGGAGTGCACGCGGCGGACCTCGAGGGCCTGCGGGGCGCGGCGCACGACCGTGCGGTGCTGGCCGAGGCGCGGGTGATGCTGGCCCGGCGGCTCGGAGTGCCGCCCGGTGAGGCGCTGCAGCACCTCATCTGGCTCGCCCGGGACCTGGAGATGGAGCTGCCCGAGGCGGCGGCCATGGTCGTCCAGGGCGGCGGTGTGGGGACCGAGGGCGCGGTGGTGGCCGGGCGGCGGCCGCCGCGCTCGGAGGGCCCCGCCCGGCGGGGCATGGTCTCCGAGGCCGAGGACCTGCTGCACCAGCTGGCCGCCGAGGACACCGAGGGGGATCCGGAGATCATCGCCGGGCTGCCCGAGGATCCGGTGGCCCGGGGCCTGCTGGAGGGGGCGCTGGACTCGGCGGCGCACCTGGTGCCGGTGCGGGGCCCGGACGGCGACGTGCAGGACTTCCTGTACGCCGAGCTGAACGAGGCCGCGCGGGACCTGTTCGGGCGGGGCGCCGAGGACCTGAAGGGGCAGCGGCTGCTGCGGACGGATCCGGGCGCGGCGCTCAGCGGGCTGTTCGACGAGTACGTCGCGGTGCTCGAGGAGGGGGCGACCCTGGACCGCGACTCGATCATGTACTCGACCGTCCAGGGCGGACTGTCGCGCTCGTCCAGGATGAGCGTGCGGTGCGTCCGGGTACCGACGGGCGTCGGCATCAGCTGGCGGTATCACACGGGCGAGGACCGCAGCGCGCGGCGGCTGGAGCGGGTGGAGCGGCTGGCGCTGATCGGGTTCGGGGAGTGGGACCTGGTCACCGGGCAGGCGGACTGGACGCCGCAGATGCTCGCCAACTACGGGCTGGCCCCGGACGAGGTGCCGCCGGCGCCGCACGACCTGCCGAAGGTGGTGGCCGACGACGACCTGCCGCTGGTCGAGGAGGCCGTCCAGACGATGTTCTCCCGCCGGGAGCCGGTGGAGGCCGAGCACCGGGTGATCGGCAAGGACGGTGCGCCGCGGCACCTGTGGGTGTTCGCCGAGCCGGTGCTGGACGACTCGGGCCTGCCGGTGTCGATCAACATCGTCTCGCAGGACATCACCCGGCGCCGCGGGGTGGAGCGGGCGCTGGCGGAGACGCGCCGGCAGATGCTCAAGCAGCAGGCGCGCACGGCCCAGGAGCGCAAGGTGGCGGTGACGCTGCGCCGGGCGATCCTGCCGGACGAGGGGGAGGTCGAGGCGCTGCCCGGGCTGCGGGTGGCGATCCGGGCGCTGGCGGCGGAGAGCACCGCGCGGATCGGCGGGGACTGGTTCGCGACCCGGCCGATGCCGGACGGGCGGGCGCTGTTCGCGATCGGGGACGCGGCGGGGCACGGGCTGCCGGCGGCGGCGTCGATGGCGCGCAGCCGCAACGGGCTGCTCGGCCTGTCGTGCACGGGCGAGCCGGCGGGGCAGCTGGTGGGCTGGCTGAACGAGCTGGTCGGCAGCATGGACCCGCCGGCGACGGGCACCGCGATCGTCGGCTATTACCGGCCGGACCGGCGGGTCATGGAGTGGACGTGCGCGGGGCATCTGCCGCCGATCCTGGTGCGGGACGGGCACGCCGAGCCGCTGGAGGTCTATCGCGACCCGATGCTCGGCGCGCTGCCGGACTGGGAATACGCGACGATCTCCACGGAACTGCGGCGGGGGGATCTGCTGTTCCTTTACACCGACGGGCTCGTGGAGCGCCGGGACACCGATCTCGACGAGCGGATCGCGCGGCTGACCGGCATTCTCCGGGAGTCGTCGGCGGGGCCGGAGCTGGCGCTGGACGAGGTGCTCGCGCGGATGGAGCACGACCGGGCGGCCGACGACACCACGATGTTCGCCCTGCACGTGGAGTGATCACCGGCAGGTCAGGCGCCCTCTGATCGGGTGTGACGTAGAGCACCTCTCCAGTGGGATGGCGGGCGCGTTGTGACCTGCGCCGCCATGAGTGCGCCTTTCGGGAAGGGCGCGAGGGCCGTCCCGCATTTGATCATTTTACCTTTTCCCGATCAAGGGGCGAGGTCGGGAATCCCCGATGCCGTAAGGG
The DNA here is from genome assembly GCF_017573465.1 of Actinomadura violacea. GTDB lineage: Bacteria > Actinomycetota > Actinomycetes > Streptosporangiales > Streptosporangiaceae > Spirillospora > Spirillospora violacea. The sequence goes on from NZ_JAGEPF010000023.1 coordinate 87,176, forward strand.
TTTCCGGGCGGCCGGGGAAAGATCGGGAAGGTATGGCGACGGGCGGTCGTTGAACCGGGGTTCCCATGGCGTTGACCAGGCAAAAGATCCTTTTGCGGCCGGTTTGCTTTTCCGGTGATGGTTGGTACCTTCTTGCACGAATCACGCAGCGCGTTCCATGCGTTGCACGCCGGCCGCTTCCATGCGCGGCCGAGGGTCGCTGAGCGGAATCCGCACGCGACGCGCGCCACACGATGCGCGCCCCCTCGAGATCAGTCGCCGAGATACATCCGAATATCCGGCACCGCGATCCGCGGTGCGAGGCCGAGTCCGTCCAGGTCCATCCGACCGGACGGAGCCGGGGACCCAAGGTTCCAGGGGTGAATCGGCGCGTCCGCAGGGCGCGCCGTAGGGCTCTTCCATGCCCGAATCCGTCAGCTAACCCGGTAGGCGTCATGGGAGACAAGGAGATTCCCTGCATGACCGGTCGTTTCGATCGTTTTACCAAGAACATCGCCCCCCGACTGAGCGCGCTGCGCCTGTCCGGCGCCGCCCCCCGTGCCGCGCTCGCCCGCATGAGCCCCGAGGACCGGGCCGTGGGCGTCGCCGTGGCGGGCGTGATGGCCGGGGCGATCGGGCTGTCGATCTTCAACCCGCTGACCGGCGGCACCGCGTCCGCCGAGACCCCCGCGCAGGCCGCCGCCGCGGCGAGCCGCGAGGACGCGGGCGCCGGCCGCTCGGTGCACGCCAAGGCCGAGCGCCCGGGCCGCGCGGCCGCGGCCAAGTCGGCCCGCTCCGTTGACGCGCAGACCGTGATCAAGCTGGCGAAGTCGCAGATCGGCGAGGGCCCGAACCGCGACGGCTCCACCAAGTACGCCGACTGGTACGCCTCCACCCCGCACGCCGCGGTGACCGCCCGGCGCGACGGCGGCAGCGTGGGCGACTACCGGGGCGCCGAGTGGTGCGACATGTTCGTCTCGTGGCTCAGCGCCAAGACCGGCGTGAAGAACATGGGCTGGGACGCCTACACCGTCTCGCACGCCAACTGGTTCAAGGACGAGGGCAAGTGGGGCCAGAAGGCCCGGCCCGGCTCGGTCGTGTTCTTCGACTGGCAGAACGGGTCCAGCGGCGGGATCGACGGCATCGACCACGTCGGCCTCGTCGTCAAGGACAACGGCAACGGGACGATCACCACGGTCGAGGGCAACACCGGCAACTCCGTCCAGGAGAAGATCCGCGACAAGTCCGAAGTCGTGGGTTACGGATACCCCGACTACGCCAAGTCCTGATCGTCGGATCCGCACGGAGAACGAGTTGTTCGTGCGGAGTGAAGGCGCCCGGCCCCGGCCGGGCGCCTTTGGCGTTCCCTGGTGGTCTGCCGCGTGCTGGCGGGTAATGCTAAGCATTGACACCTTTTGATCTGGGTTGGCCCTTGACGCCTCCTTGATGGAAAGGAATCCCTGGCACGCCGGAGGAGCGGAAGGGGATGCCCATGCGGGTGCGCCCGGATGTGAGCGTCGTGGTGATCGCCTACAACGACGCCGCGCGGCTGCCGAGGGCGGTCGCCTCATCGCTGGCGCAGTCGCTGGGCGGCGTCGAGACCGTGATCGTCGACGACGCGAGCACCGACGGCACCGGCGAGGCCGCGGAACGGCTCGCCGCCGCGCATCCGGGCCGGGTCCGGGCGGTCCGCCTGCCGGTCAACTCCGGGGGCTGCGGCCGCCCGCGCAACGTCGGCGTCGAGCGGTCCGAGGGCCGGTACGTGATGTTCCTCGACAGCGACGACCTGCTGGACCGGCACGCCTGCCTCAACCTGCTGTCGGCCGCGCAGGAGACAGGTGCCGACCTGGTCTCCGGGCGCTGCGACCGGATCTTCCTGGACCTGCCCAAGGAGGCGAAGGGCCGCGTCCGGCCCTGGTATCCGTGGCTCTACGAGCAGAGCGCCGTGTACGGGTCGCTGGAGGAGAACCCCGACCTGCTCTACGACACCCTGTCGACGAACAAGCTCTACCGCAGGGGGCTCCTGGAGGACGGCGCGCTGCGCTTCGTCGAGCGGCTGCACTACGAGGACCTGCTGTTCAGCGCGGAGGCGTACATGGCCGCCGCGCGCACGGCCCTGATCCCGCACCGGGTCTACAACTGGCTCGTCCAGGACCGGCGGGCGATGCCGTCGATCTCCAACCGCCGGGACGAGCTGGCCAACTTCGCCGACCGGCTGGAGATCCACCGGCGCATCGACATGCTGTTCGAGCTGCGCGGCGCGGACGCGCTGAAGCGCGCCAAGGACGCCAAGTTCGTCAACCACGACCTGCTGCTCTACCTGCGCGAACTGCGCGACCGCGACCCGGTGTACCGGGCCCGGTTCCTGGACCTGGCGGCGGGCTACCTGGCCGGGCTGGACCCGGTGGTGTTCGAGACGGCCAACCCGCTGGCCGCGATCGCCGCGTTCCTGGTCAGGGAGGGCGACCGGGCCGGGGCGCTGGCCGCCGCCGAGTACCTGCCGGGCCGGGCCTCGGAGCTGCAGGCCCGGCTGGTGGAGCGGGACGGGCGGATCTTCTGGGGTGCGGGCGCGCCGCGCGGGGACCTCGGCCGCCGCGTCCTGGACGTCACCGACTTCGGCTTCCACCAGCGCCCGCTCGGGGAGCTGCTGCCGGCCGCGACCGTGACCCGGCTGGAGATGCGCGGCCGCCGCGCGCACCTGGCCGGGCACGTGCTGAACCCGCTGGGCCGGATCCCGCGCGGCGCGCGGCTGTCGGCCTCGCTGGAGTTCCGCGACCGGCGGCGCGGCGCCGGCCGGGCGCGGGTGCCCGCCGAGATCGTCCACGAGGGCGACCGGCTCGCGTGGCGCGCCGAGTTCGACCCGCGCACCCGCGTGCGGCCGTTCGGGTTCGTCGATCCGGTGTGGGACGTCCGGCTCCTGGTGAAGGTGGACGGCGAGGCGATGGCCATCCGCCCGGGCGAGCCCGCCGGGGCGGGCGCGGGCCCGGGGAGCGAACCCGGACTGCGCGGCGTCGGGCTGCCCGTCCGGCCCCGCCTGACGCGCCTCGCGGGCGACACGCTCCGCTCGTACATCACCGAGGGCGGGCATCTGTCGTTCACGCTCGAGACCGGCGACCCGAGGACGCGGCGCGCCGCCACCGCCGTCGCGCGCGTCGCCGGGAGCCCGCCGGCGCGGCTCGGCTGGCGCCGGGCGCGCCGGCTGGAGCGGTCCATGCGCCGCACGCTCGCTTCGAGCAGGACGAAGGCCGCGGTGTTCAACCGGATCCTGACCCGGCTGCCGGTCCGCACGGGCCTGGTGGTGTTCGAGAGCCATCTCGGCCTGCACTACTCCGACAACCCGAAGTACATCTACCGGGAGCTGCGCCGCTCCGGCCGCCCGGTCGAGGCCGTGTGGTCGTACGCGTCGTCGGCGAAGGGCTTCCCGGCCGACGCGAAGCTGGTGAGGCGGGAGTCGTGGCGCTACCACCTGGCGCTCGCGCGCGCCGAGTTCTGGGTCGACAACCAGGGCTACCCGGACCGCCTCCGCAAACGGCCGGAGACCACCTACATCCAGACCTGGCACGGGTCGGCGTACAAGCTGATGGGGCTCGACCAGCCGCGGATGAAGAGCGGGCCCGTCTCCTGCAGGGCCCGGCTCGCGCGGATGGTCGACCGCTTCGACTGCTTCCTCGTCCGGTCCGGCCACGACGTGGACACCCTGGCCAAGGGGCTCGGCGTCCGAGCGGAACTGGTGCCGGCCGGGTACCCGCGCAACGACCCGCTGGTCAACGGGACGGACGGCGACGCCGAGCTGGCCGCCGAGGTCGCCGCGCTGCGCCGCACCCTCGGGCTGGACGACGGCCGCCGCACCGTCCTCTACGCGCCCACCTTCCGGACCGAGCCGACGGGCGGGCCGGTCACGCCGATGGAGCCGCCCGTCGACCCGGTGCGGTTCGCCCGCGAACTCGGCGACGAGATCGTCCTGCTGGTCCGCCCGCACTACCTGTGCCGGGCGAACCTGCCGCCGTCCGCCGCGCGGGTCATGCGGGACGTCGGGGGAGTGCCGGACGTGACACTGCTGCTCCTGCTCGCCGACGCCCTCGTCACCGACCACTCGTCGATCATGTTCGACTACGCGCTGCTGGACCGGCCGATCGTGCTGCACCTGCCGCCGGACGGCGAGCACGCCACCGGCTACTTCGACCTGGAGGAGCACGCGCCCGGCCCGGTCACCCGGACCGAGGACGAGCTGATCGCCGCGCTCGCGGACCTGGACGCCGCCGGGGCCGCGCACGCGGCGCGGCGCCGCGCGTTCGCCGCGCGGTTCGGCGAGCACGACCGCGGCACCGCCGCGCGCACCGTCGTGGACCGTTACTTCGGAGAAAGGAGCGCCCATGGTTCCCACCGGAACCGCTGAGCACATGCCGCGCGACGTCTTCATCGTGTGCAACAACGTCGACGAACTGGGTGGCCTGCAGCGCTGGGCGCACCACATGGCGCGGATGCTCGCCGAGCGCGGCGACCGCGTCACCCTCGTCGGCGTCACGCGCGGGGAGGCGCCGCCGCACCACCACGGCCGCGACGGGTCCTACGCCGTGGAGGTGCTGCACGACACGTGGCGTCCGCCGGTGCTGGAGTGGCGGCCCGATCGGCTGCGGGACCGGCTGAACGCGGGGGCGCGCGGACGCGACGTGTGGCGCTCGGCCGCGCAGCGGCGCGGCGCCGCCCGCCTGACGCGGATGTTCGCGGCGGCCCGTCCGGGCGGCGTGGTGATCGTGCCGCAGGTGTGGGCGATGGAGTGGGTCCGGCGGGCCGGCACCGCGGGCCTGCGGGTGGTCGGGATGAGCCACGAGTCGTACAAGGCGAGCCGCAAGTCCTCCCGGTACCGGCGGGTGAAGCGGCACTTCGCGGACGCCGACCGGTTCCTCACGCTGACCCCGGAGGACGCCGACGCCTGGGCCAGGGACGGCATGACGAACGCCGACCACATCCCGAACGCGCTGCACGTGACGCCGTCGGTGTACCCGACGCTCAACCTGCCCGCGGTCGCCTGCGTGGGGCGGCTGTCCTATGAGAAGGGCGTTGACCTGCTGCTGGAGGCGTGGCAGCGGGTGCATGAGCACCATCCGGACTGGCGGCTGCACATCTACGGGACCGGGCCGGACGAGGACGCGCTGCGCGAGCAGGCGGCCGCCGCCGGCCTGTGCGGGACGGTCGAGTTCCGCGGCGTCGTCGCCGACGTCGAGGAGGCGATGGTCGAGGCGTCGGTGTTCGCGCTCCCGTCGCGCGCCGAGGGCCTGCCGATGTCGGTGATGGAGGCGATGGCGTACGGGCTGCCGACGGTGGCGTTCGACTGCGCGCCGGGCGTCCGCATGCTGCTCGGGGAGCGGGGCGAGGAGACGGGCGGCCTGCTCGTGCGGCCGGGGGACACCACCGCGTTCGCCGAGGCGCTGGGGCGGCTGATCGAGGACCCGGAGCTGTGCTGCGCGCTCGGCGCCGAGGCCCGCGCGTCGGTGCAGCGCTTCCAGCCGGAGACGGTGCTGGCCCGCTGGGACCGGCTGTTCGACCTGCTCCACCGCGACCTGCCCGCGGTGCGGGAGCGCTCGGCGGGGGAGCGGGCCGCGGTGCCCGCGGCGGAGCCCGCGCCGCAGGCCGCGCAGGCGGGCGAGGTGGAACCGGCCCTGGAGGCCGATTCTTTCTAACAACTGTTTGGTAGAGTTCCGGGCGTGAACCAGAACGAGTCCCCTGCGGACCGGGCGTTCCGCGCCGAGGTCCGCGGCTGGCTGGAGGCCAACCTGTCGGGCGAGTTCGCGCACGCGCGCGGCCTCGGCGGGCCCGGCCGCGAGCACGAGGCGTTCGAGGAGCGGCTGGCCTGGGAGCGCCACATGGCCGCCGCCGGCTGGACGTGCGTGGGCTGGCCCGAGGAGCACGGCGGCCGCGGCGCGACCGTCCGGCAGCAAGTGATCTTCAACGAGGAGTACGCGCTCGCCGACGCCCCCGCCCGCGTCGGGCACATCGGCGAGAACCTGCTCGGCCCCACCATCATCGCGTTCGGCACCGACGAGCAGCGGGCCCGGTTCCTGCCCCCGATCGTCGCCGTCGAGGAGCTCTGGTGCCAGGGCTACTCCGAGCCCAACGCCGGCTCCGACCTCGCCAACGTGCAGACCCGTGCCGTGCTCGAAGGCGACCACTGGACCGTCGACGGGCAGAAGGTCTGGACGTCCAACGCCCTCGAATCGGACTGGTGCTTCGTCGTCTGCCGCACCGAGCCCGGCTCGTCCCGCCACCACGGCCTGTCCTACCTGCTCGTCCCGATGAAGCAGGACGGCGTCGACATCCGGCCGATCGTCCAGCTCACCGGCACCTCCGAGTTCAACGAGGTGTTCTTCGACGGCGCCCGCACCGACGCCGGCGACATCGTCGGCGCGCCCGGCGAGGGCTGGAAGATCGCGATGGCCACGCTCGGCTTCGAGCGCGGCGTCGCCACCCTCGGCCAGCAGGTCGGGTTCCGCCGCGAGTTCGAGGGCGTCCTCGACCTCGCCCGCCGCACCGGCGCCGTCGACGACCCGCTGCTGCGCGACCGGCTCACCCGCGCCTACATGGGCCTTGAGGTCATGCGGCTGAACGCGGTGCGCACCATGGCGGGCGTCGCGTCCGGCGCACCCGGCCCCGAGTCGTCCATCTCCAAGCTCGTCTGGGGCACCTGGCACCGCGAGCTCGGCGAACTCGCCATGGACGTCCTCGGAGCCGCCGGGATGATCGCCGACGGCGAGCCCTACGACCTCAGCGACTGGCAGCGGCTGTTCCTGTTCTCCCGCTCCGACACGATCTACGCCGGGTCGAACGAGATCCAGCGCAACATCATCGCCGAGCGCGTGCTCGGCCTCCCCAGAGAGGCTCGCGGATGACGCCGCCCCCCTACGTCCCCGGGCACGGCCTGCTGAAGGACCGCGCCGTCGTCATCACCGCCGCCGCCGGCGCCGGGATCGGCGGCGCCGCCGCCCGCCGCTGCCTGGAGGAGGGCGCCCGCGTCCTGATCTCCGACGCGCACGAGCGGCGGCTCGCCGCGTCCGCGCAGGAACTGGAGAAGGAGTTCGGCGCCGACCGGGTCGCCTCCCTCGCCTGCGACGTCACCGACGAGGAGCAGGTGCAGGCGCTGTACGCGCTCGGGGTCGAACGCTTCGGCCGCATCGACGTCGCCGTCAACAACGCCGGCCTCGGCGGCACCGCCGACCTCGTCGACATGACCGACGACCAGTGGGGACGCGTCCTCGACATCACCCTGAACGGCACCATGCGCTGCACCCGCGCCGCACTGCGCATCATGCGCGACCAGGGCGCCGGCGTGATCGTCAACAACGCCTCGGTGATCGGCTGGCGCGCGCAGAAGGGCCAGTCCCACTACGCCGCCGCCAAGGCCGGCGTCATGGCCCTCACCCGCTGCTCCGCGCTGGAGGCCGCCGAGTTCGGCGTGCGGATCAACGCCGTCTCGCCCTCGCTCGCCATGCACCCGCACCTGGTCAAGGTGACCTCGGAGGACCTGCTGGACGAGCTGACGCGGCGCGAGGCGTTCGGCCGCTACGCCGAGCCGTGGGAGGTGGCCAACGTTATCGTCTTCCTGGCCAGCGACTACTCCTCGTACATGACCGGGGAGGTCGTCTCCGTGTCTTCCCAGCACGCATAGGAACCGACCATGAGTCCACGACGGCGCGACGCCGAGGGCACCGCGACCGCCCGCGCGGAGCGGCGGGCCGAACTGCTCGCCACCGCCGCCGAGGTGTTCGCCTCGCAGGGGTACTCCGCCACCACCGTCCGGAAGGTGGCCGACGCCGCCGGCATCCTCGGCGGCAGCCTCTACTACCACTTCGACTCCAAGGAGGCGATGGCCGACGAGATCCTGTCGACCTTCCTGGACGAGATGTGGGCGGCCTACGAGCGCGTCCTCGCCGCCGGCCTCAGCGCCCGCGACACCATGGAGGGCGTCATCGTCGAGTCGTTCCGCTCGATCGACCGGCACCGGCCCGCCGTCGTCCTCTACCAGAACGAGTCCAAGCACCTGGCGGCCGGCGAGCGCTTCCACTACCTGCTCGAATCGCAGCGGCGCTTCGAGAAGATGTGGCTCGCCCTGCTGGACCGCGGCGTCGAGGAGGGCGCCTTCCGCGCCGACCTCGACCGGACGCTGATCTACCGCTTCATCCGCGACACCGTCTGGGTCGCGGCCAACTGGTACCAGCACGGCGGGCGGCTGTCCGCCGACGACATCGCCAAGCAGTACCTCGCCATGGTCCTCGAAGGCATCCAGGCGAGCTAGTCCCGAAGGAGACACCCCCCATGGCCGAGGCCTACATCGTCGAAGCGGTCCGCGCCCCCGTCGGCCGCAAGAAGGGCGGGCTCGCCGGCGTCCACCCCGCCGACCTCGGCGCCCACGTGCTGAAGGCGCTGATGGACCGCGCGAAGGTCGACCCCGCCGCCGTCGAGGACGTGGTGTTCGGCAACGTCGACAGCGTCGGCCCGCAGGCCGGCGACATCGCCCGCACCTGCTGGCTGGCCGCCGGGCTGCCCGAGGAGGTCCCCGGCGTGACCGTCGACCGGCAGTGCGGCTCCTCGCAGCAGGCCGTGCACTTCGCCGCGCAGGCCGTCCTGGCCGGGACGTCCGACCTCGTCGTCGCGGGCGGCGTGCAGAACATGTCGCAGATCCCGATCTCGTTCGCGATGACCGCCGCCGAGCCGCTCGGCTTCACGCAGGGCCCGTTCGCCGGCTCCAAGGGCTGGACCGCGCGCTACGGCGACGCCGAGGTGTCGCAGTTCAACGGCGCCGAGATGATCGCCCGCGACTGGGACATCTCCCGCGAGGAGATGGAGGCGTTCGCCTACGAGTCGCACCAGCGGGCCATCCGCGCGACCGACGAGGGCCGCTTCGAGCGGGAGATCGTCCCGCTGGAGGGCGTCACCGCCGACGAGGGCCCGCGCCGCGACACCACCCGGGAGAAGATGGCCGGGCTGAAGACCCTCGTCGAGGGCGGCCGGCTCACCGCCGCGCTCGCCTCCCAGATCTCCGACGGGTCCGCCGCGCTGCTCATCGCGTCCGAGCAGGCCGTCAAGGACCACGGCCTCACCCCGCGCGCCCGCATCCACCACATCTCCGCGCGCGGCGAGGACCCGATCCGGATGCTGTCCGCGCCGATCCCCGCCACCGCGTACGCGCTGAAGAAGACCGGCATGACGATCGGCGACTTCGACGCCGTCGAGATCAACGAGGCGTTCGCGCCGGTCGTGCTCGCCTGGCTGAAGGAGACCGGCGCCGACCCGGCCAAGGTCAACCCCAACGGCGGCGCCATCGCCCTCGGCCACCCGCTCGGCGCCACCGGCGCCCGCCTGATGACGACCCTGCTGCACGAGCTGGAGCGCACCGGCGGCCGCTACGGCCTCCAGACGATGTGCGAAGGCGGCGGCCAGGCCAACGTCACCATCCTCGAAAGGCTGTGATTCCCAGGGGGGCGACCCCCTGGAACCCCCGTCACGACGGACAAGGCGTTTCCCGCTCCGCTGGCGCTCCGCGCGAAACGCCTCGTCCGTCGTCGGGCGGGCCCGCTGCGCTCGCTGGCGCTCGCTCCGCGTGCCCGCCCGTTTTGCCCAGGGGGCGACCCCCTGGAACCCCCGTTGCGACGGACGAGGCGTTTCACGCTCCGCTAGCGCTCCGCGCGAAACGCCCACTTATCCCAGGGGGGCGACCCCCTGGAACCCCCGTCACGACGGACAAGGCGTTTCCCGCTCCGCTAGCGCTCCGCGCGAAACGCATTGTCCGTCGTCGGGCAGGCCCGCTCCGCTCGCTGCACTCGCTCCGCGTGCCTGCCCGTGACCCGTGGCTGAGCTGGGAAGATCCTCGATCGGAGGTCGGTGTGGACGTCTTCGAAAGTGCGGAGCTCGGGCCTGTCACCTTGCGGAACCGGGTCATCAAGGCCGCCACGTTCGAGGGCATGACGCCGGACGCCCTCGTCACCGACGACCTGATCGAGTACCACCGGCGACCCGCCGCCGGGGGAGTGGCGATGACGACCGTCGCGTACTGCGCGGTCGCCCCCGAGGGGCGCACGGAGCGGCGGCAGATCTTCATGCGGCCCGAGGTCGTGCCCGGGCTGCGGCGCCTCACCGACGCCGTGCACGCCGAGGGTGCGGCCGCGTCGGCGCAGATCGGGCACGCGGGGCCGGTCGCCGATGCCGCGTCCAACAAGATGCGGGGGCTGTCGGCCGGGCGGTTCTTCAACCCGATCGGGATGCGGTTCACCAAGCCCGCGACGGCCGAGGACATCGCGCGCGTCACTCGCGCGCACGCCGAGGCCGCGCGGCTGGCGATCGAGGCGGGCTTCGACGCCGTCGAGATCCACTTCGGGCACAACTACCTGGCCAGCTCGTTCCTCAGTCCGCGGCTGAACAAGCGCGATGATGCCTACGGCGGGCCGATCGAGAACCGCGCGAAGGTCGCGCTCGGCATCGCCCGCGCGGTGCGCGAGGAGGTCGGCGACCGTATCGCCGTCACCGCGAAGATCAACATGCGGGACGGCGTGCCGGGCGGGCTGGAGATCGACGACAGCCTTCAGGTCGCCCGGTGGCTCCAGGAGGAGGGCACCGTCGACGCGCTGGAGCTGACGGCGGGCAGTTCGCTGCTCAATCCGATGTACCTGTTCCGCGGCGGGGCGCCGGTGAAGGAGTTCGCCGCGAACTTCAAGCAGCCGCTGCGCACGGGCATCCGGATGTCCGGCACGAAGTTCCTGCACGCCTATCCGTACCAGGAGGCGTACCTGCTGGAGCACGCCCGTAAGTTCCGGGCTGAGCTGGACCTTCCGCTGATCCTGCTCGGCGGTGTCACCAACCGCGAGACGATGGACAAGGCGATGGCGGAGGGCTTCCAGTTCGTCGCGATGGGGCGGGCGCTGCTGCGCGAGCCCGACCTGGTGAACAGGATCGCGGAGGATCCTTCGACACGGTCGCTGTGCATCCACTGCAACCGCTGCATGCCGACGATCTACACCGGCACGCACTGCCCCGAGATCCCGGCTTGACCTGGAGTGCGCTCGAACTCGTAGCGTACGGTGCATGATCACTCCGCAACGCAGGATCGATTCGGGTTTCGGGTTCGGCAGCACGGCGCGCGACGTCCTGGCGGGCATCGACCTGTCGGGGAGGCTGGCCGTGGTGACCGGCGGCTACTCCGGGCTCGGGCTGGAGACGACGCGGGCCCTGGCCGGGGCAGGTGCGCACGTGGTGGTGCCGGCGCGGCGCCCCGCGGTGGCGAAGGAGGCGCTCGCGGGCGTCGGCGACATCGAGGTGGACGAGCTGGACCTCGGCGACCTGGAGAGCGTGCGCGGGTTCGCCGACCGGTTCCTGGAGTCCGGACGCGGCATCGACATGGTCATCGGCAACGCGGCGGTCATGGCCTGCCCGGAGACCCGGGTGGGGCCGGGCTGGGAGGCGCAGTTCGCCACCAACCACCTCGGCCACTTCGCGCTGGTGAACCGGCTGTGGCCGGCGGTCCGGCCCGGCGCCCGGGTCGTCGCGGTCTCCTCGCAGGGGCACCACTTCTCGCGGATGCGCTGGGACGACCCGCACTTCACGAGCGGCTACGACCGGTGGGAGGCGTACGGGCAGGCGAAGACGGCGAATGTGCTGTTCGCCGTGCACCTGGACGCGCTGGCGAAGGACGCGGTGCGGGCGTTCTCCCTCCATCCGGGCAGCATCCTCACGCCGCTGCAGCGGCACATCCCGACGGAGGACAAGATCGCGTACGGGTGGATCGACGAGGACGGCAACGAGATCGCCCAGGGCTTCAAGACGCCGGAGCAGGGCGCCGCGACGGCGGTGTGGGCGGCGACGTCGCCGCGCCTCGACGGGATGGGCGGCGTCTACTGCATGGACTGCGACATCGCCGAGCCCACACCGGACGACGTGCCGGAGGTCCGCGGCCGCAAGGCGGGTGCGCCCGCGCCCGTGGGCGTCCGTCCCTACGCGACCGACCCCGACGAGGCCACCCGGCTGTGGGCGTACTCGGCGGAGCTGACCGGCGTCGACGCCTTCGCGAAGTAGGCCGGGCAGGGCACCGTTCCCGGCCGTCGGCATAATCCCTGGGGAGTGGCGGACGGCCGAGAGGTGAAGCGATGATCGACGTGGGCGGCTGGTCGCCGGGACCGGTGGAGGCGGTCGAGGTCATCGGCGCGGCGCCGTCTGCCGCGCTGGCCGGGGTGCTGGACGTCGAGCCGCCGGGGGAGGAGCTGCCGCCGCTGTGGCACTGGCTGCACTTCCTCGACCGGCCCGCGCAGCGCGAACTCGGACCCGACGGCCACCCCCTCGCCGGGCACTTCCTGCCGCCGATCCCCGACCGGCGGCGGATGTTCGCCGGCGGCCGGTTCGGCGTCCGCGAGCCGCTGCGCGTCGGCGACACCGTCACGCGCCGCGCCGAGCTGGCGTCCACGGCCGTCAAGCAGGGACGCAGCGGCGAGATGCTGTTCGTGACCGTCCGGCACACCTTCCTGCGGGACGGCGCCGAGATCGCGGTCGAGGAGCAGGACCTCGTCTACCGCAGCGGCGACGCGGCGTCCCGCCCGCCGGAGGTGTCCTTCGAGGCTCCCGAGGTGAAGGCGCCGTGGACGCTGCCGGTGACCGCCGACCCGGTGCTGCTGTTCCGGTTCAGCGCGCTCACCTACAACGCCCACCGCATCCACTACGACGAGACGTACGCGACGGAGGTCGAGGGGCACGGCGGCCTCGTCGTGCACGGTCCGCTGCTGGCGATCCTCTGCCTTGAACTGCCGCGCAGGGCGGGCCTGAAGGTGAACGAACTGTCGTTCCGCGCCCGCAGGCCCGTCTACGCGCGGCAGCCCTTCGCGGCGGCCGGCTCGCCGGACGGGGAGCTGTCGATCGAGGCGCCCGGCGGCGTCACCGCGATGACCGCGACGTTCTCCGCCGCCTAAGCCGCGGTGACGGGCGGCTCCACGACCGCCGGCCCGTCGCGGCGCTCCGCCCTGATCTGCAGGACGTACCGCTTGACCTCGTCGGCGGCGTCCTCGCGGCTCCAGCCCAGCCGGGGCGCGAGGAGGCCGGCGACGTGCTCCGCCGCGGCGAGGCCGCCGTCCCACTCCTCGATCGAGACGCGCAGCCGCCGCGCGAGGACGTCCTCCAGGTGCAGGGCGCCCTCGTGCGTCACCGCGTAGACCGCCTCGGCGCACAGGTAGTCCTCCGCGCCGGGGATCGGCGCGCCGAGCTCCGGGTCGGCGGCGACCAGGTCGAGGACGTCCTGCGCGCACGACCCGTACCGGCGCAGCAGGTGCTCGATCCGCGCGACGTGCAGCCCGGAGCGGGCGGCGAGCCGGCGCCGCTCGTTCCACAGCACCTCGAACCCGTCCGCGCCGAGGATCGGCAGCCGCCCGGTGACCGACGCGGGCACCGCCTCGTCCAGGCCCTCGGCGACCACGTCGACCGCGTCGCGCGCCATGACCCGGTAGGTGGTGAACTTGCCGCCGGTCACGACGACCAGCCCCGGCACCGGCTCGGCGACGGCGTGCTCGCGGGACAGCCGCGCGGTGTCGTCCATCTCGCCGGACAGCAGCGGCCGCAGCCCCGCGTACACGCCCTCGACGTCGTCCATGGTCAGCGGCGTGCGCAGCACCGCGTTCACGCGCTCCAGCAGGTAGCCGATGTCGGTGTGGTCGGCGACCGGCTCGTCCGGGCCGTCGTCGTGCGGGGTGTCGGTCGTGCCGACCAGCCAGTGCCGGCCCCACGGGATGATGAACAGCACGCTGCGCTCGGTCCGGGTGATCAGGCCGGTGTCCATCGGGATCCGGTCGCGCGGCACCACCAGGTGGACGCCCTTGGACGCGCGCACCGCGAACGTCGCCCGGGCGCCGGTCATCGCCTGCGCGCCGTCCGTCCACACGCCCGTCGCGCAGACGACCCGGCGGGCGCGGACGGTGATCTCCCGCCCGCCCTCCAGGTCCACCACCTGCGCGCCGGTGACCCGCTCGCCCTCGCGCAGGAACCCCGTCACCTCGGCGCGCGTCGCGACTTTGGCGCCGTACCGCGCGGCGGTCCGGGCGACCATCATCGTGTAGCGGGCGTCGTCCACCTGCGCGTCGTAGTACTGGATCGCGCCGACGAGCGCGTCCGAGCGCAGGGCCGGCGCCTCCCGCAGCGCGCCACGGCGGGTGAGCTGCCGGTGCCGGGGCAGCGACCGGGCGCCGCCCATCGTGTCGTAGAGGGTGACGCCCGCGCTGACGTAAGCCCGCTCCCACACCCGGTTCCGCAGCGGATACAGGAACTGGACGGGCCGCACCAGGTGCGGCGCGAGCCGGTGCAGCAGCAGGGCGCGCTCCCGAAGCGCCTCGCGGACCAGCCCGAAGTCGCGCTGCTCCAGGTAGCGCAGCCCGCCGTGGATCAGCTTGCTGGAGCGGCTGGAGGTGCCGGCCGCCCAGTCGCGCGCCTCCACCAGGGCGACGGACAGGCCCCGGGAGATCGCGTCGAGCGCGGCGCCCGCGCCGACGATGCCGCCGCCGACGACCAGGACGTCGAACTCGTTCCCGGCCAGGGCGCGCAGGGTGTCCTCGCGGTACCGAGGGCCGAGGGCTACGGATGTCACTGCATGCTCCCGAGGTGTAGGGGTTCCATCGTCGGCCCGCGGCGTGTCGTCCTCGTGAGCGGCCGGTGAAGGACGACACGCCGCCGGTCGACGTGGCGGAACACTGGTCAGTTCACGTCGACCCAGTCGAGCGTGCGGTTGACGGCCTTCTTCCAGCCGGCGTACCCGGCGGTGCGCTGCGCGTCGTCCCAGGTGGGCTGCCAGCGCTTGGCCTCGTTCCAGTTCTGCCGGAGCTCGTCGGTGGTGTTCCAGAAGCCGACGGCGAGGCCGGCGGCGTAGGCGGCGCCGAGGGCGGTGGTCTCGGCGACGACCGGGCGCGACACCGGGACGCCGAGGATGTCGGCCTGCATCTGCATGCACAGCTCGTTGGCGGTGATCCCGCCGTCGACCTTGAGCGTGTCGAGGGCGACGCCGGAGTCCTCGCGCATCGCCTCGACGACGTCCCGCGACTGGTAGCAGATCGATTCCAGGGTGGCGCGGGCCAGGTGGGCGTTGGTGTTGAACCGGGACAGGCCGACGATCGCGCCGCGCGCGTCCGATCGCCAGTAGGGCGCGAACAGGCCGGAGAAAGCGGGGACGAAGTAGACGCCGCCGTTGTCCTCGACCTGCCGGGCGAGGGCCTCGCTCTGCGCGGCGCCGGAGATGATGCCGAGCTGGTCGCGCAGCCACTGCACGGCCGAGCCCGTCACCGCGATCGAGCCCTCCAGCGCGTACACCGGCTTGTCGGAGCCGAGCTGGTAGCAGACCGTGGTCAGCAGCCCGTTCTTCGACCGGACCAGCTCGTTGCCCGTGTTGAGCAGGAGGAAGTTGCCGGTGCCGTAGGTGTTCTTGGCCTCGCCGGGCGAGAAGCACACCTGGCCGACCGTCGCGGCCTGCTGGTCGCCGAGCGCGGCCGTCAGCGGGACCTCGCCGCCGAGCGGGCCGTCGGCGCGGGTGACCCCGTAGCCGCCGGGCGCCGAGGACGGCTTGATCTCCGGGAGCATCTGCCGCGGGATGCCGAAGAACGACAGCAGCTCGTCGTCCCAGTCGAGGGTCTCCAGGTCCATCAGCATGGTGCGGCTGGCGTTGGTGACGTCGGTGACGTGCACGCCGCCGTCGGGACCGCCGGTCAGGTTCCACAGCACCCAGCTGTCGGTCGTCCCGAAGATCGCCTCGCCGCGCTCGGCCGCCTCCCGGACCCCGTCGACGTTCTCCAGGATCCACTGGATCTTGCCGCCGGAGAAGTAGGTGGCGGGCGGCAGCCCGGCCTTGCGGCGGATGACGTCGCCCTTGCCCTCGCGCTCGAGCGCGGAGGCGATGCGGTCGGTGCGGGTGTCCTGCCAGACGATCGCGTTGAAGTAGGGCCGCCCGGTGCGGCGGTTCCACACCAGCGTCGTCTCGCGCTGGTTGGTGATGCCGAACGCGGCGAGGTCGGTGTGCGACAGGTTCGCCTTGTTCAGCGTGCTCTGGATGACGGCCCGGGTGCGCTCCCAGATCTCGGTGGGGTTGTGCTCGACCCAGCCGGCCTGCGGCAGGATCTGCTCGTGCTCGAGCTGGTGGCGGGCGATCTCGTTGCCGCCGTGATCGAAGATCATGAACCGGGTGCTCGTGGTGCCCTGGTCGAGCGCTCCGACGAAGTCAGCCATGTGCGGAATCTCCAGTGGGAAGGGCCTGCGGACGGGGACGAGGACCGATCATGCCGGTCGCCTGTGGGGGGACGACCCCCCGCGCCCCCCGGTTCGCTTCGCTCATGCGGTCTCGTACTCGGGCTCGGGCTTGGCGACGTCCGGCTCCACGTCGTCGGACGGCAGGAACCAGCCGATCAGCAGCTTGTACAGCCCGGCGCCGAGCACGCCGCCGATGAGCGGCGCGACGATCGGCACCCAGAAGTACAGGTCCCCGTGCTGGTCCTTCCAGGCCCCGCCGTAGCCGGTGATGAACTGCGCGAGCCGCGGCCCGAAGTCGCGGGCGGGGTTGATCGCGTAGCCGGCGTCCGAGCCGAACGCCATCCCGATCGCGACCACCAGCAGACCGATCAGGAACGGGCCGAGGTTGGCCAGCGGCGGCGCGTTCCGCGCGTCGGTCAGCGCCTTGATGACGAACAGCAGGATGGCGGTGCCGATGACCTGGTCGCGGAACGCGCCCCAGGTGCCGACGGGCAGGGACCCGTTGCCCGGCAGCGTCGAGAAGACGCCCTGGGTCTTGATGGTGTGGCCGGGGTCGACCTTGGCCAGGATCTCGCTGTAGTTCCAGCGGACGATCAGCGCCGCGATGAACGCCCCGGCGGTCTGGGCGGCGATGTAGGGCGCCACCTTCCGCCAGGAGAACTCCTTGAACGCGGCGAGCGCGACCGTCACCGCGGGGTTGAGGTGGGCGCCGCTGATCCGCGCGGCGACGTAGACGCCGAGCGTGACGCCGAGCCCCCAGGCCCAGGCGATGCTGTCGTGGTCGCCGATGTCGGCGCCGGCGACCTGCGCCACGACGCCGACTCCGAACAGGATCAGGATCATGGTCCCGGCGAACTCGGCGGCGAGCTCCCCGGCCAGCGGTGGGAATTTCCGGCGTTCCGCCATGTCGTGTGCTCCTCGGCTGCGGGGGTGGACGCGAAGCCCCATGAGGCTGGCCAGAACGTAAGACGGGGATGACCCGGAAACAACGGGAGGCTGCCGACAATGTCGAACACTTTCCCCGCCGCCCGGCGCCGGTTACGCTCCCCCCTGTGCACCAGATCACAGAATCCGGGCAGTTCGGGACGGAAACGGCGGTGATGACGACGGGTGCCGACATTGTCGGCACCCTGGCCCCAGAACTAGCATCGGAGTCATGCCCGGACCTGTGCAGTCGATCGAGCGGGCCGCCGCGATCCTGCGGCTGCTCGCCGCCAGCTCCGGCCGGCTCGGCGTCGGTGAGATCGCCGGCTCGCTGGGCCTGGCCCGCGGCACCGCGCACGGCATCCTGCGCACCCTGGAGCGGGTCGGCTTCGTCGAGCAGGACGGCGGCACCGGAAAATACCAGCTCGGCGCCGCCCTGCTGCACCTCGGCACCAGCTACCTGGACGTCAACGAGCTGCGCTCCCGGGCGATCAACTGGGCGGACGCGCTGGCCTCGCGCAGCGGCGAGGCCGTCCGCATCGGCACCCTGCTCGACGGGAAGGTCCTGGTCGTCCACCACGTCTTCCGGCCCGACGACACCCTGCAGGCGCTGGACGTCGGGTCGCTGCTGCCGCTGCACGCCACCGCGCTCGGCAAGGCGCTGCTGGCGCACGACGCCAACGCGGCGGCCTCGATCCGCGACACCGAGCTGGAGTCCTACTGCCGCCGGACGATCACCGATCCGCGCCTGCTCGCACGGGCCGCCACCCGGGTGCGGGAGAACGGCTGGGCGGCCGAGATCGAGGAGCTGTCCATCGGCGAGGCCGGCATCGCCGCCCCGATCCGCGGGTACGGGGGACTCGTCGTCGGGGCCATCGGGATCTCCGGCGCGGTCGAGCGGATCTGCGACACCGGCCGCGTCCCCGAGCCCCGGCTGGTGGCGTTCGTGCGGGACGCGGCCCGCGCCGTCTCCCGGGACCTCGGCGGCTCGCGGTGGTGACCCGCGGGGGATGCCGGTGACATCGCGGACGGCGGTACCGGGCGGCACGCGGCCGGAGCGCAAGGCGGGGCCGGAGCGGGAGACGGGGAAGGGGCACGGCGGGGGAGAGGGCGCAACGTGACCGAACGCTACGTGATGTCGATCGACCAGGGCACCACCTCGACCCGGTGCATCCTGTTCGACCACGGCGGCCGGCTGGTGTCGGTGGCGCAGCGCGAGCACCGGCAGCACTTCCCGAAGCCCGGCTGGGTCGAGCACGACCCCATGGAGATCTGGCGGAACCTGGAGCGGATCGCTCCTGAGGCCCTCGCGCAGGCGGGCGTCACCGCGAACCAGGTCGCCGCCGTCGGCATCGCCAACCAGCGCGAGACCACCGTCCTGTGGGACCGGCTGACCGGCGTGCCGATCGGCCGCGCCATCGTCTGGCAGGACATGCGGACCGGGACCCTGGTCGACGAGCTGGGCCGCGCCCCGGGCGCCGCGATCGTCACCGAGCGCAGCGGCCTGCCGCTCGCCACCTACTTCTCCGCGCCGCGCATCCGCTGGCTGCTCGACCACACGCCCGGCCTGCGCGAGCGCGCCGAGCGCGGCGAGGTGCTGTTCGGCACGATGGAGAGCTGGCTGATCTGGAACCTCAGCGGCGGCGTCGACGGCGGCGTGCACGTCACCGACGTCACCAACGCCAGCCGCACCCTGCTGATGGACCTGCACACCCTGTCCTGGGACGACGACCTGCTCGCGTTCTTCGGGGTGCCGCGGGCGATGCTGCCGGAGATCCGATCGTCCACCGAGACCTACGGGACGGCCCGCAGGGTGTTCCCCGGGGTGCGGGTCGGCGCGGCGCTCGGCGACCAGCAGGCCGCGCTGTTCGGCCAGACGTGCTTCGCGCCCGGCGAGACCAAGTGCACCTACGGCACCGGCGCGTTCCTGCTGATGAACACCGGGACCAAGCCGGTGCGGTCGGAGAACGGGCTGCTCACCACCGTCGGCTACAAGATCGGCGACGAGCCGGCCGTGTACGCGCTGGAGGGCTCGATCGCGATCACCGGCGCGCTCGTCCAGTGGTTCCGCGACGGGCTCGGGCTGATCGGCACCGCGCCGGAGATCGAGACGCTGGCCCGGACGGTGAGCGACAACGGCGGCTGCTACATCGTGCCGGCGTTCTCCGGGCTGTTCGCACCGCACTGGCGCAGCGAGGCCCGCGGCATCATCGTCGGCCTGACCTCCTACATCACCAAGGGCCATCTGGCGCGGGCGGTGCTGGAGGCGACCGGCTGGCAGACCCGCGAGGTCGTCGACGCGATGAACCGCGACTCCGGGCTCAGCCTGAAGGAGCTGAAGGCCGACGGCGGCATGACCTCCGACAACCTGCTGATGCAGATGGTCGCCGACATGCTGAACGTGCCGGTGGCGCGGCCGATGGTGGTCGAGACGGTCTCGCTCGGCGCCGCGTACGCGGCCGGGCTCGCCGTCGGCTACTGGGCCGGGCTGGAGGGGCTGCGGCGCAACTGGCACCGCGCGGCCCGCTGGGTCCCGGCGATGGACGCGGGCCGCCGCGACCACGAGTACCGCAACTGGCAGCGCGCCGTGGAACGCACCTTCGACTGGATCAGGGCGGGCGAGGAGCCCGGCGAGGCCCCCTGAACCCGCCGCGCGTTCAGATCCGGTTCCGCCCGATGAGCTGCTTGACGATCACGTTGCGCTGGATCTCGTTGGTCCCCTCGCCGACGATCATCAGCGGGGCGTCCCGGAAGTAGCGCTCGATGTCGAACTCGGTGGAGTACCCGGCCGCGCCGTGGATGCGGACGGCGTTCAGCGCGATCCGCATCGCGGCCTCGGAGGCGTACAGCTTGGCCATGCCGGCCTCCATGTCGCAGCGCTCGCCCGCGTCGAGCCGCTCGGCGGCGTCGAGGGTGAGCAGCCGCGCGGCGCGCAGCTCGGTGGCCATGTCGGCGAGGTAGTTGCCGACCGACTGGTGCTTCCAGATCGGCTTGCCGAACGCCTCGCGCTCCTGCGCGTAGCGGACGGAGTCCTCCAGCGCGGCCCGGGCCACGCCGAGCGCGCGCGCCGCGACCTGGATCCGGCCGACCTCCAGGCCGCGCATCATCTGCGCGAACCCGCGGCCCTCCTCGCCGCCGAGCACCGCGTCCAGGGGCGCCTCGTAGCCGTCGAAGGACAGCTCGCAGCTCTCCACACCCTTGTAGCCGAGCTTCGGCAGGTCGCGGGAGACGGTCAGGCCGGGGCCCTTCTCCACCAGCAGGATGCTGATGCCGCGGTGGCGGGGCTCGGCGTCCGGGTCGGTCTTGCACAGCAGGGCGATCAGGCCGGACATCCGCGCGTTGGTGATCCACATCTTCGCGCCGTCGACCACGTACCGGTCGCCCTCGCGGCGCGCGGACGTGCTCAGCGCCTGCAGGT
This sequence comes from Actinomadura violacea, assembly GCF_017573465.1. Classification (GTDB taxonomy): domain Bacteria; phylum Actinomycetota; class Actinomycetes; order Streptosporangiales; family Streptosporangiaceae; genus Spirillospora; species Spirillospora violacea. Next base: position 107,748 of record NZ_JAGEPF010000023.1, read on the forward strand.
CGGACCCGCCGGACGGCTCGGTCAGCGCCATCGTGGCGCGCAGCTCGCCGGTCGCCATCCGGGGCAGGTAGCGGCGCTTCTGCTCCTCGGTGCCGAAGACCGCGAGCAGGTGCGAGACGACCGTGTGCCCGCCGAACGCCCCCGCGAGCGACATCCAGCCGCGCGCCAGCTCCTCGGTGACCAGCGCGTAGCACGCCTTGGAGACCGAGACCTCGCCGTACGGCTCGGGTACGGCGAGCCCGTAGACGCCCAGCTCCTTCATGCGGGCGATCAGGTGCTCGGGGTAGGTGTTCGCGTGCTCGAGGTCGCGGGCCACCGGCCGGACCTCCCTGTCGACGAAGTCCGCGACGACCTCGACGATGGCGCGCTCCTCGTCGTTCAGCGTGATCACGGCTGCCGCTCTCCTCCTGCCCTGGCGCCTGCGGACGCCTTTTTATATATTTGATTTGAAAATACCCGATGTCAACGTGCGGGAGGCCCTGGAACGGCGGGGCGTGACGGGCGTCCCGTACATAATGTGGTGATCGCGCAGGCGCACGGGGAGACGATGACAGTGGCGATTTCCGATGGCCAGGCCCTCGGCAGGCGCCGCCAGCTCAGCGACGAGGTGGCCGCGTACGTCCGCGAGCTGATCATGTCCGGGCAGGTCGGGCACGGGGAGTTCCTGCGGCTCGAGCGGATCGCCGACGACCTCGGGATCAGCGTCACCCCGGTCCGCGAGGCGCTGCTGTCGCTGCGGGGCGAGGGGTTCGTGACGCTGGAGCCGCGCCGCGGGTTCATGCCGGCGCCGCTGTCGCGCCAGGACGTCCAGGACCTGTTCGAGGCGCAGGCGTACTTCGCCGGGGAGCTGGCCTCCCGCGCCGCCGAGAAGATCACGCACGACGAGCTGGAGACGCTCGACCAGCGGCAGGAGCTGCTGGTGCGGGCGTCGAAGGCCGCGGACGCCGACGGCATCGAGCGGGCCAACCACGAGTTCCACCGGGCGATCAACCTCTGCGCCCGGTCGCCGAAGACGGCATGGCTGCTCCAGCTGGTGGTGCGGTACGCGCCGCGTCGCTTCTACTCCAGCATCCAGGGCTGGAGCCAGGCGTCCGTGGACGACCACCGGCTGATCCTGGCGGCGCTGCGGGCCCGGGACGCCGAGGCCGCGCGCGGTGCGATGCGCGCGCACATCAGGCACGCCGGGACGCTGCTGGTCGTGCACCTGGAGGCGCAGGGGTTCTGGGCCGAGCAGGCCGACTGACCGGGGGTCCCCTAGCCTGCGGCGAACATCTCCCCATATCGTATAAAAAATTGCGAGGAGGGATCGATGGACGACCGGGACTCCGGAGCGGGCGCGGCGGGTGGCTCCACCGGCGACGTCGTCGAGGCGGCCGACCATGGCGCGACGCGGGTCCTGACGCTGAACCGGCCCGCCGCGCGCAACGCCATCGACATCCCGATGCGCCTGCGGCTCCTGGACGAGCTGCGCCGCGCCGCCGACGACCCGGCCGTCCGCGCGATCGTGCTGACGGGCGCGGGCGGCACGTTCTCGGCGGGCGGCGACCTGCGGTCGATGGAGGGCGCGGGCCCCGAGGAGGTCCGGGAGCGGCTGGCGCCGGTGCACCGGGCCGTCCGGATCATCGCGACCTGCGGGACGCCGGTGATCGCGGCCGTCGAGGGCGCCGCCGCCGGGCTCGGGGTGTCCCTCGCCGCCGCCTGCGACCACGTGGTGGCCGCCGAGGACGCCCGGTTCGTCGCCGCGTTCGGCAAGGTCGGACTCGTCGCCGACGGCGGGCTGCTGTGGACGCTCCCGCAGCGCGTCGGGATGGGACGCGCCAAGGAGATGCTCGTGTTCGGCCGGACCGTGCCCGCGCCGCGCGCCTGCGAGATCGGGCTCGCCGACTCGCTCGCCCCGCCCGGCGGGGCGCTGGACGCGGCGCTGGAGCTGGCCGCCGGGACGGCGTCGCTCGCCCCGCTCGCGGTCGCCGCCGCGAAGCGGCTGCTCGCGCGCGCCGACCACAGCCTGAAGCGGCTGCTGGAGGCCGAACGGGAGGAGCAGGCCGCGCTGTTCGGCACCGCCGACTTCGCCGAAGGCCGCGCCGCGTTCGCCGAGCGCCGCGCGCCCCGCTTCGAGGGCCGCTGAGCCGCCCCCACATGTCCAGCGCAGAGGTCCGACCCGGGAGGAACGGAACGTGAGCAGGCTGCAGCAGACCTACGGGCTGACGGACGAGCAGCGGGAGATCGTCGCGACGGTGCGGGCGTTCGTCGACAAGGAGGTCCTCCCGGTCGCCACGGGGCTGGAGCACGCCGACGAATACCCGCAGGCGATCGTCGACGGGATGAAGGACCTCGGCCTGTTCGGGCTGATGATCGACGAGGAGCACGGCGGGCTCGGCGAGTCGCTGCTGACCTACGCGCTCGCGGTGGAGGAGCTGTCGCGCGGCTGGATGAGCGTGTCCGGCATCGTCAACACCCACTTCATCGTCGCCTGGATGATCACCCACCACGGCACGCCGGAGCAGAAGGCGCACTACCTGCCGAAGATGGCGACCGGCGAGATCCGCGGCGCGTTCTCGATGTCGGAGCCCGGCTGCGGCTCCGACGTGTCGGCGATCAGGACCCGCGCCGTGCCCGACGGCGACCACCACGTGATCGACGGTCAGAAGATGTGGCTGACCAACGGCGGCTCCGCCAACCTCGTCGCCACGCTCGTCAAGACCGACCCGGACGCGGGCCACCGCGGCATGACGACGTTCCTGGTCGACAAGACGCCCGGGTTCGGCGAGGTCGCGCCGGGGCTGACCGTCCCCGGCAAGATCGAGAAGATGGGGTACAAGGGCGTCGACACCACCGAGCTGCTCTTCGACTCCTACCGGATCCCGTCCGCGCAGATCCTCGGCGGGACGCCCGGCCGCGGCTTCTACCAGATGATGGACGGCGTCGAGGTCGGCCGCGTGAACGTCGCGGCGCGCGGCTGCGGCGTCGCCCGCCGCGCCTACGAGCTGGCCCTCGGCTACGCGCGGCAGCGCGAGACGTTCGGCAGGCCGATCGCCGAGCACCAGGCCGTCATGTTCCGCCTCGCCGAGATGGCGACGAAGGTCGAGGCCGCCCACCAGATGATGGTGATGGCGGCGCGCCGCAAGGACTCCGGCGAGCGCAACGACCTCGAAGCGGGCATGGCCAAGTACCTGGCCAGCGAGTACTGCAAGGAGGTCGTCGAGGACGCGTTCCGCATCCACGGCGGCTACGCCTACTCCAAGGAGTACGAGATCGAGCGGCTCTACCGGGAGGCGCCGATGCTGCTGATCGGCGAGGGCACCGCCGACATCCAGAAGATGATCATCGGCCGCCGGCTGCTGGAGGACTGAGACCGCGATGCTCCCCCTCGAAGGCATCACGGTCGTCGCGCTGGAGCAGGCCGTCGCGGCGCCGTTCGCCACCCGGCAGCTCGCCGACCTCGGCGCCCGCGTCGTCAAGGTCGAGCGCGTGGACGGCGGCGACTTCGCCCGCGCCTACGACGCGAACGTGCGCGGCGGCCTCGGCACCCACTTCGCCTGGCTGAACCGGTCGAAGGAGTCGGTCGCGCTCGACCTCAAGCAGGACGAGGGCCGCGCGATCCTCACCGAGCTGGTCGCGGGCGCCGACGTGTTCCTGCAGAACCTCGCGCCGGGCGCCGCCGCACGCCTCGGCTTCGGCGCCGGCGAGCTGCGCGCCCGCGACCCGCGCCTGATCGTCGTCGACATGTCCGGGTACGGGACGCGCGGCCCGTACCGCGACAAGCGCGCCTACGACATGCTCGTCCAGGCCGAGGCCGGGCTGATCTCGGTGACGGGCACCCCGGAGACGCCGGTGAAGGCGGGCTCGCCGCTGGCCGACATCGCCGCCGGGATGTACGCGTTCTCCGGGACGCTGGCGGCGCTCGTCCGGCGCGGCACCACCGGCGAGGGCGCCTCGATCGAGGTCACGATGTTCGACGCGGTCGCCGAATGGATGGGCCAGGCGATGTACACGACCCTCTACACGGGCTCGGTGCCGCCGCGGACCCGGCTGAGCCATCCGGTGATCTCCCCGTACGACGCCTACCCGACCGCCGACGGCGTGGACGTGGTCATCGGCGTGCAGAACGACCGCGGCTGGGCGGCGCTGGCGAACGGCGTCCTGGACCGTCCCGGCCTGGTCACCGACCCCGAGTACGCGACGAACCGGGCGCGGGTCCGCAACCGCGAGAAGGTCGACGCGATCGTCTCCGGCGTCACCTCGGCGATGGACCGCGAGGAGCTGCTGCGGCGGCTGGACGAGGCCGGCGTGGCGAACGCGTCGCTGAACGACGGGCACGGGCTGATCGCGCACCCGCAGCTCGCCGAGCGCGACCGCTGGCGGGAGGTCGGCTCCCCGGTCGGGGCGATCCGGGCGATCCGCCCGCCGATCACGTTCACCGACGTCGAGGCGCGGATGGACCCGGTCCCGGCGCTCGGTGAGCACACCGAGGCCGTCCTGCGCGAGCTGGGGCGCGACGACGCCGCCATCGCCCGCCTGAGCGGTTCCGGGACCGTGCGGTTGCACGAGGCGGCGCCGCCCGCCTCCTGACCGGCACGGCCCCGGAGATCACCCGCCGTAGCGGATCACCACGGCTTCGCCGAGGCGACCGCGATGTGCGGGCGGCCGGTGATCGGATGCGCGCCGATGTGGGCGCGCACCCCGAACACGTCCGCGACGAACTCCGGCGTCAGCACCTCCAGCGGCGGACCGGACGCCCGTACGCGCCCGTGCTGCAGGACGACCACGCGGTCGCAGTAGGCGGCCGCGTGGTCGAGGTCGTGCAGCGCGGCCAGCAGCGTCAGCCCGAGCGACCGGACCAGGTCGAGCAGGCCGAGCTGCGCGCGCACGTCCAGGTGGTTGGTCGGCTCGTCGAGGATCAGCAGCGGCGCCTCCTGCGCGAGGGCCCGCGCCACCAGCGCGCGCTGCCGCTCGCCGCCCGACAGGGTGGAGAACAGCCGATCGGACGCGTGGGCCAGCCCGACCCGTTCCAGCGAGTCCGCCACGACGGCGCGGTCGGCGGCGTTCTCGCGTTCGAGGACGCCCTTGTGCGGCGCCCGCCCCATCGCGACCACCTCGGCGACGGAGAACTCGCCGCCGAGGTCGCCGTGCTGGGTGACGACCGCCCGCCGCCGCGCCGCCTGCCGCGCCCGCATCCGCCACAGGTCGTCGCCGTCCAGCGAGACGGCCCCGGCGGACGGCCGCAGGGACCGGTACACGGTGCGCAGCAGCGTCGACTTGCCGCTGCCGTTCGGGCCGATGAGCCCGACGAAGGCGCCGGGCTCGGCGACCAGGTCCACGTCCGACACGATCGGGGTGCCGTCGATCTCGGCGGTGACGCCCGCGATGTCCAGCCGCATCAGGCCGCGCCCCCCGGGCGCCGCCGCAGCAGCCACAGGAAGAACGGGACGCCGAGCCCCGTGGTGAAGATGCCGATCGGCAGCTCGTTCGGCCGGTCGGCGGTGCGCGCCACGATGTCGACCGCGACGAGGAACACCGCGCCGCCGAGCGCCGCGACCGGCAGCACCCGGCGGTGGTCGGCGCCGACCAGGAAGCGAGCGGCGTGCGGCACCATCAGCCCGACGAACCCGATCCCGCCGACCACGGCGACCGACGTGGCGGTCAGCAGCGACGCGACGACCAGCAGCGCGATCCGCAGCGCCGGAACGGACGCGCCGAGCCCGGCGGCCGCGTCGTCCCCGGCCAGCAGCGCGTTCATGCTCCGGCCCTGCACCAGCAGGAGCACCGTGCACGCCGCGATCACGGCGGCGGGCACGCCGAGGTCGGACCAGGTCGCGCCCGCGACGCTGCCCATCAGCCAGAACATCAGGCCCTGCAGCTCCGACGGGTCGAGCCGCAGCTGGACGAAGCTCGTCGCCGCCGAGCACAGGTACCCGACGGCGACCCCGGCCAGCACGAGCCGCGAGTCCAGCAGCCGGCCGCCGCGCTGCGCGAGCGCGTAGACGGCCAGGACGCTGAGCAGCGCCGTCACGAACGCCGCGCCGGTGACGCCGAGCCCGCCGAACGCGGTCGCGCCGAACGAGACGACGAGCACCGCGCCCAGCGACGCCCCCGCCGAGACGCCGAGGACGTACGGGTCGGCGAGCGGGTTGCGGACGAGCGCCTGCAGGGCCACGCCGGCGACGCTCAGCCCCGCGCCGACGAGCGCCGCGACCAGGACGCGCGGCGTGCGGAGCTCCCAGATCACCTGGTCGCGGAGCGGGTCCGGGGACGCCGCGCCGGTGAGGTGGGAGCCGATCACCCGCCAGACCGCGCCCGGCGGCAGGTCGACCGAGCCGACGGTGACGCCCGCCATCGCGACGGCGGCGAGCGCGGCGGCGAGCCCGCCGAGCAGGACGGCGACCATCCGGCCCGGCACCAGGTGCGGTCCCCGCCGCCGCCCCGCGCGTTCGGTGGTCGCGGTGCGCTCCGTGACCGCCGTGCCCTCAGCCATTCCCGTGCACCGCCTTCGCCAGCTTCTCGACGGCCCACGCGTTGAGCGGGCCGAGGAACGCGCCGTCCGCGACGGTCGCGTACGAGCGCGTCTTGGACGCCTGCCACTGCGGGTACTCGGCGAACAGCTTGCGCGCCTGCGCGGCGGGGTCCTCGCCGGGAGTGAACGCGCCGACGGCCAGGACGTCGACGTGCGCCATGGCCAGCTGCTCCTTGGTGAGCGTGGCGGTGACGTCCCGCGACCGTCCGGCGAACGCGTTGACGCCGCCGGCCGCCCGGATCACCTCGTCGGTGATGCGGCCGGTCATGACGGCGGGCAGCCCGGCGGCGTTCATCATCGACATGCCGGGATAGACGATCAGCACCTTGCGCGCAGGCTTGCCGGCGACCCGCGCCCGGACCGCGTCGACGCGCCGCCGCAGCCCCGCCGACACGTCCGCCGCCTTCCGCTGGACGTCGAAGACCCGGCCGAGCAGGGCCAGGAAGTCGTAGGACGACGCGATGGAGATCCGCTCGTACGCGCGCTTCTCCTCACCCGACGCGTTCGGCTTCCCATAGGCGCAGTTCACCGGGTTGACCAGGGTGTTGATCCCGGCGGCGGCGAGCTGCTCGCGGGTCGCGAGGCCGCGCTTGGCGTCGAACCCGCCCGACCACGTCGAGATCACCAGATCGGGCTTGGCGGCGAGGACCTGCTCGGCCGGCACCTCGAAGTTCCGGTTCATGGTGAGCCCGCCGGTCGGCAGCGCCTTCACGGCCGCGACCATCGACGGGTCGTCCGACACCCCGTACGACTGGGCGTTGGCGAGGACGCGGCCCTGCAGGCCGAGCAGCACGAAGCTCTCCGACTCCGCGACCGACGTCCCGTTCAGGATCAGCACGCGCCGGGGCGGCCCGGTGAACGTCACCTTCTGCCCGCAGTTGCGGACGGTCAGCGGGTAGGCCGTCTTGCTTGGGGCTCCGGTGGGGACGTCGGACGCATCGCGGGCGGGGGAGCCCGAGCACGCGGCGGCGCCCAGGAGTGTCCCGGCGGCCAGCGCGCCCAGCGCGGCCCGCCGGGACGGGTTGCCTTCGAACATGGGAGTTCCTTGTTTCCGGTGGTCATGAGGGCATGGCGAAGGCACGCCGAACCACCCGCGCGATGCGGCGCGGTTAGGCGGCGTGCGGCAGGACCACCGGAGGAGGCCCGCGCCGCCGGACGGCGCGGGCGAGCAGGACGCCGCGGCGCGGCGCGGGGTCGTCCGCGACCACCACGGGCCACGGCGGACGGTGCGACACGGCGGGCCAGCGGACGATCAGCCGGGTGAGGACGGTCGCGAAGACCGCCCCGTACAGCCACCACAGGGCCCGCTCGGCGTAGGCGAGCAGGACCGAGGCCGCGAGGGCGGCGGCGGCATGGCCGGCCAGCATCTGCGGGCCCATCGCGAGGCCGGGCGCCGCCATCGGCTCGGCGCCGGGCGCCATGTGGTGGGCGGGCGACGACGCGGACACCGTGAAAGCGAGGTGGAAGGCGGCCTGCGCCCATCCGACGACGGCCAGGATCCGCCGGAACGACATCATCCGGCCGGCGAGCCCGACGCACAGGACTCCCACCACGCCGCCGGTGGCGAGGACCGCCGGGAGCGGCGGCAGGCAGCAGGCGCCGCCCAGGGCGTGGCCGGCGAGCGAGAGCAGCGTGCAGGCGGCGGCGAGGAACCCGCCGCGCGCCCAGCGCGCCGCCGCCGTCCCCGAGCCGATCACGTGGCCAGCCTAGAGCCGGGTCTCCGGGCCCCGCCGCCGCCCCCGGCGATCATGACCCGGCCGCCGGATATCGTGGCGGCATGGCCAGTACGACCCCCGCCGCCGCCCCCGGCCGCCGCCGCGACGAACTGCGCGACTTCCTGCGCACCCGCCGCGCCCGTCTCACGCCCTCCGACGTCGGCATGCCCGACGCGGGCCGGCGCCGCACGCCCGGCCTGCGCCGCGAGGAGGTCGCCGTGCTCGCCGGCGTCGGCGTGTCCTGGTACACCTGGCTGGAGCAGGGCCGCGACATCAAGGTCTCCGGCGAGGTGCTGGACGCCATCGCCCGCGCCCTGCGCCTCGACGCCGCCGAGCGCGAGCACCTGTACCTGCTGGCCGGGCTGAACCCGCCGCGCGCCGAGGCCGGCCCGGCCGTCCCGATCACCCCGGAGCTGCACCGGGTGCTGGACGCCTGGTCGCCGCGGCCCGCCTACGTCCGGGACCGGCACTGGAACTTCGTCGCGATCAACGACGCGGCCCGCGCGGTGTTCGGGTTCGGCGACACAGACCACAACTGCCTGGTGTCGTTCTTCACCAACGCCCGCTACCGGGACATGCACCTGGAGTGGGCCGCGGCAGCGCCGGACGTCGTCGCCCGGTTCCGCGCCGACGCCGCCCGCTATCCCGACGACCCCGAGTTCGGCCGGATCGCCGGGGACATGATGGCCGCCAGCCCGGAGTTCGCCGAGCTGTGGCCCCGGCACGAGGTCAGCGGGGCCACCCAGGCGGTGAAGGGCGTCCGCCATCCCGAGGCCGGCGAGCTGGTCTTCGAGGGCACGCTGCTGCCGCTGGCCGACCGTCCGGGGACCAGCCTCGTGCTGCAGAACCCGCGTCCCGGCACCGGCACCATGGAACGCCTGGAGCGGCTGATGGCGCGGCGCGGGCTGGCCGCCGCGAGCTGACCCGCGCCCGCCAGGGTGGTGTTGGCAGACCCAGGATGAACGGAGTCTGTCCGCGCTCCCGCCCCGCCGACATGATCGGGGCATGCAGAACGAACGATTCGCGGGCAAGACCGCTCTGATCACCGGCGGCACCAGCGGGATGGGGCTCGCCACCGCACGGCGGCTGCTCGACGAGGGGGCCCGGGTCGTCGTGACCGGGCGCGACCAGGGGCGCCTGGACGCCGCCGTCAAGGACCTGGACGGCGGGGACCGCGTCCTCGCGGTGCGCGCCGACGCGGCGAGCCTCGCCGACCTGGACGCGCTGATGGCGGAGATCCGCACCCGGTTCGGGCGGCTGGACGTGGTGTTCGCCAACGCGGGCGTCGGGGCGTTCGCCTCGGCCGCGGACGTCACCGAGGACGACTTCGACCGGATCACCGGCGTCAACTTCAAAGGCGTGTTCTTCACCGTGCAGAAGGCGCTGCCGCTGCTCGACGACGGCGCCGCCATCGTGATCAACGCGTCCTGGACGCTGCACCGGGGCCTGCCGGTCGCCGCGGTGTACTCGGCGACGAAGGCCGCCGTGCACAACCTGGCCCGCACGCTGGCCGCCGAGCTGGGACCGCGCGGCATCCGGGTGAACTCGGTGAGCCCGGGCTTCATCGACACCCCGATGTTCCGCGGCGCCGCCCCCACCGATGAGGAGGCCGCCGCCTACGGCGCCCAGGTGGTGTCGGGCCGCCTCGGCACCGCGGAGGACGTCGCCGCCGCGGTCGCCTTCCTGGCCTCACCGGACGCCGGGTACGTCAACGGCCAGGACCTGCTGGTCGACGGCGGCCTGGTCACCGCCATCCCCGCCTGAACCCCCCATTTCAGTACGAACCGCTCACGAAAGGAACCGATCACCATGAGGAAGCGCGATTTCGCGGGCACGCAGGTGGGCGCCGTCGGGCTGGGCTGCATGGGGATGAGCTGGGCCTACACCGAGTCCGAGCGCGACGACGACGCGTCGGTGGCGCTGATCCGCGAGGCGCTCGACCTGGGCGTCACGTTCCTGGACACCGCGCAGCCCTACGGCGACGGCCACAACGAGACGCTGGTCGGGCGGGCGCTCGCCGGGCGCCGTGACGAGGCGGTGCTCGCCACCAAGACGGGCCTGGTCGTCGAGTCGCTCGCCACCCGGAACATCGTCCGGAACGGGCGGCCGGAGCATGTGAAGGCGTCCGCCGAGGACAGCCTGCGCCGCCTGGACACCGACGTCATCGACCTGTACTACCTGCACCGCGTCGACCCGGACGTGCCGCTCGCCGACACCTGGGGCGCGATGGCGGAGCTGGTCGCCGAGGGCAAGGTGCGGCGGCTCGGCATGTCGGAGGTGAGCGTCGCGCAGGCGGCCGAGGCGCACGCGATCCACCCGGTCGCGGCGATCCAGTCGGAGCTGTCGCTGTGGACGCGGGACGCGCTGGGGCAGCCGGGGGCGCAGGTCGGCGGCGGGTCGGTCGGAGGCGCCGGCGACGCGGGCGACGTGGTCGGCTGGTGCACCGCCAACGGCGCGGTGTTCGTGCCGTTCTCGCCGCTCGGCCGCGGGTTCCTCACCGGGACCGTCACCGCCGCCGACTTCGAGGACACCGACTTCCGCGGCGCCAACCCGCGCTTCCAGGAGGAGGCGCTGAAGGCGAACCTGCGGATCGTCGACGTCGTCAAGGCGGTCGCCGAGCGGCACGGCGCCACCCCGGCGCAGGTCGCGATCGCCTGGACGCTCGCGCAGGGCGACCACGTCATCCCGATCCCCGGCACCAAGAAGCAGCGGTACCTGCGCGACAACGCCGCCGCCGCCGACCTGGACCTCACCGAGACCGACCTGGCCGAGCTGGACGCCGTTCCCGCGGCCGTTGGAGGGCGTTACTGATGAAGGCCGTCACCATTCCCGCGTTCGGCGAGGCCGGCGTGCTGCGCGTCGACGAGGTCAAGACCCCCGAGCCGGGGCCGGGCCAGGTGTCCATCGACGTCGCCTACGCGGGCGCCAACTTCGCCGAGGTGCTGTACCGGCGGGGCGTCGTGGACGTGCCGCTGCCGTTCGTCCCCGGCATCGAGGTGTCCGGGCACGTCCGCGCGGTCGGCCCCGACGTCGAGGGGCTGCGCCCCGGCCAGCCCGTCGCCGCGCTGACGATCGTGGACAGCGGCGGGTACGCCGAGGCCGTCGTCACCTCCGCCGACCTGGTCGCGCCGCTGGACGGCCTCGACCTGGGCCTGGACGTCGCCGCCGCGATCCCGTCCAACAGCACGACCGCGTTCCTCGTCCTGGACCGGGCGGCGCGCATCGAGCCGGGCGAGACCGTGCTCGTGCACGCCGCCGCCGGGGGCGTGGGCAGCCAGCTCGGCCAGGCGGCCCGGCAGCTCGGCGCGGGCCGCGTGGCCGGCACCGTCGGCGGCCCCGCGAAGATCGAGACCGCGCGCGCCTTCGGCTACGACGACGTCGTGCTCCGCGACGAGCTGCCGGACCGGGTCGCGGACCTCACCGGCGGACGCGGGTTCGACATCGTCGTGGACATGGTCGGCGGCCCCGCGCGCCGCGCCAGCCTCGACGCGCTCGCGCCGATGGGCCGGATGATCGTGATGGGCAACGCGTCCGGCGCGGACGACGTGGGCGTGTCCGCGAACGAGCTGTGGTTCACCAACAAGTCCGTGGCGGGGTTCAACCTCGCCGCGTTCTCGGCCGCGTTCCCGGCCGACGCGGGCCGGGCGCTGCGCCGCGCCGTGGCCGCCGCGGCCTCCGGCGACCTGCGGGTCCAGGTGGAGGAACTGCCCTTGGAGCAGGCCGTGGAGGCGCACCGGCGGATCGAGTCCGGCGCGACGACCGGCAAGCTCGTCCTCGCGGTGCGCTGAGCACCGTCCGGCCGCGGGCCGGCGGCCTCGCGCCGCCGGCCCGCCGTCACGGCCGCGCCGAGGGGTCGGGGGCTTCGGCGGCCAGGGCGAGCAGTTCGTCGACCGACCACTGGTCGTAGGCGTGCTCGCCGTACTTCGCCGCCACCAGGCGCCCGTCCGCGCCGATCAGGAAGTCGCCGGGCAGGCCCAGCCGGCCGCCGGTCGGGCGGGCGCCCGGCGGGCGCTCGCGACTCCGTAGCACCCGCCAGGTCTTGACGGCCGAGGACCGGACGAGCGGGCCCCACACGCGGGGGTCGAGCAGCGCGCGGCGCGCGGACTCGACGCCGAACTCGGCGTACAGGCGCTTGCGCGGGTCGCCGACGACGGGGAACGGGAGGCCGGTGACGTGCTCGCGAAGTTCCTGCTCGGTGGAGTGGAACACCACGATCTCGCGGATCCCGGCGGCCTCGATCTCGGCGTGCCGGGTCACGAACGAGCGCAGGTGCAGGTTGCAGATCGGGCAGCCCGCGAACCGGCGGAACTGCAGGTGGACGAGGCGGTCCGGGTCGGGCACGGGGACGGCGGGGCCGCCGGCCGGGGCCAGCTCGCGGGCGGGGACGTCGGAACCGGGGACGAGACGCATCGGCGCGCTCCTTAGGTGTACGACATACGCTAACGATCGTAAGCGTATGCCGTACGCTGTCAAGCGCCATGCCGAGACCCCGCTCGCTCACCCAGGACCAGGTCGCCGCCGCGGCGCTCGCCGTCATCGACCGGGACGGCCTCACCGGGCTGTCCATGCGCGCCGTCGCCAAGGAGCTCAAGCTCAGCACCATGGCGCTCTACCGGTACGTCCGCGACCGGGAGGAACTCGAAGGTCTCGTGATCGACCTGGTCTACGCCGAGGTCGACCCCGCGCCGCCGCCCGGCGGCCCCTGGGAGGCGCGGATCGAGACCATGGCGCTGCGGCTGCGCGCCGCGTTCGGCGCGCACGCGGCGATCATGCCGCTGACGCTCACGCACCGGCACGACTCGGCCGGGTCGCTGTGCTGGGGGGAGACGGTGGCCGGCATCCTGCACGACGCCGGCATCACCGGGCCGCGCGCCGCCATCGCGCTGCGGACGCTGATCGCCTACATCATCGGCGCGATCCAGCTGGAGCACCTGGGCCCGCTGGAGGGCGAGGGGACGGCCGCCATCGCCGCGCTGCCCGCCGAGAGGTTCCCGAACATGGCGGAGACCGCGCGGCACGCCCGCCACATCGGCCCCGGCGAGGAGTTCCGCGGGGGACTGGCGGCCGTGCTGCGCGGCCTCGAAGGCGCCTAGCGCACGAGCAGGGACCGCTGCGCGGAGATGGCCTCGACGGCCTGCCCCACGATCCCGTCGATCAGTTGCGCGCAGCTCGGCAGGTCGTCGATGACGCCGACGACCTGGCCCGACGCCATCACGCCGAGATCGGGACGGCCGTCCACCATCGCCGCCTTCAGCAGCATCGGGGTGTTGGCCGCCATGAGGACCTGCGACCAGGACAGGTCCTTGCCGTGCTTCATCGCCTTCCCGTCGGCGATCATCGCGCGCCACGACATCCCGGACAGCTTCTTGAACCGGGCGCCGTTGCGCAGCGCCCGGACCAGGCCGCTGACCCGGCCGGCCGACTCCAGGCCGTCCACCAGCCCGCTGCGCAGCACCCGGTGCGGCATCCCGTCGACCTGGCGGGTCACGATCGTCTCGCCCGTCTTCAGGTACACCTGCTTGACCGCGTCCGGCACGGAGCTGTCGGAGGTCAGCAGGAACCGGGTGCCCATCGCCACGCCCGCCGCCCCGTAGGACAGCGCGGCGGCCAGGCCGCGGCCGTCGAAGAAGCCGCCGGCCGCGATCACCGGGATGTCGACCGCGTCGACGACCTGCGGGAGCAGCAGCGTGGTGGCGACGGCGCCGGTGTGCCCGCCGCCCTCGCCGCCCTGCACCAGCACCGCGTCCGCGCCCCAGCCCGCGACCTTCTCCGCGTGCCGCCGCGCGCCCACCGACGGGATCACCACGAGGCCCGCGTCCTTGAGCTTGGCGATCAGCTCCTTCTTCGGCGCCAGCGCGAACGAGGCGACCTTCACGCCCTCCTTGATCAGGAGGTCGATGCGGTCGCCCGCGTCGCCGGCATCGGCCCGCAGGTTGACGCCGAACGGCGCGTCGGTGCGGTCCTTCACCTCGTGGATCGCGTCCGCGAGCTGGTCCAGCGTCATCGTCGCCGACGCCAGGACCCCGAGGCCGCCCGCGTTCGCCACCGCGGTCACCAGGCGCGGGCCGGCGACCCAGCCCATGCCCGTCTGGACGACCGGGTGCCGCACGCCCGTGAGGCGGGTCAGCGGGGTGTCGAGCCGCTGCTCCATCAGGCCGGGACCTCTCGCTCGCGCAGGCCCTTCGGGTCCAGCACCTCGCGCATGACCCGCAGCTCCTCGGCGTCCGGGAGGCGCGTCTCGGGCACCTCGTCCGGCACGACCAGCTCGAACCCGGTCGCGGCGACGACGTCCTCGACGGTGACGCCCGGGTGCACCGAGCGCAGCCGCATCCGGTGCTCGGGGGTGTCGAAGTCGAGCACCGCCAGGTTGCTGACCACGGCGCGGATCTCGTGCGCGCCCCGGTCCCAGCCGACGCCGCTGACGAAGTCGACCTTGTCGGTGAACACCCGGGTCGAGTGCTTCGGCACCCAGTAGCTCGTCGGGTTCAGCAGCGTGTTGCCCGGCCCGCCGCGCGACCCGAGCAGCTGCCGCGCCGGCCGCTCCCAGTCGCCGATGCACGAGATGTTGGTGTTGCCGTACCGGTCGATCTGCGACGGCCCCATCACCACGTGCCGCCGGGCGTTCAGCACCAGCCACAGGTGGTCGCGGAACGGCAGCCAGCCCTCCGCCACCTCGGCCGTGCGGCCCAGCGGGACGGGCTCGGCGCTCAGCGTCGGCCCGCCGTCGGTCGTCAGCAGGTCCGGCTCGAACGTGGACCGCGCGAGGCGCGAGCCCAGCATCGGCACGAACCCGGCGACCGCCGCCGCGACGATCTCGCCGTCGCCCCGGAACAGCTCCGCGCAGGCGACCGCGCAGACCTCGGCCCTCGTCACATCGCTCATCGGGATTCCTCCTGCCAGGTCCGGACGGCGTCCTGATAGGCGGCCTCGTCGCCGGACAGGAACCGCTCGCGGAACGCCGCCCACGCCTCCGGGTCTGCCGCCGACTTCGCGTACAGCTTCTGGAACGCCTCGTCGCGGCGGTGGTCGGGCTCGCAGTCGGTGAAGTGCGCGCCGTTCGGCGTCTCCACCACGCCCGCCACGTGCGCCCGGCTGATCAGCATCGACTGCGGCGGGCCCTCCTTGGCGAAGTCGGCGGTGTCCACCAGCCGCTCGCAGGAGACGTACGTCCGGTCCGCGGCCTTGGCGAACAGGTCGTCCATGTACGGGTCGGCGCCGAGGTACTGGGCGTTGCCGCGCGCGTCGGCGCGGTTCATGTGGATCAGCGCCGCGTCCATCGTCAGGGCGGGGACGGCGACGAGCTCCTGCCCGTCCTCGTACGGCGACCGGACGGTCTTCAGGTCCGGGTTGACCCGCATCACGTCCGAGCCGAGCCCGACCGGGGTGGGCAGGAACGGCAGCCGGTGCGCCGCCGCGTACAGCCCGAACATGAACATGCCCTCGTCGTACTCGGTCAGCTCGATCGACCCGGACTGCCGCGCCTGCCGGAAGTGCGGCTCCAGCGGGATCGAGTCCATGGTCACGAACGCGGTGACGAGCCGGCGGACCTTGCCCGCCGCGCACAGCAGCCCGACGTCCGGGCCGCCGTAGGTCACCACGGTCAGATCGGTCACGTCGGAGCGGCACAGCGCCCGGACGAGGGCCATCGGCTTGCGCCGCGAGCCCCAGCCGCCGATCCCGATCGTCATGCCGCTCTCCAGCGACCCGACGATCTCCTCGATGGAGCGAACCTTGCTCACTTGGCCCCCTTCGCGACGAAGGCGTCGCGGTGCTCGTCGCCCGCGCCCATGAGGTTCAGCTCGAACGTGAACCCCTGCTCGTAGCGGTAGCTGCGGCGGACGTCGACCGGGTCGATGCCGTTCAGCGACTCCTTGGCGCGCCGGATCACGTACTTGTCCTTGGCCGCGATGTTCCCGGCGACCTCCAGCGCCTTGGCGCGCAGCTCGTCCTTCGGGACGACCTCCAGCACCGAGCCGTGGTGGTGCAGCTCGGCCGCGGTCACGTTGCGGCACGTGTAGACCATCGCGCGCATCAGGTGCTGCGGGACGAGCCTGGCCAGGTGCGTCGCGGCGCCGAGCGCGCCCCGGTCGACCTCGGGCAGCCCGAAGAAGGCGTCGTCGGACGCCACGACGATGTCGGCGTTGCCCGCCAGCCCGATCCCGCCGCCCAGGCAGAAGCCCTGCACCGCGGCGACGACCGGCACCTCGCAGTCGTAGACGGCGGCGAACGCCGCGAAGCACCCGCGGTTGGCCCCGACCAGCGCGGTGTGGCCGTCGGTCCGCTGCATCTCCTTGATGTCGACGCCCGCGTTGAAGCCCCGGCCCTCGGCCCGGAGCACGACGGCGCCGACCTGCGGGTCGCGGCCGGCGGCGAGCACCGCGTCGGCCAGCTCGAACCAGCCCGCGACGGTCAGTGCGTTGACCGGCGGCGCGTCCACGACGATCTCGGCGACCCCGTCCAGGGTCGTGGTGGAGACTCCCATGCGCTACCTTTCCACCAAACATTTGTTAGAACAGACCGTAGCAGAGGGGCTAGGAGGAGGCGGGATGTCACTGACGCTGGACCTGGCCGGGAAGACCGTCGTGGTCACCGGGGGCGTGCGCGGGGTCGGTGCGGGGATCAGCCGCGCCTTCCTGGAGGCGGGCGCCGACGTGATCGCGGTGGCCCGGCGCGAGCCGGACGCGCTGCCCGAGGCCGGCGGCCGCACGGCGGCGTTCGCCTCGCTCGACGTGCGGGACGCCGACGCCGTGGAGGCGTTCGCCGCCGGGCTCGACCGGGTCGACGTGCTGGTGAACAACGCGGGCGGCGCGCCGTTCCTGCCGGTCTCCGACGGGCCGCTGCGCACGCACGTCAAGATCATCGAGTTGAACCTGACCGGGCCGCTGATCATGGCGCGGGCGCTGCGGCCGCTGATGCCGGACGGCTCCTCGGTGATCAACATCGGCAGCGTCAGCGGGGTCCGGCCGTCGCCCGGCACCGCCGCCTACGGCGCAGCCAAGGCCGGGCTGCACAGCCTCACCCAGTCGCTCGCCGTCGAGTGGGCGCCGCAGGTGCGGGTCAACACGCTGGTCCTCGGCATGATCCGCACCGAGCTGGCGCACCTGCACTACGGCGACGAGGCGGGCGTCGAGTCGGTCGCCCGCACCGTCCCCATGGGCCGCCTCGGCGACCCCTACGAGGTCGGAGCCGCCTGCGTCTACCTCGCCTCCGGCCTGGCGTCCTACGTCACCGGGTCGCAGATGCTGCTGCACGGCGGGGGAGAACGCCCCGCCTTCCTGGACGCCGCCACCGTCAACAAGGAGGAGTCGCGATGATCTGCAAGGACCGTGTCGTCGCCGTCACCGGGGCCGGGCGCGGGCTCGGCCGCGCGCACGCGCTGGAGTTCGCCCGCCAGGGCGCCCTGGTCGTCGTCAACGACCTCGGCGTCGCCCGCGACGGCAGCGGAGACGCCTCCGGCGGCCCCGCCCAGGACGTCGTCAAGGAGATCGAGGCGCTCGGCGGGCGCGCCGTCGCCAACACCGACGACATCGCCACCGACGCTGGCGCCGCCGCGCTCGTCGCCACCGCCGTCGACACCTTCGGCCGCCTCGACACC
The DNA here is from genome assembly GCF_017573465.1 of Actinomadura violacea. Taxonomy (GTDB): domain Bacteria; phylum Actinomycetota; class Actinomycetes; order Streptosporangiales; family Streptosporangiaceae; genus Spirillospora; species Spirillospora violacea. Next base: position 125,569 of record NZ_JAGEPF010000023.1, read on the forward strand.
CTGGTGAACAACGCCGGGTTCCTGCGCGACCGGATGCTGATCAACCTGTCCGAGGACGAGTGGGACGCGGTGATGCGCGTCCACCTCAAGGGCCACTTCCTGCCGCTCAAGCACGCCGGGCAGTACTGGCGGGCCGAGAGCAAGGCGGGCCGCGCCGTGGACGCCCGCGTGATCAACACCTCGTCGGGCGCCGGGCTGCTCGGCAGCGTCGGCCAGGGCAACTACTCGGCCGCGAAGGCCGGCATCGTCGGGCTCACCCTCGTCGCGTCCGCCGAGCTCGGCCGGTACGGGGTGAACGTCAACGCGATCGCGCCCGCCGCCCGCACCCGGATGACCGAGGAGGTCTTCGCGCAGACGATGGCCGCGCCCGCCGAAGGTGAGTTCGACGCGATGGCACCCGAGAACGTGTCGCCGCTGGTGGTGTGGCTCGGCTCCGCGCAGTCCAAGGACGTCACCGGCCGCGTCTTCGAGGCCGAGGGCGGCAAGATCTGCGTGATGGACGCCTTCCGGCACGGCCCCACGGCCGACAAGGGCGCCCGCTGGGACGCGGCCGAGGTCGGCGAGGTCGTCGCCGGCCTGCTCGCCAAGTCCCCGGCGCCCGAGCCGGTGTACGGCGCGGGCTGACCCGCCCCCGCCGCCCTCCCGGCCGCATCCGGCGCACGCCGGGTGCGGCCGGTTCCGGTCGCGAACCTGGTGAAGCCGTCCTGACCTGCCACCATTCCGGATAACGGCGGGGACGGGGGATGGTCGTGTCACCGAACCGGATCGCGGCGAACACGCGTCGTAGTCGCCAGGGGACTTCCCCGGACGACGCGAAGGGCAGGGGGTGCCGCCATGGCTCCTGAGGGACCGCCGCCAGGGGACGTGCCGCGCCGCGGCCCCGCCCACGAGATGACCGGCGCGTTCCTCGCCGGGCCCGGCGGACGCCCCCGGCCCGTGCCGGCGCCCGCCGTCGCGCCCGCGCGGCGGGGGCGGAGCGGACGCCGGGGCCGCATCGCCGCGGGGGCGGCGGCGGCCGTCGTGGCGGGCGCCCTCCTCGGCCTCGGCGCCGAGGCCGGAGGGGCGCCGTCCGTGCTGCACCCGGTCGGCCGGTTCCTCGACTTCTACTGCGGGGTCTTCGCGCTGGTCGCGCTGTCGCTGACGGTCATGATCGGGCTGCTGGCCACCGACCGCGCGATCCTCGCCTCCCGGCACCGGGTGCGGGCCCAGGCGGTGCACCGGGCCACCGCGTTCCTCGCCGTGGCGATGCTGGCCGTCCACATCGGCTCGCAGCTCGCCGAGCACCGGGTCGGGATCGCCCAGGCGGTCCTGCCGCTGCCCGGCCGGCACGCCGCCGACTACGACATCGGCGTGATCGCCTTCTACCTGCTGCTCCTCGCCGTGGCCGGCGGCATCGCGCGCGGCCGCTTCGCCGGCACCAGGCATCCGTGGGTCTGGCGGGCCACGCATCTCACCGCCTACGCGGCGTGGCCGCTCGGGATCTGGCACGGCCTGACCTCCGGCCGCGCCCCGGCCGTGTGGGTGACGGCGGGCTACCTGCTGTGCGTGGCCGGGGTCGTGCTCGCGCTCGCCGCCCGTCCCGTCCTGCGGCCCCGGGAGAGGAGGACGCCGTGAGCGCGCTCGCCGTCCGGCACGTCGGCCCGCCGCGCCTCACCAAGGGGCTCGCGGACGGCGGACGCCTCGACTGGGACGCCCATCGAGCCCTCCATCCCCATCCGCGCCCTCTCACCGCCGACCAACTCGTCGCGCTGTGCGAGGAGGGGCGGCTGCACGGGCGCGGCGGCGCCGCCTTCCCGTTCGCGCGCAAGGTGCAGGCGACCGCCGACAGCGCCGTCCGGCGCGGCAAGCGGACGATCGTGGTGGTCAACGGCACCGAGGGCGAGCCCGGCAGCGCCAAGGACAAGGCGCTGCTGCGCGGCGCGCCGCACCTGATCCTGGACGGCGCCGCGCTCGCCGCGACCGCGCTCGGCTCGCTGGAGATCATCGTCGCCGTGACCGACGGGCAGGCCGCGAGCTCGGTGCGGGACGCGATCGCCGAGCGCGACCTCGGCGGCCGGGCCCGCGTCGCGCTGCTGCCCGAGCGGTTCGTCACCGGCGAGAGCGGCGCGCTGGTGCGCGGCATCAACGGCAAGCGCCCGATCCCGCCCGGCCGCAAGGGACGCGCCTCGACCCGCGGGGTGGACGGCCTGCCCACGCTGCTGTCCAACGCCGAGACCTACGCCCAGCTGGCCGTGCTCGCCGGGCTCGGCCCCGCCGAATACCGCAGGATCGGGACGCCCGACGAGCCGGGCACGGTGCTGCTGACCGTGACCGGCTCGGCCCGCTTCCCCGCCGTGGTGGAGACGCCGGCCGGGGCGCCGCTCGGCCATCTGCTCGACCTGTGCGGCGCGCGGGCGGGCGAGGGAGTGCTGGTCGGCGGGTACCACGGCGCCTGGCTGAAGGGCGAGGTCGCGAGCCGGACCGTGGTGTCGCGCGCCGGGCTCGCCGCGGCGGGCGGCGCGCTCGGCGCCGGGATCGTCATGCCGGTCGGCCGCGGCACCTGCCCGCTCGGCGAGTGCGCGCGCGTCGCCGGTTACCTGGCCGCCGAGTCGGCCGGGCAGTGCGGGCCGTGCCGGCTCGGGCTGCCCGACATCGCCGGCGCGCTCGCCGACATCGCCGCCGGGCGGGGCGTCGCGGCCGCCTGCGAGGCCGTCCGCCGCGCCGTCGGGATGGCCGCCGGGCGCGGCGCGTGCGCCCACCCCGACGGCACCGCCCGGTTCGTGCTGTCCGCGCTGGAGGTCTTCGCGGACGACGTGGCCCGGCACGCCTCGGGCGGCGGCTGCGGGCGGCCCGTCCTCGGGGTGCTGCCCGCCGAGGCGGAGGCGGCCGAGCTGCGGCTGGAGGTGGACTGGAGCCGCTGCGACGGCCACGGCCTGTGCGCCGACGTGCTGCGCGGCACCGTCCGGATGGACGAGTACAACTACCCGGTGATCCCCACCGACCCCATCCCGGTGCGGCTGGAGGCCGACGCGCGGCGCGCCGTCGCGATCTGCCCCGGCCTCGCCCTGCGCCTCGTCCCGCGCACGCCCCACGAGAAGGCCGGCCGGGCCTCCTAGCGGCAAGGCGGGCCGGCCTCCTCGCGGCGCAGGAATGCCGGGCGGGGCGGCGGGTGTTGTAACCGGCGCGCCCGACGGAAAATGGATCGCCCGGCGCGGGCGGATCCGGCTACGGTGCGAAGGTTTGAGGGTGAGCGGGACCTGCCGGCCTGGAACCCTATCCTTGTCGACGGTTATGAGGACGCCTGTGAGATCGCCGCTCGCCGACCTGCGTGCGCGCCTGCCCGAGCTGATGCTGCGCGACCAGCACCGGCTCCGCCGCCGTATCGACGGCGGCCAGAAGATGCGGGACGCGGCGCGGCGCGCGAAGGTCGCCGAGGAGATCGCCGCCGAACTCGAGGCCGCCGAGCGGCGGGTCGAGCGGCGGCGCCTCGCCGTGCCCGCGATCACCTATCCGGCCGAGCTGCCGGTCGCGCAGAAGAAGGACGACATCCTCGCCGCGGTCCGCGACCACCAGGTCGTGATCGTCGCGGGCGAGACCGGGTCCGGCAAGACCACCCAGATCCCGAAGATCTGCCTGGAGCTCGGCCGCGGCGTCCTCGGCTCGATCGGGCACACCCAGCCTCGCCGCCTCGCCGCCCGCACCGTCGCCGACCGGATCGCCGAGGAGCTCGGCACCGAGCTCGGCGACACCGTCGGCTACAAGGTCCGCTTCACCGACCGGTCCAGCGACGACACGCTCGTCAAGCTGATGACCGACGGCATCCTGCTCGCCGAGATCCAGACCGACCGGCTGCTGCGCCAGTACGACACGCTGATCATCGACGAGGCGCACGAGCGCAGCCTCAACATCGACTTCCTGCTCGGCTACGTCAAGGAGATCCTGCCGCGGCGTCCCGACCTCAAGGTGATCATCACCTCGGCGACGATCGACCCCGAGCGGTTCTCCCGGCACTTCGGCGACGCCCCGATCGTCGAGGTGTCCGGCCGGACGTACCCGGTGGAGGTCCGGTACCGGCCCGTCACCGATCCCGACGACCCGTCCGCCGACCCCGACCGCGACCAGATCCAGGCGATCATCGAGGCGGTCGACGAGCTGGGCCGCGAGGCGCCCGGCGACGTGCTCGTCTTCCTCAGCGGCGAGCGCGAGATCCGCGACACCGCCGACGCGCTGACCAAGCACTTCACTCGGCAGAAGGGCAGTACCGAGGTGCTGCCGCTGTACGCGCGGCTGTCGGCCGCCGAGCAGCACCGGGTGTTCCAGGCGCACCGCGGGCGGCGCGTCGTCCTCGCGACGAACGTCGCCGAGACCTCGCTGACCGTCCCCGGCATCAAGTACGTCGTCGACCCCGGCACCGCCCGCATCTCCCGCTACAGCCACCGGCTGAAGGTGCAGCGGCTCCCGATCGAGCCGGTCTCGCAGGCGTCGGCGAACCAGCGCAAGGGGCGCTGCGGCCGCGTGTCCGAGGGCGTGTGCATCCGGCTGTACTCCGAGGAGGACTTCGAGTCCCGCCCCGAGTTCACCGACCCGGAGATCCTGCGCACCAACCTCGCGTCGGTCATCCTGCAGATGACCGCGCTCGGCCTCGGCGACATCGCCGCGTTCCCGTTCGTCGAGCCGCCGGACCGCCGCAACGTCAAGGCGGGCGTCGACCTGCTGCACGAACTCGGCGCCGTCGACCCGGCCGAGAAGGACCCGCGCAAGCGCCTCACCCCGCTCGGCCGCCGGCTCGCGCAGCTGCCCGTCGACCCGCGGCTCGCCCGCATGGTGCTGGAGGCCGACCGCAACGGCTGCGTCCGGGAGGTGCTGGTCATCGCCGCCGCGCTGTCGATCCAGGACCCGCGCGAGCGGCCCGCCGAGGCCCAGCAGGCCGCCGACGACCGGCACCGCCGGTTCGCCGACCCCACCTCGGACTTCCTCGCCTACCTGAACCTGTGGAACTACCTGCGCGAGCAGCAGAACGAACTGTCGGGCAGCGCGTTCCGCCGGATGTGCAAGAACGAGTTCCTGCACTTCCTGCGCATCCGCGAGTGGCAGGACCTGCACGGCCAGCTCAAGCAGGTCGCCAAGTCCCTCGGCGTCACCCTCAACACCGCCGACGCGCCGCCCGACCGGATCCACGTCTCCCTGCTCGCCGGCCTGCTCTCCCACATCGGTCTCGTCGACACCGACAAGAAGGAGAAGGACAGGCCGCGCCGCGGCCAGGAGTACCTGGGCGCGCGCGGCGCGAAGTTCGCCGTGTTCCCCGGGTCGGCGCTGTTCAAGAAGCCGCCGCGCTGGGTGATGTCGGCCGAGCTGGTCGAGACGTCCCGGCTCTGGGGACGCATCAACGCCAAGATCGAGCCGGACTGGATCGAGCCGCTGGCCGGGCACCTCGTCAAGCGCAACTACAGCGAGCCGCACTGGTCCAAGAAGCAGGCCGCCGTCATGGCGCACGAGAAGGTCACCCTCTACGGGGTCCCGATCGTCGCCGACCGGCGCGTCAACTACGGCTCCATCGACCCGGCGCTGTCGCGCGAGCTGTTCATCCGGCACGCGCTCGTCGAGGGCGACTGGGAGACCCACCACGAGTTCTTCCACGACAACCGCGCCCTGCTCGACGAGGTCGAGGAGCTGGAGCACCGCGCCCGCCGCCGCGACATCCTCGTCGACGACGAGACGCTCTTCGACTTCTACGACGAGCGGATCCCCGAGGACGTCGTCTCCGGGCGGCACTTCGACGCGTGGTGGAAGAAGGCGCGGCGCTCGCACCCCGACCTGCTCGGGTTCGAGAAGTCGATGCTCATCAACGCGACCGCGGGCGGCGTCAGCGAGGCCGACTACCCCGACTCGTGGAAGCAGGGGCCGCTGCGGCTGCGCCTGACCTACCAGTTCGAGCCGGGCACCGACGCCGACGGCGTCACCGTGCACGTCCCCGTCCAGGTCCTCAACCAGGTCCGCCCGGACGGGTTCGAGTGGCAGGTCCCCGGCCTGCGCACCGAGCTGGTCACCGAGCTGATCCGGTCGCTGCCGAAGCAGCTGCGCGTCAACTTCGTCCCGGCGCCCGACTACGCCCGCAAGGTCCTCGACCGCGTGGCGCCGCGCACCGAGCCGCTGCTCGACGCGCTGGAACGCGAGCTGACCGCGATGACGGGCGTCCCGGTCGCGCGGGAGGCGTGGGACGCCGCGCGGCTGCCCGCGCACCTGCGGATCACGTTCCGGGTCGTCGACGACCGCAAGCGCACCCTCGGCGAGGGCACCGACCTCGACGAGCTGAAACGCGCGCTCGCGGGCAAGGTCCGCGGCACGCTTTCGAAGGCCGCGTCCAACGTGGAGCGCTCCGGCCTCACCGAGTGGACGATCGGCGAGCTGCCCCGCACCTACGAGCGCAAGCAGGCCGGCTACGACGTCAAGGCGTACCCGGCGCTGACCGACGAGGGCGCGAGCGTCGCCGTCCGCATGTACGAGACGGAGGCCGAGCAGCGCCGCGCCATGTGGCTCGGCACCCGCCGGCTCATCCTGCTGAACGCGCCGTCCCCGGTGAAGCTCATCCAGGGCCGCCTGACCAACAAGGGCAAGCTCGCGCTCAGCCACAGCCCGCACGGGTCGGTCGCCGCGCTGTTCGACGACTGCGTCACCGCCGCCGCCGACCGGCTCATCGCCGAGGCCGGCGGGCCCGCCTGGGACGAGGCCGGGTTCCGCGCGCTGTACGACCGGGTCCGCGCCGACCTGCACGACGCCACCGCGCAGATCGTCGGGCTGGTCGAGCGGATCCTCGCCGAGTCCCACGAGCTGGACCGGCGGCTGCGCGGCACGGCCAGCCTCACGCTCGTGCCCGCGCTGACCGGCATCCGCGGGCACCTGGCGAAGCTGATCCATCCCGGGTTCGTCACCGAGACGGGCTGGGCGCGGCTGCCCGACCTGCCCCGCTACCTGCGCGCGCTGCAGATCCGGCTGGACAAGCTGCCCGAGAACCCGGGCCGCGACCGGATGCTCGCGCACCAGGTCGAGGTGCTGGAGCAGGAGTACGAGCAGGCGCTCCGCCGGCTGCACCCGTCGCGCCGCGACGAGGAGCCCGCCCGGCAGATCCGCTGGATGCTGGAGGAGTGGCGGGTCAGCCTCTTCGCCCAGCAGCTCGGAACCCGCTTCCCCGTGTCGGACAAGCGCATCCGCAAGGCCATGGCCCAGCTGTAGCTCAGGCGGGGTCGCGCGCGAACATCTCCAGATGCGCGCACTGCCGGCACCGCCACGCCTCGATCTGCCGGCGGGGCCGGCCCATGCGCTTCGCGCCGCCGAACAGGCCCAGCTCGAGCGCGCCCTCGATCCAGCGCGCGTACCCCTGGCTGGCCTGCCCGGCGTCCTCGATGAAGCCGGCCTCGAAGTCGCCGCCCCCGCACTGCGTGCACGTCATCTCCACCCGCGCGATGCTAGCGCGGTGCGAACATGATCAATTGTCGGATATGACTGGGGGCATGGACTTGAGGGAGCTGTACCCGGAGATCGAGCCCTACGACGCCGGCCTGCTGGACGTCGGCGACGGGAACCGCGTCCACTGGGAGACCTGCGGGAACCCGGACGGCAAGCCCGCGGTGTTCCTGCACGGCGGCCCGGGCGGCGGCATCGTGCCCCCCTTCCGGCGCTTCCTCGACCCCGAGGCGTACCGGATCGTCCTTTTCGACCAGCGCAACTGCGGTCAGAGCCGGCCGCACGCCGGCGACCACGGCGTCTCCCTCGAGCACAACACGACGCCGCACCTGGTCGCCGACATCGAGCGGCTGCGCGAGCACCTGTCGGTCGACCGGTGGCTGGTGTTCGGCGGCAGCTGGGGGAGCACCCTCGCGCTCGCCTACGCGCAGGCACATCCCGAGCGGGTCACCGAGATGGTGCTGCGCGGCGTCTACCTCGTCCGCCCGTCCGATGAGGCGTGGGGGTTCACCCCGACCGGCGCCGCCCATCTGTTCCCGGCCGAGTGGGCCGCGTTCCGCGACGCGATCCCGCCGGACGAGCAGGACGACCTCCTCGCCGCCTACGGGCGCCGCATCGAGGACCCGGACCCGGCCGTCCACCTGCCGGCGGCGCGGGCGTGGATCGACTGGGAGATGTGCGCGAACACGCTGCTGCCCGCCACGCCCCCCGAGCTCGACGAGCCCACGATCCTCGCCTTCGCGCGCATCACCCGCCACTACATCGCCGCGGGCGGTTTCCTGCCCGCGGGCGGGCTGCTCGCGGGCGTCGACCGGATCCGGCACATTCCCGCCGTCATCGTCAACGGGCGCTACGACATGAAGACTCCGCCGGACCAGGCGTGGGATCTGCACCAGGCGTGGCCGGAGGCGGAGTTCCACATCGTCGAGGACGCGGGGCACGGCGGCGCCGAGCCCGGCACCCGGCACCGGCTCATCGAGGCGACCGACCGCTTCGCCGCGCGCTGACGCCGGCCCGCCGGGACCGTTCTACTCACTTCAGTGCGACGTGGGAGGCCCCACATGTACCTCGCAAGTCACTGCAGTACCGCCTACTAGTGCGTATGGTTCATTCCATGCCTAACAGCGAAGAGCGCGACAATAGCGGCCCCGAGGGGAAGGCCGCGGCTCCCGAGGGCGCGGTCTCCGAGGGCGGGCGTCCGCAGGACGCCGCGTCCGCGGACGGCGACGGGGACGGCGGGCAGGGCTCGCCTGGGCAGCAGGGGGCCCCGCGGCAGGGCATGCCGCAGCAGACCGCACAGCAGCAGACCGGACAGCAGCAGACCGGACAGCAGCACGGCACACAGGAGCAGGGCGCGCCGCGGCCGCGCACCGACATCGCGGCCGCCGGCGCACCGGAGACGGTGATCGCGCGGATGGGCGACCCGGTCGCCGTCTGGCCGTGCGCGAACTGCGGCCGGCCGGTGCCGCAGCCGGTCGGAGCGGTCCGCGCCGTCCGGTACTGCCAGGACAACGACGGCGCCTGCGCCCGCGAGGCCCGCGACCGCCGCGAGCGCGGCCGGGACGCGCCGGGCCTCACCGGGCAGGTCGCCTCCGCCTGGGAGATGGTCGAGCGGCTGGAGAAGGCCGCGGACCTGCTCGCCGACTCGCTGACCTCCGAGCTGAGCGTCGCCGGCGTCGAGCGCCGGGTCGCCGAGGTGCGCGCCGAGGCCGCCCGCGAGCTGGCCATCGCGCAGAGCGAGCGGGACGCCTCGCAGCGCAAGGCGGAGGAGGCGTGGCAGGAGGCGTCCTCGGCCCGCGGCCGCGCGGACGAGGCCGACAAGGCCGCCGCCGACGCCCGCGAGGAGGCCCGGCTCGCCACCGCCAAGCGCGACGCCGCGCAGCAGGCGTGGGAGGAGGCGCACCAGATCGCGCAGCAGTCGATGACCGCCAAGCTCGCCGCCGAGAGCGAGCGCGACCGCGTCGCCGCCCGCGAGACCGAGCTGCTCGCCGCGCTCGAGGCCGCCCGCGCCGAGCTGGTCGGCCTGCACGCCAAGCTCGCCGAGGCCGAGGGCGCCGCCGAGTCGCAGCGGGTCGAGGCCGCGGTCGCCAAGCAGGGCGCCGAGGACCTGCGCAACGCCATGCGCGACACCGAGGCGCAGCGCCAGCACGCCATGCAGGCCGCCAGCAAGGCCGAGGCGGAGCGCGCCGCCGCGCTGCGCGCCCAGTCGGAGGCCGAGGCGGAGGTCGTCCGCGCCAACGCCCGCGCCGAGGAGGCCGCCAAGGACCGCGACGCCGCGCGGGCGCAGGCCGAGACCGCCACCGCCGAGCGCGACGAGCTGACCGCGAAGGTCGGCGACCAGGCGGTGCAGCTGCGCCAGCTGTCCCAGTCGGTCGCCGAGCAGCAGGCCGCGCTGTCGGCCCTCGCCGAGGAGCGCGACGCCGCCCGCGCCGAGGCCGACCGGGCCCGCCGCCAGATAGACCAGCTCACCCACAACACGCTGTCGTCCAACATCCCGCCGGGCGGCCGGCTGCAGGGCGGCAGCCCCGTCCCGCCGCCGGGGTACGCGCACGCCGCGGGCGGCGGCCAGCCGCCGATGGCGGCCGCCGGCCCGGTCAACGGCTCCGGCGCCCCGCTCGGCGCGCCCGTCCCGCACGGTGTCCAGGGGCCGAACGGGACGCAGGACCCGAACGGTCCGCAGGGCCCGAACGGGACCCACGGCTTCCCTCCGGCCGGATCGTCGCAGTCGGGCGGGCACATGATGCCGCCGCCGTCGCAGACCGGCGGCACCCCTCTGCCCGGGGGCGGGCTCGCCGCAGACGGCCCGCCCGTGCCCGGCCGCCCGCTCAACGGCGCCGACCGGGAGGACCCGCTGTTCACCGGCCCGTGACGAGCACCGGCCCGTGACGGGCACCGGCCCGTGACGGGCACCGGCCCGTGACGGGCACCGGCCCGTGACGAGCACGGGCCGGTGATGGCCGCGGGCCGGGTGACGGGCGCGGGCCCGCGGCTCAGCCGTACTTGACGACGAGCACCAGGACGAAGAGCGTCCCAGCGACGATCATGGTGGCCTGGCCGCGCTCGCGCACCGCGGTGCGCCGCAGGCCGGCGACCCGCTGCCGGCTGAGCCGCATGTCGGAGGCGGCGCGGCGCGCCCGCTCCCAGTGCCTGCCGGTGTACACCGCGAGCGCCGCCACCCCGAGGAGAAGTAACGCCGTACCGCTCATCTGACCCGCCTCTGCTGTCGCGGAAAGTCAGATCGAACAGCGTAACCCCGGCGCCGGACCATGTCGCCTGACATATTTCCGGCGATCGGGTGGAAACGGTCTGGCGGGCGGCGGCTCCGGATCACCGGCCCGCCGCCCGCCCGCGCTCACCGCCCGAACCGCTCCGGGTCGATCTCGATCCAGATCTGCTCGGAGCGGCCGAGCAGCCGCCCGTCCGCGCCGTACAGCGCCGTCGCCGCGTGCATCTTGCGGCCCTCGCGGCTGCGCGCCAGGCCCATCACCACGCACTCCTCGCCGGCCTCGGGCACGTCGGTGACCTGCGCGGTCATCGTGCCGAGGACGGCCGGACGGCCCGCCACGTCGAACGACCAGCCGCCGGGGCAGTCCAGCGCCGCCCACACCAGCGTCCGCTCGGGCACCCGGTCGGGCACCCACGGCGCCGCCACGGTGCCCTCGCCGACCTGCCCGGGCTCCAGCCGGAGACCGTCGCCGGGCTCGCGATCCGGCCCGCACACGAAGCAGCGCGGGAACGGATGGTTCTCGATCGCCCGGAACTTCTCCGCCGCCTCCCGCGCCTCCGCGATCGGGACCGGCGGCACCGGCGGCACCACGATCGCCCCGGCGAGCGCCTCGGCCACCAGTGCGTCCCCGTCCCACATCCGCGCGCTGTGCCCGCGCTCGTCGTCCACGGTGACGGCCAGCTCGGTCTCCAGCGGAGGCGGCAGCCGCAGCGTCACCGTCACCGTGTCGATCGGCACCCGGCTGGCCAGCAGCCCCGCCGTGTACCCCCCGTTGCCCGACCCGTCCGGGCCGTGGAACCGCCTATCGATGATCACTGGATCCCCCGTAATCACATCCGCCGCACGAAAACGGCACCGATCATAATGAGCGGCACCGACAGGCCGGCCCGTCGCCCCTGGTCCTAGACCGCGCGCGACGGCTGGGGGCGGCCCGGGCGGGTGGTGAAGAACACCGACAGGGAGCCGCGCAGGCGGGCCCGGACGGTGTCCTCGTCGACGGCGGCGTCCGCCGGCACGGGGGTGCGCTCCAGGGCCCGGGAGATGAGGACGTCGACCTTGCGGTCGGCGACCAGGACCGAGCAGGTGTCGCAGGCGTACCAGGGGTAGAGCATGTTCAGCACGGCGACGGCGGTGTCGTCGTCGGACAGGTGCGTGGTGTCCAGCTCGACCTCGAACATGTCGGTGTCCTCGGGGTCGAGCGTGGGGTAGTAGAGCCACGTCGGCCCGTCGGCGCCGCAGAAGTCGCACGCGGGCTCGCCCGGGGACGGCTCGCCGACGGCGAGCTCCAGCTCGTGGTCCCACGGCTCCACCCGGCGGTTGTGCCGGTAGCCCACCCCGTCCAGCGAGCCCTCGCGGTTGTGGGTGACGTCGTGCACCTCGCCGCCGCAGCGGGCGCACATGAAGCCGATCTCCTCCATGTCCCTCCCTGATCGCTGAGGCACGGCTCTCACAGTATCCGTCCGGGCGGGTCCCTCGTACCCGGCGGCGCGGACGTTCGGGTACGTTGAAGATCCTCCCGCCGCTCCGGCAATCCCGGCCCGGTGTCCGGACGCACACCCCGCGCGCCTCCCCACCCCGTTCCGGGGCTCCTTTCGCGAGCCCCGTCCCGCCGAGCCTTCGAAAGGGAGGTTCCGTTGTCCCTTCCCGCCCCTGCCGACATCGTGCTCAACGCCGACAAGATCGACCTCGTCCGGGACCGGCGGCTCCTGCTCGACCGGGTCACCCTGACGGTGCTCCGCGGCGAGCACTGGGCGCTGATCGGCCCGAACGGCGCCGGCAAGAGCACGCTGCTCGGCATCCTCGGCGCCTACACCCACCCGACGCGCGGCGGCGCGGAGATCCTCGGCCGCCGGCTCGGCCGGGTGGACGTGCAGGAGCTGCGCAGGCTGATCGGGCAGGTCAACCCGCGGCATCCGCTGCAGTCGGCGCGGACCGTCCGGGAGATCGTGCTGACCGGCGTCACCGGCACCATCGAGCTGGTCCCGCGCTGGACACCGGCCGAGGACGAGCTGCGCCGCGCCGACGAGCTGATCGCGCTGCTCGGGCTGACGGCGCGCGCCGACGCGCGCTGGCCGAACCTGTCGCAGGGGGAGCGGGGCCGGGCGCTGATCGCGCGGGCGCTGATGCCGGACCCGCCGCTGCTGCTGCTCGACGAGCCCGCCACCGGCCTGGACGTCGCCGCCCGCGAGCGGCTGCTGGCGAGCATCGACCAGCTGCGCGGCGAGCGCCCCGACCTGACGACGGTGCTCGTCACGCACCACCTGGAGGAGCTGCCGATCAGCACCAGCCACGCGCTGCTGCTGCGCGAGGGCCAGGTCCTGGCGTCGGGCCCGGCGGACGAGGTGCTGACGACCGAGCTGGTCAGCGCGTGCTTCGACCACCCGATCACGATCACCCGGAACAACGGCCGCTGGGCCGCCACCGCCGGTCCCGCGTAGCCGCCGCGGCCGTCAGTCCGCGGCGACCCGGTGGCGGGCGAGGTGGGCGAGGATCGACTGGTTCGCCTCCCAGCCGTCCGGGAACTTGACCGGCACGCCGAGATGGACGGGCTCGGTGGACGGGTGGGCGTCCAGCAGTTCGGGGATGCCCGCCCGCGCCACCACGATGCACGCGTGCCGGTGCCGGGACGTCAGCACGCACAGCCGTCCCGACTCCAGGTGGAACGCGGTGGCGTCGCGGCGCCCCGACAGCGGGTGCAGCATCACCGTGACGTCGTACTCGCGTCCCTGCAGGCGGTTGGCGGTGTCGACGGTGATGCCGTCGCCGTGCTCGCCGAGCGCCGCGCGGATCGCGGTGACCTGGTCGCGGTGCGCCGCGCCGATCGCGACGCGGGTCGCGTCCACGGGCTTGGATCCGAGTTCGGAGTGCGCGATCGGGCCGCGCTGCAGCAGCCGGACCGCCAGCGCCGCGGTCGCGCGGACGGCCTCGGAATCGGTGCGCAGCGTGTGCCGGGCGGGCAGCTCGTACAGCGCCCATCCGGTCGCGGCGGCCTCCTCCAAGGCGTGGTCGTAGGTGGTGCCCATGCCGCGCGCGCCGTATTCCAGCCGCCGGTCGCCGTCGCTCGTCCCGGCGCGGAACCCCGTGAACGGGTAGAACGCGTCGGACACGACGGGCGCCGCGGACGCGGGCAGCCGCCACGACACCGGCAGCCGGTGGACGGGCAGCCCGGGGTTGTGCGCGAGCAGGACCGACACGGCGCTGCGCATCGGGTCCCACGACAGGCCCGCCCAGCGTTCGACCTCGACGGTGGAGAACGGGTCGAGCTGCCCGGGGTCGCCCACGAACAGCGCGCGCTCGAACCGGCCGGCGATGCGCAGCAGCATGTCGGAGCGCATCTGGTACGCCTCGTCGACGATCGCCCACGGCCATGAGCCGTCCGAGAGCGTCGCCCACTTCGCGGCGGTGGCGATGACGATGGTGTGCTCGGCGAGGTCATCGGCCTTCTGCGCGACCCGCACCGACGGATGCGCCAGCACCCGCTCGGACGGCAGGTACCCCGACGCCGACAGCCGGCCCAGCGTCAGCCGCGGGTGCTTCGTCGCGATCCGCTCGATGAGGTCGTCGACCTGCTCGTTGGTCTGCGCCACGATCATCAGCCGCTCGCCCGCCTCGGCGAGGTGCGCGGCCGCGCGGACCACCAGCGTCGACTTGCCCGCGCCGGGCGGGGAGTCGACCACCACGCCGCGGTGGCCGCCGCCGAGGTCGGCGAGCACGCCGTCGACGGCCCGCGTCGCGGCCTCGCCTGGGTCGAGGACGGGGTCGATCTCGGGTTCGGTGAGGGCGACGAGGTGGCGTTCGGTCATGACCAGTCCTCTTCGGCGTCCTCGTCGGTCGGCACGTACTCCTCGGGCGGCCCGCCGTGCGTCCACGGCGTGTCCTCCCGGTCGGGGAACTTCGCCGCGCCGAACGAGCCCTCTGACAGCGAGGTGAAGCACACCCGGTCGCCGACCTCGGGGACGGCGCCGGGCTCGGGGGTGAGCTTGCGGCCCATCCCGCCGGTCAGCTCCAGCAGCACGCCGCCGTCGCCGATCTCCACGATCCTCCCCTTCAGCGCCGGGCGCGCCGCGTTGCAGACGGTCGTCCCGATGTCGAGCCGCACGGGGTCCTCGGTGCGGACCCGCAGCAGCGGGCGCAGCTTCGGCCGTTTGCCCGTCTCGTCCAGCCGGGCCGGGTCGCATTCGGTGACCGGCCCGCCGAACGCCTGCCCGGCCAGCCGGTGCTCGGCCATGACCAGGGGGTCGTCGAACGCCCGCTGCGCCTCGTAGGCGTCCTGGGCGCGTTCGAGATCGTGCAGCCGCCGCGCCGCCCGGACGGGCGGGTCGCGGCGCGCCTGAGGATACGCCTCGCCGAACGTCTGGTGGTAATAGGTGAAGGCGTCCCGGTCGCGCTCCCAGCGGCGCTGGACGCTCGCGCCCTCCGGCATCGCGCGCAGCAGGCCCACCGCGCGCCACATCAGGTCCCAGGTGGGGGTCAGCTGCCCGGCGATCAGCGCGCGGAGCCGGTCCCCGGCGCGCGGGTCGCCGCCCGACCGGTCGTAGGCGGTGATCGCGGGGGCGAGCACCTCGTTGTCGAACGTCGGGTCGGTCGCGGGCCCGGCCGGCGGGAAGGCCACCGGGTCCTCGGCGCGCGCCGCGGCGGCGGGGCCGTCGAGGCCGTCCGGCGGGTCGATCCAGCCCATCAGCGCGGCGAGGTTGCCGTCCTCGACCGAGCTCTGCCCCGTCGCCCAGTGCAGCCGCAGCACCTCCGTCATGGCGCGCAGCAGCGACGACCCCGGATGGTCGTGCCGGTCGGCGAACCAGGTCAGCCACCGGCCGAGCACCGGCACCGCCGGGTCGACCGCGTACGGGCCCTCGGTGCTGCGGAACCGCGTCGAGCGGCCCATCAGCCGCAGGAACGAGACCCCGCCGCGGTTCGGCACGAGCAGCTGCGGCGCGTTCCCGTACCGGATCCGCTCGTCGCCCTCCTTGCCCGGTGGCAGCTCCTCCACCTCGCCGCGGCTCGTCTCGATGTGGTTCAGCACCAGCTTGGCCAGCTCCGCCGCGAACGCGAACCGCAGGTCGCGGTTGCGCGGCTGCGGCACCACCAGCAGCGACGGGTCGTCCGGCGCCGACCCCAGCATGACCGCCAGCGGCGCCGCCGCCTCGCCCGCGAGCTTCAGCGGGATCAGCACCAGCGGCGCGTCGGACACGTGGACGTGCCGGACCGTCGCCAGCGGCTGCGCGGCCCCGGCCCGCACCGCCTCCAGCCGCGCGAGCGAGCTCAGCGCGCTCATCGGGCCGTCACGCGACGCCCCTGCCGCCGGTGCCGAGGGCCTCGGCGCGCAGCCGCGCCGCGGCGCGCAGCTGCTCCGCCGTCTCCGCGAGGTCGTCGGACGGGCTGAGCGACCCGTCCGCGAGGCCCAGCGCCGTGCCGATCGCGTCCACCCCGCCCAGGTCGTCGCGGACGGACCGGCCGAGCGCCCCCGTCGCCCCGCACCCGCGCGCCTCGTCCCGGCAGAAGTACGCCATCTCGCAGCCCGCCATGCACTCGGGCGCGTACCGCGCCTCGACCGTGCGGACGGAGTCGGCGAGGTGCTCGCCGGGCTCGAACGTCAGGTCCTCGGGCAGTGCGTCCAGGATCGTGTCGACGCGGGTCAGCCGCGCGAGCTGCCGCTCCAGCACGGCCAGCTGCGGGCGGACGTCCAGCGGCGTCGCGGTCGGCCGGTTGGAGAAGTTCTCCGGGCACACCAGGAACACCTCGTGCGACACCCGCTCCGGGTCGTGCCCGAGCTCGGCGACCAGCCGGCGCAGCGCCAGCACGTACACCGCCGACTGGCGGGCGGCCGCCGCGACCTGCTCCGGCTCGGCCTGCCCGTCCACCACCGCGAACGACTTGATCTCGATGACGTGCAGCCGGCCCGCGATCTGGAACGCGATGACGTCCGGCTCCAGGTAGGCGAGCTGCCCGCCGATCTCCAGCCGCAGCAGCGGATGGTCGAACAGGGTGCCCTCGCCGGTGCCGAGCGCGCGGGCGAGCAGCCGCCGGGTCCGGGTGTGGCGCAGCTCCCGGCCCTCGTTGCCCGCGACGACCTCCAGGTCGTCGTAGGCGACCTCGGACACCGCCAGGCCCATCCGGTCGCGCAGCAGCGTCAGCAGCTCCGCGCAGCCGTCCGCCTTCACTTGCGCCTCGAACACGTTGCCGCGGGTGATCGCGAACTGCGACTGGCCGAACGGGGCGGGGAACCCGAGCGCGCGCGCCACCGCGTCCTTGTCGACGCCCGCCGCGTCCATCAGCCCGCGGCGGGCGCAGCCGGGATTGGCGGTCAGGGCCGCGATCGTGCGGGCGTCGTGGTTGCGCGGCGGAGCGCTTCCGCGCAGCCGGTCCAGGTCCGGCGCGGTCTCGGTCATCGGTCCGTTTCTCCAGAGCTGGCACGTCGCCGTGCGGAATCCTGCAGGGCCCGCAGCCGGCTGCCGAACAGCCGTTCCGCGTCGTCGAGCTGGGCCCGGGCGCGCCCGGCGGCCGACGCGCGGCGCCGCCGGTCGGGTTCCCGGTGCACGTCCAGCTCGGCTCGGGCGGCCTCGGCGAGCCCGGCCGGATCGACTGTACCGACCGTACCGGTGACCGCACCGGGAATGTTGGAGGCGAACCGCCACAGCAGCCGCTGCGCGTCCGGCGAGGGCGCGGTGCGCCCGGCGTGCTCGGCGAGGCGGACCGCGGAGGCGAGGAAGTCGGTGCGCGGGCTGAGCGGCCCGACGATCCGCTGCTCCAGCGGCCAGGTGCTCACCGTGAGGAGGCCGCGCGCGGGCGCGAGCAGGTCGGCGGTCAGCGCGGCGCACAGGTAGTAGGGCCGAGCGTAGGGCGCCGTGCGGAACGAGCGCTCCTCGTCGCGGCGCAGGCTCGTCAGCCGCGTCCCGGGGATCTCGCCGGGGAAGAACGCCGCGTACACCGACCCGATGAGCTTGGGCGCGGCGGGCACCCCGAGCAGCGTCAGCGCCTGGTGGACCTGCTCGCGGACGGGCAGCAGCCCGCGGTCGGCGGGCGCCGGCTCGTCCGGTTCGCCGGCGTCGCCGAGGACGGCGGCGTCCCACTCCTGCTCGGCGCGGCGCAGGTCGGCGCGGAGCGCGCGGGCCGCCGGCCGGTCGCCCGCGGCCATCGCGCGGCGCACGCCGGCGCGCAGCTCGGCGATGCGCGCCTCCAGCGCGTCGGGCGCCGGGACGCCGGGGGGCGGGGGCATGCGGCAGACAGTACAGCAGCTTCCAGACAGTTCCAGCGTTTTCCAGTTTTCGCGGCGGGAGGCGCAGGTCAGCGCGGCCGGTGCCACACGACCGAGTACCGCCAGAGCAGATGCCGGCGGAACACCGCACCGGACAGCAGCCGCGCCGCCTCGTCGCGCACCTCGCCCCAGGTCATGTCGGGATCGGCGAGCGGCGCGCCCGGTTCACCCGCGCTCGCGCGCTTCAGGACCCGGCTGTGGAGCAGGTGCCCGGGCAGGCCCGCCGCCCCGTAGAGGAAGTCCTTCGTCCCCGCGTTGTTCGCCAGGCCGATCACGACGAGCGCGCCGCCCGGCCTGACCGCGTCGCGCATCGCCGCCATCCCCTCGGCGAACTCCATGTGGTGGATCGCGGCGACGCAGCACACGAAGTCGTAGTACCGCTCCGGCAGGTCGTACTCCAGCAGCCCGGCCTCGACGAAGTCGACGTTCCCGACGCCCTCGCTCAGCGTCTTCGCCCTGACGACCATCTCCGCCGACCGGTCGAGCCCCGTCACGTGCTGGGCGCGCGGTGCCAGGCGCCGCGCGAGCAGGCCGTCCCCGCAGCCGACGTCGAGCGCCTCGCCGCAGCCGCGCGGCACGTTGCGCAGCACGACGCCGTGGTAGTGGGTGTTGTGGTTCCAGTACTCCGCGGGCGTCTCGGTCATCGCACCTTCGCTCAGGATCGCGGGTCGCGTCGCAGCGGATGCCCTTCCGGGACCTCCACGACGACGATCTTCGCACCGTCCGGGTCCTCGAGCCACATCTCCACCAGGCCCCACGGCTCCTCGCGCGGCTCGCGGACCACCCGCGCGCCGGCGGCCGCGAGCCGCTCGTGCTCGGCCCGGACGTCGCGGACCTGCAGCCAGATCATCGGGGACGGGCCGGCGCCGCCCGGTCCCTGCCCCGACACCTCCAGGAACCCGGACCCGAGGAAGAACACGACGCCGGGGGAGTCCGGCGGCCCGAACTCGCGGTACACCGCGAGCCCCAGCACGTCGCGGTAGAACCGCCGGCTGCGGTCGAGGTCGGCCGGGCGCAGCAGGACGCGGCTGCTCAGTACCTCCATGCGCACATCCTCGCCCCGCGCCGGCCTCCGCGGCGCACCGCCACGCCCACGGGCCCCGGACGGATCAGCCGCCGAAGCTCGCCCGGTACGTCGCCGCCATGTCCTCGTCGCCGTGGCCCTGGTCGATCACGCGGCGGAACCGGTCGCCCGCGGCGTCGTTGACGTCCACGCGGACGCCCGCCGACTCCGCCGCGTCGTGGATCAGCCGGGTGTTCTTCTCCGCGTTGCGGACGGCGAAGCTCGTCGTGTAGTCGTCGGCGAGCATCGCCTTCATCTTGATCTGCAGGTAGGCGTTGTCGAGCGGGCCGCCGGTGAGGACCTCGCCGAGCAGCGCCGGGTCGAGCCCGAGCCCCTTGGTCAGCGCGACGGACTCGGCGATCACGGAGGTCAGGGAGATGGCGTAGCTCACCGCGGCGAGCTTCAGCCGGGTCCCCGCACCGCTCGCGCCGTCCTCGTCCAGCCAGAGCGTGCGGCTGCCGATCGCGTCGAACACCGGGTCCAGGACCGTCCGGGCGTCCTGCGGCCCGGCCGCCAGGACCAGCAGCTTGCCCTGCTCGGCGGGCTGCTTGGTGCCCTGGACGGGGGAGTCGACGAACGCCGTGCCGTGCTCGGCGGCGAACGCGGCGAGCCGCGGCACGTCGTCGACGCCGACCGTGCCCATCTGCGCCCAGACCTGCCCCGCCCGCAGCCCGTCCGCCGCGTCGGCCATCACGGCCAGCGCCGTGTCGCCGTCGTTCAGCATGGTCATGACGGCGTCGGCGCCCTCGACGGCCTCGGCGGGGGTGTCCACGACGTCGGCGCCGTCGGCGGCCAGCGGCTCGGCGCGCTCCCGCGTGCGGTTCCAGGCGGTGACCTCGTGGCCGTTCTTCAGCAGGTTCCGGGCCATCGCGGCACCCATGATCCCGGTGCCGAGCATTGCGATCCGCGTCATCTCCGGCTCCTTTTGAACTGATCGATACATAACGCTCGGAACGAGCTTGGCACACCCTCGCGCGCCGCGCATCCCGGAAGGCCCTTACCCGCGTTCACCCGCCCGTCGCGGATTCACCGCGCGCTCGCTCCACTCATCGCGGCGGGTGAGCCGTGTGTGAGGAGGTCGTTCAGCCGTAGGCGGGGTTGTCGCCCGGAGCCTCGGTGAAGGCGTCGGTGTACGGGGCGGCGAACGCGTCGAGCGTGCGTTCGAGCTGCTCGGACCACCAGGCCACGAGCCCGGCGGCGCCCCGCTCGCCCGCACCGTCCTCGCCCAGGTAGCGGTACCGCAGCGGCGCGACGTCGCAGAGCCGCTCCCACCACTCGCGGTGCACCGCCGACTGGATCTGCCCCGCGTCCAGCGGGAACGCCGCGCGGTGCCCCCGCACGAACGCCTGGACCCGGTCGATGTCGAGCCCGCGCTCGTCCTCGCAGGCGAACAGCCGCGCCGCCGCGCGCACGACCTCGCCCGCGACGGGGCCCGTGGTGAGCGCGTCCCAGCCGAGCACCGCCGTGACGTTGCCGGCGCCCGCGTACCGCAGATGCCCCGCGTGGAAGGCGCCGTGCAGATGCCCGACCGTGCTGACCTCGATCTCCGGCGGCTGGTGCCCGGCGAACTCGGCGAGCAGCGCGCGCCGCTCCCGCAGCCTGCGCCCGGTCAGCGCGTCGAAGTCGGTACCGCCGCCGTCCGCGGGGACGGCCTCCAGCATCGCCTCGACGGCCGCCGCGGCGTCCGCGGCCCGCGGCGTCGGCACGAGCAGGCTCTGCTGCACCGGCGCGGTGACCCGCTCCAGTTCGGCGTGCAGCCGGCCGAGCAGCTCGCCGAGCTCCGCGCACTGCCGGAACGTCAGCTCGAGCCCGCCGCGCCGCCGGCCGGCGACCCACGGGTACAGCGCGTAGGCGTGCCCGGACGCGGTGACGAGCGTGCGTCCGGACTTCGCCGGCAGCGGCGCGAGCACGGGAAGCCCCGCGGCGTCGAGCGCACCCGTCAGCTCATGCTGGAACCGGACCCGCGTGCGCTCGGGCGGGGCGTACTCCTTCAGGAAGAACGGGCCCTCGGACGTCCCGACCCGCCAGCACCGCCGGCCGGACGCACCGTCCAGCGCCTCGGGCGCCCCGACCGCGTCGAGCCCCCAGCGCTTCAGCAGCCGGGGCGGCGGACCCTCGTCCGCGCCGTTCGCGGCGGTGAAGCGGTCACCGGCACCGAGCGCGGCGGCGCCGCGTTGCCCAGTGCTCGGTTCGTCAGCGCTGCGGGACGTCGGCACCTTCGCACCTCGGCGGCCTCGGACGGACGGTGGTCGAACGGATGTTCCCACCCGACGCTACACGTCCCGGCGCTCCCGCGAAAGGGAACCGGCCGGGCCGGGCGGTTCGCGCCCGCGCCCGGCGGACCCCGGTGCTCAGACCCCGGCGGTCAGACCCGCTCGAGGACGACCACGGGGATCTCGCGGTCCGTCTTCTGCTGGTACTCGTCGTAGGCGGGCCAGGTCGCCGCCATCTTCTTCCAGAACGCGGGCTTCTCCGCCGCCGTCGCGGTGCGCGCCCGCGCGGTGAACCTGTCGCCCTTCACCTGCACCTTCACCTCCGGATCCGCCTCCAGGTTCAGGTACCACTCCGGCGGCTCGTCCGCGCCGCCCTTGGACGCGACGATGAGATACGCGTCGCCCTCCGGCTGGTAGATGAGCGGCGTCGTGTACTCCTTGCCGCTGCGCCGCCCCGTCGTCGTGAGCAGCAGCGTGATGGTCCCCTGCCAGTCGTGCCCCTCAGCGCCGTCCGTCTCCCGGTAACGCTCGACGTGCTCCTTGCCGTACAGCATCGAGTCCTCCTCAATCCGGCTCCGGCCGTACCACGGCCACCTGTGTGAACCCCCGAACCCAGAATGACCTTCCCCGACGCCGGGGCCCAATCCCCGTGGGCTCATTACGCTGGGGACGGTGAGCGATCCGGGCGAGCTGGCGCGGCGATGCGCCGAGACGATGTACGCGGACGACAAGGTCGCGCAGGACCTCGGAATGGAGATCACCGGCGTCGCGCCGGGACGGGCGGTGCTGCGCATGACGCTCACCCCGGCGATGGTGAACGGCCACGGCATCGCGCACGGCGGCTACCTGTTCCTGCTGGCCGACTCGGCGTTCGCCTACGCGTGCAACACCCACGGCGCCGTGACGGTCGCCGCGTCCGCCGACGTCGTGTTCGTCGCACCGGCCCGCGCCGGCGACGTCCTGGAGGCGACGGCCGTCGAACGCACCCGGTACGGGCGCAGCGGCGTCTACGACGTGACGGTCCGGCGCGTCCCGGACGGGGACGTCATCGCGGAGTTCCGGGGCGGAAGCCGCAGCCGGAGGGAGAGCGTCCTCGGCGAGGCGGCTCCGCCGCCCGCCTAGCCGACGGTCAGAGCTCCTTGAGGATGCCGGTGAGCAGCCGGGCCGTGTCATCGGGGCGCGCTGCGGTGATGCACAGGTTGTTCATCGCGCGCATGTAGGTGTCGACGTCGGTCGGCTTGTCCAGGTAGAGCGCGCTGGTGAGCTGCTCCAGGTAGACCACGTCGGACAGGCCCGGCTCGGCGAACCGCAGGATGGTGAACGGGCCGCCGGCGGCCGCGTGCCCGCCCGCCCCGAACGGCACGATCTGCAGCGTGACGTTCGGCAGTTCCGACATCGCGATGAGGTGCTCGAGCTGGCGCCGCATGACGTCGCGGCCGCCGAGCGGGCGGCGCACGACCGCCTCGTCCAGGACGGCCCACAGCGTCGGCGCGCCGGGCGAGGTGAACCGCCGCTGCCGCGTCGTGCGCAGCTGGACGCGCCGCTCGACCTCCTCGTCGGAGGCGTCGGAGTACCCGAGCCGCACCACGGCGTGCGCGTAGTCCTCGGTCTGCAGCAGGCCGGGGACGAACTGCAGCTCGTAGGTCCGCAGCAGCGACGCGGCCTCTTCCAGCCCCAGGTAGACCTCGAACCAGCTCGGCAGGACGTCGCCGTAGCGGTGCCACCAGCCGGGGGTGTTGGCCTCCTTGGCCAGCTCCAGCAGCGGCGCGCGCTCCTCCACGTCGTTCACGCCGTAGAGCGTGAGCAGGTCGGAGACGTCGCGCTCCTTGAACCCGACGCGGCCCAGCTCCATCCGGCTGATCTTGGAGTGCGAACCGCGGATCTCGTAGCCCGCCTGCTCGGTCGAGATGCCGCGCGACTCCCGCAGCCGGCGCAGCTGCGCGCCGAGCAGGATGCGGAGCACCGTGGGGCCGCCGCGCCGCGGGTAGTCGATCAGTCTGCCGGGCTGATCGCCCTCGGCCGGAGGCGTGGGGGCGGCTGAATCCTGGGGCAAGGGGTCACCAGCCAGTCGACGGGTCTGTTCTGGGGCGGAACGGCACCGCCCTATGTTAGAGGATCGAAGCACGTTTTTGGGAAGTATGAAAAAGCGCGTCTTCGGCAAAACGGCCCATCCGTGTTAGAACGGCCGGACCGGGCGGTCCGTCCGCCGATCGGCGCGGGTGAGGATACTCCCGCCACGCCCCCGGATCGAACGCGGGACGGCGCCGGGGCGGCGGATCGACGCTTTGGACCGTGACCACGGGCCGTGACCAGTGCCGTCGGTGGCGGCCCGGCTGCGGAACGTGGCCGTCGGGTGAGGATCCCGTTGACCGGGAGGTCATTTCCATGGCGCCGAAGTCACTGCGAACACATGAATTGCCTGGCGTTTCGCGGCCTTCCGGTCGCCAATCGGCACCGGCTTTCCGTACCCCGTCGTATGACGCGTAAATGACGGCGGTCACGCCGTTCGATGAATATCCGAGCCCCTCCAGACGACCCCGCCCCTCAGCCCCACACCCCGAGCCCTGCCCTCCCGCCGTCCGCGTGCCGGGGGCCTTCCGCGGGAACATGCGGTCGCGCACGCGGGTTACCGCGTGCGCGGGTGCGGGCCATCGGGCGGGGAAGGTCCCCTCTGTACCCGTCCCTATGAGGAGGACTCCATGACCAAGCTGTCCGACGAGGCCAAGGAACTGCTGAACCGTCCGCTTCCCGGATGGGCCACGACGGTCCGGCCGGACGGTTCGCTGCACAACACCGTCGTATGGGTCGGGTTGGACGGCGACGACATCCTCATCAACACCGCCGCGGGCCGCGCGAAGGAGCGGCACCTGAGCAAGGACGCGCGCGTCTCGGTCAGCGTCCTCGACCCCGACGACGCGTTCCATTGGATCAGCGTCTCAGGCGAGGCGACCCTGGAGGAAGAGGGCGCCGTAGAGGTCATCAACGCTCTCGCCAAGAAGTACACCGGCAACGACACCTACCCCGTCCAGGAGGGTGAGGTGCGCCTCACCGTCCGCATAACGCCTGATCAGGTTCTCTACAGCGCGGGCGGGTGACCAAGCTCTCGTCCCCATCGGACGATCTCCCGGTCCCGGACGGCGTTCACTGGACGGGAGGGCGCCGCGCACCGCGGTGACGCGGCGGCGCCCGGCACTTCCCGGTCCATCACCGAGATCCACTCTGGGGGAACCATGAACGCGACCCTCGAGCGACCGGAGATCCGGTTTCTCACCTCGGGCGAGGTCACGGGCGCTCAGCGCGCGGAGGCCGAACGCGCCGTCCGCGCGGCGCTGCACGGCACCGGTGCCACGTCCGTGCAGGTCACGCTGAGCATCGTGGCCGACCCGTCGCTGCCCAGGCCGGCCCTCGCCAGGGCCGTCGCCGAGTTGGACGGGCGGCGCCTGCTCGCGCAGGCCGCCGCGCCGAGCCTGGAGGAGGCCATCGGCCTGCTCCGCCACCGCATCGCCGTCCGCGCGTCCTACCAACGAGCGGTCTGACCCGCCCCGGGGTGGGCGGCGGCCGCAAGCCGCCGCCCACCCCGCTTCCGTCTCAGGCGTCCCGGTGGGTCAGTGCCACGCTTGCGAGGGCGAGCGGGACGGCGGCGTACGCCAGCAGGACGGCTGCGGCGGCCGCGGGCGGTAGCAGTTCGCCGTAGATGGAGTGGTCCGCGCCGAGGCCGGCGATCTGTGCCGGCAGGCCGCTCAGCATCACCGATCCGAGCCGCTCGTTCCACGGGCCGGGCAGGTGGTAGACCAGCAGCGGCACCACATGCCACACCAGGACGAGCGTGACGATCGCGGCGGCCGCCGACCGTAGCAGGACGCCGAGGGCCAGGCCGAGCAGGGCGAAAACGGCCACGGCGGCGCCCGAGGCCACGAAGCCCGGCAGGTCGTGCGCGATGGACGCGCGCTGGTCGGGGAACGGCCGCCCGCCGACGGCCAACCGGGTGCCGAGGAGGCATCCGATGGAGACCGCCTCGCCCACGACCAGGCCGGTCAGTCCCACCACCACGGCCTTCGCTGCGAGGAACCGTGTTCGGGACGACACCGCGACGAGGCTCGTCCGCACCATTCCGGTCCGGTACTCCGAGGTCGCCGCGAGCACGCCGAGCACCGCGAGACACAGTTGGGCGACCCATCCGCCCAGTTCCTGCAGCGGCCGCAGGAGGAAGCGGGCGCGGCGGGCGGCGTCCAGGCCGTCCCAGATGTGCGCTTCTTGGACGGCAAGCAGCACGACGAACAGGACGAACGCCGCGGCGACCGAGACGATCACATGGGTCGACCGGACGGAACGGAGCTTCCACCATTCGGCGGCGACGGCGTCGAGCATCACGCGTCCCGCCGCGCGAACACGCGGGCGCCGACGCCCAGCGCGACCACCACGTACGCCGCCAGAAGCAGGGCCGAGGCCGCCGGCGGCAGGCCGTCCCGGGCGGAAGACGCCCCTGGTGGCCTCGCCATCTGGTCGGCGAGGCCGGAGGGCAGCACCGACCAGACCCGCTCGCTCCACGGGTCCGGAAGCAGGTTCGCGACGGGCGGCACCACGAACAGCACCGCCATCCCGGTCGTGATGGTCCCCGCGGTGGAGCGGAGCACCGCCGCCAGGCCGGCCGTCATGAGCGTGAGGGCCGCGGTCGTCACCGCCATGGCCAGCAGGTACGGGACGTGGTCGAGGAACGGGGCGTCGAACGCGCGGATCGGACGGCCGTCCGCGGCCGCCTTGCCCGCCAGGACGCCGACGGCCAGGCTCGCCAGCGCGGCGACGAACATCGCGATCCCCGGAACCGCCGCCTTGGCGGAGAACAGGATCGGATGCCGTGGGGTCGCGGCGAGGCTCGTCCGGATCATCCCCGACGCGTACTCCGACGTCGTCGGCAGCGCGCCGAGCAACACCGCGCAGACCGGCAGGGCGATCGACAACGGCTGCTCCGGCGGCGCGGACCGGAACGTCGCCCGCCGGGCCTGCGACAGGCCGTCCCAGTAGTGGGCCGCGTACAGCGACCACGCCACGCACAAGAGCGCGAACGCCGCGACCACGCCGAGGACGGCGAACGTCGAACGGACCGAACGCAGCTTCCGCCATTCCGCCGCCATCGCGTCGATCACGACGCCACCGCCCCGAACTCGGTGCTGCCCGCCGTCAGTTGCATGTACGCCTCCTCCAGGGACGCGCTGCGCGGCGTCACCTCGTACAGCGGGATGCCGTGCGCGGCGGCCCGGTCGCCGATCTCCGCCACGTCCAGCCCGGCCACCGACAACGCGCCGCCCGGCGCCGCCTCGACCGTGCCGCCCGCGGCCGCCAGCACCCCGACCAGCTCCTCGGGACGCGGCGACCGGACCAGCACCCCGCGCGCGAACCGGTCGGTCAACTCCCGCACCGAGGTGTCGGCGATCAACCGGCCCTGCCCGATGACGACCAGCCGGTCCGCGGTCAGTTCCATCTCGCTCATCAGGTGGCTGGAGACCAGCACCGTCCGGCCTTCGGCGGCCAGCGCCCGCATCAGTCCCCGGATCCACCGCACCCCGTCCGGGTCCAGCCCGTTCACCGGTTCGTCGAACATCAGCACACCCGGATCGCCCAGCAGTGCCGCCGCGATCCCGAGCCGCTGCCGCATCCCGAGCGAGAACCCGCCCACCCGCTTGCGCGCCACTCCCGCCAGCCCTACCTGCTCCAGGACCTCCACCACCCGTTTCGTCCCGATGCCGTTGCTGCGCGCCAGCCAGCCGAGATGGTCGAACGCGCGGCGGCCGCCGTGCACCGCGCCCGCGTCCAGCAGCGCCCCCACCTCGTGCAGCGGCCGCCGCAACGCCGTGTACGGGCCGCCGTTCACCAGCGCCTCGCCCGACGACGGCGCGTCCAGCCCCAGGAGCACGCGCATCGTCGTCGATTTGCCCGCGCCGTTCGGGCCGAGGAAGCCCGTCACCGTTCCCGGCCGCACCTGGAACGACAGGCCGTCGACGGCGACGGTCCGCCCGTAGCGTTTGGTCAGTTCCCTCACTTCGATCACATCGTCGACACTTCCGCCGGAGCCCGCTCGGCACATCGGAACCAGGTCCGGACTTGCCGGTCCGACCGTGCTCCGAGAAAGGGGTGCCGCGTCGGACCGTGGTCTGACGCCCCCTGGCAGGACGCGTCCGGCGGCGCCGTCCGGCTACCGTCATGACGTGCACGAACCCGAGCCGGCCTCCCCGTACGCCCGGCGGATCCGACTGGACGCCGCGGTCGCGGTCGTCTACACGCTGTTCCTGCTGATGTTCTCGGGTGGCCACGAGACGTCGGCGCTGCTCGCCGTTCCCGTCGCCGCCGCCATGGGCCTGCCCCTCGCCGTCCGCCGGCTCTGGCCCGTCCCGGTCTTCGGCGCCGTCCTCGCCGCCTCCACCGTGGCCCTGGTCCTCGGCCTTCCCTGGGACTTCTTCGCCGCGGCGGCGTACGCGCTCTACCCGCTCGCGCTGAGCCTGCCGCGCCTGCGCTGGATCCCGACACGGGTGATCGGCGTCCTGAGCGCCATCGTCATATTCGGCGGCGCGTTGGTCGGACCCAAGAACTGGCACACCGAACAACTCGGGCGGGTGGCCCTGGGGCTCGGCGTGCTCGGCGCGGCCTGGGCCCTCAGCCGCGCCGTCCGCGACCGGCGCGCCTACACCGCCCAGGCCGCCCGCAGGCTCGCGGAGACCGCCGTCGGCGAGGAAAGGCTCCGCATCGCCCGGGAACTGCACGACATCGTCGCGCACAGCATGAGCCTCATCGCCGTCAAGGCGGGGGTGGCCGTCCACGTCGCCGAGGCCCGCCCGCAGGAGGCCCTCGACGCGCTGCGCGTCATCGAGTCCACCAGCCGCGGAACCCTCGCCGAGATGCGCCACCTGCTCGGCGTACTGCGCGCGGACGAACCCGGCCTCGCCCCTTCACCTGGCCTCGGTTCCCTGCCTGGCCTCGCCGAGCGCGCGGCCATGGCGGGAGTCCACGTCGACCTCGACGTACGCGTGGCGGATCTGCCGGAGAGCATGGCGCTCGCGGCCTACCGGATCGTCCAGGAGGCCGTCACCAACGTCGTCAAGCACGCCGCCCCCGCGCGCTGCCGCGTCCTGGTCGAGGTCTCCGGCGGCTGCCTGCGCATCGAGGTGGACGACGACGGGCCCGGCGTCCGCGTCCTGCCCGGCGCCCCCGGGCACGGCCTCATCGGGATGCGCGAACGCGTCATGATGTACGGCGGCGACTTCACCGCCGGCCCCCGAGCCGAGGGCGGCTTCGCGGTCGCCGCCGCCTTCCCCTACGAAGCCTAGGAGTCCGTTGGAACTGCGCGTCCTCGTCGCCGACGACCAGGCCCTGGTGCGCGGCAGCTTCCGCGTCCTGATCGACACCGCGCCCGGCCTGTGCGCCGTCGGCGAGGCGGGCACGGGCGCGGAGGCGGTCGAACTCGCCGAGCGCGAACGCCCCGACGTCGTCCTCATGGACGTCCGGATGCCGGAGATGGACGGCATCGAGGCGACCCGGCGCATCGGCCGTGACCTGCCGGACGTCCGGGTCCTCATCCTCACCACGTTCGACCTGGACGCCTACGTCTACGCGGCGCTGCGCGCGGGCGCCAGCGGCTTCCTGCTCAAGGACACCCCGCCCGCCGACCTGCTGTCGGCGATCCGCGTGGTCGCCTCCGGCGAGTCGCTGCTCGCCCCGACCGTCACGCGCCGGCTGATCGCCGAGTTCGTCCGCCGGCCCGCCCCCGCGCAGCCGCCGCCCGCCGGGCTCGACGTCCTCACCGACCGCGAGCGCGAGGTCCTCGCCCTCGTCGCCCGCGGCCTGTCCAACCCCGAACTCGCCGATCACCTGCAGCTCAGCCCCGCCACGGTGAAGACCCACATCGGCCGCCTGCTGGCCAAGCTCCAGGCCCGCGACCGAGCCCAGCTGGTGATCGCCGCCTACGAGACGGGCCTGGTCCGCCCCCGCTGACCTGCTCACTTCGGCGTCCGCGCAGCCCGCGAGGGCGGGGGTGAGGACCCGTGGCGCGGCGGCGGGATGGGAGCGGCCGGCGGGCTAACCGTTCAGCAGGTGCGGGGCGAGACGCTCGAACTGGTCGGCGGTGGAGGCGAGGTCCGGCTGGAAGACCGTCACGCACACGTGGTCGGCCCCCGCGTCCAGCTGGGCCCGGACGCCCTTGGCGATCTCGGTCTCGTCACCCCAGGAGAAACAGGCGTCGACGACCTCGTCGGAGCCGCCGCCTGCGATCTCCGCCTCCGAGAAGCCGAGCCTCTTGAGGGCGTCGATATAGGGCGATCCCGGCATCGAGAAGGCACCGACCTGGCGGGCGATGCCCCGCGCCTTCTCGGGGTCCGTCTCGAGGATCACCGGGCGCAGGGCGATCAGCAGCCTGTCCGGGCCGAGCAGCTCGCGCGCACGGCGCGTGTGCTCGATCGGCATCATCGCGGGCAGCATCCCGTCCGCCCGGTCGCGGGCCAGGCCCTGCATCTTCGGCCCCAGCGCCGCGAGCAGCCGCGGGAACGGCACCTCCGGCGCGGGCGCGGCCGCCACGGCGGCGTCCATCCCATCGAGGTACTCGCGCATGCGGGTGAGCGGACTGCTCCATGCCTGGCCGCTCTGCTCGACGATCGCGCCCATGCTGACGCCGACGCCGAGCGCGAGCCGTCCCGGATAGGCGTCCGCCAGCACCGAGGCGGCACCCTGCATCGCGGCGGGATGCCGCGCCCACAGGTTCGCGATCGCCGATCCGAGCACGATGCGCTCGGTGGCCGCGAGCATGACGCTGAGCTGCGTGAACACCTCGCGCCCGCCGATCGCCTCGTTCACCCAGATCGACCCGTAGCCGGCGTCCTCCACCCGGCGGGCCGCCCGCCGCCACTCGTCCGCGGGGGCGAGGGGCGTCATCAGCCCCACCCCGACCCGCCCCAGCCGCCGCCTCGCCTCGAGCACCGCTTCCTCGCCCATCGCCGTCTCCTTCGGCCGTACAATCGGAACTATCAACCCGCTTAGGAGCGTAGCGGAACGCTCGCCCCGCTTGTCAACGAGGAAGAGGCGCCCGTGCCCGACGACCGGTCCCGCCGCACCGACGCCGAGCCCCGCCGTGCGGACGCGCGCCGGAACCGGCGGCGGATCCTCGAGGCCGCGCTGGAGGCGTTCGCCGCCGAAGGGCGGCTCGTCCCGCTGGACGACATCGCCCGCCGCGCCGGTGTCGGCGCCGGGACGGTCTACCGCAACTTCCCCACCAAGGGGGCGCTGTTCACGGCCGTCATCACCGACCGCTTCGAGAGCATCATCGAGGAGGCCAGGTCGCTGGCCGACGCCGACGACCCGGGGGAGCGGTTCTACGGCTTCCTGATGTGGGTCGTCGAGCGCGCGATGTTCAACCACGCCCTCTGCGAGGCGCTGGCGCTGGAAGAGGGCGGCAGGACGTTCGCGGCCCCCGGCGTCGAGGAGGAGTTCAACGAGGCCCTCGGCGCACTGCTCCGGCGGGCCCAGGCGGCCGGCGACGTGCGCGCGGACGTCGACCTCCGGGATGTGCGGGCCCTGATGGCCGGCTGCGTGGTCACCGAGCGGATGCGGCGCGCCGACGGGCCGCCCGGCCGCATGACCGCGCTGGCCTGCGACGCGCTCCGCCCCGCCGCCGTAACGAAAGTTCGTGACGAAACCCGACCGCCGTCCCGTAACGAAAGTCGCTGCGAGGTCTGCGGAACTCCGCTGCCCGCTGCCCGCACCGGGCGCCCGGCGCGGTTCTGCGGTGCCGCCTGCCGGCAGAAGGCCCACCGCCGCCGGGCCGCGGCCCCGAAATCCGGTTGAACCCGCCGCGCGCCTGCGGCACCGTGGCCCCACCATGCGCACACGTGAGATCCGCGCCCTCCACGACCGCGACTCGATCACCGTCTACCAGGCGTACGGCCCCGAGATCGGTGCTCCGGCGGCGCGGCACGGCACCTTCGTCCCTCCGTTCTCCCGCACCCGGATGACGTGGATCAAGCCGTCGTTCCTGTGGCTGATGGCCCGCAGCAACTGGGCGCGCAAGCCCGGCCAGGAGACCGTGCTCGCCGTCCGGATCACCCGCGCCGGCTGGGAGGACGCACTCGCCCGGGCCGTCCCGACCGACCCGGACCGTCGCGTCTTCCGCAGCTCCGACGAATGGCGCCGCCGCTTCGCGCAGGCCCACGTCCACGTCCAATGGGATCCCGAGCGTTCGGTGAACGGAGGGAAGCTCGAGGCGCGGAGCATCCAGGTGGGGCTGAGCCGCCACATAGTGGACCGCTACGTCGACGACTGGATCCTCGGCATCGAGGACCGGACGCCGCTCGTCCGCAGGATCCACGGCCTCCTCCAAGCGGGCCGGACGACCCAGGCCAAGGCGCTGCTGCCCAAGGAACGCCTCTACCCGCTGCCTCCCGCCCTGGCCCACGGCATCGGAGCCGACTGACCCGCCGCGCCCCAGCCCCGAGCGCCGCCGCGCCTCTGCCACCAAGTACCGCCGCGCCTCCGCCGCCGCGCCTCAGCCTCGGGCGGCCGCCGCGCCTCCGCCACCAAGCGCCGCCGCACCACCAGCGCCGCACCACCACCGCCGCACCACCACCGCCGCGCCTCCGTTGCCGCACTTCCGTCGCGGCGCCTCCGGGCGCCGCCGTCCCAGGGGCGCCGCCGTCCGAGGGGCGCCGCCGTCCGAGGGGCGCCGCCGTCCGAGGGGCGCCGCCGTCCGAGGGGCGCGGCGTGTCACGAAACATTTGGCTCTGGAGTCACGAAACCTTATGCGCTGCCGTGCGCCACGATCGGCGCGCCCAGAGACACCGTCACGCGTCCCAGGTTCGGATGCGCGCCGTCTGCCGGGGCGGCCTGTCGCACTTTGCTCGAACACATGTTCGGGCTAGGGTCTGGTCTCGTGCTGATCGATGAACCCGTCTCCGCGGAGACCACCCCGGTGGGCCATCCTTCTCAGATCACCGGGACACGCGGCTGCTTCCGCGTGCGCCGGGTGCTGGAACAGTGGCA
Organism: Actinomadura violacea; assembly: GCF_017573465.1. Taxonomy (GTDB): domain Bacteria; phylum Actinomycetota; class Actinomycetes; order Streptosporangiales; family Streptosporangiaceae; genus Spirillospora; species Spirillospora violacea. Next base: position 157,779 of record NZ_JAGEPF010000023.1, read on the forward strand.
GGAGCCCGGCGAGGCCCGCTTCTACCGGCTGCAGGTCACGACGCCGGACGGACCGGCGATCGCGGAGGTGATGGGGCCGGCCGCAGGGGCGCCCGGCCCTTGGACGCTTCGCCGTATCTGGTCCTGACGCCTGCGCCCGGGCGGGCCCCTCGGCACGGTGCCGGGCACCGTGCCGCGCCGGCCGGTCGGCCTACGGCTTCAGTCGCAGCACGATGCGGTCGGAGAACCCTCCTCTCTCGGCGTGTTTCGCAGAGCGGCTCGCCTCCAGGTCGTCCGGGGTCATGCCGTGGAGCGCGGCGAGCGCGCGAACGACCTCCAGCACGTCGGCCAGTTCAGCGGGGTCCCCGCTCGTCGCGTACTCACCGGCCTCCTCGTAGAGCTTGGCGCGGAGGAGGGACGCGTACTCGTCCCGATCGGCGACCCGCGTCTCCGGTCGTCGACCCGCGCTCTGGATGAGATCGGGGATCCGATCGCGGACGAGCTTCTCGGCCCGCCCGCCGCCTTCCTTGGTGCGATGCTCGCTCGCGCCGTTCCGGCGGTCCAGAGCCTGGATCCATTTCACGGCCACCGCCGCCGTCTGCACCAGTTCGTTCCGCAAGGGCGCGGGTTCGGCCTCGGCCATCGCCTCATGAAACTCCTCGGCGAGGATGTGCCGCCATGTCAGCTCGCCGCGCGACCACGCGGCCGCGCAGTCGCCCTTGGCCTTGTCGGCATCGCCGGTGAACACCGGCCCGCTGCCGTCGGGAAACTCCTGCACACCCCACATCCGGTCTTGCGCGGCGCGTTCGACCGCGATGTCCGCGAGAACCTTCTCCAGAGAACCGGGCTCCTGTTCGTTCCGCATGCCGACCGACGCTAACGGGCGCGGCGGCCTCCCGGCGGTGGCTCGGCGGTGACGTCGCCGGGACGGTCAGTCCGGGTCGGTGTCGTCGGGCTCGCAACTCAGGTAGTGATGCAGGACGGGCGGCAGTTCGTCCCAGAGCCACTCGTTCAGCGAGCCGGGGAAGTCCTCCGGTGCCTGGACGGCGAGCCGGTGGGGCCCCGTCTGGACGAGCCTCACGGGGACGGGGCCATCGTCCCATATCTGCTCATGGCTGCCCCAGAACGCCGAGAAGTCGGCGCTCGTCAGCACCAGTTCCGAATGCAGGACGTGCTCGCCCCGGTGCCTGCCAAGAGGCAGCAGCCTCTGCGCGGCGGTGCGGAGGATGTTCAGAGCGGCGAGATCGTGCGGGCAGGCCACACTGGTGATCTCCAGGTCGGGGAGACCGAAGCGGCGCAGGCCCCGAGTGGTGAGCCCGACGCAGGAGCAGCCGTCGATCTCGTCCTCGTCGGCCGTGCACCGGCCGGCGTTCCGGTAGGGCGGGAGCGCGGCGCCCGTCCAGCCGTCCGCGAGGGCGAAGTCCTCCGGTCGCGGTGCGGAGCGCGGTTGCACGACCTGGTCGATGTCGAGGTCGACGGGGACGCCGCCGAGCGATTCGGCGAGCGCCTCGGCGGTGGCGCGGGTGATGTGCGGGCCGATGGGCAGGTCGGCGACCGGCAGCACCGAGGTCACCCCGACGTGCCAGTCGCTGCGGCGGGCGCGTTCGGCGTCGTCCGGATCGGTGCTCGCCACCGGCCGCAGGTCCCAGGGAGACACCGCGGCCTTGTGCACGGCGACCATCAGGGCGGGCGTTCCGAGCCGTTGGAACATCGCGGCGCCGAGCCGGCCGGGTAGTCCCTGCCGGAGGGCGGCCGCGATGTCGTCGGGCGTCCGGTCGGCGGCGACGACGAACCGGGTGGTGGTCTCCTCGGGAACGGTGACGGTGATGGGCAAGGGGGCCTCCTCGGGCCTGGCGGGATCGCGTGACGCCGTCAAGCCTCGGAGAGCGGCGGCGGAAACGGAACGAGAACGTCGTTCTGTGGATAAGGCCGATCATTTGCCGCCGAAAACCGACGAAATGTCCGAGTGATGATCGGATGGGGAGTTCGTTCCTGGTCGCCCGGCACACGCGCCGAGCGTCATGGGACGCTGAAGGGATGGACGCAACGGAACGGCTGGGCATCGGCTTGGCGGCGGTGGGACGCCCCGCCTATATCAACGTGGGCAGGACGGTTGAGCTGCCCGCTGACCGCGGAGTCGAGCAGATGCGGGATGCGACCTGGGCTCTTCTGGACAGCGCGTACGCGGCGGGCATTAGGTGGGTCGATACCGCGCGGTCCTATGGGCGCGCCGAAGAGTTCCTTGGGGAATGGCTTGCCGAGCGTATGCCGACCGGTCTGACCATCTCCAGTAAGTGGGGCTACACGTACGTCGGAGACTGGAGGCTCGACGCCCCGGTGCACGAGGTCAAGGAACACAGCCTCGTCCGCTATCGAGGCCAGTGGGAGGAGACACGAGCGCTTCTCGGCGAGCGTCTCTCGGTCTACCAGGTGCATTCCCTCACGGTGGACAGCCCGCTCTTCAACGACGTCCAACTGCAGGAGGCCATGGCCGAAGCGGCCGCCCAAGGTGTGCGCGTGGGATTCTCCACGTCCGGACCTGAGCAGGCCGCCACCATCCGTCGCGCCATGGAGTTGGAGGTCTCCGGCACGCGGCTTTTCAGCACTGTGCAATCGACCTGGAACGTCCTGGAGACGTCCGCAGGAGCGGCGCTAGAAGAAGCCCATAGGGCCGGCCTTCATGTCCTGCTCAAGGAGGTGCTCGCCAACGGCCGCCTCGCGGTACGGCCCCCGAGCGCGCTGGCCGCCATGGCATCCGAGAAGGGCATCGGCACCGACGCGCTGGCCCTGGCCGCCGCGCTGAGCCGGCCTTGGGCGGACACCGTCCTGATCGGCGCGGTGAGTCCGAGCCAGCTGGACGCGAACCTGGCGGCGGCGCGGGTGTCCCTGGACGAGCAGGAGCAGGACGTGCTGGCCGCGCTGAGCATCACGCCGGAACGCTACTGGCGGGAACGCGGCGAGCTCCGCTGGGTCTGACCGGCCGGAGCGGGCGGCGCCCGTGGCACGATGAAGCGCGCCCACCAAGATCGGATTCCGTTCCCATGCAGCCTGACGCCCCCCGGACGATCGGCCCCTACCGCGTGGTCGCCCGCCTCGGCTCGGGCGGCATGGGCGAGGTCTTCCTCGCCGCCTCGCCGAGCCGCCGGCTGGTCGCCGTGAAGGTCATCAGGCAGGAACTGCTGGGCGACCCGCGCTGGCGCGCACGATTCCGCCGCGAGGTCACCTCCGCCCGGTCGGTCAGCGGCTTCTACACCGCGGCCGTCGTCGACGCGGACCCCGACGCGGACCGGCCATGGCTGGCGACGCAGTACATCCGCGGGGTGAGCCTGTCCAAGGTCGTCCGGGAGAAGGGGCCGCTGCCCGAGCAGGCGGCGTGCAGGCTGGGGGCGGGCCTGGGGGAGGCGCTGATCGCGATCCACCGCGCGGGGATCGTCCACCGCGACCTGAAGCCGTCGAACGTACTGCTGGCCTCGGACGGCCCGCGCGTCATCGACTTCGGCATCGCCCGCCCGCTGGACGCGCTGCCCCTCGCGCGATCGGAGATCGTCGGCACGCCCGCCTACATGTCACCCGAGCAGGCCCTCGGCGAGCCCGTCACACCGAAGAGCGACGTGTTCTCGCTCGGAGCCACGCTCGTCTACGCGGCGACCGGTTCCGCGCCGTTCGGCACCGGCCACAAGGTGCGCGGACGCATCGTGTACGGCCGTCCCGACCTCGACGGTCTGCCCGATCCCATGCGCGGCCTCGTGACACGCTGCCTCGTCAAGGATCCAGAGGAACGGCCCACACCGGAGCAGGTTCTCACTGCCCTCTCCACGCTCCTTGATGCCGTCTATGGAGACGAGGAACTCGTGGAAGGCATCGTCGACCTCATGGACGTTCCGGAACAGACACTCATCGAAGTGACAGCCGAGCAGCCCACCCTGGTTGAGCAGCCTGAGCAGGCCTAGACAACGGTCGTCTTCGAGGGGTCAGGGCAGGTCGTCCACCAGCGCGTCCCAGAAGGCGTTCTCATACGCGTGCAAGAGACGGGCCGCACGGGACGCTTCTACAGGGTCGTCACCAGAGGCCAAACCCGTGGCGATGACCGAAAGAGCCTGCTCCTCGAAACCGGGCGGCGACTCGGCGAAGAAGGAGAAGAACCCGACGGCCTCCTCGTCGAACCCGTAGCGCTCACGAAGCGCCGTGGCGGTACGGGCGCAGTAGGCGCCCCACTCCTCCAGGTTGGCCAGCATGGCCAGTGCCACTTCGGTGGACGTGCCGAAGGCGGCCCGCTGTGCCAGGTACGCCGGATAAGCCTGGGCGAACGGATGAGGGTCGTACTCTCTGAGATTCTTCTCACTTTTACCGAGAGCGTCGGCGAAACGGTCGAGCAGTATGAGTGCCTGCGCCTCGCCCTCCGCGAGCCCCAGGAACAGGCCGCCGGCCGGCGGTGCCGGGAAACGCGCGGCCAGCAGCGCGAAACTGCGTTGGTCGCTGCCGACGATCCGATACTCCTCTGCGGCCAGCCTTACCAGGCACTCCCGGGGCAGTTCGCCCGCTTCCAGAAGGTCCAGGAAGCGGTTGCCGCCCGCCTTCGCCGCGACGTCCCGGCGCGCTCCCGCGAGCAACTCCGCGGCACTGTTGTCGGTCATGTACCCAGCGCAACATCCCCGCGGCTCCGGCGTCAACGAGACGGGCGCCGATCAGCCCATGTGATCACCTCGATACGATGAAGACCGGAACGTCTACGCAGGTGTGGACGGAGTTGGGAGCGAGCGTATATGTCGGATTTCGAACTCAACCACGCGGGCGGCCGGATGCCCCTCGAGGTCACTGAGTCGACCGAGGGCCCTTCGGGACTGCGGGTGGGGAGCCTCCTGAAGGAGACGGGGCACGTCACACTCGACCCCGGATTTACCAACACCGCGTCCACCACATCGGCGATCACCTATATCGACGGTGAGGCGGGCATCCTCCGCTACCGCGGCTACCCCATCGAGGAGCTGGCGGAGAAATCGTCCTTCCTCGAGGTGGCCTACCTGCTGATCTACGGCGAGCTGCCGACGCCCGCCAAGCTGGAGGAGTTCACCGACAGCGTCCGCAAGCACACGCTGCTCGACGAGAAGTTCCGGGCGTTCTTCTCCGCCTTCCCGCGCCGCGCCCACCCGATGGCGGTCCTGTCGTCGGCGGTCAGCGCGCTGTCGACCTTCTACCAGGACAGCCTCGACCCGTTCGACCCCGAGCAGGTCGACCAGTCCAGCATCCGGCTCATCGCCAAGCTGCCCACCATCGCGGCCTACGCGTACAAGACCTCCAACGGGCAGCCGCTGCTGTACCCCGACAACTCGCTCGGCTACGTGGAGAACTTCCTCCGCATGACGTTCGGGCTGCCCACGCAGCCGTACGAGATCGACCCCGAGATCGTGCGGGTGCTGGACATGCTCTTCGTCCTGCACGCCGACCACGAGCAGAACTGCTCCACCTCCACGGTGCGGCTGGTGGGCTCCAGCCAGGCGAACCTGTTCTCGTCCGTGTCCGCGGGCGTCGACGCCCTGTTCGGCCCGCTCCACGGCGGCGCCAACCAGGCCGTCCTGGAGATGCTGGAGCGCATCCACGAGAACGGCGACAACATCGAGTCGTTCGTGGAGCGGGTCAAGAAGAAGGAGCCCGGCGTCAAGCTCATGGGCTTCGGGCACCGCGTGTACCGCAACTACGACCCGCGCGCTGCGGTCGTGAAGAAGGCCACCGGCAAGGTGCTGGAGGCGCTCGGCAAGGCCGACCCGCTCCTCGACCTGGCCATGCGCCTGGAGGAGGTCGCGCTCAGCGACGACTACTTCGTCGAGCGGAAGCTCTACCCGAACGTGGACTTCTACACGGGTGTCATCTACAAGGCGATGGGTTTCCCCACGAACGCCTTCACCGTGCTGTTCGCGCTCGGCCGGCTTCCCGGCTGGATCGCCCAGTGGCGCGAGATGATGAACGACACCACGACCAAGATCGGCCGCCCGCGGCAGGTGTACGTGGGCCCGGGCGAGCGCCACTACGTGGAGCCGTCCGCTCGCTGATCGACGACCGAGTGCGCAGCGGGCGGGCTCACGCCCGCCCGCGCGCGCTTGCGATACACGTCCCTTCCCCGCTGGGCCTCGGGACGCTCGGCTGATCGCATTCTCAGGGCCTCCGCGTTAGCCTGTGGGCGGCGATTCCCCGGCGGAAGGCGGCCCAGGCCGATGCCATCACTAGTCGAGACGCGACTGTCCAGCCTGGACTTCTGGGCGACGCCGCAGGCCGAACGCGACGAGGTGTTCGCCGGCCTGAGATCCGCGAAGGATCCCGTCTTCTGCCCCTTGCAGGACGAGCCCGGCTTCTACGCGCTCACCCGGTACGAGCAGGTCGCCGAGGCCAGCCGCCGTCCCGAGGTGTTCAGTTCGGAACCCACGGCGGTGAGCCTCGTGGATCCGCCGGAGGCGATCGCCGAGTACTCCGGCTCGATGATCAGCATGGACGACCCGCGGCACGCGCGGCTCCGGCGGATCGTCTCCCGCTCGTTCACCCCGCGCATGGTCGAGCGGTTCGCGGGGGACGTCACCGTCCTCGCCCGCCGGATCGTCGACGAACTGGCCGAGCGGGGCCCCTGCGACTTCGTCGAGCACGTCGCCATGCCGATGCCCCTGCGGATCATCTGCTCGATGATGGGCATCCCGGACTCGGAGTACGACGGGGTCATCGACGCCACGAACATGATCCTGGCGATCGGCGATCCCGACTACGTCGGCCCGTCCGGCGAGGACCGCATCACGACGTTGCGCGACCGGTTCGCGCATCTGCACGAACTCATGGGCGACCTGGGGCGGCTGCGCCGTGAGGAGCCGGCTGACGACCTCGTCACGGCGTTGATGCACGCGAACGTGGACGGGGAGTCGCTCACGACCGTCGAACTGGCCCGCTTCTTCACGCTGCTGGTCGTCGCGGGGAACGAGACGACGCGCAACGCGTTGTCGCACGCGCTTGCCCTGCTCACCGCAAACCCGGACCAGCACGCACTGCTTGTGGCCGATGTGGAGGGACGTCTTCCCGGGGCGGTGGAGGAGGTCGTCCGCTACGCGACCCCCGTGACGTGGATGCGCCGCACGCTTTCCCAGGACTACGACCTGCAGGGCCACGTGTACCGGACCGGCGAGCGAGTGGTGCTCTACTACAACTCGGCCAACCGGGACGACACGGTGTTCAAAGACCCGCACACGTTCGACATCAGGCGCTCGCCGAATCCCCACATCGGGTTCGGGGCGCCAGGGCCGCATTTCTGCCTCGGTGCTCATCTCGCCCGCCGCGAGGTCACGGTCCTGCTGCGGGAGCTCTACACGCGCCTGCCCGATCTGCACGCCACCGCGGCCCCGGTCCGGCAGCGGACGAGCTTCATCAACGGGATCAAGTCCCTTCCCTGCGCCTTTTGAACACCACAAAGTAGGACATTAGCCGCGAATTTACGGGGCTTGTCCACAGAATGACGTTCCCCTATTGCGGGCGCGCCGGATGGGCGAGGCTGTCACGCGTCACATCCCGGTACACGGAAAGGCGCGACCATGCCCGCCCAGATCATGCCCGCCCAGACCGAGCTTGCACAGACGAAGCCCGCCCAGGCCGCACGCGGAGACCTCGGCCCCAACCAGCTCGCCGTCCGGCTCGGACTGACCCGATGGCAGTTGCGCCTCGGACGTGAGCACGGCCTGCTCCCCGAGCCCGACCTCGACGGCGAACGGTGGTCCGCCCGGCTCGCCGGCGAATGCGCGGACCGGCGCGATCAGGTGGCCGCCCGGTTCGGAGACGAACCCCCGGTCGGGGCGATCCGCGCCGCCTCCCGGCTGGCCGTGCGGACGGGCCTCGACGTCGAGCGCCGCGACGTCGAGGTGCTGGTGGCCCGGGAGGACCTCGACGTCGTCAGCAGTTTCCGCGGCCATCCGCTCTATCTGCTGCGCGACCTCGACGCCCTCGATCCCCGCGCGGTCCGCGAGGTCGTCTCCGCCAGGAAGGGGCCGCTGTTCGACAGCGTCGACGCCGGCGGGGCGGTGGCGATCCTCGGCTGGCCGCGGAAGACCTTCGACCGCATCGCCGGTGAACGGGCGCTGGCGACCGACCGGTTCGGACGCTACGCGCTAGCCGACATACATGCTCTCGCGGCGGACGAAGATCTCGCCCAGGAGGTCCGCGATGAGAAGCTCCGGCGGGCCCTGGCCAAGTCCAGACGTGCCGAGACCGACATCGAGGACGTCGTGCGGGGCTGGATGCTGCGCTGCACCGCCTACCTCGACCGCGACGCCGACCAGCCTCCGGACCCCGCGCTCCTCGGTCGCGCGATCCGCAGCCTCGTGGGCACCCGTGCCGAGAGCGCCGGATACGAGCGCGAGAGCGTGTGAACGGCAGAGCCCCGGGGGGTGTGTGAAGAGACCGACGCGGGACCGCAACGTCGACGGGAGGCCGCACGACTCCCGGCCCGGTGCGCGCGATTCCGCGCGCGATCACGTGCGCCGCGAGCTGTAACGCCGTCCGGGCGGGCGCCTCCGGTCGGTGGTCTGGTGGGCGATGGCGGCCTGAAGACGGTCGCGCGCCTCCGTCCGGGACATCGCGGGAAGCCGTTGGGGGAGATGCGCCGCCAGCGCGGAAGGGGCGTCGACCAGGCCGTCGTCGTCCACGCGGGCCCGGGGACCCGGCCACGGACCGAGAAGCACCGTGGACCACGCGCCCGGGTGGCGGTCGAGGAGCGCGGCGATCCGTCCGGCCTCCTCCGCGCAGTCGGCCACCAGCAGGAGGCGGCGGGCGACGGCCGCACCGGTGTTCCGCCGGATCGCCAGTTCGGTCTCCAGGTAGGCCAGCGCGGCGTCGAGGTTGCCCGGAATGAACAGGCCGGCGGCGTTCTCGTCGAGCAGTTCGTCCTCGGCGAGCCCGAAGAGCCGGGTGGCATCGGGGCGGGGGATCACCACAAGGGAGCTGTCCCCGTGCTCGCCGAGCGCGGACAGGGCGAGCACCCGGGCGCTGTCGACGGCGCCGCTGCCGGCGAGCGCCAGCGCCGGCACCGCGAACGGGTCGAGGGAGGGGCGGTAGGTGAACGGGACGGGCCGTGGGTCGGGCCCGCCCGTCGAAGCGGCGATCACCGGCATACCGGCGGTCGCCGCCGCGAGGATCCGGTGCCGGAACGGATAGCAGATCGCGGCGGCCGCGGGAAGGAGGAGGCCGAGCAGCAGAACCGGTTGCACCGGACGCATCTGCGGTTCGTCGTCGGCCTGCTCGCGCAGGCGCACGGGAACCCGCTCGCTCTCTCCGCTCCACGGAGCGGCCGTCGGGACCGGCGTCGGCGCGGGGGCCGGGGGGATGCCGTCCGGGGCCTTCAAGGCGGGACGCGGACTCGGCCGGTCGGGCGGTGCGGGCCGCCGCCGTCCGCGCTTCGGAGCCTTCTCGAACCGTCCCCGTCTGCGGGCGGCATCGTCCCCGAGGCCCGCCCCCCTCTTCCTGGAGCCGTCGAACATGGCCAGCCAGGCTTCTCTGCACAGCTGCGCGGTGTACCGGTCACCGTCGAGGACGTGGCGGCAGGGGGCAGCCGCCGATCTTCGTGGCTCCGGCCGGGGCCCCGGCGCCGCGTCGGCGGGGGCCGCGCTGAAGGAGATCACGCCCGCCGCCGCGGTGCAGCCGAGCAGTCCGCAAGTACAGCGAACGATTTCGCTAAATATGTCTGTCATCCTGGGATCTGCCAGGAAACGGGTCATCTTCGCCCCGGGGGATCGCGTTGGTCACCGTCGGAATGCCGATCGTAGTCAATTCGGCTACGGAGCGTTGACCATTGCTCGCACTCGAGTCGCCGATCGAGCGATCACCACACCGCGTAAATGTGCAGCACATCCGCAATCGTCTGGATATAACCGGCCCGATCGGGCGCTCTGAATGCCGCCACACTTGGGCAACGACGAGGTTCACGCATGCGAACCGGAAAGTAAGGTCCACCGGCCGCCGCGGAGGAACTTCCCCCATCAATTCCCACACACGTGATCAATAGCTACCAAAGCCCGGCGAATCTCTCCCATTGACCGAACCCATGTAATCGACCCTTCTGCCCGCGCCGATCGCCGGTCTGTGACGGCTCCGGCCGGGTGTGCCTGCCCGCCCCGGCGATCCCGCACTCTCCACCCACGCCCTGTGGCGTCCGCGCCGGGTCGTGTCAGGGCGCGTGGCCGCCTGAGCGAGTCCGCAGCGCAAGCGGGCGGCGCGGGCAGGCGCGCGGGCCGGTGACGGCGCCGTGCCGCTGCTCCCCGGCGTCTCCGTCCGACCAGCGAGGGTTCGACGTTACGCCCGACCAGTGGGCCGCCGACGTTGCACCGACGGGGGTGGAGGTCACGCCGACCGACGGGGCGTTGAGGTTGCGCCGACGGGGGTGGAGGTCACGCCGACCGGCGGACGTTGATGTTAGGTCGACTGGTGGTTGGCGGAGGTCAACGCCGACCGGTCGGCGTTGCGGTCGTGTCGCGTAGTGGGTGGGTCAGGCGGCTTGGGGGCGGGGGGTGTCGGCGGGGGAGTGGATGAGGTCGTACATGCCCAGGGGGAGGGTGTCGCCGCACAGCCAGTCGTTGACCGTGCCCGTGAAGTCGTCCGGCGGGGACACGGCGAGGAGGCGCGGGGTGAGGAGCGTCAGGCGGACGTGGAACGGGCCCGGGGGGGTGAGGTGGACGCGGCGGCCGGTGCCCCAGAAGTCGCTGAAGTCGGCCTCGGTCAGCGGGACGGCGGTGTCGAGGGCGCGGACGCGGTCGGCGGGGCCGGTGGTCAGCCAGGCCCAGTGGTCGGTGAGGAGATGGCGGGCGGCGGTGCGCAGGACGTTCAGCGCGGCCAGGTCGTGCGGGCACGCGACGTCGGTGATCTGCAGTTCGGGCAGGCCGAAGCGGCGCAGGCCGCGGGTCCGCAGGCGGACGCAGGAGCAGCCGTTCACGCCGTCGGGATCGCGGTCGGGGTCGGGCGCGGTGCAGCGGCCGTTGGCGCGGAAGGGCGGCAGCACGTCGCCGAGCCACTGGTCCGCGAGGACGAAGCGGGCCCGTTCCGCGGCGGGCGGTGCCAGGACGTGGCCGGTGACCAGGTCGGCCGGGACGCCCCCGAGCGCGGCCGCCAGGTGGAAGGCGGCGGCGCGGGCGACCTGGACGGCGCGGGGCTGGTCGGTGATCGGGGCGCAGGCGGTGATGACGGCGAACTCGGCGGCGTCCTGGAACGCGCGTGCGCGGCGCCGGTCCTCCGGGCGGGAGGCTGTGATCCCACTCGGGTCCCAGCGGAGGACGGAGGCGTCCTCGCGGACGACCTCGAGCTGGGGTGAGCCGAGGCGGCCGGCGATGTGCGCGGCGTAGGGGCCGCCCGCGTCGCGGAGCAGGCCGGTGAGATCGTGCGGGACGTGCTCGGCCGCCACGGCGAAACGGCAGGTCGTGGTGGCGGGGACCGGGAAGACGATCATGGTTTCTCCTGCTTGGAGGGGGCCGACGCCGACCAGCCTGCGGGCCCGCCGGAACACACGGAAGCAAAACTGCGTTCTGTGGATAACCAGGTCAACGCCTGGACAGCGGCGCGTAAAATCGGTGCCCGCCGGCCGCCGAGCCGTGGTCCGGTGGGTGTGCCGCGGCCGGATGCTCCTGACGGGCCCGCCGCGTGGGCGCGCATCCGCGACCGACTGGCGTGAATCGCCGGACGCCCGATGCGACGTTGGGTAAAATCTCCATCACTCGCAGTTATGATCTTCCTTTCGCGCCGCCGGCCGGGGACCCGGGGCGCGGGATCACTTCCGATATCGAAAGGCGAACGGCATGTGCCGACTGTTCGGGATGAGCACGGGCGGGCCCCGCGTGAGGGCGGCCCATTGGCTGCTGGACGCGCCGTCCAGCCTGCGTGCGCAGAGCCACCGGATGCCGCACGGCGCGGGCCTCGGCTGGTTCTCCCTCGGCGGCGAGCCCGTCCGCGACCGGGCGCCGCTCGCCGCCTTCGAGAACGCCGACTTCGACCTGCACGCCCGCAACGTCCCGTCGCACACGTTCGTCTCCCACGTGCGCGACGCCTCGGTCGGCGGCCTGACGGTGCACAACTGCCACCCGTTCGTCATGAACGACCGCCTGTTCGCGCACAACGGGGTGGTGAAGGGGCTCGGCACGCTCCGCACGTGGCTGACCGACGTCGAGCGCGCGCACGTCGCGGGCGAGACCGACTCGGAGCTGGTGTTCGCGCTGGTGACCGCGGAGATCCGGCGGCGCGGCGACACGACCGAGGGGATCATCGCGGCGGTGCGGCGGATCGGGGCCGAGCTGCCGGTGTTCGCGGTCAACCTGCTGATCGCCGAGGCCGGGCGGCTGTGGGCGCTGCGCTACCCGGAGAGCAACGAGCTGTGGGTGCTGTCGCCGGACAAGGGCGGGACGAGCGGCCCCGGCGACGCGGCCGCGGCGGGCGGCCCGGTGCCCGCCGTGGTGATCGCCAGCGAGCCGATGGACGACCGGCCCGGGTGGCGGCTGCTCGAGCCCGGCGAGCTGCTGGTCGTGGACGGGTTGTCCGAGACCTCGCTGTTCCCGTTCGAGCCGCCCAGGCATCCGCTGCGCCGGTCGGACCTGACGGCGCGCGAGGCCGCGTCGCAGCAGACGGCGGTCGAGGAGGAGGCGGGGCAGGGCGTCGCGGTCGCCTCGTTCCAGGCCGCGGCGGCGCGGCCCGGGGCGCAGGCGGTTCCGGTCCGGGGCCCGCTCCGGCCGCTGATCCTGCGGAACGCGCAACCGAAGGCGCTTCGAGGGCCGTCTGTCTAGTTCCGACACGCCGTTGACCATGGAAAAGACCAGCTTCGGCCGATTTCGCGTGGATTGGCGCCGCATCGGGGGCGGATTCAGGGGGAATGTGTACGTTGGGTAGATCAACACTGCTGTGAGCTGCGGGGACGGTCCCGACAGCCCAGCTTCGGAACAGGAGGTCCCCGTGACCCGAACGCTGTCGAGGGGCACCCGCGTCACCGGTGCCGAACGCACCCGGCTCGCCGCGGAGCTCGCACCCCGCTACGCGGGCGGCGAGAGCATCCGCGACCTGGCCGCCGAGACCGGCCGGTCGTACGGGTTCATCTACAACGTCCTGAAGGAGGCGGGCGTCCCGCTGCGCGGCCGCGGCGGCAACACCCGGCGCAAGAAGGACTGACCTCGCTCCCGACGCAATAGCACAGCCGAGCACGAGCAGAAAGAAGCAGGAAGCATGGCCGGACGTCCCCCTCGCCCCCCGGGGGGACCCCGCGCGCTAGGACCGGCGGGACGCCCCGGAGACCTCGGAGCGCCCGTTCAGGCTGGCGAGATCGGCCGCCGCGCGGCCGGCGACCCAGCCCTCGTAGTTGGACACCGACCCCGCCCGGCCCTTGGCCAGGTTGGGGAACATCACGTCGACGGCCTTCTCGACGGCCAGGTCGCGCGCGGCCAGGACGGGAAGCAGATCCTTCCCGCCGGCGTCCGCGGCCGCCCGATCGGCCGCCTCACCCGCCGCGTCCCGCAGGCGCTCGCCGATGCGCGCCGCGTAGGCGTTGAGGAACGCGTGGCGGAACGACCTCGTTCGTGACCGTCCGCGCGCGTCGCGGCGAGGACCGGCGTGCACCATCGCCGAAGTCGCCTGCACGAGCAGTGACGTGAACAGCATTTCCACCGCCGCGAGATCGGCGGGGAATCCCAGGACCGTGGAGAAGCCCAGCTCCCGATGCCAGACGGCACGGCACCGGTTGGCGTCCGCCACCACGGTGAGCAGCACCGCCTTGGGTGCGTCGTAGGGGTTGTCGACCGCGACACGCCGCCCCGCGGGCCCGCCGAGGTCGCCGGTCTCGGCGGCGAGCAGAGCGTGGTCGATGCTGTGCCGCGCTATGAGTTCCTGGGCGCGCGCGCTGAGCGCCTCGGCCTCCTCCGGGAACTCGGTTGACTCCGCCTTCGCGAGCAGGGCGCGGACCTTGCCGAGCATCCGCTGGTCGACGCCCTCGAAACCGTCCCGGACGGGCGCCTCCCGCAGGGGCGTCCCCGGCGGCGGGCCGAGGCTCGCCAGCCTCGGCAGGCCCTCCAGCAGGTGGACGAGTTCGACGGCGCAGGCGGTGAAGTCCGCGCGGTCGGTCTCCTCCCGTTCGCACCAGGCGTCCGGGTACTCGTCGTCGTCCTCCCACCAGACCTCGGCGCCGATGAGGGCGAGCTGCTCGCGCCACTGCGCGGCCACGGTCGCGGCGGAGTAGGCGCGCATCTCGGCGGCGATCGCGTCGGCGGCGAGGCGGCTGTGCCGGGCGGTGCGGCGCCGGGAGGCGTAGCGGACGACGTCGGCGGGCTGCCAGCCGCGCTCCCAGGCGAGAGCGACGCCGCGCTGCAGCCGCGCGGCGAGGCATCGTCCGGTGACGAGGGGCCAGCCCGGCAGGTCGGGGCGGCCGGCCAGCTCGGCGGCGAGGAGCCGGAACGCGGCGGTGTCGCCGCGCGCCAGCGCGCGGACGGCCTCGGTCGTCAGCGCCTCGGCGTCGTCGAGGAGGGACGGCTCAGGGCCGCAGGGGCCCGCCTCGGCCGGGGAATCAGCCTGCCGTGGCCGCCACCACGCCTTCCGCACCGGTACTCCCGTCGTCGTCCGAGGGCTACGTCACCTGACCACGAGGCATACTGCCACGCACGGGTGTGTGCCCGTGCGCGGACAGTCCGTGCGAAACGGAGATTTCACCGTGGGTGCGCCGCGCCGGTGGCGGCCACCGGCTACCTGCTGAGGCCCTCGCCGCGCATCTCCTCGACCACGACGCTCGTGTAGGCGCGGGTGGTGTCGGGCACGTAGCTCAGCCGCGCGAGGGCCTTGCCGTCGTGGTCGCGGATCTCGAAGTGGTAGCCGTCGGCGGCATCGCCGATGTGCGCCACGGCCTGGTCGTGGCGGAGCCGGCACATGGTGTCGACCTTCTCCAACGCGACCTTGAGGCTGCCCGCGTCGCTGATGAGCCGTGCCGGCTCACTCGTCTCCCAGATCTCGAACATGGTCGCGTCCTGTCGGCGGTCGGTCGGAAGGAACGGGCGGGGCATTCCAGACGTCGGGGACAGCTTGCGCTGATTTGGTGGATCTTTCAATCAGTACAGGTCTCGGATTGATCACTATTCGAAGCCGTGCACGGGCGCAGCGTCATGTTCGCACGTGAGGCAAGTGAACGCTTTCATCCGTGCGGATCCGGTCGGTAGGGTCGGACGCACAGACCGAATGCGATTCGGAAGGGGCCGGAGTTGGACTACCGCGTCGTGTCCATCGTCCGCGACCACGCCCGGGAGCGGGGCAGCGCCCCCGCGATCACGGGCGACGGCCGGACGATCAGCTACGCCGAGCTGGACGAGCGCTCCAGCCGGGCCGCCCGCGCCCTCCAGGCCGCCGGGCTCGGCCCCGGGTCGCGGGTCGCCTACGTGGGCAAGAACGCGCCCGAGTTCTTCGACCTGCTGTTCGGCGCCGCCAAGATCGGCGCGGTGGCCGCGCCGGTGAACTGGCGGCTGACCCCCGCCGAGATCGCCGCGATCGTCGCGGACGCGCAGGCGCCGGTGACCCTCGTGGACGCCGAGTTCGCCGCGCTCGCGGACGGCCTGCCCGGACGCGCCGTGGTGACCGGCGCGGACTTCGAGGCGTGGCTCGCGGGACATCCCGCGGACGATCCCGGGTTCACCGGCGAGCCGGACGACGTCGTCGTGCAGCTCTACACCTCCGGCACGACCGGCGTGCCCAAGGGCGTGCAGCTCAGCAACGCCAACTTCGAGGTCGGCGAGCGGATGGCGCGGCGCTGGCGGCTGGACGGGTCGTCGGTGAGCCTGGTGCCGATGCCGCTGTTCCACATCGGCGGGACCGGCTGGGCGCTCGCCGGCCTGTACGCCGGCTGCCGGCAGGTGCTCGTCCGCGACATCGACCCGGTCGCGCTCGTCGGCACGTTCGAGCGGGAACGGATCACCAACGCGTTCATCGTTCCGGCGGTGCTGCAGTTCATGTGCCAGGTGCCCGGCGCGGCGGACCGCGACTACTCGGCGCTGCGCGCGATCACCTACGGGGCCTCGCCGATCACCGGCGAGGTGCTGCGCCGCTCGCTCGAGACGTTCAAGGCCCCGCTGTTCCAGCTGTACGGGATGACGGAGACGACCGGCGCCATCGTCCAGCTGGAGCCGGAGGACCACGACCCGCAGGGCCCGCGCGCGCACCTGATGCGCTCGGCGGGGCGGCCCTACGCATGGGTCGAGGTCAAGATCGTCGAGCCGGGCGGGGACGCCGAGCGGGCGCCCGGCGAGGTCGGCGAGGTGCTGGTCCGGTCCTCGCAGAACACCCCCGGCTACTGGAACCGGCCAGAGGAGACGGCCCGGCTGCTGGCGGGGGACGGCTGGCTGCGCACGGGCGACGCCGGCTACGTCGACGCCGAGGGCTACCTGTTCCTCACCGACCGGATCAAGGACATGATCGTCACGGGTGCGGAGAACGTGTACCCGATCGAGGTCGAGGAGGTCCTCGCGGCCCATCCCGGCATCGCCGACGTCGCGGTCATCGGCGTGCCCGACGAGCGGTGGGGCGAGACCGTCAAGGCCGTCGTCGTCCTCGCGCCCGGCGCCGAGCTGACCGAGGACGAGGTCATCGGCTACGCCCGCGAGCGGCTGGCGGGCTTCAAGCGGCCGCGCTCGGTCGACTTCGTGGACGCGCTGCCGCGCAACCCCAGCGGCAAGATCCTCAAGAAGGACCTGCGGGCGCCGTACTGGGAGGGGCTCGGCCGGACGATCGCCTGACCGGCCGGCCCGGTCAGTCCTCGGCGACGGTCACCACGGTCTCCTTGGCGCCGGGTTCGGCGAAGCGCAGCAGGGCCTCGCCCTCGGCGGTCAGCTCGTCGAGGGCGGCCTCCGGAAGCGGCTCGAACGGCCGCAGCCGCAGGGTGGCGACCTTGCGCTTGTACTCGGTCTCCCAGACGCCGCGCGCGAACCCGTCCCAGAGGAACACGGCGCGGACGCGGAGGTTCTTCGTGGTGAGCGAGGGCCGGTGCGCGTCGGCGATGATCCGCCGGCGGTCGGAGTGCGCGAGGACCAGGCTGTCGAACTCCGGCAGGAACCGCGCGGGGGCCGGGACGTCCTCGCCCGGACGCGGCGCGCCGGGGAGGTCGAACAGCTCCCTGCCCTTGTCGTCGGCGAAAACGGCCAGCCGCGGGCGCAGCCGCTCCAGAGCCTCGCCCGCCGCACGCAGCCCCGACCAGGTCTGCGCATCGGCGGCGGACGCGGGCCCGAACGCCGCCAGGTACCGCAGGACGAGATCGTCGTCGGCGGCGTCGGGAGACGGGCCGGAGCCGAGCCAGCCCTCCGCCGACGCGAACCGCGCGGAACGCGGAAAACCCCACCTGTCCTCGGACGGGACCATGACCAGCGGCACGCACATGCGCACGGCATAACCGAGCGCGCGGTCGTTGACGTCCGGGAACCGCTCCTGCAGCAGGGCCCGCACCTCGTTGAACGTGAGCGGCCGCTCGTCGAGGAGTGCGCGGGCGGCCGGGACGACCTCGTCGAGGTCGAGGCCTGCGGCGCGGTCGCCGAGGACGCGCATCGCCGCCGTCAGCATCGGCTGCATCGACGTCCGGAACGCCAGGTAGTCGGGCGCGGTCATCAGGTGCAGGGTCGCGCGCATCATGGTGGCGCGGACGAGCGTCCGGTCCTGCAGGGCCGCGTGCAGGTCGGTCGCGTCGAAGCCGTCCAGGCGCGACCACAGCCCGACGAACGGCGGCTTGGGCTCCTGCGCCTGCATCCCGAACAGCCGTCCGACGGCCTCGGCGACCGGGACGCGCTCCCGCGCGAGCAGCAACTGCCGTGCCAACGTGGCCCTGTTGAGAGCCTGGACGCTGAGAGTGTCCGCCATCGTGTCCGCCTTTGCGCCGGGCCCCGGCAGCAGGACGGTGAAGGCCGGGGATGGTTCGGGGACCCCGACACTACCGACGCCCTCGGACGTTCCCTGGACTCCGGCTACGCCTCCTGAACGCGGGTCACGTCCGCGACCGTCTCTCGGACGCAGCGGCGCAGCCACGCGTGCGCGGGGTCGGCGTCGTAGCGCGCATGCCAGGCCAATGAGAGGCGCAGGGGCGCCCTCCTCCGCCTGCAGGGTGAAGGTGCCCTCCAGCGTCCGTGGGGAGAAGGCGTCGTCCGCGGAGAACAACGTGTAGGCGCGCTGGACGAGGTCGTGCACTTCCGCGCGCATCGCAAGCGCGCGCGGGGTGGGTACCATGCCGCGGCCCGAACGCACGAGCACGGGGTCGCCGAGGGCCTTGCGTATCCGCGCGAGGCTCCGGCTCATCGCGGGGCTCGACAGGCGCAGGCGCTCGGCCGCGCCGGTGACGCTGCCTTCGTCCAGCAGGACGTCGAGCGCGACGAGCATCCGGCGTGCTCGAGGCGCGCCCGCGAGCAACTCCGAGGAACCCCTCATGACGATCGATGCCGTCCGGGCCGCCGGACCCGGGACGCGCCGCCCGGCGCGCCGTCGCGCCGCTGATGTCGGCGTGCGTGGTCCTGGTCGTGGCGATCAACCTCTCGATCCCCAAGCTGTCGGCGAGCGGCCTGCATCCGTCCGCCACCGGCCTGCTGTGGATCGTCGACTCCTACGTCCTGGTGTTCGGCTGCCTGCTGATCCCCGCCCGCGCCGCGGGCGCCGTCGGCAACATCGCCGGGGGAGCGGTGCTGGAGTGGCTGCCCTGGCGGCGCTGACGGCCTGGGCGGCCCCTCGGGGCGAGCGGCACGACGCCGACCTGGACGCGGCGGGCGCCACGCTGCTCGCCGCGGCCCTGTTCGCGCTTCTCTTCGGGATCATCGAGGGATCCGAGCGGGGCTGGACGTCCGCGCCGGTGCTGGGCGGGTTCGCGGGCGCCGCGGTCCTGCTGGCGGTGTTCGCCGTCCAAGCGACGCGCGCCGCGCACCCGCTGCTCGACCCGCGCCTGTTCGCCCGCGCCTCGGGCCGGGTGGTTCGGGAACCGCGCGGTCATCACCTCGGGCCTGCTCCTCATCGCCGGCGGGCTCGGCCTGCTCTCCCTCGCCGACGCGTCCACGCCCTACCCGTTCTACGCGGTGGACCTGCTGGTCATGTCGATCGGCATGGGGCTGTGCGTGCCGCCGCTGTCGGTCGGCGTCGCGGTCCTGGGCACGGTGCTCACCGGCCGTTTCACCGATGCCCTCCCGGCGGCGCCGGCCGCCTACGCCCACTCGGCGGGTGAGGCGATCGCCGCGGCGGGCGCGTCGGGCGCTGGTGCGGGGGCGCACGCCCAGGTGGTCTCGGCGTTCACCGACGCGATGGCGGTGGGTTTCCGGGTGGTCGCCCTGATCGCCCCGGGACTCTCCCGGCGGGACCGGCCGGAGGGGACCGGCCTCGCCGACCGATGAGCTTCCCGGAGAGTCGAGGTTCGCCTGCGTGGCCGGGGGAGCACGCACCGTACAGGCCGTGCGCGCCCACTCGGTCCGCGAACGGGGCCGGCTGTGCGGATCCATGCAGGTCAAGCCGTAGTGGGCGCCCGGCCGGGGCGGGATGGAGTGATCGTCAACGAGCGTCAGAGGCAGGGGTTACGGGGCGATATTTCGTAAAATGCACGTGCATCAGCCCTTGCACCTGCACGCCATTCCTAGCAGGATTGCCCCGGACCCCCGCACGTGAACTCGCCGGAGATCGCGATGACCGCACACTTGAGCGACAGTGACCGACAGGCGCTGCGGCTGGCCCAGGATCTCCGCGAGGAGATGCGGGCGGCTCTGCCCCAGCTCCCCTCCCCGCCGTCGGTATCCCCGTTCGTCGACCAGGGAGGGACGCCCAGCGTCCTGCTCCGGATGGACGCCGAGACCGCCCGCGCGCTGATGGCCCTCCTGGCCGAGCGCCGCGCGGACCGGACGGCCCCTCCGGCGCCGGAACCGCGCCGGGCCGACGGCTCCCACGTCCCGCCGCCGGTGCCCCCGCCGGGCGCCCCCCAGGCGGCTCCCGCCCCGTACCAGCCGATCGTGGCGGCCGTCCCGTTCCCGGAGCCCGCCTACGCGCAGGCCCCCTACGCCCAGGCCCCTTTCGCCGAGGCGCCGGCCGTCAACCCGGTGTTCGCCGGCGGGACGGGACCGACCCCGCTGGTGCCGTCGGTCTACCCCACGCACTGATTCCCGGCCGCCCGCGGGCGGTCCCGGCCCGGCGCCGCCCTCGTGGCCGCCGGGTCGTCTCGCGGCCGACGGCCGCCCCCGACGCGCCCCGGCCGGCATGACCGGCCGGGGTCTTCTCATGCCCGCGCTTCGTGTGATGCGAGGCCGGTGCGCCGCCCCCGATGTGCCCGGCGCGCCCTTTGCCGATCTTCACTTCCAGGGTGATCGCGCCCTGTTCCGGCGGCATAAAAGATCGTTCTCCGCTGACATAAAGATCGTTCTTTAAGATCTTCTCTGCCCCTGCGATCGGCCCGGATCCCTTGCGGGAAAGGCGATCCCGCCGCCCGGCAGAAGAAATGATCTACCTTGGCAAAGGTAAAGAAATCGTCCATTTGACTCAAGTCCGGGAATGCCGGATATAGTCAACGCCAGGTCGAGGTCAAAGTACCGTTGACCTGGCCAATCGCATAGCCGTCGCCTCCCGCCCGCCAGGCGGGAACCCTCAGCCGAACCACGGCCGCACCATGCACCGGCCGTGACCGGGCGGGCCATCGAGCCCCCGGTCGGCACTCTCTCCCGCTTCTGAGAAGCCCGCGTCACGCACGCCCCGCAACGGGTCCGCGCGTTCCGGCGCGAGCCCGGCCCGTCATGTCCACGGGCCGTCCCCTGCGGGGTCCCTTTCCGCGGCGGCATTCCCGAGTCCCGAGTCTCGGAACCCGTTCCGCATGCCCGGATCATCCCTGTGCTCCGGCGCCGGAACGGCTGTCCTGTACGCCGAACTAAGGATTTTCATGCAGCAGCGGACGATCAATCGCGTGTTGACCGGTGTCACCGGCGCGGCTCTTGCCGGGATGCTGGTGGGCGGCGTGGCGGCCGCCAGCCACGACGACTCCGCTCCCAAGCCCGACAGGCTTCTCGCGCAGCAGCAGGACATGGCCGCGCTGAACCAGAAGGCCCCCGAGAAGAAGGCCGCCTCCAAGGCCCCGGCCGAGTCGCGCTCGAAGAGCGCCGCCAAGGACTCCAAGGCCTCGGCGTCCAAGGAGACGAAGAAGAAGGCCGACAAGGGTCCGAAGGCGATCCTCAGCGGCTCGACCACCGCGTCCTACTTCTGGGACGACGGCTCCGGCATCAACGGCGACACCGGCGCCCCCGCCAGTGGCAAGCCGATGCAGAAGGGCATGTTCGCCAGCCCGAGCTGGCCGATGAACACCAAGGTCAAGGTCACCTACAAGGGCCGCAGCATCACCGGCTTCGTCGGCGACCGCGGGCCCGGTGCGCCCTCGCACAACGGTGTCATGCTCGACCTCGACACCTACACCTTCCGCTACCTGCTGGACGGCGGCAAGCCCTCCAGCAAGTACGACGCCGGCACCGGTGAGGGCCACCTCCAGGACGTCAAGTGGGAGGTCCTGTCGTGGGGCTCCGGCGCGGGCACCAAGGGCGACCCCCAGCCCCTGGGCTGACCCCCGTGGGACGGCGACGCCCCGGCGACTCGGACGAGTCGCCGGGGCGTTCCCGTTCGCGTCAGCCCGCGGCGGGCCGAGCGCGGGCGGCGAGCAGGCGGTACAGCGCCTCGGACGCCTCGCCGATCCGCGCGACCGAGCAGGTCTCGTCGGTCACGTGCGCCTGCTCGGGGTCGCCCGGCCCGTAGATCACCACGTCCGGCCCGCCGAGCAGGCCCGCCAGCACGGACGCGTCGGTGAAGTACGTCGCGTACTCGGGCGCGCCCCCGGAAGAGCCGGGAACGAGCAGGTCCAGGACCTCCGGCATGCCGGGCGCGGCCGGGTCGGTGGCGACGCCGGGGAGGTCCACGATCCGTTCGAGCGCGACCTCCTCGCCGCACAGCGCGGAGATCGCCGCGACCGCCTCGTCCGCGCCGAACCCGGGGACGGTGCGGACGTCCAACCGCATCTCCGCGCGGTCGGGCACCAGGTTCGGCTGCACGCCGGAATGGAAGGTGCCGACGTTCACCGTCGCGGGCCCGTGCGTCGGGCTCACGGGCCAGCCCGTGTGGCCGTGCACGCGAACCGCGGCGGCGGCCAGCGCGGCGAGGGCGTTGCGGCCGAGCTCAGGGCGCGATCCGTGCGCCGAGACGCCCCGCGCGGTGGCCTTCAGCCAGAGCGTCCCCTTGTGGCCGAGGACCGTCCGGTTGCCCGTCGGCTCGGCGACGATCAGCAGGTCCGTGGCGGCGAGGGCCTCCGGATCCAGGGCCGCAGCGCCGTCGCATCCGGTCTCCTCACCGAAGGTGAACACCAGCTGCGGCGCGGGCAGGCCCTCTCGGACGGCCGCGACGGCCGCCTCGATCTGGCAGGCGACGCCCGCCTTCATGTCGCTGCTGCCGCGCCCGAGCAGCCGCCCGTCGCGGACCTCGCCGCTCAGCGGGTCGAACGACCACCCGGACGGATCGGCGGGCACGGTGTCCAGGTGCCCGGTGAACGTGACCGGGACGCGCGGCCCCGCGGGCCCGTGCCGGGCCACGACGTTCGCGCGCCCCTCGGCCGGCTCGTCCACCCGCACGTGGAAGCCCGCGCCGTCCAGCACGTCCGCGACGACGTCGGCGGCGCGCCGTTCGCCGCCGCCGCGGGTGTCGATCCGCACCAGCCGGCGCGCGAGTTCGAGCGCCTCGCCCATCTCCTGACCTCCCTGTCCGGGCCCGGCCTGGCGGCCGGGACGTCTCAGGCCCCCGCCCGCGTGCTCTCCCTGACCACCAGGGACGGGACGAGCGCGATGTGCGCGGAGGGCCCGCGGTCCCCGTCGGCCTCGCCGGCGGCCGCGGCCAGCAGCCGCACGGCCTCCGCCGCGATCCGCTCGCGCGGCTGGTCGACGGTGGTGAGCGCGGGCTCGCTGAGCCGCGAGAACTCGATGTTGTCGTACCCGGTGACCTGGACCCGGCCCGGGACGTCCACGCCGTGCGCGCGGCACGCCCGGGTCACGCCGAGCGCGATCAGGTCGTCGGCGCAGACGATCGCGTCGGGCAGGTCGCCGGCGGCGATCAGCCGCGCGGCGGCCGTCTCGCCCCATTCCACGCTGTAGTCGCCGAGCAGGATCCGGTCCGGGTCCACGGCGATGCCGAGGTCCTCGGACCGGCGGCGGAACCCGGCGAAGCGCTGCTCGGTGGAGGAGTTGGTCAGCAGCGAGCCGGCGAACGCCGCCGACCGCGCCCCGCCCGCGTGCAGGTGGTCCATGACCTGGCGCATCGCGGCGACGTCGTCGACGCCGACCCAGTCGGTGCTGGTGCCGCCGACGAACCGGTCGAGCTGGACCAGCGGCAGCCGGCCGGCGGTCTCCTGGACGGCGGCGCCGCTGAGGGTGCCGTGGCTCGGGCTGACGATGATGCCGTCGACGTTGCGGGCGACGAGGGTGGCCAGCCGCCGGGCCTCGACCTCGGGGTCGGAGCGCGCGTCGCAGAGCAGCAGCTCCTTGCCCTCGCGGCCGAGGGCGTGCTCGACGCTCTCCACCAGCGAGGTGAAGAACGGGTTGGAGATGCTCGGCACGACCATGCCGACGGTGTCGGTGCGGCTGTTGCGCAGCGCCCGGGCGATGGAGTTGACCTGGTAGCCGAGCTCGTCGGCGGCCTTCCTGACCTTGCGCTGGACCCCCGCGGACACGGGGCCGCGGCCCGACAGCACGCGCGACACGGTGGCGGTGGAGACCCCGGCCCGCTCGGCGACCTGGGCGATCGTGACCCGTTGCAATCGTTTACCTCTCCAGCTGCACGGAAGCCCCGTGCTGGGCGGATCGTCGACGGCTGCTCCGATGATAGCCCCTTGACGGCCTGCGAATCTGTACTTACGGTGCAGGACAACACGACTGCAATCGATTACACAGGAGGCGACATGGTGAGGGCGACGGGGAGCGAGCGGGCACTGGGCGTGTTCCCGCCGAAGCCGAACGCCGTCGAGGAGCTGTTCGGCACTCCCAAGGTCGTCATCGGCGCCGTGCACCTGCCGCCGCTGCCGGGCAGCCCGCACTACGAGGGCGTGCCGCTCGACGAGATCTGCACGTTCGCGATCGAGGAGGCGCGCGCCTACCTGGACGGCGGCGCCCACGGCGTGATCGTCGAGAACCACTGGGACATCCCGTTCCTCAAGCCGGGCGAGCACGGCTACGAGACCGCGGCCGCGATGGCCGTGGTGACCGACCGGGTCCGGCACGCGACCGCCGGGCGGGTCGGCGTCAGCATCCTGTCGAACGCCGCGGAGTGCTCGATCGCCTCCGCCTGGTCGGGCGGCGCCGGTTTCGTCCGCGTCAACCAGTGGGCCAACGCCTACGTCGCGAACGAGGGGATCATCGAGGGGCAGGCCGCGCACGCCACCCGCTACCGCAGCCGGATCGGCGCGAACCCCGTCAAGATCTTCGCGGACGTGCACGTCAAGCACGGCGCGCACGCGATCGTCGCGGACCGGACCCTCGCCGAGCAGACCGAGGACGCCGAGTTCTTCGGCGCCGACGTGCTGATCGCCACCGGCTCGCGGACCGGCGACGCCGCCGCGCTGGACGAGGTCGAGGGCATCGCCGCGCACACCACGCTGCCGGTCGTCATCGGCTCGGGGATCAGCGCCGGCAACGTCGGTGAGCTGCTGCCGGCCTGCGACGGGGTGATCGTCGCGTCCTCGGTGAAGGACAACGGCCGCTGGTGGGGCCGGGTCGAGGCCGCCAAGGTGCGCGAGCTGACCGCCGCCGCGGCGAAGGCGGGCGTGGTCCTGCCATGATCGTGTTCTGCGGCTACGCCAACGTCGACCTCACGGTCGCCGTCCCGGTGCTGCCGGGGCCCGCCGCCCGCGTCCAGGCCACCGCGGTGCGCCGCGGCGAGGGCGGGATGGGGGCGAACGCGGCGGTGGCGGCCGCGCGGATGGGCGGCGACGTGCGCTTCGCGGGCGTCGTCGGGCCGGACGCGGCGAGCACCGCCTTCCTCGGATCGCTCGCCGCCGACGGGGTCGACACCGGCTGGACGTCCCGGACCGGCGTCCTCACGACCGCCGTCGTCCTGCTCACCCCCGATGGGGAACGTTCCATCATCAGCCAGGACGACCGGGTCACCACCGAGCACGTCGCCGCCGTCGCCGCGAAGGCCCGCGCGGCGGGCGCGGACTGGCTCTACCTCGACGGCTACCGCTTCCCGGCGGCGGCCGGCGTGCTCGGCCAGGGGCGGCCGGGCGTCGTCGTCGACCTCGACGGCTGCGCGGACGCCGAGGCGGCACGCGCCGCGCTCGCCGCCGCCGACCACGCGATCGTCGGCCGCGCGCAGGCCGCCGTGTTCCTCGGCGACGACGCCGCGCTCGCCGCGAGCGCTGCCGAACATCGGGTAAACCTGGTGGTCACGGACGGTTCCCGGGGCTGGACGCTGTTCACGCCGGACGGCGCCCGGCACGCCGGGGCGGCGATCGAGGTGACCGCCGTGGACGCCACCGGCGCCGGGGACTGCTTCGCCGGCTCCTACTGCGCGGAACTGGACCGGGGCGCCGGCCCGCTGGAGGCGGCGCGGACCGCCGCCGTCGCCGCGGGCCTGTCGTGCACCCGGCCCGGGGCGCGCGCGGGGCTGCCGCATCGCGACACCGTCCTCGCCTACATGAACGCCGCTCAGGCGCACACAGCTCAAGCACATCCGGCTCAACCGGACGCGGCCCACCCCGGAACGCGTCCGGACGCGTCACCCGCGCTCGCGCGGCGCCATGGAGAGGAGACATGATGCGACGCACGGTGTCGGCCGCGGTCGCGCTCGGCCTGCTGCTGACGGCGACGACCGCCTGCGACGTCCAGGCCCGCAAGGAGATCGCGGCCGAGAAGAAGGCGACCGAGCAGGGGCCCCCGCCCCCGAAGCGGATCGCGCAGGCCTGCAAGGTGCAGGGGCACGCGCCCAAGATCGGGCTCGTCCCGATCAACCTGCAGGCGCTGTTCTTCAACCAGATCAACACGGGCGCCAAGATGGTCGCGGCGAAGGCGGGCGCGCAGGTCCAGGTCGTCAACGGCAACGACGACTCCAGCACGCAGGCCAACGCGATCGACGACATGGTCGCCGGGCACTACGACGCGATCATCGTGGACGCGGTGGACACCGAGGGCATCAAGCCCGCGATCCGCCGCGCCAAGGACGCCGGCATCCCGGTCGTCGCGGTGGACGCCACGGTCGGCGACCCGGCGGTGTCCACGCAGGTCGGCACCGCCAACGCCGAGGGCGGCAAGCAGCTCGCGGACGCGCTGCTGAAGATCTCCGGCGGCAAGGGCGACATCGGTGTGGTCGGCGCGCTCAACAGCACGATCCAGAACGAGCGGCAGAAGGGCTTCACCGACGAGGTCACCGCCCAGGGCATGAAGATCAAGAACGTCGTGGACGGCCGCAACATCCAGGAGAACGCGCAGACCGCGGCGGAGAACCTGCTGACCGGCAACCCCGACCTGCCCTACGCCTACGCCACCGGCGAGCCCGCGCTGATCGGCCTGGCCGCCGCGGTGGTCAGCCAGCAGCGCACCAAGAACCTCCAGGTCGTCGGCTGGGACCTGTCCAGCCAGGCGGTGGACGGGCTGAAGGCCGGCTGGATCAAGGGCGTCGTCCAGCAGAACACCTTCCAGTTCGGCTACGACGCGATGAACGCCGCGATCGACCTGGCGTGCAAGCGCCCCGCGCCGAAGGACGTCCCCGTCCCGACCCAGATCGTCACCCCCGAGAACGTCGGGGACTACCTGTACTACCTGGAGAAGTGATCATGGGCGATCAACCGCTGGTCACGCTGAAGGGCATCACCAAGTCGTTCGGCGCGGTGCAGTCGCTGCGCGGCGTCGACCTGACGCTGGCCCCGGGCGAGGTGCTCGGCCTCGTCGGCGACAACGGCGCGGGCAAGTCCACGCTGATGAAGGTGCTGGCCGGCGCCGTCCAGCACGACGCCGGGCAGATCACGATCGACGGCCGGGAGGTGCGGTTCGCCAGCCCGGCGGACGCGCGCCGCGAGCGGATCGGCATCGTCTACCAGGACCTCGCGCTGTGCGACACCCTCGACGTCGCGAGCAACCTGTTCCTCGGCCGGGAGCCGCGCAAAGGGCCCTTCATCGACCGGCGCGCGATGCACGAGAAGGCCGCCGAGACGCTGTCGGACCTGCACGTCCGGGTCAAGTCCACCTACCAGGAGATCGGGCACCTGTCCGGCGGGCAGCGGCAGGCCGTGGCGATCGCCCGCGCCGTGTCGTTCAAGCCGCGGGTGCTGATCCTGGACGAGCCGACCGCCGCGCTGGCGGTCGCCGAGGTCCGCCAGGTGCTCGCCATGATCAAGGACGTGGCGGCGCAGGGCGTCGGGGTCATCCTGATCACCCACCGGCTGCAGGACCTGTTCGAGGTCTGCGACCGCATCACCGTCATGTACGAGGGCCGCAGCGTCGAGGACGAGCCGGTGTCCGACCTGGACATCGAGCGGCTCGTCGCCATGATCACCCGTTCCGGCAGCGAGCACACCGAGGAGGTGGCCTGATGAGCGTGCAGGCCCCGCCCGCCCCGACCGTCCTGGCCAAGACCCCGAGCCGCTGGGAGCGCGCCAACAAGGCGACGCTGGCGATGCTCGGCGTCACCGTCGCGCTGTTCGTCGGCTTCGGCATCGGCGCGGACAACTTCCTCAGCTTCGACAACATGTCGAACCTCGCGACCCAGGTGGCGATCACGCTGATCGTCGCGGTGGCGATGACCTTCGTGATCACCACGGGGCAGATCGACCTGTCGGTGGGCTCCACGGTCGCGTTCGTCGCGGTCGGCACGGCGGAGATGCTGAAGGCCGGCTGGGACTCCTCGATCGTGATCGTCGCGGCGCTCGCCGCGGGCCTGTTCTGGGGCGCGGTCAACGGCTGGCTCGCCGCCTACCAGAAGATCCCGCCGTTCATCGTCACGCTGGCGACGATGTCGGTGATCCGCGGCCTCGCGCAGCTGTGGACCAAGGGGTTCTCGGTGCCGATCGACCGGCGGCTGTACGTCGCCAAGATCGGCGAGGCGAAGTTCCTCGGCTTCTCCGCGCTGGCGTGGATCGCGCTGGCCACCGTGGTGATCGGCGGGATCCTGCTGGCCCGGACCCGGTTCGGCAACTACGTCAACGGGATCGGCTCGCAGGAGGAGTCGGTGCGCCGCGCGGGCGTCAACACCGCCCGGATCAAGATGATCACGCTGATGCTGGCCGGGCTCGCCGCGGGCGTGGCCGGGCTGCTCACCGCGGCGCGGCTCGGCTCCGGCTCGGCCAACTCCGGGCAGGGCTTCGAGCTGACCGTGATCGCCGCGGTGGTGCTCGGCGGCACCGACCTGTTCGGCGGCCGCGGCACCATGATCGGCAGCATCATCGGCGCGGTGATCACCGGCGTGATCGCCAACGGGCTGACGCTGCTCGGGGTGAGCCCGTTCCTCACCCCGATCGTCACCGGCATGGTGCTGCTCGCCGCGATCTGGCTGAACCTGCGCGGCCGCACGCTCTCCGAGCTGGGCGCCAAGCTGCTGGGACGAACATGACCGTCCCGGAGTCCCGGCCGGGCGCCGTGCCCGTGATGACGGTGTCCGGGCCCGTCCCCAGCGACGGGCTCGGGCTCACCCTGACCCACGAGCATCTGCGCAACGACGTCCGCAAGGCGGTCGAGCCGGCCACCGATCCGGCGCTGGCGTTCCTGCGCGACGCGCGGACGACGCCCGGCCTGGCGTGGCTGCTGCGCGAACGCCCCTACGACTGCCTCGACCACTGCGTCCTCGACGACGACGCGGCGATGCTGTCGGACCTGCGGGCGTTCGCCGCGACGGGCGGCGGCACGGTCGTGGACGTCACGCCCGGCGGCCTCGGCCGCGACCCGGGGGTGCTGCGCTCGCTCGCCGAGCGCAGCGGCCTGCGGATCGTCATGGGCTCCGGCTGGTACCTGGAGCAGTACCACCCCGCGCACCTGGCCTCGGCGGGCGAGGAGCGGATGGCGGCCGAACTGGTCGCCGAGTTCACCGGCGGCGCGGACGGCACCGGCGTCCGGCCCGGCGTGATCGGCGAGATCGGGGTGTCGCCGGACTTCACCCCCGCCGAGCACCTCGCGCTGCGCGCCGCCGCCCGCGCGCAGCGCGAGACCGGCGTCCCGCTGTACGTCCACCTGCCGGGCTGGCAGCGCCGCGCCCACGAGGTGCTCGACATCGTCGTGGACGAGTACGGCGTCCCGCCGGGCGCGGTGGTGCTGTGCCACATGGACCCGTCCGGCGGCGACGTCGGCTACCAGCTGTCGGTCGCCGACCGGGGCGTGTGGCTCGAGTTCGACATGGTCGGCATGCCGTTCCTGTATCCGGGGGAGGGGCAGTCGCCCGCACCGGACGAGACGGCCCGCGCGGTCGCCGGGCTGATCGCGCGCGGGCACGGCGGGCGGCTGCTGCTCAGCCACGACGTGTTCCTCAAGAGCATGCTCACCACCTACGGGGGCAACGGCTTCCAGTACGTGCCGCTGCTGTTCGCGCGGCGGCTCGCCGCGCTCGGCGTCGCGCCGGAGACCGTCGACGGACTGCTGCGCGGCAACCCCGCCCGGCTGTTCGAGGCCGCGGCCTGACCGGCCCCCCGTCCCCGTCCCCCACGTTTTCCCATCCGAAAGAGAGGATCGATAGTGAGCCGCGTCCTGATCGCCGGCGAGAGCTGGGTCTCCCAGTCCACCCACATCAAGGGGGTGGACTCCTTCACCACCAGCTCGTACGTGACCGGTGTCGAGCCGCTGCGCCGGGCCCTGGAGGGCCGCGGCCACGAGGTCGAGCACCTGCCCGCGCACCTGGTGCCGGCCGACTTCCCCGGGGACGCGGACGCGCTCGGACGCTACGACGTGGTCGTGCTGTCCGACATCGGCGCGAACTCCATCCAGCTCGCCCCGCAGGTGTTCGAGCAGGCCACGCCCGGTACGGATCGGCTCGGCGCGCTGCGCGCGTGGGTCGCCGCGGGCGGTGGGCTGCTGATGGTCGGCGGGTACCTGTCGTTCACCGGCTTCGAGGCCAAGGCGGCCTTCCGCAACACCGTGCTGCACGAGGTGCTGCCGGTCGAGCTGCTCCCCGAGGACGACCGCGTCGAGCTGCCCGCCGGCGCGAACGCCGAGGTCACCGGCGCCGGCCATGCCGCGCTCGGCGGGGTCGAGGGCGAGTGGCCCGCGCTGCTCGGCTACAACCGCGTCCGCCCCCGGCCCGGCACCGACGTGCTCGCCACGCTGAACGGCGACCCGCTGGTCGCCGTCGCCGGATACGGCGAGGGCCGGTCCGCGGTGTTCACCTCCGACTGCTCCCCGCACTGGGCGCCGAAGCCGTTCTGCGAGGAATGGGACGGCTACGCCCGCGTGTTCGGCGGCCTCGTCGAGTGGCTCGCGAAGTGACGCGTTCCCAGCGGCTGCTCGACGCCTGCTCCGCGACGATGGAGCGGGCGCTGGCGATGCGCTTCGTCCGGGAGGTCGGGTCGGGCGCCGTCGGCGACCAGGAGTACGCCGACTACCTGGAGATCGAGGCGTCGTTCGTGGCGACGGCGGCGCGGCTGCACGGCCTCGCGGTGTGGGACGCGCCGGACTGGACGGCGATGGAGCGCAACGCGCGGGCCGTCCATGCGCTGACCACCGAGCAGGCGGACTACTTCCGCGCCGCGCGCGCGGCCTGGCCCGCCGAGGCGCGGCCGGGCGCCGTCGAGCGCGCGCGGATCCTGTCCGACTTCGCGCTGGCCGCCGCCCGCGAGGGCGGCTACGGGGCGGTGACGACGGTGCTCTTCGCCGCCGAGAGCCTGTACCTCGCCTGGTGCACCCGCGCCCACGAAGGGGGCGGCGCACCGCCTGGACCGATCGCCGACTGGGTCGCCCTGCATGCGACCGCGGCGTTCCGCGAGGGCGTGGACGCGCTGGCCCGCCAGGTCGACGCGCTGCCCGAGAGCGTCCCCGACGACGTGCTGATCCGCTGGTTCGGCGGGATGCTGGAGGCGGAGATCGCCTTCCACGACGCCGTCTACGCCTGACGGCGGCATGAGGCCCCCGGCGCGCGCCGCGCCGGGGGCCTCCTGCTGTCCGGAATGGCGCTTAGCGTTCTCTTATATTTCTCTTCGCCGCAATTCAGCTCCGCCTGCGGATTATCCTCGCGTCGGCCCGTTAAGTTCATTTCTGCAAGGCCGCGAAGGCGGCGAGGAGAAACCGAAGGGGAAGCCGAAATGAGCTTCAGGAAGATCACTCCCAAGCCCCGCAAGCGCCCGGTCAAGCCGGTT
The DNA here is from genome assembly GCF_017573465.1 of Actinomadura violacea. Classification (GTDB taxonomy): domain Bacteria; phylum Actinomycetota; class Actinomycetes; order Streptosporangiales; family Streptosporangiaceae; genus Spirillospora; species Spirillospora violacea. Next base: position 189,064 of record NZ_JAGEPF010000023.1, read on the forward strand.
CCGCCGAAGAAGCACCGCCGCCCGAAGCGCGCCCCGCGGCCGCACGGCAAGTAACCGGCCGGCACTTGAGCCGGACGGGAGCCGGCGGGGGGAGAGAGCGGACTCGCCCCGCTGGCTCCCGTCCTTTTTCATGCGCGGGAACGCGCGGGAGTGATGGGAGGGGACGTGGCCCGTACAACTCTTTCCGAGGCCGCGCCCGTCGTGTCGGTGCGCACCACTTTCCGGCATTTCTGGCCGCTCATGCGCGGGGACCGGAGGCTGCTGCTGCTCGGCGGCGCGCTCGCCGTCGCCGCGGCGGCCTGCGAGGTCGCGGCGATCCGGCTGTTCGGCGTGATCACCGACCGGGCGCTGGCCGCACGCGACCTGGCCGCCTTCTGGACGCCGGCCGCCCAGTGGCTCGGCATCGCGGTGGCGGCCGCGCTGATGACGTTCGCCGGCGACTACGTGACGACGCTGGCGGGCGAGCGGTTCCTGCTGCGGCTGCGCGACCGGCTGTTCGCGCACGTCCAGACGCTGTCGCCGGACTTCTTCGACCGGGGGCGGCTCGGCGACCTGATGGCCCGGCTGACCGACGACGTCGAGGCGATCGAGGAGCTGGTCGCGTCCGGGCTGGTCCGGCTGGTGACGGCGGTCGTCAGCGCGGTGTTCTTCGCCTCCGCCGCGTTCGCCGTCCGGTGGGACCTGGCGCTCGTGGCGTGCGCGCTCGTCCCGGTCTTCCTGCTGGTGACGCGGGGGTTCTCCGGACGGTTCCGGGCCGCGGCCGGGCGGGAGCGGCTGAGCAACGGGGCGATGGTCGGCACCGTCGAGGAGAGCCTGTCGAACCAGCCGCTCGTCCAGGCGTACAACCGGCAGGAGGCGCAGGCGCGGCGGCTGCACGACGAGGGGCGGACCTGGCTCGCGGCGAAGATGGCGGAGGCCCGACTGTCCGGCATGTACGGGCCGCTGGTCGAGGTCGTCGAGACGGTCTGCGTGCTGGTCGTGCTCGGGGTCGGCGCGTGGGAGCTGCAGGAGCACCGGGTCACGCTCGGCGGGCTGCTGTCGTTCGCTGCCTACCTCGGCTACCTGTACCCGAACGTGCAGAGCCTCGGGGAGGTCGCGCTCACCGCGTCGGAGGCGGCGGCGGGCGCCGACCGCGTCCAGGAGGTGCTGCGCACCCCGCCCGCGGTCGCCGAGGACCCCGCGGCGCGCACCTGCGTCGCGCGGCGCGGGCGCGTCGCCTTCGACCACGTCACGTTCCGCTATCCGGGTACCGGACGGCCCGCCGTCGAGGACCTGAGCTTCAGGGCCGGCCCGGGCGAGCTGGTCCTGCTGGCCGGGCCGAGCGGCGCCGGGAAGTCGACGGTCACCAAGCTGCTGCTGCGCTTCTACGACCCCGACTCCGGCGGGATCCGGCTGGACGGGATCCCGCTGCGGGAGCTGTCGCTCGCCGCGCTGCGCGACTCCGTCACCGTGCTGCAGCAGGAGACGCTGATGTTCTCCGGCACCGTCCGCGACAACATCGCCTACGGGCGGCCCGGCGCGACGGAGGCGGAGATCGTCGCCGCGGCGGTCGCCGCCGACGCCCACGACTTCGTCAGCGCGCTGCCGGACGGCTACGACACCGAGATCGGGCAGCGGGGGCGGCTGCTTTCGGGCGGCCAGCGGCAGCGGATCGGGATCGCCCGCGCCATGGTGCGCGACGCGCCCGTCCTGGTGCTCGACGAGCCCACCACCGGCCTCGACGCGCGCACGGCCCGCAACGTCCTCGGCCCGCTGCGGCGGCTGATGGCGGGCCGGACGACCATCCTCATCACCCACGACCTCCATCTCGCGCCGAAGGCGGACCGGGTCGTGACGCTCGGACCGGCGGGACCGCGGACGCTCGCGGCGTTCCAGGAAGGCGCAGGCGCATGAGCGCGCCGCCCTCGGGCCGGTTGCACGCCGACACCGTGCCGCCGTGCTGCTCGGCGGTGTGCCGGACGATCGCCAGCCCCAGCCCCGAGCCTGGCAGCGCGCGTGCCTCGGGCGCCCGGTAGAACCGCTCGAACACATGCGGGAGCGTCTCCTGGGGGATGCCGGGGCCCTCGTCGGCGACCAGCAGCTCCCCGCCCCGCAGCACGACCCGGACGGTGCCGTCCGGCGGGCTGAACTTCACCGCGTTGTCCAGCAGGTTCGTGACCGCGCGGACGAGCGCCGGCTCCGAGCCGCGCACCAGCCACGGCTCCAGCCGCGTCTCGAACGTCGCCGCCGGCGCCCGCAGCCGGACCCGCTCGACCGCGAGCGGGACGACCCGGTCCAGCCGGACCTCGGTGCGCACCGCGGCCTGCTCGTCGTCGCGGGCCAGCTCGACCAGGTCACCGACGAGGTTCGTCAGCTCCCGCAGCTGCGCCTTCACGTCGCCGAGGAGCGCGTCCATGCTGCCGTGCGGGAGCGTCCGCTCGGGATGGGCGCGCGACTGGATCAGCAGGTCGATGTTGGTGCGCAGGCTGGTCAGCGGGGTGCGCAGCTCGTGCCCGGCGTCGGCGACGAGCCGCCGCTGCCGCTCCCGGGACCGGTTCAGCGCGGCGAGCATCGCGTTGAACCCGCCGGCGAGCCGGCTGATCTCGTCGTCGCCCGTCACCCGGATCGGCTCGGTGTTGAGGTCCTGGGTGCGGGCGATCGCGGCGACGGCCCGGGTGAGCCGTCGCACCGGCTGGAGTCCCGCGCCCGCCACCGCGATGCCCGCGCCGGCCGCCAGCACCGCCGCACCGGCCCCGACCACGATGGTGATGTACTGGAAGCCGGTGACGGTCTCGTCGACCATCGTCAGCGACCGGCCGAGCACGATCACCGTCCCGTCCTGCGCCCGCACGGTGATGACCCGCATGTGCACGCCGCCGGCCTCGCCGTCGGCCAGCACGAACGGCGGCCCGTCCGGCGCCGACACCCGCCGCACCGCGGACCGGTCGACCGGCGGCGGCGTCCGGGTGCCGGGCGGCGACACCGCCCGGCCGTCCCGGACCGTCGCGACGCTCATGTCCAGCGCCGCCAGCAGGTCGCCGTCGTGCCGGTCGCCGGGACGGCCGTTGACGTTGTCGGCGAGTGTCTGCGCCTGCCCGATGAGGTTCTGGTCGATCTCCTTGCGCAGCCGCCCGGTGAACATCGTGAACGACACCGCCGACGTCACCACGATCGCGGCGATGACCGTCCCGGCGGCCAGCACCGCCACCCGGGCCCGCAGCGACGGCCCGCGCCACCGCCACTCCCACCGGCGTGGCCGGAGCCTCATACCGGCCCCTCCCGCAGCGCGTACCCGACGCCCCGCACCGTGTGGATCAGCCGCGGCCCGCCGTGCTCCTCGGTCTTGCGGCGCAGGTAGCCGATGTAGACGTGCAGCGAGTTCGACGAGCGGCCGAAGTCGAACCCCCACCTCCTCGTGGATCCGGGCCCGCTCCAGCACCCGCCGCGGCCGCCGCATCAGCAGCTCCAGCAGGTCGAACTCGGTGCGGGTCAGGTGCAGCGGCCGGCCGCCGCGCCGCACCTGCCGGGTGTCGACGTTCAGCACCAGGTCCGCGAACCGCAGCACCTCGTCGCCGCCGGGCTCCGCGCCGAACCCGCGCGAGCGGCGCAGCAGCGCGCGCAGCCGCGCCGTCAGCTCCTCCAGCTCGAACGGCTTGGCGATGTAGTCGTCGGCGCCCGCGTCGAGGCCGGCGACGCGGTCGCCCAGCTCGTCGCGCGCCGTCAGCAGCAGCACCGGCAGGTCGTCGCCGCGGCCGCGCAGCATCCGGCAGGTGCCGAGGCCGTCGAGGTTCGGCATCATCCAGTCGAGCACGACCGCGTCCGGGGCGGCCCGGTCGATCGCCTCGAGCGTCTCCAGGCCGTCCGCCGCGAGCTCCACCTCGTAGCCGTTGAAGCGCAGGACCCGCTCCAGCGCCGAGCGCACCGCCGGGTCGTCGTCGGCCACCAGGATCCGCGGCGCGCGCGCGCCCGCCTCCGTCATCTCCGCTCCCTCGGTTGGTCCGGCCACCACTGTGGGCCACCGATCGTGAACGGAGGGTGAGAGGACGCTTAGACGGCGCTCAGGAGAGCCTTAACCGCGGCAGCGGCGGGACCGCGCCGTCGCGGGCGAGCTCCCGCGACAGCGACAGCGCGGCGGTCCGCACGGCGGGGGCGAGGCGGTCCAGGTCCAGCCGGCACACGTTGCCGGTGATGGACAGGGCGGCGATCACCCGGCGGCGGCGGTCGAGGATGGGCGCCGCGACGGCCGACACCCCCGGCTCCGACTCCTCCCGGTTCACCGCGTAGCCGCGGTCGGCGGTGCGGGCGAGCTCGCGCCGCAGCAGCCCCGGCATCACGATCGTGTGCGGGGTGTGCCGGGCGAGGCCGGCGTCCAGCACGCGGTCCAGCCGCTCCGGCGGCCCGAGCGCGAGGAACAGCTTGCCGGTCGCGGTGCAGTAGGCGGGCAGCCTGCCGCCGACCCGGGAGATGATCGGCATCGACCGGCGGCCGCTCACCTTCTCCAGGAACAGCGTGTCGACCCCGTCCAGGACGGCGAGGTGGATGTTCTCGTGCGTCGCCTCGTACAGGTCCTCCATGTGGGGGAGAGCGGCCTCGCGGAACCCGCGCGGGCGCGGCGCCCGGTGGCCGAGCACGAACAGCCGCATGCTCAGCCGGTAGCCGGCCGCGGTCCGCTCGACACCGCCCCAGCGCACCAGCTCGGCCAGCAGCCGGTGCGCGGTCGGCTTGGGCAGCCCGGTGCGGGCGGCCAGCTCGGTCAGCGTCAGCTCGGTGTCGGCGGAACCGAAGGCGTCCAGCAGGCTGAGCCCGCGCGCCAGCACCGACCTCGGCGGTCCCTGCTCCGGCGGGCCGGATCCGGCGGCCTGTGCGTCCATGCCCCGATGGTCACCGTGATCGCGCGTCCCGGCAAGGGGCCGCGGTCCGCCGCTCACCGGGAGCCCGGAGACCGGTCGCCGGGCGAGGGGGCGTGCCCGGCGACCGGGGCCTCGATCAGCAGCGGCCCGGCCAGGTCCCGCACCGACGCGACCGCCTCCGCCAGGCCGGCCGCCGACCCGGCGCGCACCGACGCGATGCCGAACAGCCGCGCCGCCGCCTGCCAGTCCAGCGCCGGCGGCGCCAGGTCCATGCCGACGTAGCGGCCGTGCTCGGCGGACGCCCCGCCGCCCTCGTCGAGGGTCTCCTTGAGCGTGCGGTACTCGCCGTTGTTCATCACGACGAACGCGACCGGCACCCGGTAGCGGGCCGCGCTCCACAGCCCCTGCACGCCGAACATCGCGCAGCCGTCGCCGAGGACCGCGACCACCGGCCGGCCGCCGCCGGCCATCCGGGTGCCGACGGCCGCGCCGATGCCCCAGCCGAGCCCGCCGCCGACGGTGTGCACGTACGAGCCGGGACGGTCCTGGCGCAGCACCGCGCGCAGCCGCAGCCCCGCGGTGATCGCCTCCTCCACCACGACGGCGCCGTCCGGCAGCCCGGCGGCGACCGCGTGCGCCGCGGCGCCCGGGTCCATCGGCGCGGGGCCGTACGCCGCACGCGCCCGCTCCTCGGTCTGCGCGCGGGCACGGGCGTGCGCCGCGCCGAGGCGTTCGATCCGCTCGGGCGCGGACGGCACGCGCCCGTCCAGTGCGACGGTGAGCGCGCGCAGCGTCCCCGGCAGATCGCCGACGAGCCCGTGCCGGGCGGCGAAGTTGCGGCCGATCTCCGCCGCGTCCTCGTCCACCTGCACGATCGGCAGGCCGTCCGGGACGGCGGGCCCCGGCGTGTAGTGGTGCGGCATGAACGCGTGGCAGCCGGCGATCAGCACCGCGTCGTGCGCGCCGAGCGCCTCCCGGATCGCCGCGTTGCGCGGCGGCAGCATCCCCGCGTACAGCCGATGGCCGGTGGGGAAGTCGATCCCGTCGTTCATCGGCTGGTGGTGGACGGCCGCGCCGAGCCGCTCGGCGACCGCGACGAGCTCCGCGACCGCGCCCGCCCGCCCCACCCCGTCACCGGCGATCACGACCGGACGCTCCGCCGCCGCGAGCAGCGCCGCCGCGTCCGCGACCTCCGCCGGTCCCGGGCCGCTCACCGGGGAGCGGGCCGGGACGGTGACGTCGCAGTCCTCCTCCAGCAGGTCCATCGGCACCGACACCAGCACCGGCCCCGCCGGCGGACGCGCGGCCAGCGCGAACGCGCGCCGCAGCACGACGGGCAGGTCGCGCGCGTGCTGCACCTCGACCGCGCTCTTCGTCGCCGCCGACGCCAGCCCCACCAGATCGCCCGACAGCATCGGGTCCTGCACGAGGTGCCGCCGGTCCTGCTGCCCCGCGACGACCACCATCGGGGTCCGCGACCGCAGCGCGTTCAGCATCCCGATGAGCCCGTTCGCGACGCCCGCCGCGACGTGCAGGCTGACCATCGACGTCCGCCGCGTGGCGCGCGCGTACCCGTCCGCCATCGCCACCACCGACGCCTCCTGCAGACCCAGCACGTACCGCAGATCCGGCGCCTCCACGAGCGCGTCCATCAGCGGCAGCTCGGTCGTGCCGGGGTTGCCGAAGATCCGCGTGACGCCCTCGTCCCGGGCGATCTCCAGCAGCGCCTCGATCGGCCTCATGTCCCGCCTTCCCGGAGTCAGTGCTTGGCGGAGCCGCCGTCGACGTTGATGGTCTGCCCGGTGAGGAACCCGCTGCCCTCGTCGACCACGTACAGCAGCGTCGACAGCAGGTCGCGCGGCTCCTCCGTCGCCGGGACGACCTGCAGGCCTCGGACCCGGTCGAAGCCGCCGTCCGCGCCCGTCGTGCGGGCGGCCGTCGCGGTGCGGGTGAGGCCGGGCGCGATCGCGTTCACCGTGATCCCGTCGGCGCCCACCACGCTCGCCAGCGCGCGCGTGAAACCGACGAGCCCCGCCTTCGACGTGGTGTAGGCGACCAGGTCGGGCGGCCCGAGGAACACCACCGCCGACACGATGTTGACGATCCGTCCCCAGCCCGCCGCGCGCAGGTGGGGGAGCGCGGCGTGCGAGACCAGGAACGGGCCGTCCAGGTTCACCCGCATGATCCGGCGCCAGTCCTCCAGCGTCGTCTTCTCGAACGGGAGCGGCGGGTAGATCCCGGCGTTGTTGACCACGATGTGCAGGCCCCCGAAGCGGGCCGCGGTCTCCTCGACCGCCGCCCCGACCTCGTCCGGGTCGGTCACGTCCGCGCGCACCGGCAGGAACCGGTCGGCGGGGATGCGCTCCGCGGTGCCCGACAGGTCGGCCAGGTCCAGCCCCGCGACCAGGTGGCCGCGCGCGGCGAGCGCGACCGCGAACTCCCGGCCGAGGCCGCCCGCGGCTCCGGTGACGAGGGCGACCCGCTGCGTTGCGTCCAAGGACGGCGTCTCGGTCATGGACGGCAGCGTGCGTCACCGCGGCGGCCCCGACAAGGCGCCGTTTTCACTCATTGAAACGGCGTCCTTGTCGTGCGAAGCGGCCGGTCACATGCTCGCCGCATGTCAGTTCCACAGCCCTCGGCCGCCGCGCCGCCGGCGAACGAAGACGGCGACGCCGCCCATCGGCGCCGGACGCGCCGCCCGGTCCCCGACGAGGCCGGCGTCGTCGGTGTGCTGGTGCTGCTGGTGCTCGGCGTCGGGCTCTTCCAGCCGGACTTCCTACGCACCGGGAACCTGCTCACCACCGCGCACAACTCGGTCTACGTCGGGCTGATGGCGCTCGGGATGGTGTTCGCCCTGGCGATGCGGGAGGTCGACCTGTCGGTCGGCGGGATGTACGCGATGGGCGTCGTCGTGGGCGCGCTGCTGATCCGCGACGGCTGGAACACCTGGCTGGCGGCGCTGGCCGTGCTGGCGCTGTCGGCGCTGGTCGGGGCGCTCAACGGCGCCGTGACGACGTACCTGCGGCTGCCGTCGTTCATCGTCACGCTCGCCACCGCGATGCTGCTGCGCGGCGTCGGGCTGGCGCTCGCCGAGGGCAAGCAGATCACCGACCTGCCGCAGGGCGACGCGCTGTTCCGCGTCCTCGGCGGCGGGGAGCTGCTCGGCGTGCCGGACGCGGTGTGGGTGTTCGTCCTCGCCGTCGCCGCGCTGAGCGTGCTGTTCACCCGGACGAGGTTCGGCGCGCGCGTCCGGGCGATCGGCTCGAACCCGGAGGCCGCCGAGTTCGGCGGGCTGCCCGTCACCCGCACCCGGATCGCGGCGCTCGCGCTGTCCGGGCTGATGGCCGGCCTGGCGGCGGTGCTGGCGCTGGCGTTCTTCATCGCGGGCGACCCCACGATCGGGCAGGGCTACGAGCTCACCGCGATCGCCGCGGCCATCATCGGCGGCACCCCGCTGAAGGGCGGCAGCGGCTCCGTCCTCGGCGCCGCGGCGGGCACGCTCATCCTCGGCGCCGTCACCGCGGCGCTGGTGTTCTTCGAGGTCCCCATCAACTGGACGACCTTCGCGACCGGCGGCGTCATCCTCGTCGCCGTCGGCGCCGCGCCGCTGCTGCGCCGCGTCCGTGACCTGCGTCCGGCCCGCGCCCCGGGCGCGGACCGCGACCCGCGCCCACCTGGGAGGAACCCATGACCCCGCGTCCCCGCGGGCCCCTCGCCGCGGCCGCCGCGCTGATGCTCGGCGCCGCCCTGGCCACCGCGTCCTGCGGTAGCGGCGGGACGGGCGGCAAGAGCGGCCGGCTGAAGATGGGCATCGCCGTCGCCAACTACAGCCTCAACTTCGCCCGCGAGATGTACGAGGGCGCGACGGAGGCGTCCGAGCAGGCCGGGAACATCGACTTCAAGGTGGTCGGCCCGCCGAACACCGACGGGCCCGCCGAGCAGCAGCTGTTCCAGAACCTCACCGTCACCCATCCCGACGGGATCGTGCTGGAGAACCTCGACCCGCCGATCTTCACCCGTCCCGCCGCGCAGGCGGTCCAGAAGGGCATCCCGGTCGTCGCGCTCGACACCGCGCCCACCGACGGCAGCAGGGTCGGCTTCTACGTCGGCAACGACAACTACGAACTCGGCGCGATGCTCGCGCAGGCGACGGTGAAGAAGCTCGGCAAGGACGCCAAGGGCACCGTCGTCGTCGGTGTCCCGAATCCCGGCACGCCCGTCCTCGACAGCCGCGCGAAGGGAATCAAGGACGCCTTCGCGCAGCAGGCGCCGGGCATCCGCGTCATCGGCCCGTTCCAGACCTACAGCGACCCGGCGCAGAACTACGGCGCCTGGCAGTCGCAGGTCAACGCCCATCCGGACGCGCTGGCGTTCCTCGGCGTCGGCGACGCCGACAGCTACAACCTCGCGCGGCTCAAGGAGCAGCGGCACGGCAAGTACCTGACCGCGGGGTTCGACGTCGACCCGAAGACGCTGGACGCCATCAAGCGCGGCACCAACTTCGCCGGCATCGACCCCGAGCACTACCTCAAGGGCTACATCGCCACCGCGCTGCTGATCAAGGCGGTCCGCGACGGCAAGGGGAAGCTGCCGTCGGGCTGGTTCAAGACACCCGGGCTGGTGATGGACTCGGCCAACATCGACGACATCCTCAAGCGGCAGCAGTCGGTGCAGAACGCCTACGCCTGGTACAAGCCGCAGCTCGACAGGCTGCTGGCGAACCCGAACGGGAGCATCCGGCCGCTCAAGGAGGCCCGCTGACATGCTGGTCGCCTCCGGCCTGGTCAAGCACTACGGCGGCGTCACCGCGCTGGACGGGGTCGGCATCACCCTGGACGCGGGGGAGGTGCACGCGCTCGTCGGCGAGAACGGCGCGGGCAAGTCCACCCTTGTGAAGATCGTCTCCGGAGTGGTGCGGCCCGAGGGCGGGACCATCGCGCTGGACCGCGCACCCGTACGGTTCGCCGGCGCCCGGCACGCCGCCGCACAGGGCGTCGCGATCGTCTCGCAGGAGCTGATGACCTACGACGACCTGACCGTGCTGGAGAACCTCTTCCCCTACGGCGCGCCCCGCCGCCGCGGGCTGGTCAGCACCCGCGAGATGCGGCGGCTCGCCCGGCCCGTCCTCAGCGAGCTGGGCATCGACCCGCCGCCGCACGCCAGGGCAGGCGACCTGCCGCTCACCGACCGGCAGATGCTGGAGATCTGCCGCGCGCTGCTCCAGGAGCCCCGCGTGCTCATCCTCGACGAGCCGACGTCCGCGCTGCCCCGCGACGCCGCCGAGCGGCTCGCGGGCGTCGTCCGGCGCCTCGCCGGGCGGGGCCTCGCCGTCCTGTACATCTCGCACTTCCTCGAGGAGGTCATGCGGATCGCCGACCGGGTCACCGTGCTGCGCGACGGACGGGTCGTGCGGCCGGGCGCCGAGGCCGCGGACGTCAGCCTCGACTCCCTGGTCGCCGCCATGCTCGGCGAGCCCGGTGCCCTCGCCGCCGCGCCTCGCGCAATGCCCGCCGCCCCGCGAAGCCCCGGCGGGGTGGCGGTCTCCCTCACCGGCGTCACCGTGCCCGGCCGGCTGCGGGACGTCTCGCTGACGGCGGCGGGCGGGGAGATCGTCGGGCTCGCCGGGCTGCAGGGCGCCGGGCACCTCGCCGTCCTGGACGCGGTGTGCGGGCGCGTCCGGCCGGCGTCGGGGTCCGTGCGGCTCCCGGACGGACGGGCGCCCCGCTCGGCCAGGCACGCCGTCACCTCGGGCGTCGCGTTCGTCTCCGGCGACCGCAAGGGCCGCGGCCTGATGCTCGACAAGCCGCTGTGGGAGAACGTCACGGCGGTGAGCTGGCTCGGGCAGGGCCGCGGCGGGTTCCTGCCGCGCCGCGCCCGCCTCGTCGACCGGGCGCGCGGCCACCTGGAGCGGCTGCGCGTCCGCGGCGACGTGCGCGCCGGCGCGGGCGGGCTGTCGGGCGGCAACCAGCAGAAGGTCGTCCTCGCCAAGTGGCTGGACGCCGCCCCGTCCGTCCTGGCGCTGGACGATCCGACGCGCGGCGTGGACGTCGGCGCCCGCGCCGAACTGCACGCCATCGTCCGCGGCCTGGCCGCGGAGGGGAAGGCGGTGCTGATCGCGTCGTCGGACCTCGCGGAGCTGGTCGAGCTCTGCCACCGGGTGGTGGTGTTCCAGCGCGGGCGCATCGTCGGGTCGCTCGCGGGCGCCCGGCTCACCGAGCCCGAGCTCAGCGTCGCGATGAACGCGGGCTTCGCCGGACCGGCCCGCTGACGCGCCGCACGCCCGCGCGCCCGGCTCAGCCCAGGTGCGTGATGACGGGCGCGAACGCGTCCATCCCCTCGTCGGACACCTGGTAGTAGGTGAAGCCGTACCGGTCGCGGCGCGCGAGCATCTGCTCGGCGATGTGCTCGGGCGGCCCGACGAACTGCGACGGCATGTCCAGCACCAGGCCGGCCGACGCGGTGCCCCAGCCGCGGGTGACCGCGACCTTCGCCGCGGCGCGGCGCGGATCGGGCCCGAACGTGGGCGTCACCATCATGCTCAGCTCGACGTCGCGGCCGGCGGCGGCCTCCCGCACCCAGCCGACCTTGCGCTCGATGGTCTCGGGCAGCCGCTCGGTGATCTCCTCGGAGATCGTCCCGTCCGGGAGTGCGCGCGGCAGGATGCCGACCGTGTCGGCGAGGCGGCCGGCGATGCCCAGCATGCGGCGGCTGCCCGCGCCGACGACCAGGGGAGGGCACCGGTCCGGGCGCGGGAACACCGTGAGGCCGTCGGTCCGGTAGTGCTCGCCCGCGAAGGTCGTCTTGTCGCCGGACAGCAGGCTCCGCAGGATCCGCAGCGACTCCTCCAGCCGGCCCACCCGCGCGCCCGCCGCGTCGAACGGCATCCCGGCGGCCTCGTACTCCTCGCGGAGCCAGCCGGCGCCGAGGCCGAGCTCGAACCGGCCGCCCGACAGGTGGTCGAGCGTCGCGGCCTCCTTGGCGAGCATCACCGGGTGCCGGTAGTCGTTGCAGAGCACCATCGTGCCGACCCGCAGCGTGCTCGTCGCGGCGGCGGCCGACGCCAGCGCGACCATCGGGGCGAGCTGGTCGCCGAACGGCTCGGCCACGAAGTGGTCGCGCAGGACCAGCGTGGAGTACCCGAGGTCCTCGGCGCGGCGCGCCGTCGCGAGCAGCTCCGCGCCGGAGCGGATCGACTCGCCGACCACGCCGAAGCGGAACGGGCGGGGCGTCCGGCCGGTGCCGTCCGGGCCGGTGCCGTGCTGATCGTTGCGGGCTTCGTCCATGAGCCGAGCATGCCGTGCCCGTGGACCGTTCCGCTGGCAGGAAAACGACACAGGGCTCGACTTGGTCAACAAATGGCCCCGGGGGCTGGTGCCCGCCGTTCGAAGATCGCAATATTGCGGGGGCGAGAGTCGCCCCGGCCGCTCGTTCCCCCGGCCCTGGAGGTCAGTCCGTGAGTGAAACGTCCCCCGCCCCCACATCCCCACCGGGCCCGTCCCTGGCGCGGAAGGTGGTGGCGGGCGTCCTGCTGGTCATCCCGTTCGCCGTCTACCTGGCGGTGCCGACCTATGCCAAAGGCGGCCCGCACGTGGCGGGCTTCCCGTTCTTCTACTGGTGGCAGCTGCTGTGGGTGGTGCTGACGGCCGTCTGCATCGGCAGCGCGCACCTGCTCACCCGCAAGCGGGGTGAGGCGAAGTGAAGGACGTCAACGGCGTCGAGCTGACCATCTTCATCGTCTTCTTCGCGGTGGTCACCGTGGTCGGCTTCGCGGCCGCCCGCTGGCGGCGCGGCCAGACCATCATGCACCTGGACGAGTGGGGCCTCGGCGGGCGCAGCTTCGGCACGTTCATCACCTGGTTCCTGCTCGGCGGCGACCTCTACAGCGCCTACACGTTCGTCGCCGTGCCGTCGGCGGTGTTCGCGGGCGGCGCGATGGGGTTCTGGGCGGTGCCCTACGGCGCGATCGCCTACCCGATCGTGTTCCTGATCGGCCCGCGGCTGTGGTCGGTCGCGCAGCGGCACGGCTACGTGACCGCAGCGGACTTCGTCCGCGGCCGGTACGGGTCGCGGTCGCTCGGGCTCGCCGTCGCGCTGACCGGGATCCTGGCGATGATGCCGTACATCGCGCTGCAGCTCGTCGGCATCCAGGCCGTCCTGACGGTGATGGGCGTGTCCGGGTCCGGCTGGGCCAAGGACCTGCCGCTGTTCATCGCGTTCGCGCTGCTGGCCGCCTACACCTACACCTCGGGGCTGCGGGCGCCCGCGCTGATCTCGTTCGTCAAGGACGCGCTGATCTACATCGTCATCATCGTCGCGGTCGTCTACATCCCGACCAAGCTCGGCGGCTGGGACGGCATCTTCAGCAAGTCCGGCGCCGCGCTCGCCAAGCCGAACCCGGCGACCGGCAAGCCCGCCGGATCGCTGTTCACCAACGACATGACGCACTGGGCGTACGGGACGCTGGCGCTCGGCTCGTCGCTCGCGCTGTTCATCTACCCGCACAGCGTGACCGGCGCGCTCGCCGCCGGGCGCCGCGACGTGATCCGCCGGAACGCGGCGCTGCTGCCCGCGTACTCGCTGCTGCTCGGCCTGCTCGCGCTGCTCGGCTACATGGCGCTCGCCCACCCCGGCGTCGTCGCCGCCGTCAAGCACGCAGGCAACCCGCAGCTGGCGGTGCCGGAGCTGTTCGACCAGGTGTTCCCGGACTGGTTCGCCGGCGTCGCGTTCGCCGCGATCGGGGTCGGCGCGCTGGTGCCCGCCGCGATCATGTCGATCGCCGCGTCCAACCTGTTCACCCGCAACGTCTACACCTCCTTCATCCGGCCGGACGCCTCGCCCGAGGAGGAGACCCGGGTGTCGCAGCTGGTGTCGCTGCTGGTGAAGCTGGGCGCGCTGGTGTTCGTGCTCGGCTTCGACAAGTCGCTGGCGATCAACCTGCAGCTGCTCGGCGGCATCTGGGTCGTGCAGACGTTCCCCGCCATCGGCATCGGCCTGTACACGCGGTGGCTGGACCGCTGGGGCCTGCTCGCCGGCTGGGCCGCGGGCATGGCCTACGGCACCTACACCGCCTACGACCAGTCGTCGCCGGCGCAGAGCCACTTCGGGTCGCCGCTCGCCGACATCCCGTTCATCGGCCACACCGGCTACATCGCGCTGACCGCGTTCGTCCTGAACATGGTCGTCGCGGTCGCGGTCACCCTCGTGGCGCGGGCGCTGAAGGTGCCGTCCGGGACGGACGAGACGACCGCCGACGACTACACGGCGGACGCGGGCGACCGGCTGGCCGCGCCGGAGGACCCGGCGGGCGAGCTTACGGGTCAGTCCGCCTGAGGGGGCTCGCGGGTCCGCGGACCCGCGCAGACCGGTGGGACGGGGCGAGCGGCTCGGTCGCCGTCCGTGCGGCGTAAGGGCGTCACCGACTGCCCCGCTCCCACCGGTCCCTTCCAGACTGCGCCCGGCCCGCCGCGATCCGCAAGGCGGGCTCAGCGGGCGGGGTCGATGCGCTGCGCCAGCACCTGCCCGGGCCAGTCGCCGACCTTGAACTCGGCGACGGTCTCGAACCCCTGGCCGCGGTAGTAGCCGACGAGCCTCCCGTCGCCGCCGCCGTAGCAGTCGACGCGCAGCAGCCCGGCGCCCCGTGCCCGCGCCAGCCGCCTCGCCTCGCCGATCAGCGCGGCGCCGACGCCGCGTCCGGCGAACTCCCGGCCCGTGACCAGCAGCGTGATGTACAGCTCCGGCTCGTCGGCCGCGCCGACGTAGGAGGGCGGGCGCGGCGCGACGGCCATGACGCCCGCTGGGCGGCCGTCCGCCTCCGCGACCAGGATCTCGTCGTCGCGGGCGATGCCGGCGATCCGCTCGACCCGGCGCGGGTCGAGCGACCAGGGGTCCGCGCCCCACTGGCCGGTGCGGCCGTTGCTCGCCAGCCACGCGACGGCGCCGTCCAGCATCGCCATGATCACGGGCACGTCGTCCGGTCCGCCGCTGCGGATCTCCATCGCGGCACCTCCCACCCGTGATCATCGCATCAGCGGGGGACCGGACGGCGCTCGTTCTCCTCAGCAGGGCGTTCCGGCTCGCCTCCGGCGAACAGCCGCGCCAGCGGCCCGCCCGGCGGCCGCGCGGCGGCCCTCCGCGCGCGGAGCCGTTCCGCCGCCTCCGCCGGCAGCGGGCGGGTCCGCTCGCGGAACCCGCCGGACGGGTCGCGGACGATGATCCCGGTCTCGACGCCGTGCTCCAGGAGCAGCCGGTCGCGCCGCTGGAGCCCGAGGCAGAGCCGCCGCGTCACCGCGAACGCCAGGACCGGTCCGGCGAGGAGCGCGACGCGGAAGAACCAGGTGGTCGCGAACAGGGAGACGTCGAACCGGTCGGCGATGACGTCGTTGCCGGCAGCGGCCCACAGCACGCCGTAGAAGACGATCCCCGCGGCGCCGAGGCCCGTCCGCGTGGCGGCGTCGCGCGGACGGTCGAGCACATGGTGGAAGGCGGCGTCGCCCGTCGCGCGCCGCTCGATGAACGGGTAGAGCGCGAGCAGCGCGAAGAACACGGTGATGACCAGCAGCGGGACGAGGATGCCGAAGGAGAGCGTGTGCCCGGCGACGGTGACGTCGTAGCCGGGCATCAGCCGCAGCGCGCCGTCGCCGAAGGCCAGGTACCAGTCGGGCTGCGACCCGGCGCTGATCGCGCTGGGGGAGTAGGGGCCGTACAGCCAGACCGGGTTGATCTGGAGCAGCGCGGCGAGCAGGACGGTCACGCCGGCGGTGAACAGGACGTACGCCGAGGTCTTGGCCATGAAGACCGGGTAGAACGGCTTGCCCTCGACGGTCCGCTCGGTGCTGCGGCCGCGCCGGAAGTCGGTGTGCTTCTGCACCCACGGGAGCACGATCGCGTGCAGCGGCACCAGCGCCGCCATCAGGCCCGGCACCAGCAGCACGTGCACGACGTAGAGCCTCGGGACGAGATCCGTGCCCGGGAACTGGCCGCCGAGCAGGAAGAACGACAGGTAGCTGCCGACGAGCGGGATCGACTGCACGGCGCCGAGCACCAGCCGCAGCCCGGTGCCGGACAGCAGGTCGTCCGGCAGCGAGTAGCCGGTGAACCCGTTGGCCATCGCCAGCGTGAACAGCACGATGCCGAGCAGCCAGTTCAGCTCGCGGGGCTTGCGGAACGCTCCGGTGAAGAACACCCGGAGCATGTGGGCGAGGATCGCGGAGACGAAGATCAGCGCGGACCAGTGGTGCACCTGCCGCATGAGCAGGCCGCCGCGCACGTCCATGCTGAGGCGCAGCGTCGAGGCGTACGCCTCGCTCATCTCGACGCCGCGGAGCGGGACGTAGGAGCCGTGGTAGACGACCTCGGTCATGCTCGGCTTGAAGAAGAAGGTGAGGAAGACGCCGGAGGCGAGCAGGACGAGGAAGGAGTAGAGGGCGATCTCGCCGATGAGGAAGGACCAGTGGTCGGGGAACGCCTTGCGGGCCGCGCGCCGGACGAAGCCGGTGGTGCCGAGCCGGTCGTCCAGGGCGTCCAGGGCCTGTCGGGTCGTGAAACCGCGCTGTTCGGTCAGGGACATGCGCCACTCCCAGGGGGGTCGGTCGCCGGTGACCAATACGACCGAACGTAGTACGACGCCGTGTAGTTCTACAAGAGGTAGTACTACGAGGAGTGGCGAATCGGATGGCCGCGTTCCGGCGGCCGCGGGTCAGGAGGCGATGAACGCCTGCGCCCGCCGGAACAGCCCGAGTGTGATGGCGTGCAGCAGGTCGCCGGTCTCCTTCGGCGCCTTCCCGGCGAACGCCCGCGCGTGCGTGCCCTCCAGGACGATGCCGAGCTTGAAGCAGGCGAGCACCGCGTACCAGGTGATGGACGACAGGTCGCGCCCGGCGACGGCGTCCGCGCGCTCGGCGTAGGCGGTGACCAGCTCGCCCGTCGTCGGCAGGCCGCCCGCCGCGCCGAGGGGGCCGGCCAGCTGCGCGCTCTCGTCGCCGTGCTGCGGCCAGGTCGCCAGCAGCCAGCCGAGGTCGAGCAGCGGGTCGCCGATCGTGCACATCTCCCAGTCGACGATCGCCGCCACGTCCGGGCCGCCGAAGGAGTACATCAGGTTGGCCAGGTGGTAGTCGCCGTGCAGGACGCCCGGACGCCACGTCGTGGGACGGCGCTCCTCCAGCCAGCGCGCGACGTCGTCCAGGCCCGGGATCTCCGGCCCGGGGTAGCCGTCCAGCGCGCCGTAGGAGTCGAGTTCCGAGAGCCAGCGGCTGACCTGCCGCTCCAGGAACCCGTCCGGCTTGCCGAAGTCCGCCAGCCCGGCCGCCTCGTGGTCGACCGCGCCCAGCGCGGACAGTGCGCGCGCCGCGTTCAGGCCCATCGCGTGCCGGACGGACGCGTCGCCGGCGTGCAGGTCCGGCAGGGCCACCGAGGCGTTGAAGCCCTCGACCGGCGTCATCAGGTAGAACACGGCGCCGTTCATGACCGACTCGTCCGGGCAGGCGGCGATCACGCGGGGCGCGGGCACGTCGGTGCCGTCGAGCGCCGCGAGCACCCGCGCCTCGCGGCGCAGCACGTCGTTGGTCTTGGCGCGCAGGTGCGCCGGGCCGCGCCGCAGCACGTAGTCCCGGCCGCCGCGCCGGAAGCGGACCAGCGTGTTCTGCGTGCCGCCGGTCAGCGGCTCGACGTCCTCGAACGCGCCGCCCGGCAGGCCCTGCCCGTCCATCCACGCGGCCAGGACGGCGAAGTCCACGAGCGCGGCGTCGATCTGCTCAGGCTGCACGGGCGGTCCTTTCGGCTACGGCGGTCTACCGGAGAGTAACAGTCATGCACTTGCATTATTCATTCAGATGGCTCGATTATTCACGGGACGCAGCGCACCGACCGCAGGAGGCTCGCCATGGCCTGGGACTTCGAGACCGACCCCGCCTACCAGGAACTTCTCGACTGGGCGGACGCCTTCGTCCGCGACGAGGTCGAGCCCCTCGACCTGGTGCTCGGCGACCCCTACGACAAGTCCGACCCCCGCTACAAGACGATGGTCCGGCCCTTGCAGGACCAGGTCCGCGAGAAGGGCCTGTGGGCATGCCACCTCGGCCCCGAACTCGGCGGCCAGGGGTACGGGCAGGTGAAGCTCGCGCTGCTGAACGAGATCCTCGGCCGGTCCCGCTGGGCGCCGTCGGTGTTCGGGTGCCAGGCGCCCGACTCCGGCAACGCCGAGATCATCGCCCATTTCGGCACGCCCGAGCAGAAGGAGCGCTACCTGCGCCCGCTGCTCGACGGCGAGATCTCCTCGTCCTACTCGATGACCGAACCGCACGGCGGCGCCGACCCGACCCTGTTCACCACCCGCGCCGTCCGCGACGGCGACGGCTGGGTCATCAACGGCGAGAAATGGTTCTCCTCCAACGCGCGGCACGCCGAGTTCCTGATCGTCATGGCGGTGTCGAACCCGGACGTGTCGGCCTACGAGGGCATGTCGATGTTCATCGTCCCCGCGGACACGCCCGGGCTGACCACCGTCCGCAACGTCGGCGTCGGCGGCGAGCGCGAGGGCTCGCACGGCTACCTGCGCTACGAGAACGTCCGCGTCCCGGCCGAGAACCTGCTCGGCGACGAGGGCGGCGCGTTCGTCATCGCGCAGACGCGCCTCGGTGGCGGCCGCATCCACCACGCGATGCGCACGATCGCGCAGGTCCGCAAGGCGTTCGACATGATGTGCGAGCGCGCCGTCTCCCGGCAGACCCGGTTCGGGCCGCTGGCGAAGATGCAGATGACCCAGGAGAAGATCGCCGACAGCTGGATCGAGATCGAGCAGTTCCGGCTGCTGGTGCTGCGCACCGCCTGGCTGATCGACAAGCACAAGGACTACAAGAAGGTCCGCAAGGACATCGCCGCGGTCAAGGCCGCGATGCCGAAGGTGTACCACGACGTCGCGCAGCGCGCGATGCACCTGCACGGCGCCCTCGGCGTGTCGAACGAGATGCCGTTCGCCGCCATGATGATGGGCGCGCAGGCGATGGCCATCGCCGACGGCCCCACCGAGGTCCACAAGATCACCGTGGCGCGGCAGCTGCTGCGCGACGTCGAGCCCGTCGAGGGCCTGTGGCCGTCCGGCCACCTGCCGACCCGCCGCGAGGCGGCCCGCGCCCGCTTCGCCGACGCCCTGGAACACGCTATAGGTAACGAATGAACGAGACGCGGGAGCGGCTGCTGGACGCGGCCGAGCGGCTCTACGCCGAGCGGGGCCTCGACGCCGTCAGCCTGCGCGAGATCGTGCAGGCCGCCGGCGCCCGCAACGCCACGGCCGTGCAGTACCACTTCGGCGACCGGGCGGGGATCGTGCGCGCGATCCTCGCCCGGCACGCCCCGGAGATCGAGGCGCGCCGGCACGCGCTGCTCGACGCCTACGAGGCGGACGGAGTGCCGGGCGGGCGCGCGCTCGCCGGCGCGCTCGTCCGCCCGATGGCGGCCTGCCTCGGCGACGCGTCGGGCCGCGCGTTCCTGCAGGTCTGGGCGGACGCGGTGAACCGGCCGCGCCCGCTCGTCACGTTCGCCGTCCTGGACGACCCGCCGGAGCCCGCCGCCGGGGGAGAGGCGACCTGGCCGAAGCCCGACAGCCTGTGCCGGTGGCGGAACCTCGTGGAACCCGTTCTGGAGGAGGACGCGGCGCGGCTGCACCGCCGCTTCACCGCGATCCTCTACACCGCGACGGAGCTGGCCCGCCGCGCCCGCTCGGGGCCGCGCACCGACGACCGGCTGTTCACCAGCTACCTGATCGACGTCGTCGCCGCGATCCTGGGCGCGCCGGTCTCGGACGAGACCCGCCGCCTCGCCGACGAGCGCGACGCGGCACGCCGCTGACCTCCCCGGACCTCCCATTCGTCCAAGACCGGCGGGGGAGGAGCGGCGGAGACTGGGCATGTTGACCGGCGACCGAGGAGGACGACATGACCAGTGAGATCCGGCGGACGTTCTACCCGCTGATCGCCACCGCCGACCCGGACAGGTCGATGGAGTGGCTGGAGAAGGCCTTCGGGTTCGTCCCGCGCGAGGTGTACCGGGACGACTCGGGCAAGATCGTGCACGCCGAGATGGGGTACGACACCGGGCTCTTCATGTTCGGCTCCGGCGTGTCGGTCAAGGCGGCCGTGTACGTGGCGATCGACGACCCGGACGCCCACCACGACCGCGCGAAGGCCGCGGGCGCCGAGATCTTCCGCGAGCTCGCCGACACCGACTACGGCTCGCGCGACTACGCCGCCCGCGACCTGGACGGCAACGAGTGGTACTTCGGCACCTACCGTCCCTGACGCGGAAAATGCGGAGCCCGCCCCCGTATCGCGGTGCTACGGTGCGGGGGCCGGCCGCGGGACTCCGGTGCGACTTCCGGAACTTGCCTTTCACGCGATGATTCGCTGCTCGCGCCCCCCTTCCCCGGCCGGCACCCCCGCCCCCGACCCCCTGCCTCCGGTGGAATGCGATGAGCGAGACGTTCGCGGACCTGATCGCCTGCGAGGACGCGCTGATGTTCGTCAACGCCGCGATCACCTCCACCGGGCAGCGGGAGTTCCACCACGACGCCGGCGGGCAGCGCCTCTCCCTGGAGTTCCTGCACTCCTACATGCTCGAGAACTACCGGGAGGTCTACGCGGCGGCGCTGGCGCTCGACGTCAACGACCACAACGCCGCGATGATCGTCCGCAACCTGCTGGTGCGGGCCGGCGACGCCGGCGCTGAGCGGCGGCGGCTGGAGGGGCGGCTGATCGCGCGGCGCCTCGACCTGATGCCGCAGCAGCGGGTCTACCGGCTCTTCCGCGACCTGCGCCGGCTCAAGGTCAACAACCGGCGCACGCGCGCGATCGTCCGCGACTGGCTGGCCGGGCGCGCCGCCCCCGCCTTCGACGCCGTCAAGTACCGCAACGGCGTGAAGGCCGCGATCCGGCACGCCCACATCGAGCCCGGCGGCGAGCTGCGCACCTTCCTGTTCGCGCCGTTCCGCGTCAAGGCCTACGAGACGCCGATCTTCGAGCAGTGGCGCCGCGCGCACTACGAGAAGGCCGCGCTGTACGAACTGCCCTACACGGTCGCCGAAGGCTTCGCCGCCAAGCACGGCATCGCGCGCGAAGACTTCCTCGAGCGCATCGCGCCGCGCCTGACCCGGCTGGAGCGGCTCCGCCTGCAGGAGAGCGCGCGGGAGGCGAAGGCCGGCGCCGTCGCCGTCGCCGCGGACCTGACCACGATGCCGCTGACCCGCCTGGCGTCCTACGTGCTCTCGCTCCCGCTCGACGACCGCGCCGCGCGCCGCGCGGAACTGACCGAGGCCCTGCGGACCGCCGCCCGGCGCGTGGCCGGAGCGGCGCGCGGCTCGTGGGGCAAGGTCGCGGCCGTGCTGGACGACAGATACTCCGCCACGGGCTCCGGCCACAAGCGCCGCCGGCCGCTCGCGGTCGCGCTCGCCGCCCACTACCTGCTGGAGGCGCTGGCGAAGGAGTACACGCCGCTGTGGACGTCGGGCCGCACCGACGAACTCCTGGTCTACCCGTTCGGCCCCACCCCGCTGGGGGAGCGGATCATCGACGCGCTGGAGACCGGGCCGGAGCGGCTCCTCATCGTCTCCGACGGCTGGGACAACGCACCGCCCGGCCTCGCCGCGGACGTCCTGCGGATCTGGCGGACGCGCCTCGACCCCGGACACCGGTACGCGCCCGGCCAGCGGGTGCTGATCGCGCACCTCAACCCCGTGTACGACGCCGAGGACTTCAACGTGCGGCGGCTCTCGCCGGCCGTGCCGACCGCGGGCATCAGGAACGCCGAGGACCTGCCGACGCTGGTCGAGCTGGCCCGGTTCGCCGAGGGACGGGTCGGCCTGGCCGGCCTGCGCGCCCACCTGGACGACCGGACCGCCCGCTTCCTGAAGGAGCGCGCATGACGTTCATCCTGGACGGGCTGAAGACGGGGCCCGCGCAGCTGTGGAACTCCGTGCGGCTCGTCCCCCTCATCCGGGACGAGCCCGTCCCGCACCTGAGGCTGCACCGGAAGGCCTACGAGGAGCCGGTGTCGGCTGTGGACGTCGGCGACGGCACCTCCTACATCGCGTTCGTCCCGCACGCGTTCGTCGCGACGTGGAACGACGGCGACCAGGGGCAGGCGGCCGCTTACGGGACGCGCCTGCTGCAGCAGGACACGGCGGCGCAGACCGCCGCCGCTCCACCGCGCATGCCCGTGCGGTTCACCCGGCGCATGGCGCGCAAGGCCGGGAAGGACCGGCTCCGGTTCCTGCCGCTGCACCTGGCCGTCGAGGGCTACCTCGCGCTGCACTTCGGCGGCCCCGAGATCGCCTGGGAGGAGTGGTCGCGGCGGGCGGTGTCGCGCGGCCTGTCGCCGCGCAGCGAGGAGACCTACCTCGGGCTCCAGGTGCGCGGGCTCGAGGACGCGCTGCGGATCTTCGAGATCCATCCGGGGCAGTGCGGCGTGCTCGTCTACGTCGCCGACTCGCTGGCGAGCGCGTTCGTGGTGCCGCACCCGGACGACTACCGGGCCCTGCACGCCACGCTGGTCGAGGACCTGTTCGGTGAGCTGATCTACAAGTACGGGCTGCTCGGCGCCCCCGCCGGCGACCTGACGATGGGCATCGACGGCGCCGGCATCCGGTCGCTCGCGGACCTGCGCGCCGCCGCCACCCTCTACCGGGAGGAATGGGCGGCCTTCCACGACCGGGTCATGGCGTGGGACCTGTTCGACGAGGAGGGCGTGACCCAGCGGGTGCAGCGCCTGCACGGGTTCGTCCTGTCGCGGTTCCTGCCGTCGTTCGGGCTGCGCAAGGAGAACCACATCGGCGAGACGATCACCGGTGAGGACGGCCGCGTCGCCTACCTGAAGAGCTTCCGCCTCTCGGACTCGCAGGTGCGGCGGGGCTACCTGCTGAAGCGGCTCGCCGCGCGCGCCTGGCGGCTGGACGCGACGGCCGAGGCCCTCGGCATCGAGGAGCACGCCCTAGCCCTACGGCTCGAACAGGCCGGGTTCGGCAACCTGCTGCGCCCCGACGTCCTCGACCGCTACCGGGCCCAGGCGGAACGCGCGGCGTCCACCTGAACCGTGCTGACTTGAACCGTGCTGACCTGAACCGTGCCCGGCGGGGCGTTCCCCGCCGGGCGGCGCAGGTCGGCGCGGGTCAGTACGGGTCAGTGCGGGTCAGTGCAGGCCCGCGAAGAGGTCGTCCTCGTGGTCGGGGGCGGCCTCGACGCGGTTGAAGTGCCGGATGAACGTCTCGCTCGCGAAGGCCATGTGCTGGACCTCCTCGGGCAGGCGCAGGAAGAAGATGTTCTCGCCCTGGCTCGCGTGCGCCTCCAGCGCCTTGACCTTGCGGGCGGCGTAGGGCGCGACGTCCACCGTGCTGGTGATCATCTCGTCCGGGACGCCGAAGTCGTCCGGCGGCTCGAAGCCGAGGTCCACGCCGGCGGACTTCGCGAACTCGAACATCTGCGCGATGCCGGACCGGGGGATCGCCGTGTAGTACAGCTTGTCCGGGATGCCGGTCTTCTCGGTGGCCCCGACGGCGATGCGGTGCGCCTGGATGTGGTCGGGGTGCCCGTAGCCGCCGTTCTCGTCGTAGGTGACGACGACCTGCGGCCGGTACTTCTCCATCAGCTCGGCGAGGCGCCCGGCGGACTCCTCCAGCGGGACGTTCGCGAACGCCAGCGGGTCCTCGTTGGTGGACCAGCCCTCCATGCCGGAGTCGCGGTAGCCGAGCAGTTCCAGGTGCTCGACCGCGAGGATCCCGGCGGACTCGCGCACCTCGGCCAGCCGCCGCTGCGCGACCTCCTGCGCGTCGTGGCCCGGCTCGCCCGGCTTCACGCCGCCGGAGTCGTCGCCCTGCTCGCCGTTGGTGCAGGTGACCAGCACGGTCCGGATCCCCTCCGCGGCGCAGCGCGCGAGCAGCCCGCCGGTGCTGAGGACCTCGTCGTCCGGGTGGGCGTGGACCGCCATCAGGGTGAGTTCGTGCTCCATTGCTCCGGGACTCCTCGGGGGCGCTCGTTCGACCCGACCAACCCTACGCGGCGGGCGGTGAAGCAGATCACGTCTGCGACGTGGCCTCGGTCACCGAGAGATCGTCGCGGGAGATCCGGTGCGCCGGCGGATCGAAGGGGTACTGCGAGGCCGCCTCCGTGCCGTCCACGACCAGCAGTTCCCCGGGGTCGAGGAGCCGCCAGCCCGGGGCGTCGTCCATCCGCTCGCTGGCCAGCACGTGGGCGGCCGCCGGCTCGCGGTGCGCCGACACGTGCACGCGGCCGGGCTCGCGGTCGGACGCCATGCTGCGGGCCGCCCCCTCCTCCCCGAGGTCGTGTTTGAGCACCCACAGCTCGTGCGTGTCGGGGTAGCGCAGCGCCCAGATCCGCCCCGCCTCGGCGAGCAGGACGTTCAGCGCGAACACCGGCACCTCGGCGGCGATCCGCCGGACCGCCGCGATCAGGCCGGCGGTGGTGTCGCCCCGCCGCCGGATCTCCGCCGTGACGTAGGCGAAGACCAGCTCGGAGTCGGTCTGCCCCTGGATCGGCGCGCGCTCGACGTCGGTGAGCCAGGAGCCGATCACGTCGAGGCCGCGGACCATCCCGTTGTGCGCGAACAGCCGGTCGTCCATGACGAACGGGTGGGAGTTGTGCACCTGCGGCTTGCCCGTCGAGGCGTACCGGACGTGCGACATGAACGTGTGCGAGACGACGTCGCGGGCCTCGGCGTTGAAGTCGGCGTCCTCGAACGCCGCGATCGGCGCCCGGTCGCGGACGGGCTCCTCGCCGAGCGAGAACCAGCCGAGCCCCGTCCCGTCGGGCATCCGGCGGCTCTGCGAGGACAGGCTGTCCGGGGCGTCCACCAGCCAGAACCTGGCGTGCACGCGCGGCCCGCCGGTCGTCATCCCGAACAGTCGGCACATGCCTGCACGATGCCCGGCCCGCCGGGACCGAACCGATCCCGGCGGGTCAGGGATCGGTCATTCTTCGGCCGGGTCCGCCGTCCGCCCGGCCGCGATCGACGCGACCCGGCCCCGCGCGCAGAACCAGCCGGCCACCAGCGCGGCGATGATCACCGGCACGGCCAGCACCGTCTTGTGGCCCTCGCCGTCGTAGTCGAACCACATCAGCACGACGACCGCGGCGAGGAAGGCCAGCGTGACGATCTCGGTGACCGGCGAGCCGGGCAGCCGGTAGGACGGCCGGGACAGCGCGCCGGTGCGGGTCCGCCGCACGAACAGCAGGTGCGAGATCATGATCATCGCCCAGGTGCCGAGGATGCCGATGGCGGCGAAGTTCAGCACGATCTCGAAGGCGTCCTTGGGGACCCACGCGTTCAGCCCGACGCCGAGCACGCAGATCGCCGTGGTCATCAGGATGCCGCCGTAGGGCACCTGCGACCGGCTCATCGCCATGGTGAACCGGGGCGCCGAGCCGGAGGCGCCGAGCGAGCGCAGGATCCGGCCGGTGGAGTACAGCCCCGAGTTCAGGCTGGACAGCGCAGCGGTGAGCACGATGAGGTTCATCACGCCGCCCGCGGCGGGCACGCCGAGCTTCGACAGCACCGTGACGAACGGGCTCTCGCCGTCCTTGTAGGCGCTCCAGGGCAGCAGCATCGTGAGCAGCAGCACCGAGCCGACGTAGAAGACCAGGATCCGCCAGACGATCGAGTTGATCGCCTTCGGCATCACCTTCTCGGGGTTCTCGGTCTCCCCGGCCGCGACGCCGACCAGCTCCGTGGAGGCGTAGGCGAACACGACGCCCTGCACGACCACGAGCACCGGCAGCACGCCCTTGGGGAAGATCCCGCCGTGCTGGAAGATCATCAGCGGCCCGGCGTCCTGCGCGCCCACCTTGTGGCCGCTGACGACGAGCACGATGCCGATGCACATGAACGCGACGAGCGCGCCCACCTTGACGATGGAGAACCAGAATTCGAGCTCGCCGAAGATCCGCACCGAGATCAGGTTGATCGTGACGACGACCGCGAGCGCGATCAATGCCAGTACCCACTGCGGGATGCTGGTGAACATCTTCCAGTAGTGGATGTAGAGCGCGATCGCCGTGATGTCGACGATGCCGGTCGTGGACCAGTTCAGGAAGTGCATCCAGCCCGCGACGAACGCGCCCTTCTCGCCCATGAACTCGCGCGAGTAGGAGACGAAGGACCCCGAGGACGGGCGGTGCAGGACCAGTTCGCCGAGCGCCCGCACCACCATGAACGAGAAGAACCCGCAGACGGCGTAGGCGATCGCGAGGGACGGGCCGGCGCTGGCCAGCCGCCCGCCGGCGCCGAGGAACAGCCCGGTGCCGATGGCGCCGCCGATCGCGATCATGTTGACGTGACGGGTCTTGAGGGACTTGCGGTAGCCGGCGTCGCCCGCGTCGACGTGCGACGGCTCGGCCGGTGCCGTCCTCAAATCCTGCTCGCTCACGCCTCGTTACCGCCTTTCCACGGGGTGTCGCCTCGATGGGCCCGGTGCAGTTTCGGTCATGGATCCAAAACTGTCAAAACGTTGCCCAAAATGACCTTGATGTAACTTCCGGGCCGCATGCCGTAGGTTCTCGGGTATGGGGTCGCCGCTGGTGCTGCTGGACGTTGACGGGGTGCTCAATCCGTTCGAAAGGCCGCACCGGGGGTTCCGGCGGCATCGCTGCTCGCCGAACGGCGTCACATTTCGCCTCTGGCTGAACGCGGCGCACGGGCCGGCGCTGCTCGAACTCGTCGAGTCCGCCGGCGCCGAGCTGGCCTGGGCGAGCTACTGGTGCGACAACGCCAACGAGTGGATCTCGCCCCGGGTCGGGCTGCCCCGGCTGCCGTTCGTCCCGATCCCGCGGTTCCCGGGCATCGAGGAGGGCCGCACCCTCGGCGCGTGGAAGGCGCGGCACGTCGCGGCCTGGGTCGAGCGCAGGCCGTTCGTGTGGTTCGAGGACGAGCCCGACGCGACCGCGTGCATCGCCGCGGAGGAGGGCGTCGCCGACCACCTCCTCGTCGCCGTCGACCCGATGGTGGGCCTGACCGACGACGACATGGAGCGCGGCGCGGCCTGGCTGCGCGCCCTCGCCCGCTGATCCGCCGGGCGGGCGGGCGGGCGGACGGCCGGGCGGTGCGGGCCGGCGCGGCCCGCACCGCCGGGGCGCCTCAGCAGGTGCCGAGCAGCCGGCCCAGGGCCGTCTTCTCCGCGGAGTCGACGGTCAGCCCGTAGCGGTACTTCACGTCGATCCACGAGCGGGCGTACATGCAGTCGAAGCTCGCGAGCGGCGGGGTCCACTCGGCGGGGTCCTTGTCGCCCTTGGCCTGGTTGACGTTGTCGGTCACGGCCCACAGCTGCGAGGAGTCCAGGTCGTTGGCGAACGCCTGGCGGCGCGCGGTCGTCCAGGCCGAGGCGCCCGACCGCCACGCCTCGGCCAGCGGGACCATGTGGTCGATGTCCAGGTCGGACGCCTTGGTCCAGGTGGCGCCGTCGTAGGGACTCTTCCACGTGCCCGAGACGGCGGCGCACGAGGAGTCGGTCTTGACGTTCACGCCGTCGCGCTTGAGCACGACCTCGCGGGTGTTGCACGTCCCGGACTGGGTGATCCAGTGCGGGAACTTGTCGCGGCTGTAGCCCGACTCCGACCCCTCGGGGGCGACGGTGAGCGTGGCCAGGTGCGCGGACGCGGTGCTCGCGGCGGGCGGGGGCGGCGGAGCGGCGTCGGCGGCGGGCGCGAGCAGGACGGTGCCGGTGAGGAAGGCGCCGGCGAGAGCGGTGACGGTGGTGAGTGTGGCGGTGGCGGTGATCCCCGTGCGTTTCACGGGAACTCCTTTTCGCTCGGGAGCACGAGCCACCAAGTCTTGAATACTTGCATAAACCGGATATGTCCGTTTGGTTAGCGGAGATCACGATCAGGTCACGGTCGTCCCTTGATCGCGCCACGACATCGCCGCCCGGCGCCACATCGCCGGTGCACGACCCGCGGGCGGGCTCTTGTCAGGGGCCGCTTACGGGCCCGGCCGCGCGGCGGGCAGGATGGTGCTCCGCGTTCCGCGACCTGACGAAGGAGTGTCCATGAGTTCTCTCGCCGGCCGTACGGCCCTGGTCACCGGAGGCAGCCGGGGCATCGGCCGCGCCATCGCCCTGGCCCTCGCCGCCGACGGCGCCCGGGTCGCGATCGCCTACCGGCGCGACGAGGAGGCGGCCCGCAAGACCGTCGCCGACATCGAGGCCGCCGGGTCGCGCGGCCACGCGTTCCAGGCGTCCGTCGACTCCCTGGACGCCTGCCGCGCGCTCGCCGCCGGGGTCGAGGAGGAGTTCGGCGAGCTGGACATCCTCGTGCACAGCGCCGGGATCGCCAGCCGCGGCAACACCGTCGCCGACACCGACCCGGCGGAACTGGAGCGCGTGCTGCGGGTGCACGCCTTCGGCCCGCACCACCTCAGCCAGGCGCTGATCCCGCTGCTGCGGCGCGCCGAGCGCAGCGACATCGTCTTCGTGTCCAGCGTGGTCACCGACATGATGCCGGCGTTCAGCGGCCCCTACTCGATGGGCAAGGCCGCGGCGGAGGCGCTGGCGCAGACCATCGCCAAGGAGGAGCGGAGCCACGGCATGCACGTCAACGTGGTCGCGCCCGGGCTGGTCGACACCGAGATGGGGCAGCGGCTGGTGCGCGCCACCATGGGCGTCGAGGACATCAGGCAGCAGGACGCGGCGTCGCCCTACGGGCACGTCTGCTCGCCCGAGGAGGTCGCCGACGTCGTCCGGTTCCTGGTGTCGGACGGCGCGTCCTACGTGACCGGGCAGCGCATCGTCGTCGACGGCGGCACCTTCTAGCCCGCCGGCCCGCGCCGCCCGGCCGGGCCCGCTAGTTGCGGGTCCAGTCGGGCTGCGCGAAGTCCGCGACCCTGGCCTCGCGGCCGAACAGCACCACCTCGCGGAACTGCCACAGCATCGCGCCGGTCGGGGCGTGCACCCGCCAGCCCGGCGCGAGCCGCATCTGCAGCATGCTGCCGCCGTCCGGGCTCTCCACCCACCTCGGGGTGCCGTCGGCGGCGAGCGTGCGCAGGCTCGTGTAGTGGACGGAATGGACCTCGTCCGGGTTCGGCGCGAGCGGCCCCGGATCGTCCAGCGCGACCACGATCGGAGTGATCGCGAAGCCGGACGCGGCGGGGAAGTCGTCCAGCCGGCCGAGCACGTCGGCGGGGCCCGCGGCCAGCCCGATCTCCTCCCGCAGCTCCCGCAGCGCCGCCTCCTCGGCGGTCTCGCCGTCCTCCAGCCGGCCGCCTGGCAGGCCCCACTGCCCCGCGTTCCGGCCCCGGAACGCGCGCTTGATCAGGATCACCGACGGGGCGCCCTCGTCCTTCACCGCGCACAGCACGACCCCGGCGCGGCGCAGGCCCGGCGCGTCGGGGACGGTGGTGTGCCCGAACCGGCGCAGCCGCTCGGCGGCGAGCCGCCGGAAGGCCGTCAGGTCATCGAGGGGGCCGGGGGCCGGGCGGGGGTCCGTCATGGCCCGATCCTGCCAGCCCCTCCTCGCGCGCGTACCGGGCGGGGGGCGTGCCGACGGCGGCGGTGAAGTCGCGGGTGAAGTGGGCCTGGTCGGCGTAGCCCAGCTCGGCGGCCAGCCCGGCCCAGTCGACCCGCGTGCCCGCCGCCGCCCGCTCGGCCGCCTCCATCATCCGGAACCTGCGGATCACCCACTTCGGGCCGATCCCCACGTACTCCTGGAACAGCCGCTGCAGGCTGCGCGGGCTCACGCCCTCGTCCCGGGCCAGGTCGCCGACGCGGACGACCCCCGGCCGCTCCGCGATCCGCCCGACGATCGCCGCGGCCCGCTCGGCCGCCGGATCGGGCTCGGGCCCCAGCCCGGTGAGGAACGCCTCCAGCCGCGCGACGGCGTCCGCGTCGCCGGGCGTCGCGAAGACGTCCGCCGCCAGGGCGAGGCCCGCCTCGCCGAAAACCTCGTGCACGCCCGCGAACCGGCCGCTCAGCGCGGACACCGGCCCGTCCAGGAACGGCCGGAACCCGCCCGGGCGGAACGCGGCGCCGATCACCCGGCCCTCGTCCGCGATCTCCTCGACGAAGTCGTCGCGCACCACCCCGACGATCCGCGCCCGCGTCGCGCCGCTCGTCAGGTAGCTGGTGAAGGTCACGTGCACCGACGGCCGGGTCAGCACCCGCTGCCGGTGCGGCGGGCGTCCCCGCAGGTCCCAGCGCAGCACCCAGAAGAACTCCACGAACGCCGCCGGCTTCGGCGCCGGCGCGATCCGCTCGACACGGAAGCGCTCCAGGCCCGTCCGCGCGTGCACGATTCCGCGCGTCCCGCGGGGTAGGGATGGGCCCATCGGCCCAGGCTAGCGGTGTCGCGTTTGTTCAAGACCGGCTGTCGCCGCCCGGCCTAGCGTGGGACCATGGTCGAACGAATGAGCGAAGGAGTCGTCATGGATGTCCGGAGCCGGATGCGGCCCGCCGCGGACGCCGCGGCGCGGATCGTCCTGGAGATACCGCACCACCGGCTGGACGCGCCGACCCCGTGCCCGGGCTGGGACGTGCGCGCGCTGGTCGACCACCTGATCCTCTGGAACGCGCGGGGCGAGACCGCCGCGCGCAAGGAGCCCGTCACCGGGCCCGGCGAGGACCACGACTTCACCGCCGAGCCGGGCTGGGCCGAGCGGTTCGCGGAGCAGGCCCGCAGGACCGCCGACGCCTGGAGCGACCCGGCCGCGTGGGAGGGCAGCACCAGCCTCACCGGCAACAAGGAGGGGATGCCCGCCGAGTTCATCGCGGGGATCGTCTTCGGCGAGTGCGTCGTGCACGGATGGGACCTCGCCGTCGCCACCGGCCGCGAGCCCGGCTTCCCGCCGGAGGTCGTCGAGGCCGCCTGGGAGCAGCTCGTCCCCACCGCGGAGATCAGCCGCAAGTACGGCGCGTTCGGTCCCGAGGTCGCCGTCCCCGAGGACGCGCCGCTGCTCGACCGCGTGCTCGGGCTCGCCGGCCGCGACCCGCACTGGAAGCCCTGACGGACGTCCGGCGCGGCACGGCGCGGCGGGCGGCGCGCCGCGCCGTTGTCCGGGCGCGAGCGGGGGCCCGCGCGCTCTACCCTTGAGGGCATGTCAACGAGCTCTTCGATCCGGGTACGTTTCGCGCCGTCGCCGACCGGCATGTTCCACGTCGGCGGCGCCCGCTCCGCGCTGTTCAACTGGGCGATGGCGGCCCAGTCGGGCGGCACGCTCGTGCTGCGGATCGAGGACACCGACGCCTCGCGCAACAGCCCCGAGTGGACCGAGGGCATCATCCGCGCCCTGGCCTGGCTCGGCATGGACGGCGAGCAGTACGAGGGCCCCTACTTCCAGTCCGCCAACGCCGACAAGCACGTCGAGGCCGCCCGGACGCTGCGCGAGCAGGGCCGCGCCTACTACTGCGACTGCACCCGCGAGGCCGTCATCGCCCGCACCGGCGACCAGCACAAGGGCTACGACGGGTTCTGCCGCGACCGCGGCCTCGAGCCCGGCCCCGGGCGCGCCCTGCGCTTCCGCACCCCCGACGAGGGCCAGACCACCGTCGTCGACCTGCTGCGCGGCAAGCCCGTCTTCGACAACGCCGTGCTGGAGGACTTCGTCATCGCCCGCGCCGACGGGTCGGTCACCTTCCTGCTGGCCAACGCCGTCGACGACATGAGCCAGGGCATCACCCACGTCGTGCGCGGCGAGGAGCACCTGTCGAACGCGCCCAAGCAGCAGCTGCTGTGGGAGGCGCTCGGCGGCGAGCCGCCCGTCTGGGCGCACGTCCCGGTGATCGTCAACGAGAAGCGGCAGAAGCTGTCCAAGCGCCGCGACAAGGTCGCCCTGGAGGACTACCGGGCCGAGGGCTACCTCGCCGAGGCCATGCGCAACTACCTCATGCTGCTCGGCTGGGCGCCGTCCGGCGACCGCGAGATCGTCCCCTGGGACGTGATCGTCGACGAGTTCCGCATCGAGGACGTCAACTCCTCGCCCGCGTTCTTCGACGTCAAGAAGCTGCGCGCGATCAACGGCGAGTACATCCGGGCGCTGCCCGTCGAGAAGTTCATCGCCGAGTGCCTGCCGTTCCTGCAGGAGGCTCCGTTCGACGTGGACGTCGCGGTGTTCGCCGAGCTGGCGCCGCTCGCGCAGACCCGCGTCGCGCAGCTCTCGGAGATCGTCCAGATGATCGACTTCGCGTTCCTGGACGAGCCGCCCGCCGACGAGCAGTCCTGGAACAAGGCGATGAAGGAGCCTGCCGCCGACATCCTCGCCGCCGCCGAGGCGGCCTACCAGGACGCGCCGTGGAACGCCGGCGAGCTGAAGGACCGGCTGGAGCGGGTCGGCACCGAGCGCGGCCTCAAGCTCGGCAAGACGCAGGCACCCGTCCGCGTCGCCGTCACCGGCCGCACCGTGGGGCTGCCGCTGTTCGAGTCCCTGGAGATCCTCGGCCGCGACCGGACCCTCGCCCGGATCGCCGCCGCCCGCGCGAAGCTCGCCGCGTCCGCCTGACCCGGCGCGGGGCTAGCGGAACGTGATCGCCCCGGGGAAGTGGCCGGACGCGCACATGAACGGCATCCGGCCCGGCCCCGGGGCGCCGAGGTCGACGCGGGTCTCGCCCGTCGCGGGCAGGTAGACGTCCCTGTCGCGGCTCGGGATGGTGAACACCCGCATGTGCCCCGAGGTGTGCCGCGTCCGCAGCACGAGGACGGTGTGCACGCGGGCCCGCGCGGTCAGCAGCGCGGGCCGGTAGCCCTGGTCGAGGGCCCAGATCGTGACGACCTGGGTGCCCGCCGCGTCGGTGCGGACGAACCGCGCCGAATCGGCCGCCGCGGCCCCGCCGCCGGACGGCAGCCACCCGCCGAGCCGGAGCCCCGACAGCAGCGTCCAGCCGGAGACGGCCAGCAGCGCCACGGCGAGCAGGGCGGTCAGCCGCCCGCGCAGCAGCTCCATCGTCCGCCCGACGGTGACGCCGATGAGCCCGAACAGCGGCGCGGTCCCCAGCACGAAAGCGCCCATCACGACGGCGCCGCCGAGCGCGGAGCGCGACGTCACGGCCAGCAGTTCAGCCGACAGCGTCAGCCCACAGGGGACCAGGATCGTCGCGGCGCCGAGCAGGGCGGGCCGCCTCGACCGGCCGGCCCGCGGCGGGTGGCAGGCGTCCTCCCCGTCCCCGGACGAGGGCGCCGCGTCCCGTCTCAGCAGGCGGCGCACCGGCCGGAACCCCAGCAGATCGAGCGCGAACAGCGCCAGGGCCGCCGCGGCGGCAGCCAGCAGCGCCCCGCGCACCCGCGGCCCCGGCTGCACAGCACCGCCCACCAGCCCGAGCAGCGCACCCAGCGCCACATGCGAGACCAGCTTCGCCGCCAGGAACACCGACACCTGCCGGATCGGACGCGCCACCCCTGAACCGGTGCCCTCCGCACCGTCGCCCGCAGCACCGGCGCCCGCACCGCCCGCCGCGCCGCCGACCGCGCCGGTCAGCAGGCCGATCTGCGTCGCCGCGCAGGTGGTGCCGCCCGCCAGCAGCCCCGCCCCGGCGCCCGCGAGGAACAGCCCCGCGACGTCCACGGCCCACCTCCCGGCGGAACCATCCCCGGGACCGAAGGGCGCAAAGCGTCACTGACCGGACACGGCCAGTCGATCATCTCGAACGGGACGGCGGTTCAGCCGCCGGGCTCCAGGACCTCGCGCAGCGCCGCCAGCCGGCGCTCCAGCTCGTCGTACTCGCCGCGCAGCGCCGCCGGCAGCTGCTTGCCGACCGTCTCGGCCTGCTCCGTCACCGCGGCCAGCCGCTCGGCGACCTGCGGGTCCCCGTCCCGCGGCGCGTCCCCGGCCGCACCGGAGCCGGCCTCGTCCCGCGCCTTCAGCAGCGTCGACTGCTCGCGCAGCAGCGCGGCCTGCTCCCGCAGCAGGGCCGTCTGGTCGCGCAGCTGCTTGTTCTTGGTGTGCAGCTCCACGAACACCGACACCTTCGCCCGCAGCACCCACGGGTCGAACGGCTTGGAGATGAAGTCGACCGCGCCCGCCGCGTACCCGCGGAACGCGTAGTCGGGATCGCTGTTCACCGCGGTGAGGAAGATGATCGGCAGGTCGCGGGTCTTCTTGCGGCGCTTGATGTCGCGGGCCGTCTCGAACCCGTCCATCCCCGGCATGACGACGTCCAGCAGGATGACCGCGTACTCGTCGGTGAGCAGCGCCTTCAGCGCCTCCTCACCGGACCGCGCCCGGACCAGGTCCTGATCGAGCGAACTGAGGATGGCCTCCAGCGCGATCAGGTTCTCCTCGCGGTCGTCCACGAGCAGGATCTTCGCCTTGTCGTCCACGCGTCGTCTCTCCGATTCCGGTCCGGCCTCCCGCCGCGGGCCACGCCCGTGCCCACCGCGACCCTACCTGCCAGGCGACTCCTCTCTCAGCGGACGATGGAGGGTTGCAGCCAGTTCCTCATGACGTCAAGGAGATGATCCACGTCGACGGGCTTCGGCACGTAGTCCGACGCGCCCGATTCCAGGCTCTTCTCGCGATCGCCCTTCATCACCTTCGCGGTGATCACGATGATCGGCAGCTCGGCGAACTGCGGCATCTGCCGGATCGCCGCCGTCGTCGCGTAGCCGTCCAGGCCCGGCATCATCACGTCCATCAGCACGATCGCCACGTCCGGGTTGCGGTGCAGCAGGTCGATCCCCGCCTGCCCGTCCTCGGCGTACAGGACCTCCATCCCGTACCCCTCCAGGACGGACGTCAGCGCGAACACGTTGCGGACGTCGTCGTCGACGATCAGCACCTTGCGGCCCGACAGCACCCGGTCGACGAAGTCCGCCGGCGGCTCGGCCAGCATCCCGTTCAGCGCGGGCTCGGGCCGCCCCTGGCCCTCGCCCGGGGGCCGCTGGTCGGCGGGCAGCCCGTTCTCCCGGCCGGCCGCCGCGTCCGCCGCGGCGCCGCGGTCCGCGGAGCCGGCCGCCGGCAGCGCGGGCAGGGCCTCCGCCGCGCCGTCCGCCTCCTCCTGGGCCGCCGCCCGGCGCCGCCCCTCGGACTCGCTGTACTGCGCCGGCAGGTACAGCGTGAACACGCTGCCGCGGCCCGGCTGGCTCTCCGCCTGGATCTCCCCGCCCAGCAGCCGAGCGATGTTCCGGCTGATCGACAGGCCCAGGCCCGTGCCGCCGTAGCGGCGGCTGGTGGTCCCGTCGGCCTGCTGGAACGGCTCGAAGATCTCCTGCAGCTTGTCGGCGCTCACCCCGATGCCGGTGTCGATCACCCGGAACGCGATGACGTCCGGGGTGTTCCACAGCGCGGGCAGCGTGAAGTCGATGTCCCCGGCCCGCTCGATCACCAGCCGGACCTCGCCCTCCGCCGTGAACTTCACGGCGTTCGACAGCAGGTTGCGCAGCACCTGCTGCAGCCGCTGCTCGTCGGTGTTCAGCGTCGGCGGAACGTCCGGCGCGACCTCGACCCCGAAGTGCAGGCCCTTGTCCACCGACAGCGGGCGGAACGTGGCGTCCACGTAGTCCACCAGCGCCGGCACCGACAGCCGCTGCGGGTGCGCCTCCATCTTCCCGGCCTCCACCTTGGCCAGGTCGAGGATGTCGTTGATCAGCTCCAGCAGGTCGGTGCCGGACTCGTGGATCGTCCGCGCGAACTCCACCTGCTTGTCGGTGAGGTTGCCGCCCTGGTTCTCCGACAGCAGCTTCGCCAGCACCAGCAGACTGTTCAGCGGCGTCCGCAGCTCGTGCGACATGTTCGCCAGGAACTCCGACTTGTACCGCGAGGAGATCGCCAGCTGCTCGGCGCGCTCCTCCAGCGTCCGCCGCGCCTGCTCGATCTGGAAGTTCTGGATCTCGATCGCGCGGTTCTGCTGGGCCAGCAGCGCCGCCTTCTCCTCCAGCTCGGTGTTGGAGTGCCGCAGCTCGCCCTGCTGGCGCTGCAGCTCGTCGGAGCGTTCCTGCAGCTCCTGCGCGAGCCGCTGGGACTCGCCGAGCAGCGCCTCGGTACGGGTGTTGGCGCGGATCGCGTTCAGCGTCACCCCGATCGTCTCGATCAGCTGGCTGAAGAACGCCAGGTGCACGTCGGTGAACCGGCCGAACGAGGCCAGCTCGATCGCGCCGAGCACCTCGTCCTCGAACACGATCGGCAGCACGATGATGTTGACCGGCGACGACTCGCCCAGCCCCGACCCGATCCGGACGTAGTCGGCCGGCGCGTCGTTGATCAGCAGCGGCCGGCGCTCCTGCGCCGCCTGCCCGACCAGGCCCTCGCCGAGCGCGAACCGGACCGTCCCGATCCGGCTGCGCCGCGTCCCGTACCCGGCGATCAGCACCAGCTCGGCCTCCTCGCCGCCCTCGGCCAGGTAGAACGCGCCGTACTGGGCGCTCGCCGTCGGCGTCAGCTCCCGCATGATCAGCTCGGCGACCTGCATCAGGTCCCGGTGGCCCTGCATGAGCCCGCCGATCCGGGCCAGGTTGGTCTTCAGCCAGTCCTGCTCCTCGTTCGCGCGGGTCGTCTCGCGCAGGGTGGCGACCATCAGGTTGACGTTGTCGGACAGCTCGGCGACCTCGCCGCGCGCCTCCACGGTGATCGTCCGGGTCAGGTCGCCGGTGGCGACCGCGCTGGCCACCGCGCCGATCGCGCGGACCTGCGTGGTCAGGTTGCGGGCCAGCTCGTTCACGCTCTCGGTCAGCCGCTTCCAGGTGCCCGAGACGCCCTCGACCTCGGCCTGCCCGCCGAGCCGGCCCTCGCTGCCGACCTCGCGGGCGACGCGGGTCACCTCGGACGCGAACGACGACAGCGTGTCCACCATCGTGTTCAGCGTCGTCTTCAGCTCGAGGATCTCGCCCTGCGCGTCGACGTCGATGCGGCGGGTCAGGTCGCCGTGCGCGACCGCCGTCGCGACCTGCGCGATGTTGCGGACCTGGTAGGTCAGGTTGGAGGCCATCCCGTTGACGTTGTCGGTCAGGTCCTTCCACATGCCGCCCGCGCCGGGCACGTGCGCCTGGCCGCCGAGGCGGCCCTCGGTGCCGACCTCGCGGGCGACCCGGCTGACCTCGTCGGCGAACGCCGACAGGGTGTCGACCATCGTGTTCAGGGTGTCCTTGAGCTGCAGGATCTCGCCCTGCGCGTCCACCTCGATCTTGCGGGTCAGGTCGCCCTGCGCGACCGCCGTGGTGACCTGCGCGATCCCGCGGACCTGGACCGTCAGGTTGTTCGCCATCGAGTTGACGTTGTCGGTCAGGTTCTTCCAGACCCCGCTCACGCCCTGGACGTTCGCCTGGCCGCCCAGGCGGCCTTCGGTGCCGACTTCGCGGGCGACGCGGGTGACCTCGTCGGCGAAGGCCGAGAGGGTGTCGACCATCGTGTTGACGGTGTCCTTGAGTTCGAGGATCTCGCCCTGGGCGTCGACGGTGATCTTCTTGCCCAGGTCGCCCTCGGCGACCGCGGTGGTGACCTGCGCGATGTTGCGCACCTGGTAGGTCAGGTTGGACGCCATGCCGTTGACGTTGTTGGTCAGATCGCGCCAGACGCCGCCGGCGCCGGGCACGTTCGCCTGGCCGCCGAGGCGGCCTTCGGTGCCGACTTCGCGGGCGACGCGGGTGACCTCGTCGGCGAAGGCCGAGAGGGTGTCGACCATCGTGTTGACGGTGTCCTTGAGTTCGAGGATCTCGCCCTGGGCGTCGACGGTGA
>NZ_JAGEPF010000024.1 GCF_017573465.1 Actinomadura violacea
GCCCCGCCGCTCGCCCGACGCCGGGGGCCCGCGAGGCCGCGGACGCCGCCCGGGCGGCCCTGGCCGCCGTGGCGGGCTCGCCGGCGGACCGGCTGCTGCGCCGGTTCCTCGACGCGGTCGTCCGCCCCGCCGCCCCTGACGGTGCCCCCTGACGGCCCCCTGACGGCGCCCCGCGCGGCGCCGGGAGACCGCCGTGCCCGGATCCGCCCGCCCGCGACCGGGCGGGCGGTCCGGGCGGAACGGTCAGTTCTCCAGGCCGGCGAACGCGCCCGGCTCGAAGGAACCGCCCTTCTGGCGGACGATCACGCCGAGCCGGTTCGCCGCGTTGATCATCGCGACGAGGTAGACGAGCGCCGCGATCTGGTCGTCGTCGTAGTGCTCGCGCACGAGCGCCCACGTCGCGTCCGACACGCCCTCATGGGCGTCGGCGAGCCGGGTGCCCTCCTCGGCGAGCGCCAGCGCGGCCCGCTCCGCCCCGGTGAACACGGTGGACTCGCGCCACGCCGCGACCAGCGCGAGCCGCACCGCGGTCTCCCCCGCGGCCGCCGCCTCCTTGGTGTGGGCGTCCAGGCAATAGCCGCAGCCGTTGATCTGGCTGGCCCGCGTCATCACCAGGTCCTGGACCGTCCGGGGCAGCGACGACTGCTGGATCGCCAGGCTGACGTTGAAGAACCGCTTGCCGATCTTGGCGCCGATGCCGTTGGCCATCAGGTCGAACCGGGATTCCATGTCTTCTCCTCATCGCCGGGCCGCGCTCCTCGTCGCGCGGCGTCCCGATGCCATGAAGATGCCGGCGCCCCCGATCCTGTGACGGCGCCGTCCTGTGACGTACGCCACCGGCCGCGGGTGTCACAGGGCGGCCGCGGGCGGCATCCCATGCGCATGGCAGCCTTGACGACGAGCGAACAGGAGCCGGCCATGAGCGGACCCGCGGAACCGACGACCGGAGGCGGCCGGCCCGACCCCGCCACCGAGGCGTTCGTCGCCCACCGCAACCTGCTGTTCACCGTCGCCTACGAGATGCTCGGCTCCGCCGCCGACGCGGAGGACGTCCTCCAGGAGACGTGGCTGCGCTGGACCGGCGTCGACCTCGCCGGCGTCCGCGACCACCGCGCCTACCTCGTCCGGATCACCACCCGGCAGGCCCTCGGCCGGCTCCGCACGCTCCGCCGCCGCAAGGAGTCCTACGTCGGCCCGTGGCTGCCCGAGCCGCTGCTCACCGCCCCCGACGTCGCCGACGACGTCGAACTCGCCGACAGCCTCTCGATGGCGATGCTGCTGGTGCTGGAGACGCTCGCGCCGACCGAGCGGGCCGTGTTCGTGCTGCGCGAGGTGTTCGACCTGCCCTACGACGAGATCGCCGAGGCCGTCGGGAAGAACCCGGCCGCCGTCCGGCAGATCGTCCGCCGGGCGCGGGCGCACGTCGCCGCGCGCCGCCCCCGCGGCGCCGTCACCGCGGACCAGACCCGGACCGCGCTCCGCGAGTTCCAGCGCGCGGTCGAGACCGGCGACCTCCAGCGGCTGCTGGACGTCCTCGCGCCCGACGTGGTGTTCCTCGGCGACGGCGGCGGGGTCGCGCAGGCCGCGCTGGAGCCCATCACCGGAGCGGACCGGGTGGGGCCCATCGCCGTCGGGCTGTCCCGGTTCGGCGCGGCGGCGACGCTGCGCCCCGCGCACGTCAACGGCCATCCGGCGCTGGTGTTCCGGCTCGACGGCGAGATCGACACCGTCATCGCGGTCCGCGTCGACGACGGCCTCATCACCGGCCTGTACGCCGTCCGCAACCCCGAGAAGCTCTCCCGCATGGCGGAGGAGACCCCCGTCCTCCGCTGACCGCCGCCCGGACGGGGTCAGCTCGCGCGGACCGAGCCGTCGGCCGCCACGGTGACGCGCCCCTGGCGGGCGATCGTGTCGCAGCCCTTCGCGGCGATGCGGTGCGCCCTGGCGGACACGGTCCGGTCGACCAGCGCGGACCCGTCCGCGGCCGCCACGACGACCCGGATCCGCAACGGAGCGCCGTGATACGGCACCGTGATCCCCTGCGGTTCGGGCGGCTTCGCGGTGAGCGGGACGCACCGGCTCCCCACGCACAGCCGCCGGGCCCGCGGGTGGGCCGCGGCGAACGGCGCCGCGTCGATCGTGATGCCGTCGTGCCCGCGGATCATCGGGCACGCCCGGCCGCCCCCGCCCCCGCCTCCGCCGCAGCCGGCGGCGAGGGCGAGGGCGAGACCGGCCGGCACCAGCGCACCGCGCGCCCGCCGGTGCCCGGTCAGGGCCACCAGGGGTACCCCGGCGTCGCGACGAACGCGCCGATGCCGTTCGGCGTCCCGTTCCCCGTCGGCCCGTCGTAGCCCGGCCCGGCCTGGCAGGCGTAGGACGGGGTGCACGGGTCCCACGAGTTGCGGCCCGCCACGATGTCGTTGAGCTGGTCCGCGTGCTTGTAGACGGAGTAGGCCGGGTCGGTGCCGTCCGAGGCGGGCGGCCCGGCCAGCGCGTACACCGACGCGATGATCGGCGACGACGCGCTGGTACCGCCGTAGACGCCCCAGCCGTTGGTGGCGCCATAGGTGTCGTAGACGGCGACGCCCGTCTCGGGGTCCGCGACGGCCGACACGTCCGTGACCATCCGGTGCGAGCAGCCGGGGTCGGTCTGCCACGGCGGTCTCGGCTGCTCGTACTTCGAGCAGCCCGAACCCGTCCCGGACCAGGTGATCTCGTCCCAGCCCCGGGCGTTGGCGGCGGGCAGCAGGGACGTCCCGCCCACCGCGATCACGTAGGGGTCGGCGGCGGGGAACTCGACCTCCAGGCCGCTGTCGCCCGCCGACGCCGTCACCGCGATGCCCTCGGCCACGTAGTCGGCGTTGCGGTCGGGCGATGACGACGACTCCGTCGAACCGTAGCTGTTGGAGATGTACTTCGCCCCCGTCAGCCACGACGTGGCGGCGGTGCTCACCGCGCCGGCGAGGTCGTCGTTGGAGTTGGAGTCCGCCTCGACGAGCGCGATGTGGCAGTTCGGGCAGATCGCGGACACCATGTCGAGGTCGAGGGCGATCTCCCCGGACCAGCCGCGGTCGGGGTCGGGGTAGTCCTTCGTATCGCCGCGCTGGTTGTACTTGCGGAAGCAGCCGTTCGCGGTGGTGCACGGCGGGAGCCCGTAGAAGGACCGGTAGGCGGCGAGGTCGGATTCGGCGTGCGGGTCGTCGTAGGCGTCGACGATCGCGACCGTCTGGCCCTTGCCGTTCGTCTTCGACGGCAGGTTGTAGGCGTCCTGGAGCTCACTCGGCCCGTATCCGTCGGCCACGACGCCCTTCAGCCCGGCCTTTCCTCCGAGATCGGTGCGCCTGAGCGCGAGGCAGGAGGATCGGCCGTGCTGCGGTGGCCACGCGCACGTCCGCTCGACGCCGCCCGGCGACGGTCCGCCCGCTGACGGTCCG
Organism: Actinomadura violacea; assembly: GCF_017573465.1. Taxonomy (GTDB): domain Bacteria; phylum Actinomycetota; class Actinomycetes; order Streptosporangiales; family Streptosporangiaceae; genus Spirillospora; species Spirillospora violacea. The sequence continues at coordinate 3,435 of NZ_JAGEPF010000024.1, forward strand.
TCCGCCACCGCCGGCGGTACGGGAAGGAGTGCCGCGAGGCAGAGCGACGCGGCGATGGACAGGATCGTTCGGAGGACCCGTGCAGGGGGGAGCACTGTCATCTGTGGCTTCCTCAGAGTCGGAACGACGTGCCGTGGGGATCTCCGTCAGCCCGCCGAGACGGGACCCGTCACCTCGACCGTCGGCACGGTCGACGCCTGGTCGACGACCTTCTGGTAGACGTCCTGCTGCTGCATGTAGGCGAGGATCTGGGCGCGGTTCATGCCGAGCGTCTGGGAGAGGACCGCGTCGTAGAGGTTCAGGGCCGCGTTGCTCTCGTCCGGGGTCAGGACCGGCTCGCCCACCCCGTACGCTCCGCTCATCCCGAGGATGATGTTCAGGACGTCGCTGAGGTTCCCGTCGGTGACCGTCACCGTCGAGTCCGGGTCGGCCAGGACGCCGGCGAGCAGGTCGTGGTAGCGGTCGTAGTACGACAGGGCGTAGGACTGCGCGTCCGCGTCGGCCGTCTTGCCCTGCAGCCGGTCGATGACGACCTGCGAGTTCTGGTACAGCACGGAGATCAGCAGGTTCCCGGTGAGGCTCTGCGAGAAGAACTCGTCGCGCGCCTTGCTGGTCAGCGGGTTGTCGTCGACGAGGGGCAGGTCGTAGTAGCCGCCGACCGCGCCGAGGATCGGGCAGTCGACGCGCGGCTTCACCACGAACGTCATCCCGTCGCCGCCCTGGCAGGCGATCGCCCCCGAGTCGCCGGGCAGGTTGAACGCCTGCGTCCAGATGAGGTCGGACAGCACCCGGACGTCGCTGCGGTCCTGCTTCGCGGAGAAGTCGATCTTCACCTGTGCGGCGAGGGCGTCCACGGTGCTGGACGAGTAGCCGCTGGCCCGCCCGACCTTCTCGAGGTGCATCCCGATCGTCGCGGCGACCGTGCAGGGGGAGGACGAGGTCGCGGGCAGCAGGCTCACCTTCAGCTGCTGCAGCACGTGCCCGATCGGGGTGAGGAAGCAGTTGGTGCCCGCGTCGCCCGCCACGACCATCCCGACCACCGGGTGGGACGCCGAGATCGGCGCCATCAGCCCGTGCGCCACGTCCTGGCCGTAGGCGCTCTGGTCGTCGAGCTGCGCGATGGCCGCGTCCACGAGGTTGTCGGTGGCGGTCGTGCTGACCGCGACGGACCGCTTGAGCTTGGCGACCGTCTCCGCCGTCCCGCCCGCGTCGGCCGTGGCGGGCTGGGCGATGGCCTCCCCCTTCGCCCCGGCGCTCATCCGCCCCACGACGTGGTTGGACGACAGGATGTTGATGGTGCCGTCGGTGTCGTCGCGGACGAAGCAGCCGATCGACCCCGCCACGGAGCCGTGCGTGTTGGAGATCCCGCCGCCCTGCAGCGGCGGGCGGAGGCGGTCGGGGATGGGGCCGCTGGCCCGGCCGTGCCGGGCGAGGCGCCCCACCTCGACGACGTCGACACCGACGGACGCGCCGTCCACGCCGATCGTCTTCGGCAGCAGCCGGCGCCGGGACACGAAACCCTCGCCGAGCTTCTTCACCACCATGGCGACGACGACGGGCTCATCGAGCACCGCCCCCGCCCTGCGGCGGCGGCCGATCGCGCAGCCGGTGAAATTCGGGTCGTCGAAATGGCGGTCGAAGAGGTCGCGCCTGGCGCGTTCCAGTGTCGCCGGCGAATGCGCGTCCAACGTCATGGGTCTCCCTTTGTTCGGCTCGGCTTGTTCGGCTCAGCCCTGGACCGTCGGCCGGATTCCGTTGCGGTGCAGGCGGGCGAGCATTCCGAGCCAGGCGTCCGCGGCTTCGTCGGAACCCGGGTCGAAACGGCGGGACACCGTGGCGACCGCGAGCGCGGTGAGCGCGGTCAGCGGTTTCCTGCGGTCCGCGTCGGCGGCGGCCGCGCCGAGGTCGGCGAGCAGCGCCGCCCCGCTCTTGCGGTGCGCGCCGCGGGCGACGAGGTCCTCCGCGGCGGTCCGCACGGGCGTGAGCCGGGCGGCGTCCAGCTTCGCGGCGGCGGCCCGCAGACGGGGCTCGGTGGCCCGGCGGACGGCCGGGCCGGGTTCGCCGTAGGCCGGGAACGGGACGGGATAGACCGCGCCGATCCGCGCGACGGCCAGCACAGCCGCCGTCTGGTCGGTGGTCAGGGCGGCGCCGTCGCCGCCGGCCGGGCCCTCGGCGGCGCCGGCCGGCGCCGTCCCGACGAGCACGGCGGAGACGGCGGTCCCGCCGGCGACGAGGAAGACGCGGCGGGTCGTGGCTGGGGACGTCGGGTCGGGTTCCATGGCAGCCTCCGGAAACGGCGCATGGCCGTGTGTCAGCGGAAAGGCGGGCAGATCCGGGTCGCGGGACGGCTGGTCCGTCCCGGGCCGGCGACGATGGGAGAGGGAGCGATCGAAAGCCGATTCAAAATCAGTTGATCAGCTCTGTCAACGGTGCGGCCGGACCTGGACTCGCGCCCGGTATCGGCGCCGGGCGGAAAGGCGGCGAATTTTTGCGCACCGGAGCGGAATTCGACCGGGGCCATTCGCGGAAGTCATCGCGATGTGCGTGTTTCCGGCGGTGGCACGGGGGTCACTATCCGCGCCGGGACGGATGCCTCGGATTCCGGCCGGCCGCCCATCGGGGGGCGCCCTCGGCGGCACTCCGCGCGGGCGCCGGCCTGCTGAGCGGGAGGCGCGGGGGCGCGGGCGCGGTTAGGCTGGCGCTGCCTCCTTCCGACACCGCCAGAACGGAGATCGATGAGCGGCCGGAACCCCGCCCCCCGCCGCAGCTACGGTGGCCGCTCCGCCGAGGAGCGCCGCGCCGACCGGCGGGAGCGGCTCCTCGGCGCCGGCCTCGAACTGTTCGGCACCCGCGGCTACGCGGCGACCTCCATCGAGCGGCTCTGCGCCACCGCCAGCGTGTCCACCCGCAACTTCTACGAGGAGTTCGCCGGACGCGAGGAACTGCTCACCGCCCTGCACCGCGGCATCAACGAGCGCGCCCGCGCCGCCCTCGACACCGCCTACGCCGAGGCCGCCGGCGAGCCCCTGCCCGTCCGCGTCGAACGCGCCGTCCGCGCGTTCGTCACCGTCACCGCCAGCGACCCGCGCTGGGCGCGCATCGCGTTCGTCGAGGTCATCGGGGTCAGCCCCGCCCTCGAACGGCACCGGCTGCAGTGGCGCGCGCACTGGGAGGAGGCGATGCTCGTAATGATCCGGGAGGCCGTCGAGCGCGGCGAGGCCGCCGACCGCGACTACCGCCTCACCGTCATCGCGATCATCGGGGCCGCCAACAACCTCGTCCACCACTGGTCCGCCCGCGACCAGACGATCCCGCTGGACGACATCAGCCGGGAGCTGGCGCACCTGATCCTGTCGGCGGTCAGATGATGGGCGGGCGGCCCGTCCTCGTCATGCGCCAGGCGGTGCGGTAGGAGATCGGCCGGCGCGGACCGGCCGGCTTGCGCCAGCCCTCCAGGAAGCCCTTGAACCAGGGCTTCAGGGCGCTCGGCTTGCGCTCGCGCATCAGCGTCATGCCGACCCACACCGCGAGGTAGGTGAACGCCAGCGGCCACGGCAGGTTCCGGCGCGCCAGCCACACGCGGTTGCGCGCGTTGTACCGATAGAACATCTCGTGCCGCGTCGGCAGCACCGCCGGGTGGAACATCACCGCCGACGAGTCGTACACGATGTGGTAGCCGGCGTTGAGGATCTGCCACGCGAGGTCGGTCTCCTCGTGCGCGTAGAAGAAGTCCTCCGGCAGGCCGCCGCCCGCGTCGAACGCGGCGCGGCGGATCGCGCAGGCGCCGCCGAGGAACGTCGTGACCTCCGAGGAGCGCTCGGGGTCGCCCGCGCGCAGCCGCGGCACGTGCCGCCGCTCGCCGCGCCCGCCCTCCGGGTCGCGGACCCGGAACGACATGACGCCGAGCCCCGGATCGGCGGCGAACCGGTCCCGCAGGTAGGTGCCGAGGCGGTTGGAGCGGTAGAAGCCGTCGTCGTCGAGGAACACCACCACGTCGCCGCAGGACGCCTCGACGCCGCGGTTGCGGCCCGCCGGGATGCCGACGTTCGTCGGCAGGCTGATCGTCTTGACGCGCTCGTCGTCGAACGGCGGGATCCCGGCCCGGTCGCCGACCGGGTCGACGCCGTTGCCGACGAGGACGACCTCGACGTCCGCGTGCTCCTGCTCCAGCGCGCTGCGGACGGCGCGGGCCAGCTCCTCCGGGCGGTTGCCCATGGTGAGGACGACGACGCTGAGTTTCACTTCAGTCTCCGGGAGGCCAGGATGCTGACCAGGTGCAGCAGGGTCTGGACGACCGCGACGAGCGCGACGGCGACCATCAGGACGCGGATCGCGACGGGGGTGTCCGCGCCGGTCAGGGTGTCGATCAGGGCGGCGGCGAGGATCAGCAGCGACAGCTCGACGGCGCCGATGATGCGGTGGAAGCGCAGCATCGACGCGGCCTGCCGGGCCAGCGCGATCCCGGTGGAGCGGGGCCGCAGCGCCCGGTCGCCGCCGGACGGGTCGGCGGTCAGGCCCGACTTGGCGCGGGCCACCACGACGTTGTCGGTCTCCGCCTTGATCAGCGCGGCGCCGAGCGCGGCGACGAGCCCGAGCTCGGCCCAGCCGCCGTTCTTCCAGCCGCCCTGCGCGGCGAAGCCGAGCCCGATGAGCAGCGAGATCTCCGACAGGTAGTGCCCGATGCGGTCGAGGAAGACCCCCGCGACCGACGTCTGCCGCAGGTACCGGGCGACCTCGCCGTCGACGCAGTCGAGCAGCAGGTACACCTGGATGAGCAGGGCGCCGCCGAGGGCCGTCCACAGCGCGCCCGTGCCGGACGCGGGCAGCGACACCACGACGCCCGCGACGATGCCGCTCAGCATCATCAGGTACGTGAGCTGGTTCGGGCTGAACCCGAGCCGCAGCGCGATCCACCCGAAGTACGGGGACAGGTCGCGCATGTACAGGCGCCCCGCCCAGTGCTCCTCGTTGCGCCGGTCCTTCAGGCCGGGCGGCTGCCCGTACCGGCGGATGTCGGCGACCTTCGCCGCGTTGCGCGGCGGGCGGTGGTCGCCCTCCTCCGGGGAGCCGGGACCGGCCGCGGGGGGTCCGGGGAGCTCAGTCTCCATGGGCCTGGACATACTCTTCCACCGCCTTGAGCGTCTCGCCCTTGTCGAGGCCGAGGTGTTCCAAGATCGTATAGCGGCCGGGACGGGTGCGCGGGGCGTACAGCACGGCCTCCGCGAACTGGTCCTCGGTCAGGCCGACGTCGGCCGGGAAGCGGGGCAGCCCGTGCCGGCCGAGGCAGGCGAGGATCTCCGCGAGCCGCTCCGCGGCGGTGTCGCCAGCGCCCGCGCCGCCGCCGTCGAGCCGGGTGGCGCGCAGGTGGTAGCAGAACGCCGCGCCGATCCCCGCGAGCTCGCCGTGGTTGGCGGTCCCCGGGTAGAGCTGGTCGACGGCGTGCAGGATCTCGTGGTCGCCGCCGCTCGCCGGGCGCGAGTCGCCGGCGAACGACATCGCCATCCCCGACAGCACCAGGCCCTCGGCGAGGACGGTGAGGAACCGGTCGGACTCGATCGAGCCCGGCTGGTGCAGCAGCGCCTCGGCGGCGGTCCGGGCGACGGTCAGCGCCATCCGGTCGACGCGCTCGCCGCACTGCTCGGCGGCCAGCAGCCAGTCGTCCACCGCGGAGAAGTTGCTGACCACGTCGCCGACCCCGGCGCGGACGAGCCGGTCCGGCGCGTTGTGCACGTAGTCGAGGTCGACGACCATCGCCAGCGGCATCACGACGCCGAACGAGCCCTTGCCCTTGTCGTGCTGCAGGGACGCGACCGGGGAGCAGATCCCGTCGTGGGACAGGTTCGTGGCGACCGACACCATCGGGATGCCCGACAGCGTCGCCGCGTACTTGGTCGCGTCGATCGTCCGGCCGCCGCCGATCCCGACGACGGCCTCGAACGTCCCGCCGCGCAGCTTGCCGGCGAGGCCGACGGCCGCGTCGACGGTGCCGCCCTCGACCTGGAACACCTCGCAGGCCGACAGGGACGGGCGGACGTGCTCGGCGATGTGGTCGCCCTGGCCTTGGCCGACGGCGATGGCCACCCGTCCCTCGGTGGCGATCCGCTTGTCGGCGAGCAGCTCGCCGAGGGCGGCGACGGCGCCGCGCCGCACGTCGATGGACAGCGGCGCGTTCAGCATCCGCGTCAGCAGGGGCATGGGCCTCCTCGCTCGGGGTCGTCCCGCGTGGCGCCGGCGGCGTCAGTAGGTCTTGGCGATCCGGCGGGCCTTCTCCAGGTCGTCGTGGTTGTCCACCTCGACCCAGTCGACCGCGCCGATCGGCGCGACCGCGATGCGGCCGCCCCGGTTCACCAGCTCCTGGTAGCCGTCCTCGTAGTACTGGTCGGGGTTCGCCTCCCAGGTCGCCTTCAGGGCGTCCGCGAGGGGCTCCGCGGCGGCGGGCTCGATCAGGGTGGCGCCGATGTACTCGCCGTAGGCGGCGGACGGGTCCATCAGCTTGGTGATGGTCTTCAGGTTCTCGGACTCGTCGAGGATGACCTTCATCTCCTCGTCGGCGAGAGTTTTCACGTTGTCCACGGCGAGGAGGATGCCCGGTCCGCGGTTCGCCAGTAGCGTCTTCTCGACGCTCACCGGATGGACCGTGTCGCCGTTGACCATGAGGACGCCCTTGGAGAAGTGCTCCCGAGCCAGCCACATGGAGTAGGCGTTGTTCCACTCCTCGGCCTTGTCGTTGTGGACCAGCGTGATGGACACGCCGTACTTCTCCTCGAGGGCGGCCTTGCGCTCCTCGACGGCGCCGGCGCAGTAGCCGACGACGATGACCACGTCCGTCAGGCCGACCTCGGCGAGGTTGCCGAGCGCGATGTCCAGGATGGTGGTCTCGCCGTCCACGGGGACCAGGGCCTTGGGGAGGGTATCGGTGTACGGCCGCAGCCTCCGGCCCGCGCCCGCCGCCAGCACCATGCCGATCATGCCTTCTCTTCCTCCCAGTCGACCATCAATCCGCCGCGACGGGACCGCGCCCACGTGGCGACGCCCTCACCGCCGAACAGCACACCAAGGTAGGCGGCCAGCGCGGCGTACGCGAGCGGAAGGAGCCCGCAGAGGCCCGCGAAGGCCACCCAGAGCATCCGGCCCTCCCAGCCGAGACCGGCGCGGAGGGCGAGCCCTCGCGGCCGGACCCCGCGGCGGGAGCGGTACGCGACGTCGCAGTGGTGGAGCGCGAGGACGGCCGCCGGCACGTAGACGACCGGTGCCGACACTCCCTGCGCAAACCCCAGTACGGCGAGGTAACCATACTCGATCGCGCGGATTATGGGCGGTACGAGCCAGTCCAGCCGTCCGGTATGCGGGTGACCTGCGGAGGGGCCGGCCAGCAGGACCGCCACGAACGGGGCGAGGAGCGCGGGGACGGGCGAGCCGCGCGCGCCGGCGGCGAGCAGCAGCGCGGTGACGCCCGCGGCGGCCAGCGCGGCGGGCAGCGGCGGGAGCCGGCCGCGCGCCGTCCCGCCGAGCAGCAGACACACGGGCCCGTCGTCGCGGTGGTCGCCGACCTGGACGGCGTCGCTCACCGGTCCGCCGGTCCCGGTGCGGGCCCCGGCCGGGCGAACGAGTCGCGCGCGTGCCCGGCGAGGACGAACGCGGCCGCGGCCGACCCCCACACCAGCAGGACCGTCAGCGTGACGCGGGCGCCGGCGAGCGCGGCGGTGACCGCGATCAGCGCGAACCGCTCGCCGGCCGGGAGCGCGAGCGCCCGCACCGCGCGGCGCGCGACCTCGTTGCGGATGCGGGGCGGGCGCGGGCGCCGGCCGTGCCGGGACGTCGCGTACGCCACGTCCATCGTCTGCCGGACCGTGAGGAGCGCGAGCGCGGCCACCGCCGCCGCCCACGCGTTGCCGGCGAGGCCGGGCCCGCCGGACGGCTCCGCTCCCGCGCCGGCGGCGAGGCCCGCGTACACGGCGGCCTCCTTGGCGCGGCTCAGGACGCCCGCCGGCCACGCGGTCCCGGGCGTCCCGGCCGCGCGCGCCAGCCCGCCGTCCACGCAGTCCAGGACGAACGAGGCGTAGAGCAGCCCCGCGCCGGTGATCATCCCGGCGCGGGAGCCGGCGGAGAACCACACCGCGGCGAGCGCCCCGAACGAGAACGAGATCGCCGCGACGGTCCCGGACGTGAGGCCGCGCGACGCCGCCCAGCGCACCAGGTACGGCGCGTACCCGCCGACCGCGTACGCGGCGACGAGCCCGTCGCCGCGGTGCCGCGCGGCGCGGCCGCGGTCCTCGCGCCCGGCGGGCCACCGCGGGCGGGCGCGGTTCTCCTCCGCGGCGCCGGCCGCCTCCGGTACGTTGAGCGGGGCGGGCCGGCGCCAGGGGCGCACCCTGGGCATCGGCGCCTCCAGGCGGGATCGGAGCATGCGGGTGACTGCTCAGCGTAGCGACTCGGTGACCGTCTGTCCCGCGGGCGGGACGAGCGGCGAGAGGGAGAGATGGCGGCGCGGACGGTTGCGGTGGTGCTCGCCGGCGGCATCGGCGAGCGCATGGGCGCGGGACGTCCCAAGCAGCTCATCGAGGTGGGCGGGCGGCCGATCCTGGCGCACGCGATCGCCGCGTTCGACGCCCATCCCGGCATCGCCGAGGTGCTGGTGGTGATGGCCGCCGGGCACCTGCGCGACGCGGGCGTGATCGCCGCGCCGTTCCGCAGCGTGACGGGCGTGGTCGAGGGCGGCGCGACCCGCACCGCCTCGACGGTCGCGGCGCTGCGCGCCCTGGAGGACCGTCCCGCCGACACGCGCGTGCTGTTCCACGACGCGGCCCGCCCGTTCGTGGACGCCCCGGTCATCGACCGGGTCCTGGACGCGCTGGACGGCCACGACGCCGTCGCGGTGGGCGTCCCGTCGCCGGACACGATCGTCGTCGTCGAGGACGGCGTGGTCGCGTCCATGCCGCCGCGCGAGACGATGTGCCGGTTCCAGACGCCGCAGGGCTTCCGGCTCGGGACGCTCCGCAAGGCGTACGAGCTGGCGCTCGCCGATCCGGCGCTGCGCGCCACCGACGACTGCGGGATCGTGCACCGCTACCTGCCGGACATGCCGATCCGGGTGGTCGAGGGCAGCGAGCGCAACCTCAAGGTCACCCAGCCGCTGGACGCCGTCGTCGCCGAGCACCTCGCCCAGGAGGACCTGCCTTGATCTTCGAGACGTCACCGGCCGTCATCGGGCACCGCGGCTACGGCGCGGGCAGGCTCACCCCGCCCGGCGCGGCGTCGCCGGTCGCGGAGAACACCCTGGAGTCGATGCTCGCCGCCGCGGCGGCGGGGCTGTCGTGGGTGGAGATCGACGTGACCCGCACCGCCGACGACCACCTCGTCCTGCGGCACGACCCGACCGTCGAGGGCGGCGACCACATCGTCGACATGCCCGCCGACGCCAGCGGCCTGCCGCTGCTCACCGACATCTTCGACGCGCTGCCCGCGGACGTGGCGGTCGACGTCGACGTCAAGACGGTGCTGGAGGACGCGGTGGACGCGCCGTCCCGCCGGACGGGCGCGCTGCTGCTGCCGGTGCTGAAGCGCGAGGCGCGGCGGCGCCGGCTGCTGGTCACCTCGTTCGACCCGGCGCTGCTGGTGTTCCTGCGGGACGAGCTGCCGGACGTCCCGCTGGGCCTGCTGACCTGGCTGCGGTTCCCGATGTGGCACGCGGTCCCGGCCGCGGCGGGCCTGAACCTGCAGGCCATCGCGGTGCACACCGGCTCGTGCGGGTTCGAACACCCCGACAGCCGGCTGCGGCCGCTGGAGCACTGCGTGGACGTCGCGCACGAGGCGGGCCTGGACGTGATCGCCTGGTGCCCGGCCGCCGAGCGCGCCCCGGACTACGCGGCCGCCGGGGTCGACGCGATGGTCGTCAACGACGTCCCCGGCGTCCTCGCGGCGCTGGCCTAGCGGCCGGGCCCGGGGCCGGGCCGGCGGCGCGCTAGCGGTTGCCGGACAGGTCGTCGCCGCCGTACATCTGGGTCCACTCGCCGACGCCGGCGCCGGACCCGCCGCCCTGCCCGGACGGCTTGGGTCCCTCGTCCTCGAACGGGACGGCGCCGGCCGCCGGACGCGCGGGCGGGGACGCCGGCCCGGACGACGACGCCGGCGGGAGGCTCGGCTGCGCGGGAGCCCCGTACTGCGGCTGCGCGGGAGGCTGCGCGGAGGGCTGCTGCCCGTACTGCGGGGGGCGTCCCCACGGCGCGTCCTGTGCGGGCGGCTGGGGCGCGCCCAGCGGCGCCGGAGCGCCCGGCGCACCGGCCGGCGGGCCCATAGGGGCGGGCGGCGGGCCTGCGTAGCGCGGCGCGGCGGCCCCGGCCGTCCGGGCGCGCCACCTCGACGGCGGCACGGACGCGACGAGCAGCGCGATGCCGAGGAAGAGGAACATCCCGAACATCGCGAGGTTCAGGTACCCGAAGGTGAGGGAGTCGGGGAAGGACTTCTTCGCCGTGTTCTGCGCCGCCCACGAGGCGTCGGCGACCCACAGCAGGCCGACGGCGCTGAAGAGCACGCCGGGGATCAGCGAGGCGATCGGCGACACCCGCGATCCCACGACGAGCCCGAGCACGACCGCAGCCACGAGCAGCAGCGCCACCCCGGTCCACAGCTGCCCGCCGTGGTAGTTGCGGAAGGTCGCGGAGTAGTAGCGCTGGACCATGGACATCTTGTAGGTGCCCATGGTCAGGCAGAACGTGAGTATCGCGGTCGCGACGACCCCGACCACCACGCCTATTCCGTGGCGTGCGCCGTTGGACATGGCAACCTCCTCGCGTCCGGCGGGCGTGATCCCGTCGAACCTAACCCTCAGACGTGCGGAAACGCACGAGGGTTCAGGGGAGATTAGCCGAATTTCGCCGTCACATAACCGGTTCGCCGGGTTTGGCCGGAGTCGGCTGGCCGAGCCGCGGCGGGCTGGTCAGGAACCCGACCCCCCACGTCACGTGCATGGTCGCGAACACCAGCGGCAGCCGCACCCAGGCGGACGGCGCCAGCCCGCGGCCCTCCACGGCGGCGCCGGCGACCATCGCCGCCGCGTACCCGCCGGGCAGCAGCCAGCCGGGCCAGAACCCGAACGCCCCGGCGACCACGCCCGCGGTCATCGCGACCACGGCGATGGGCGGCGCGAGGTAGCGCAGGTTGAGCGTGCCCTGGTGCTCGCGGCCGACGACGCGGCGCCAGCGCCCGGTGTGGAAGTACTGCTTGGCGAGGGCCCGCAGGTTGGGCCGCGGCCGGTAGGTGACGCGCATCCGCGGCGTGAAGAAGATCCGCCCGCCGGTCTGCCGGATGCGGTGGTTCATCTCCCAGTCCTGCGCGCGGGTGAAGGTCTCGTCGTAGTACCCGACCCGCTCCAGCGCGCTGCGCCGGAACGTGCCGAGGTAGACCGTCTCGACCTCGCCGGCCTCGCCGCCGGTGTGGAAGCGGGCGTTGCCGACGCCGATCCGCGAGGTCATCGCGCGGGCGACGGCCTGCTCGAACGGGGTGACGCCCTCGGCGGCCATGATGCCGCCGACGTTGTCGGCGCCGGTCTCCTCCATCGTCTCGACCGCGGCGCGGACGTAGTCGGGCGGCAGCAGCGAATGCCCGTCCACCCGGACGATGATCGAGTACTGCGACGCCTTGATCGCGATGTTGAGGCCCTGCGGGGTGCGCCCGGTGGGGTTGGCGACCACGACGACGCGGGAGTCCTCGCCGGCGAGCCGGCGGGCGATCTCCTCGGTGCGGTCGCGGGACGGCCCGACGGCGAGCACGAGCTCCATCTCGCCGGGATAGTCCTGCGACATGATGCGCCGGACGGAGTCGGCCAGATGGCGCTGCTCGTTGAGGACCGGCATGACCACCGACACCGCGGGCCAGGTGCGTTCGCCGCCGGCGCGCTGTCGCGTTCCGTGCCGTTCCGTGTGCTGGGCGTGGGGAGATGGATTCATGTGGGCTCGCGGGCGCACCTCGGCCGTGGCGACGGGGTGCCGCGGCCGGAGGGAGGCCCCCCTTCCTCTCTCTCGCTTGCTTGTCTGACGCAGCCCACGCCACCCAGGTTTGCGTGCGGGCCGCCGGGGTGTGGTCAAGACGGCGCCACGTTACTGCAAGGACACGAGGTCCAGGTAGCGAACGGACGGGTGTTCCCCACTTTAGAGTGGTGGGGACCCACGCGAGAACGAGGTCTTCGGGAGGCGGGCGCCGGCATGGTGGACGGGCACGACTCGGGACGCGGCGACCCCGATCCGCTGGAGCGCTACTTCCGGCCGAGACCCGCTGGTGGGGCGGCCGGCGAGGGCGACGACGGCGACATCGAGGGCGTCACCATCGACGGGATGCCGGCGCCCCGGGTGAAGGTGGACGGCCCGCGCGGGCCGCGCCGGCCGGGCCGCCGGATCAGCCCGCGGGCGGCGATGAGCGCCCGCCGGCAGAAGCGGTTCCTGACGCTGACCGGGACGATGTCGGCGTTCGTGCTGCTGACCTCGGGCGGCGCGTGGGCGTTCCAGAACTACGTGACGGGCGCGATCGACAAGGTGCACGTCGGCGGGCTCGGCAAGGGCAAGGACGGCCCGAAGGGCGCGATGACGATCCTGGTCGCCGGGGTCGACCGGCGCGAGGGGCTGACGAAGGCGCAGCAGAAGGCGGCCAAGCTCGGCCACGACCCGGGCGAGCGGTCCGACACGATGGAGCTGGTGCACGTCTCCAAGGACCACGACCGGGTGTCGATCGTGAGCCTGCCGCGCGACTCGTACGTGACGATCCCGGCGCACAGATCGAACGGGTCGGAGGGGGCGAAGGGGGAGCAGATCCCGGCCCGTCCCGGCAAGCTGACCTGGGCGTACCAGTTCGGCGGGCCCGACCTGACGGTGGCGACGATCAAGCAGGCGACCGGCGTGTCGATCGACCACTACATCGAGGTGAACTTCTACGGGTTCGTCAACATGGTGGACGCGCTCGGCGGCGTGGACGTCTGCACCGAGCAGGCGGTGAACGACCCGAAGAGCGGGCTGAAGCTGCCGGCGGGCAAGTCGCACGTGGACGGGCTGAAGGCGCTGGCGTTCGCGCGGGCCCGCTACACCCTGACCGGCGGCACCGACCTCGGCCGGATCGACCGGCAGCAGCAGTTCATGGCGTCGATGATGAAGCAGGCGCTGTCGTCCAAGACGCTGAGCGACCCGGTGAAGTCGACGAAGTTCCTGAACGCGTCGCTGAAGTCGCTGCGGGTGGACCCGGAACTCGCCAAGGGCCTGCCGAAGCTCGCCGACCAGATGAAGGACCTGTCGACCGACAGCCTGACCTTCGCGAACGTGCCGCTGTCCAACCCGGGCTACAACGCGATGCTGTGGAACTCGCCGACGCCGCAGTCGACCGTCCAGTGGGACCAGGCGAAGGCGAACGACCTGTTCGGCCGGATCCGGCACGACCAGCCGCTGAACGAGACGAAGAAGACCCCGAAGCCGAGCGCGTCGCCGTCCAAGACCCCGTCGGACGGCCCGACGGTGCCGCCGGACGAGATCAGCGTCCGCGTGCTGAACGCGATCGGGACGCCGGGGCTGGCGACGCACGCGGGCTCGCAGCTGACCAAGGACGGCTTCCGCGTCACGGTGGTGCCGGGCGTCGCGCGGCGCGGGCTGCAGCACACGCAGATCCAGTACGGCCCGGGCCGTGAGGACTCGGCGAAGACCCTGGCCGCGGCGATCCCGAACGCGAAGCTGAAGGAGGTCTCGTCGCTGGGGTCGCGGGTGCAGGTGATGGTGGGCGCCGACTGGGACGGGGTGAAGAAGGTGAAGGTGTCCTCGCCGTCGCCGACGGCGTCGCCCGCGTCGGGGTCGTCGCTGGACTCGGGGACCGCCACGGAGAAGCTCTGCCACTGACGTCCTAGAATGCCGTTCTAGGACAGTGGAAGGAGCAGGGCGTTGGACGGTGACCTCCCCGAGGCGTTCTACGAGCCGCTCGGCGGCGGCCGGTTCGCGAGCACCACGGCGACGGCGGGCCCGTGGTCGCCGTCGCTGCAGCACGCCGGGCCCGTCGCCGGCCTGATGGGCCGGGCGTTCGAGCGCACCGACCCGGTGCCCGGCACCCGCGTCGCGCGGGTGACGGTCGAGATCCTCTCCCCCGTCCCGGTCGCGGAGCTGGAGGTCACCGCGCGGGTCGTCCGCCCGGGCCGGCGGATCGCGCTGCTCGAGGGCGAGATGACCCACGAGGGGCGGCCGGTCGTCCGGGCGACCGCCTGGCGGATCGCGGCGGCGCCCGCCGAGGTGCCCGAGACCGTGCACGCGCCCGCCGCGCCCCCGCTCCCCGCGACGGGCCGGCCGTTCACGAGCGCCTCGCAGATGCACTCGGACGGCTACCTGTCGGCGATGGAGTGGCGGCTCGTCGACGGCTCGTTCTTCGAGCCGGGACCCGGGACGACCTGGGCCCGCGCCCGCGTCCCGCTGGTCGCCGGCGAGACCGACTCGCCGCTGGTCCGGGCGCTCACCCTGGCCGACAGCGCGTCCGGCGTCGGCAGCCAGCTCGACCTCGCCAAGTGGATGATCATCAACACCGACCTCACCGTCGCGCTGCACCGCGACCCGGTGGGCGAGTGGCTGTGCATGGGCGCGTCGCTGAGCGTCAGCCCGCACGGCAGCGCGCTGTGCGAGGCGACGCTCTCCGACGGTCACGGAGAGTTCGGACGCGTCCTGCAGACCCTGATCGTGGACGAGCAGCCAACGCCCTGACCTGGGTCGATGACACGCCTTCCGGAGGCTCGGAGATTCTTGATCGACTACTCTGGGTAGTGCTATGCGTGCACAGGGAAGTCATCGTCAGGAGTCCAGAGGATGTCGACAAGGTTTCTCGGCCTGATCAGCACCACCGCGGCCGCCGCGCTCGCCGTGTCCGGCTGCGCCGCGCACACCCGCGCCCGGCTCGCCGCCGCGGACGAGCCCGTCCCGTCGGCGAGCGCGGCCGCCGCACCGGCCTCGCCGTCGCCGTCGGCGGCGCCGAAGGGCAAGAAGAGCGCGGCGAAGGACGGCACGAACCTCAACGCCTGCCGCGACGCCTCCTGCGAGGTCGAGGTCGCCGACGGCGAGCAGATCCCGCTCGACCCGAAGTACGGCCTGGACGGCATCGACGTCCGGCGCGACGGCCCGCAGGTGATCTTCACCGCGCACGGCCGGGACAGCAAGATGGTCACCTCGATGGACGCCTCGTGGGCCGGCTCCGGCTCGTCCTCGACGGTCAACGGGCTGACCTTCCGCCCGCGGATGAGCAAGGACGGCAAGATCATCGTCCAGATCAGCCACGACTGACGGGCTCCGGGACGGGCGGCCACCGGTACGGCACCGTGGCCGCCCGTCCCGTGCGCGGCGCCTGAGGCTCAGCGGCCGGCGGTGAGGACCGGGTCGGCGGGCTCCGGCTCCGGGGCGGGAGCGCGGCCCGGGATCGCCAGAGCCGCGGCGGCGCCGGCCAGCGACAGCGCCGCGCCGACCCCGATCGCGGCGGCGAAACCGTCGGTGAAGGCCGACGGTCCCGTGTAGCCGCCCGCCCGGCCGAACGCCAGGGCCAGGACCGCGACGCCGAACACCCCGCCGAGCTGCCGCCCGGTGTTGAACACCCCGGACGCCTTCCCGATCTGCTGCGGCGCGACCGCGTTGAGCACGGCGGACTGCGCGGCGGGCATCGCCATGCTCACCCCGGCGCCCGCGATCAGCATCGGCGCGACCAGCTCCCAGTACGGCACGGACGGCGTGGCGGCGAGCGCGAGCCAGCCCAACCCCGCCGCCTGCAGCGCCAGCCCCAGCGCCGCCGGCGGCCGGGCGCCGATCCGGTTCACCACCCGGCCCGCCACCGGCGCGACGACCGTCACCGCCGCCGTCCAGGCGAGCAGGTGCAGGCCCGCGGCGAGCGGCCGGTCACCGCGCCCGGTCTGGAAGTACTGCGCCGCGAAGAACAGCGCCCCGTAGAGCGAGGCGTACATGAACACCCCGGCGGCGTTGCCCGCCGCGAAACCGCGCAGCCGGAACAGCTCCAGCGGCACCATCGGCCGCGCCGCGACCCGTTCCCAGGCCACGAACGCGACGGCGCAGACCGCGCCCCCGGCCAGCGTGCCCGCGACCTCGGCGCTGCCCCATCCGGCGGCGTCCGAGCGGATCAGGCCCCACACCAGCCCGAGCGCGGCGCCCGTCACCAGCAGCAGCCCGCCGGCGTCCACGCCGTCGCCGCCGCCGCGGCTCTCCGGGACGCGGCGCAGCACCAGCGGAATGATCGCCAGCCCGATCGGCACGTTCAGCCAGAAGATCCACTCCCAGGCGAGCCCCTGCGTGACGGCCCCGCCGACGACCGGCCCGCCGACCACCGCGAGCCCGGTCAGCCCGGCGAACAGCCCGAGCGCCTTCGGCCGGTCCGGCGGCGGGTACGCGGCGCTCAGCAGCGCCATCGCCAGCGGCATCACCAGGGCCGCGCCTGCGCCCTGCACCACCCGCGCCGCGATCAGCCCGTTCACGTCCGGGGCGAGCGCGCACGCCGCGGACGCCGCCGTGAACAGCGCCAGCCCCGCCGTGAAGACCCGCCGCCGCCCGAACCGGTCGCCCAGCACGGCACCGGTCATCAGCAGCACGGCGAAACTCAGACTGTAGGCGTTGACCGTCCATTCGAGCTGCGCCATCGAGGTGCCGAGATCCAGCCGGATCCGGCTCAGCGCCGTCGTCACCACCGTGGCGTCCAGCGCCACCATCACCGAGCCCGCCGAGGCGAGCCCGAGCACCCATGTCCTGTTCATGCCCATACCGACCCGCGCCCCGGCGAGATCCGCCGGTCCAGACCCGATGAATCCGGCGCGCCGGCGGGTCTGTACAAGAAAGGGAGGAGCACGGATTGACTTCCTCCGCTCCCCGAAGGGAGGGAGTCCTACGGCTCGCGCCGTGGGTGTTCCTGCTTCGCAGCCGATTGCGGAAGGGAGGTCCCTTGCCGTCTGACTTCAGCTCCACAGACATCGCCGGGGATGTCCCCGGCTACGGCTCGACCAGCCGCAAGGATGTTCTTGGCCGCGTTGACGTCCCGGTCGTGCCGGGTGCGATGCTTCGGGTTGGCGATGCGGCCTCCCTCGGACGTCACCGCGAAGTCCTTCACCCCGAGATCGACGCCGACCTCGTGTCCGGCGGTCTCCAAGGGGGCGGGCTCGTCGGCGTCGATGGCGAAGGCGACGTACCAGCGGCCGTGGGGCTCCCGCGAGATCACCACCATCGTCGGGTCCAGTGCCGCCAGGTCCACCTCGTCGAAGGACCACACGAACGCCAGGGGCGCGGTGGTCTTAACCATCCGAAGCTCGCCGTCGCGCATGCGGAACGCCGAACGGGTGTAGTGCGCGGACTGGCGGGAGCCCCGGGTTCTGAAGCGGGGGTAACGGGCGCGTCCGGCGAAGAAACCGCCGAACGCGGCGTGCTGGTGCCGCAGCGCCTGCTGCAGCGGCACCGAGGAAACCTCAGAGAGGAACGCCAGGTCGTCGTTCTTCTTCCACGCCGTCAGCGCGGCGTCGGCCTCCTTGTAAGAGATGCGCCTGTTCTCAACGTGGTAAGCGCGATGCCGTTCGGCGAGCGTCTTGTTCCAGACCAGACCTGTAAGAGCTTTCGAATATCAACGGACCCGGCCCGGAAGCCGGGGCATTTTTGGAGGACCAGGTGACCGTGATCGAGCGACCGGACGACGAGTTCGTCCGGCTGACCGGACCGTACCGGCGGGAGCTGCTGACGCACTGCTACCGGATGCTGGGCTCGGTGCAGGACGCCGAGGACCTCGTCCAGGAGACGTACCTGCGGGCCTGGCGGGCCTACGACGGTTTCGAGGGCCGCGCGTCACTGCGCACCTGGCTCTACCGGATCGCCACGAACGCCTGCCTCAACGCGCTGCGGAGCGGCGTCCGCCGGGTGCTGCCGTCCGGGCTGGGCGGGCCCATCGATGACCCGGACGCGCTGAGCCCGCGCGACCCGGAGATCCCGTGGCTGGAGCCGATCTCCGACGAGCAGGCCGACCCCGCCGCGATCGTGGCCGGACGGGCCGGGCTGCGCCTCGCCCTCGTCGCGGCGCTGCAGCACCTGCCCGCGCAGCAGCGGGCCGTCCTCATCCTGCGGGACGTGCTGGCCTGGTCGGCGGAGGAGACCGGCGACGCGCTCGGCGTCAGCGCGACCGCGGTGCACAGCACCCTCGCCCGCGCCCGGGCCCGGCTGGACCGGCTCGGCCCCGCGATCGACGAGATCGCCGAGCCCGCCGAGCCGGAGCGCCGCGACCTGCTCGACCGGTACGCCGACGCCTTCGAGCGCGCCGATCTCGCCGCGCTGGCCCGGCTGCTCACCGAGGACGCGGTCTGGCAGATGCCGCCGAACCCCTCGTGGTTCGCGGGCCGCGACGGCGTCCTCCGGCTGCTCGCGGCCAGGCTGCGCGGCAAGCGGAGCCGGCTGGTGCCGGTCGGCGCCAACGGCCAGCCGGCCTTCGCGATGTACGTGGACGGCGAGGCGTTCG
The DNA here is from genome assembly GCF_017573465.1 of Actinomadura violacea. Taxonomy (GTDB): domain Bacteria; phylum Actinomycetota; class Actinomycetes; order Streptosporangiales; family Streptosporangiaceae; genus Spirillospora; species Spirillospora violacea. The sequence continues at coordinate 21,927 of NZ_JAGEPF010000024.1, forward strand.
CGCTCCAGGTCGTCACGCTGCGCGGCACGGCCGTCGCCGCCGTGACCGCGTTCCACGACCCCGCCCTGTTCCAGCGCTTCGGCCTCCCCCGCCGCCTGTGACCGGCGGTGCCCTGTCAGACCGCGAACGGGTCGGTGGCGAGGGTGTGGAGGCCGCCGGCGATCGGGTGGAAGCGGGGGTCGTCCTCGCGGCCGTAGGTGATCGCCTGCGCGAGGGCCGCGAGCTCGTGGGCGGGGAGGAGCGCCCTCCTGCGGTCCGGGTCCCGCAGCCAGAGCCTGATCGGCTCCTCCCCGTCATGCCAGGCGACGAGGCGGGGCAGCGCCGACGTCAGCGCGAGCGGGTCGGGCGACACCGACTCGACCGAGACCCACGCGGTGCTCAGATCGCACCGGCGGTTCCGGCCGACCCGGCGCTGGACGAGCGCGGTGCCCTCCAGCCACCAGGCCCGCCGGTACAGGCGCACGCCGAGCAGCACCACGACAGCGCATAACGCCCCGGCGACCACCACCCCGAGCAAGGACGCCCCACCGCCACCGCTCAGCACTCCGACCAGCAGCAGAAGCGCGAGGACCAGAACCGGAAGGCAGAGCAGCACGAGCAGGAGGTAGGCGGCCCATGTGATCGGGCCGGGCCCCGCGCTGAGCCGCGTTCTCCCCGTCACCGCGCCCCCTCCCCACGCGCCGGCTGTTCGCGGGTTACTTCAGGAGCTGGCGGGCGATGACCATCCGCTGGATCTGGTTGGTGCCCTCGTAGATCTGGGTGATCTTGGCGTCGCGCATCATCCGCTCCACCGGGAACTCCCGCGTGTACCCATACCCGCCCAGCAGCTGCACGGCGTCGGTGGTGACGTCCATCGCCACATCCGAGGCCAGCGCCTTGCACGCCGACGACACGAACGTCAGATCCGCGATCTTCTCGCCGTGCATCGCCCGCTCGGACTTCACCGCCGCGTGATAGGTCAGCTGCCGCGCGCCCTCCAGCCGCATCGCCATGTCCGCCAGCATGAACTGCACACCCTGGAAATCAGAGATCGGCTTGCCGAACTGGCGGCGCTCCTTGACATACCCCAGCGCGAAGTCCAGCGCGCCCTGCGCGATGCCCAGGGCCTGGGCGGCGATGGTGATACGGGTGTGGTCCAAAGTGGCCAGCGCCGTCTTGAACCCCGTCCCCTCCGCACCGATGATCCGATCGGCCGGGATCCGCACATCCTCCAGGATGACCTGGCGGGTCGGGGAGCCCTTGATGCCCAGCTTGCGCTCCTTGGGCCCGAACGACACCCCCGGATCGGACTTCTCCACCACAAAAGCCGAGATCCCCCGCGCCCCGGCGGAGGGGTCGGTGACGGCCATCACCGTGTAGTACTCCGACACGCCCGCGTTGGTGATCCACATCTTGGCGCCGTTGAGCACCCAGGCGTCACCGTCACGGACCGCACGGGTCTTCATCCCCGCCGCATCCGACCCCGCATCCGCCTCCGACAGGGCGTAGGAAAACATCGCCTCCCCGCGCGCCACCGGCCCCAGGTACTTCTTCTTCAGCTCCTCCGAGCCCGACAGCAGCACCGGGACCGTGCCCAGCTTGTTCACCGCCGGGATCAACGACGACGACGCGCACGCCCGCGCGACCTCCTCGATCACCACCACCGTCGCCAGCGCGTCCGCACCCGCGCCCCCATACACCTCGGGGACGTGCACCGCGTGCAGGTCATTGGCGACCAGCGCGTCCAGCGCCTCCTGCGGGAAACGAGCGTCCTCGTCCACCTCCGCCGCGAACGGCGCGATCTTGGCATCCGCCAGCTCACGCACCGTCGCCCGCAGCAACTCCTGCTCCTCCGACGGCGCGTACGCGGGAAAGTCATCGCTCATGCCCCTGATGCTACCGGCCAGTAGACTCCGCTCGGCCGCCACCGGTACCGGGCAGCACTTCGGGGAAGGTTCACTAGGGCGGACGGACGGCGGCAGCGAACCGGAAGGAGCCCGCCTTGACCCAGCGGCTGACGGTCATCGGAACCGGGTACCTCGGCGCCACCCATGCGGCCTGCATGGCCGATCTCGGCTTCGACGTGCTCGGGCTGGACGCGGACGAGGACAAGATCGCCCGGCTCGCGGCGGGCGACCTGCCGTTCTACGAACCGGGGCTGGAACCGGTGCTGCGGCGCGGCCTGGAGAGCGGCCGGCTGCGGTTCACCACGTCCTACGAGGAGGTCGCCGAGTTCGGCGACGTCCACTTCCTGTGCGTCGGGACGCCGCAGAAACCCGGCGAGTACGCCGCGGACCTCACCTACGTGGACGCGGCGGCCGGCGCGCTCGCGCCGCTGCTGCACCGGCCCTGCCTGATCGTCGGCAAGTCGACGGTCCCGGTCGGGACGGCCGCGCGGCTGGCCGAGACGGTCGCCAAGTCCGCGCCGGTGGGCGGCGACGCCGTGCTGGCGTGGAATCCGGAGTTCCTGCGCGAGGGGTTCGCCGTCGACGACACCCTGCACCCGGACCGGATCGTCGCCGGGCTGCCCGCCGAGCAGGGCGCCGCCGAGCACGCCGAGAAGGTGCTGCGCGAGATCTACCGGACGATGATCGCCGACGGCACGCCGTTCCTCACCGCGGACTACGCGACCGCGGAGCTGGTCAAGGTGTCGGCGAACGCGTTCCTGGCCACCAAGATCTCGTTCATCAACGCGATGGCGGAGGTCTGCGAGGCGGCGCACGCGGACGTGGCGAAGCTGTCGGAGGCGCTGTCGTACGACGACCGGATCGGCGGCCGGTTCCTCGGCCCGGGGCTCGGGTTCGGCGGCGGCTGCCTGCCCAAGGACATCCGCGCGTTCATGGCGCGGGCCGGGGAGCTCGGCGCCGACCAGGCGCTGACGTTCCTGCGCGAGGTCGACGAGATCAACATCCGCCGCCGGATCCGGATGGTGGACCTCGCCCGGCGGCAGCTCGGCGGCTCGTTCGCCGGCCGGACGGTCGGGGTGCTGGGCGCGGCGTTCAAGCCGAACTCCGACGACGTGCGCGACTCGCCGGCGCTGGACGTGGCGGCGTCGATCCGCGCGCAGGGCGGCGCGGTGACGGTCTACGACCCGCGCGCGATGGACAACGCGCGGCGCGCCCAGCCGTCGCTGGCCTTCGCCCCGTCGGCGCTGGACGCGGTCCGGGACGCGCACGTGGTGCTGCTGCTGACGGAGTGGCAGGAGTTCCGCGAGATGGATCCGGCGGACCTGTCCGCGGTGGTGGCGGAGCGCAACATCGTGGACGGCCGCAACGCGCTGGAGCCCGAGCAGTGGCGGGCCGCCGGCTGGAACTACCGGGCCCTCGGCCGCCCCTGAGGCGGGAACGATCGAGGTCCCGCGGGTGTTATGCCGGGCATGGGTGATGTCTACGCCGACCCGGACGTGATCAGCCGCCTGCTCAGCGAGTCCAGGACGTGGGCGTTCGTGGGCCTGAGCGACAATCCGGCCCGGGAGGTCCACAACCAGGCCCGGCTGCTGCAGCGGCGCGGCAAGCGGATCGTCCCGGTGCATCCGTCCGGGAACAGCGTGCTGGGCGAGGAGGGGTACGCGTCCCTCGCGGACGTGCCCGACGCCGCGGACATCGACGTCGTGGGCGTCTACCGGCGCTCCGAGCACGCGGGGGCGGTCGTGGACGAGGCGATCGCGGCGGGTGCGAAGGCCGTGTGGATGCCGCTCGACGTGGTCGACGAGGCGGCGGCCCGGCGCGCGAGGGACGCCGGGCTCGACGTGGTCATGGACCGCTGCCCCGCCATCGAGTGGAGTCGCCGGCACTGACCGGCCGGTCCCCCGGCGGCGAGGCTCAGAGGCTCTCTCGGAGCCGTTCGCCCTTCGCCTTGGCCTGGTCGTACAGGGACTGCTGGAAGTCCTTCATCTTCGCCTGGAGCGCCTCGTCGGACGCGGCGAGGATGCGGACGGCCAGCAGCCCGGCGTTGCGCGCGGCGCCGACCGCGACGGTCGCGACGGGGACCCCGGCGGGCATCTGCACGATCGACAGCAGCGAGTCCATGCCGTCGAGGTACTTCAGCGGGACGGGCACGCCGATCACCGGCAGCGGCGTCACCGAGGCGAGCATGCCGGGCAGGTGCGCGGCGCCGCCGGCGCCCGCGATGATCGCGCGGAGCCCGCGCCCGGCGGCCTGCTCGCCGTAGGCGATCATGTCGTGCGGCATCCGGTGCGCGGACACGACGTCGGCCTCGTAGGGGACGCCGAACTCCTCCAGCGCCTCGCCGGCGGCCTTCATGACCGGCCAGTCGGAGTCGCTGCCCATCACCACGCCCACCAGCGGGCCGCTCATTCGTGCCTCCTGGGGAGGGGCGACCCCCCACGCCCCCCGGTTCGCTTCGCTCATTCGTGCTCCTTCATCGCCGTGCCCCAGCGCAGGTAGGCCGCCGCATGCTGGGCGCGTTCCCGCAGGTCCGGGAGGTCGTCACCGAGCACGGTGACGTGCCCGATCTTGCGGCCGGGACGGGACTCCTTGCCGTACATGTGCACCTTGACGCCCGGGTCGTGCGCCATCACGTGGATGTAGCGCGAGTAGACGTCCGGGTCGTCGCCGCCGAGGACGTTCGCCATCACCGTGTACCGGGCGGTCGGCTCGGTGGAGCCGAGCGGCAGGTCCAGGACGGCCCGCAGGTGCTGCTCGAACTGGGACGTGCGGGCGCCCTCGATCGTCCAGTGGCCGGAGTTGTGCGGGCGCATCGCCAGCTCGTTCACCAGCAGCCCGCGGCCGCTGCCCTGCCGGCCGGTCTTCGGCGGCTCGGTCTCGAACAGCTCGACCGCGAGCAGCCCCACGACGCCCAGCTCGTCGGCGATCCGCAGGGCGAGGCTCTGCGCCTCGGCGGCCAGTTCGCCGGACAGTCCCGGCGCCGGCGAGATCACCTCGACGCAGATCCCGTCCTTCTGGACGGTCTCGACGACCGGGTACGCGGCGCCCTGCCCGTACGGGGAGCGCGCGACGAGCGCGGCCAGCTCCCGGCGGAACGGAACGTGCTGTTCGACCATCAGGCCGACGCCCTCGGCGACCAGCCGCCCGACGAGCTCCACGGTCTCGACGCCGAGGTTGTCAGCGATCCAGACGCCCTTGCCGTCGTAGCCGCCGCGGGTCGCCTTCAGCACCACCGGCCAGCCGTGCTCCTGCCCGAACGCCTCCAGCGCCGGCATCGGGTCGGACGAGGGCAGGGGCGCGTAGGCGGGGCAGGGCGCGCCGAACTCCGACAGCCGCTCCCGCATGACCAGCTTGTCCTGGGCGTGCGCCAGGGCGGCCGAGCCGGGCCGGCACGGCGTCCCGGACTCCTCCAGCTCCCTGATGTGCGCGCCGGGGACGTGCTCGTGGTCGAACGTCACCACGTCGCAGCCCTTGGCGAACGCCGTCAGGTCGGCGAGGGCGCGGTCGTCGCCGACCCGGACGTCCGCGACGACCTTCGCCGCCGAGTCGTCCGGCGCGCCCGCGAGGACCCGCAGCGGCACGCCGAGGGCGATCGCGGCCTGCTGGGTCATCCGGGCCAGCTGCCCGCCGCCCGCCATGCCCACGACGGGTGTCTGAGGTGGATTGCTCACGTCAGAAGGCTATCGGCCGGTGCGCCCGAACAATTCACCCGTTCCGGACGTCTCACCTGGTGTGGACCTCTGGGCCCCGGGCAGGGAACGCGAGGAAAACGCAGAACGTTCATGTTCCGACGCCGCGGGGGCCGGGGGCGTCTATCCTCGTTGTGCTCCCGCAGCAGCGCCGCGCCAACGGCCGCGGTCCCACCAGCCGAGGTCCGGAAGGACGGTTCCCTTCGTGAACCTGATCGCCACTCTCCACCGGCGTTTCGCGCACCTGCTGCGCGAGCTCGCCCAGTTCGGCAGCGTGGGCGCGATCGCCTTCGTGATCACGGTGGCCATCGGCAACGGGATGAACAGCGGCCTCGGCATGGGCCCGCTCACCTCCAACGGCGTCGCCACCATCGTCGCGACGACGTTCGCCTACCTCGCCAACCGCTACTGGACGTTCCGGCACCGCGACCGCACCGGGCTCGGCCGCGAGTACGTGCTGTTCTTCGCGCTGAACGGCGTCGGCCTGGTGATCACCGAGATGTTCATCGGGTTCACCCACTACGTGCTGGGGCTGTCGGGCGCGATCCCCTACAACATCTCGCTGGTGATCGGCACCGGCGTCGCCACGCTGTTCCGGTTCTGGTCGTACAAGAAGTGGGTGTTCCTGCCCGCGAGCGCCCCGCCCGTCGACCCGGCGTCCGGGCTGCCCGAGGGCCCCGGCGTGCACGCCGCGACCAGCGCGCGCGCCGCGAACGGCCCTGCCGCGAACGGCGGGGCCACCGCGTCCGGGCCGCTCGGGCACCCGCTCGACCAGGACTCCGCCGGCGACTACGCCCAGTTCTCCTGACCCGCTACGGTCCGGCGGCCTTCCGCGCCCGCCCCGGACCCCGCCCCTGATCAGGCGGGGCCGAGGACGACGCGCTCGCCGGCCAGCCGGGCCTCGGCGGCCTCGCGCAGGAACACCCCGAACACCGCCGGGCGGGACTGGATCAGCTCCAGCCGCCCGCCGTCCACCACGGCCAGCGAGCGGGCCAGGTAGAGGCCGAGGCCGGTGCCGCGGCCGCCGCTGACGCTCCGCTCGAAGATCCGCGGCTCCAGCTCCGGCGGGATCCCGGCGCCCTCGTCGCCGACCTCCACCACCACCGAGCTGGCGCCCGGCTTGGTGTGGATGGTGACGGTCCCGGCGCCGTGCATCAGCGAGTTGTCCAGCAGCGTCGCGACGATCTGCGACAGCCCCTCGGGGTTGGTCATGCCGACCAGGCCCTGCTCGCCGACGATCCGCACGTCCCGGCCGTCCCGCCGGAAGATCGGCCGCCACTCCTCCACCTGCTGGCGGATGATCTCGTCGATCGGGGAGGCGACGGCGCCGCCGGTGCGGTCGTGCCGGGCGCGGGCGAGCAGCTGCTCGACGACGGCGACGAGCCGCTCGGTCTGCGCGACGGCCGCGGCGCCCTCCTCCCGGACGACGTCGGGGTAGTCGGCCGCCTCGATCATCTCCTCCAGCCGCATCGACAGCGCGGTCAGCGGGGTGCGCAGCTGGTGGGAGGCGTCGGAGGCGAACTCGCGGCTGGCCGCGAGCAGGTCGGCGATGCGGACCGCGCTGCGGTCCAGCACCTCGGCGACCCGGTCGACCTCCGGGATGCCGTAGCGGCGCCGGCGCGGCCGCGCGTTGCCGGTGCCGAGCCGGTCGGCGGTCTCGGCGAGGTCGCGCAGCGGCAGCGTCAGCTTGCGGGCCTGGACCATCGCCAGGCCCACGGTGACGGCGACGCCGAGCAGCGCGAGGCTGCCGATGAACAGCAGCAGCCGCAGCTCCTGGTCCTTCAGCTGGGAGGCGGGGCGCGACAGCCGGACCCGCACGCCCGGCCCGGACGCGGTCGCCGTGAGCTGCCGCGCGCCGGGCCGTGGCCGCGGGCCCGCCTCGACGGCGGCGCCGCCGGGCAGGGTGACCGCGATGTGCCGGCCGGGATACTCCCGCGCGATCGCGGCACCGGTCACGGGCTGGCGCGATTCGAGAGTGTAGGCGACCCCGCCGGCGATGGCGGAGGCCTCCCGGTCGAGGGACTGCCCGGCCTCCTCGTAGATGAGCTTGTGGGCGGCGTAGGCGAGGGGTATGCCGAGCAACAGGATCGCGACCACCGCCACCGCGAGCGTCGACAGGAGGAGTCGGCGCCTCATCTGGGCTCCTTATGGTGGGGCCACGCCCGGGCGGGGCGCCCCGGGCCTCTCGGGAAGGCCCGGGGGCTGACCGCGCGGCCGTGGCGGCCGGTTGAGGGCCTGTCAGTCGCCGCGCTCGAACCGGAAGCCGACGCCCCGCACCGTGGTGATGTAGCGGGGGCTGCCGGCGTCGTCGCCGAGCTTGCGGCGCAGCCAGGAGATGTGCATGTCGAGGGTCTTCGTGGAACCCCACCAGTTGGTGTCCCACACCTCGCGCATGATCTGTTCGCGGGTCACGACCTTGCCCGCGTCCCGCACGAGGACGCGCAGCAGGTCGAACTCCTTGGTGGTGAGCTGCAGTTCCTGGTCGCCCATCCAGGCGCGGCGCGACTCGGCGTCGATCCGCACCCCCTGGACGATCGGGGTCTCGGTGCTGCCGCGGCGCAGCAGCGCCCGGACCCGGGCCAGCAGTTCGGCCAGCCGGAACGGCTTGGTGACGTAGTCGTCGGCGCCCGCGTCGAGCCCGACGACGGTGTCGACCTCGTCGGCCCGGGCGGTCAGGATCAGGATGGGCACTCCATGCCCCTCGGCACGGACCCGGCGGGCCACCTCGAGGCCGTCCAGCTCGGGCAGGCCGAGGTCGAGGACGATGAGATCAACGCCGCCGCCGAGCGCCCGCTCGAGCGCCTGCGGACCGTCCGGGCTGACTTCGACGGTGTACCCCTCGCGACGCAGCGCGCGGGCGAGAGGCTCGGAGATGGACGTGTCGTCCTCGGCGAGCAGTACTGAGGTCATGAACCGATCGTATGACCATTCTTGAACGTTTCCCGGGTGCCGCCGCGCTCTTGACCTGCGGTTTGCCACTCATAGTACATCCTCGAACACGCATCTTCCGGGTGGTACCGGGAGCTAGGCGGACATCCCGTCTCGGGCCCCTGGCCGCCGCGGCGGTCGGCGCGGTGCCGCGGACGGTCATCCGAGGACGGCGGCCGACGCGCCGGGGAGGACCAGGGCCGGCGTTTTGGAATCGCCGTTGACGCCGGTTTCCATCCGGATTGCCGGGTCTGACGCGAGCAGCGGGCGCGCCGCGTCCGGCGGCAGCGGGAGCCGGACGGTCCCGTCGCCGAGGTTCGCCGCCACCCGCACCCCGCCGCGCTTCATGACCAGCCACCGGCCGGTGCCGTCGGCGCCGTCGCCGATCTCGATGGCCGCTCTGGTCAGGCGCGGGTCGTTCAACTCGGGCCGGGCGCGGCGCAGCGCGATCAGGGACCGGTGCCAGTCGAGCAGGTCGGCGTGCGGGTCCGCGGCGGGCTCGTCCCAGTCGAGGACGGACCGCCGGAAGGTTTCCACAGCCTGTGGATCGGGGACCTCGCCCGTCCAGCCGTGCCGCGAGAACTCCCTGCGCCGCCCCTCGCTCACCGCCCGCGCGAGGCCCGGGTCCTGGTGGTCGGTGAAGTAGCACCAGGGGGTGGACGCGCCCCATTCCTCGCCCATGAAGAGCATCGGCGTGAACGGCGCCAGGACGAGCAGCGCCGCGCCGACCTTGAGCAGCCCTGGGGAGAGCCCGGCCCCGGCCAGGACGGCGCCCATACGGTCCCCTGCACCCCTGTTACCGACCTGGTCGTGGTTCTGCAGGAAACCGAGGAACCGGTGTGCGGGCAGCTTTTCCACGTCCACGGGACGGCCGTGCCTGTGCCCCCGGTAGGTCGACATCGTCCCGTCGTGGACGAACACCCTCGTCAGTGCTTTCTTGAGGGTTTCCAAAGAACCGAAGTCGCAGTAATAGCCCTGCCGTTCACCGGTCAGCGCGGCGTGCAGGCAGTGGTGGAAGTCGTCGCTCCACTGCGCGTCGAGCCCGTATCCGCCCGCCTCCCTGGACGTGACCAGGCGCGGATCGTTCAGGTCGGATTCCGCTATGAGGAACAGATGCCGTCCCAAGTGCGCGGACAGGGCCGACACGGCCTGCGCCATCGCTTCCAGGACGTGAACGGCGCTGTGGTCGGTGATGGCGTGGACGGCGTCCAGGCGCAGCCCGTCGAAGTGGTAGTCGCGCAGCCACATCAACGCGTTCTCAATGGCGAAGGCACGAACCTCGTCGGAGCCTTCCTGGTCGTAGTTGACCGCGTCGCCCCACGGCGTGCTGTGGGCGCTGGTGAAGTAGGGGCCGTAATCGCCGAGATGATTGCCGTCGGGCCCGAGATGGTTGTAGACGACGTCAAGGACGACGGCTAGACCGCGCGCATGGGCGGCGTCCACGAAACGCTTCAGCCCGTCCGGGCCGCCATAGGGCTCGTGGGGTGCCCATAGGAGCGCGCCGTCGTATCCCCATCCGTGGTGGCCCGGAAAGGACGCGACGGGCAGGAGTTCGACGGCGTCGATTCCGAGCGCGACGAGATGGTCGAGGCGTTCGATCGCGGCGTCGAACGTCCCTTCGGGGGTGAACGTGCCGACGTGCATCTCGTACAGGACGCTTCCGGGCAGCGGGCGTCCATGCCATCGCCCGTCCGTCCACGTGAACCGGTCGTGCTCGTAGACGCGGCTGGGGGCGTGCACGCCGCCCGGCTGCCATGGGGAGCGCGGGTCGGGCAGCGGGTCGGCGGCGCCGTCCAGCGCGAAGCCGTAGTCGGTCCCGTGCCCGGCGCCGGGCACGTCGGCCGTCCACCAGCCGGCCCGCCCGTCGGCCTCCGCCATGGGGTGCCGTTCTCCGGCGACGACGACGTCGACGCGCCGGGCCGCGGGGGCCCAGACCTGGAACCGCTGATTCACCTGTCGATCTCCCGGGGGACGAGCAGCGCGACGGGCAGATGCGCGAACACCTCGGCGACGTCCAGGCGCGGGCCCCAGTGCGTGGCGCCGGTGAGGACGTCCCGCCAGCCCTGCCGGCCGACGTCGACCTCGGTCCCGGACCAGCCGCCCCGGCGCTCCAGCCCGACCGGCAGCCGGGTGGCGAGCGCGACCGCGCTGCCGCGCCGGAACGCGACGACGTGGTCGGCCGCGTGGCCCGCCGCGGCGACCGGCTGGTGCCCGGCCCGCGGCCCGAACCAGTGCGGGTGCGCGCGGCGCAGCCGCAGCGTCCGCGAGGTGACCAGCAGCTTCTCGTCGTCGACGTCCTTCGGCGCGCGGCCGGTGTCGAGCCGGTGCAGCCGCTCGCGGCGCCGCCCGTAGTCGACGGGCCGCCGGTTGTCGGGGTCGACGAGCGCCAGGCCGGTCAGCTCGCAGCCCTGGTAGACGTCCGGGACGCCCGGCATCGCGAGCTGGACGAGCTTCTGCCCCAGCCCGTTGACGCGCGCGTACGGTTCGAGCCGCGCCACGAACGCGGTCATGTCGGTGACGAGGTCGGGGTCCTCCAGGACGCGCCTCGCATAGCCGAGGGCGGCGTTCTCGTAGGCGGTGTCCTGCTCGGCCCAAGACGTCCGGGTCTTGGCCTCGCGCATCGCCTTGACGAGGAACTGCTGCAGGCGGTCGGGGATGATCGGCCATGCGCCGACGAGCGTCTGCCAGAGCAGGTACTCCAGGTCGGGTTCCATGGGCGACTCGGCGGGGCCCCACCAGGAGCGCCAGCGGTGCACCGCGTCGGCCCACTCGCCTGACAGCTCCGACAGGACGGCCAGGCGCGCGCGCACGTCCTCTTGGCGTTTGGTGTCGTGCGTGGACAGCGTCGTCATGGTGGACGGCCAGTCCCGCGCGAGCCGGATGCAGTGCGTGTGGAAGTCGACCGGGCTCACGGCGAAGCGGCCGGGTGCGCCGCCCACCTCGTTGAGGGCGGCCATCCGGTTCCAGCGGTAGAAGGCGGTGTCCTCGACGCCCTTGGCGGCCAGTGGTGCGGCCGTCTGCTGGAACCGCACGATGAACTCGGGATCGGGGTTCTCGCCCCGTCCGAGTGCCATGTCCACCACGGTGTCCAGTGCCGGATACAGGTTCTCGGGGATGTGCCCGCGCGCTCTCTGCGCGGCCTCGTTGAGGACGTCCACGGCCTGCGGCGGCGCGTCCTCGCCCGGGACGACATAGGCGCGGTACACGGGCATCGCCACGAGCAGCGCCTCCAACGCCCGTTCCAGGTCGGAATCACGCTCGCCCACGACACGGCCTAGGACGCGCATCAGCCGGTCCATCTCCGGCTTCATGCCGTGCGTGGCGGCGTACAGGCGCGCGTCGTGCTCGACCTCCTCGAAGCGCGTGGGACCGCCCGTCAGCGTCGCGTAGAGGGCGGTGAGCGGCTCCTCGCCGCCCGGGTCGACGAACAGGCCGCCGATCATCCCGAGCGAGTCGTAGCCGGTCGTGCCCGCGCATGGCCAATCCGCGGGCAGCCGCTCCGCCCCCTCGGTGATCTTCTCGACGAGCAGCAGGCGGCCGGGCGCGGCGTCCGCGAGGCGGCGCAGGTAGCCGCGCGGGTCCGCGAGGCCGTCCGGGTGGTCGACGCGCAGGCCGTCCACGAGCCCCTGCTCCACCAGGCCGAGCAGCAGCGCGTGCGTCCGCTCGAAGACCTCCGGCTCCTCCTGCCGCAGCCCGATCAGCCCGGAGATGTCGAAGAACCGGCGGTAGTTCGGCTCGCCCTGGCCGGGCAGGACGAGCCGCCCGCCGCCCGCGTCCCAGTCCACGTCGAACCACTTCGCGTAGGGCGACGACGCCCCCTCCGCCAGGACGGCGTTGAGCGGCAGGTTCAGGTCGGGCGGCACCGGCACGGCCATGTGGTTCGGGACGAGGTCGACCAGCAGCCGCAGCCCGTGCGCGCGGAACCGCTCCGCCATCGCGCCGAACGCCTCTCCGCCGCCCAGCTCGTCCGACAGCCGGGAGTGGTCGACGACGTCGTAGCCGTGCGTGGAGCCCGGCGCGGCCTGCAGGATCGGCGACAGGTACACGTGCGACACGCCCAGCGCCGACAGGTACGGGGCGAGCGCGGCGGCCTCGGCGAACCCGAAACGGCCGTCGGGCGTTCCGCGGAGCTGGAGCCGGTAGGTGCCGGACGGGGCGGGGGGCCGGGGGGAGTCGTCAGACACGGCGCAGCACCTGGATGGAGCGGGCGCCGACCCGCACGGTGTCCCCGGCCTTGACGACCGGCGACTCCTCCTCGGCGAGCAGCGGGTCCGCGGTGTCCAGCACCTTGATCCACATCTGCCCGTACGCGGCGGGCGGCAGCGCGAACGCCAGCTCCCCGTCGTGCGCGCTGATCAGCAGCAGGAACGAGTCGTCCCGCACCTGCCGGCCGCGCCGGTCCGGCTCGCCGATCGCCTCCCCGTTCAGGAACACGTTCAGCGACTTGTTGAACCCCGCGGACCAGTCCTTGCCCGCCATCTCCTCGCCGCCCGGGGTGAACCACACCAGGTCCGGCAGCTCGTCGGCGCCGCCGCGGCCGCTCCGGTCGCCGGACGGGCCGCCGACGAAGAACCGGCGGCGCCGGAACACCGGATGGTCGGTCCGCAGCTTCGACAGCCGCCGGACGAAGTCGAGCAGCGGCCCCCGCTCGTCGAAGAACGTCTCGTCGCGCAGGCCCGTCCAGTCGATCCAGGAGATCTCGGTGTCCTGGCAGTAGGCGTTGTTGTTGCCCTGCTGGGTGCGGCCGAGCTCGTCGCCGTGCAGCAGCATCGGGACGCCCTGCGACAGGAACAGCGTGGTCAGGAAGTTGCGCTTCTGCCGCTCCCGCAGCGCGATGATCTCGAGGTCGTCGGTCGGGCCCTCGTGGCCGCAGTTCCACGACCGGTTGTCGTCGCTGCCGTCCCGGTTCCCCTCCCCGTTGGCGTCGTTGTGCTTGCCGTCGTAGGAGACGAGGTCGTGCAGCGTGAACCCGTCATGGCAGGTCATGAAGTTGATCGACGCGATCGGGCGGCGGCCGTCGTCGGCGTACAGGTCCGACGACCCGGTCAGCCGGGACGCGAAGTCGGGCAGCGCGCCCGGCTGCCCGCGCCAGTAGTCGCGCGTCGTGTCGCGGTACTGGCCGTTCCACTCCGTCCACAGCGGCGGGAAGTTGCCGACCTGGTAGCCGCCCTCCCCCACGTCCCACGGCTCGGCGATCAGCTTGACCTGCGAGACCACCGGGTCCTGCTGGACGAGGTCGAAGAACGCCGACAGCCGGTCCACCTCGTGCAGCTCGCGGGCCAGCGTCGCGGCCAGGTCGAACCGGAACCCGTCCACGTGCATCTCCGTGACCCAGTACCGCAGCGAGTCCATGATCAGCTGCAGGACGTGCGGGCTGCGCATCAGCAGGCTGTTCCCGGTGCCCGTGGTGTCCATGTAGTAGCGCTGGTCGCCGTCCGCCAGCCGGTAGTACGAGGCGTTGTCGATGCCCCGGAACGACAGCGTCGGCCCGAGGTGGTTGCCCTCGGCGGTGTGGTTGTAGACCACGTCGAGGATCACCTCGATGCCCGCCTCGTGCAGCGCCTTCACCATCGCCTTGAACTCCAGCACCTGCTCGCCGCGCTCCCCCGACGAGGAGTACTCGCCGTGCGGCGCGAAGAAGCCGATGGTGTTGTAGCCCCAGTAGTTGCGCAGCCCCCGCTGGATCAGCACGTCGTCGTGGACGAACTGGTGCACCGGCATCAGCTCGACCGCCGTGACGCCGATCGACTTCAGATGGTCGATGATCACCGGGTGGGCGAGGGCGGCGTAGGTGCCGCGCAGATCCGGCGGGATCTCCGGATGCCGGGCGGTGAGGCCCTTGACGTGCGCCTCGTAGATCACCGTCTCGTGGTACGGGATCCGCGGCGGCCGGTCGTCGCCCCAGTCGAAGTACGGGCTGACCACCACCGAGCGCATCGTGTGCCCGGCCGAGTCCCCGTCGTTGCGCGACCACGGGTCGCCGAACCGGTAGCCGAAGCACGACTCGTCCCAGTCGATGCGTCCCTCGATCGCCTGCGCGTACGGGTCGAGCAGCAGCTTCGCCGGGTTGCACCGGTGGCCGCGCCGCGGATCGTACGGGCCGTGCACCCGGAACCCGTACCTCCGTCCCGGCATCACCCCGGGCAGGTACCCGTGCCAGACGAACGCGTCGACCTCCGGCAGCGCGAGGCGCGTCTCCTCGCCGTCGCCCGCCGGCCCGTCGAACAGGCACAGCTCCACTCGTTCGGCCGCCTCGGAGAAGACGGCGAAGTTCGTGCCCGCGCCGTCGAACCGGGCTCCGAGGGGGTATGCATCGCCCGGCCATACCTGTGCCACTGTCCCGCCCTCCCGTCGTACCGCCCGAAGCCCTTCCCCGTGAGGGGTGAATCACACCGATCGGGAGGTCACTGGCCAGAACGGACACCCGTGGGTTACCTTAGGGGAGCCTTACCTTAATGAGGGTCCCCTAAAGGCCCAGGTCAGGCGCGTCGGTAACCGGGTAGTCGCATGGAAGGTCCCCCACCGGATGTACGTCTGCATCTGCAACGCGATCACGGAGGACGACGTTCACGGCTGCCTGTCCGGCGGCGGCTGCGGCACCGCCAAGGAGGTCAAGGCGGCCTGCGGCTTCAAGCCGGGCTGCGGCTCGTGCACCAAGCGGCTGCACGCCATGGTCAGCGAGTACCGCACCGCCAGCGAGCTCGCCGACGCCCTCACCGGCGGCCCGCTGCCCCTCGCCGCCGTCCCCGACGAGACCCCGGTCGGCGCCGCCGCGGACGAGATCGTCCCGCCGGCCCCCGCGACCGAGACCGGAGCGGCACCGCGCACCGCCGCCTGACCCGCCGCCGACCGCCCGGCCCGCCGCGCCGCGGGCGCGCGCCGCTGCGGGGATCAGTGCCGCCCCCTGTGCGAGCATGAGGCGCATGGAAGGCGACAAGGACATCATCGCGCTGCTGAACGACCAGCTCACCGCGGAACTGACGGCGATCAACCAGTACTTCCTGCACTCCAAGATGCAGGAGAACTGGGGCTTCACCCGCATCGCCAAGCACACCCGCGACGAGTCGATCGACGAGATGCGGCACGCCGAACGGCTCACCGACCGCATCCTGTTCCTCGAGGGCCTGCCGAACTACCAGAAGCTCGGCACCCTGCGGATCGGCCAGACCATCGTCGAGCAGCTCAAGGCCGACCTCGAGATCGAGATGGAGGCCGTCGCCCGGCTGCGCCCCGGCATCGAGCTGATGCGCTCGCGCGGCGACGTCACCTCCGCGCGGATCTTCGAGGAGATCCTCGCCGACGAGGAGTACCACATCGACTACCTGGAGACCGAGCTCAGCCTCGTCCAGGCCCTCGGCGAGCAGAACTACCTGCAGCGCCTCACCGACGCGCCCGGCGAGGAGATCAGCAAGCCGGTGTGACCCCGGCCTAGCGGCCGCCGTCGCCCGGCGGCCCGTCCTGGGGACGCGGCGCGCGGCGCAGCACGAACGGCTGCACGATCCCGAGCCCCTGGACGGGCCGCCGGACGATCCGGTGGATCGAGTACGCCGGCTCCTTCTCCAGCCGCGCCGCCAGCTCCATGTCGATCACCACCGACCCCGGCCTGGCCAGCGACGTCAGCCGCGCCGCCAGGTTCACCGTGGTGCCGAACACATCGCCCATCAGCGGCAGCACCGGCCCGTGCGCCACGCCGACCCGCACGTCCGGGACCTCCGTCTCGTCCTGGATCGCCGCCGCGATCGTCAGCGCGATCTCCGCGCCCACCGTCGGCGACTCCGTGCTGAACAGCACCTCGTCGCCCAGCGTCTTCACCAGCCGGCCCCCGCACGCGGCGATGATGTCGGCGGCGGTCTCCTCGAACCACTCCACCACCCGGGCCAGCTCGATCTCCTCCAGCTCCCGGCTGACCTGCGTGAACGACACCATGTCCGCGAACCCGACGGTGGTCATCGGACGGCCCGCGGGCTCCCCGTCCTCGCGCGTCGTCGCCGCCGCGACCGCCCGCGTGCCCGCCGCGGCCAGCTGCCGCCGCCACGCGTGCACCACCAGCGGCTCGAACTCCCCGATGTGCTTGTCCGCGATCTCCATGATCGTCCCGACCGCCTCCGCGGACGGCGTCTCCGCCGGGCCCGGCGCGACCATCTCCCGCATCAGGTTGACCTGCCACTCCGCCAGCCGCGTCATGGTCTGCCCGAACGCCCGGATGAGCCGGATCACCCCGTCCTCGTCCAGCACGCCCTCTTCCATGAGGCGCCGGATCCGGCACAGCGCCGCGATGTCGCCCTCGGTGTAGGCGACCGCGTCGTCCGGCATCGACGGGTACCCGAACGCGCGCCACAGCCGCCCGGTGAACTCCCGCGACACCCCCGACAGCCGGACGGCGTCGACGCGCGTGTAGCGGAGCTCGCCGCCGAGGAGCAGCTCCTCGATCTCCTTGGGATCCGGCAGTCCGCGCGCCATCATCCGCCCCTCAGTCCGCCGTCGCGCGGGACCCCGCCGCCGGCGTCGTGGATCGGTACCATCCCATATCGTTGCAGATCCGACCGGGGTCCCCCACGCCGACCGGCCAATACGCGGATCGCCGCAGCGCCCGCAAAGCGCGGCCGGTCAGCGGACGTGGACGACGTCGCCGGCGCTCACCGCCACGTCACCGCGGGGGCCCTCGACCACCAGGCGGCCCGAGCCGTCGATGTCGCGCGCCGTGCCCTCGAGGGTCTCGTCCGCGGGCAGCTCCACGCGGACGCGGCGGCCGAGCGTCGCGCACAGGTCCTTGTAGGCGGTGCGCAGGCCGCTGGACTCCGGGTCGCCGCCGAGCATCGTCCACTCGCCGTACCAGGTGCCCATCTCGCGCAGGATCGCGCGCAGCAGCGGCGCCCGGTCGGTGAGCGGCGCGCCCTCGATCGCCAGGGACGTCGCGGTCGGCACCGGCAGCTCCTCCGCGCGCAGCCCGACGTTCAGGCCGACGCCCACGATCAGCGCGCCGTCGACCTTCTCGGCGAGGATCCCGGCGAGCTTGCGGTCCCCGACGAGCAGGTCGTTGGGCCATTTCAGCCGGGCGTCGACGGTGACGTCGCCGTCCGCGCCGCCGAAGAACCGGTCCCCCGACTCGCCGAAGGCCGTCATCCGGCGGATCGCGGTGGCGACGGCGACGCCGGTCAGCAGCGGCAGCCAGCCGAGCAGCGGGACCGGGACGGACGGCCGCAGCAGCATCGAGAACATCAGGCCGGAGCGCGGCGGCGCCGTCCACGGCCGGCCGAGCCGTCCGCGTCCGGCGGTCTGCAGCTCGGTGACCAGGACCATGCCCTCCGGCGCCCCCTCCTTGGCGCGGGCGGCGAGGTCGGCGTTGGTCGAGCCCGTCTCGGGTACGACGCTCACCTCCTGCCACAGCCCGCCCTCCTGGACGAGCGCGCGCCGCAGCGCCGCCTCGTGCAGCGGCGGCCGGTCGAGGTCCCCATACGCTGATTCGCTCACCCCTCCATCCAACCTCACCGGCCGCGACGCCCACCCGCCCACCACCAGAACCACGTTCACTTGCGGCGTGTCGGCCTTATCCGGGCCTTCTTAAGGACGACACGCCGCAAGTCAACGGAGCGGGAGGGGGCGGGGCGGGGGTCGCCGGGGCGGGGCGGGCCATTAGGGTCGCGGCATGGATGGTGTGACGCTGCGGCGCGACGGGCACGTCGCGGAGATCGTGCTGGACCGGCCCGAGGCGCTGAACGCCCTGTCGACGGCGATGGCGCGGCGGCTGGCGGCGGTGTGCGCGGAGGTCGCGGCGGACACGTCGGTGCGGGCCGTGGTGCTGAGCGCGGCGGGCGAGAAGGCCTTCTGCGTCGGCGCGGACCTGAAGGAGCGCAACGCGATGAGCGACGCGGAGATCCTCGCGCAGCGGCCGGTCTTCCGGGCCGCGTTCGGCGGCGTGCTGAACCTCCCGCAGCCGGTGGTGGCGGCGGTGCACGGGTACGCGCTGGGCGGGGGCTGCGAGTTCGCGCTGTCCGCCGACCTGGTCGTGGCGGACGAGTCGGCGGTGTTCGGGCTGCCGGAGGTGGGCGTCGGCCTCGTCCCGGGCGGCGGCGGGACGCAGCTGGCGCTGCGCAAGCTCGGCCCCGGCAAGGCAGCGGACCTGGTGTTCACCGGCCGCCGCCTCGGTGTCGAGGAGGCGCTGGAGTACGGGCTCGCCGACCGGAAGGTGCCGGCCGGCACGGCCCGCGAGGAGGCCCTCGGCATCGCCGAGGTGATCGCGCGGAACTCCCCGACGGCCGTCCGCGCCGCCAAGCGGGCGCTGCGCCTCGGCGCCGGGGTGGCCCTGGAGGCGGGCCTGGACCTGGAGGACAACGCCTGGCGGACCGTCGCGTTCTCCGCCGACCGCCGCGAGGGCGTCGCCGCGTTCAACGAGAAGCGCAAGCCGGACTGGCCGTCCTAGCCCCGCGTCAGGCGGCGGGGGCGGCGCCGATGAAGCGGGCGGCGAGCAGGGCGGCCGCGGCGAACCCGGCGGCGGCGATCGTCACGCCCGTGTGCGCGCCGGAGACGAGTCCGGTGGCGGCGAGGGTGCCGAAGACCGCCACGCCGACGGCGCTGCCGGCCTGCCGAGCGGTGTTGAAGACGGCGGACGCGACGCCGCCCTTGCCGTCGGGGGCGGCGCGCATGACGGCGGCGGTCGCGGCGGGCATCGTGAACGCGGTGCCGAAGCCGACCGCGGCCATCGGCACGATCAGTACCGCGTAGGGGGTGCCGGTCCCGGCGGCGAGCCAGCCGAGCAGCCCGGCCGCGCCGGCGGCGAGCCCGGTGACCATGGGGAACCGGGGCCCGGTGCGCGCGGTGACGCGTCCGGCGAGCGCGGAGGACGCCGCGACGACGCCCATCGCGGGGAGCAGCGCGAACCCGGTGTGCAGCGCGCTGTAGTGCTGGACGCGCTGGAAGTAGAGCGGGGCGGCGAACAGCCAGCCGTAGAAGCCGAGGTTGAGCAGGACGCCGATGGCGGCGGACGCGGAGAACTCGGCGGACCGGAACAGCCGCAGCGGCAGCATCGGCGCCCGGGACCGCCGCTCCAGCAGCAGGAACGCGCCGAGGGCGAGGACGGACACGGCGAACGCGCCGAGGACGGGCGGGGCGCCCCATCCCGCGGTCCCGGCCTCGTTGAGCCCGGCGGCGAGGCCGGTGAGGCTGAGCGCCCCCGCGACCTGGGCGGGGACGTCCAGGCCGGCGCGGCGGTCGGAGGCGGGCGGCGGGGACGGGACGTACCGCAGCGTCAGCGCGAGGGTGGCGAGCCCGATGGGCAGGTTGACGAGGAAGACGCTGCGCCAGCCGAACGTGCCGGTGAGGACGCCGCCCAGCACGGGTCCGGCGCCGGCGGCGATGCCGGAGACCATCCCCCACACGCCGAACGCGCGGGCCCGCGCGGCGCCGCCGGTGTAGGCGGCCTGCAGCAGGGCGAGGGAGGCGGGCACCATGAGCGCGGCGCCGGCGCCCTGGACGAGCCGGGCCGCGATGAGGACGGCGGCGGTCGGCGCGATCCCGCAGGCCGCGGACGCGAGCGTGAACACCACGACCCCGGCGGCGAAGACGTGCCGTCCGCCGAGCCGGTCGCCGAGCCCGCCGCAGAACAGCAGCAGCCCGGCGAACGCGAGCGTGTAGCCGTCCACGACCCATTGCAGGGCGGTGACGCCGCCGTGCAGGGCGGTCCCGATCGACGGCACGGCGACGGTGACCACGGTGACGTCCAGGATCACCATGAAGTATCCGAGGCAGAGCGCGACGAGGGGCAGCCGTGAGGCGCGGCCCTCGGCGGTCCCGGCGCCGGCCGGAGTGGTCTGAGCGGTCCGTGCGGCCATGACGCCAACGTAACGACGATTCGATACGGCGTTCGCCGAAACGTTCTGGACATCGGCGCCGTAGCATCGGAGGCATGGACGACACCGGCAGGGGCGCCGAAGCGGACATCGCGGGCGTCGCCGCGGCGATCGGCGACCCGTCGCGCGCGAAGGTGCTGCTGGCGCTGGCGGGCGGCGCCGCGCTCCCGGCGAGCGCGCTGGCCGCCGAGGCGGGCGTCTCGAACTCCACGATCAGCGGCCATCTGGCGAAGCTGCGGGAGGCGAAGCTGCTGACGGTCGAGCTGGACGGGCGGCACCGCTACTACCGGCTGGCGACCACGGAGGTCGCGGCGGCGCTGGAGCAGCTCGCGCGCATCGCGCAGCCGCTGCCGGTCCGTTCGCTGCGCGACGACACGCGTGCGCAGGCGCTGCTGCGGGCGCGGCTTTGCTACGACCACCTCGCGGGGCGTCTCGGCGTGTCGGTGATGGCGGCGCTGCTGGACCGCGGCGTCCTCGCCCGCGAAGCCCCTGGCCCCGGCGCGGGCGGCGCGGGCGGCGCGGAGCCGGACGGGCGGGCCGTCTACCGGCTCACCGCCGGCGGGCGCGCCGAGCTGGCCGCGTTCGGCGTCGACACCGAGAGGCTGCCGCGCCGCCGCTCGACGGTCCGCTACTGCGTCGACTGGGGCGAGCAGCGGCACCATCTCGCGGGGCCGCTCGGCGCGGCGGTCACCGGCCGCATGTTCGACCTCGGCTGGCTGCGCAAGGGCCGCGCCCGCCGCGTCGTCCACCTCACCGACGCGGGCGAGCGGGGCCTGCACGAGGCCTTCGGCGTCCCCGCCGGCGACCTGTCAGGTTAGGGCTTTGGCCATATGGACGACGTTGCGGGCCTTGAGGACCTCGCGGCCCGTCTCGCGGTAGCCGAGGCGCTCGTAGCGGGCGATGTTGGTGGTCATCCGCTCGTTGGTGATCAGTCGGAGGCGGGGCAGGCCGAGGTCGCGGGCGCGGTCCTCGGCGAACGCGAGCAGGCGCGTGCCGACGCCGGTGCCGTGCAGCGCCGGGTCCACGGCGACGTTGTCGACGAGCAGGACGCCGTCCTCGGGGATGAGGACGATCAGGCCGTCCGGCCCGGGGCCGGTCACGTACACGTGCCCGGCCCCGATCAGCGCCACGTAGTCGTCGTCCATGGGCATGGGACGGGTGCCGATGGCCTCCGCCCACGGCGCGTACGCGGCCTCGACGATCTCCTCCACCCGCGCGCGGTCGGCGGCCGCCGCGGGCCTCACCCCGTCCATCAGCCGGTGTTCTGCAGGCCGGCGGCGACGCCGTTGACCGACAGGAGCAGCAGCGCCTCGAGGTGCTCGCGCTCCTGCTCGTCGGTGACGTCCCCGGCGCGCAGGGCGGTGAGGGCGCGGAGCTGGAGGTGGGAGAGCGCGTCCACGTACGGGTTGCGCAGCTCGACGGCGCGGGACAGGACGCGCCGGTTCTCCAGCAGCCGCTCGTGGCCGGTGACCGCGAGGACGAGCCGCCGGGTGCGGTCGTACTCGGCGAGGACGGCCTCGGACAGCTCGGGCCGCCCGCCGAGCGCGAGGTAGCGCTCGGCGATCGCCCGGTCGGACTTGGCGAGGCTCATCTCGGCGTTGTCGAGCAGGGTGTTGAACAGCGGCCACGCCTCGTAGGCGTCGCGGATCTCGGCGAGGTCGCGGCCGTCGTCGGAGACGGCGGCGAGGCCGCTGCCGAGCCCGTACCAGCCGGGCAGGTTGACGCGGGTCTGCGTCCACGCGAACACCCACGGGATGGCGCGCAGGTCCTCCAGGCCGCGGGCGGCCTTGCGGCGGGACGGGCGGGACCCGATCCGCAGCTCGGCGATCTCCTCCAGCGGGCTGACGCGAGCGAACCAGGCGGCGAAGTCCGCGGTCTCGATGAGCGACCGGAACGCGTCCTTGGCCGCCTCGCCGATCTTGTCGGCGAGCGGCCGGAACCGGGCGGCGGCCTGCCGCGCGCGGTCCTGGACGGCGTCGGTCGAGGCCAGCAGGACGGCGCTGGTGACCTGCTCGACGTGCCGCTCGGCGATCTCGGTGCGGCCGTACCGGGCGAAGATGACCTCGCCCTGCTCGGTGACCTTGAAGCGGCCCGCGACGGACCCGGGCGCCTGCGCGAGGATCGCCCGGTTCGCGGGGCCGCCGCCGCGGCCGAGGGACCCGCCGCGGCCGTGGAACAGCGTCAGCGTGATGTCGTTGCGGGCGGCCCACTCGGTGAGGGCCTCCTGCGTGTCGTACAGGCGCAGGGTGGCGCTGGCCGGGCCGAGCTGCTTGGCGGAGTCGGAGTAGCCGAGCATGACCTCCATGCGGCGGCCGGTGTCGTCCAGACGCCGCCGCACGGCCGGGATCTCCAGCATCCCCTCCAGCACGGACGGGGCGCGCTCCAGGTCCTCGCCGGTCTCGAACAGCGGGATCACGTCGATGACGGGCGCGCCGTCGCCGAGCGACTCGGCCAGCTCGTGGACGTTCGCCATGTCCTGCGCGGACCGGGTGAACGACACGATGTAGCGGTGGCAGGCGCGGACCCCGAAGCGCTTCTGGATCCACGCGACGACCCGCAGCGTCTCGAGGATCTCCTCGGTCATCTCCGACAGCCCGCCGCCCGCCCGGACCTCGGCCAGCGCCTGCTCGTGCAGCTCGGAGTGCTGCCGGATCTCCAGCTCGGCGAGGTGGAACCCGAACGTCTCGACCTGCCAGATCAGCTGCTGGACGCGCCCGTACGCCTGCCGGACGGCCCCGGCCGCGGCCAGCGACTCCTGGACGGTCCGCAGGTCGGCGAGCAGCTCGTCCGGCGAGCCGTAGGCGAGGTCGGCGTCGCGCTCGCGGGTCGCGGCGATCCGGTTCGCCGCGTACAGCAGGAACTGGCGGTGCGGCTCGCCCGGCGACCGCTTGGCGCCCTCGGCGAGCCGCGACGGGTGCGCGGTGCGGGCGCC
This sequence comes from Actinomadura violacea, assembly GCF_017573465.1. Classification (GTDB taxonomy): domain Bacteria; phylum Actinomycetota; class Actinomycetes; order Streptosporangiales; family Streptosporangiaceae; genus Spirillospora; species Spirillospora violacea. The sequence continues at coordinate 45,208 of NZ_JAGEPF010000024.1, forward strand.
GGCGAGCGCGGTGCGCAGCGCGTCGGACGCGGGCGTCGTCGACTCGTGGACGGTCAGCTCCCGGCCGACCCGCGCGCACGCGTTCTCCAGCGCGCGCAGCACGTGGTCCGCCTGGATCATGACCGCGTCCCGGGTGACCTGCGCGGTGACGTACGGGTTGCCGTCCCGGTCGCCGCCGATCCAGCTGCCGAACCGCAGGTACGGGCGGGCCTTCGGCGGCCGGGTGCCGGTGTCGTCGCCGTCGAGGGCGCGGTCGAGCGTCCGGTACACGTGCGGGACGACCCGGAAGATCGTCTCGTCGAACGCGGCCATCGCGGTCCGGACCTCGTCGAGGGGGTCCATCTGGGTACCGCGGCGCAGCGCCGTCCGCCACAGCACGTCGATCTCCTCGCGGAGCCGCCGCTCGGTCTCCTCCCGCTCGCTCGCGCCCTGGCCCGCGTTCAGCGCGGTCAGCAGGTCGCTGATCCGCTGGATCGCGGTGACGACGGCGCGGCGCCGGGCCTCGGTCGGGTGCGCGGTGAAGACCGGCCGGAACTCCAGGCCGCCGATCATCTCGGCGAGCCGGCCGCCGCCCGCGGTGCCGGTCTTCTCGGTGCCGGTCTTCTCGGTGCGGATCTCCTCGACCGCGGCGGCCACCGAGCCGGGCACCGTCTCCCCGGTGTCGCGCTCGCGCAGCGTCCGGATCCGGTGGTGCTCCTCGGCGAGGTTCGTCAGGTGGAAGTACACGGTGAACGCCCGCGCGACCTGTTCGGCGCGCTCCAGCGTCCAGCCGTCGACGATCGCCGCGACCTCGTCCGCGGACGTCTCGCCGCGGCGCGCCGCGATCACCGCGTGGCGCAGCCGCTCGACGTCGTCCAGCAGCCCTTGGCCGCCGTACTCCACGAGCCCGTCGCCGAGCATCGCGCCGAGCAGCCGGACGTCGCGGCGCAGCGGTTCGGGCATGTCCTGCCGAAGGGTGTCTCGCGTCTTCGTAGCCACGTGCCCCAGCGTAACGAGGGCCCCTCCGGGGCCGTTCATCCCGGTCAGCGGGCCCCGCCCGCATTGTGTGCATCAGTGTGCGGTTACCCTGGCCCGCATGGCGATGGAAGCCCCTGAACCCGCGGTCGAGTACGACATCCACACGACGGCGGGAAAGATCGCGGACCTGGAACGACGCCGCTACGAGGCGGTGCACGCCGGCTCGGCGCGCGCCGTCGAGAAGCAGCACGCCAAGGGCAAGATGACGGCCCGGGAGCGGATCGACGCGCTGCTCGACCCCGGCTCGTTCGTCGAGTTCGACGAGATGGCGCGGCACCGGTCCACCAACTTCGGGATGGAGAAGAACCGGCCCTACGGCGACGGCGTCGTCACCGGCTACGGCACGGTCGACGGCCGGCCGGTCGCGGTCTTCAGCCAGGACTTCACCGTCTCCGGCGGATCCCTCGGCGAGGTCTTCGGCGAGAAGATCGTCAAGGTGATGGACCACGCGCTGAAGACCGGCTGCCCGATGGTCGGGATCAACGACTCCGGCGGCGCGCGGATCCAGGAGGGCGTGGTCGCGCTCGGCCTGTACGCCGAGATCTTCAAGCGGAACGTGCACGCCTCCGGCGTCATCCCGCAGATCTCGCTGGTCCTCGGGCCGTGCGCGGGCGGCGCGGTGTACTCCCCCGCGATCACCGACTTCATCGTCATGGCCGACCAGACCTCGCACATGTTCATCACCGGCCCGGACGTCATCAAGACGGTCACCGGCGAAGAGGTGACCATGGAGGAGCTCGGCGGCGCGCACTCGCACAACTCCAAGTCCGGCGTGGCCCACTACCAGGGCTCCGACGAGGAGGACGCGATCGAGTACGTCAAGTCGCTGCTGTCCTACCTGCCGTCCAACAACCTCGCGGACGCGCCCGCGTTCGACGCGCCGGCCGACCCGTCCGAGCTGGTCGAGGACCTCGACACCCTCATCCCGGACTCGCCGAACCAGCCGTACGACATGCACACCGCGATCGAGCACGTGCTCGACGACGGCGAGTTCCTGGAGGTCCAGGAGCTGTTCGCGCCGAACATCATCTGCGGGTTCGGCCGCGTCGAGGGCCACTCGGTCGGCATCGTCGCGAACCAGCCGATGCAGTTCGCCGGGACGCTCGACATCGACGCCTCCGAGAAGGCCGCCCGGTTCGTCCGGACCTGCGACGCGTTCAACGTCCCGGTGCTGACCTTCGTGGACGTCCCCGGCTTCCTGCCCGGCACCGACCAGGAGTGGAACGGGATCATCCGGCGCGGCGCGAAGCTGCTGTACGCCTACGCCGAGGCGACCGTCCCGCTGGTCACCGTGATCACCCGGAAGGCGTACGGCGGCGCGTACGACGTCATGGGCTCCAAGCACCTCGGCGCCGACATCAACCTCGCGTGGCCGACCGCGCAGATCGCCGTGATGGGCGCGCAGGGCGCCGTCAACATCCTGTACCGGCGCGAGCTGGCCGCCGCGGACGACGCCGACGGCCGCCGCGCCGAGCTGATCACCGAGTACGAGGACACCCTCGCCAACCCCTACGTCGCCGCCGACCGCGGCTACGTCGACGCGGTGATCAAGCCGTCGGAGACGCGCGGCCAGGTCGTGAAGGCGCTGCGGGCGCTGCGCGAGAAGCGCAAGACGCTGCCGCCGAAGAAGCACGGCAACATCCCGCTGTAGAGCACCGAGACGGACGCCCGTTCCGGGGCCGGGCCGCCGCGCCCGGTCCCGGCGGCCGAGGAGAACCCGTGACCGCTGAAGACAAGCCGTTCCTGCAGGTGGTGCGGGGCGACCCGTCCCCCGAGGAGGTCGCCGCGCTCGTCGCCGTGCTGACCGCGCGCGCCCGCGCGGCCGCCGCCGCCTCGGGCGGCGCGGGCGAGGCCCGCACGTCCCGCTGGGCGGACCGGACGCGGCTCGTCCGCGCCACCGTGTCCGGCGGCCTCGCGCCGCGCGGCCCCGGCGCGTGGCGGGCCAGCGGCCTGCCCCGCTGACCCCGGACGCGACGCGCCCGGGATGCGCCCGATCTCGCGGCGTATGGGGTGTGTTGATCCACGCGCGGGGAACGCGATCGGACGACACGTAACCGTGGTTCGCACCCAGCGGGGGTCCCCGCACGAATAAGGTGGAAGGCCATGGCCACCTCGGAGTTCGTCCCACAGCCCGCGCGCTACGCCATCTTCGTCGACGCGGGGTACCTTTACGCGGCCTCCGGGGCCCTGCTGCTCGGCTGCGGCTCCCGGCGCGAGTACCGGGTCGCCGCCGAACAGCTGATCAAGGCGCTGACCAGCCATGCCGACGACCAGCTGCTCGGCGAGCTGCTCCGGGTGTACTGGTTCGACGCGGCGCCGAAGAAGCAGCCGACCGTCGACCAGCGCGTGATCGCGAACCTGCCGCTGGTGAAGCTGCGGCTCGGCAACCTCAACGCGCAGGGCCAGCAGAAGGGCGTGGACGCGCAGCTGCGCGCCGACCTGGAGGCGCTCGCCCGGCACCGCGCGATCACCGACGCGGTGCTGCTGGCCGGCGACGAGGACATGCTGCCCGCCGTGGAGGCCGCGCAGCGCTACGGCGTCCGCGTGCACCTGTGGGGCGTGGAGCCGACGCACGGCTCCAACCAGGCCGAATGGCTGGTCTGGGAGTCCGACCGGGTCGAGGTGCTGTCCGCCGACTTCCTGCGCCCCTACTTCACCAAGGCCAAGGTGCTGCCGGTGCCCGCGCCCGGCACCGCCGCCGCGGTCCGCGACGCGGCCGCCGCCGCGCACCGCGCCTCGCCCGTCCCGTCGCCGTCGCAGGTGTTCGCCGGGCGCCCCCCGGCGGTCAAGCCGGCGCCCGCCGCGGCCGTCCGCACCGCCGTGCCCGTCCCGGGCGGCGCCCCGGTGACCCCGGCGACCGTGGCGGCCTCGATGAACGCGGCGTCCGCCGCCCAGTCCGACGGCCGGCTCGGCCCCGACCGCGACCACATGCTGGAGATCGGCGAGCACGTCGCACAGAAGTGGATCTTCGAGCGGGGCCGCGACAACATCCGCGACCTGCTCCCCGGCCCGATCCTGCCGCCCGTCATCGACAAGGAGCTGCTGATCGAGGCGGAGAAGGAGCTCGGCGGCTCCCTGCGCCCCTACCAGGAGGCCCGCACCTGGCTGCGGGACGGCTTCTGGGAGCGCGTCTACCGCGAGTTCGGCATCGGCTTCGGCAAGTCCGACTGACCCGCCTCCCGCGGCGTAGGATGCGGCGGATCCGACCGGTCCGCTCCGGCGAGGAGGTCCGCATGCGCCGCCACGGTTGGCGTCTGGTGTTCGTCGGCTGGCTCGCCGTCGCCATGGGCGGTGTCCTGGCGATCGCCTCCCTCTGCTACCTGAATCCTCCCGGCATCCTGGCCGGCGTGGGGGCGGCCGGCGGCGGGTTCGTGCTCGTCCGCGCGGCGCGGCAGGAGGGGCTGCGCGCCGCCGGTTTCGTCCTGGCCGGGTTGCTCATCGCGGTCGTCGCCGGGCTCGCCGCCGGGCGGCTCCCCTCGTCCGGCTGACGCGTGCTCGGGGGCGCCCGCGGCGGGGACCGGAACGGTGTCCCGGCCCCCGCCGCCGGTCAGGCGGCCTGCTCGCCGGTCACCCGGCCGTCCCGGAGTTCCAGGCGGCGGCCCGTGAAGGACGCGCGCATGCGGCGGTCGTGCGTGACGATGACGAGCGCTCCCGCGTAGCCGTCGAGGGCCTCCTCCAGCTCGTCGACCAGCAGCGGCGACAGGTGGTTGGTGGGTTCGTCCAGCAGGACGAGGTCCGCGCGGCCGGAGACGAGGCGGGCCAGCTCCAGCCTGCGGCGCTGCCCCGCCGAGAGGGCCCGGACGCTCTTGCCCAGGTCGGGGGCCGTGAACAGGCCCATGGCGAGCAGCTCGGCGGCGTGCTCCTCAGGCTCGCCGGCCCGGCCCTCGCCGAACGCGCGCAGCAGCGTCCGGCCGTCGCGGTGGGACGGCCCGCCGTCCTGGCGCAGATGGCCGACGTTCGCCGGGCGGCGGACACGGCCCTCCGCCGGGTCCAGCTCACCGGCCAGCACCCGCATCAGCGTCGTCTTCCCGGCGCCGTTCGGGCCGGTGATCAGGACCCGCTCGCCCGGCCGGACGCGCAGCGACCCGATCTCCAGGCGGCCGGGGATCCGGACCTCCTCGAGTTCGACCGCCGGGCCGTCCGGCGGCGCGCCGGCGGTGGACGGGCGGGCCGCGAACCGCAGCGGCTCGGGCGGCGGCGCGACCGGGTCGTCCCGCAGTTCCCGGAGCCGCTGCCGCGCGCTGCGGATCCGGGACATCGCGCCGTGCGAGCGGGACCGCGCGCGGAACGCCCCCGCGCCGCTGAACGCCCACGGGCCCTTGCGCGGGATCGCCGAGAGCCGTTCGATGTTGCCGTCGGCGAGCGCCTCGTGCCGCCGCACCTCCTCCCGCCACGTCTCGTACTCGTGCCGGTGCCGCTCCCGGGCGGCGGCCTTCGCGGCGAGGTAGCCGGTGTAGCCGTTGCCGTAGCGCCGGACCGTCCGCCGGTCGTGGTCGACTTCGAGGACGGTGGCGGTGACGCGGTCGAGGAACGCGCGGTCGTGGGTGACGGCGACGACGGTCCCGCGATGGGTGCGCAGCCGTTCCTCCAGCCACTGCGCGGCGTCGTCGTCGAGGTCGTTGGTGGGCTCGTCCAGCAGGAGCAGTTCGGGGGACGCGGCGAGCGTCGCGGCGAGCATCAGCCGCGACCGTTCGCCGCCGGACAGGGTGCCGAGCGTCCGGTCGCGGGCGAAGCCGGACACGCCGAGGGCGCTGCGGGCGATCTCGACGCGGGCGTCGGCCTCGTAGCCGCCGCGCGCCTCGAACCGTTCGACGAGGTCGCCGTACTCGGCGAGTTCGGCGGGCGTGGCGGTGCCGAGCCCGGCCTCGGCGCGGGCCATCCGGTCCCGGAGGTCGCGCAGGTCGGCGAGCGCGAGGTCGATCGCGTCCTGCACGGTCGCGGACGGCGGGAGGTCGAGGGTCTGCGGCAGGTGGCCGATGCCGCCGGGCGCGGTGACGTCCACGGTGCCGTTGTCGGGGGCCTCGACGCCGGCGATGAGGCGCAGAAGCGTCGACTTCCCCGAGCCGTTCTCGCCGATCACCCCGACCTTGTCGCCGGGGCGGATCGACAGCGACACCCGGTCGAGGACGACGTGGTCGTCGTAGCGCCTGGTGACGCCGGACAGGACGAGGCGGGATTGCGCGGTACGCAAAAAGGAACTCCAGTGATCAATGCGTTGGCAGGGCGTGGCGGAGCGCGGCTCGACGCCGGGTGCGCGCTTGCAACGCAGTGATCACAGAGTTCCCATTGCCCCCATTACTAGCAGACGGCTTCCGGAGCGGCAAGCCTCGCCTTCACGCGAAACGAGGATGGACACGTCTCGTAGTTATTCGGGCGCGGTGAGTTGCGGGCGAGTACAGTCCCCGCCGTGATGGGGAGAGGCTGTGCCGCGGGACGGCGCCGGAGCCTGCTCGGCGCGTTCGCGCTGGCCGGGGTCATGGCGCTGGCCTCGGGGTGCGGGTCGCCCGTGGACTTCTACCGGCCCGGCGAGGGCGGCGCGGACGAGCCCGTGGTGGGGCTCGGCGGCGCCGCGCCCTACGTGCGGCCGAGGCCGGGACGGCCCCGCGCGGCGGACCCGCCGGGCGCGGTGCCCGTCGCCCCGGCGGGCGGGCGCGTGTACGCGGCGACCGGCCCCGGCATGATCGCGCCCGGCGCGCGGGACATGCCGGCGCGGCTGTACGTCGCGGACGGGCGCGGCATCGAGGTCATCGACCCGCGGACGCTGCGCCTCGTCGGCCGGCTCGGCGCGGGCGTCGCCGCGTCGGGGGTCGTGCCGTCGTGGGACATGCGGCGGCTGTGGGCTGCCGACACCGTGCACGACGTGCTGGTCCCGCTGACGGCGCGGACCGGGCGCCGCGGGCGGCCGGTGAAGGTCACCGACCCGGCGGGGCTGTTCTTCCCCCCGGACGGGCGGGCGGCGCTGGTCGTCGCGGGGCGTCCGCGGCGGGTCGAGGTGCGCGACCCGCGGACGATGCGGCCGCGGGCGTCGGTGCCGCTGCCGTGCGCGGCGGCGGCGGGCGACTTCTCGCTCCGCGGCCGCACCCTGGTGCTGAGCTGCGCGGCGGCGGGGGCGCTGGTGCGCGTGGACGTGCCGGGGCGGCGGGTCGCGGGCACGCTCCGGCTGCCGGACGGCGCCCGGCCCGGCGACGTGCGGCTGTCCCCGGACGGCGGGACGTTCTTCGTCGCGGACGCGGCGAGGGGCGGGGTGTGGGCGGTGGACGCGCGGGCGTTCGCGCCGCGCGGGTTCGTCCGGACGGCGCCGGGCGCGCGGGGGCTGGCGATCAGCCGGGACGCGCGGCGGCTGTTCGTCGCGGGCGGCGGGACGCTGGCCGCCGTGGACTTCCGGACGCGCCGGGTCACCGCGCGGTGGCCGCTGCCGGGCGGCGGGGACGCGGTGCCGGGCGGGGTGTCGTCGGACGGCCGGGCGCTGTGGCTGGCCGACGGCGGCGGGCTGGTGTACGCGGTGTCGACGCGGACGGGCCGGGTGCTGCGGCACGCGCGGCTCCGGGGACGTCCGGCGGGGCTGTGCGTGCATCCGCAGCCGGGCCGGTACTCGCTCGGCGGCACAGGCCTGTACCGCTGATCAGGGCGGGAGGCGGCCGGGGACGGCGAGTCCGGTCTCGTAGGCGGCGATCACGGCCTGGATCCGGTCGCGCAGCCCGAGCTTGGTGAGCACGTTGCTGACGTGCGTCTTCACCGTGTGCTCGCTGACCACCAGGGCCGCGGCGATCTCGGCGTTGGACAGCCCGCGGGCCAGCAGCCGCAGCGTCTCGCGCTCGCGGACGGTGAGCACGTCGAGGCGCCCGGCGTCCAGCGGGCGGGACGCGGCGCCGGAGGTGAACGCGGCGATCAGCGTGCGGGTGACGGCGGGCGCGAGCAGCGACTCCCCCGCGGCGACGACGCGGACCGCGTGCACGAGGTCGTCGCGGCGGACGTCCTTGAGCAGGAACCCGCTCGCGCCCGCCCGCAGCGCCTCGAAGACGTAGTCGTCCTGCCCGAACGTGGTCAGCATGATCGCGCGGCAGCCCGGCTCGGCGCACACGGTGCGGGCGGCCTCGATGCCGTCCATGCCGGGCATCCGGATGTCGAGGAGGACGACGTCGGGGCGGTGCTCGCGAACCGCGCCGACCGCCTGGAAGCCGTCGCCCGCCTCGGCGACGACCTCGATATCGGGCTGCGCGTCGAGGATCATCGCGAACCCGGCGCGCACGAGCTCCTGGTCGTCGGCGACCACGACGCGGACGGTCATGCCGCCGCCCCGGCGAGCGGGAGCCGCGCCGACACCTCGAAGCCGGGGCCGTCGGCACGCGGCCCGGCGGTCGCGGTCCCGCCGCAGGCGGCGGCGCGCTCGCGGATGCCGATCAGGCCGTTCCCGCCGGACGGCAGGCCGGTGCCGGCGCCCCGGCCGTCGTCGACGACGCTGATCGTCAGCGCGTCGTCGGCCCAGGTCAGCCGGATCTCGGCGGTCCCGGCGCCCGCGTGCTTGACCACGTTGGTGAGCGCCTCCTGCGCGATCCGGTAGGCGGCGACGCCGCAGTCGGCGGGCAGCGGGCGCGGCTCGCCCTCGGCGGAGCAGCCCACCCGCAGTCCCGCGCCGGAGACCTGCGCGGCGAGGGCGGGCAGGTCGTCAAGGGTCGGCTGCGGGGCGCGCGGCCCGTCCTCGTCCTTCAGCACGGCGAGCATCCGGCGGAGCTGGCCGAGCGCGTCGCGTCCCGTGCCGGCGATGGTGTCGAACGCGGCGGCGGCGCGGTCGGGGGCGCTGCCGAGGACGACCGGCCCCGCCTCGGCCTGCACCACCATCAGGCTGATCGAGTGGGCGAGGACGTCGTGCATGTCGCGGGCGATCCGGGCGCGCTCGCGTTCGGCGGCCCGTTCCGCGTCCAGCCTGCGCTCGCGCTCCAACCGGGCGGCGCGTTCCTCCAGCACGGCCGCCTGCGCACGGGACCCGGCGGCGGCGCGGCCGAGCGCGTACGCGGTCACGTACAGCACGACGCCGCGCAACGCGGTGTCCGCGGATCCGACGGTGGCCAGCCCGCCGGCGCACAGCAGGGCGAACACCGCGAGGCGGACGGCCGGACGCGACCTGGCGGCGACCCCGTAGATCGCGATGAGCGCGCCGTACCAGAGCGGCTGCGAAGGAACCGTGTCGGCCAGGTCGTACGTCGACCCCACCATGACGGTCAGCAGCGCGGCCGCGGCGGGGGCGCGCCGCCGCCACAGCAGCGGCACCGCCGATCCGATGGTGGCGACGTAGCCCCACTGGTCCCAGGGCCGCCCGGCTTGGGCGTCCGTGAACAGCAGCGGCCAGACCTGGGCGACCGCGACGACACCGGTGAGCGCCACGTCCGACCACCATGATCCCGCCAGCCGGCGGACCGGGGCGAACACCGGCGAAGTAGCCACGGGCCACGATTGTGTCACGCGCCGGCCCGGACACCGGCGGCATGCCGGGCGGCGCGGTCGCCGCGGACCAGCGGGACGAGCGCGGCGAGGATGAGCAGGCCCGCGACCGGCAGCAGGTCCAGGTCGGCGGCCGACGCGGCGACACCGGCGAGCAGCACCACCGGCGCCCACACCGGGACGGCCCGCCGTGCCGCGACATGTCCGAGCGAGACGGCCAGCCCGACGTAGAACAGCACCGGGCCGACGGTGTAGACGACCGGCATCACGCCGGGGACGCCCTGGACGTCGTCGAACCTCCGGGCCATATCGGCGTGGTCGGAGGCGAGCGCCCCGACGACGATGTCTATGCCGATCTGCACCATCGCGCACGCCACCCCGGTCAGCCCGACGACCGCGGTCGCGGTGGCGAACGCGCCGCCGCCCGCGCGCCGCCGCATCTCCCACAGCACCGGGAGGAACAGGACGAGCGCGGCGAGGAACGCGACGTGCCCGGCCGTCCAGGCCGGGCCGGGGCCGCGGTCTCCTTCCATGCCGTCCGCGAGGCGGAACAGGCCGTACACGGTGACGAGGAGGGGAGCGGCGATGAACGGAACCCGTGTCTTCATGCCCTCGATCGTCGTCCGGCGGGCGTCCTGGGGCATCGCCGACTCAGGCGATCTTCCGCCTCCCCCGCACGACCCACCCGCCCCGTTGACTTGCGGCGTGTCGGCCTTAATACGGCCGCGATAAGGCCGACACGCCGCAAGTCAACGTGAGAGCGGGCCGGTGCCGACGCTGTGCCACTCCGGGAGGAGTTCCTCGACCAGCGCCTCCGTCTCGGGCTGCAGCTGGTCGATCATCGGGTCGCGGCCGACGCGGCCGCGCAGCTCGTCCACCGCGATCGCGACCTGCGCCTGGTCGCCGGTCGCGTGGACGGCGCGGAGCAGGTCCCGCCACAGCCCCTCGTCGTCGGGCGCGAGGCGCAGCCCGGCGCGGGCCGCGGCGACCGCGCCGCGCGCGTCGCCCTCCTCCAGCCGCAGCACGGCGAGCCGGTGCGCGACGTCCACGACCCGCGCGGTCGCCTCGTACTCCAGGTCGTGCGCGGCGAGCCAGGAGTAGCGGCCGCGCGGGCGGCCGGCGAGCAGCGGGCCCCGGACGAGGTCCAGCGCGTACGACATGTAGGCCGTCTCGGACGCGGGCTCGGCGGCGGACCGCCACACCAGCCACCGGAACACCGCGAGGTCGACGCGGACCTCCGAGCCGAGCCGGATCCGGCCCCGCTCGTCGTAGTACAGGTTCGGGCGGCCGCGGGCGTCGCGGCCCAGCCAGTCCGACACGCGCGCCACGCACGCGTCGCGGACGCCCGCGGTGACGCCGCGCGGCCAGATCGCGCCGGACAGCACCGTCGGATGCACGCCGTTCGGATGAGCCGCCAGGTAGACGAGCACCTCGGTGCACAGCTCGCGGCGGCTCTCGTCCATCGGGCCGGGCGCCTCGACCTCGACCGGGCCGAGCAGCCGGACGTCGACCGACGACTGCTGCGCGGCGGGCGGCTGCGGGCCGCCCGCGGCGTCCGGCAGCGGCACCGCGTCGGTCCGGCCGGCCGCGCGGAACAGCTCGAACACCGCCCGGTACTGGTCTTCGCGGACGAGCTGGGCGTCCACCTCGAAGCCGAGCACGCCCGCCTGCAGCCGGCCGCGCTCGTCGACGTCCCAGGTCCAGGTGGCGCCCTGCACGTCGCCGGGGACGAGGTAGCCGGCGGCCATCCGGGTGCCGGAGCGGGCGAGCGCGACGAGCCGGTCGGCCTCCCACTCGGTCGGCTGATCGGCCATGACGAGGTAGTGCGGCATCCACGCCTCGCCGAACACGCCGCGGCACCGCCCGGTGAGCACCGAGTCGACGCCGGACGCGGCGAGCGCCTGCCGGACCTCCTCGGTGCGCCCCTCCAGCTCGGGCAGCGCGTCGGCGAGGTTCGGCACGGACCGGACGCGGTCCGGGGCGATCCGGCCGAGGCCCTCGCCGAACTCCGCGCCGAACCCGACGAGCGTGATCCGCATATGGTCGGACCAGCGGTTCGTCGCCAGCTCCATCGCGATCGCGGCGAGCGCGGCGCGCCGGTCGGCGTCGGGGCCGCGCAGCGCGATCAGCCCGTGCGCCGCCTCCAGGTCGACGAGGATGCGGCCGTTGTCGTTGGTGCCGATGGAGACCAGGCCCGGGTAGGGGGCGAGGACGTCGGCGAGGTCGGAGGCCTCCAGCCCGGCCGCCGCGTCGCCGCGCAGCCGCCACACCTGCCCGTCGTCGTACGCCTGCCAGGGCGCGGGCGGGTTGCGGTCGGGGGGCGCGATCCACAGGTCGAGGCTGCCCTGCCCGTTCTGGGACCGGCCGAGGTGCACGCCGTAGACGGTCGGGAGGGCGCGGCCGCCGGCGGCCATCGACTTCGACAGGTGCCGCAGGCCGAGGTCCAGCAGCCGCGCGCCGTCCTCGTCGGAGCCGAACCGCAGCGCGCGCTCCGCCTCCGCCGCCTCGCCCTCCGGCCGGACGATCATGTGCCCGAACGCGCGGTTCCACATCTGCGTGCGGCGGCGCCGGCCGAGCACGCTGAGCAGGCCCGCCGCCAGCAGCGACGCGGCGGCGAGGCCCTGCGGCCATTTCAGCTCGAAGGTCGGGCCGGGCTCGTCGTAGGCGGTCCTGCTCTGGCCGGGCAGGCTCGCGCCGCCGCTGCCGGCACCGCCGCCCATCTCGCCGGACGGCCCGTCCGTGCCGCCCCCGTGCGCGGGCGGGTGCGACGGGGTCTCTGTCTTGTGCGACGGCGTGGCCTCGTGCGACGGCGTCGCCTCGTGCGAGGGCGTGGCCTCGTGTGAGGGCGCGGTCGTGTGGGACGGGGCCGGGGTGGGGGCGGGCGTCTGCGCGGGCGGCCGGGACGGCGCCGGCACCTGCGGCTGCGGCGTCGCGCCGTGCGTCGGCGCCTCGGTCTGGGACGGCTGCGGCGCGGGCTTGGACGGTGTCGGCTGAGAGGGGGCGGGCTGAGACGGTGCCGGCTGAGAGGACGCGGGCTTCTGGGGGGCGGGCGTCGAGGGCGCCGGGTCCTGGTGCTGCGGGCGGTCGGGGACGGCGTGCCCGAACCGGTAGTAGTCGTGCAGGTCCTGGACGGGGATGGTGTGCGCGTGCTTGGCGTCGGCCGGCATCTCCAGGATCCAGCCGGGACGGATCAGGCTCGCGATGGTGAGGCGCGTCCCGTCCGGCTGCACGTGGCTCTTGTTGAGGTCGTAGATCTCCTTGTAGCGGCGCCCCTCGCCGAGGCACTTCTCGGCGATCTCCCACAGGCTCTCGTGGTGGCGGCCCTCCGGCGGATGCACCCGGTAGATCTTGGTGGTGAGCGGTTTCTCGGCGAGCGTCTCGGTGCGGGTCTCGGCCGGTGCGGCGGGGGTCTCGGCGGGACGGTCCGGCGCGTCCGGCACGCGGTGGAACTCCTGCGCCTGTGTGTGCGCGGGACGCTGCGACAGCCCGCCGGAGAGCGCGGGCATGATCACGGACGTGGCGGTGAACAGCAGCAGCGCGGCGACGACGAGCCGGTGCACCAGCGACTGCGTGCCGCCCGCGAGCGGCACCCGCGCGGGCACGCCGACCCCGCGCACGCCCGCGTACACCTCGACGATGACGCACAGCGCGAGCTGGATCCAGGCGAGCCAGACCAGCACGACGAGGACGCCGATGAGCGAGTCCGGCCCGATCCGGTGCGTGAGGTCGGACGCGGCGGGCAGCCGCGACGGGAGCGGCGACCCGAAGAACGTCAGCAGCGCGTACGGGACCCCGGCGAGCAGCGCGGCCAGCGCCGCGAGCGCGCCGATCCCGGCGAGGACGTCGCCGGGGCCGCGGCGCGCCCGCACCGGGGCCCGCCGGCCATGCCGCGTCACCATCGCGCCCCCACCGTTCGCCGGTCCTCGCCGACAGATCCCGAACAGGACGTCGCACCCATGGTAAGGCCGTTCTCCAGGGGCCTCATGGGCCGTTTCCTCCGGTGACGGGGCGGGCGGTCTCGGTCGAGGTCAGGGTGAACGTGCCGAACCCCGGGACGATCCCGAGGATCTGCGGCTTCACGGTGATCTCGACGCTGACCGTCACCTGCTGCTGGTCGGCGTCGCAGCGCGACGCGGTGACCTGGGTGCCGAACGCGCCGAGCAGGTCGCAGGCGGCGGCGCGGGCCCGTCCCGGGTCCAGGACGGGCTTGCCGGTGGCGCGGAGCGCGTCGGTGTCGATCTGGTTCGCGCCGGCGCGGGCGGCCTGCTCGGCCATGTCGGCGGCGCGCTGCCGCGCGTGGATGGCGAGGCCGCCGTCGACCAGCAGGCCCGCCAGCAACAGCACGATCGGGGTGAACAGGACGGTGTACATCGCGATCGTGCCCCGGTCGTCACCGGCGGGGAGGTCGTCACCGGCGGGGAGAGCGTGCGGGAGGCGTCTCATCGGCCGTCCCCCGGTTCCACCGGCCCGCCGCCGTCGCCGCCGCGGAAGGTGAAGGTGTCGATCGGGGCGACCGACCTGCCCTGCAGCCGCTTGGTGCCGGGCAGCCCGATGAACGCCAGGTCGGACAGGTTCACGTCGCACACGATCGTCACGACGACGCGGCCGCCCGGCGCGAAGCCCGACACGTCCGTCTGGACGGACGGGCCGCCGGAGCACCAATGCGAGTCGCGGAGCCCGGCGGTCGCGGTCTCCTGCGCGAGCTCCTGCGCGGACCCGGCGTCGCGGGCGATGGACGCGGCGCGCACCGCGTCGCGGGCGGCGCCGTCCACCTGGCTCTGCGCGTCCACCATCCGCCCGGCCCCGGCGAGGAACAGCAGGAACGCGACGAACAGCGGCGTGACGAGCACCAGCTCCAGCGACATCGAGCCCCGGTCACCATCGGCCCCGTGCCTGAGCACCCGCCGGAGAACGCGCCGCCTCACCCGCCCGCTCCCTGCTGGCAGGCGACGCCCGTCCCGACGTCCGGCCGGAAGCACTCGATCGGCCCCTGCGACCGCTGCGACACGTGGAAGGTCATGAACGGGATGACCTGCACCGCCGTCCCGCTGACCTGGACCCACCGCTCGTCGTTGACCTCGCCCGTGTCGACGTGCAGGCCGCTGATCAGGTGCGGGCCGATGTGGTCGATGTCGCCGGTGGCCTTCGCGACCGCCGCGTCCTGCCAGCCGCCGCCGACCGGCTGCGTCCGGGCGACGCGGGCGCCGGACTGCGCGGCGGCGAGGGCGACCTGCCGCGCGTGGAACACCATCGCGAACTGGACGACGGCGAGCAGCACGAGGATGAGCACCGGCGTGAGCAGCGCCCACTCCATCGACGACACGCCCGCGTCGGACCGGAGCCGGCGCCGGGCGGCGGCGAGCGCGGCGGCCGGCCGCGCGGGTCCACGGCACCGCATCCCGGTCAGCCCGTGTTGATGCTGTTGGCCTTGTCCTGGATCTTTTTCTGGATGATCGCGCCGATGGTGATCGCGATCAGCGCGAGGATCGCGGTGATGATCGCCCACTCGATCGCCGAGGCGCCCCGGCTGCGCTCCTCCTCGTCGCGCAGCCGCGCGAGCCGCGTGCCGAGCATGGCGCGCAGATAGACCAGGGCCGGGTCGTTCAGGGGATTCATCGTGTTACCTCCAGAGGGACGGCGGCCGGTGCGGACGTCACGACGCGAGCACCCGCATCAGGGCCGGGTAGGCCAGGAAGACCAGGAAGCCGGCGCACAGGAACAGCTGCGCGACGAGCATGGACTGCGACCGCTCGCCCGCCTTGCCCTCCAGCTCCGACAGCTCGCGGCTGCGCATCGACGCGGCGCGCGCCGACAGCGACCGGCGGATCTGCGCGCCGTCGTCGGACACCAGCGCGAGCGCGCCGGCGAGGTCGCGCAGCTCGGCGATGTCGAGGTCGTCGCCGAGCCGGCCGAGCGCCTGCCAGGGCGTCTGCCCGGTGAGGCGGGCGTTGCCGAGCGCGTCGCGGATCCGGCGCATCGCCGGGCCGTCGCCGACGTTGGAGGCGCTCATCAGCGCCTCCGGGACGCCGCGCCCGCCCGCGAGGTTCATCGAGACCAGGTCCAGGAAGGCGCCGACGACGTGCCGGAAGTCCTGCCGGCGGGCCTGCGCCTCCTGCCGCAGCTGCATGTCGGGGAAGAAGAAGAACAGCGCGGCGAACAGCACGCAGATCCAGACCGGGACCTGCACGGACGACCCGAAGCCGAGCAGCGCGAAGTAGCCGGCGACCAGCGGGATGAACAGCAGCGCGGCGGCGGGCAGCAGGAACTTCGTCGCGAGGAACGCCTCCAGCGACCGCTCGGTGATGGCGAGGTCGGCGCGGACGGAGCGCATCTTCCAGCCGCGCGACTCGCAGAACACCACCAGTTCCCGGCCGAGCCGCGCCCGCATCCCGCCGAACCGGCCGGTGGGCCGGTCGGTCCCGGCCTGCGCGTCCTCCAGGTCGCGGCGGCGGGCGGCGTCGAGCGCGGCCATCCGCGCGGCGAGGCCGGGCCGCGCCGGGAACAGCGCCCGGACGAGCCCGTACAGGCCGAGGCCGACGAGGGCGCCCGCGAGGATCGCACCGGTCACGGGGCACCACCGCCGCCCGCGTCCATGGTGTGCCGCCCGCGCAGCGGGATGTCCTGGGTGGTCCCGGCGGCGCGTCCGGACTGCCAGCCGGCGACGGTGCTCGGCACCTCGCCGGGCACGCCGGGGCGGGCCTGCCGCGGCTCGCTGAGGAACCGTCCGGGCAGGTCGTACTTGGCGAGGCGGCGCAGCCACAGGAACGCCGCGGCGTACAGGGCGACGACGATGCACAGCACGAGCTGGCCGAGGAAGTCGTCGTAGGGCTGCACGTAGGAGTGGTTGAACACGGCGAGGGCGAGGGCCGTGCCGACCGAGACGCCGACGACGATCCGGACGCTGCGCCGGGTGGAGCGGCGGTCGGCCTCGACGCGGCGCCGCATGTCGAGCTCCGCGCGCGCGGACGTCGCGAGCGCGCCGAGCATGTCGCGCAGGCCGGGGCCGCGCAGCCGGGCGTTCAGGATCAGCGCGGCGATCACCAGGTCGGCGGACGGGTCGTCGATGTCGTCGGCGAAGCGGCGCAGCGCCTCCGGCATCGGGACGCGGGTGTGCAGCCGGTCGACGAGGGTGCGCAGCGGCTGCTGCAGCGCGGGGGCGGCGGCGCGCTGCGAGGCGGGGATGGCCTGTTCGAGGCCGACGGCGCCCGCGATGGTGTCGCGCAGCGACTCGGTCCACGCGGCGAGGCCCTCCAGCCGCGCCATGCCCTTGCGCTCCTCGGCGGCGCCGCCGGCGAGGCCGTCCCAGGCGAGGACGAGCGCGCCGGTCCCGGCGGCGGCGATCGGCCAGCGGGTCACGACCAGGACGAGCACGCCGGCGATGACGGCGACGGCGGTGCGGGTGGTGAGGGTGCGGATCAGGTCCTCGCGGCTGCGGCCGCGCGCCGGGCGCGCCCGGGGCGGCAGGCCGCGGACCGCGACGGCCAGCAGCAGGAGCCCGCCGCCCGCCACGGCGCCGGCGACGATCGCGAGCAGCACGTCCGCGGAGTACATCAGCGGCCCCCGATCCCGATGGGCGTCACCCTGCCGCCGGCGTTCACCAGGCACCCCCGTGGGACGGGTCGTAGCCGTACTCGGCGAGCTCCTCGACGCACGCGATCGGCGCGGACGGCACGGCGAACCCGCCGGGCCCGAGCGCGAACACCTCCGACGACAGCACCCGCCCGTCCACGCCGGTGACCTCGCGGACGCTGGCGACGTAGCGGCGCAGCCGACCGCCGGAGGCGTAGTCGTTGCGCTTCTCGATGAACACCACGAAGTCGATCGCGCCCGCGATCAGCATGTGCGTCGCCTCGACCGGCAGCCGCTCCTCCGACTGGATCGCGTAGGTGGAGATGCGGTTGAACACCTCCGCCGACGAGTTCGCGTGGATGGTGGACAGCGATCCGTCGTTGCCCTGCGTCATCGCGTTGAGCATCGTGACGATCTCGTCGCCGAGCACCTCGCCGACGATGACGCGGGACGGGTTCATCCGCAGCGACCGGCGGACCAGCTCCGCCATCGAGATCGCGCCCTGCCCCTCGGAGTTCGGCAGCCGCTGCTCGAACGCCACGCAGTTCGGATGCAGCTCGGGGAAGGCGTCCAGGCCGAGCTCCAGGGCGCGCTCGACGGTGATGAGCCGCTCGTTCGCCGGGATCTCGTTGGCGACGGCGCGCAGCAGCGTCGTCTTCCCCGCGTTCGTCGCGCCCGCGATCATCACGTTCTTGCGGGCGAGGACCGCCGCGCGGAAGAACAGGCCGAGCTCCCGGGGGAACGTGCCGTTGCCGACGAGGTCGGCGAGGAACACCTTGCCGAGCCGGGCGCGGCGGATCGACAGCGCGGGGCGCAGCGTCACGTCCATCACCGCGGAGAGGCGCGAACCGTCCGGGAGCCGCAGGTCGAGCTGCGGGTTCGCGGTGTCGAACGGTCGCGAGGACAGCCCGCTGTAGGCGGCGAGGATCTGGATCAGCTCGACCAGTTCCTCGTCGGTCTCGGCGACGGGCTCGCCCATCACCTCGCGGCCGTCGGCGTAGCCGATGAACACCCGGTCGCAGCCGTTGATGTCGATGTTCTCGATCTCGGGGTCCTCCAGCAGCGGCTGGAGCCGGCCGACCCCGAACAGCGCGGCGTGCACGCCGGCGGCGAGCGCCTCCTCCTCTTCGGCGTTCGGCGGGCGCCGTCCGGAGGTGATCTCGCCGCGCGCGAACTCCTCCAGCACCTGGCCGATGAGCGCGCGCGCGAACTGCCGCTCGTCCTCACCGGACATCGGCGGCAGCCCGTGCGCGGCGTCCATCCGGCGCTGCTGCGCGAGCCGGTCGCCGACCTCCTGGCGGAGCCGTTTGACGAGGACGTGGTCCACCTAGCGCCCCCGCTCCTCGTGCCGTCCGCCCGCCGGGACCTGCTCGGCGGCCGCGTCCTGCGGCGGGGCGTTACGCCCGTCGGCGGGGGGCTGGGGCATGGGCGGCGCGGGTTCGCCGGGCGCGTCCGGCACCGATTGGGCGGAGGACGCGGCGCCGAGCCGGGCGACCAGGTCGCCGGCGACCTCGCGGGCCGAGCGGATCAGCAGCGACCGGTCCAGCCGCCCGCCCCAGCGGCCCGACAGCAGGTCGGCGCCCTTCGGGTCGAGGGCCAGCCCGCCGAGCACCCGCACCTCCGACGGCGCCGGCCCGGGCCGCGCCGCCTGCGCCACCGGGTCGGGGGCCTGCCGGCCGCGCGCCCCGGCGATGATCCGGTCGACCTCGGCGATGGAGCCGCGGAAGTCGCGCGGGTCGGCGAGCACCAGCACCCCGACCGGCGGCCCGCCGCGCAGCTCCGCGGTCAGCGCGGCGACCCGCTCGCGCAGGTGCGCGACCTGCTCCAAGGTCGCGCGGGTGAGCAGGACGACCATGTCCGCCTCGCGCAGCAGGTCGGCCAGCGGGCTGCCGGCGCCGAGCCGCCCGCAGTCGGCGATCACGTCGACCGTGCCGAGCCCGGCGAACGCCCGGCCGAGCGGCCCCCACAGCCACGTCATCGCCTGCGCCTGCTCGGCGTTGGTGATCCCGACGAGGACGTCGAGGCCGCCGACGAGGCGCTGGCAGTGCTCGCCGATCTGGTCCGGGCGCAGCCCGCGGCGGGCCGTCGCGGCGAGGCTGAGCAGCCCGCGGGCCGGGTTCAGCATGCCGCCGTCGCCCGTCCCCTGCCGGCCGGCGCCGCCGTCGGGCGCGGCGGCGGGCAGCCGGTACACCAGGTCGCCGCCCGCCTGGTCGCACTCGGCGACGAGCACGGGGCGCGGCCACACCGCGCCGAGGGCCACCGCCGCGGTCGTGACGCCCGGTGCCCCCTTGTCGGCCGCGAGCGCGATCAGAGCCACCGTCAGTTCCCGCCCGTGCCCGGAGTGCCGCTCCCGGCGCCCGGCGTGCCGCCGCCCGTTCCGGCGGGCGGCTGCGAGCCGCCGGGCGAGGGCTGCTGCTTGCCCGGCGCGCCGCCGCCGGCCGGCTGGCCGGGCGCCTTCGTCCCGTCCGGGATCAGCGCGATCGCGACCGTCCCGGCGGACGCCGCCTCGGTCACCTGCGGGGCGTCGCCGGGCGCGACGGCGACGTCCACGGTCGTCTGGTCGGAGCGCAGCCGGTCGCTCCCGCCGCCCCCGACGTTGATCACGATGGCCTCCGCGGCGAGCACCGTCCCGGCGCGCGGGCCGCCGCCGCTGCCGTTGCCGACCGCGTACAAAGTCACCTTCTTGCCGCTCTCCACGCCGCCGGACGGCAGTTGCCCCGGCTTGAGCGCGAGGCCGACGACCAGCCGGCCCTTGGCCGCCTCGTCCGTCCGGCTGATCATGCCGTTGGTCAGCAGCGCGCCCTTCACCAGCGGGACGGACGCGTAGTAGCGGGACACGTTCAGCCGTTCCGACCAGTTGATGAACTGGACGCCGGTGTCGCCGACCTGCACTTCTTCGAGCGCGCTCTGCGGGATCTGCTGGCCGGCCGCGACCGGCTGCGCGATCCGGATCGCCGAGACCCGCTGACCGCTGGCCATCACCAGGTACGCGCTGGCCAGCGCGCCGCCGAGGATGAGCAGCACGGCGAGCGCGGCGAGCGCCGGCTTGCGCTCGCGCGGCGAGACGGGCAGCCGCTGCCCGCCGGAGGTCCCGAGGCCCGTGCGGCCGAGGCCGCCGCCGGCGTTCGGCCCGGAGGAGCCGCCGGACGAGCCGCCGGCGAGGGCCGACTGGTTGGCCTTCATCGCGCTGCGCACGTGCCCCTTCCCGCCCTCCCGCGGACCCCGCCTCAGGAGGTCTCCGCATCATCGGGCGATCCATGCTTGCGGTGCGGGCAAGGCCGCGTCAATGGATTCGGTGAGGGTAAGCGGGCCGTTCTCTCCGACCATGGCGATGACCTGCGAATTCACCGGCCACTTCAGTACTTACCACCAGTCACATCCGTCACTGACCCCGTTCGGCGCCGCCCGCGGAACGGTTCAGTGCGCCTCCTGGAAGCCGACCAGGCGGCCCAGCAGGGTCATCGAGTGGTCGAAGTAGGCGGCCCGTTCCTCGATCACGTCGTTGAATTGCCCGAACAATTCGAAGCTGACCGTTCCGTACAGACCGGCCCATGCGGTGAACGCCCGCGCCGCCACGTCCGCCGGCACGTCGAAGGAAAGCGCCGTCCGCACGCCCGCCATGTCCGCGGCCAGCGCCGGCGGTGCCGGCGGGCACGGGCCGGCGGGGTCCAGCGCGTCCGCGGCGTGGGCCTCGGAGACGATCCGCATGAGGACGGCCGTGTCGCGCATGGCGGCGGCGACGGTGTCCTGCGGCGCCCGGTAGCCGGGCACCGGCGTCCCGTGGAGGAGCGCGTACTCGTGCGGGTGCGCGAGCGCCCAGGCGCGGACGGCCCGGCACACCGCCAGCCACCGTTCCCCGAACGACGTCCGGCCGCCGCGCGCGGCCTCGTCGGCGGCCTCGACGGCCGCGCCGACCGCGTTGTAGCCGTCGATGATCAGCGCGGTCAGCAGGTCGTCGCGGCTCGGGAAGTACCGGTAGATCGCCGAGGAGACCATGTCCATCTCGCGGGCCACCGCGCGCAGCGACAGCCCCGCCGCGCCCGCGGTCGCCAGCTGCTCGCGCGCGATCTCGGTGATCTCCCGGACCAGTTCCGCGCGCACCCGCTCCCGGGCCGTCCGTCCGCTCATGGGGCGAGGCTAGCAGAGCGCCGAACCGAACCGAGAGCACTGCTCTTGACATCATCGATCCAAAGAGAGAGCATTGCTCACATCGCAGAGCACTGAACCGAAATCGGGCCGTGCCGGACGGCGGCCGGAACGAAGAGCGACGAAGGAGCAGGACCATGGGCAAGCACGTGATCGTCGGAGCCGGCCAGGTCGGCGCGCACCTCGCCGAGCGGCTCACCGGCATGGGGCACGACGTCACCGTCGTGACGCGCTCGGGATCCGGGCCGGACGGCGTCGAGCGGGTCGCCGCCGACGCCGCCGACCGGGACCGGCTGGCCACCCTCGCCAAGGGCGCCGACACGATCTACAACTGCGTCAACCCGCCGTACCACCGCTGGGCGCAGGACTGGCCGCCGCTGGCCGCGTCCTTCCTCGGCGCCGCCGAGGACACCGGCGCGGGCCTCGTCACGCTCAGCTCCCTGTACGGGTACGGGCCGGTGGACGGTCCGATGACCGAGGACCTGCCGCTGGCCGCCACCGGCACGAAGGGGCGCGTCCGGGCGAGGATGTGGCACGACGCGCTCGCCGCGCACGAGGCCGGCCGGATCCGCGCCACCGAGGTGCGCGGCTCCGACTTCTACGGGCCGGGCAGCAGCGACCAGTCCTTCATCGGCGAGGTGCGGTTCGTGAAGCCGCTGCTCGCGGGCAAGCGCGTGTTCTACTTCAGCGACCCGTCGGTGCCGCACGCCTGGACGTACCTGCCCGACGCCGCGCAGGCCCTCGCCATCGCCGGGACGGACGAGCGCTCCTACGGGCGGGCCTGGCACGTCCCGACCGGCCCCGCCGTGTCGACGCGGGAGGTCGGCGAGCGGCTGTGCCGGATCGCCGGCGCGCCCGCCCCGCGCATCCACGAGGTCCCGCGCGCGATCTTCAACGCGGCCGGGCTGGTCGCCCCGGTGCTCAAGGAACTGCGGGAGACCCGGTACCAGTTCGACGAGCCGTTCGTCCTAGACTCCTCGGCCTTCGAGTCCGCCTTCGCAATGGCGCCGACCCCGCTGGACGACGCGCTCCGGGCCGTCGTCGCCGCGTCCCGCTGAGCGCCGCCGCCCGCGCGGCGTGCCCGTATCCGGCGGGAGCCCGCGCGCCGGGCCGGCTTCGCCGGTATCGGCGGGCGCCGGTAATTAAGCTGGCCGCACTGGCAGCGCCGGCTGCGCGGGGCGGCGCGCGATGGAGGGCTCGGATGCGGATCTCGTTCACGGCGCTGACCGGCGGCGGACCACGCGACGTCGTGATCGACATGGACTCCGGGATCACCGTCGCCGGGGTCGCGCGGTCGCTGACGGCCGCGCTCGACGCACCGCCCGCCCCCGGCGGGGTGCCCGCCCCGCGCTTCTCCAAGGAGGCGCTGCTCACCGGCGCGCCGCAGGCGCCGCGCCCGGCACCGCCCGCCGGGACGTCCGCCGAGCGCGGGGCGCTGTGGATGGACGGCCGGATGCTCGACCCGCAGGCGCTCGCCGCCAAGGAGCTGCGGGACGGTGCGGTCGTCGCGGTCGAGCGGGGCGCCGCCGCCGCGACCGTCCTCGCCGAGCCGACCGGGCTGGTCGAGGTCCGGGTCGTCGGCGGGCCCGCCGCCGGGCCGGTGCACCGGCTCGGCCTCGGTGTCAGCACGCTCGGCTCCGGCGACGACGTGGACGTCGTGCTCGGCGACCCGTCCGTCCCGGCCCGGTCGCTGCGGCTCACGGTCGGCCGCGACGCGGTCGAGGTCGAGGCGTCCGCGATGACGATGCAGGGCTCCGCCCGGCTGGACGGCGAACCGCTGACCGCGCGGACGCCCTGGCCGGTCGGCGGGATGCTGACGGTCGGCGCGAGCGTGCTGACCCTCGCGCCGAGCGCCGCGCCCGACACCCACCTGGAGCCGCTGCCCGAGGGCGGCCTGGCGTTCAACCGGCCGCCGCGCCTCGCGCCGCCGCGGCACGCCCGCACGCTGGAGGTCCCGAAGCGGCCCGAGCGCAACCCGCGCGAGCGGCTCCGGCTGTTCGGCGCGATCCTGTTCGCGGTGTTCGGCCTCGCCATGGCGTTCGGCCTGCACCAGTGGTGGTGGGCGCTGTTCGCGCTGGCGTGGCCGGTGATGACGGTCGGCGAATGGGCCGGCGACCGGATGCACGGCCGCAAGTCGTACAAGAAGGCGCTGAAGGAGTACCAGCGCAGGGCCGACGCGTTCGGCGGCGAGCTGGACGGGCTGCGCCGCGAGGACGAGGCCGAGCGCCGCGACCTGCACCCCGACCCCGCCGAGGTGCTGCTCACCGCCACCGGCCCGCGCCGCCGGCTGTGGGAGCGCCGCCGCGAGGACCCCGACGCGCTGCGGCTGCGGCTCGGCGTCGCCGACCTGCCCGCCGGCATCGAGCTGACCGACCCGGCGGGCGGCGACACCGGCGCGCTGCCGGTCCCGCCCGCCCGGCTGGTGCCGGTCGCGCTGCCGCTCGGCGAGCTCGGCGTGGTCGGCCTGACCGGGCCGCGCGCCGCGTCCCGGGCGCTCGCCCGCTGGCTCGTCGCGCAGGCCGCCGTCCTGCACAGCCCCCGCGACCTGGCGATCATCGTGCTGTCCGCCGACCGGCACGCCGGCGACGAGTGGAACTGGGTGCGGTGGCTGCCGCACTGCGCGCCGCGCGAGGGCGAGGAGTGCGTGGCGCTCGTCGGCACCGACCCCGAGTCCACCGCGCACCGCGTCACCGAGCTCGCGATCCGCGTGACGGAGCGGCGCCGCGCCGCGCAGGCCGAGTCGGCGTTCTTCGGCCAGGGCAAGCCCGCCGACGCCGTCCCCTACAACATCCTGCTCGTGCTGGACGGCGCGCGCGCACTGCGCCGCATACCCGGCATGCCGATGCTGCTGTCGCGCGGCGCCGAGTACGGAATCCACGCCATCTGCGTGGACGACGAGGAACGCCTCCTTCCCGAGGAGTGCAACGCCGTCGCCGAATGGGACTCGCAGTACCCCTCCTTCGTGCACCTACGAGGGCAGGGCCTCGACGACCTCGGTCCCGTCCTCGCCGACCAGGTCTCCCCCGCCTGGACCGACCGCGTGGCGCGCGCGCTGGCGCCCGTCCGGGACGTGTCCCGCGAGGACGCGCAGGAGGCCATCCCGTCGAACGTCCGCCTCCTGGACCTGCTCGACATGGCCGAACCCACCGCCGAGCACATCCTGCAGTCCTGGTCGCGCACCGGTGGCCGCAGTACGCGCGTCCCCATCGGGCTCGGCTCCGGCGACCGTCCCGGACGCCCCGGGCAGCCCTACGAGATCGACCTCCGCACCGACGGCCCGCACGGCCTCATCGCCGGGACCACCGGCGCCGGCAAGTCCGAACTGCTGCAGACGCTCATCGCGTCCCTCGCCGTGGCGAACCGCCCCGACGAGATGACGTTCGTCCTCATCGACTACAAGGGCGGCGCCGCGTTCAAGGACTGCGCGCGCCTCCCCCACACCGTCGGCATGGTCACCGACCTCGACGGGCACGCCACCGAGCGCGCCCTGGAGTCCCTCGCCGCCGAGCTCCGCCGCCGCGAGGAGATCCTGCTGGCGGCCGGCGCGAAGGACGTCGACGACCACAACGACCCGACCCGGTCGATACCGCGGCTCGTCCTCGTGATCGACGAGTTCGCCGCGATGGTCGCCGAGCTGCCCGACTTCGTCGCCGGGCTCGTCGACATCGGCCGCCGCGGCCGGTCCCTCGGCGTCCACCTGATCCTCGCCACGCAGCGGCCCGCCGGCGTCGTCACCGCCGACATCCGCGCCAACACCAACCTGCGGATCGCGCTGCGCGTCACCGACCCCGACGAGTCCACCGACGTCATCGACGGCCCCGAGGCCGCCCGCATCGGCAAGTCCACGCCGGGCCGCTGCTACGTCCGGTCCGGCGCGGCGGCGCCGCACGCCGTCCAGTCCGCCCGGATCGGCGGGCGCCGCGCCGGGCCCGCCGGCCACCACCCGAGCGTCCTGCCGCTGCCCTGGCAGGGCCTCGGCCACCCGCTGCCCGCCTCCGGCGAGCCCGCCGGCGACGCCCCCGGCACCGACCTCGCCGTCCTCGTGCAGGCCGTCGGCGAGGCCGCCCGCCGCGCCGGGATCGCCCGGCAGCCGTCGCCGTGGCTGACCCCGCTGCCCGACCTGGTCCGGCTCACCCCGCGCACCGCCGCGGGCGGCTCGGTCGTGGACGTGCCCGCGGTCCCGTTCGGGATCACCGACCTGCCCGCCGTCCAGTCCCGCGAGCCGCTCGTCCTCGACCTCGCGTCCGGCGGCCACCTGTACATCGCCGGTTCGCCGCAGTCCGGGCGGTCCACCGCGCTGCGCACCATCGCCGGGTCCCTCGCCGGCGCCTGCTCCCCCTACGACGCGCACCTGTACGCGATCGACTGCGGCGCCAACGCGCTGCTCCCGCTGGTCTCGCTGCCGCACTGCGGCGCCGTCGTCACCCGCGACCAGCTCGACCGCTGCGAGCGGCTGCTCACCGCGCTCGCCGCCGAGGTCGCCCGCCGCCAGCAGCTCCTCGCCGAGGCCGGGTTCGCCTCCCTCGCCGAGCAGCGCGCCGCCGTCGCCGCCACCGACCGGCTCCCCTGGATGGTCCTGCTCCTCGACCGCTGGGAGGGCTTCCTCGGCGCGTTCGAGCACTACGACTACGGCCGCCTCGTCGACCAGGCCCTGCGCCTGCTGCGCGAGGGCGCCGCCGTCGGGCTGCGCGCCGTCTTCACCGGCGACCGCACCGGCCTCGGCGGGCAGGTCTCCACCGTCTTCGACCGCCGCCTCGTCCTGCGCATGGCCGACCCCAACGACTACGGCTACGCCGGCCTGCAGGACCGGCACGTCCCCGCCGCGATGCCGCCCGGCCGCGCCCTCGAACCCGCCGCGCCCGGCGCCGCGCCCCGCGAGTCGCAGATCGGGCTGCTCGGCGACGACCCGTCCGGCACCGCGCAGGTCGCCGCCCTCCAGGAGATCGCCCGCACGTCCGTCGCCCGCTACGGCCGCCTCCCGCGCCGCCAGCGCCCCCTGCACGTCGACGAGCTGCCCGTCCGCGTCACCTACCGGGAGGCGATGGCGCTGGACGAGGCGTTCCTCGCCCCGTCCGCGCTGTGGGCGCTCGTCGGCGTCGGCGGCGACACCCTGGCGCCCGTCGGCGCGGACCTGCTCAACGAGGGGCCCGGCTTCACCGTCGCGGGCCCGCCCCGCTCCGGGCGCTCCACGACGCTGCGCACGATCGTGCACTCGCTGCTCGACCCGGCCGTCGGCGGCGGGCTCGTCCCCGTGGTGCTGGTCACGCCGCGCCGGTCCCCGCTGCGCCTGCTGTCCGGGCGGCCGGGCGTCCTCGGCGTCCTCACCTCCGACGCCGATCCCGACGACCTGGACCGCGCGATCGGCGACGAGCACCGCTACGCCGTCGTCGTGGACGACGCCGAGCTCCTCGACGAGACCGACATGGACGACGCGCTCGCCGGCGTGCTGCGCACCGCCCGGGACGGGGAGCACGCCGTCGTCATCGGCGGCACCACCGCCGACATCGGCCGCGGCTACCGCGGGTTCCTCGCCGACGCGCGCCGGTCCCGGTCCGGCGTCCTGCTGTCGGTCGAGTCGCCCGACGACGGCGACCTTTTCGGCCTGCGGCTGCCGCGCAACGCGCCGCTGGCCGGGCCCACCGGCCGCGGCCTGTTCGTCGCCGCGGGCGCGACCACGCAGATCCAGGTGGCGCTCCCGCCGCCGGTCGCCAGCGACTAGCGAGGGCCCCGGCGTCCCGCTTCGCGGCGGGGCGCCGGGGCCCGGCGGAGGAAACGATGCGGGTCCCGGCCTCGGGGGGATGGGCCGGGACCCGCGGTCCGTGACGAGGGCGTCAGCGCGTGGCGGCCTCGATGTTCTGCTGGGACTTGCGGATGTCCTGGCTGCCCTGCTCGAGCGCGAGGGCCATCTTGTCGAAGGCCGTCTTGGCCTCCGCCCAGGCGCTGCGGAACCGGTCGGCGCCGGGGCCCCACCAGGCGGCGCTGCTGCTGACCGTGCGGCCGTTGAGGTCCCTGATCAGCGCGTCCAGGTTCCTGGAGTGCTTGCTGAAGATCCGGGACAGCTCCTCCAGCTCGCCGAGGTTGGCGCCGCGCTTGTCACCGCTCATCGCTTCGACCCTCCGTCGCCGGTCCGCCGCCCGCGGGGGCGGGCGGGACTTCACTGGAACGTTTTCCGGTTCTGCCGCAGTGCGAAAGAATGGCGACAGCCTACGCCTCCCCGATCACGGGAATCCAGCGGCGGTTCGGGAATCGGGCGACGAAACACCCGCGATCCGGCCATCCGGGAGTGACCGGATGTGGCCAGGAACCCGCTGCCAGGTGGATGTTCGGCCGGCGCGGGACGCGGGCACGGCCCGGCCCCGCAAGGCCGTGACGCGCATAATTACTGTCCGTCAAAGGCATTTCAGAGCGACCGCCCCGCGGGCTTTCCCGAAGAACACCCCGCAATGCCGGAAAGGGACGCCGTCAGCGGGAGCGGGGCGCCGGGTCGTTCACCGGCCGCGCGCCCGGGTCGAGGACGCGCTCGCCGACCAGGACGATGTCCTCGCCGCGCGCCCGGAAGTCGAACCGGCGCCGGACCGACTGGGTGACCTTGCCGCCGCGCCCGGCACCGCCGTAGCGGACGACGGTGTGCTCCACGGCGTCCAGCGTGATCCGGTTCCCGGCGCGCAGGGCCCGCCGGGGGTCCAGGCTGGTGCGGGCCCCGGTGTAGGCGGGGCCGCCCTCGACGGGGGCGCGGTTGGTGTTCTCCAGCTGGTGGACGGCCCGCGCCTGGCCGCGGGCGACGCGCGGCGAGATCCGCACGCCGAGGACCTCGGTGGGCACGTCGGGGTGCAGCCGCCCGCGCCGCTGCACGAGCGCCTCGGAGCGCCCCTGGACGAGGGTGCCCGCGGCGGCGGTGAGCTGCCGGAGGGTGGCGTCGTCCACGGCGGACGGGCCGCGCCGGGCGGCGGACGAGGGCGCCGCGAGGCAGCAGGCGAGGGCCGCCGCGAGGCCGATCCGGGTCCAGTGCCGAGCCATCCGGCCCCTTCCGATGCGTTCCCGCTCGCTGTCGAGGCTTGATCGGCGCCGGCGCCGGTCCGTGGCGCTGTCGATCACCGGCGATGCCGATCAGTGGCGAAGATACACCGGCGGGGACCGGCCCGGCAGGCACCGGACGGCCAGGGAATGAAAACCGTTGCCATCCCGTTGGCAGGGGTGAGCAGCCGAGAACCAGGGAGGAACGATGAAGACCACGATCCACCCGCAGTACCGCCCCGTCGTGTTCCGCGACCGCGGTGCCGAGTACGCCTTCCTCACCCGGTCGACGGCCGAGACCGACCGGACGATCGAGTGGACGGACGGCCGCACCTATCCGGTGGTCGACGTGGACGTGTCGTCCGCGAGCCACCCGTTCTACACGGGCCGCCGGCAGGTCCTGGACTCCACCGGAGCGGTCGAGCGGTTCAACCGCCGGTACCGCCGGGGCTGAGACGCCCGCGGCGCGCCCGCGCCGCCACCGCGCCCCGCGCGGCCCGGGCGCGCCCGCGAAGGCCCGCACCTCCCGGAGGTGCGGGCCTTCGCCGTGCCCGGGCACGACCGCCGTGCCCGGGCACGACTCGGGCGCCGGGGTCCCACTGAGCGGCAACACCCCGTGAAACCAGGCATCCCGGTGCAATAAGGAGGGCCTTACGAAAACCTCGAACAGCGGTTATCTAGACTGCGTGCGAGGTTTAGGGAGGAGACCCACGTGCGCAAGGTCCTGATCGCCAACCGCGGTGAGATCGCGGTCCGTATTGCCCGTGCCTGTCGCGATGCGGGGTTGGCCAGTGTGGCGGTGTACGCCGAGCCGGATCTGGAGGCGCTGCACGTTCGGGTCGCCGACGAGGCGTACGCCCTCGGCGGGCAGACCGCGGCCGAGAGCTACCTGGACATCGACAAGCTGCTGAAGATCGCCGCCGAGGCCGGCGCGGACGCCGTCCACCCCGGCTACGGCTTCCTGTCGGAGAACGCCGACTTCGCCGCCGCCGTCGAGAACGCCGGCCTGACCTGGATCGGGCCGCCGCCCGCCGCGATCACTTCGCTCGGCGACAAGGTGCAGGCCCGGCACATCGCCCAGAAGGTCGGCGCGCCGCTGGTCGCCGGCACCAAGGACCCGGTGTCAGGCGCCGACGAGGTCGTCGCGTTCGCCGAGGAGCACGGCCTGCCGATCGCGATCAAGGCGGCGTTCGGCGGCGGCGGCCGCGGCCTGAAGGTCGCCCGCAAGCTGGAGGAGGTCGCCGAGCTGTACGAGTCGGCGGTCCGCGAGGCGGTCGGCGCGTTCGGCCGCGGCGAGTGCTTCGTCGAGCGGTACCTGGACAAGCCCCGGCACGTGGAGACCCAGTGCCTGGCCGACAAGCACGGCAACGTCGTCGTGGTGTCCACCCGCGACTGCTCGCTGCAGCGCCGCCACCAGAAGCTCGTCGAGGAGGCCCCCGCGCCGTACCTGTCGGACGAGCAGCTGGAGCTGCTGTACAGCTCGTCCAAGGCCATCCTGAAGGAGGCCGGCTACGTCGGCGCCGGGACGTGCGAGTTCCTCGTCGGCCAGGACGGGACGATCTCCTTCCTGGAGGTCAACACCCGGCTGCAGGTCGAGCACCCGGTGACCGAGGAGGTCGCGGGCGTCGACCTGGTCCGGGAGATGTTCCGGATCGCCGAGGGCGAGGAGATCGGCTACGGCGACCCCGAGCTGCGCGGCCACTCGTTCGAGTTCCGGCTGAACGCCGAGGACGCGGGCCGCGGCTTCCTGCCCGCGGTCGGCACCCTGACCGCCTTCGACCCGCCGCACGGCCCCGGCGTCCGGCTGGACTCCGGCTACGTCGCCGGGCAGACCGTCCCGCAGGCCTTCGACTCGCTGATCGCCAAGCTGATCGTGACCGGCGCGTCCCGCAGGCAGGCCGCCGAGCGGGCCCGGCGCGCGCTGGACGAGTTCGTGATCGACGGCATGCCGACCGTGCTGCCGTTCCACCGGGTGGTCCTCGACGACCCGGCGTTCGTCCCCGCCGACGAGGACACGCCGTTCAGCGTCCACACCCGGTGGATCGAAACCGAGTTCGACAACCAGATCCAGCCGTTCGACCCCACCGCCGCGGGCGAGGAGGCCGAGGCGGGCGAGCGCGAGCACGTCACCGTGGAGGTCGGCGGCAAGCGCATCGAGGTCGTGCTGCCCGCAGGGCTCGGCGCGTCCGCGGCTCCCGCCGGCAAGGCCGCGCCCGGCAAGCGGCGCGCCGGCAAGAAGGGCGGCGCCGCCCAGGCGTCCGGTGACTCCCTGGTCAGCCCCATGCAGGGCACGATCGTCAAGGCCCTCGTGGAGGACGGCGCGACGGTCGCGGCCGGCGACACCATCGTCGTCCTGGAGGCGATGAAGATGGAGCAGCCGCTCACCGCGCACAAGGCCGGCACGATCACCGGCCTGACCGCCGAGGTCGGCCAGACCGTCTCGTCCGGCGCGGTCATCTGCGAGATCAAGGACTGACGCCCCGCCCGCGACATGACACCCCCGTCCGGCCCGGTCCGGACGGGGGTGTCGCGTTCGTCACTCCATGCGGTTTTTACGGAACGCGGGCGGCGCCCCGGTCGTCGCTCCTGGTGAGGGGGCACACTGAAACCATGAGTTCCGCGACCCGTACCGTCCGGCCGGTGCTCCGCGCCGCGCTCTCGGCGACGATCCTCGCCGTGGCGGCGCTCGCGGGCCTGGCCGCGCCCGCCCTGGCCACGCCCGCGCACGCCGCGACAGCGCAGGCCACCACCGCGCAGGCCACCACAGCGCAGGCCATGAACGCGCGGGCCACGAGCACGCAGGCCCTGACCGCACAGGCGGCCCGGCTGCCCGCCGACAACGTCGGGCAGATCGCGCACGGCCTGCTCGGCTCGCGGCTGTACGTCACCACCGACTCCGGCGCGAACCTGTCGTCCGCCGACCAGCAGCAGATCAGGTCGGCGCTCGACGGCGACCAGGACGCCGACATCCGCGCCGTCGTGGTGCGCAACGACGTCAGCGGCCCGCAGGTCGGGCAGATGCTGAAGGCCGTCGCGAACCGCGTCGGCAAGGGCCAGACGTACGTGGCGATCACCGCGGACGGCACCCGGATGGGCGGGATCTCCAAGAAGCTCGACACCAGCGAGATCAACCAGCTCGTCACCCGCACCGACGGGTCGCCGCTCAAGCAGCGGCTGGTCCAGTTCGGGAACCTCGCCGAGAAGAAGGCCGACGACAAGGCGAAGTCCGGCGCGGTCGTCGGATACGTCGTGATCGGCGTGCTCATCGTGATCGCGGCGGCCGTCGTCAGCGTCGTCCTGGTCGCCCGCAGGCGCCGCCGCGAGCGCCACGCCCGGCAGATGGCCGACCTGAAGCGGGGCGTCCAGGAGGACGTCACGCTGCTCGGCGAGGACATCGCCCGCCTAGACCTGAACGTCATGGACCCCGGCCTCGACCCCGACACGCGCGGCGACTACGAGCGCGCCATGAACTCCTACGACAAGGCCAAGGCCGCGACCGAGCGCGCCGCGAAGCCGCAGGACATGCAGGCCGTCACGACCGCGCTGGAGGACGGGCGGTACTACATGACCGCGACCCGCGCCCGGCTCGCCGGCGAGCCCGTCCCCGAGCGGCGCCCGCCGTGCTTCTTCAACCCGCAGCACGGGCCGTCCGTCCAGGACGTGACGTGGGCGCCCCCGGGCGGCGTGGCGCGGTCCGTGCCGGCCTGCGCGGCGGACGCCCGGGCCGTCCTCGCGGGCCACGACCCCGACGTCCGGATGGTCCCCTACGGGGACGCCCGGCGGCCTTACTGGGACGCGGGCCCCGCCTACGCGCCTACGCCGGCGGCTACTACTACGGCTACGGCGGTTTCGACATGCTGAGCGGCCTGCTCCTCGGCACCGCGCTGGGCTCGATGATGGGCGGCGGCTTCGGCTGGGGCGGCGGCTACTACGGCGACGGCTTCGGCGGGGACGGGTTCGGCGGCGGGGACGGCGGCTTCGGCGGGGACGGCGGCGACGTCGGCGGCGGCTGGGACTTCGGCAGCGGCGACTTCGGCGGAGGCGGCGACTGGGGCGGCAACGACTTCGGCGGCTTCTGAGGTGGTAGCACCAGAATGACCCGCATACCAGGCGACCCGGGGCCGCTGGCCCGGCTCCGGTACGCCCTGGGCTTCCGGCTCCCGCCCCGCAACCGCGACTGGGTGCGGCACGACCTCACCGACGCGGGCTGGCGGGGCCGGCTGCTACTGCGGCACTTCTACCTGATGGTCCCGATCTGCCTGCTGCTGGCGCTGCTGCCCGGCCCGACGTGGACGCGCGCCGCCGTCCCGCTGCTGGCTTTCGCGGCCAGCACCCTCACCGTCGTGATCAGCGCCGAGGACCTGCGCCGCTCACGCATGCACCGCCACGGCCTCCACCCGCCCGACCGCCGCTGACCGGCGCTCCTGCCCGGTACACGCCCTAGTAGGCGTGCTCGGACATCAGCCGGCGCGACGCCTCGGTGATGCTGCCCGACAGCGACGGGTACACCGCGAACGTGTGCGCGACCTGGTCGACCGTCAGGTGCTGCTGCACGGCGATCGACACGCCCAGGATCAGCTCGCTGGCCCGCGGCGCCACGATCACCCCGCCCAGCACGATCCCCGTGGACGGCCGGCAGAACAGCTTCACGAAGCCGTCCTCGAACCCCTGCATCTTGGCGCGCGCGTTCGTGAACAGCGGCAGCATGACCGTCCGGGCGTTGACGTCGCCGGAGTCGACCATCTGCTGTGTCACGCCCACCGACGCGACCTCGGGGTCGGTGAAGATGTTGGAGGCGACCCAGCCGAGCTTCAGCGGCTGGACCGCCTCGCCGAGCGCGTGCCACATCGCGATCCGGCCCTGCATCCCCGCCACCGACGCCAGCATCAGGATGCCGGTGCAGTCGCCCGAGGCGTAGATGTGCGGAACCGACGTCCGGGAGACCTTGTCGACCTCGACGAACCCGCGCTTGTCGCAGGTGACGCCGACCTCCTCCAGGCCGATGCCCGTGGTGTTCGGCACCATCCCGACCGTCATCAGGCAGTGCGTGCCCTCGACCTTGCTGCCGTCCTCCAGCGTCACGATCACGCCGTTCCCGGACCGCTCGACGCCCGCGGCCCGCGACCGCGACATCACGTTCATCCCGCGCCGCAGGAACACCTCCTGCAGCACCGACGCGGCGTCGGCGTCCTCCGTCGGCAGGATCCGGTCCCGCGACGACACCAGCGTGACCTTCGAGCCCAGCGACAGGTACGCCCCGGCCAGCTCCGCGCCGGTGACGCCGGACCCGACCACGATCAGCTCCTCGGGCAGCTCCGGCAGGTCGTACAGCTGCCGCCAGTTGAGGATCCGCTCCCCGTCCGGCTCCGCGCCGGGCAGCACCCGCGGCGTCGCACCGGTCGCGATCAGCACGATGTCGGCCCGGATCCGCCGCTCCCCGACCGCGACGACGTGCGGCTCCACCAGCCGCGCCTCGCCCCGGACGATCTTGACCTCCTCGTAGGCGAGCCGCTCCGCCACGTCGAACGACTGGGCGCGCGCGAGGTCCTTCACCCGCTTGTTCACGTTGGCCATGTCGACCTCGAGGCCGCCGACGATCCCGTCGGGCCCGCCGCTGAAGCGCAGGCCGAGCCCGGCGGACTCGGACATGACCGCCATGCGGGTCGAGGTGGCGATGAGCGTCTTGGAGGGGACGCAGTCGGTGAGCACGCACGCGCCGCCGGGGCCGTCCCGCTCGATGACGGTCACGTCCGCGCCGAGCTGCGCGGCGACGAGCGCGGCCTCGTAGCCGCCCGGTCCTCCTCCGATGATCACGATGCGGGTCACATCTCCCATTGTTTCCTACTCAGACCAGTGATAAGACCCGCGGGTCCGCGATCCCCGCTCCGCTCCGGTCGCAGCGCCGCGCGTGGCGTAGGCTCGGCCAACGTGGCTCTGTACGCGGCGTACGCCTCCAACATGGACCCCGAGCAGATGGCGAGCCGGGCTCCGCACTCGCCCATGCGCGGCACCGGCTGGCTGACCGGCTGGCGGCTGACCTTCGGCGGCCAGGGCTTCGACGGGGCCCTCGCGACCGTCGTCGAGGACGGCTTCGAGCAGGTCTTCGTGGTGATCTACGACGTCCCGGCCTTCGACGAGAAGGAGCTGGACGGGTGGGAGGGCGCCGCGCTCGGCGTCTACCGCAAGATCCGCGTCCGGGTGCAGACGCTGGACGGCGACGCGCTGTGCTGGCTGTACGTCCTGGACGACTACGAGGGCGGCCTGCCGTCGGCGCACTACCTCGGCATCCTCGCCGACGCCGCCGAGGCCGCCGGCGCCCCCGACGACTACGTCAAGGACCTGCGCACCCGCCCCTGCAAGTCCCTGGGCGACTGACCCGCCCGAAGCCCGGCGAGGCCCCCGCCCGGCGGCGCGCTCCCGCGCGGGTGGGCCGGCGCGGCGCGACGGGCGACCGGAGCGCAGCGAGGATCGCCCGTCCGGATGGCGGCGGTAGTGTCGGCGATGTGAGCAACGACGCTTTTGACCTGGCGCGCGCCGCGGCGGACGAGCTGCGCACGCGCACCTCCATCGACTCCTTCGACGTGGCCCTGGTGATGGGTTCGGGCTGGGTTCCGGCGGCGGACGCGCTCGGCGCGCCGGACGACGAGCTGCCCGTCACGCTGCTGCCGGGGTTCGCGCCGCCCGCCGTGGAGGGGCACGCGGGCAAGGTGCGGATCGTGGAGGTCGGCGGGCACCGGGCGCTGGTGTTCCTCGGCCGGACGCACCTGTACGAGGGGCGCGGCGTGGACGCGGTCGTGCACGGCGTCCGGACGGCGCTGGCGGCGGGCGTGGGGACGGTCGTCCTGACGAACGCGGCGGGCGGGCTGCGGCCCGAGCACCAGCGGGTCGGCGACCCGGTGCTGATCGCCGACCACCTGAACCTGTCGGGGGCGAACCCGCTGACGGGGCCGACGTTCCTGGACATGACCGAGGCGTATTCGGCGAAGCTGCGGGCGCTGGCGAAGGAGGTCGACCCGACGCTGTCGGAGGGCGTCTACGCGGCGTTCCGGGGCCCGACGTACGAGACGCCGGCGGAGATCCGGATGCTGCGGACGATGGGCGCCGACATGATCGGGATGTCGACGGTGCTGGAGACGATCGCGGCCCGGCAGGGCGGCGCGGACGTGCTGGGGATCTCGCTGGTCACCAACATCGCGGCGGGCCTGTCGGGCGAGAAGCTGGACCACGAGGAGGTCCTGGCGGCGGGCCGTGCGGCGGCGGGCCGGATGGGCGAGCTGCTCGGCACCGTCCTGACGAAGCTGTGATGATGAGCGATCTTCGCGGATACGCCGAGGAGTGGCTGGACCAGGACCCGGACCCGGGCACCCGCGCCGAGCTGCGGGCGATCCTGGACGCGGGCGACGACGCGGCCCTCGCGGACCGGTTCGGCGCGCGGCTGGAGTTCGGGACGGCGGGCCTGCGCGGCGAGCTGGGCGCCGGCCCGAACCGGATGAACCGGGTGACGGTGATGCGGGCGGCGGCGGGCCTCGCCGCGTGCCTGCCGACCGGCGGCCGGGTGGTCGTCGGGTTCGACGCGCGGCACGGGTCGCGTCGGTTCGCGCAGGACACGGCGGCGGTGCTCAGCGGCGCGGGGCTGCGCGCGGAGGTGTTCGCCGATCCGGTCCCGACGCCGGTCCTGGCCCATTTCACGCGGTCGTTCGACGACGTCGTCGCGGGCGTGATGGTGACGGCGAGCCACAATCCGCCGCGTGACAACGGCTACAAGGTGTACTGGGCGGACGGCGCGCAGATCGTCCCGCCGCGGGACGCGGAGATCTCCGCCGCGATCGACGCGGTCGGCCGCGTGGACGAGCTGCCGCTCGGCACGGAGTGGACCGTCCACCACGACACCCGCCTCTACCTGGACGCCGTGTCGAGCCTCCGCCTGGGCGACGAACGCGACATCTCGATCGTCTACACGCCGATGCACGGCGTCGGGCGCGACGTTCTCCTCGCGGCGTTCGAGCGGGCCGGGTTCCCGGCGCCGACCGTCGTGCCCGAGCAGGCGGACCCGGACCCCGACTTCCCGACCGTCGCGTTCCCGAATCCGGAGGAGCCGGGCGCACTGGACCTGGCGCTGGCGCTGGCCCGCGACCGGAACGCCGACCTGGTGATCGCCAACGACCCGGACGCGGACCGCTGCGCCGTCGCCGGCCCCACTCCGGACGGCTGGCGGGCGCTGACCGGTGACGAGGTCGGCGGGCTGCTCGCCGAGCACGTGCTGCGGCACACCTCCGGGGACGACCGCCTCGTCGTGACCACGATCGTGTCGTCGTCGCTGCTGGCGTCGGTCGCGCGCGAGCATGGCGTCCGGTCCGCCGAGTCCCTCACCGGCTTCAAGTGGATCATGAAGGCGGGCGGGCCGGGCGACCGGCTCGTGTTCGGCTACGAGGAGGCGCTCGGCTACAGCGTCGGCGACGACCGGGGCGTCCTGGTGAACGACAAGGACGGCATCGGCGCGGCCCTGGCGGTCGCCGCTCTCGCCGCCGAGGCGCGCCGCGAAGGCCGCACCCTGCTCGACCTCCTCGACGACCAGGCCCGCCGGTACGGGCTGCACGCCACGTCCCAGCTGTCGGTGCGGGTCGAGGACCTCTCGCTGATCGCCGGCGCGATGGCGCGGCTGCGCGCGGACCCGCCCGCGGAGCTGGGCGGACGCGCCGTCGAGGCGTTCGACGACCTGTCCGCCGGCGTGGACGGCCTGCCGCCCACCGACGGCCTGCGGTTCCGGCTGGGCGGCGCCCGCGTCGTCGTCCGGCCGTCCGGCACGGAGCCGAAGCTGAAGTGCTACCTGGAGGTCGTCCGGCCGGTGGACGGCGACATCGCGACCGCCCGCGAGCGCGCGGCGGCCGACCTGGACGCGCTCCGCGCGGACGTCGCCGCCGCGCTCGGCCTCACCTGACCGTTCGGTCCTTGCGGGCGAGCCCGGCGTAGTAGTACGCCGACAGCGGGTCGGCCGGGGGCGTGTCGGGACGCCACGCGGCGAGCGGCACCGCCCCCGGCTCCAGCAGGGTCGCGGCGCCGAACAGCGCCTCGAACCGCTCCCGGTCGCGGGAGACGAGCGTGATCCCGGCCGCCCGCGCCGCCTCGCAGGCGGCCGTGAACGCCGGCGGGTCGAAGTCCCCGGTCGGGTGCGAGATCGCGAGGAGGCTGCCCGGCGCGAGCGCGTCCATCAGCCGCGCGACCCACCGCTCGGGACGCTGCTCGTCGGTGAAGTACATCAGCACCGCGACCAGCGTCAACGCGACCGGGCGCGCCAGGTCGAGCGTCCCGGCGAGCAGCGGGTCGGCCAGGATCGCCTCCGGCTCGGCGAGGTCGGCGTGGACGTAGGCGGTCGCGCCCGCCGGGTGCCCGCGCATCAGCGCGCGGGCGTGCGCGAGGACGAGCGGGTCGTTGTCGACGTACACGGCCCGCGCGGACGGCTCGGCGGCCTGCGCGACCTCGTGCAGGTTCGGGGACGTCGGGATGCCCGTGCCGATGTCCAGGAACTGCGTCACGCCCGCCGCGACGGCGTGCCGGGTGACGCGCTCCATGAACGCCCGGTTCGCGCGCGCCATCAGCGGGAGCGTCGGGATCGCCCGGGTCATCGCGTCCCCGAGCTCGCGGTCGGCGGCGAAGTTGTCCTTGCCGCCGAGCCAGTAGTCGTAGACGCGGGCCTCGTGCGCGACCGTGGTGTCCAGTTCTGGGGAGTTCGCCATCGCCCGGCCCCTCGGGAAGCTGATCGCGGTCGCGCACGATCCTGCCATGACCGGCCGAGTCAGGACGCCGGGATCGCCTGTTGCGGCCAGATCGCCCGGTCAGCCCTTCCGCGCGAGCCCGGCGTAGTAGTAGGCCTCGTGCGGGTCGTCCGGGGGCGTGTCGGGACGCCACGTCGCGAGCGGCACCGCGCCCGGCTCCAGCAGCGCGGCGCGGCCGAACAGCGCGGTGAACTCGGCGTGCGTGCGCGACACCAGCGGGATCCCGGCGGCGTTCGCTGCGGCGTTGGCGGCGGCGACCGCCTCCGGGTCGAAGTCGGCGGTCGGGTGCGAGATCGCCAGGTGGCTGCCCGGCGGCAGCGCGTCCAGCAGCGTCGCGACCCACCGCTCCGGCTCCCGCTCCGCCGGGAAGTACATCAGCAGCGCGACGACCAGCAGCGCGACCGGACGCGTCAGATCCAGCGTCTCGGCCAGCAGCGGGTCGGCCAGGATCGTCTCCGGCTCGGTGAGGTCGCCGTGCAGGTAGGCGACGCCCGGGACGTCCTCGATCAGCGTCCGCGCATGCTCGGTGACCAGCGGGTCATTGTCGACGTACACCACGCGCACGGACGGGTCGATCCGCCGCGCGATCTCGTGCAGGTTCGGCGACGTCGGGATCCCGCTCCCGATGTCGAGGAACTGCGTGACGCCCGACTCCACCAGCTGCCGCGTCACCCGCTCCATGAACGAGCGGTTCGCCCGCGCCATCGCGGGCAGCGCGGGGATCGCGCGGATCATCGCGTCGCCGAGCTCCCGGTCCGCCGGGAAGTTGTCGGCCCCGCCGAGCCAGTAGTCGTACACCCGGGCCGGGTGCGCGACGGACGTGTCGAACTCCGGGGAAGCTGCCATGCGTGAGTCCTCCAGCAAGATCGGCTGGCCCGATCCTCGCACCGCGGGCACCGCGGCGGAACGCCGTTGCCCGGACCGGCCAACCGCGCCGTCAGGTCACCGCGCCCACGACCAGCAGCACCACCAGCGCCACCACCGGGACCAGCAGCGACGCCAGCGCCGGCACCGACCACCGGACCGTCCCCGTGGCCGCCGCCTCTTCCGCCTTCGCCTCCGCGGCCCGGTCCGGCGCCCCCGACCTGGTCTTCGCCCGCTGCCGCTCCCGGATCTCGTTCAGCTGCTGCGCCGCGTACGCCGCCGGCGTCCGGCCCTTCAGCGCCGCGCCCGGCACCCGGCTCGCCGCGTCCTTGCGCGCCCGCGCCTCCGCCTTCGCCTGCGCCCGCGGCGAGGTCTGCAGCACCCACGCCCGCGTCACCACCTCCCGCCCGTCCGGCCCGTCGAACCGGACGGTCACCGCGTTCGTCCCCACGATCTCCCGGACCGCGGGCCACGGCGCCCGCGCCTCCCGCAGCGGGTTGCGGACCGTCACCGCCTCATCGTCCCCGAGGAGCGCCGGGCGCAGCCCGACCGTGTAGGCGATGCCGCAGCCGAGCAGCAGCAGCACCCCGATCGTGAAGGCGGTCAGCGAGTACGTGGCGTCGCCGGTGATCCCGAACACCAGGTCCAGGATGTTCAGCCCGGCGAACACCAGCCAGACGTACGCGGCGATGCGTCCGCCGGTGGAGCGAATGGTCATGGCCCGATCATGCCAGGGGCCTGGCGCCGCTCCACTTGAGCTGCGCGAATCCGGGCTTGATCACCCCGTTGATCAGTTCCAGCCGCTCGTTGAACGGCACGAACGCCGACTTCATCGCGTTCACCGTGAACCACTGCAGGTCGTCCCACCCGTACCCGAACGCGTCCCGCAGCTTCGCGAACTCCCGCGACAGCGTCGTCCCGCTCATCAGCCGGTTGTCGGTGTTCACCGTCACCCGGAAGCTCAGCCGCCGCAGCAGCCCGATCGGATGCTCCTCGATCGACTTCGCCGCCCCCGTCTGGATGTTCGACGTCGGGCACATCTCCAGCGGGATCCGCTTGTCCCTGACGTACCCGGCCAGCCGCCCCAGCCGCGCCTCGCCGCCGTCCACCTCGATGTCGTCGATGATCCGCACCCCGTGCCCGAGCCGGTCCGCACCGCACCACTGGATCGCCTGCCAGATCGACGGCAGCCCGAACCCCTCCCCCGCATGGATGGTGAAGTGCGCGTTCTCCCGCTGCAGGTACTCGAACGCGTCCAGATGACGGGTCGGCGGGTAGCCCGCCTCCGCGCCCGCGATGTCGAACCCGACCACGCCGAGGTCCCGGTACCGCACGGCCAGCTCCGCGATCTCCATCGACCGCGCCTGGTGCCGCATCGCCGTCACCAGCGTCCCGACCCGGATCCCGAAGTCCTGCCTGGCCTTCGCGAACCCGTCCAGCACCGCCTCGACGACCTGCTCCAGCGTCAGGCCACCGCTCAGATGCTGCTCCGGCGCATACCGCACCTCCGCGTACACCATCCCGTCGGCCGCCAGATCCTCGGCGCACTCGTACGCCACCCGCGTCAGCGCCTCGACGGACTGCATCACCCCGACGGTGTGCGAGAACGTCTCCAGGTACCGTTCCAGCGACCCGGAGTTGGAGGCCTCCTCGAACCACGCCCGCAGGTTCTCCGGGTCCGTGGTGGGCAGCCCCTCGTACCCGCCGTCCCGCGCCAGGTCCACGATGGTCGCGGGCCGGACGCCACCGTCGAGGTGGTCGTGCAGCAGCACCTTCGGTGCCCGGCGGATGTCCTCAAGAGTCGGCCGATCGTCCATCTCTAGAATCTACTGCCCGCGGACCCCGTCCGACCTCGGCAACTCCCGCCGAACATCCGCCTCAGTGCGCCTTCGCGTACTCCCCGATGTTCCCGGCGAAGTCGAACACCACGCACGGCTCGTCCCCGACGACCCACGCGTCGTGCCCGGGCGACAGCACGAACACGTCACCGGGCCCGACCTCCTGCTCGGCGCCGTCCTTCGTCCGTATCCGCATCCTGCCGCCGACGACGTACCCGTTGTGGTGCACCTCGCAGAGCTCGGTGCCCGCGATGTCCCTGAGGGACTCCGTCCAGCGCCACCCCGGCTCGAACGTCGCCTTGCCGAACACCAGCCCGGACATGTTCACGACCTCCACGTGCCCCCTGGGGAAGTCGCGCCGGTCATCCGGCTTCTCAATGCTCTTGATCTCCATCATGACGATCCCCCCTCGTCATCACCACCCACGCTTCCACCACGCCTGACCAGGGTCAACACCCCCCTTCCGAACACCGAAAGCAGGGTGACACCACGTACACGCCGACCCGCGGTCCCGGCTCCCGCTCCACCCCGACGAGCCGCGCCCCGTACCCCGGGTCTCCCGACTCGATCACCACCTCGGACTCCGGCCCA
This sequence comes from Actinomadura violacea, assembly GCF_017573465.1. Taxonomy (GTDB): domain Bacteria; phylum Actinomycetota; class Actinomycetes; order Streptosporangiales; family Streptosporangiaceae; genus Spirillospora; species Spirillospora violacea. The sequence goes on from NZ_JAGEPF010000024.1 coordinate 86,459, forward strand.
TCGGTCGCGCTCAACGTGCGCCAGCCCGCCGCCACCAGCCGATCCCGCACGTGACCGATCAGCGAGGCGGGCGACGTCCCCGACGGCAGGTCGGCGTAACCGATGTACATCATCACGTACGGGCTGTAGTCGAGGTACCAGAGCTCTCCGGACCGTTCAGGCTCTGCCGGGACGACCGGAGAGACGTCGACGCCGCACGGTTGAGGGCCGACCTCACCGGGCGCCTTGTTCAACTCCGCCCGCCCGGCCAGGCTGTCCGCGATCACCGTCACCAACTCACCCACCCGCGCCGCCGCCACCCTCGGAGACTCGGCCCGCAGACCCCCTGCCTCAGGCATCGGGATGCCGATAACAGTCGGTCTGCAAGTTCGCGTAGACGGTGCGGCCGCCGCGGCCATCGGGCGTATCAAAAGCACTCAGGTGCACGCCCTGCTTTCCGGCCTCGACCCCCGACACGATGCCCGCCGTGTTATGCGATTCCCCGGCTTTCCAGCCGGCGCCCGCTTGCAGGTTTCGCACGAGTGCGTCATATAGCGACCGAGCCTGCGCCTGCTCCTGCACCGGCACGACAACGGAGACACCGAACTCGAACTGATCATAATCGATCTTCCACGGGTCATCTTCCCGCATTTTCACCTTCTTCTTCTTTCGCCAGTCCTCGTAGCACGGCCGGGCCTTCGTCCCGCTGTCGGAGACAGGCTTCGCGGTCAGCGCTCGCAGCATCTCCTGGTGGAGGCGCTCAACTCTGTCACCGACCTCCCTGGGATCCCTTTTCGGATACTTCCCGGTCGCCGCACATCCCGACACGACCGACACGGCACAGGCAGTGATCAGAGCACCATTGACAATCAGAAGAACTTTTGCCACCAAGTTTCCTTCTTCTCTCCCGGACCGCCGTCACCATAAAAAGTGGGATCATTGTTCGGGTCGTTGTCGGCGTAGGTGCCTGCGATCACTCGCGCCTGCTGGTCGAGGCTCGCGCTCGGACCGGCGAAGGTATAGGGATCCCCGTCCGCGCCCCTTTCATTCCAGTAGGCGCTGTGACCATCGCCGTCCGTGATGAGCCGGTGGCCGCCGAACTCCCGATCGCTGGGGACGGTCGGCCATTCGGGTCTCGGGCCGGGAAAGAGCCCCTCGCCGCCGCCCCCGGTGGTGAACGGGCCGCCGTGCCCGGGCCGTCCGATGCTCGGGACCGGATCCCCGGACGCCTCCTGCGAGTAGACGTGCCCGGCACCGATACCGAGATCCGACGCGCGCTCGACCCGCATTCCAGGGCTCCCGGCGACCATGATGTCGTTGACCTGGAGCCTGTCACCCGGATGCCTGGCCGCCTCACCGATCACCGTGGTGCCGTAACTGTGCCCGACCGCGGTCATGTGGCCGTTCGGATTGCCGGCGCCCGCCTGCGCCTCCCGCAGGCCGTCCACGAACCCGTTGAGCTTCGGTCCTCCGGCGTCCGCATAGTTACCGAACGGCGCGTCCTTGACGATGTCGTCGGGAGCGTCGTACCCGAGCCACGCGATGCTCGAAACGGGCCCCTTCGAGTAGATGCCTGCGGCCTCGTGCAGGTTGAAGGCTCGGTTCATGCTCTTCGGGAAGCCATCGAGGTTCTCCGTCGTCCCGGGGACGTAAACCGAGGTGTTGGTCGCTGTGTCGGGATTACCGAAAGCCACGATCGCACGACCATCGGAGCCCTTGCCGTCCCTGCGTTCGGCCTTTTCCATCGTCGTGAAGTCGAGGCCGAGGAGGTAGAGGTCTTGGCCCTTCCGCTCGTACTTCGTGATGGCGTCGTTCAGTTTGGTCAGCCGGTCGAGGCCGCGCTTCTCGAAAGGAGTAAGGCCGCCGCCCTTGGCCTGCAGTTCGGTGAGTCGGCTCTCCAGCCGGTTCCGATTGGCCTCGTTCCGGTCCTCCGACGGGATGCCGTCCATCCAGCCCACCTTCTCCGGGTAGGCGTCCATCATGAGGTGCCGTTGCTCCTCTGGAAGGTTCTTCCACCGGGCGGCGATGCCCTTCGGGTCCTTGACGCCCTTGGGCGGGATGTTGTTCTGGTCGAAGCCGGCAGTCCCGCGTCCTTCTGAAGCTGGGACAGCGGATTCCTGGCATCGAGTACCTGCGGCCCGTGCAGAGCGGCAGCGATTTCGTTGTCGGCTGCCGTGGCGTCCTTGACTGCGGCGGCCATCTCGCCTTGGAGATTCCGCGCCACCTGCTGGAGTTCCTACCAGCTCGCAAAACGGGGCGGCAGCGCCTCCGGATAGTGTATGGAGCCGTCGGGCCCGACTTTCAGGTAGTTGCCCTCCGCCTTACCGATCGCGTCGTTCAGCCGGCGCTGGGCCGCCGCGAACTTTCCCTGCGCACTGTTGAGGACGCTGGCGATCGCCGCTCCCTCACCGGCGGACACACGGATCCGGGGCCGCACCGGCAGAAGCGCTCCCATGGCCGCTTCGGCGTCCTTCCCCTGCCACCTCGCGCCGCGCACACCTTGGAGGAACCTTTCCTGGTAGGCGTCCTCTGCCTGCTCAAGAGTTCCACCTGCTCGCGCCAGGCCCGCCAGGCGGCGTCCAGCTCGCCGATCTTCGCGTTCCGCAACTGGCCGAAGGACACCATCCTCAGCGGACTCCCGTACGGATCTGAGCGATCCTTCTCTGGATCTCCGTCTCGGCCCACTGACGGTTCGTGGCGCTTCTCGTCACCGCATCACCGAGGAAGGCCGAGCCGTCGGAGTGCCTGCGACCACTCGGTCGAGATCCTCCGCATCGCCGCCCCGGCGGCCCAGCCTTCCCCCAAGGCCGCCGCAGCTTTGTCCGTGTCGCCAGGAAATGCCCGTGCCGCGTTGCGGACCTGCGACTCCATCTCAGGAATCGCCTTCGCCGCATTGCGCAGCGCGGTCGGATCCATCGCCGAGGTGCCGGCCCCTCCAGGCCCGACGCGGGGCCGGTGAGACACGCCGTGCCGGGTTCGGTGGAGCCGGGTTGTAGGTGGTGTTAAGCAAATGGTGGATCGAGTTCTCGGTCACGCCCATGCTCCCTTTCACGTACAGGCCGACACAGATGATGTCCAAGTGTCATGAGGCGGTCAAGTGAGTGCCGAGAAGGGCATGAGTTACCACTTATGCCGCAACACTCACATGGCAGCACCACCTGCACGAACACTTCGGCCATGTACGCCCACGCGCGTTAGGCGCCATGAGCGCCTGTCGCGCGCACCCGGCCACTCCCCCCAGGTGCGTCAGGGATGGACGAGATGCTCGTTGGCCAGGGCGACGGCCTCGTCAGCGAGGTCACGGAGGCGGGGCTCACGGGCCGCTGCCGCCCGGGCCAGCCGGGCGACGTCGTCGACCCAAGCGCCGGTCGCCCGGTCCGGCGAGCCGATACGGGCGAACCCCCGGTCGATGAGGCCACGGGCATCGTCGGGACGGCGCCGCGCAACGGCCTTCACCGCGCCGATCGCGTTCGCGAGCGCGCTGGTCGGACGCGACCACTCCCCGTCCCTGGCGCGTGCGCGCGGTTCGTCCTGGTCATAATCCTCGTCCACTGAACTCGCACGCACCGACAGATCGAGCCGCCAGAACAGCGGGACGTCACGGAACCGCACGAAGACAAGTCGGCGCCGGTCAGAGTGAAGGAAGTCCGGATCGAAACGCACATCCGCCACCGGTTGCACTTCGTTCAGGACGACGCGAAGAGACTCCAAGCTCGAATTGAACCGGGCGTCAGGGACGATCCATTCCACGTCGATATCGCTGTAGGCGTCCGCCGTGCCGGCCGCGAGCGATCCCAGAAGTGCCGTGCGAGAACCGTCGCAGCTGCCTTCCAGCGCCGCCCGGACCTGAGCGGCCAGCCTGTCGCGTTCGTCCACGCAGATCCCCCGTCCAGACCGTTGATGCAGCCCACCGTAACCAGCCGTCTCACTCAATGCCCGCGCCTCCAGGCCGCACTCCGGGCTTGGAGTACGGCCTGGCGCCATCAGGCAGCCCAATCGAAGCCGCTCGGCGGACTGGTAGCGCGAGGCACCGCCGCATCCGGTGGCGGAAGTAGCCGGTAGACGTAGCGCCCGTCTTGATCTTTGGCGATGTGGATCTGATTGGGGCTGGTGTGCTTGAACCGGTTGTGCCATCCGCAGGTGAGGGCGAGTTGATCGATGTCGGTGGGTGACCTACCGAGTGCCCATCCGCCGACATGGTCCACTTCGCACAGCGTCCCGGGGGTTTCGCATTCGCGTACCGCGCAGGTTGGATAGAGGGTTTCCAACACCTGGCGTTGGGCTGCGGAGGCGAACCGTTCCCGGTGGCCCAGGTAGAGCGGGGTGTTGCCTCGTCCCAGCAGGAGGGGTGACACTCCGGCGGCGAGAGCGATGCGGCGGGCTTGGGCGGCGGGGATCGGTGTCCCGTCGGTGAGGCGGGCCGGAGCATTGCCGCCGGTCAGCGTCTCAAGGTCGCAGATCACGGTGACCTTGGTGGCCTTGTGCCCGCCCGACAGGACGCTGGACAGGGCCGCTGCGGTGCGCTCGCTCACGTCCCGGCGGTCGTCGGGCCCGGCCGGCTTGGCCAGCGGAGCGAGGGTGCCGTCCCAGATCGCGGCGTCCTCGGGGTTCAGCCAGCCTTTGATGTAGCGGCCGCCGTCGAGTGAACGCGTGGTGGTGATCCACGACTTGTCGTAGCCGTGCTTGGTGTCTGCGTCGGGGGCGTCCTCTGTGCCGTCGCGTTCGGCGATGACGTCGCGGATGCGTTGCCCGAACGGGGCGACCTTCCCGGCGGAGAAGCCCTGGTCGGCCATGTCCAGGAGTGTGGCCTCGGCTTGCGCGCAGTCGGTGTCCTCCAGCCGTGCGACCGAGTCGGCAATCGTGGTGGCGTACCCGTAGGACAGGTCTCCGGCCGCCAGCCGCTTGGCGACCTCCGGGATCCGGTGCCGTTGGCGCGCGAGGGTCAGGCGCTCCTTGGCGCGGCTTTCTCGCATGCCGAGCTTGGAGCGGAGCCATGCCCGGGTGGAGGGATATCCCCACCGCTGCTGCTCTCCGGCGGCGTCCACCCGGCCGATGAGAGTCGCGAGCGCGCTTTCCTGCAGATCGGTGGCGGCCGCCAGAGCTTCCGTGATCTCGAGGCAGGCGGCGGCCGATTCCGGAGCTTCCCGGGCTGCGAGTTCAGCCGCGATGCTCGAGAGCGCGTTCACCAATTCCATGGTGGACGCATCATCGAGATCGACTCGGGCTGAACGCATAGGTAAAGCATATCGCTCAACTGGACGGTTGATGGCGAGAATTGGGACGTATTGTTGTCACCTCGCGGATAGGTATAGCCAGCTATACCTATCCGGCCGACATAAGCCCCAGGAATTGCAAATCCGCGAGGGCTGGACTCGCTCCTTTGCCCCTGACGTGGGCGGGCGGTGGGGGCGGCGCGACCAGGCGGGGCAGGCGGAGCCTGCCCCTAACGCTGCCTCAGGGGCCGCAGAGGCTCCAAAGTCAAGGGTGGACGAAGTCCATCGCGCAGCGACGCCGAAGGCGCCCTTGACTTTGGAGGGGCGGCCCCGTACGCCAGCGCCGCCCCCACCGCCCGAAATCCGATCGCCCGAAATCCGATCGCCCAAGAACCAATCACCCTCGAACCCGAAAAACCGCCACCGACAAGAAGACCTAGAGTCGCCCGTAATCGTAATTCATGCCGATTCCGAGCGTGCTCTGCATCGGAAGGAGCCCGGTACCGACGATATCGAGAACGATGGGCATCAGCAGATCCGCCAACTCCTTCACCTCAACGGACGCGAGCAGATCCCACGGACCGGCGGCGAGTTCGTCGGTCTGCTTCTCGATCGCGGCGCGAACCCGAACCCCCTCTTCCGTCGCACGCACTTCACCGGCGCGCCCACTTTCCCCGTCCCGAACACCGCCAGCCGCTTCTTCTTTGGCGTGTACCAGACCGCGGGCGGTGAGGCGGTCCCGGGCGGCGGCCCATTGCTCGACGGTCCATTGCCGGCTGGCGAAGACGTCGACGGGAGCGGCCCCGACCGCCGCATGCGAGACGAGCGACTCGATGGGTCCGATGTCGTGAGCATGCAGCGCCGCGATGTGCCCGTCTCCCCGATGCTCCCGCAGGATGGTGGCGGCCTGCCACAGCACCAGGTGCGGCTCGTCCGGCCAGGGCAGCGCGGCGTTGGCGGCGGCCATCGGACGGCCCGCCATATCTGCCGCCTCGGCGACACGGCGCGCAGTCCGGGCGGCTTGCTCGAGTTCCGGCGAGCCGATCCGATCGCCCAGGATCCGGCGCAGCACCCGGTCCATGGCGATTCGGCGAGCGGCCAGGACCCGGCCGGGCGACGCCGTCCGCCAGGCCGGCTCCATGTAGCGCTCCACCATTGCCGGGTTGAAGCTGTAGAAGAGATCGCTCACGGTCTGCGCGTCCACCTCCCCCAGCGGAGCGGCTCGGTAGGGAAAGTAGCTCGGCCACCGCTCGTCGACGGCATATCCCAAGGCCGCGGCCTCTTCGGAGGCCTCGGGCGCGTAGTAAAGAACGGCATGGACGGGCTCCAGGAGCTGCCACATCTGCCGGACGGTGCTCAAGTCATGTGTCATGCCCATCTTTCATCACCTCGAACTTGTCAGTGACTAGATTCGCGTCCAGCTTCACCCCGGACCGGCATCTTGTCAATGTCTAGTTCGGAAGGTTCAGAGAATCAGGCACCCTCAGCCCCCAACGCGCGACGAAGAAGCACCCAGACGTCATCCACGTACACGAGGCGACGCAGCAGAACCCGCCGGTACGTGACGGGGAAGCGGAAAGAGGCCCGCTCCCCCGTCCGGTGCTCGACGAGAACGCGGACCTCACCGTCCAGAACAGGCAGTTCGCGGGCGACGAGGCCCACCAGCACGCCGAGCCCGCCCCAGGTACGGGATGGCAGCGCATCTCCGTAGACGAGGGCGGCGCAACGGCAAGTACGAGCCTTCGCATGGACGGCAGGCCAGAAGGAGTGCTCGCCCCTCAGCCGGTCCCAGTCCACACCGAGTTCCTCATGCGCGGGCCTTCGCACATGGGCTCGCGTCTCCGCCCCTGTCGCAGAGGCGTCACAGACGATCCATCGCAGCGGGACACCACGAAAACGCGTCCACTCCTTCTGGGCCGCCCTCAGAGCGGCGCGCAGCACAGAGACGACGTCAGCCCTGGCGTCTACGGAGAAGGCGTCCAGCCCCTGCACAACATCTAGGAGATGCGGTCGAGGATAAGAGGATGAAGGTCGGGCGTGCCGTCCTCTTCGACCGAGTACGCGCCGTCCAGCGACTCCAAAGCGCGCGCGAAGCGAGACTCGTCGTCGGCGTGCAGAGTCAGCAGCGGCTGCCCCGCCGTGACGCGGTCACCGGGCTTGGCGTGGCAGGTGATGCCGGCGGCGAACGACACCGGGTCCTCCTTGCGCGCGCGCCCGGCGCCGAGCCTCCAGGCGGCCACTCCGACACCGTAGGCGTCCAAACGGGTCAGCACACCCGACGACGGTGCCGCGATGACGTGGTTCTCGCGCGCGGACGGCAGCGCCGCGTCCGGGTCCCCGCCCTGGGCGCTGATCATCCGCCGCCACACGTCCATGGCGGACCCGTCCTTCAGCGCGTCCGCCGGGTCCTTCCCGGAGACGCCGGCCGCGGCCAGCATCTCCCGCGCCAGCGTCAGCGTCAGCTCCACCACGTCGGACGGCCCGCCCCCGGCCAGCACATCGACCGACTCCGCCACCTCGACGGCGTTGCCGACCGCGTTGCCGAGCGGCCGGTCCATGGCGGTCAGCAGCGCGACCGTCCGCAGCCCGTGGTCGGTGCCGATCGCGACCATCGTCTCGGCGAGCTCGCGCGCCGTCTCCGGCGTCTTCATGAACGCGCCGGACCCGACCTTGACGTCCAGGACCAGCGCCCCGGTCCCCTCCGCGATCTTCTTGGACATGATCGAGGACGCGATGAGCGGGATCGACTCGACGGTCCCGGTGACGTCGCGCAGCGCGTACAGCTTGCGGTCGGCGGGCGCGAGGCCGCTGCCGGCGGCGCAGATCACCGCGCCGGTCGAGCGCAGCACGTCCAGCATCTCGGCGTTGGAGAGCGACGCGCGCCAGCCGGGGATCGACTCCAGCTTGTCCAGGGTGCCGCCGGTGTGGCCGAGGCCCCGCCCGGACAGCTGCGGGACGGCCGCGCCGCACGCCGCGACCACCGGCGCCAGCGGCAGCGTGATCTTGTCTCCGACGCCTCCGGTGGAGTGCTTGTCGGTGGTGGGACGGTCCAGCGCCGACCAGTCCATCCGCTCGCCGGACCGGATCATCGCCTCGGTCCAGCGGGCGACCTCGGCGCGGGTCATGCCGTTCAGCAGGATCGCCATCGCCAGCGACGCCATCTGCTCCTCGGCGATCGCGCCGCGGGTGTAGGCGTCCACCGCCCAGTCGATCTGCTCGGCGGTGAGCGTTCCGCCGTCGCGCTTGCTGCGGATGACGTCGATGGCGTCCACAGTGTCCTCTCAGCTCGGAAAACGTTCGGCAGGGGTCGTGGAAGACCGGGCGGTCAGGCCCGGGACGTGAGGTCGTCGGGCCCGAACGCGTCGGGCAGGACGTCCGACATGGGCAGGATGCCGCGGACGGTCTCCAGCAGCATCGGGGCGCCGCCGTGCTCCCACAGCAGCTGGCGGCAGCGCCCGCACGGCATCAGCGGGTCGCCGTGCCGGTCGACGACCGACACCGCGACGAGCCGCGGCGACCCGCCCTTCCCGGGCCCGTGCAGCGCCGACACCAGGGAGCACTCGGCGCACAGCCCGACCCCGTACGAGGCGTTCTCGACATTGCAGCCGGTGATGACGCGCCCGTCGTCCACCAGCGCCGCCGCGCCCACCGGGAACCCGGAGTAGGGCGCGTACGCGCGCTCCATCGCCTCTCGCGCGGCGGTGCGCAGGGCAGGCCAGTCGATGTCGCTCATACCTTCATGATCTCTCAGGAGACGCCCGTACAGGACGCCGTCGAAGAACACCTGGGAAGACGCCCGCAGCGCCCCCGTCAGCGGAAGCCCGCTCGGCAGAAGCCCGGTCCGGTCAGCGGGCCTCGCCGCGGCGGTACCGCAGCCCGTCGGCGGCGGGCATCCGCAGCCGCTGGCTGGCCAGCGCGAGGACGAGCAGCGTCGTCAGGTGCGGGCTGAACGACACCAGTTCGCCCGGGACCTCGTCGCTCAGCAGGAACCAGACGAGCAGCGCCGCAGCCGCGACCAGCGACAGCACCGCGCCGACGTAGGCGCCGCGGACCTCGCGCCGCCCGAGGTCCGTCACGATCTGCGAGCGGAGCCGGTTGGCCCGCACCCCCTGCCACACGGCGACGCCGACCAGCAGGATCGTGACGAACAGCAGCAGCGCGTGCACGGACTGGCCGCCGCCGCGCACGTTCATCGCGTCGGTGTAGCCGAACAGCAGCGACCCGGCGGCGAGCCCGCCCGGACGCCAGTTGCCGAAGATCATGGACGCGAGGCCGATGTAGCCGCGTCCGCCGGTCTGCCCGTCCTGGTAGAGGGACGCGGCGACGGTGACGAGGAACGCGCCCGCGAGGCCGGAGAACCCGCCCGAGATGATGACGGCCGCGTACTTCATCCGGTACACGGACACGCCGAGGGACTCGGCCGCGTACGGGTCCTCGCCGCAGGACCGGATCCGCAGCCCGAACGGAGTTTTCCACAGGATCAGGAAAGTCAGCGGGATCAGCAGCAGGCAGACCAGGGTGAGCAGGGACAGCCCGTTCGTCACCCCTCGAAGGATGCCCGCGATGTCCGACACCAGGAACCAGTGGTGCTTCTCCAGCGACCCGAGCCAGTCCGGGCTCGTCCAGCCGCCGATCCTGCCGCCGGACAGCACCGGCAGCGTCAGCGTCTTGATCGGGTCGATCGGCGGCGACTGCCGGGGCCCGCCGCCGAGGTCCTTCGCGTGCCCGACGTTGAAGATCAGCCCGGCCAGGAACTGGGTGAGGCCGAGCCCGAGGATGTTGATCGCGACACCGGACACGATGTGGTCGACGCCGAACGTGACGGTCGCGATGGCGTGCAGCAGCCCGCCGAGGGCGCCGCCGAGGATGCCGAACAGCACCCCGATCCAGGGACCCCACTGGTAGCCCGCCCACGCGCCGGTCCAGGTCCCGAGGATCATCATGCCCTCGAGCCCGATGTTGATCACGCCGGAGCGTTCCGCCCACAGCCCGCCGAGCCCGGCGAGGAAGATCGGCACGGCCAGCCGCAGCGCGGCGCTGACGGTGCCGCTGGAGGTGACGTCGTCGGCCCCGTCGATCACCCGGACCAGCGACAGCAGCACCAGCAGGCCCGCCGCGATCATCAGGTGGTGCGGCCAGCGCAGCCGGAACTTGCCGTTCCCGGCCTTGGCCGGCGCGGCGGTCTCGGTCGCGGTCATGAGGTGCTCCCAGCGGCCTCGCGGGCCAGGTCATGGCCGGTGGCCAGCTCCGCGGCGACGGACCGCTGCTGCAACCGGATCTCCCAGCGCCGGACGAGCTCGTAGACGATGACGACGGTCAGCACGACGACGCCCTGCATCACCCCGACGATCTCCTTGGGCACCTCGACCTCCTGGAGGATGTCGGAGGTCTGGTCGAGGAAGGCGAACAGCAGTGACGCGAGCGCGATCCCCGCCGGATGGTTGCGGCCGAGCAGCGCCACGGTGATGCCGGTGAAGCCGAGGCCCGCCGGGAAGTTCAGCGAGTAGTCGTAGGACTCGCCGAGCAGCCCCGGGATGCCGATCAGCCCGGCCACCGCGCCGGACGCCACCATCGTGATCACGATCATCCGCTTGGCGCTGACGCCGCTGGCCTGCGCGGCCGACGGGGACAGCCCGGAGATCTTCAGGTCGAACCCGAACCGGGTGTAGTTGATCACGACCCAGAACACGATGCCGACGACGATCGCCAGGGGCAGCAGCCCGTACACCGCACCGGGAAGGTTGATGCCGATCGACGACAGGAAGCCGTTCAGCGGGCCGACGCGTCCCGAGTGCGGGATCGTCGCCGTCGCGACGTCGTTGCTGTTCGGCCGGGACTCGGCGAGCCGCTTGTCGTTCAGCAGGTAGGCGATCACGCCGGTGGCGATCGCGTTCAGCATGATCGTGGACAGCACCTCGCTGACCCCGCGGGTCACCTTCAGCACGCCCGCGATCGCCGCCCACAGCCCACCGACCAGCACCGCCGCGACGATCACCAGGATCTGCCCGAACGGCGCCGGCAGCGAGACCGCGCCGCCGAGCGCCGCCGCCAGGAACGCGGCGAGCCGGTACTGGCCGTCCACGCCGATGTTCAGCAGCGCCATCCGGAAGCCGATCGCGACCGCGACCGCCGACAGGTAGTACCGGGTGGCGCGGTTGATGATGTCGACGATGGAGTGCTGCTGCGTGCCGTAGTCGACCATGCTCTGCACGGCGCTGACGGGGTCGGCCCCGGTGAGCCGGAGCAGGACCATCGTGATGCCGAGCGAGATCAGCAGCGCGAGGATCGGCGCGCCGATCTTCAGCCCGAGCCCCGTCGGCCCGAGCCCGCGCAGGATCGCCTTCCACGACGGCACCGGCTCCGGCCCCTGCTTCGGCGGCGCCCCGCCCTCCGAAGGATCAGGCTCCGCCGGCCGCGGCACCTCTACCCGCCCGGACTCCGCGCCCGCCTTGGACTCCGCGTCGGGCTTGGAGGACGTACCCGGTTCGGACGCCGCGGCCTCGCCGGACGGCCCTCCCGAAGGAGCGGGCGCCGTTTCCGGGTTGGGCGGGGCGTCCTCTCCGGACGGCTCGTTCGGGCGGTCGGGGGTGGGGTCTTCGGGGGTGGGGCCGGTCATGACGGGTCTCCGGCGCCGGTCATGGCGGAGCCGAGCTCCTCCGGGGTGACCGTCCGCGGATCGACCTCCGCGACCAGCCGGCCCCGCAGGATCACGTGCAGGGTGTCGGACATTCCGATGAGTTCCTCAAGATCGGCGCTGATCAGCAGCACGGCGAGCCCGTCGGCGCGGGCCTGCCGCAGGTAGTCCCAGATGGCGGCCTGGGCGCCGACGTCGATGCCGCGGGTCGGGTGTGCGGCGATCAGCAGCCGCGGCTCGCCGGACATCTCCCGTCCGACGATCAGCTTCTGCTGGTTGCCGCCCGACAGCGCGGCGGCGGGCACGTCGATCCCGGGCGTCCGGACGTCGTACTCGCGGACGATCCGGGTGGTGTCGCGGCGGGCGCCGCGCCGGTCCACCCAGGGGCCGCGGACGTTCGGGCGCTGCGTCTGGTGGCCGAGCACCCGGTTCTCCCACAGCGACGCCTCCAGCACGAGCCCGTGCCGGTGCCGGTCCTCGGGAATGTAGGCGATGCCGGCCTCGCGGCGGCGCCGCGTCGGCCAGTGCGCGATGTCCTCGCCGCCGTAGGCGATCGTGCCGGCGTCCGCGGACCGCAGGCCCATGATCGCCTCGATCAGCTCGCTCTGCCCGTTGCCCTCGACGCCCGCCAGCCCGACGATCTCGCCGCGGCGGATCCGCAGCGAGACGTCGTCGACGACGGGACGGCCCTGCGGGGTGAGGACCGTCAGCCCGCCGACCGCCAGCTGGACGTCCTCGGTGACGGTCGAGTCGCGCAGCTCCGGGGTGGGAAGCTGCGAGCCGACCATCAGCTCGGCGAGCCGCCGCGAGGTGACCTCGGAGGGGTCGAGCCGCGTCGCGACGGTGGTGCCGCGCCGGATCACCGAGATGGTGTCGGCGACCGACAGCACCTCGTCCAGCTTGTGCGAGATGAACAGCACGGTGAGGCCCTCGGCGCGCAGCTCCCGCAGGTTGCCGAACAGCTCCTCGACCTCCTGCGGGACGAGCACCGCGGTGGGCTCGTCCAGGATCAGCACGCGGGCGCCCCGGTACAGGACCTTGAGGATCTCGACGCGCTGCCGCTCGCCGACGCCGAGCGTCTCGACGAGGACGTCTGGGTCGACGCGCAGCCCGTACGCCTTCGACATCTCGCGGATGCGGGCGCGGGCGGCGGCGAAGTCGATGCGGCCGCGCAGCCAGCCCTTGGCGCGGGGTTCCGCGCCGAGGATGACGTTCTCCAGCACGGTCAGGTTGTCGGCCAGCTTGAAGTGCTGGTGCACCATCCCGATGCCGCGGGCGATCGCGTCGGCGGGGGTGCGGAACGACACCTGCTCCCCGCCGATCTCGATGGTGCCCTCGTCCGGCCGCTGCATCCCGTAGAGGATCTTCATCAGCGTGGACTTGCCCGCGCCGTTCTCGCCGCAGAGCGCGTGCACCTCGCCGGGCTCGATGCTCAGGTTGATGTCGCGGTTGGCGACGACGCCGGGGAACCGCTTGGTGATCGATGTCAGCCGCACGGCCGGCACCTGGTCAGGCACGAGTGCCCCTCCTCCTGCCTCGGGGTACGCGGTCAGGGCGCGCGCGGCGGGCGGCGTCGCGTCGGCGACGCGGCCCGGGCGGCGCGCCCCTGGCCGGGAGACGGCCGGGCGGGGCGGCTCCGGCGCACGCCGGGGCCGCCCGCCCGGTCCGCGCTACGGCTTGGTCGGGACGGTGATCTTGCCGGCGACGATCTGCGCCTTCAGGTCGTCCAGCTTGGCCTTGATGTCGTCGACGTTGCCGCCGGAGGTGGCGTAGCCGACGCCGTCGTTCTTCAGGTCGTACTGCACCGTGCCGGCCTTGAACTGGTTGTTCGCGACCGACTCGACGAAGTTGAACACCGACAGGTCGACGTGCTTGACCATCGAGGTGAGGATGTGCGTCTTCACGTCGGCGACGGCGGGCTGGTTGTACTGGTCGGAGTCGACGCCGATGGCCCACTTGCCGGCCGCGCCGACGGTCTTGATGACGCCGATGCCGGCGCCGCCCGCGGCGTGGTAGATGACGTCCGCGCCCTTGTCGAGCTGGCCCTTGGCGGCCTCGTTGCCGAGGCCGGTGTCCTTGAAGCCGTTGAAGTTCGGCGGCTCGGTCAGGTACTTGGGCGGCAGCACGGTGATGCCGGGCTTGGCCTTCTTGGCGCCCGCCTGGTAGCCGGCGAAGAACTTCTGGATCAGCGGCACGTCCACGCCGCCGATGAAGCCGATCTTGCCGGTCTTGGACTTCAGCGCCGCGGCGGCGCCGACCAGGAACGAGCCCTGCTCCTCGGAGAAGCAGGAGCCGGCGACGTTGGCGCCCTCGACCTTGCAGCCGTCGGCGTCGACGACGAAGAACTTGGTGTTCGGGAACGCCTTGGCGACCTTCAGCAGCGACGCGGTGTAGGAGAAGCCGACGCCGATGACCGGGTTGTAGCCGGTGCTGGCGAGCAGCCGCAGGCGCGACTCCTTGTCGGAGTCGGGCTCGTCCGGCTGCGCGGAGATCTCCTTGGTGGTGACGTGCAGGTCCTTCTCGGCCTTCGAGAGGCCGGCCGCCGCCGAGTCGTTGAACGACTGGTCGCCGCGGCCGCCGATGTCGAACGCCAGGCCGACCTTGAGGGTCTTCTTGCCGTTGTCGCCGCCGCTGTCACCGCCGGCCTTCTTGCCACCGCACGCGGAAGCGCCGCCCAGCGTCAGCGCCGCACCCGTCACGGTGACGAGAGTGATCTTCAGTCCACGGCGCAAGGTAGCGCTCCTTCCGTTCCCCACACGGGATCGGCGGCCGCTCGGCCACCGAAATCGATGGGACGCTACCCCGCCGATGGTGGAAAACTGCCAGGTTGCACCGTTTCGCAATGCGTCCGTTACCAATGCGTACGCATATCGCCACAGGTCAGCGCACGGACGACGGTGTCCGGTAACGCTCCGGAGCCGGACCCCGGACGGGGACCGGACGGGGGCCCGCCGTGGGCTGGGCGGCGGGCCCCGGCCGTCACGCCAGCGTGGCGCCCTCGACCGTCTCGGGGTCGGCCGGGCGGGCGCCGTCCCACAGCGCGGTCAGCGCGGTCGCCGCGAGCACCCGCACCCCGACCGGGATGCACCGCTCGTCGACGTCGAAGTCGCCGCGGTGCAGGTCGTACTCGCCGGGCGAGCCGGGCGTGCGGACGCCGAGCCGGGCGAGCGCGCCCGGGATCGACTCCAGGTACCAGCCGAAGTCCTCGCCGCCGAGGCTCTGCGGCGTCGGCACGACGCCCTCCGGTTCGAGGACCTGCGCGGCCGCGTCCCGGAACATCTGCACGCTCGCCGCCTCGTTCACCGTCGGCGGGACGCCGCGGACGTACTCCAGCGACGCCTCGACGTCGTAAGCGGCGGCGACCGACTGCAGCAGCGCCTTCATCATCTCCGGCGCGCGGTGCCACGCCTCGTCGTCCAGGCAGCGGACGGTGCCCTCGGCGACGCCGTCGTCGGGGATCGCGTTGGCGACCGACCCGGCCGACACCCGGCCCCACACCAGCGACAGGCTGGAGCGCGGGTCGACCCGCCGCGACAGCGCCGCCGGCAGCTCGGTGACGATCTTGGCGAGCGCGTAGACGAGGTCGGCGGTCAGGTGCGGCCGGGCGGTGTGCCCGCCGGGGCCGGTCACCTTCACGTACACCTTGTCGCAGGCCGCGGTGATCGGCCCGGAGCGCAGTCCCAGCTCGCCGACCTCGATGCGCGGGTCGCAGTGCAGCGCGAACGCGCGGTCCACCCCGGCGATGCCGCCGGCCGCCATCACGTCCAGCGCCCCGCCCGGGGTCTCCTCGGCCGGCTGGAACAGCAGCCGGACCCGGCCGGGCAGCAGCCCCGCCTCGGCCTGCTGCGCGAGGAACAGCCCGGCGCCCAGCACCATCGTGGTGTGCGCGTCGTGCCCGCAGGCGTGCGCGACGCCCGGCACGGTCGACCGGTACGGCACGTCCTCCTTCTCGTCCTGCAGCGGCAGCGCGTCGATGTCGGCGCGCAGCGCGATCGTCGGGCCGTCGCCCGGGCCGATGTCGCAGAACAGCCCGGTGCCCTTCGGCAGGATCCGCGGTTCGAGCCCGGCGAGGCGCAGCCGCTCGGCGATCCGCGCGGTGGTGCGGTGCTCGTTGTAGCCCAGCTCGGGGTGCATGTGCAGGTCGCGGCGGAACGCGACGAGCTCCTCCTCGTGACGGGCGAGGAACACCTCGAGCTGCGGCCGCAGCGCGGCCGGGCGCTCGCTGCCCTCGGGGCCGTGCGGTCCCGGGGCGGTCGGTGGTTCAAGGCCGGGCATCACCCCGGGTCCCGGTTGTGTCATGTGCGCCCCCTGCGCGAGGGCGGGGCCGCTGGGCCGCCGCCCGGTGTTCTCCTCCGCGCCGCCGCTGCCGGCCGCGCGGACGTTCCCTCGTGTTCCGCCGGTGCCGCCCGCGTTGCCGGCGTCACCGCTGTCGTCGCGGGCCCCGGCGCCGCCGGCGCCCGCTCTGTGCTCGTCCGGAGCGGTGTTCTCGCCCGGCGCGTTGTTCTCGCCCGGCGCGGTCTTCCCGCCGGACGCGGTTTTCCCGCCGGACGCGTCCGCCGCGGTTCCCTCGGGGCGCCCGTCCGGCCGGTGCGGCTGCTCAGGCCCCGGCATGGACGACCTCCCCCAGCGCGACGAACCTGTCCTCGGCGAGTTCGGTGACCGCCGCGTCGACGATGTTCTCCAGCGAGCCGCCGCCCGCGCGGATCGCGCGCTGCCGCTCGTAGGGGGCCCCGTTCTCCAGGACCTCGCCGGCGACCTTGAGCTCCTCGGCGCAGCCGAGCCGGTCGGCGACCGGCTCCAGCTCGCGGATCAGCTCGTACAGGTCGTCGCGCAGCGGTGCGGTGTTGCCGCCGTCGTCGGTGATGACGATGGCGTCGAGCCCGTAGCGGGTCGCGCGCCACTTGTTGTCGCGCACGACCCACGCGGCCGGCCGCGGCAGCGTGTAGCCCCGGTCGAGCTGCTGCTCGAACAGCGTGACCAGGCTCTGGCACAGCGCCGCCGCCATGCCGACCTCGCGCATGGTGGGGATCCCGTCGAACATCCGGATCTCGACGGTGCCGAAGTCCGGGTGGGGGCGGATGTCCCACCACACCTCCTTGATGCTCCGGATGGTTCCGGCGCGCATCAGGGTGTCCATGTAATCCTCGAAGGCCGCCCAATCGTCCAGCAAGTGGGGAGGACCGGCCGTCGGCAGCTGACCGAAGACGACCGCCCGGCAGGACGCCAGCCCGGTGTCGGCGCCGCTCCAGAACGGGCTGGACGCGGTGAGCGCCAGGAAGTGCGGCAGGTAGGCCGACAGCGCGTTCACGATCGGGATCGCCTTGGCGCCGTCGGAGACGCCCACGTGGACGTGCACGCCGAAGGTCTGGATGCGCCGGGCCAGCCACTGCATCTGCTCGACCAGGTCGGCGTAGCGCTGCGTCGGGGCCATCACCGCGTCGCGCCAGTCGCTGATCGGGTGGGTGCCGGTGCAGGCGAGCGCGATGCCGCGGTCGGCGGCGGCGGTGCGCAGCTCGCCGAGGGTGGCCGCGAGGTCGTTCTTGGCCTCGCCGACGGTGTGGCAGATCCCGGTCACCACCTCGACGGTGGACTCCATGAGCTCGTGCCGGACCTTGGGGATCTCGCCGCCCTCGCTGAGCGACGGCAGCGCGGCCAGCACCTGGCGCGCGTCCTGCCGCAGGTGCCGGGTCTCCGCATCGACGAGCTGGATCTCCCACTCGACGCCGAGCGTCGTGCCCCTCGATGCGTTGAACTCAATGGCCACGGCCAACCTCCGTCCACAATCCTTGCAGGTCGTTGCGTGGCACGTGGCGCAATTTAGCCAGCGGGTCCCTAAGCCTGGACAAACGCCGGTCCAGGTCACGTGTTCACACCATCATGGCGCCCGCGCCCGCCACCACGCCGGACTCCGTGCCCTTCGCGGATCAATTGACTCGTACGGGCGGCCCGCAGGCCCGTGCGTCCCCTACTTTTCGGTCATTGATCATGTACCCGACACCACTCGATCGAACTAGTCCGCCGGACCCAAAATACCTGCGGCGACGGACGGTGACCGACCCTAGCGTCCGCTTACCTACCGTGAGTAGTCATAAGCGCCACAAAAATCGTCTAATGCACCATACGCCTCATCCGTCCCGAGCTTGCCGTCTTCACGGTCGGGTACCCCTTCGCCGGATGTGTCGCCTAGTCTTCGGGGGAGCCATGGGCGTGCGGGGCGGAACGGCCGCGGGACTGAGGAGCGTCGGAAGCTTGCGAGCAGGACGACAGGGGCGGACCGGAGTCCGGCGCGCCGTACCGGTGATCACTGTGCCGATGATCGCGCCGCTGGCCGCGGCCTGCCTGCTGGCGCCCCCGGCCGCCGCCGCGGGCCCGGCCGCCGCGGCGCCGCACGGCGACCCCGTCGGCGGGCCCCAGCTGGCGAGCCGCGGCATCGTGCTGAACACGGCGCCCGGCGTCGCCGCGCTGCCGAAGCTGAAGTTCTCCTCCTACCTGGTCGCCGACGCCGACACCGGCGAGGTGCTGGCCGCCAAGGACCCGCACGGGCAGTACCTGCCGGCCAGCACGCTGAAGACGCTGACCTCGGCGACGCTCGTCACCAAGCTCGACCCGAACCGGCTCGTCCAGCCCTCGCAGAAGGCGTGCGACGTCGAGGGCACCAAGGTCGGGCTGACGCCGTCGATGAAGTACAAGGTCTCCGACCTGTTCCACGCGCTGATGATGATGTCGGCGAACGACGCGGCGGTCACGCTCGCCGAGGCCAACGGCGGCATGCGCAAGACCATCGCCGACATGAACACCGAGGCGAAGTACCTGCACGCCGACGACACGCTCGCCGCGTCGCCGAACGGTCTCGACGTCGACTACGGCCTCAACGTGCACACCCAGCACACCTCGGCCTACGACCTGGTGCTGTTCCTGCGGGAGGCGATGAAGAGCCCGCAGTTCCGGACGTACGTGCAGGCCACGCAGTTCCACTTCCCGGCGCCGCCGACCAAGAAGGAGAAGAAGAAGCACAAGAAGGTCGGCGGCTATCCGATCTTCACGCACAACAAGCTGCTGCCGGGCCAGAAGTACGGCTACCGGGGCATGCTCGGCGGCAAGAACGGCTACACCGTGCACGCCCAGCAGACCTACGTCGCCGAGGCGCGCCGCGACGGGCACACGATCATCGTCTCGGTGATGCACGGCGAGACCTCGCCGTTCCAGGCCGCCGCCAAGCTGCTGGACTGGGGCTTCGCCGCGCGCGGCAAGGTGCAGCCGGTCGGCACGCTGGCCGCGCCGGGCAACGCCCAGGCGAAGAAGCACGCCGACGGCGAGTCGGGCGGCGTGCTGCCCGGCACCTCGCTGGACTCCTCGGGCGGCTCGTCCGCGCTCGGCTACGAGATCGGCGGCGGGACGCTCGGCGCGCTGCTGGCCATCGGCGTGCTGTTCGCGGTGTACCGCCGCCGGCGCCGCCACCCGGCGCCGCGTCCGGCCGGGGGCCCTGGGGGCTCCGGGCCCGCGGGGAGTGCCCGCGATTACGGGGCGCCCTACGACCACGGGCCCGCCAACGAGGGGCCCTACAACGGCGGCCGTTCCCACAGTGAGCCGTACAACGACGCCTCGTACAACGAAGCCCCTTACGACGACGGCTCGTACAACGACGGGGCGCGCTAGCGCCGGTCAGGACGCCCGGGCCGTCGCGCCGCCGTCCCGCTTCGGTTCCCGCGGCTCCCCCGGTTCCTTCGGCTCCTTCGGTTCACGGGCCTCACGGGGTTCCCGGGGCTCACGGGGTTCCCGCAGTTCGCCGATCTCCTGTTCGGCGACGTTCTCCGGGTCCGCCGCGTCGGCCGTCAGCACGACGCGGCGGGTCGCCGTCCACGCGGCGACGAACAGCGTGAACCGGGACACGATGTTGATCCACACCATCAGGCCGACGAGGACGGCGAACGAGGCGTAGACCGGGTTCTGCGTCGTCCGGCCGATCAGCAGCGTCGCGACCTGCTTGAGCAGCTCCAGCCCGAGCGCGCCGAACAGCGCGCCGCGGATGATCCGCCGCCACGGCGCGATCGTCCCCGACAGCCGGGTGAACAGCACCAGGAAGATCACCGTGTCGAACGCGACGGCGCAGGCCAGCGACAGCAGCCGCAGCCCGGTGCCGGCGCCCGGGACGTGCTGCAGCGAGAACCAGCCGAGCACGGTGTGGGTCGCCGACGAGGTGACCGCCGACACCGCCATCCCGCAGATGAGGACGACGCCGAGGAAGGCGAGCACGGCCAGGTCCCACAGCCGCTTGAGGAAGAAGTTGCCGCCGCCGGTGGGCGGGTTGCCCCAGATGTCGCGGAGCGACTCGCGCAGCACCTGCACCCAGCCGAGCCCGGTGAACAGCAGCGCGACCAGGCCGACGACGCCGACCGCCGCCTTGGACTGGGCGATCTGCTCCACCTGCAGCTGGTCCGACAGGCCCGGCAGCAGCTCCCGGACGGCCTTGACGAAGTAGTCGCGGGCCTGCGTGCTGATCCCCACCAGGTAGCCGAGCAGCGAGTACGCCAGCGCGAGCAGCGGGAAGAACGACAGGAACCCGTAGCAGGTCAGGGCGGCGGCGAGCCGGTCGCCGCGGCGCTCCTGGTAGCGCTCGAACGCGCGGGCGAGGTGGTCGAACCAGCGCCAGCGGGCGCGCGCCGCGCCGAGCAGGTCCTTCCCGGCCTCCAGCAGTGCCTCGGTCCGCCGCTGAACCCCGTTGATCACCTGCCGCATGTACGCAACGTACCCAACCCTTGCCGCTCGATGCGGCGGACGGTAATCAACCGTTGAACGTTGAGTGGCGTTTCCCATTGCCGAACAGGAAATCGCATTGCGGCCGCCAGACGCCGTCCAGGCCGTGCTCGTACAGCGAGAAGCCCCACGCCTCGAACTCGGAGCGGTAGCCGGACATGTCCTTGTACGCGCGGTCCATCACGTCGTCGGGCAGGTGGTGGGCGATGGTGATGTGCGGGTGGTACGGGAACGGCAGCGGCCGCGCGAGCGGCCCCGACGCGACCTTCGCCTGGACGCGCTCACAGCCGCCGATTCCCTGCGCCAGCGCCACGAACACGACCGGGGACACCGGTCGGAACGTTCCGCTGCCGCGCAAGCGGATGCGGAACGGACGCTCCGAATGCGCGACGCCCAGCAGATGCGCCTCGATCGCCTCGAGCTCGCCCGCGGCGACCTCGGTCGGCGGCATCAGCGTGATGTGCGTCGGGATCGCGGTGGCGAGGGGGTCGCCGTAGGACGCGCGGGTGCGCTGCAGCTGCGTGCCGTACGGCTCGGGGACCGGGATCGCCACCCCGATCATCCGGACGCCGCCGGCCTGGCCCGCGGGCATCCCCACGAAGGTGTCCGCGGGCACGGGCCCGGCCCCCTCGCCGGCCACGGTCAGCGACCGCGTCCCACGAAGCCGACCCGTTCGCGGACGGTCTCCATCGTGCGCGCGGCGACCGCCCCGGCGTGCTCGGCGCCCCGCTCCAGGATCCGGTCGAGCTCGGCCGGGTCGTCCAGCAGCTCGGCGGTGCGCTCCCGGATCGGGGTGAACGTGCCGAGGACGACCTCGGCGAGGTCCTTCTTGAACTGGCCGTAGCCGGACCCCGCGTACTTGGCCTCCAGGTCGGGGATCGGCGTGCCGTCCAGCGCGGAGTAGATCCGCAGCAGGTTGGTGACGCCGGCCTTCTTCTCCTCGTCGTAGACGACCTCGGAGCCGGTGTCGGTGACCGCGCGCATGATCTTCTTGCGCATCGGGCCGGGCTCCTCCAGCACGTCGATGATGCCCTGCGGCGAGGACGCCGACTTGCTCATCTTCGCGTCCGGCTCCTGCAGGTCGGTGATCTTCGCGGCGCCCGCCGGGATGTGCGCCTCCGGCGCCACGAACGTCTCGCCGAACCGGTGGTTGAACCGCTGCGCGAGCGTCCTGGTCAGCTCCAGGTGCTGCCGCTGGTCCTCGCCGACCGGGACGCGCAGCACCGTGCTCCCGGGCTCCGGGGTGTACAGCAGGATGTCGGCGGCCTGCAGGACCGGGTAGGTGAACAGCCCGACGCTCGTCGCCGACGACCCCTGCTTGGTCGACTTGTCCTTGAACTGGGTCATCCGGCTCGCCTCGCCGAACCCGGTGAGGCAGCCGAGCACCCACGCCAGCTCGGCGTGCTCGGGGACGTGGCTCTGCACGAACAGCGCGGCGCGGCCCGGGTCGACGCCCATCGCGATCAGCTGCGCGGCCGACACGCGGGTGCGGCGCCGCAGCAGCTCGGGGTCGTGCTCCACGGTGATCGCGTGCAGGTCGACCACGCAGTAGAACGCCTCGTGCGCGTCCTGGAGCGACACCCACTGCCGCAACGCGCCCAGGTAGTTGCCGAGGTGGAAGGAGTCGGCGGTGGGCTGGATGCCGGAGAGCACCCGCGGGGCGGGCGCGCCGGCCGCCGTGGGGCCGGACTCTGCGGGGCTGGACGCTTCGGGCATGTGCACGGACCGATTCTCTCAGGTGTCGTCGGAGGCTCCGCCGCCGGTGGCGGCGTCGCCGGCCGGCCGCGGGGCCGCGGCCGGGGGCACGGGCGTCGCCGGCACCGCGGGCCGCACCGCCGGCCGCGCTGACCACCGCGCCGCCGGCGGGACCGCCTGCAGTGCCGCCTGGGGCGCCGCCCGCGGCGTGACGCGCACGCGGGCCACCCGCCGGCCCTCCATCCGGGCCACCCGCAGCTCCCGGTCCGCGGACCGCACCGAGTCGCCCTCGGCGGGCACGCGGCCGAGCACCGCCATGATGTGCCCGGCGACCGTCTCGTACGGCCCGGCCGGCAACCGGATGCCGGTCTCGGCGGCGAAGTCGTCCAGGTTGAGCAGGCCGTCGACCTCGACCACGCCGCCGTGCAGGCGCCGCGCCTGCGCGTCCTGGACATCATATTCGTCGCGGATGTCGCCGATCAGCTCCTCCATCAGGTCCTCGAGGGTGACGATCCCGGCGACGCCGCCGTACTCGTCCATGACGATCGCCAGGTGGCAGCCCTCCCGCCGCATCTCCGACAGCACCGGCAGCACCCGCTGCGAGGCCGGCAGGAACTTCACCGGCCGCACCAGCGACCCCACCGGCCGCACCCCATCGGCCATAGAACCGTCGGCCGGGGCACCGCCGGCCGGGGCGCCGTCCCGGTCCTCGGGGACGAGCAGGTCGCGGATGTGCACGAAGCCGATCACCTCGTCGTGCGAGCCGCGGCACACCGGGAACCGCGAGTGCGGGCTGCCCGCCGCGGCCCGCGCCGCCGTCGCCACCGGCAGCGCCGCGTCCAGGAACACCACCTCGGTGCGCGGCACCAGCACCTCCCGCAGCGGCCGCTCCCCCGCCGCGAACACCTCCTCAATCAGGGCGCGCTCGTCCGCGGCGATCTGCGTGTTCTCCGCCACGAGCGCCCGCATCCGCTCGGCGGTCGGCTCCTCGCGCAGCGCGCTCGGGTCGCCGCCCGACAGCCGCACCACCAGGTCGGCGGAGGCGGACAGCAGCCACACCAGCGGCCGCGCGAGCCGCCCCGGCGGCCGCAACGCCGCCGGAACGGGCGCGGGCTCGGCGCCGGACGTCCGGTCCATGGGGTGAACCTTCCCGTTCCGGGCCCCGGATAGCCGGGCCGCCCGTTCGGGATCTCCGCGGGCGGCGTTGCGGATAGCCTGGACGGCGCTCCGCGATCCAGTCCGTCTTCTCGGGAGGTCCGTACGTGAAGCTGCTCGTCACCGGAGGCGCCGGCTACATCGGCAGCGTCGTCTCCGCCCTGCTGCTGGAGGCGGGCCACGAGGTCGTCGTCCTGGACGACCTGTCCACCGGGCACGAGGACGCCGTTCCCGCCGGGGCGCGGCTGGTGCGCGGCACGCTGCGCGGCGCCGCCGCCGAGGTGCTCGGCGGCGCCGGGTTCGACGCCGTGCTGCACTTCGCGGCCAAGTCGCTGGTCGGCGAGTCCGTCGAGAAGCCCGGCCTGTACTGGGACAAGAACCTCGGCGAGTCGCTGGCGCTGCTGGAGGCGATGCGGACCGCCGGGGTCGCGCGGATCGTGTTCTCCTCGACCGCCGCCTGCTACGGCGAGCCGGAGTCGACGCCGATCCTGGAGACCGACCCGACCCGCCCGACGAACCCGTACGGCGCGTCGAAGCTGGCGATCGACACCACCCTCGCCGAGTACGCGCGGCTGCACGGCATCGGCGGCGTCTCGCTGCGCTACTTCAACGTCGCGGGCGCCTACGGGACGCAGGGCGAGCGGCACACCGTCGAGACGCACCTGATCCCGAACGTGCTCAAGGTCGCGCTCGGGCAGGGCGAGGCGGTGAAGATGTTCGGCGAGGACTACCCGACCGCCGACGGCACCTGCGTCCGCGACTACATCCACGTCGCCGACCTCGGCCGCGCGCACCTGCTGGCACTGGACGCCTGCGAGCCCGGCACCCACCAGATCTTCAACCTCGGCAGCGGCACCGGCAACTCCGTCCGCGAGGTCATCGAGGTGTGCCGCGAGGTCACCGGACGCGACATCCCGGCGGAGGTCCACCCGCGCCGCCCGGGCGACCCGGCGGTGCTGATCGCGTCGTCCGACAAGATCCAGACGCGGCTCGGCTGGAAGCCGGAGCGGGACCTGCGCGCCATGGTGTCGGACGCCTGGACCTTCCTGCGCTCGCGATGAGCGATCTGCGCACCGCCTTCGGCGAGTCGTTCGGGCGGGCCGCCGAGGGCGTCTGGCACGCGCCCGGGCGGATCAACCTGATCGGCGAGCACACCGACTACAACGACGGGCTCGTCCTGCCGTTCGCGCTGTCGCGCGGCGTGTCGGTGGCCGCCGCGCGCCGCGACGACGGGATCGTCGAGGTCCGCTCCCGGCAGGCCGGCGCCGTCACCGCGCCGGCCGAGGGCGGGACGGTCGTCTCCGAGGGCTGGCCGTCCGAGCGGGCCTGGGCCGCCTACCCCGTCGGCATGGCGCGGGTGCTGCGCGAGCACGGCACCGGCGGCGCGTCCCTGCTGATCGACTCGGACCTGCCGCAGGGCGCGGGCCTGTCGTCGTCGGCCGCGCTGGAATGCGCGACGGCGCTGGCCCTGTGCGACCTGTACGGCGTCGAGATCGACCGGCCGGAGCTGGCCCGTCTCGCGCAGCGCGCCGAGAACGAGCAGGTCGGCATGCCGTGCGGGCTGATGGACCAGTCCGCGTCGCTGCTCGCCGAGCCCGGCCGCGCGCTGATGCTCGACTGCCGCAGCGGCCTGTCGTCGCAGGTGCCGTTCGACCCGCCGGCGGCCGGGCTGGCGCTGCTCGCCGTCGACACCCGCGCCTCCCACGCCCTCACCGGCGGCGAGTACGGGCGGCGGCGCGCCGAATGCGAGGAGGCCGCGGCGCTGCTCGGCGTCGACGCGCTCCGCGACGTCAAGGACCTCGGCGGTGCGCTGCAGCGGCTGCGCGACCCGGTGCTGCGGCGCCGCGTGCAGCACGTCGTCACCGAGAACCACCGCGTCGAGGCGTCCGTCGGGCTGCTGCGCGCGGGCGCCGTCGCCGAGCTCGGCGCGATGCTGAACGCCTCGCACCTGTCGCTGCGCGACCAGTTCGAGGTGTCCTGGCCCGAGGCCGACACCGCCGTCGACGCGGCGCTGCGCGCGGGCGCGCGCGGCGGCCGCATGATCGGCGGCGGGTTCGGCGGGTCGGTGATCGTCCTCACCGCCGCCGACCGCGCCGGCCGGGTCCGGGACGCGATCGCGGCGGCATACGGCAAGCGCGGCTGGACGGCGCCGGAGTTCCTCGACGCCGTCCCGTCCGCCGGCGCCCGCCGCCTGGCCTAGCCCGGGGTCATTCCTGGAGCGCCGACCTGATGTCGGCGAGCAGGGCGGCGGCCTGGTCGGCGGGGCCGGTCTCGTCCAGGGACCGGAAGCCGTCCACCGCGGCCGATGCGAGCGCCTCCGCGTCCGCTGGACGCCCGGTCTGGGCGAGGATGCGCGCCTGGTCGTAGGAGACGAGCGCGGTCTCCCACGTGCGGGGCGGGCCGTCCGGCAGCGCCTCCAGGGCCGCGCGGGCCGCCTCCATCGTCGCGACGGCCTTGTCCGGCTCGCCGCTCCACAGCAGGCACATCGCGGCGCGGCGGCGGGCCCGGACGGCGCCCTGCGGGTCGTCCGCCCCGGCATAGGCGTCGGCGGCATCCGCGAAACGCTCGGCGGCCAGGGCGTCCTTGTCCAGGTTTGTCAGGATCTCGGCCGCCTCCTCCAGGAAATGCGCGGCGGCGCCGGGCTCGCCGTCCTTCACCGCGCCCTCGGCGAGGGACGTGAACGTGCCGGCGGCGTCCTCCTCCCCCATCTCCTTCTGCGCGTGCGCCAGGATCAGCCGGGCGCGCCTCCTGGCATGCCCGACGGACGGGTCGGCGGGGTCGTCCTCCGTAAGCGCCTGGAGGACCTCCTCGGCGACCTCGGCGGCCTCCAGATGGCGCCCGGTCGACAGGTAGCCGCCGGCGAGGTCCACCCGGATGCGCACGGCGTACTCGTGCAGGCCCTCGGCCGTCCACTCCGCGACCGCCTCGACGAGGTCGGGGACGCCGTCGGCCGGACGGTCCAGCGCGACCAGCGAGGCACCGCGCTCGGCGAGCGCCTCCGCGCGCATCGGCGACGGCTCGGGCATCGCGCCGATCGCCTCGTCCAGCAGCGCGATCGTGGCCTCGTCGGGACCGCCCTGGTGCCGGGACAGCGCCCGGGACAGCTGGAACGCGGGCGCGGCGATCTCCTCCGGGTGCCGCGAGGCGCGCGCCAGGTCGGCGGAGCGGCGCAGCGCCGCGATCCCCTCCTCCATCTCGCCGGACATCAGCAGCGCCTGCCCCCGCAGGAACCACACCTCGGCCTCGTCGTCCCGCGCGTCCTCCGGAGTGATCCGGCCGAGCGCCGCGTACGCGTCGGCGGGCCGCTCCATCTGCAGGTACACGCCCGCGAGAAGGAGGAGGCCGGACGTGGCCTCACCGGGCTCGTCCGGGTCCGCGACGGCGTGGTCCGCGGCCGCGATCACCTGGTCCAGGCCGCTCTCGTCGCCCTGGTCGACGCGGAGCGCGCCGAGGCGTCCGAGCGTCCGCCGCCGGCGCCTCTCCTCGCCCAGGCCGCCGAACAGGCGGGCCGCCTCCTCCCAGCACTCGGCCGCGCCCGCGAGGTCGCCGGCGACGGCGAGCTCGACGCCCCGCCCGTCGAGCCGGCGCGCCCTCTGCAGCGGCGTCGGCTCGGTCTCGCCCGCGAGGACGTCGAAGCGTCGCAACGCGGCCGCCCTGCGGCGCCGGTCGGCGCCGGATCCGCGCCTTCCCGCGATGTCCAGGAGGGCGTCGAGATCGTCCGACGACGCGATGTCGTCCGGCTCCTCCTCCTGCGGGACGGCCGGCGCCGGCGCCGGGGCCTGGGACGGACGGCGGTGGTGCGCGGCCAGCGGGACGAACCCGAAGTCCGGCTCGGCCGCCAGCAGCTCCCGCACCTTCTCGCCCTGGTGGGACGTGCCGTTGCGGGCGTCGAACCGTGCCGCCAGGTCCGTCGCACGGCCCTCCAGCTCGGCGCGCAGCTCCGCGACCGGCACGTCCGCCGCGGGACGCCCGCCCGACGCCGGACGGCGGACCGTCACCCCGTCCCGCCCCGACGCCGCGACCCGGCCCAGCACCGCGGCCGCCGCCGCGGCGAACATCATCTCCGCGTGCGCGTGCGGCGCCCGGTCCAGCCACCCGAGATGCCGCTGCACGATCTCCAGCCCCCGCGCGTCGTTCCCGGTCAGCGCGCAGAACTCCAGATGGTCGGCGATGTCCCCGAGATCGGCGACCTGCCGCCGGTGCGCCCGGTACGCGCGGCGGTGCGCGTCGGCCGCCGCCTCCGGACGGCCCGTGCGCAGGTACACCGGCAGCATCGCCGTCTGGATCCCCTGCGGCTGCTCCTTGCACGACAGCTCGGACGTCAGCACCGGCGCCGCGATCTCCGCGGCCTCCTCGTACCGGCCCGCGTCCGCGAGATGCGCCACCATCCCGGTCGGATCGCAGCCCTCGCAGTCCGACAGCTGATCCCGCTGCGCCGCCCGCCACTTGGCGAACCACTCGTCCGCCGACGGGTCGCCGAGATGCCGCGCCACGATGTGCCGCCGCCGGTACACCGCCTGGAGGCTGTGACCGCCCGCCCGGTAGCGGCGCTCCATGTCGTCCAGCACCGCCCGCGTCCGATCGAGGGGGATCTCCGGGAACTTCGTCAGGGAGCTCACCACCGCCTTCATCTGCCACAGCAGGATCAGCGGCTCGTCGAACCGGCCGGGATCGCGGTCGTGCTCGGCCAGCGTCCGCCCGAACGTCGCGAACGCCTTCGCCGGCTCCCCGCCGAACTGGTACGCGTCGGTCAGCCGGACCCGCACCCGGAACGCCAGGACCTCGTCGGCGGCCTCCTCCGCGCGGCGCAGCGCGTCCTCCGTCAGGACCGTCCGCGCCTCCCCGTACGGAAGCTCCTGCGCGCGCGCCATCAGCGCGTACACGTCGTCAATACTCACTGGCCCGCCTCCGGAGGATGGGTGGCCCACTCCAGCAGGCCAATGAACGAACGGTTCAGCACCGCCGTGTCCGCCGGACGCAGCGGATGGTGCCCGAGCAGCAGCGCCTGCCCGTACAGCGCCTGCACGGCCGGCTCCACAGGCCCGTCCACGCCGAGCGCCGTGACGCGCCGCGTCAGCGGGTTGCGGTAGTTCAGCACCAGCTGCGGACGCTCCACCCCCGCCGACGCGCCCACCGCGCCGAGCACGTCCGCCCACAGCTCGCCGGCCTCCTCCCGCGCCCGCGACAGCTCCTCCCGGAACTGCGCGTCCCGGCTGGTCAGGTACAGCGCCGGCAGCGACGCCGGATCGAAGTCGCGGACGACCACCTCGCAGCCGAGCCGCTCCACCGCCCGCTGCGCCGCCGCCAGGAACGGCCGCAGCGCCAGCTCCGCCGCCGGATCCAGCAGCCCGAACGTCGTCGCCAGCTCCGAGGCGTCCAGCCGGGTCAGCCGGACGTCCGGATCGAGGTCCGGCAGCCGCTCGATGATCTCGGTGTCGTGCACGTAGCCGCCGTTGACCAGCCCGACGCCCTGCGCGCCCGCCACCGCCGACAGCCGCCGGAACTCCTCCACGCTCCCGGTGAACCGGCCGTCCGGATGCCGCCGCCGGAACTCGTGCAGCGTCACCGGGCCCGCCGACGTCTCGAACTCCATCCACCGGTCGACGATCCGCAGCATGTCGTCGTCGTGCAGCGCCATCGCCTTCACGCCGAGCTGGTGCAGCCGCAGGAACGCGCGCAGCCGCGGCGGATCGGTCTCCGCCAGCCGCACCAGCCACTGCCGCAGCACCTCGCCGAGGCCCTGCCGCGCCGACTCCAGCAGCTCGTCCTCGAACAGCGCCTCCCGGCTCGCCGTCGGGCGCAGCTCCCCCGCGTCCACCACGCACCGGACGAAGAACGCCCACTCCGGCAGCAGCCCCTGCACGCTCTCCGCCAGCAGCATCCGCTTCAGGTAGACGCGGTGCGCGCCGCGGGCCGACGGCGACACCGGCTCCGGCAGGACGAACGCGACGCCGGTCAGCCCCGCCTCCGCCACCTCCAGGTCCACCACGTCGAACGGCGTGAACCCGTACAGCCCCTCGCAGTACCGCTCCAGCGCGCGGCGCCGCGCCCCCGGATCGGGGTGGGACGCCCGCCACGGCGGGCCCTCATCCGTGACCGTGACACCGTCCACGACCAGCTCGATCGGAAGCAGCGACCCGTAGGTGCGGGCCAGCTCCGCCACGACCGGCGCGCTCAGCAGCTCCGCCGACCCGGGCCGCGGCCGCAGCGTCACCGTCGTTCCCGGCCCGTCACGCCGTGCCTGATCTTCCGTGACCGGCTCGACCCGGTAGCTGCCCTCCGACCGGCCCGTCCACCGGACCGCGTCGCCGCCCTTCGCCGACCGCGACACCACCTCGATCTCGTCCGCCACCAGGAACCCCGACAGCAGCCCGATCCCGAACTGGCCGAGGAAGTCGTGCCGCGCGAACCCCAGCTCGTCGCGCTTGGACGACCGGCCGATCGTGGCCAGCAGCGTGTGCACCTCGTCCGCCGTCAGCCCGACACCGTCGTCGTGCACCCGCAGCGCCCCGCCGCCGGTCTCGATCACCACCCGGCCGCCGCCCTCGCCCCGCGCCGTGATCGCGTCCACCGCGTTCTGCAGCAGCTCCCGCAGGTACACCCGCGGGCTCGCGTACAGATGGCGGCTGAGCAGATCCACCACCCCGCGCAGATCCACCTGGAAAGCCTGATCCGCCACCCGCGTTCCTCCCCGTCGTCTTCGAAGCGATCACACCTTAACGACCGGTACCGACGCCTTCAGGGGTTTTTCGGGCCGCTACCGTCCAACGAGCACACCCATCCGTGGAGGACGCATGCCCGCCGCCCTCGCCGCCCCGTGGCGCGCCGCCCGCACGCTCGGCATCGCCGTGCTCGGCCTGCTCGCGGCCTCGGCCGCCTACCTGTGGTGGAGCCTGACCGCCGCGGCGCTGCTGGCCATCGCCGGCATCGTCTGCGGAGTCGTCGCGCTGGCGGCGCTGTACGAGTCGCGGCGGCCGCTCCGCTTCAAGGGCGTCCCGCTGGTCCTCGGCTGCCTCGCGCTGATCGCCCTGTACGTGGTCGGCGTCGTCGCCGCGCGGGACGTCGCGCTGACGCTGGCCGGCACCGAGGACAACGCCGTCGTCGCCAAGGTCTGGAAGACCCGCGACCCCAAGCGGACCAGTCCGGAGTACCACTGCACGCTGCACCGCTCCGACGGCACCGCGATCCCGCGCGAGTTCGCGTCGAACTGCGAAGGACTCGAAGCGGGCGACACCCTTCCGGTCGTCCTCGACCCCGGCGGACGGCTCCCGCCCGTCCGCGGCCCCAAGTCCGAGATGAGCACGACCGGAGAACTCCAGGCGATGGCGGTCGCGGGGCTCGTCGTCCTGGTCGCGGTCGCCGCCGGCAGCCCGCCCGCCCGCGAACGAGCGGCCCGCAGAACGTGAGCCCGGACGCGGACGAGCCCCGGACCACGCAGGTCCGGGGCTCGTCCGTGCAGTTGCGGGCGCTCAGATCAGGCCGCTCAGATCAGGCCGAGCTTGCGGACCGCGTCGCGCTCCTCCGCCAGCTCGTTCACCGACGCGTCGATCCGCGCGCGGGAGAAGTCGTCGATCTCCAGGCCCTGGACGATCTCCCACTTCCCGTCCTTGGTGGTGACCGGGAACGAGGAGATCAGGCCCTCCGGCACGCCGTAGGAGCCGTCCGACACGACCGCCATCGACGTCCAGGTGCCCTCGGCGGTGCCGTTCACCCAGGTGTGCACGTGGTCGATCGCCGCGGACGCCGCCGACGCCGCCGACGACGCGCCCCGCGCCTCGATGATCGCGGCGCCGCGCTTGGCGACGGTCGGGATGAAGTCGTTCTCCAGCCAGTTCTGGTCGTTGACCGTCTCGGCCGCGTTCTTGCCGTTGATCTCGGCGTGGAAGATGTCCGGGTACTGGGTGGCGGAGTGGTTGCCCCAGATCGTCATCTTCTTGATGTCGGAGACGGACACGCCCGCCTTCTTCGACAGCTGCGCGAGCGCCCGGTTGTGGTCCAGGCGGGTCATCGCGGTGAACCGCTCGGCCGGGACGTCCGGCGCGTGCGACTGCGCGATCAGCGCGTTGGTGTTGGCCGGGTTGCCGACCACCAGCACCTTGACGTCGTCGGCGGCGCCGGCGTTGATCGCCTCGCCCTGCGGCTTGAAGATGCCGCCGTTGGCCTCCAGCAGGTCGCCGCGCTCCATGCCCTTCGTGCGCGGGCGGGCGCCGACCAGCAGCGCCACGTTCGTCCCCTCGAACGCCTTGGCGGCGTCGTCGAAGATGTCGATGCCGCTCAGCAGCGGGAACGCGCAGTCGTCCAGCTCCATCGCGGTGCCCTCGGCGGCCTTCACCGCCTGCGGGATCTCCAGCAGCCGCAGGCGGACGGGTACGTCCGCGCCGAGCAGGTGCCCGGAGGCGATGCGGAACAGCAGCGCGTAGCCGATCTGGCCCGCGGCGCCGGTAACGGTGACATTGACTGGGGTGCGCGTCATGCGTCCTTCTCCTGCTGTGACCTGACGGGGCTCAGGCGGCCATCCTTCGAACCCGACCGCCGAAGAGCCGCCCATGGAACCGGTCGCCGCACGGGTTCTCTCGCCGTCGAGATATTTCCGACGCCAGGCTATCGCGCGCGGCCCTCCGGTCACCCGGCAGGTGCCCGCCCCGGCATGGCTCACACCCCGCCGATGCGAAAGGCCGCCCCGGTAGACCGGGACGGCCCTGCGACTCGAAGAGGAACGGGATCAGCCGTTGATCTTCTTCTGGAGGTTGGTGTCCAGCGCCTCGAGGAACTGCTCGCTGGTCAGCCAGGGGGTGTCCCCGCCGACGAGCAGGGCGAGGTCCTTGGTCATCTGGCCGCCCTCGACGGTCTCGACGCAGACCTGCTCGATCTTGCGCGCGAAGTCGATGACCTCGGGCTGGTTGTCGAGCTTGCCGCGGTGCTCGAGGCCGCGGGTCCAGGCGAAGATCGACGCGATCGGGTTCGTCGACGTCGGCTTGCCCTGCTGGTGCTGCCGGTAGTGCCGGGTCACCGTGCCGTGCGCGGCCTCGGCCTCGACGGTCCTGCCGTCCGGGGTCATGAGGACGGAGGTCATCAGGCCGAGCGAGCCGAAGCCCTGCGCGAGGGTGTCGGACTGCACGTCGCCGTCGTAGTTCTTGGCGGCCCAGACGAAGCCGCCCTCCCACTTGAGCGCCGCGGCGACCATGTCGTCGATGAGCCGGTGCTCGTAGGTGATGCCCTTGGCCTCGAACTCGGCCTTGAACTCGGTCTCGAAGATCTCCTGGAAGAGGTCCTTGAACCGGCCGTCGTAGGCCTTGAGGATCGTGTTCTTCGTGGAGAGGTACAGCGGCATCTCGCGGTTCAGCGCGTACCGCATGCTCGTCCGGGCGAAGTCACGGATCGAGTCGTCGTAGTTGTACATGCCCATGGCGACTCCGCCGCCGGGGAAGTCGGCGACCTCGATCTCCATGGGCTCGGAGCCGTCCTGCGGGGTGTAGGTGATCGTCACCTTGCCCGGGCCGGGGACCACGAAGTCGGTCGCCTTGTACTGGTCGCCGTGGGCGTGCCGGCCGATGATGATCGGCTTCGTCCAGCCCGGGACCAGGCGGGGGATGTTCGACACCACGATGGGCTCGCGGAAGATCACGCCGCCGAGGATGTTGCGGATCGTTCCATTGGGGGAACGCCACATCTTCTTCAGGCCGAACTCTTCGACGCGCGCCTCGTCGGGGGTGATGGTGGCGCACTTGACGCCGACGCCGTGCTCGGCGATGGCGTTCGCGGCGTCGATGGTGACCTGGTCGTCCGTGGCGTCACGGTGCTCGATTCCCAGGTCGTAGTACTTCAGGTCGACGTCGAGGTAAGGCAGGATCAGCTGGTCCTTGATGAATTTCCAGATGATCCGCGTCATTTCGTCGCCGTCGAGTTCGACGACCGGGCCCGCTACTTTGATCTTGGGCATGCTGTTGCTGTCCCTTTCCTACACCTGGCCAGCAGTCCTTGTAAGGCTCAACTGGCTAGGCTAGCCGAGGCCCGGAAGCGGTCTAGACCTGGCCTCCCGGGGAGAACGGTCATACCCCCGTCGACCTGCGGAAACATCGTTAGCCGGGCGAACCGTCGCGGCGCCGGACGAGCAGCAGCCGCACGCCGCGGCCCACCATGACCAGGGCGATCAGCGCACCGAACGCGCCGGCGCCGATGAGGCCGGTCTTGTTCATCGGCGGGATGCTGAGCGCGACGAACGCGACCATCTCGCCGAGGATGACGAGCGTCCAGCAGTCGATCTGGCGGCTGCGGTTGGCCAGCAGGCCGAGCTGGGACTCCGGGAGCAGCAGCCGCGCCAGCGCGCCGAACAGCAGCGCGGCCGCCATCAGGCCGGATCCCTTGCGGAAGTAGTTGAGGGCGCAGAGCGCCAGGCCGCCGCCCACGCCGCTGAGCACGATGAGGTAGGGCAGCCGCGCGAGCCACTGCGGGGCGGCGCTCTTGCCGCGCGGCGCCCTGCGCCGGCGCCGGTGCACCTGCGTGCTCATGGCTCCACGGTAATGCCGATCGGCGCGCGGTACGACATCGCGGCGCGGCGGGGCGGGCGGTCCGGGGCGGGGTGAGGGGTCCGGTGATCGTTCCGCCGGATCGGCGGCCGGAGTTGTGCTCCGGCGACGGAAACGCACCCGGTCCGGCTGGTGGCGAAGAGCCCCGAATGCCTTGCGCCATCGGTGCTACTCGCCAGTAGGAGGGTGTGACGGGGGTCCGCCCGGGTAACCCGGCAGACAGGGGTCGCTAACTAGCTGGGAGGACTGCCGTGGAGGGGCCGTTCATGCGGATCGAGGACAGCGGGCTGGTGGTGCCGCTGCGCCCCGACGTAACGACGGTCGGGAGAGGGAGAGGAGTCGACATCCGCCTCGACGACCCGAGTGTGTCCCGTTTGCACGCCGAGATCGTGCGGCGCGGCCCGTACGTCTACGTCGTCGACATGGGCCTGTCCCGCAACGGGACCCGTGTCAACGGCCGGCCGATCGCCCGCCGTGTGCTGGAGGACGGTGACGTCGTGAGCTTCGGCACGGCGCGCTGCCGGATGGGGGGCATCCCCCGTGAGGAGGTCGACCCGGACGTCGAGCTGCGGCGTGCCGTCGCCCCCGAGCTCACCCGCCGCGAGGTCGACGTGCTGACCGCGCTGTGCCGTCCCGCCCTGTCCGACGAGGCGTTCGTGGCCCCCGCCACGGCGCGCGACATCGCGGGGGAGCTGGTCGTGACCGAGGCCGCGGTGAAGCAGCACCTGCTGCGGCTCTACCAGAAGTTCCGGATCCCCGAGGGGGCCAACCGGCGCACCCGGCTGGCCAACGAGGTCATCGCGATGGGGCTGGTCCGGCCGCTGCCGCCGGTCCACGTGCCCCAGCAGGGCCGCCCCCCGATCGACGGGCGTCCGCCGGGGATGCGGGGCCCGGCGGAGGCGCGCCGCCCGGGCGCGCCCGGGCACGCCTCCGGGCATCCCGCGGGTCCGGCCCGCGCCGCGCACACCGCGGCGGGCCGCCGGGCCAGCTGAGCGTGCGGTCGCCCTCATCGGCAGCGCGAACGAGGGCGATCGCCAGGCCCGCCCGAGCGGGGCCGCGTTAGTGACGGCGCGGCTCCGCCCGGGAAAGGTCTTCGGCTCGTGCGTGAGGGCCGCCACCGCCGGTGTCGGTGGCGGCCCTCACGCATGTCCGGAACAGGTCAGGACCGCTCGGCGGCCTCGACGACGTTCTGCAGGAGCATCGCGCGGGTCATCGGGCCGACGCCGCCGGGGTTCGGGGCGACCCAGCCGGCGACCTCGCGGACGTCGGCGGCGACGTCGCCGGTGAGCTTGCCGTCGACGCGGGAGACGCCGACGTCCAGCACGGCGGCGCCGGGCTTGACCATGTCGCCGCCGATCAGCCCGGGGACGCCGGCGGCGGCGACCACGATGTCGGCGTTGCGGGTGTGCGCGGCGAGGTCACGGGTGGCGGTGTGGCAGAGGGTCACGGTCGAGTTCTCGGTGCGGCGGGTCAGCAGCAGGCCGAGCGCGCGGCCGACGGTGATGCCGCGGCCGACGACGGTCACCTCGGCGCCCTTGAGCGGGACGTCGTAGTGGCGCAGCAGCTCGATGATGCCCTTCGGGGTGCAGGGCAGCGGGCCGGGCTGCATGAGGACGAGCCGCCCGAGGTTCGTCGGGTGCAGGCCGTCGGCGTCCTTCGCCGGGTCGATCAGCTCCAGGACGCGCTGCTCGTCCAGGCCCTTGGGAAGCGGCAGCTGGACGATGTAGCCGGTGCAGGCCGGGTCGGCGTTGAGCTCGGCGACGGCGCGCTCGACGTCGTCCTGACTGGCGGTCGCCGGCAGGTCGCGGCGGATGCTCTCGATGCCCACCTCGGCGCAGTCGCGGTGCTTCATGTTGACGTAGGAGTGGCTGCCGGGGTCGTCGCCCACCAGGACGGTGCCGAGCCCCACGGACACGCCGCGGTCGCGCAGTGCCTCGACGCGGCGCTTGAGGTCGGAGCGGATCTCGGCGGCCAGGGCCTTGCCGTCCAGAATCTGTGCGGTCATGCATGCCTCCGCGGTGTCTCGCCAGGGACCGAGCCCGGCTCGAGGTCCCGTCCACCCAGGCGCGCGGTGTCCGGACTGTCGTTCGCTCCCCGGTGGTGATCCACCTTGACCGCGCCAGTCGCGTCGAGACCCCATGGTAGCCGTCCGCGCGGCCCGGGCGGCGGCGGCGAGTGGCTCGCGGAAATCGCCGTGAAGTGGCCCTGCCAGGCGCTGAGCGGCCCCGCATAGCGTGGACGCCATGAGCGACGAATGGTTCGACCAACCCGTGCTGACCGGGCGTTACGTGCGACTTGAGCCCCTTTCCCTGGACCATGTGGACGGGCTGTTCGAGGCGTCGAAGGAGCCGTCGATCTGGACGTGGAAGAACGAGCGGCAGCCGGAGACCGTAGACGCGCTGCGTGCCTGGGTCGAGAAGGCGCTGGAGGGGTGCGAGCGCGGGCTGCGGCTGCCGTTCGCGCAGGTCGACGTGGCGACCGGGGAGGTCGCGGGGAGCACGTCGTACTACGAGATCGCGCCGCACGACCGGGGGCTGTGCATCGGGCACACCTGGCTGGGGGCGCGCTGGCAGCGGACGGGGTTCAACACCGAGGCGAAGCTGCTGCTGCTCCAGCGGGCCTTCGACGACCTGGGGGCGATCCGGGTCGGCTGGCACACGCACGTCCGCAACGAGCGGTCGCGGGCGGCGATCGAGCGCCTCGGCGCGTCGTTCGAGGGGATCCACCGCAAGCACCGCGTCCGCGCGGACGGCTCGATCCGGGACACCGCCGTCTATGCGATGACCGACGACGACTGGCCGGAGGCGTCGAAGGCGCTGCGCGCCAAGCTGCACTGAGCGCGCGCCGGCGGCGGGCCGGGCTGCGCTAGTCGTCGGCGCTTTCGCGGCGGGCGAGGAGGCGGTCGGTGCCGTGCCAGCCGAGCTGCCCGGCGAGGATCGCGGCGAGCACCGCGGCCACCAGCCCGACGGCCTGCCGCGACTCCATCAGCAGCGCGTCGGCCTGGCCGATGTGGGCGACCAGGAAGGTCGTCAGCGAGTCCATTCGCGCCTCCCAACGGATGATCGCGCCGGGGTCAAGGAACGGTCATGGGGCGCGGCCAGCCAGAGGCTACCTCCCACCGTCCGATGCAAAAGACGGCCGGTGCGGGACCAACGTCCCGCACCGGCCGTCCTCAAGCCCAGCGGTCGACGGCCTCAACGTTGCGATCGCGAGCGAAGCCGGATTCGAGCTTGCGAGAATCCGATCGCGCAGCGAGCCCCCAGGGCGAGTCGGAGCGATGCAGCGATCGCCGATCATCCGTTGAAGGGAGGGCCTCCAGGGCCCGACCGCCGAGGATGATCAATGAAAGAAGTGCCGCGTGCCGGTGAAGTACATGGTGACGCCGGCCTTGGTGGCGGTCTCGATGGCCAGTTCGTCGCGGATGGAGCCGCCCGGCTGGACGACGGCCTTGACGCCGGCTTCGAGGAGCACCTCCAGCCCGTCCGGGAACGGGAAGAACGCGTCGGACGCGGCGACCGACCCGCGCGCGCGCTCGTCGCCGGCGCGCGCCACCGCGAGGCGGGCGGAGTCGACGCGGTTGACCTGGCCCATGCCGACGCCGACGGTGGCGCCGCCGGAGGCCAGCAGGATCGCGTTGGACTTCACCGCGCGGACGGCCCGCCACGCGAATGCCAGGTCGCGCAGGGTGTCCTCGTCGGCGGCGTCGCCGCACTTGAGCTCCCAGCCGGACGGGTCGTCGCCGGGCGCGTCGACCCGGTCGACGGTCTGCACGAGCAGGCCGCCGTCGATCCGCCGCGACTCGGTGGCGCCGCCGGGGGCGTCCGGGCAGATCAGCAGCCGGGTGTTCTTGAACCGGTTCTTCAGCACGGTGACGGCCTCGTCCTCGAAGGACGGGGCGACGACGACCTCGGCGAAGCTGCCGGTGATCTGCTCCGCCATCGCGGCGGTGACCGGCCGGTTCGCGGCGATCACGCCGCCGTAGGCGGACGCGGGGTCGCATTCGAGGGCGAGCCGGTGGGCGGTGGCGATGTCGGCGCCGACGGCGATGCCGCACGGGTTGGCGTGCTTGATGATCGCGACGCAGGGGTCGGTGAAGTCGTAGGCGGCGCGGCGGGCGGCGTCGGTGTCCACGTAGTTGTTGTAGGACATCTCCTTGCCGTAGATCTGCTCCGCGCCCGCGAGGCCCGTCTCGCCCGGCACCCGGTACAGGGCGGCGCGCTGGTGCGGGTTCTCGCCGTACCGCAGCGCGTTCGACCGCTCCCAGGTGGCGCCGATGAAGTCCGGCCACCGCGTCTCGGCGGCCTGCTCGTCGGGCGCGTACTCGCTCGCGAACCAGGACGCCACGGCGACGTCGTAGGACGCGGTGTGCTTGTAGGCGAGGGCGGCGAGGCGGCGCCGCTGCTCGATCGTGAACCCGCCCGCCTTCACCGCGTCGAGGACGTCGCCGTACGCGGACGGGTCGACGACGACGGCGACGGACGCGTGGTTCTTCGCCGCGGCGCGCACCATCGTCGGCCCGCCGATGTCGATCTGCTCGACGCACTCGTCGGGCCCGGCGCCGGACGCGACGGTCGCCGCGAACGGGTACAGGTTCACCACGGCCAGGTCGAACGGCTCGACGGCCAGGTCGTCGAGCTGCTGGAGGTGGTCCTCCTTGCGCCGGTCGGCGAGCAGGCCCGCGTGCACCTTCGGGTGCAGGGTCTTGACCCGGCCGTCCAGGCACTCGGGGAACCCGGTGAGCTTCTCCACCTTCATCACCGGCACCCCGGCGGCGGAGATCCGGCCCGCCGTGGAGCCGGTGGAGACGATCTCCACCCCGGCCTCGTGCAGTCCCCGGGCCAGCTCCTCCAGCCCGGTCTTGTCGTACACGCTGATCAGCGCCCGCTTGATCGCCACCCGACTCACCGGCCGAGCTCCCCTCGTTCCGTCTGACCTGGACTGCCGGACGGCCCGCCGTCCGGCGCGGCGCCGCCGGTCGTGCCGTCGCCGCAGGTTCTGCATTTCATCGAGACCCGCCGCCCCCGCGTGGTCCAGCCGTCGCGGGCCAGCCGTCCGACGACGTCGACCAGGAGCCGGCGCTCCACCTGCTTGATGCGCTCGTGCAGGGAGTCCTCGTCGTCATGCCAGCCCACGGTGACGGTCTCCTGGGCGATGACGGGTCCGGTGTCCACGCCTTCGTCGACGAAGTGAACCGTACAGCCCGTGACCTTCACCCCGTACGCCAGGGCGTCCCGTACCGCGTGCGCGCCGGGGAAGGAGGGCAGCAGCGCGGGGTGGGTGTTGACGATCCGGCCGCCGAACCGGGCCAGCACCGCCGGGCCGAGGATCTTCATGAACCCGGCGGACACCACCAGGTCGGGCTCGTGCTCGGCGATCGCGGCGGCGAGGGCCTCGTCCCACTGCGCGCGGGACGCGAAGTCGGGGATGCGGAGCGTGAACGCGGGCAGTCCGGCGCTCTCGGCGCGCTCGGTGCCGCCGATCCCGTCGCGGTCGGCGCCCACGGCCACCACTTTCGCCCCGTAGGCTGGATCTGCGCAGGCGTCGAGCAGCGCTTGTAGGTTGGTCCCCGCGCCGGAGACGAGGACGACGAGCCGGGCGGACACCATGACTCCCTTTGCGGACGGTGGGCTGGACGGTGGGGTTGTCGGCATTCGGCACGAAGCCTATCGGCCCTGTTCGGCGCGGTTGAATCCACGGTTGGGAGGAAGCGGACGTGAGCGAGCAGCCGGGAGGACCGGCCCATCCCGTCGAGCAGGGGCGGGATCCGGCGGGGCCGCCCCCGGGCCCTCCCATGGGCTTTCCCCAGGGCCCGATGGGCCCTCCGCCGGGGCAGCGGCCGGTGGAACGGTCGGGACGGCGGGCCCTGTGGCTCGGCATCGTCGCCCTGGTGACCTCGTTCTTCTTCTACCCGCTGGGGCTGGTGCTGGGCGTCGCGGCGCTGGTCATCGGGATCAGGGCGCGGCGGCGGGCGAAGGCGGCGCGGGGCACCGCGCCGGGCGCCGCGCCGGGCATCGCGCTCGGCTCGGTCGGGCTGGCGTTCTCGGCGCTGTCGGTGGCGCTCACGGTGTTCCTGTGGCCGGAGCTGAGCGGCTACCAGGAGTGCCTCGGCGCGTCGAACACGGGCACCGACAAGACGGCCTGCCGGCACGAGTACTACCCGAAGATCGAGAAGAAGCTCGACCTGCCCGCGGGCAGCATGGACAAGTACGGCGACCTGTTCTGACCCCTTGTGGCCCCTCTGCGGGCGGTCAGTCGCGGCGCGGCTCCTCGCGCAGGACATAGATCGCGCCGCCGCGGTTCTCGGTGCGCTCGGGGTCCTCGCGGGGCGGCGGGACGGGCTCCGGCTCGGGCTCGGGGTCCTCGACGATGTGGCCTTCGAGGACGACCTTGCCGTCCCGCTCGTCCGGTTCGGGCTCGCGCGGCTCGGGCTCCGGCTCGGGTTCGGGCTCGGGTTCGGGCGGCGCGGGCTCGTCGGCGATCAGCTCGGGCAGCGGGTCCGGTGCGCGGCGGCCGCGCGGCCTGCGCGGCGCGAGGACCGGCTCGGCCTCCTCGAACTCCAGCGGGCCGGGCGCGTACGGCGAGGGACGCGGCGCCGGCGGCTCCTCGGGCACCGTCCGGGGCTCCTCGGGGACGGGTGGGGGCGGCGGCACCGCGACCTCCGGCGTCCGGGCGGCGGCGGGCTTCGCCTTGCGCTTCCCGCGCCTGCGCCGCCGGACGGGCTCCTCCTCCCCCTCCGGCCGCCGCAGGATCCGCCAGTTGGCCGCCCACGCCGCGATCGCCGCGGAGATCCCGACCTCCAGCGCCGCCATCAGCCCGACCTGCCACGCCGACGGGCCGACCGTCGCCATCCGCCCGCCGCCGAGCGGGCCGCCCGACAGCGCCGCGAGCACCGCCACGACGGCGCCCGTCAGCGTCCCGGACATGAACCCCCACAGCGGCGCGGCCTCCGACGTGGCGCTCGGCATCGTCCGGATCGTCAGCACGCCGCCCACCGCGCCCGCGACGAACGGCGCCGCGAGCGCGAGCAGCGACACCGCGGGCGCGGGACCCGGCTCGGGCAGCGCCGCGAGCGGCGGGAACGCCGGGACCGTGTCGAGGAACACACCGGTCGGCGAGACGCTCGTCCCGGCGCCGACCGCGAACCCGGGGCCGACCGCGTACGCGATCCCCCAGATCACCGCGTTCGGCAGGAACGCCAGCTCCACCAGCAGCAGCAGGACGCCGCCCACGATGCCGGGCGCGAGCAGGTCGTACACGCGGTCGGACTCGGACATGTGCGTCGCCAGGGACCCGCCGACCAGGACCGCGCCCGCCGCCGCCAGCACCGCGACCGACCCGGCGACGCCGATCACCAGCGACCGGGGTCGGTCCGGCAGCAGCCGCAGCAGCGCCCCCAGCCCGGACCGGACGCGCCGTCCGCGCGCCTCCGCCGCGACCTGCGCGGCGACGACGGCCCGCGCGGCGCCGAGGCCGCCCGCGATGACCGCGACGAGGAAGCACGCGAGGAGCGCCTGCCACGCCGACGGGTGCAGCTCCGGCGCGGACACCGCGAGCGCCATCAGCATCGCCAGCAGCGCGTACGGGACGGCCAGCGCCGTCGCGACGTGCGCCACCGCGATCCGCGGCCGGTCCGGGAGGCCGAGCCCGCGGATCATCCAGGCGCCGCCGCGGTACAGCAGCGCGCCCGGCAGCACCAGCACGCCGAGGGGCAGCAGCCCGACCCGTCCGTGCCCGTAGGAGAACCCGGCGTGGTGGGAGACGAGCCAGAAGTTCACGGCCGTGCGGAACACCCCGGGCAGCCCGTGCCCGAGCGCGGTCTTCGGCGCGGCGACCCAGCCGAGCAGCGTCACGGTCGTCAGCACGGTGAGGCCGATCCCGACGCACCACAGCGCCGCGACGAGGCCCGTCACGTACAGCGGGCGGCCGTTGCCCGGGGGCGGCGGCGCCGGCCGCGCGCCGCGCGCCTTCCCCGGCCGCCGCGCGGCCTCGCCGCGCGCCCCCCTCGGGTCCCTGGCCGCCTCGGGGGTCGCGCGCTGTCCCGGCCTCACGTCGCTCACCCGCCCATGCTGGCACCCCGCCCCCGCGCGGCCCGCCCCCCGGCCCGGCGTGTCGCCTTTGTCGCCCGGCCGGGCGTCCCGGCGGCGACGACGAAAGACGCCCGGGCCGCGACAGGCGGCTCGGGCGTCTTTCGGTGCCTGATCAGGCGATCAGAACGCTCAGCGGTTCTTCATGATCTCCCGCATGAGGACGGCGGTCTCGCTCGGGGTCTTGCCCACGCGGACGCCGACCTTCTCCAGGGCCTCCTTCTTCGCCTGCGCGGTGCCGGCGGAGCCGGACACGATCGCGCCGGCGTGGCCCATCGTCTTGCCCTCGGGCGCGGTGAACCCGGCGACGTAGCCGACGACCGGCTTGGTGACGTTCTTCTCGATGTAGGCGGCGGCGCGCTCCTCGGCGTCGCCCCCGATCTCACCGATCATCACGATGGCGTCGGTCTCCGGGTCCTCCTCGAACGCCTTGAGGGCGTCGATGTGGGTGGTCCCGATGATCGGGTCGCCGCCGATGCCGACGCAGGTCGAGAAGCCGATGTCGCGCAGCTCGTACATCATCTGGTAGGTCAGCGTGCCCGACTTCGACACCAGGCCGATGCGGCCCGGCGTGGTGATGTCGGCCGGGATGATGCCGGCGTTGGACTTGCCGGGCGAGGCGATGCCGGGGCAGTTCGGCCCGATGATGCGGGTCTTGTTGCCCTTGGACTCGGCGTACGCCCAGAAGTAGGCGGTGTCGTGCACCGGGATGCCCTCGGTGATGACGACGCAGAGCGGGATCTCGGCGTCGATCGCCTCGACGACGGCGTCCTTGGTGAACTTCGGCGGCACGAACACGACGGACACGTCCGCGCCGGTCTCCCGCATCGCCTCCTTGACGGTGCCGAAGACGGGCAGCTCGGTGCCGTCGAAGTCGACGGTCGTGCCGGCCTTGCGGGCGTTCACGCCGCCGACGACCTGCGCGCCGGCGGCCAGCATGCGGCGGCCGTGCTTGGAGCCCTCGGAGCCGGT
This sequence comes from Actinomadura violacea, assembly GCF_017573465.1. Lineage (GTDB taxonomy): Bacteria > Actinomycetota > Actinomycetes > Streptosporangiales > Streptosporangiaceae > Spirillospora > Spirillospora violacea. Next base: position 129,471 of record NZ_JAGEPF010000024.1, read on the forward strand.
GATGCCCTGAACGATGATCTTGCTGTTCTCGGTGAGCCAGATGGCCATTGTCATGCACCTGCCGCGGCGAGTTCGGCGGCACGCTTGGCCGCGTCGTCCATGGTGTCGACCTGCTGCACGCCGCTCAGCGCGGCGTCGGTCAGGATCTTGCGCCCGAGTTCGGCGTTGTTGCCGTCGAGGCGGACCACCAGCGGCCGGTCGACGGCCTCCCCGCGGTCGGCGAGCAGCTTGTAGGCCGAGACGATGCCGTTGGCGACCGCGTCGCAGGCGGTGATGCCGCCGAAGACGTTGACGAACACCGACTTCACGGCCGGGTCCGACAGGACGATCTCCAGGCCGTTGGCCATGACCTCGGCGGAGGCGCCGCCGCCGATGTCGAGGAAGTTGGCGGGCTTCTGGCCGCCGAACTCCTCGCCGGCGTAGGCGACCACGTCCAGGGTGGACATGACCAGGCCGGCGCCGTTGCCGATGATGCCGACGGAGCCGTCGAGCTTGACGTAGTTGAGGTCCTTGGCCTTCGCCGCCGCCTCCAGCGGGTCGGCCGCGGCCTTGTCCTCGAGCTTGTCGTGCTCCTGGCGGAACCCGGCGTTGTCGTCGAGGGAGACCTTGCCGTCGAGGGCCTTCACCTGGCCGTCGGCGGTGAGGATCATCGGGTTGACCTCGACCAGCGTGGCGTCCTCGTCGGTGAACACCGCCCACAGCCGCTCGATGAGCTCGGCGGCGCCGTCGAGGGCCTCCTCGGGCAGCCGGCCCTGCTCGGCGATCGCGCGGGCCTTGGCCCGGTCCACGCCGTCCAGCGGGGAGATCGGCACCAGGCCGAGGCGGTCGTGCGGGACCTCCTCGATCTCCACGCCGCCCTCGACGGAGCAGATGGACAGGAAGGTGCGGTTGGCGCGGTCGAGCAGGAAGGAGAAGTAGTACTCCTGCGCGATCGCGGAGCCCTCCTCCACCAGGACCTTGTGGACCGTGTGGCCCTTGATGTCCATGCCGAGGATCTGGCCGGCGAGGGCCTCGGCCTCGTCGGCCGTGTCGGCGAGCTTCACGCCGCCGGCCTTGCCGCGGCCGCCGGTCTTCACCTGGGCCTTGACCACGACCTTCTTGCTGCCCGCGGAGAACAGTTCCTCCGCGATGGCGCGCGCTTCCTGGGGAGTAGAGGCGACCTTGCCGGTGGGCACCGGTACCCCGTACTCGGCGAAGAGTTCCTTCGCCTGATGTTCGAACAGGTCCACGAGGGCGTCCTTAAACGGATCGACAGCCAGATGACCACGCGAGTGGGGGTACACGGGTGTCCGTGCGGCCGGCACTCCGCGGTCCGCTCCGTCGATGCAGCCTAGTCAACCCCGGTCCGTGCTGCCGCCGCCGGGTCCATTTGTCGCCCCGAGTCCGGAAACCGCAGGTGCGGCCGGTACCGCGGCGGTGCGCGTACCCTCCTCACGACGACGTGCCGATTGGCATAGTTTGATGTACTTGCGCGAGGCCAGGGGGGAGGCGACGCCCGTGGGGCAGCAACTGGACGACGTGCGGACCGCCGCCGCTCCCGCGCCCTCCGGTCCCGCCCCCGTCCGGCGAAGGGGCTCGTCCGCGCGCCACCGCAGGCGCCGGGTGCGCCGCGCCGCCGCGTTCCTCGTCGTCGCCGCCCTCGTCGCCGTGGCCGGCGCGAACGTGCCGGAGCCGTCGGCGCCGGGGTGGGTGAGCCCCGGGCTGGTGGGCGGCGGCGGGTGGCCGTTCGCGGGCGTCCCGCTGGACCCGGACGACGCCGACGGCGCCGCGTACCTGCCGGACAGCTCGGCGGTGCGGCTCGCGGACGGCCGGGTGCGGCTGATCCCGTCGGGCGGGGCCGCGGCGGTCACGGTCGCGGCGGACGATCCGCGGGTGGCGCAGGCGGTGCGGTCCGACAGCGCGTGGCTGGCGTCCGGGACCGTCCCGGAGGGCCCGCCGGACTCCGGTTTCCGCGACATGGCGGCGCGCGCGCTGCTGGACCTGCGGCTGCTGACGCCGCCGAACGGCGCGTCGCTGGCCTCCTGGTACGGGGCGTGGCGGTACTCGTGGCCGCGCGACTCCGCCTTCGCGGCCGCCGCGTTCACGGTGACGGGCCATCCGTCGGAGGCGCGCCGGATCCTGCGGTTCCTCGGCCGCGTCCAGACGGGCGACGGGGTGTGGGCGGCGCGGTACAACGCCGACGGGACGGCCGTGATCGACGGCCGCCCACCGCAGCTCGACTCGCTGGGCTGGGTGCTGTGGTCGAGCTGGCTCTACCGGGCGCGGACCCCGGACCCCGACGACCTGCCCGGCCTGTGGCCGATGGTGCGGCGCGCCGCCGACCACCTCGCCGGCTCGCTGGACGCGGAGGGCCTGCCGCCCGCGTCGTCGGACTACTGGGAACGCGACCACGGCCGCGAGCAGGACCCGCGGCGCCCGACGCTCGGCGTGGTGGGGCCGGTGCTGGCGGGGCTGCGGTCGGCGGCGTCCCTCGCGCAGAGCTACGGCCAGGGCGCGGAGGCGGCGCGGTGGCGGGCGGCGGCGCAGCGGGTGTCGGAGGCGCTGGCGCGCCAGTTCGCGCCGTACGGGTACCCGCGCTCGCCCGTCGAGGACGGGCTGATGGACACCTCCGTGACGTTCATCGCACCGCCGTTCGCCCCCGCCGACCAGGCCGTGGCGGGCGCGATCGCGGACGCCGAGCGCAAGCAGGCGCTGCCGAACGGCGGCGTGCTGCCGGGCGAGAGGTGGGCCGGGGACCAGGACGTGGCGTGGACGCCGGAGACGGCGCTGTTCGGGCTGTCCGCGGCGTCGGCCGGGCGCAGGAGCGACGCGCTCGGCCGTCTCGGCTGGCTGTCGGCGCACCGGTCGTCGCTGGGCGCGCTGCCGGAGAAGGTCGGGGCGACGGGCCGCCAGGCGGGCGTGGCGCCGCTCGGCTGGACGGACGCCCTCGTCCTGCTGACGCTGGCGGCGCTGCGCGACCCGCTGCCGGTCCCGCCCGCGTCCTGAGTGCGGGCCGGCGCCCTCAGGCGAACTGCTCGTAGCCCATCTTGAGGACGAGCGCCGCGACGACGCACAGCAGGACGACCCGGACGAACCCGGCGCCGCGGTTGATCGCCATCCGGGCGCCGAGCTGCGCGCCGGCCGCGTTGCAGGCGGCCATGCCGAGGCCGAGCGCCCACAGCACGTGCCCCTGGGCGGCGAACACGATGAGCGCGCCGAGGTTGGTCCCGGCGTTGATGATCTTCGAGGTGGCGGAGGCGTCGACGAAGTCCAGGCCGAGCAGCGCGGTGAACGCGATGACCAGGAACGTCCCGGTCCCGGGTCCGACGAGCCCGTCGTAGAAGGCGATCGCGACGCCGGGCACGACGATCGCGAGGGCCACCCGGCGCCGCGTCCGCAGCACGAGCCGCGGGGCGCGGCCGAGGTCGGGCCGCAGCACCACGAGCGCGGCGACGGCGAGCAGCACCACCATGATCACGGGCTTGAGCACGTCGGACGAGATCGCCGCCGCGCACAGCGCGCCGCCCGCGGCGCAGCACACGGCGAGGGCGGCCGCAGGCCCCGCGACCCGGACGTCGGGCTTGGCCTTGCGGGAGTAGGCGATGGCGGCGGAGGCGGTGCCCGCGATCGAGCCGAGCTTGTTGGTGGCGAGCGACGTCGCGACCGGCTGGCCGGGGTTGAGGAGCAGCAGCGCGGGCAGCTGGATCAGCCCGCCGCCGCCCACCACCGCGTCGACCCAGCCGGCCGAGGTGGCGGCGGCCAGCATGGCGATCACCTGCGGGGCGTGCACGGAGGACTCCCGGGGGGGTAATGGGTGTTCAGAGTATGACCATAACGCCCCGGGAGTGCCAGGGGTGCGTGCGTCAGCCCTTCCACTCCCCCGCGAGGACCGCCCAGATCTGCTCGTCGCGGCGCTCGCCGGCCAGCACATACGCGTCCCGGAGCACGCCTTCGCAGGTCATCCCGAGCCGCTTCGCGACCGCCGCGCTCGCGGTGTTGCGCGGGTCGCAGATCCACTCCACGCGCGCCATCCCGCGCGCCCCGAAGGCCCAGTCGATCATGTGCCGGACCGCGGCGGTGATCAGTCCGCGGCCCCGGGCCTCCGCGCCGAGCCAGACCCCCGCCTCGCACACGCCGCGCGGCGCGTCGAACGTCCGGAAGACCGTGCCGCCCGCCAGCGCGCCGTCCACCCAGATGCCGTAGACGCGGCCCTCGTCCCGGGCCTGCTTCTCCGCGTAGCCCTGGAGGAACTCGCGCGCGGTCGCCTCGTCGACGACGGTCCGCGCCCACGGGATGTACTCGATGACGTCCTGCCGCACCCGGTCGGCGTGCGCGGCGAACTCGGCGGCCTGCCACGGCTCCAGCGGACGGAGCTCGGCGTCGTCGGCCAGCGTGACGGCGAACATGGGGGGCCTCCTCGGGGAGTACGTACCGAACGTTTGTTATGTACCCTACGGGACATGCCGGCCAGAGGTGATCACGACGCCCGCCGCCGCGACGTCTCCGCGGCCGTGTGGCGGGTCCTCGCCGACCGCGGCTTCGGCGGGCTGACGCTGCGCGCGGTCGCCGCCGAGATGGGCGCGTCGACCGGCCTGCTCACGCACTACTTCCCGAACAAGAAGGCGCTGGTCTCCTACGCCCTGGACGTCGCCGACGAGCGCACCTCGGGCCGCGCCGTGCGCACCACGCACGAGCCGGGCCTCGCCGCCCTGCGCGCCGCGCTGCTGGACGTCCTCCCGCTGACGCCGGAGGCCGCGGTGATGAACCGGGTGTGGGTCGGCTCCTGGGACGGCTCGCTCGCCGACCCCGAGCTGCGCGAACGCGAGATGCGGCGGTACCGGGGGTGGCGGGCCCGGCTGCGCGTCCACGTCGCCGCCGCCGTCGAGCGCGGCGAGCTGCCCGCCACGTCCGGCGCGGACGATGTGGACGACGTCACGGCCGCCGCGGCCGCGTTCGCACACGGGCTCGTCGTGCACGCCCTCTTCGATCCCGACCGGTACCCGCCGGAGCGGCAGGTCCGGATGCTCGACGCCTGGCTCGCCGCCCTCGCCCCCTGACCGCCGCCGCCCTCGCCGCTGACCGCCGCCGGCGAGCGCCCCTCATGCCGCCGTGACCCGAACGTGACGGCCCGTAGGCATGATCGGACGTCCGGCATGATCGGACGATCTGCGGCATCGGGCGAACGGGGGGCACGCCATGGGACGCGCGAAGACCACCGGCTACGGATGGGTCGGTTCGGTACTGCCCCTCCTCGCCCTGGTCCTCGGCGGATCGCTCGGCATCGCCGCCGGCTCCTGGCTGGAGGCCGAGGACGTCTTCGGGCCGCCCGCCATCGGCGTCCTGGTCTGCGAGCTCGCCGCCGCGGCGGTGGTGTTCCTCGTCGGCTTCCGCAAGAACAGCTCGTGGACGCCCGAGGGCCGGGTGTGGACGCGGGAGCACAGCTACGGCGGCCACGGCGTCCAGTGGCTCGGCGTCACCATCGCCCTCGCCATCGCGGTGCTCCCGTTCTCCATCGCGTTCGAGAAGCTGACCGCGCCCGGGCTGAACTGGGTCGGCCTCATGGCGGCGATGGCGCTGACGGCCGGCGTCAGCCGCCTGATCTACGTCAAGACCTGCGCGGACGTCATCGACCGATGAGAGCCGCGGTGCCCAGCGCCGACACCAGCAGGACGGCGGCGGCCCCGAACGCGGCCTCCGCCGCGGCCGCGGGCCCGTGCGGCAGCACACGGAAGAACGCGGTGCCGAGGACGGCGATGCCGAGCGTCCCGCCGAACTGCTGGACGGCGTTGAGCAGCCCCGCCGCCGACCCCGTCTCGTGCGGCCGCACGCGCCCCAGCGCCGCGGTGAAGAACGGCACGGTGAACAGCCCGTTTCCCGCCCCGACCAGGACGAGCGCGCCGAGCAGCGGCCACGGGCAGGCGTGCGGGAACGCGCGGTAGACGGGGATCGCCGCGCAGACACCGGCCAGCATGACCGCGAGCCCGGCGGGCATCAGCCGCGCGCCGAAGCGCGGGACGAGCCGGGTCCCGGCGAGCCAGGACGCCGCCGCCATCGCCGCCGACCAGGGCAGCAGCGTGAACCCGGCGCTCAGCACGTCCCGTCCGAGGCCGATCTGGACCTGCAGGACCACGACGACCATCAGCCCGTTCATCACCGCGAAGAACAGCGTCGAGGTCGCGAGCGCGGCCGGGAAGCCGCGGCCCGCGAACAGGCTCGGCTCGACGAGCGGCGCGGCGGCCAGGCGCTGGTGCAGGACGAACGCGGCGAGCACCGCGGCGCCGCCGGCGAGTACCGCCCACATCCATGACGGCCACCCGGCGGAACCGCCCTGGATCAGCGGGAACACCACCATCGCGGTGCCCGCGACGGCGAGCGCGGTTCCCGCGGCGTCCAGCCGGGGCCGCCGCTGCGCCCGGTCCTCGGCCAGCAGCGGCGCGGCCGCGAGCACGCCGGCGGCGATCGGCAGGTTCACCAGGAACGCGGCCCGCCACGACACCGCGTGCGTGAGGACGGCGCCGAGCACCGGCCCGCAGACCGCCGACAGCCCCATCACCGGCCCGATGCTCCCGAACGCCTTCGCCGTCTCCGGCCCGTCGAACATCGCGCGGATCAGCCCGATCGTCTGCGGGACGATCAGCGCCGCGGCCGCGCCCTGCACGGCCCGCGCCGCGATCAGCGCGCCCGCCGACGGCGCCAGCGCGCAGCACGCCGACGCGGCCGCGAACCCGGCGACGCCGAGCGCGAACACCCGCCGCCGCCCCGCGATGTCGCCGAGCCGCCCGCCGGTGATGAGCAGCACCGCGAACGGCAGCGTGTAGGCGGCGCTGAACCACTGGACGCCGGACTCACCGCCGCCGAGGTCCCGCCCGATCACCGGCGCCGCGACCTGCACGATCGTCGCGTCGAGCAGGTTCATCGCCTCGGCCGCCAGCAGCGCGCCGAGCGCCGCCCACCGCCACCGGTGGACCGCCCTGGCGCGCGTCTCCTCCTGTACCCGCATGGCACGTCTCCTTTCGGTTCCGTGCCTCAGCCTCGAAGGAACACCGCGCCATGTTCCAACCACGGCTCCGAGATAGCGGATACCTTCCATCAGAGCGGCCGAGATGAGGGATCGTGATGCTGGACGAGCTGGACCGCGCCGTCGTCCACGCGCTGCACATCGACGGCCGCGCCCCGTTCAGCCGCATCGCGGACGTCTGCGGCGTCTCCACGCAGACGGTGGCGCGCCGCTACCGGCGGCTGCGCGCCGGGGCGGGGCTGCGGGTCGTCGGCGTCCTGGACCGCGACACCGGCCCCGAGACGCAGTGGACCGTCCGGCTGACCTGCACGCCCGCGGCGGCGCAGCCGCTCGCGCACGCGCTCGCCGCGCGGCCCGACACGTCCTGGGTGAAGCTGACGTCCGGCGGGACGGAGATCTTCGCGATCGTGCACGTCCCGGACGACCCGGGGGACAAGGAGGGCACGGACGCCCCGCACGCGATGCTGCTGCGCGACGTCCCGCGCCGGGCGGGCATCACCGCGGTGTCGGCGCACTGCATGCTGCACACCTACCTCGGCGGCCCGACCGCCTGGCGCGGCATCACCCGCGCGCTCTCCCCCGGGCAGCAGGAACGGCTGAGACCGCCCGCCGCGGGCCCCGGCGACCCGCGGCCGCTGACCGCCGCCGACCGCGCGCTGCTGGAGGTCCTGCGGCACGACGGACGCGCCGGGTACGCCGACCTCGCCGCCGCGACCGGCTGGTCACAGGCGACGGCGGCGCGCCGCCTCGCCGGCCTGCGCGCCCGCGGCACGCTGTTCTTCGACGTCGAGGTCGACTCCGCCCTGCTCGGCGGCACCACGCAGACGCTGATCTGGATGTCGGTCGCGCCGGGCCGGCTCGACGACGTCGCGACCGCCCTCGCGGGGCACGACGAGCTCGCCGTCGTAGCCGCCACCACCGGCCCGACGAACCTGCTGGCGCAGGCGCTCTGCGACGGCCCCGCCGACCTGCACCGCTACCTCACCCGCGAGCTCGGCGCCCTGGACGGCATCCGGACGCTGGAGACCGCGCCCGTGCTGCGCACCCTCAAGCGCGCGGGCGCCGTCAGAGCTTCTCGACCGGGGCGAAGCGCAGGACGAGGCGCTTGACGCCGTACTCGCCGCCGAAGTCGACGCTCGCGGCGGCCTTGTCGCCCGCGCCGTCCACGGACACGACCGTGCCGAGGCCGAAGGAGTCGTGGGTGACCTTGTCGCCCGGCGACAGCGCCGGGACGGCGCGGTTGCCCGGCGACTTCACGCCGGGCCGCGCCGCCATCCGCGACATCGCCGGCGACGACGCCGACGACGCCTCCCGCTCCCAGTCGATCAGGGTCACCGGGACCTCGCCGAGGAACCGGGACGGCGGGTTGACCTGCGGCGCGCCCCACGAGCTGCGCATCGTGGCGCGGGACAGGTAGAGCCGCTGCCGCGCGCGCGTGATGCCGACGTAGGCGAGCCGGCGCTCCTCTTCGAGCTCCTTGGGGTTGCTCATGGCGCGCAGGTGCGGGAAGACCCCGTCCTCCATGCCGGTGAGGAACACGACCGGGAACTCCAGGCCCTTGGCGGTGTGCAGGGTCATCAGCGTGACGACGCCCTGGTCGGTCTCCTCGGGCTGCTCGCCCGGCGGGACGGGCCCGCCCTTCGCGCCGCCGGGGATGGAGTCGGCGTCGGCGACCAGCGCGACCTGCTCCAGGAAGTCGGGCAGCCGCCCCTCGGCGGACTCGCCGTCGAGGCGCTCCTCGAACTCGCGGGCGACGGCCTCAAGCTCGTGGAGGTTCTCGACGCGGGTCTCGTCCTGCGGGTCCTTGGAGGCCTGCAGCTCGGCGAGGTAGCCGGACTTGTCGAGGATCCGGACGACCAGGTCGGCGGGGGTGAGCGACTCGGCGGCGGCGCGCAGCTCGTCCAGCAGCAGGACGAACTCGCGGACCGCGTTGATCGACCGGGTCGCCATCCCGGGGACGTCCTCGGGCACCCGGAGGGCCTGCCAGAACGAGATGCGCTCGCGGGAGGCGTACGCCTCGACGCACGCCTCGGCGCGGTCGCCGATGCCGCGCTTCGGCACGTTCAGGATGCGGCGCAGCGAGACGGTGTCCTCGGGGTTGGCGAGGACGCGCAGGTAGGCGAGGAGGTCGCGGATCTCCTTGCGCTCGTAGAAGCGGACGCCGCCGACGACCTTGTACGGCAGGCCGACGCGGATGAACACTTCCTCGAAGACGCGGGACTGCGCGTTGGTGCGGTAGAAGACGGCGACGTCGCCGGGGCGGGCGTCGCCCGCGTCGGTGAGCCGGTCGACCTCGTGCGCGACGAACGCGGCCTCGTCGTGCTCGTTGTCGGCGACATAGCCGGTGATCTTGGCGCCCTCGCCCTGGTCGGACCAGAGCCGCTTCGGCTTGCGGTCGGCGTTGCGCTCGATGACCGCGTTCGCCGCCGACAGGATCGTCTGCGTGGAGCGGTAGTTCTGCTCCAGCAGGATCGTGGTGGCGTCGGGGTAGTCGCGCTCGAACTCCAGGATGTTGCGGATCGTCGCGCCGCGGAACGCGTAGATCGACTGGTCGGCGTCGCCGACGACGCACAGCTCGGCCGGGCCGACGCCCTCGACCTGCGCCTCCTGGGGGGACGACCCCCCAGACCCCCCGGCAACCGCGATGGGAGCGGTCAGCTCGCGGACCAGCTCGTACTGCGCGTGGTTGGTGTCCTGGTACTCGTCGACGAGGACGTGCCGGAACCGGCGCCGGTAGTGCTCGGCGGCCTCCGGGAACACCTGCAGCAGGTTGACCGTCATCATGATCAGGTCGTCGAAGTCCATCGCGCCGGCCTGCTGGAGGCGCGCCTGGTACATCTCGTACGCCTCGGCGAGCGTCTGCTCCATGTGCGTGGACGCGCGGTTCTTGAACGTCTCGTAGTCGATCAGCTCGTTCTTCAGGTTCGACACCTGGGCGCTGAACGACTTCGGCGGGTACCGCTTGGGGTCGAGGTCCAGCTCGCGGCAGACCAGCGCCATCAGCCGCTGCGCGTCGGCCTGGTCGTAGATCGAGAAGCTGGTGGGGAAGCCGAGCCGCTTGGCCTCGCGGCGCAGGATCCGCACGCAGGCCGAGTGGAACGTCATCACCCACATGGCGCGCGACCGCGGCCCGACGAGGGCGTCGACGCGCTCCTTCATCTCGGCGGCGGCCTTGTTGGTGAAGGTGATCGCGAGGATCTGGCCGGGGTGCGCGTCGCGCTCGCCGAGCAGGTGGGCGATGCGGTGGGTGAGCACGCGGGTCTTCCCCGACCCGGCGCCCGCGACGATGAGCAGGGGTCCGCCGGCGTGCACGACGGCGGCGCGCTGCTGCTCGTTCAGGCCGTCGAGCAGGGGATGGGGTTCGGTCTTCGACATCACGTGCGAGTGTACGGCGCGGGGCGGACGTTTTCGGCTCCGTCGCCGCACAACCCCGCGCCGGTCAGGTCTTGCGGTGCTCGCGGGCGGACTCGGCGGCGGCGTGGACGGCGGGAAGGTCCGCGCCGGCCGCGGCCATGGACGCGGCGGCGACGGCGCCCTCGACCAGCGGCGCGTCGGCGAGCAGGAGCTGCTCGCCCTCGGCGTCCTCGATGAGCATCTTCGCGGTGAGGACGGAGCTGCCGATGTCGGCGAGCAGCAGCACGCCGTCGCCGCCGTCGGCCCGCCGCACGGCGTCCTCGGCGGCGTCGATGCTGGTGCCGAGGCCGCCGTCGAGCGCCCCGCCGGCCGGCTCGACGACGATCTTGCCGACGCCCATCGCGCGGGCCACCTCGGCGACGCCCTCCGCCAGGGCCCGGCTGTGCGAGATGATCACAAGTCCGACCATGGGGTCACTCCCGTCCGGTGACGTCGGCGAGGGCGCGCAGGACGAGCGCGGTGGACGCGGCGCCGGGGTCCAGGTGGCCGGTGCTGCGCGGGCCGAGGTAGCTGGCGCGGCCCTTGCGCGCCTGCATCGGGACGGTCGCGTCGGCGCCCGCCTCGGCGGCGTCGGCGGCGGCGCGGGCGCAGGCGGCGAGGCCGGCGCCGGAGGCGAGCGCGTCCCGGTAGGCGGCGGCGGCCGGGGCCAGCGCGTCGATCATGGTCTTGTCGCCCTCGTTCGCCTGGCCCAGCTCCTGGATGCCGTCCAGGGCGGCCTTCAGCGCCTCGCCGACCGCGGCGGCGTCCGCCTCGGACGCGTCGCCGAACGCCTTGCCGGCGCGGCGCAGCGCCGTCCCGTAGAGGGGGCCGGACGCGCCGCCCGTCTTGGACACGATGGCCCGCCCGGCGGCGATCAGCACCTTGCCGGGCCGCGTGCCGGCGAGCTCCGCCTCGTCCGGGAGCGCGGCGACGGCGGCGGTGAACCCGCGGTCGAGGTTGTGGCCGTGGTCGCCGTCGCCGATGGCCGCGTCGAGCCTGGTCAGCCGCCCGGCGTCGGCGGTCACCAGCTCGGCGGCGTGCCGGATCCACGCCGCGGCGCCCCGCGCGTCCAGGTGCTCCCCCATCGGCGCGCTCACCGGTCCCACCGCAGCGCCGGCGTGTCGACCGGGGCGTCCCACAGCCGGGTCAGGTCGGGCGTCAGCCGGCACACGCTGATCATGCAGCCGGCCATCTCCAGACTGGTGACGTACGGGCCGACCAGCGGCCGGACGACGGTGGCACCGTGCCCTTCGAGCCACCGGGCGGCCGCCGCGTAGGCGATGTACTGCTCCATCAGCGGGGTGCCGCCCATCCCGTTCACCAGCACGAGCACCTCCGACCCGGACAGCGGCATGTCCGCGTCGATCGCGCTGAGGGAGGCGTCCACGATCGCGTCGGCGTCCGCCAGCGGGACGCGCTCGCGGCCGGGCTCGCCGTGGATGCCGATCCCGAGCTCCATCTCGCCGTCCTCGAGCTGGAACGTCGGTTCCCCGGCGGCCGGGACCGTGCACGGCGACAGCGCGACGCCGAACGAGCGGCTGCGCTCGTTGACCTCGCGGGCGATGCTCGCGACCGACGCCAGGTCGGCGCCCTCCTCCGCCAGCGCCCCCGCGATCTTCTCGACGAACAGCGTCGCGCCGGTGCCGCGCCGCCCGGCGGTGAACAGGCTGTCCTCCACCGCGACGTCGTCGTTGACGATCACCGACGCGACCTCGATCTCCTCGTCCTCGGCCAGCTCCGCGGCCATCCGGAAGTTGAGGACGTCGCCGGTGTAGTTCTTGACGATGTGCAGCACGCCCGCGCCGCCGTTCACCGCCATCGTCGCGGCGATGATCTGGTCCGGGACGGGCGAGGTGAACACCTGGCCGCAGCAGGCCGCGTCGAGCATGCCGCGGCCGACGAACCCGGCGTGCAGCGGCTCGTGCCCGGAGCCGCCGCCCGACACCAGGGCGACCCTGCCCGCCCGCGGCGCGTCCGCCCGCACGACCGTGCCGTTCTCGGGGTCGACCCGCAGCGACGGATGCGCGGCGGCCAGGCCGCGCAGCGCGTCGGCGACCACGTTCTCCGGATCGTTGATGAGTTTGCGCATGTCTCAGCTCTACCCCGGCACGGCGCCCCGTCCCAGGCCCAATCACGATCTTCCCGTCGCCCTCCGGGGATGCCGCGCCCGGCCCTCCCGGCATAGGTTGCCTCCGTGACGAAAGATCGCGTGATCCTGTTCGACTGCGACACCGGCATCGACGACGCCCTGACCCTGCTGTACCTGGCCTCCCTCGTCCGGGCGGGCGAGGCGGAGCTCGCCGGGGTCGGCACGGTGCACGGCAACATCGACCCGCTGACCGGGGCCCTGAACACGCTGCGCGTGCTGGAGGCGGCGGGCCTGGAGGCGGGCGAGAAGGGCGTGCCGGTCGCGGTCGGCGCCGCCCGCCCGATGGCGCAGGACGTCCACTACGCGCTCGACTGGCACGGCCGGGACGGCCTCGGCGACACGGACCTGCCCGAGCCGGCGGGGCGGCCGGCGGCCGGATCGGCCGCCGCGCAGATCGTCCGGCTGGCGCGGGAGCGGCCCGGCGAGCTGACCCTGCTCGCGACGGGCCCGCTGACCAACCTCGGCGCGGCGCTGCTGCTGGACGAGGAGCTGCCGTCGCTGGTCCGCGAGGTGGTCGTGATGGGCGGCGCGTTCGGCCACCCCGGCAACATCACCACGCACGCCGAGGCGAACATCTGGCACGACCCGGAGGCCGCCGACCTGGTGTTCGCGGCGGACTGGCCGGTCGTCCTGGTGCCGCTGGACGCCACCCACCCGACCGCCGTCCACGACGGCTGGCTCGACCGGCTCGCGGCGCACGACTCGTCCGTCGCCCGGTTCGCGACGCGGATCCTCGAGTTCTACGCCGACGCGTACACGCCGACGCTGCGGCGGCGGGGGGCCGTCATCCACGACGCGCTCGCCGCGATGCTGGCGGTCGACCCCCGCCTCGGCGAGTACGTGCAGCGGCCGGTGCGGGTGGAGCTGCGCGGCGAGCTGACGCGCGGCACGACGGTCTGGGACGCGCGGTCCCTGCCCGCCGACGACACCCGCCGCCCGGTCAAGGTCGCGGTCGGCAGCGACGTCGAGGCGTTCCAGGAGCGGCTGCTCGCCGCGGTGCTGTCGCTCTGACCCCGGGCCCGCTCAGGCCGGGTCCGCTCAGGCCAGCGCCTTGGCGACGGCGTTCTCCACCGACCGGTCGAACCCGGAGGTGTCGGCGCTCTCGAACGCGACGAGGAACCGGCCGGCCCGCATCAAGAGCTCGTAGCCGAGCTCGCCCTTGACCAGGCGCGCCTCGTCGCCGATGCCGCGGACCGCCGAGCCGCCCACGCCGTCCAGCAGCGTGTGGGCGTCTTCGGTCGTCCGCGCCACCCAGCCGATCCTGAACCTGAGCGCGTCCGGCCCCTCGACCCGGCACCCCCAGTGCGGGATCGAGGTCCGGCCGAGCCGCAGCGGCCGCCCGGCGAGGTCCTCCCGGGACCGGACGCCGGGCGCCTTGGCGGTGAGCGAGCAGGCGTCCGGCCAGTCCCGCGCCGGGACTCCCCCGGTCTCCACGGGCGCCGCGGCCTCGCCGGGCCCGTACGCGGTCAGCCGCAGCCCCGTATCGGACGGCCGGACCCGCAGCACCCGGTCGCCCTCGATCACCACCGGCCGGGGCAGCGCCTCCAGGGCGCGGGAGTCCAGCGCGAACGGCAGCGGGACGGTCGTCACCGCGCCGCGCACCGGGTCGATCACGTCCAGCGCGCCCGGCACGAGGCGGGGATCGTAGGCCGCTCCCCAGGTCTCGTACTCGCCGAGCCACTGCCGAACTCCGTACACGCGGCCGCCGCCGGTGGCGAGCCCGTCGTGCGTGCGCGCGTCGGCGCGGCCTTCCGCCTTGCCGGTGCGCAGGTTCACGAACTCCATCCGCAGGCCGTGGCCGCTGTCGTGGTCGGCGACGCCCACGACGGCGCGGTCCCCGGCCACCGCGATCTCCTCGGCGGCGAGGGGACCGGCGGACAGCTTCCAGAGCTCCCGGCCGTCGGCGCCGACGAGCACCGAGAGGTTTCCCCCGCCCGCGCCGTAGGTCGTCACGATCGTGGCACCGTCCCGTGTCACGACCTTGCTGGCGCCCGTGGCCCGCTTCCACCGGACGGCGCCGGACGCGGGGTCCAGCGCGTACATCCCCGAGCAGTCCGCCTCGACCACCAGCAGGCTGCCGTCGGTGTCCTGCGGCTTGAACGTGCAAGCGGCTCCGGCGGCATCCGAGGGCGCCCACGACCACCGCCGTTCGCCGTTGCGGGCGTTCACCCCGACGAGGCCGGGCTTCTTCTCGTCGGTGCTCGTGAGCACCACCGTGCCGGTCTTCGCGGACGGGAAGACCCGGCGGAGGGCGACCTGCTGCTCCAGCGACATGGTGTCGTCGGACACCCACAGGGTCCGGTCGTCGGTCCACAGCGTCCGGCCGGTGGCCGCGTCGAGCGCCGTCGAGCGCGCGCGCCGCCGCTCGGTGCCGGGCTCAAGCCCCGCGACCGTGCCGCTGGCGGCCGTGGTGAGGACGATCGTGTCGCGCGTGACCGTGTAGTCGGTGAGCGACCTCGACCGCTCCCGGTAGTGCCAGCGCGGCTGCCCGGTGCCCGCGTCGAGCACGTCCAGCCCGCGGTCGGAGAACACGACGACCTGGCCGGCGACGATCTCGACGCGCGTCCCGGCCGGGTTCGGCAGGTCCGGGACGTCCGCGCGCCACTGCTCGCGCAGCGGCCCGGCAGGCAGGCCGCGATCGGCCTCCGGCGCCGCGCCGCCGCTCGCGGTGGTGCGGTCCAGCTCGATGCCCGGCCGCTTCGGTTCCTCCGAGTCCGTACAGCCCGCGGCGAGGACGGCCATGCCGATGGAGGCGATCACAGCGGGACGGCGCAGTCTCATAAGGGGTCCTCCCGGGGGGTATGCGATTCACCCTCGGACGCACGTCCCCGCCGGGCCGTTCACGAAATGGCCGATCTTGGGTGTGCCCGTATCCGTACGGAGACTTTATGGTTGAAGATGTGACCAACGTTCTTGACGACAGCGGGCTGCAGCGGATCCTCGCCGTGATGGCGCATCCGGACGACGTCGACTTCGGCTGCGCCGGGTCGGTGGCGGGCTGGACCGACCAGGGCATCGAGGTCGTCTACCTGATGGTCACCGACGGCGACGCGGGCGGTTTCGACGACGGCGTCACGCGCGCGGAGATGGCGGCGCTGCGGCGCGAGGAGCAGCGCGCGGCGGCCAAGTGCGTCGGCGTCACCGACGTCCGGTTCCTCGGCTACCCCGACGGCCGGGTCGAGGCCACGCTGGACCTGCGCCGCGACATCGCCCGCGTGATCCGGCAGGTCCGCCCGGACCGGGTGCTGATGCCGAGCCCCGAGCGCAACTACGAGCGGATCTACCCGAGCCACCCCGACCACCGCGCGGTCGGCGCGGCGGCGCTCGACGCGGTCTACCCGGACGCGCGCAACCCGTACGCGTTCCCGGAGTTGCTGGCCGACGAGGGCCTGGAGGCGTGGACGGCCCGCGAGGTGTGGCTGAGCGGCGGCCCGGTCGTGAACCACTACGTCGACATCACCGAGCATTTCGACCGGAAGGTGAGCGCGCTGCGGGCGCACGCCAGCCAGACCGCCCACATGGGCGAGGAGCTGCCGAACATGCTGCGCGGATGGCTTTCCGGGAACGCGGCGGCGGCCGGGTTCGGGGACGGCCGGCTCGCCGAGGGCTTCCAGGTCGTCGACACCGCCTGAGCGGCGGCGCCGGGCGGTCACGCTGCAAATTCATTCCGTCACAAGCCGTAATCTCCCCTGAACCGGGCATACACCCTGCGTGTCCTGACTCAGGGGGGATGTCATGCCGCATGAGATCGAGGCCACCGCCACCACCTACGCCGCCCCAGAAGTGATCTTCAAGCATCTCTTCGTGGCGGACTCCTGGGACGAGTGGGCCGCGTTCTGGGCCCGTGCCCGGCACGAGGTCGTCGCCTACGACCCGCCGCGCCACTGCGGCTACGTCGCCCTGGCCGGCCTGCCGCGCGGGTACCGGGCCGACATCACGTTGGAACCGCACGGGGTGAACACGCTGATCCGCTGGCGCGCGTCGTTCGACGGCCGGATCCCGGGCGCCGCGCCGCTGAAGGGGGCGATGCTGCGCCGCCGGTTCGGCTCGTTCGCGCGCCGCGTCGCCTCGCACGCCGAGCGCTGCGAGCCGGGCTGCCCCGCCCGGCTGCCCGTGGAGTTCTGACCGAGTCCTGACCTGCTCGTGACCGGGGACGCGCACGCCACGGCCCGGTGCAGGTGATCTTCCCGTCGCGGCGGGTAGGAGCCGTCATGATCATGGCGGCCACCGGGGACGGGCCGCCGTCGCGCGAATCGGGGGATCGCATGCGACGCAGCCTCACCGTGCTCGGCATCGCCGCCGGCGCCGTGGCCGCCGGAACGGGAATCACCTGGACGATGACGCACGGGCACCCGCCCGGCGCCGCCCACCGGGTGGAGCGCGGGTCCGCGGGAGGACGGGTCGTGACGGTCGCGAAGGCACCGGTGTTCGATCCGCTGCGGCTGCGCGGCAACGTCCTGGCCTACCTGCGCGAGCGGCCGGGCCGCGCCGGCGTGATGGCGGCGGACCTGCGCAGCGGCCTGACGTTCGGGGTGAACGAGACGTCCCAGTTCGTCACCGCCAGCGTCATCAAGGTCGACATCCTCGCGGCGCTGCTGCTGCAGCACCAGCGGCAGGGCGTCGCCATGACCGGCGGCGAGCGGGCCCTCGCCGACCGGATGATCCGGCAGAGCGACAACTCGGCGGCCGACGCGCTGTACGCCGGCATCGGCCGCGACGCCGGGCTGCAGAGCGCCAACGCCGTCCTCGGCCTCGACCACACCGAGCCGTACCCGGTGTCGTGGGGGTCGTCGTGGACGAGCCCGGCCGACCAGGTCCGGCTGGTCCGCACGCTCACCGCCGGCCGCGGCCCGCTCACCCCGGCGAACCGCCGGTACGTCCTGCGGCTGATGGGCTCGGTGACGCCCGAGCAGGCGTGGGGCGTCAGCGCGGCGGCGCGTCCCGGCGAGCGGGTCGCGCTCAAGAACGGGTGGGTTCCGCTGCGGTACGAGGGCAACGGCTGGGCGGTCAACAGCATCGGCCGCGTCACCGGCCCCGGCCACGACTTCGTCGTCGCGGTGTTCAGCGGCGACAGCCCCACGATGAAGGCGGGCGTGACGACCGTCGAGCACGTCGCCGCCATGGTGGTCTCGACCCTGCGCGAAGCGGGCCCGCAGAACGGTTGAGCCGCGGCTCTCAGCCGGATCTCAGGCCGGTGAGCGGAGCGTCAGCGTTCTGTCAGCGCGTCCGGTGAGCCTTCGAGGGTCGGCATCGACCTTCGAAGGAGCGGCTCCATGCGCAACACGAACGTCCTGATCTCCGGTGCGAGCATCGCCGGACCGGCCCTGGCGTACTGGCTCGACCGGTACGGGTTCGCGGTCACGGTCGTCGAGCGGGCGCCCGGGCCGCGCCCGGGCGGGCAGGCGATCGACGTGCGGGGGCCGGCGCTGGACGTCGCCGACCGGATGGGGATCCTGCCCGCGCTCCGGGAGCTGCGCACCGACCTGCGCGGCATGTCGGTCGTCGGCCAGGACGGCACCGAGATCTTCCGCACCACCGAGCGCACCGCCAGCGGCGGCGACCTGGCGGGCCCGGACGTGGAGGTCCTGCGCGACGACCTCGCCGAGCTGATCGCCGGTGCGGGCGGCGACGGCGTCGAGTACCTCTTCGACGACTCGATCGCGGGGCTGCAGCAGCGCGACGACGGCGTCCGGGTGATCTTCCAGGGCGGCGCCACCCGCACGTTCGACCTGGTCATCGGCGCCGACGGGCTGCACTCGGGGGTCCGGCGGCTGGCGTTCGGCCCGGAGCAGGACTACCTGCGCCACCTCGGCGCCCACCTCGGCGTGTGGACGGCCCCGAACCTGCTCGGCCTGGACCGCTGGCAGATGATCTTCCCGGTGCCGGGGAACGCGTGGGGCGCGATGGCGATGAGCGCCCGCGGCAACACCGAGCTGCGCGTCTACATGGGGTTCGACTCCCGCGACCCGGTCGCCTACGACCCGCGCGACGTCCTGGACCAGAAGCGGCTGCTCGCGAGCCGGTTCGCGGACGCGACCGGGGAGATCCCGCGGCTGCTGGCGACGATGCGCGACGCCCCGGACTTCCACTTCGACGCGATGGCGCAGATCCGCATGGACCGCTGGTCGGCGGGGCGCGTCGCGCTGCTCGGCGACGCCGGGTACTGCGGGTCCCCCGCGTCCGGCCAGGGCACCAGCATGGCGATGGTCGGGGCGTACGTGCTGGCCGGCGAGCTGAAGGCCGCGGGCGGCGACCACCGCGCGGCGTTCGCCGCCTACGAGGCCGAGCTCCGCGACTTCGTCACCGCGAACCAGGACCTCGCGATCACCAACAGCGAGAGGCACCGGGAGCGGATCGTCGCCGAGGTGGGCGCGGCCGAGACGGGCGGCACCGAGACGGGCGCGGGCGGGGAGGGGATGGACGGCGTCCACGCCGTCACGAACTCCTACAAGCTGCGCGACTACTGAGGTCCGGGGTCGGGCTGAGCGGCGGGCCGGCCGCCCAGCGGAGACCGCCGGGGTCAGCCGCGGATGGGGCGGCTGAGCTTCTTGCCCTCGGCGGCGTTCACCGCGAGGCAGGTGACGGCCCGGTCGCCGTCCCGCCACGAGTCGGCCGTCGGGTAGTAGAACGACCGGCCGAGGTGCGCGGCGGCCGGGTCGCGGTCGAGTCTGCGCTGGATGCGCAGCTTGCACCCGGTGGAGGCGAGCCGGCTCATCTGCTGGTCGGTCGGCATCACCGCCTGCGTCAGCTTGAAGACGGCCAGCACCTCGCCGTCGTGCGGGCCGGTGCAGGGCACCTTCTTGACGCTCTCCACCTCGACCGGCGGGGCCGACTCGCCGGCGGGGGCGCCGGACGAGGCCGGATCGTTGATGCAGTCGCCGACCTTCATCGTGTACGCGTCGATCTTCTCCGGCTTGGTCGTCTTCGGCTTCGGCGTCCCGTCCGGGCCGGTGGCCGACGACGCGGAGTCCGAGCCGGGGATGACCAGGTAGCCGACCACGCCGCCCACGATCCACAGCGCGGACAGGGCGATACCGGCGATGGCGAGGCCGCGGCCCTTGCCGCCGCGGTCGCCGATCTGGCGGAGCGAGATGAAGCCGAGGACGGCGCCGGCGATGCCGCAGCAGCCGAGCAGTCCGGTCACGAACGCGGCGATGGCCAGGCCGTTCGTCTTGTCCTGTGCCGCCCCGGAGCCGTAGGCGGGCTCGGCCGGCATCGGCGGGGGCGGGGGCGGATAGGCCCCCATGGGATCGGGGCCCGGTCGCCCGGGCCCGGTAGGTGGATGACTCATGGGGAGCGACCCTCCCACACCCCGCGCACCGCTTGATCATGATGCCCGACATTCCGGACATTACATTTTGCTCACGCCCGTCACGGCTTCGTGGGCCCGGCGCGAGGTGGCCGCCACGACCCCGCATAGCTTAGCGATCGGTACCGATTGCTAAGCTATGCCCATGGAGTCGCCCACGACCCCGCCGAACCCGCGCGCGGACCGGATCGCCGCGGCGCTGCGCCAGATCAGCGCCGGGTTCGCCGCCCTGGCCGACGCCGTCGCGGCCGACCCGGCCGAGGCCACGCAGGAGAGCCGCTACCGCGCGATCATGTCCGAATGGGGCCGGCAGGGCCTGACCAGGGCGGAGGCCAGCGCCCTGTTCCGCAAGCACGGCTTCTCCCCGCAGGCCGCGGGCGGCTGGGTCCGCGGCGACTGGCTGGAGGTCCGTGACGACGGCCGCCGCTACCTCACCGAGCGCTCGCTGCGCTGGCGGGCCGAACAGGAGGACCCCGAATGACCCTCACCACCGAACCGTTCAGCGTCCGGATGGACGTCCGCGTCTACGAGATCGACCCGCAGCTGCACCTCAACGGGGGCTTCTACGTCCAGTACGCCGACCACGCCCGGTTCGCGTGCGTGGAGGCCGCCGGGGTGTCCGTCCAGCGGCTCATCGCCGACGGCTACGGGCCCGTCAACCTGGAGACCGTCATCCGGTACCACCACGAGCTGCGCGGCGGCGACCAGGTCGACGTGACCTGCGAATGGGAATGGGGCGACGGCAAGACCTACCGTGTGCGGCACGCGTTCCGGCGCCCCGACGGCACCGTCGCCGCCGAGGTCGCGCACGTCAGCGGCCTGCTCGACCTCGGGGCGCGGCGCCTCGTCGCCGACCCCCGCGAGGCGTGGCGCGCGAGGGCGGACAGGCCGGAGCTGCTCGGCCTCGCCTGAAGCCGCCCGTGAGACCGCCCGTGAGGCCGCCCGCTACACCAGCCGGCGGGCGGCCGCCCACCGCGACAGCTCGTGCCGGTTCGACAGCTGGAGCTTGCGCAGCACGCTGCTGACGTGCGTCTCCACCGTCTTCACCGAGATGAACAGCTCCTTGGCGATCTCCTTGTAGGCGTAGCCGCGCGCGATCAGCCGCAGCACGTCCCGCTCCCGCTGGGTGATCTGGTCCAGCTCCGGGTCGACCGCCGGGACGTCCGTCGCCGCGAACGCGTCCAGCACGAACCCGGCGAGGCGCGGCGAGAACACCGCGTCGCCGTCCGCCACCCGCCCGATCGCGTCCGTCAGCTCCGGACCCGAGATCGTCTTGGTGACGTAGCCGCGCGCGCCGCCGCGGACCACACCGATCACGTCCTCCGCCGCGTCCGACACCGACAGCGCCAGGAACCGCGACGGCACCACCCCGTTCAGCCGCCGCAGCACCTCGATGCCGCCGCCGCCCGGCAGGTGCACGTCCAGCAGCACCACGTCCGGCGTCGTCGCGCGGATCACCGACACCGCCTCGTCGACGTCGCCGGCCTCCCCGACGATCTCGACGCCGCCGCCGAGCTCCGCCTTCACCCCGGTCCGGAACATCTGGTGGTCGTCGACCAGCACGACCCGCTTCAGCTCGCTCACGCCCTGCTCCTTCGAGGGGGGCCGACCCCCCACGCCCCCCGGTTCGCTCTCGCTCACGCCTTCTCCATCTCCAGCCGGACCTCGGTGCCTTCCCCTGGGGCGGTGCGAACGGTGGCCTTGCCGCCGTTGCGCTCCATACGTCCGATGATGGACCCCCGTACGCCCATCCGGTCCTCCGGGACCTGATCCAGGTCGAACCCCTTCCCCCGATCCCGGACGAAGATGGCCACCTTCTTCCCCTCGACCTCCGCGTACACCGACACCGACGGCGACTCCGCGTACTTCGCCGCGTTCACCATCGCCTCCCGCGCCGCCTGCAGCGCCGAGCCGAGCCGGTCGTCCAGCTCGGTGTCGCCCACGCACACCACCTCGATCGGCACGCCGTGGTCGTCCTCGACCTCGCCCGCCGACGCCTTGATCGCCGCGGCGAACGTCTGGTCCGGGTCCGAGCGCGGCTGGTAGAGCCACGACCGCAGCGTCCGCTCCTGCGACCGGGCGAGCCGCTGCACCTCCCGCGCGTCCTGGGCGTTGCGCTGGATCAGCGTCAGCGTGTGCAGCACCGAGTCGTGGATGTGCGCCGCGAGCTCCGCCCGCTCCTGCGAGCGGACGCGCTCGGCCCGCTCGGTGTCGAGATCCTGCCAGAGCCGCACCACCCACGGCGTCACGATCAGCGTCACCCCGGTCAGGATGATCAGCATCGCGATGATCACCGACCGGGCCTGCCCGACGTCCACCCGCTGCGCGACGAACCCGCCGATGCCGCCGACGACCAGCAGCAGCCCGAGCAGGCTGCGCAGCCACCGCTGCCGCAGCGGCAGCACCCACCGCTGCCGCTGGTCCCGGTCGGCCTGCTGCCACAGGATCGCGACGCCGACGCCGCCGAGCACGAACGGCCAGACCGCCCACTGCATCAGCCCGCCCGCCTTGCCCGCCGCCCCCCAGGGCAGCGCCGCGAGGCCGACCGTGACGACGCCGTAGACGGCGAGCTGCCCCCAGTCGCGGCCCCGCCGCCCCGCCGTCCCCTCACGCGCGGGCACCAGGATCCAGAACGCGCCGTACGCGGCGATCCCGAGCCCGCTCGCGATCGTCAGCAGCACGAACGCCGCCCGGACGATCATCACGTCCACGCCCAGGTGCCCGGCGAGGCCGCGCGCCACGCCCGCGACGAGCCGCCCGTCCGGCACCCGTTCGAGCCGCGCCCCCTCGGGCGCGGCCGGCGGCGCGGCCGTCACCCCGCCCGCCGCCCCCGCGTCCTGCGGGCCTTCGCCACGTACTCCCACGTCACCGATCGTCACACGCCCGCGCTCCCGCCGCATCAGGGCCGCACCCCGAATTCCCTCAGGGTCGCCCCGCCGGGCCGCCGAACTCCGGCGCGCGGAGGCGTGTCTCACCGGGCATGGGGATCGACTGGGAAGGCGCCATCAACGTCCGCGACCTCGGCGGCCTGCGGACGCGGGACGGACGGGTCACGCGGACGGGGGCGGTCGTGCGGTCGGGGATGCTCGATCGGCTCACGCCGCGCGGCTGGGACGGGCTGGTCGGGTTCGGGGTCCGGACGGTCGTCGACCTGCGCGAGGAAGCGGAGCGGAGCGTCGTGCCGCCGCACCCGGTGACCTTCGTCAACGTCCCGCTGGACGACAACGCGGACACCGCGCTGTGGGATCACATCAGGGCGAACGATCTGGACGGGACGCCGCTCTACTATCCGGTCTTCCTGGAGCGGAAGGCCGAGCGTTGCGCGGCGGCGATCAGGGCGGTGGCGCAGGCCGAGCCGGGTGGAGTCCTCGTCCACTGCGCGGGCGGGCGCGATCGGACGGGTCTCGTCAGCATGCTGCTGCTCCTGCTCGCGGACGTCCTGCCCGAGGAGATCATCGCCGATTACGAGCTGAGCAACCGGAACGCCGCGAGGACGAATCCGCGCTATTGCACGTTGAGGGTCTTGGAACGGCATGGCACGACGGAGCGGGACGCGTTGATGGCCGTTCTCGCCGGGCTGGACGCCGTCGACTATCTGCGTTCGGCCGGTTCGACGGCCGGCGAGATCGAGGCCGTCCGGGCGCGCCTGCTCGGCGGATAACGCCCCGGGCCGGCCGCGCGGCGGGGCCATATCCGGGACGGGTCAGGGTCGTCCCTGATACCGCGGAGGCCGCCGGGCGGTCACGATGGTGGCATGGCTGAGGAGCGGAACGCCGGCAGGTACCGGCGGCTGGCGCGGAATCCGGAGCGGCGGGTGCTGGCCGGAGTGTGCACGGGGCTCGGGCGGTACACGGGGATCGACCCCGTCGTCTTCCGCGTCGGGTTCGCGCTGCTCGTGCTCGCGCACGGGCAGGGCGTCTTCCTCTACATCGTCGCGGCGCTGCTGATGCCGGCGAGCCCGGACGAGTCGTCGGCGGCGGAGCGGCTGTTCCGGCGCTGGTTCGACGCGCCCGCGGTGCTGACGGCGCTCGGCGCGCTGCTGTGCGTCGGCGTCGCGCTCAGCCTGTTCGGCGGGGTGTCCACGGACGCGATCGCGGTGCTGGTGGTGTTCGGCCTGGTCATGCTGGTCGCGCATGCGCGGGGCGTCGACCTCGTCGGCGCGGCCAGGTCGATGCCGGAGCGGTTCGCCGGGCACCCGCCGGGCCCGTCCGGCGAATGGGCCGGGACCGGGCCCGTCTCGCTGGAGAAGGAGGCGCCGAAGTTCGCGGGCGGCGGCCTCCCCGAGGGAATGATCGACCTCGCGACGTACGGGCGGGCCCGCGCCGCCGCGCCGCCGGTGGAGCCGCGGGACGACGCGCCCCCGCCGCAGCGGCGGCACGAGAGCGGCAAGTCGCCCGCGGCGACGATCACGCTGCTGGCGGCGATGGCCGCGGGAGCCGCGCTGATCCCGGTGGCGCGCGGTTACCCGGGGCCGGAGGCGGCGCTGATCGTGATGGCGCCCGCGCTCGCGGTCGTCGGGCTCGGACTGATCGTCGGCGGCTGGTTCCGGACGCGCGGCCTCGCCGCCGCGGGAACGCTGCTCGCCCTGTCGCTGCTGGCCACCTCGGTCGCGGCGGACCTTCCGGAGAACGTCAAGTACGGCGACATGGAGTGGCGGCCTGTGAACGCGACCAGCTTGCATCAGGAGTACCGGATCGGCCTCGGGCAGGGCACCCTCGACCTGACCGCCCTGCCGCTGGCGACGGGCGGGCGCGTCTCGGTCGAGGCGAGGCTCGGGGTCGGCGGGATGGAGGTCAAGGTGCCGCAGGGCGTGCGGGTCCGGGTGGACGCCCGGATCGCGCTCGGGGACCTGCGCATCGAGCACCGCACGACGAGCGGCCCCAACGCGAAGGTGGTGCGGGTGCTGGAGCCCGAGGGAGCGGCGGCGGCGAAGAACCCGCCCGAGATCGACCTGCGCATCCGCGGCAAGGTCGGGGACGTGGACGTGCACCGTGTCTGAGCGCCGTCGCAGGTTCGATCCGGCGGGGCCGGTCACCGGGATCTTCTTCCTCGCGCTGGCGGGGGTGTTCCTCGCGGACGGTCTGTCGCGCGGGCGGCTGCTGGAGGCGGCGGTGATGGTGCCGGTGGTGCTGATCGGCCTCGGGGTCGTCGGGACCGTCCGGGTGCTGACCCGGTCGCGCCGCCGCACCCTGAGGTGACCGGCATCACCCTCCTTGTCGGGAATGTCCGGTCAGTCGGGTGATGTTCGAAGAGTTCGTGAAGTTCTCCGGGAAGAGCGTCCTGCTCGTGGCACGGCTGCACGTGGACCTGTGCCGCCTCGCCAGCGTGCTGTGTAGCCGCTGAAGCCTCTCCGCGCCCACCGCTCGTCCCCTTCGCACAGCCGGATCCCGGCTGCCCTGGAGAACCCCTCGATGAACCCGCGTGTCTGGAAATGGCAGTTCTGGCAGCAGATCGTGCTGTCGCTGGTGCTCGGCGTCGCCGCCGGCGCCCTGATCAACAACTTCGGCGGCGGCGAGAAGACCGCCGCCGACTGGCTCGACCCGTTCGGCGACGTCTACGTCAGCCTGCTGAAGGTCGTCGTGGTGCCGCTGGTGTTCGCCGCGATCGTGGTGAGCGTCGGGCGGCTGCGGGGCGTCGGCAGCGTCGCGCGGCTGACCGGCAAGACCCTCGGCTGGTTCGTGGTCACCTCGGCGATCGCCACCGCGATCGGGCTGACCGTCGCGCTGCTGATCAAGCCCGGGCAGGGGCTCGGGAAGCTCGCCAGCGAGTCCGCGACGACCGACCCCGTCACCTGGACGCAGGTGCTGCACAACCTGTTCCCGTCCAACATCGTCAAGGCGATGGCGGACGGCAACGTGCTCGGCGTCGTGACGTTCGCGGTGCTGTTCGGCGCGGCGCTGGTCGCGATCGGCGACCGCGGCGCGCGGCTGACGAGCCTCATCGACGACCTGTACGTCGTCATGCAGAAGGTCGTGTGGTGGGTCGTGCGGCTCACCCCGATCGGGTCGTTCTTCCTGATCGGCTCGGTCGTGGCGACCTACGGGCCGAGCTCGCTCGCGCCGCTGGCCAAGTTCACCGGCGCCATCTACCTGGCCGTCGCGATCATGCTGCTGGTCGGGTACCCGGTGCTGCTGCGCGTGTTCGGGCGGGTGAACCCGCTGAAGTTCCTGCGCAACTCCTGGCCGGCGATCCAGTTCGGCTTCGTGTCGTCGTCGTCGCTGGCGACGCTGCCGATCGCGCAGCGGGTGTCGATCGAGCGCAACGGCGTCCAGCGCGAGTACGCCAACTTCGCGCAGCCGCTCGGCGCGACGATCAAGTTCGACGGCTGCGGCGCGATCTACCCGGCGGTCGCGGCGGTGTTCGTCGCCCAGTACACCGGCGTGCACCTCGGCATCGCCGACTACGCGCTGATCGCGCTGGCCGCGGTGATCGGGCAGCTCGGCACGGGTGGCACGCCCGGCCCGGCGCTGGTCGCGCTGACGCTGACCCTCACCACGGTGGGGCTGCCGCTGCAGGCCGTCGGCTACCTGATCGCGATCGACAAGGTCATCGACATGGCTCGGACGGCGCTGAACGTCACCGGCCAGCTGACCGTCCCGGTGCTGGTCGCTCGGTCCGAGGGGCTGCTGGACGAGGCGGTCTTCAACGGGCCGCCGAAGGAGCTGACCTCCGGCCCGGACGAGCCGGCGGAGCAGGGCACGCCGGACGCCTCCGGCGAGGCCCCGGCCCGCGAGCGCGCCGCCGAGCCCGTGCCGGCCTGATCCGATTCGCGCCCAGGACGCCCGTGCCGGGTCCGGCACGGGCGTCCTGCGTGTGACGGGTGCCGCACCGCCAGGGCATCCCCGTCCGGCGGGAACGCGAAGTAGTGTGATCCCAACGGCAGGTGATCGCGGATCGAGGTGTGATGGCAGGGCAGCCGGGCGCTCCGGACGCCGGCGGCACGGACGTGCTGCCGGGCTCGCGGTCCGCCCTGGACCCGGGCCGGGCGATCAAGCCGGGCCGGCACGGCCTGTCCCCGGAGACCGTCGCGGGCATCCAGCGCGAGCGGCTCATCGACGCGTTCGTGCAGGTGGTGTCCGAGCGCGGGTTCGCGCACACGACGATCGGCCGGGTGACCGAGGGCGCCGGCGTCACCAAGAAGACGTTCTACACGCACTTCACCGACCTGGACGACTGCTTCCTCGCCGCCTACCAGCGCGGCATGGACATCCTGCTGCGGCGGATGACGGAGGCGTACGAGGCGGCGCCGTCGTGGCCGGACGGGATCCAGGCGGCGCTGCGGCGCATGCTGGCGATCCTCGCCGCGGAGCCGCGGTTCGCGCGGGCGTCCCTGGTGGAGGTGAACGCGGCGGGCCCGCAGGTGCGGCAGGCGCGGATCGACAACCTCGCCCGGTTCCGCGCGTTCTTCGCCGACCCGTCGCTGCCGCAGGTGCCGGTCGCGGTGATCGACGCGATCGTCGGCGGCATCTACAGCGCGATCCACGTGCAGGTCGAGACGGGCGAGGCGGGAGAGCTGCCGGCACTGCTGCCGGCCCTCACCTACTTCGCGCTGCTGCCCCTGGTCGGCCGCGAGGCGGCCTCCCCTTACCTGACCGGCGAATACTGACACGGTCTCTTTCCGTGCAGGTCGGGACACCCGTCCCGCGTTCCCGGTTGTCCCGATGGCCGGATGAGGACGAAGATCGTCCATCCCGTTGACCTGAAAAACCCGCGGGTTTCTAGTGGCAGTGGATCTTGTCGGTCCGCGAGCACTTCTTCGCCGCGTCGGGGGATTTCTTGTCAAAGGGAGGCGATGGCATGCGCCATCGGCACAGCAGGACCGGGTCGCTGGCGGTGGCCGCGGTCCTCGGCATGGGCGCCCTCACCGCGCTGACGGCGTCCCCGGCCTCGGCCGACACCAGTGGCGTCACCGAGAGCGCGCTGCCCGTCGCGGACGTCACACCCGTCGGCATCACCGCCGGCGCCGACGGCGGCGCCTGGTTCGCCGCGAACGCCGGCGGCATCGGGCACGTGGACGCGAACGGCAAGATCACCGAGTACGCCGTCCCGCAGAACTCGCAGCAGCTGGACGGCATCCCCGACGGGATAGCCACCGGCTCGGACGGCTCGGTCTGGTTCACCGACCTGTCCACCACCGTGCCGCGCGTCGGCCGCGTCGACACCGCCACCGGGAAGTTCACGCTCTACGAGCTCCCCACCACCGGCACCGTGAACTTCGCGAACGCGCAGGTCTCCGGCATCACCGCCGGGCAGAACGGCACGATGTGGTTCACCGGCGGCTACTCCGGCGCCATCGGCAGGATCGACGCGTCCGGGAACGTCACCGCCTACGCCACCGGCCTCTCCCCCTCGACGATCACCCTCGGCCCCGACCAGGCCGTCTGGTTCACCGACAGGAACGGGAGCATCGGCCGGCTCGACCCGGCGACCGGCGCCGTCGACACCTACCTCGCCCCGTCCGCCCCCGGCGGATCGCCGTCCTTCGGCGACATCACCACCGGCCCCGACGGCAAGCTCTGGTTCACCGAGCCCGGCGTGAGCAAGGTCGGCAACATCGACCCCGCCACCAAGGCGGTCACCGAGTACGGCGTCCCCACCACCGACTCCCGCCCCTTCGGCATCGCCAAGGGCAAGGACGGCAAGCTCTGGGTCACCGAGTCCGCGACCAGCAACGTCGCCAGCGTCGACCCGGTGAGCGGCGGCGTCCAGGAGTACGGGCTGCCGAAGACGCTGTCCGCGCCCGCCGTCATCACCGCCGCGCCCGGCGGCGACCTGTGGCTCACCGAGCCCGGCCGCGGCCTCATCGGCCGGTTCGACCCGTCCGCGCCGCCGTCCGCGCCCCCGAACCCGGCCGTCCCCGCGTTCACCCCCGGCGTCTACCCCAACGGCGCCGCCTCGTTCCAGAACCGCTGCCCGGCCGGGCAGATCTGCCAGACGCAGGTCACCACCGGCGGCACCGTCACGATCGGCTCGTTCAAGCAGACGCTCCCGGCCGGCGCGATCCGCATCAGCGGCTACCTCGGCGCCGCCGACGAGACCGGCGACCCGCTGCTCGTCCCGCCGGTCAACGGGAAGCAGCTGGAGTCCGCGCCGGTGGACGTGCCCGGCGGGCTCATCGGCCAGCTGCCGCTGGTCGGCCCGATCCTCGGCAAGTCGCCCGCCGCGATGTGGGAGGTCAACAAGCTCTCGGTCACCCAGACCCTCAACGGGCCGGTGCACGTGACGCTGTCCGGCGGCGGGTTCGGCGCCAAGGCGTCGCTGAACATCCACCTCAACAACCAGCTGCTCGGCTCGTCGTGCGTGATCGGGCCGCTGGACGCCGGCCTGTCCCCCACGTTCACCGCCGGGTCCCCGACCTACGACGACGCGGTCTCCTGGATCGTCGGGAAGGTCTCGATCAGCGCGCCCGTCGCGGTGCCCGCCGCGAAGGGCTGCGGCCCGTTCGGCATCCTCGACGGCGTCATCAACCAGATGATGGCGCTGCCCTCGCCCGCGTCGAAGAACTCGATGGCGCTCACCGGCGTGCTGAGCCTCGCCGGTGGCATCAACCCGAGCAACGTCCCCGAGGGGCTCGCCCCGTCCGCCGCCGCCAAGGCGAAGGCGTCCAAGCTGCTCAAGCGGACCGCGAAGAAGCCCGCGCGGGTCGCCAAGGCCCCGAAGAAGGTCACGCTCCGGCTCAAGGCCCGGCGCTGAGCCGGCGAATCCCCGAAGGAGCGCACATGCGGAGGTACGCCCTCGCCGGCCTGGCCGTGCTGGCCCTGCTGGCGTCCGGCTGCAGCGGCTCGGACGACGGCGCCGCGCCGTCCGGCGGGGGCACCGCCCGCAGCGCTCCGCTCCCGACCAGGCCCGGGGCGGTCGTCACCAACGGCGTCCGCCCCGGCGCGGAGAAGAAGACCACGCTGGACGGCACCTGGACGTCCGCGGCGGGCGGCGAGAAGGTCGCCCTGTACCTCTACCGGGGCGCCGCCGCGCTGAACTCGCCCGGGTTCTGCACCGGCACCATCGACGCGTCCGCGCAGATCAAGCTGACGTGCGCGAAGGGCTCCCGGGCCCGGACGAGCGGCCGTGCGGTGCTGCGTTCCGGCGCCCTGGTCGTCAGCTGGCAGAACGGCCCGAAGGACACCCTGCACCGCCACTGACCCGTGCGTTCTGAGCCGCTCGCGCACCCGCGCGGGCGGCTCAGGCGGCGTGGAGGCTGACGGCGAAGGCGGGGCCGGGGTTGGTGAACGTCTGCGGGCCGGCGTGCACGCGGACCCGGTTGGCCCGCAGCGGCCGCTCCGTGACGCCGTCCGCCCGGATCGCCACCTCCGCCAGCTCGCCGGCGATGAGCGTGCTGACCTGCCCGTGCACGGTGGCACCGTGCCCGGGAGGCCACGTGGTCAGCCACACCTCGGCGCCGTCCGCGGCGTACAGCGGGACGCGGACCGGGCCGGAGCCGTCGAAGACGACGCTGTGCCACCAGTCGGACGGGCGGGCCGCCAGTTCGCGGACGCGGTCGGCGAGCTGCCCGACGGTGGGCGGGCGGGCGGTGACGGTGCGGCCGTGCGGGTCGTCCTGGCCACGCATAGTGAGATCGGGAACCATGTCCTGGATGTCCTGAATGTGAGCCGGATCCGGGTGAACGCCACCCGGGAGCATCTGATGATCAGCGGCTACAGGCAGGACACAGCGCGCTGGCCACGCGGCGGAGGGCCACGGGGCTGTCGGCGGGAACGCGCGCTGGCATGGCATCAAGGAGACACTCCGTGACCGACGGTTGTCAAGCCGAACGCCCGCGTTCACCCGCCGTGCACCTGTGATCCGTCCTGGTCCGTCACGATCCGTCCCGGTAACGGATCAAGGAACGGAGTCTGCGATGGACCGGCGAACCGTGCTGCGCGGTGGTCTCGTGACGACCGCGGGAGCGGCCCTTGCCCTGCTGAACGACGGCCCGGCGCGCGCCGCCGGACTGCTGCGCAGCGGCCGCCCGCGGCTCACCCACGGCGTGCAGAGCGGCGACGTCACCGCGAACGAGGCCGTGATCTGGGCGCGCTCCGACCGGCCCGCGCGGATGCTCGTCGAGCTGAGCGACCGCCCCGACTTCCGGCACGCCCGGACCGTCCGCGGCCCCGTCCTCACCCCGGACACCGACCTGACCGGCAAGGCGTTCCTGCGCGGCCTGCCGCCCGGCCGCGAGCTGCACTACCGCGTCCGGCTCGACGGCCTGGACCGGCACCTGGCGTCCGAGCCCGTCGCCGGCCGCCTCCGCACGGCGCCGCGCACCCGCCGCGACATCCGGTTCGTGTGGTCCGGCGACCTCGCCGGGCAGGGCTGGGGCATCAACCCCGACCTCGGCGGCTACCGGATCTTCAAGGCGATGGCCGCGGTCGACCCCGACTTCTTCCTGTGCAGCGGCGACCTGGTCTATTCGGACGGCCCGCTCTCCGAAACGGTGAAGCTGCCCGACGGCTCCACCTGGCGGAACCTCACCACGCCGGAGAAGTCGGCCGTCGCCCAGACCCTCGCCGAATACCGCGGCCAGTTCCGCTACAACCTCCAGGACGCCAATCTCCGCGCGTTCAACGCGCAGGTCCCGATGCTGTACCAGTGGGACGACCACGAAACGCTCAACAACTGGTACCCGGGCGAGATCCTCGACCTGCCGCAATACACCGAGAAGCGCGTGGACGTACTGTCGGCCCGTGCCCGCCGGGCCGCCTTCGAATACACGCCCATCGCCATTCCCGCGGCCAAGGGCGGGCGCATCTACCGCAAGATCTCCTACGGTCCGCTGCTCGACGTGTTCATGCTGGACATGCGCACCTACAAGTCGCCGAACGACGCCGACGACTCCCCCGCCCAGCGCGACGGCCTGCTCGGCGCCGAGCAGGCCGCCTGGCTCAAGCGCGAGCTCCGCCGTTCCCGCGCCACCTGGAAGATCATCGCGAACGACCTGCCGATCGGCCTCGTCGTCCCCGACGGCACCGCGCAGGAGGCGGCCGCGCAGGGCGACGGCGGCGCGCCGCTGGGCCGCGAACGCGAGATCGCCGGCATCCTCTCCGACATCAAGAAGCACCATGTCCGCAACACCGTCTGGCTGACGGCCGACGTCCATTACACGGCCGCGCATTACTACGACCCGTCCAAGGCCGCGTTCAAGGACTTCGATCCGTTCTGGGAATTCGTCTCCGGGCCCCTGAACGCCGGCGCCTTCGGCCCGAACGCCCTCGACGGCACGTTCGGCCCGGTGGCCAAGTTCGTCCAGGCGCCGCCGCACGCGAACACCTCGCCGGCCGAGGGCTACCAGTTCTTCGGCGAGGTCGACATCGACGCGCATTCCGCGTCCCTCACCGTCCGCCTCCGCGACCTCGACGGGAGGACCCTGCACACCGAGACGCTGACCCCCGTCCGCTGACCGGCGACAGCGCCCGCCGCCGGCGGATCCGCGGTCCGCCCGGCGGGGCGGTCAGCGGGTGATCAGGACGTAGGCGACCAGGGTGAGGAGCGCCGTCACGATCAGGTACCTGGTGAACACGTACCGCACATACCCCGCAGATCGGGACACAGTCCCCGGCCTGGGATGATCGACCGTGTGAACCCTGCGCGCACCCTCGTCCCGCCCGCGGCGGCCCTCGTCCTGTGCCTGCTCGTCCCCGGCTGCTCCGGCGGCGGCAGCGGCGGCGGTGGCGACCACCGCAAGGCCGACTGCGCCGCGATCACCGGGGCCTTGCGCACCCCCGCGAAGTCCGACGACGTCCAGGGGATCATCGACGCCCTCCGCCGCGTCCGCCCGAAGCTGAAGGACGACCACCTGGCGAAGGAGGTCGACGTCGTCCTGGACGTCGGCGACAAGCTGAGGAAGCGCGGCGGCGACGAGAGCGGCAAGAACCTGCTGTCCGACTCCGAGGCGGTCCGCTTCACCAAGGCGACCGACGACATCACGACGACCTGCGGCAGCGCCTCCCCGTGACGGCCGCGGTAACCGGGGCCGCATCTCCGGACCTTTAAGGGTCGGATGCCCACATCTCGGTTGGAGTCGGAGTGGCGGACGATGCGGCGGAGCGGTTCACGGTGCTGTTCAGACGGCACCACGCGCGGGTGCGGGCCTATGTGCTGCGCCGAACGGACGAGGAACGCGCGGACGACGTGGTGGCGGAGGCGTTCACCGCGGTGTGGCGGCACATCGACCGGCTGCCGGACGATCCGCTGCCCTGGCTGTACCGGGCCGCGCACAACTGCCTGAACAACGACCGGCGGTCCCGGGCGCGCCGCGCGCGGCTGGCCGGACGGCTGGCCCAGCACCACCGGGACGCGCCCGACCACGCGGCGGGCGTGGTCGAGGAGGTCCGGCTGCGGGAGGCGCTGTGGCGGCTGCCGGACGCCGACCGCGAGGCGCTGATGCTCGTCGCCTGGGAGGACCTCGACCACCGTTCGGCCGCCTACGTGGCCGGATGCTCGGCGGCGGCCTTCAAGGTTCGGGTGCACCGCGCCCGCAAACGGCTGGCCGCGCTGCTGACCGACGACATCAGCCCGGCAGAGGAGGCCGCACGATGAACGACCTGGACGGCCTGCTGGCCGCCGCGAACCCGGTGCGCGCGGACGACCTGGAGTACGGCGAGCGGGAGGAGGCGGTGCTGCGGAGCATCACCGCCCGGCCGCGCGGCGGCCGGAGCCCGAGGTGGAGGCCAGGATGGGCGCTGCCCGGCGCGGCGGCGGCCCTGGCGGCGGTGGCGGCCGTGGCGCTGGTGGTGTGGAACGCGGTGACGCCCGAGCCCATCCCGAAGCAGCGGTACGTGACGTCCGGGCCGGCGCACGCGGTGCTGATGGCGGCGGCGGAGAAGGCCGACCGCACCGAGCCGAAGCGGTTCTGGCACGCGAAGGGCGAGGTCGGCCAGCTGATCCAGCGCGACCACCGCGGCCACCGGTACACGCTGCTCGCGTCGTTCCCGACGGAGACGTGGCTGCCGCGCGACCGTGCCGACGGTTTCGGCGTGTACTCCAACGACATCGGCGGCGTGCGGCTGCGGCCGCTGACCCCGGCCGACGCCCGGCAGTACCGGCTGGACGGGTCGCCGCAGCCGAACGAGAACGCGGACGCGGGCATCGTCATCCCCGACGTGCCGGAGGGCCCCCGGCCCGAGGACCGGATCTTCGAGGGCGACCCGGCGCGGCTGCCGGCGGACCCGGTCCGGCTGCGGACGGCGATGCTGACGTGGATCCGCGACCACGGCGGCCTGCCGAAGGACCCGGACGCGTGGCTGTTCCGGGAGGCGCCGAAGCTGCTCAGCGACCCCGTCGAGCAGCCGTCGCAGGCGCTGCGGGCCGCGGTGTACCGGATGCTCGCGGGGCTGCCGGGCGTGCGGAACCTCGGCACGGTCCGCGACCCGCTCGGGCGTCCGGCGCTCGGCGTCGCGATGGACGAGACCAGCCGCGACCTCGGCACCCTGCAGTGGCAGCTCATGCTCAGCCCGTCCGAGGACTTCCTGATGGCGAGCCGCGCCGTGGTGGTGCGGCCGGGGACGGCCAACAGCCGGGTGCCCGCCGGGAGCGCCCAGTACTACACGGTGCAGCGGACGGCGGGGTGGACCGACACCCCGCCGGCGCAGAAGCTGCCCGGCGCCCGGCGGTGAGCCGCGGCCACGGCCTGCGCGCCGGTCGGGTTCTCCGCGGCCGTCGGGTTCTCCGCGGCGGTCACGGCCTGCGGTCGATCCAGGACTGCAGGCCGTCGAGGATGCGGTCGAGGGCGAACTCGAAGCCGGCGTCCGGGTCGAGGTGGAGCGGCATGTTCTGCCGCCAGTAGTCGGAGTAGGCGGGAAAGTCGTCGGCCATGCGCTCCACGAACGGGCGGAGCTGCTCGATCAGGTCGGCCGGCGACTTCTCGCCGCCGCGGGTGGCGCGCTTCATCGCGGCGTCGGACGTCGCGTAGCCGATGGCCTGCGACACCAGCAGGGAGCTGGCCCAGCCGATCTCCGCGCCGGACAGGCCGGCGGCGGACAGCAGCGCGATGGTGCGGTCGCTGACGCGCATCGCGTTCGGGCCGAGGGCGGGATGGGTGCCGAACAGCGCGATCACCCAGGAGTGGCGCAGCAGCACCGTCCGGAAGCTGCGGGCGAGCCCGGCCGCCGCCTCCCGCCAGCCGACCTCCCCGGCGTCCGGGATCTCGACCTCGCCGAGGACCTCGTCGACGACGAGTTCGAGCAGCTCGTCCTTGTTCGCGACGTAGAAGTACATCGAGGTCGCGCCCGCGCTGATGCTCGCGCCCAGGCGCCGCATGCTGAAGCCCTCGAGGCCCTCGGCGTCCAGCAGCGCGACGGCGGCGGCGACGATCTCCTCGCGGCTGAGCTGCGGACGGCCCCGCCGCGGACGGCCCGGGCGCATCCAGACCGACTCGGTGAAGGGGTCGTTCTCGCTGGCCATGCGCCGTCCTTGTGACCTGGGATGCTCCGGCGCCCAGATTATCGGTTGACGAACGACGTACCAAAGTTAGTACAGTGTGCGAAAATTCGATCGCCGTACGAACGGGGAGCCATGTCCGCCCGCCATCCGCGCCGCTGGGTGATCCTCGGCGTGCTCTGCCTCAGCCTGCTCGTGGTCGTCATCGACAACACGGTGCTGAACGTCGCGATCCCGTCGCTGGTGAAGGACCTGCACGCGAGCAACGCCGACATCCAGTGGATCCTGGACGCCTACATGCTGGTGTTCGCCGGGCTGCTGCTCACCGCGGGCGCCCTGTCGGACCGGTTCGGGCGCCGCCGCGGCCTCGTCACCGGCCTCGTGCTGTTCGGCGGCGCGTCCGGGCTCGCCGCGCTCGCCGACTCCTCCGGCGAGCTGATCGCCGCACGGGCGCTGATGGGCGTCGGCGGCGCGTTCCTGATGCCGGGCACGCTGTCGATCCTCACCACCGTCTTCGACGACGAGGAGCGCAAGAAGGCCCTCGCCATCTGGAGCTCGGTGCTGATGGTGGGCGCCGTCGCGGGCCCGCTCGTCGGCGGCGCGCTGCTGCGCGACTTCTGGTGGGGGTCGGTGTTCCTGCTGAACGTCCCGATCGCGGTGCTCGGGATCATCGCCGCCCTGCTGATCATCCCCGAGTCGCGCGGCCCGGCCGTCCGCCCGGACGTGCTCGGCGCCGTGCTGTCGACCGCCGGGATGACCGCCCTGGTGTGGGGCGTGATCGAGACGGCGCGGGACGGCTGGGCGTCCGGCCGGACCATCGGCGGGTTCGTCGTCGCGGTCGTCATGATCACCGCGTTCGGGCTGTGGGAGCGGCGCTGCGCGGAGCCGATGCTGCCGATGGGGCTGTTCCGCGACCGCAACTTCAGCGGCGCGAGCCTGTCGGTCGTGCTGATGTCGTTCTCGGCGGGCGGGCTGCTGCTCGCGCTCACCCAGTACCTGCAGTTCGTCCTGGACTACAGCCCGCTGAAGGCGGGCGCCGCGTTCATCCCGCTGATGGTCGCCGCGATGGCGTTCAACGGGATCGGCGTCGTCGTCGACAAGAAGCTCGGCGCCCGCGTCGCGGTGGCCGCGGGCCTGCTGCTGCTCGCGGTCGGCTTCGGCGTGCTGGCCACGCTGTCGCCCGGTGACGGCTACCCCAAGCTCGCGATCGCCCTGGTCATCATGGGGATGGGCAGCGGGACGATGGGCCCGGCGGCCTACGGGACGCTGCTCGGCGCGCTGCCGCCCGAGCGCGCTGGCGTCGGCTCGGCGGTCAACGACACCGTCCAGCAGCTCGGCCAGGCGCTCAGCGTCGCGATCCTCGGCAGCGTCCTGTCGGCGGCGTTCTCCGACCACATGCCCGACGCCGTGACCGGCGAGGCGCGCAAGTCGATCGGCGACGCCCTGGCGGTCGCGGCGGCCAAGGGCGACGCGGGCCTCGCCGCGGCGGCGCGCAACGCGTTCACCGACTCGATGGCGACCATCGCGATCGTCGGCGTCGTCGCCGGCATCGCCGCGGCCGCGCTGGCGTTCCTCGTGCTGCGCCCGACCCCGGCGACGCAGCCGGAGTCCCCGTCCACCCCGGTCGACGTCGCCCCCTGACCGCCCCTCGGACCGGCGCCCGCGTACGGCGCGGGCGCCGTCCGCTTACCCGGGGGCGACGATCGGGCGGCTCTTGGGCCAGGTCAGACGGGGTTGATGTGAATAGGGCGGAAATCCGGAAAAGTAAGGGGCATCCGATTACGGTCGGTTGGTGATCGCCCACGGAACGGGGCGGCCGCGACCGGCGAGGAGTGACAGTGACCCCCGAAGCACGAACCGACGCCACCGAGGCGTCGCATATGGACAGGGTCGACGTGAACCCCGGCGTCGACCGCGCCACGGAACCCGACGAGGAGCAGGTCCTCCGGGAGCTGTACGGAGAGCCGGACCAGAACGGGATCTTCCGTGGGGAGGGCTCGGCATGACCGCGGCGAGCATGCTGGCGGAGGCCCGCAAGTCCCTCGGCATGTCGGGCCGCCCGAACGCGATCACCAAGGAGTACGCCGCCAGGCACGGCGACGAGTTCCTCAAGGCGTCCTGGTGCGACATGGCGATCACCTACTGGGCGCGGCACAGCGGCAACGCCGCCGCCGTCCTGCCCGCCGGCGACCGCGCCTACACGCCGTGGCACGCCGAGGACTTCCAGAAGGCCGGGCGCTGGCACACCGGCACGACCGCGCAGGTCGACGCCGCCGAGCCCGGCGACATCGTGTTCTTCGACTGGGGCTCGTCCAACAGCATCTCCGCGATCGACCACGTCGGCGTGGTCGAGAAGGCGCTGGGCGGCGGACGGGTCCAGACGATCGAGGGCAACACCTCCGACGCCTGCAAGCGCCGGGTGCGGGGCGCGGACGTGATCGCGGGCTACGGACGGCCCGACTACAGCGGGGACGACTGGACGGAGGCCATCGTGAACAAGCTGCCGCAGGTGGGCAAGGGCGACACCGGAGAGGGCGTCGAGACGGTGCAGGGGCTGCTGCTGGCGCGCAGCCACCCGGAGGTCGCCGTCAACGGGCGCTTCGACGACGCCACGGAGGCGGCGGTGAAGGCCGTCCAGAAGTGGGGCGGCGTCACCGCGGACGGGATCGTCGGGCGCGACACCTGGCCGGTCCTGCTGCGGGTGCACTAGCGGCCAGAACTCCCCCAGTCCAGGGTAAATAAGCCACGTCAGGGTCTAGTACGCGATTCAACCGCGGCATACCTTCGTAAGGTCGCATGTCGCGGAGCGGTTCCGGCAGGCACGCCGCGGAGTGCTCCAGAGAGGCGGGGCCCCGATGACGTGGCCGGATCAGCGTGCTCCGCCCAGGGACGTCCCCTCTCCGGATCCACCCCGAGACGTCCCTGGGAGAAACGCATGCCACGTATCCGTGTCGAGGTCGACGGTGCGACGTACGAGGACGACGTCGAACCGCGGCTTCTTCTCGTCCACTATCTGCGCGACCGGCTGGGCAAGGTCGGCACCCCGGTGGGGTGCGACACCAGCAACTGCGGAGCCTGCACCGTCCTGATGGACGGGATGAGCGTGAAGAGCTGCTCCGTGCTCGCCGTCCAGGCCGACGGCCGAGACGTCACCACCGTCGAGGGGCTCGGGATCGGCGGCGACGAGCATCCGATGCAGCGCGCCTTCCACGAGGAGCACGCGCTCCAGTGCGGCTACTGCACCCCCGGCATGATCATGGCGTCGATCGACCTGCTGCGGGAGAACGCCGACCCGTCCGAGGAAGAGGTCCGCGACGGGCTCGAAGGCAACCTGTGCCGGTGCACCGGCTACCAGAACATCGTGAAGGCGGTGCGGCGCGCCGCGGCGGAGATGCGCACGCCTTCACCTGAACCCGAGGGACGCGAGCCGGAGGTGATGTCATGACCGCGACGGCCGAGGGCCCCGCGAAGGAGATGGGGTCGCCCCGCAAGCGGTCGGAGGACGCCCGGCTGATCACCGGGCGGACGAAATGGACCGACAACATGGCGCCGGCGGGCACGCTGTACGTGGCGTTCCTGCGCAGCCCGCACGCGCACGCGCGCATCACCGGGGTGGACGTCGGGCAGGCGAAGAGCCGCCCGGGAGTGGTGGCGGCGTTCAGCGGCGCCGACTTCGCGGACGAGCAGGGCGCGCTGCCGTGCGCGTGGGTCGTCACCGAGGACATGAAGCACCCGCACCATCCGCCGATGGCGGTGGACGAGGTCCGGTACGTGGGCGAGCCCGTGGCGTGCGTGGTGGCGCGGGACCGGTACGCGGCGTTCGACGCGCTGGAGGACATCGACGTCGACTACGAGCCGCTGCCCGCCGTGGTCGACATGGAGGCTGCCGTCGCGGACGGCGCGGACCTGGTCCATGAGGGACTCGGGACGAACACCTCCTACACGTGGGTGTTCGAGAACGGCGACCTGGACGCGGCGATGCGGGACGCGCCGGTCGTGCTGGAGCGCCGGTACGTGCAGCAGCGGCTGATCCCGACGGCGATGGAGCCGCGGTCGGTGCTGTGCGTCCCGGAGGGCGACGAGTTCACGCTGTACTCGGCGACGCAGATCCCGCACATCCTGCGGCTGATGCTGGCGACGGTCACCGGGATCGGCGAGCACCGCATCCGGGTCGTCGCGCCGGACGTGGGCGGCGGGTTCGGGTCGAAGCTCCAGGTGTACGGCGAGGAGGTCCTCGCGCTGCTGCTGGCGCGGCGGCTGGGCCGTCCGGTGAAGTGGACGGAGTCGCGCAGCGAAGGGAACATGACCGTCCACCACGGCCGCGACCAGATCCAGCGGCTGACGCTCGCGGCGGAGCGCGACGGGCGGATCCGCGGCCTGAAGGTGGAGCTGCTCGCCGACATGGGCGCCTACCTGATGCTGGTGACGCCGGGCATCCCGCTGCTGGGCGCGTTCATGTTCAACGGCATCTACAAGATGGACGCCTACTCCTTCACCTGCTCCGGCGTGTTCACGACGAAGACGCCGACGGACGCGTACCGGGGCGCGGGACGTCCCGAGGCGACGTTCGCGATCGAGCGGCTGATGGACGAGCTGGCCGCCGAGCTGGACATGGACCCGATCGAGGTGCGGCGCCGCAACTGGATCGCGCACGAGGAGTTCCCGTACGACACGATCGCGGGCCTCACCTACGACAGCGGGAACTACGAGGCGGCGACCGACAAGGCCCTCGAACTGTTCGAGTACGACAAGCTCCGCGCGGAGCAGGCCGACCGGCGCGAACGCCATGACCCGGTGCAGCTCGGCATCGGCGTGTCGACGTTCACGGAGATGTGCGGGCTGGCGCCGTCGCG
This sequence comes from Actinomadura violacea, assembly GCF_017573465.1. GTDB lineage: Bacteria > Actinomycetota > Actinomycetes > Streptosporangiales > Streptosporangiaceae > Spirillospora > Spirillospora violacea. The sequence goes on from NZ_JAGEPF010000024.1 coordinate 169,544, forward strand.
GGTGCTCGGATCGCTGTCGTACGGCGCGGGCGGCTGGGAACACGCGTCGGTCCGGATGCTGCCGTCCGGGAAGGTCGAGGTCGTCACGGGGTCGTCCGCGCACGGGCAGGGCCACGAGACGGCGTGGGCGCAGATCACCGCGGACCGGCTCGGCGTCCCGTTCGAGGACGTGAAGGTGCTGCACGGCGACACCGCCGTGTCGCACAAGGGCATGGACACCTACGGGTCCCGGTCCCTGGCCGTCGGCGGTGTGGCGCTGTACTCGGCGTGCGACAAGGTCGTCGACAAGGCGCGGAAGGTCGCGGCGCACCTGCTGGAGGCGTCCGAGCAGGACCTGGAGTTCGAGAACGGGCGGTTCAGCGTCCGGGGCGTCCAGCAGGAGGGCCGGACGCTGCAGGAGGTCGCGCTGGCCGCGTTCGCCGCGCACGACCTGCCGGACGGGATCGAGCCGTCGCTGGACTCCGACGCGACCTACGACCCGGGGAACTTCTCCTTCCCGCACGGCACGCACCTGTGCGCGACCGAGGTCGACACCGAGACCGGGATGGTGAGGATCCGCAAGTACGTCGCGGTCGACGACGTCGGCAAGGTCGTGAACCCGCTGATCGTCGAGGGGCAGGTGCACGGCGGGCTCGCGCAGGGCATCGCGCAGGCGCTCTACGAGGAGGCCGTGTACGACGCGGACGGCAACCTCACGACGACGACGATGGCCGACTACCTGATCCCGTCCGCGGCGGACCTGCCGTCGTTCACCACCGACCGCACCGAGACGCCCGCGACGTCCAACCCGATGGGCGTGAAGGGCGTCGGCGAGGCCGGCACGATCGCCTCGACCCCTGCGGTCGTCAACGCGGTCGTGGACGCGCTGCGCCCGTTCGGCGTGGACGACGTCGAGATGCCGTGCACGCCGGAGCGCGTGTGGCGCGCGCTGCGCTCGGAGTCCCAGCCCGACACGGCCGAACCCGGAGCGGGCGGCGGCCTCGGAACGGCCGGAGGTGCCCAGTGATCCCCGCGACGTTCGACTACGTGCGGCCCGCGTCGGTGGACGACGCCGCGCGGGCGCTCGCCGACGCGGGCGAGGACGCGAAGGTCCTCGCCGGCGGGCAGAGCCTGATGCCGCTGCTGCGGATGCGGCTCGCCTACCCCGACGCGCTCATCGACCTCGACCGGCTCGACGGGCTGCGGGAGATCCGCGACGACGGCGGCTCCGTCGTCATCGGCGCGATGGCGACGCACCACCAGGTGATCGGCGACCCGCTGGTGCGCGAGCACCTGCCGCTGATCGCGCGGGCCACCGCGACGGTCGCCGACCCGGCCGTCCGGCACCGCGGCACGTTCTGCGGGTCCCTCGCGCACGCCGACCCGGCGGGCGACCTGCCGGCCGTCGCGCTCGCGCTGGACGCGGTGCTGCTGGCCCGGTCGGTGCGCGGCGAGCGGGAGATCCCGGCGGCGGAGTTCTTCGTCGACTGGATGACCTCCGCGCTGGAGCCGGACGAGCTGCTCGTCGGGGTCCGGGTGCCGAAGCTCGGCGCGGGCTGGGGCGTGCACTACGAGAAGTTCCACCGGACGGCGCAGGCGTGGGCGATCGTCGGGGTCGCGTGCGCGGTGCGCCGGTCGGGCGACACCGTGGAGGACGCCCGCGTCGCGCTCACCAACATGGGTCCGGCGCCCGTCCGGGCGAGCGGGGTCGAGGAGGCCGTCCGGGGCCGGGGCGCGTCGCGGGAGGCGTTCCAGGCCGCCGCCGGGCACGCCGCCGAAGGCACCGAACCACCCACGGACCTGCACGGATCCGCCGAATACCGGGCGCACCTGGCGTCCGTGCTGACCGCGCGGGCGCTCAGCGCGGCGGCCGGGATCTGAGCCGCGGCTCGCGCGGCCGGGCCCCCGCGCCCCGGGGCCCGGCCGCGCGGCCCGCACCCTCTCCCGCACGTCCCGGCCCGTTTCCGCGCGTCCCGCCGGGGCACCCCCGCACTGGCGGCGCCAGGGTGATCGCCGTAAGGTCGCGAGGAAGCACATCGGACGATAAGGACCATGATCATGGAGCTCGACCACGAATTCACCGTTCCGGTACCGGTGGATCAGGCCTGGTCGGTGCTGCTCGACGTGGAGCGCGTCGCGTCGTGCATGCCGGGCGCGACCCTCGACTCGGTCGACGGCGACGAGTACGCGGGCCGGATGAAGGTGAAGGTCGGCGCGATGACCATCACCTACCGCGGCACCGCGCGCATCGTCTCGGCCGACGAGTCGTCCCGCACCGTCACGATGGAGGCGGCCGCCAAGGAGGCGCGCGGCTCCGGCACCGCGTCGGCGACCGTCCAGGCGAAGCTGCACCCGCAGGACGACGGCACGACCCGGGTGGCGGTGCGCACCAAGCTGAACGTGACGGGGCGTCCCGCGCAGTTCGGCCGCAACATCCTGTCCGAGGTCGGCTCGAAGATCATCGCGCGGTTCGCGAAGGCGCTCGCGGCGGAGCTGGAGTCGCCGGCCGAGCCGGAGGCACCGGTGGCCGAGGCCGCGGTTGCCGAGGCGGTCGCGGCCGAGGCGCCCGTCCAGGAGGTCATGCCGGAGCCGGAGACCCCAGCCGAAGAGCCGAAGGCAGAGCCCGCGAAGGCCGAGCCGGAGAAGGCCGGGCCCGCGAAGGCCGCGGAGCCGGAACCGGCGAAGGCGGAGGTGGCGCGGCCGGTGCCGGCCGCACCGCCGCGGCACCCGGCGCCGTCCGAGCGGCCGCCGCTGCGGCTCGCCCGCGAGGACGACGCGATCGACCTGCTGGAGGTCGCGGGGCCGTCGCTGGTGAAGCGGGCCGTCCCGGCCGCGGGCGGGCTCGTCGTGCTGCTGCTGGTGATCCGCTGGCTGGTGCGCCGCCGCAAGCGCTGACGGCTGCGCGGCCCCGATCCCGGTGCACGAGCCCGGGGCCGGTTCAAGCGCGGGTCAACGATCGGCATGCGATCGGCGACGACGGTGGAACGCGCCGCCGCGATGGCGTGGCCTTGTCCCGTGGACACGATCGAACTGCAGCGGATCGCGGAGATCGAGAGCGACAACTGGTGGTACCGGGAACGGCGCGCGATCGTCTCCGGTGAGCTGCTGCGGTTCAGCGCGCCCGGCACGGCCGCCGACATCGGCGCCGGGGCCGGCGCGGACGCGCGGCTGCTCGCCGCGCACGGCTGGCAGGCGACCGCCATCGACCTGAACCCCGGCGCGGTCACGCTCGCGCGCGCGCACGGCATCGAGGCGTACGAGGGCGACGCCCGCTACCTCCCGCTTCCCGGCGGCGAGTACGACCTCGTGCTGGCGATGGACGTGCTTGCGCACATCGACGACCACGAACGCGCCGCCGCCGAGATCGCGCGAGTGCTGCGGCCTGGCGGGACGGCGCTCGTGTGCGTCCCGTGCGACATGGGCCTGTGGTCGGCGCACGACGTCGCCCTCGGACGCGTCCGCCGCTACACCCGCGACGCCCTCGCCGAGCTGCTCGAAGGCGCCGGGCTGCTGCTCGACCGGCTGTGGGCGCGGGGCGTGCTGCTGCGCCCCGTCCTGCGCCGGCTCCGGCACCGGACGACGCGCCGCGAGGACCTCGCGCCCCTGCCTCCGCCGGCGAACGAGGCGCTGCGGCTGACGATGGCGGTGGAGCGGCGGCTCCCGCTGTGGTCCTGGCCGGGGACCTGGCTGTTCGCCCGCGCCCGCCGCCCCGGCTGACCGAACCACGTTCACTTGCGGCGTGTCGTCCTTAAAAGGCCCGCCATAAGGACGACACGCCGCAAGTCAACGAGGGAAGACGTGGTCGATGACGCGGGCGGACGCGTCGCCGTCGTCGTGCGGGCAGTACTTCACGAAGAAGTCGTCGTACCTGCCGCTGTAGTCGTCCTCCATGTCGGGCGCCTCGCGGACGGCCTCGGCGACCTCCTCCGACGTCGCGACGAGCGGCCCCGGCGCCTCCGCCTCCAGGTCCAGGTAGAAGCCGCGCACATGGTCGCGGTAGCGCTCCAGGTCGTAGGTGTAGAAGACCATCGGACGCCCTAGGACGGCGTAGTCGAACATGGCGGACGAGTAGTCCGTCACCAGCACGTCGGACGCCATGTAGAGGTCGGCGATGTCGGGGTAGCGGGTGACGTCGATGACGAAGTCGTCGGACGGGACGTGGGCGCGGTCGGTGATGAGGTGGTGCGCGCGCACGAGCATGACGTGGTCCTCCCCGAGCGCGCGCCGCATGGTCTCCACGTCCAGTTCGAGGTGGAAGCCGCGGCGGTCCGGGGCGTGGTGCTCGTCGTCCCGCCAGGTCGGCGCATAGAGCACGACCTTCTTGCCTTCCGGGATGCCCAGGCGCTTGCGTATGTCGGCTCCTACGCGCTGCCATTCGGGGGCGCTCATGACGTCGTTGCGCGGGTACCCGGTCTCCAGGATGTCGCCGCTGAAGTGGAACGCGTGCCGCATGACCTGCGTGGCGAACGGGTTGGGCGACACCAGGTGGTCCCACCGGGGTACTTCGCGCTGGATCCAGTCGAGCTTCTCTGTACGCCGGTAGGGCATGTCCTTCAGGTCGTAGCCGAGCCGCTTGAGCGGGGTGCCGTGCCACGTCTGCAGGTAGGTCTGGCCCGGCCGCTTGGCGAACCAGTGCGGCGCCCCGTGGTTCGTGACGATGTACCGTGCGCGCGCGAGCGTCCGGTAGTGCTCGCGTGTCCCAGCCTGGATGGTCCGTGCCTCGCCCTCCACGGCGAACTGGCCGTCCTGCGAGACCCACACGCATTCGAGGTCGGGCCTGCGCTTGGCGAGCTCCTCGTAGAGCGCGCGCGGGTTGCAGCTGTACTGGGACGCCCTGTAGCTGTCGAACACCACGACATCGGACAGGTTGCTGCGCAGGTAGACGGGATAGTCGTTCTGCTGCAGGAGCCGCTGCGCGTGCCGTCCGCGCTCGTCCTCCGACAGGGCGGGACGGCTGTGGATCTGCACGGCGTCGGTCTGGTGGACGCCGACCTCGAACTCGTGCGTGCCGACGCGCCGCCATTCGGGCAGCTCGGGGATGCCGGCGCGCTCGGCGACGACGGCGACGTCCCCGGACCGGGTGGGCGCGAGCAGGTCCCAGGCGCCCTCGGCGAGCGGCAGGTCCGTCCCGAACACCGGCAGCCGGGCGGGCGTGAACGCGGCCGTGAACCGGTTCTCCTCCCAGGTCAGGGGCACCTCGTGCGCCTCGCCGGAGCGGCTGTTGCGCAGCACGAGGCGGTCCGGCCGGTCCGCGGGGTCGGCGGCGTGGTCGCCGGTCAGCGCGAGCCGGCCCTCGGCGTCCCAGGCGGCGGCCGTGACGACGGGCCGGAAGCCGCGCTCGACGCCGCGCAGGTTGCCGTACGCGGTGCGGGTCACGACGAACTCGCGGCCCCGCCAGGCGAACCGCTCCTCGGCGAGGTGCACGGCCATGGCGAGCCGCAGCGGGCCGCCCTCCCCGCTCAGCCGGATGTCCCAGTCGATGGCGTCGAGGAGGTGCGCGCGGCACGCCGCCGGGTACGGGGCGCCGTCACCGTCCTGCTCCTCACCGGACGCGTCGGCGCCGGTCTCGGCGTCGGCGGGCTCGGGGAGCGGGAGGAGGCCGTCCAGCGGCAGCGTCGCGGTGAAGCTGAAGCCGGTCCCCTCCGCCGCCGGCGTCACCGCCGCCGGGCGGACCGTGACGGCGCCGAACACCTCCGCGCCGCCGTGCCGCCGCGCCGCCATGATCGCCGCGCCGGCGCCGAGGGCCCGGTTCGTCCACCCGGTCAGCTCCAGGGCGCCGTCCACCCGGCGGAACCCGGTGAGCACGGCCCGGGCGTTCTTCACGTGCACCGCGAACCCCTCGTCGCCGTCCGCGGGCTGCACGGCGACGTGCTCGGCCGGCTGCCGCGCGGCCGTCCACCGCACCCGCGGCGCCGCCGCCGTGACCCGCCGGACGGCCTTGTGCCCGGCCGTCGTCACCTCGGCCCACAGCTCCCACGCCGCGGTGCGCCACTCCTCGCCGTCGCGCAGCGCCTCCGGGTCCACCCGGACGGCGAACCCGGACCACTCGTAGGACACCAGCGCCTGCCCGGACCGGGCCGTGGCCTCGGGGCAGCGGGTCCGCTCCACGTCGAGGCGGACCTCCCGGCCGGTCCGGGCGTCGCGCAGCCACATCCGGATCCGGGAGTCGTGCGCCGACGACACGTCGAGCCGGGCGAAGTGCGCGTACCCCTCGATCGCCAGGACGTCCCCGTCCCAGCCGGCGCGCTCCACCCGCGTCCACAGCTCGAACTCGTCGGTGACGTCGTACACCTCGTCGGGCACCGCGCGGTGCGGGTCGCCGAAGAACGGGTAGCGGGCGTACCAGCGCTGCCGGAACCGGCCCTTGGCGACGAGCGGGACCTCGTCCAGCCCGCCCTCCTCGAACCGCAGCACCTCCAGCAGCTCCGGCAGCATCCGCTCGCCGAGCAGGTGCAGCTCCAGCCGCTTGATCGCCTCCAGCCCGGACGCGGCCGCCGGGTCCGCGCCCGCGACGATCTCGGCGCCGAGCTCCACGAGCCGGCGCCGCTCCTGCTCGGACGCGGCGGGCAGCGCGTGCACGAGCGCGCGGACGTCCAGGTCCAGCGCGTACATGTCGTAGGCGGCCAGGAGGTCCGGCACCCGGTCGCGCAGGACGCGGCGGACCATCCCGAGCGCGGCCATCCGGTCGATGATCTCGCCGAGCTCCGGCCGCTCCCGCTCGTAGGCGCCCGGGTGGTGGCGCCAGAAGTGGACGGTGGTGTCGAGGAGGTCGACGGAGGAGGCGAGGACGTGCGTCTCCATCGCCACGGTCAGGTCCCCGTACTGCATCGCGGGGAACTCGAACTGGTGGGCGTCCCAGAACGAGCGCCGGAAGACCTTGTTCCACACCGTCCGGTCCTGCAGGAGGGCGGGCTGCTGCGAGATGTGCGTGGACCGGACGGTCGCCGCATAGGGCTCGGCGTGCAGCCACGACGGCCAGACGCCCTCGTCGTCCAGGCACATGACGTTGCCGCCGGCGATGTCCGATCCGGTCGACTCCAGCGACCCGGCCAGCAGCTCGTACGCGTACGGCGGTAGCGCGTCCTCGCCATCCAGGAACGCGAGGTAGCGGCCCTCGGCGTGCCGGACGCCGGTGTTGCGCGCCGGCCCCGCGCCCGGGTCGGTGTGCGGCACCGACCGGAACCGCTCGTCGCGGCGCGCGAACGCCTCGGCGACGGCGGCGGCGCCGTCCGCGGCCCCGTCGTCCACCATGATCACTTCCAGGTCGCGCAGCGTCTGCCCGGCCAGCGACTCCAGGCATCCGGCGAGGTGCTCCCCCGCCGCGCGGAACGGTACGACGACGCTGATCTTCGGTGACACGGGTTCTCCAGGGGTTGCGGGGTGGTGCGCGCGGTGATGTGAAGCGGCGCCGCTCGGGACGGCGCCGCGCGGTCGTCAGAGCACGCGGTCGAGCACGCGGGCGGCGGCCCGGCCGTCGTCGTGCGGGCAGTACCGGGCGGCGAACGCCGCGCGCGCGCCGCGGTACCCGGACTCGATCGCCGCCGGCTCGGCGAGCGCCTCGACGACCTGCTTGGACGTGCGCAGCAGCGGCCCGGGCGCCTCGGCGTCGAAGTCGAAGTAGAAGCCGCGCACGTGGTCGCGGTAGCGCTCCAGGTCGTAGGTGTAGAACAGCATCGGCCGGCCGGTGACCGCGAAGTCGAACATGGCCGAGGAGTAGTCGGTGACGAGCACGTCGCTGATCAGGAACAGCTCGGAGATGTCGGGGTAGACCGACACGTCCATCACGCAGTCGCCGGGCCGCCACTTCGGCCGGTCCGTCACCAGGTAGTGGGTGCGCAGCAGCAGGACGTGGTCGCGGCCCAGCGCCTTCCGGAACCGCTCGATGTCGAGTTCGAGGCGGAACGCCCGCTTGCCGATGGCGAAGTGGAAGTCGTCCCGCCACGTGGGCGCGTACAGCACGACGCGCTTGCCGTCCGGGATGCCTAGTCGCCGCCGTACCGCCGTCGCCATCTCGTCGCGGTGCGGGCTGCTCAGGATGTCGTTGCGGGGATAACCGCTCTCCAGGACCTCCCCCTGGTAACCGAACGCGCGCCTGAACAGCGGCACCGAGAACGCGTTCTGCGACAGCAGCACGTCCCACTGCGGGACGTCGTGCTGCATCCAGTCCATGCCCTCGGTCCGCTTGTAGGGCATCTGCTTGACGTCGTAGCCGAGCTTCTTCAGCGGCGTGCCGTGCCAGCACTGTACGTACGTCTGGTCTTCGCGCTTGGCGAACCACTCCTGCTGCGTCCAGTTGCCGAACACATAGCGCGCCCTGGCGAGCGCCTCGTAGTGCTCGCGGGAACCGGCCAGGACGGTCCGCGCACCGGTGGGCTTGCCGAACTGGCCGTTCTCCGTGACCCACACGCAGTCGATGTCCAGTTCCCTACGGCGAAGCTCGTCGTAGATGCCGCGCGGGTTACACGCGTACTGGCGTCCCTTGTACGCATCGAACACGGCCAGGTCGCGCACGGGCAGGTTGAGGTGCCGCCTGTAGTGCCCTGAGCGGATCCTCGCCTGCGCGTAGGGGCCGCGCTCGTCGTCGTCGAGGGCCGTCTGGATGTGGAGCTGGAGCTGGTCGGTCTTGTAGACGCGGACGTCGACGCGGTGCAGGCCCGTCTCGGTCGGCTCCGGCAGGTTCCGCAGAGCATGCCGGCGGACGACCACCGGCCGCTCCGTCCCGCCGAGCGGCGCGAACACGTCCCACCGGCCGGACACCAGCGGCCGCGACAGCCCCAGCACCGGCATCCGCTCCGGCGCGAACTTCGCGGTGAACCGGTCGCTCTCCCAGCGCAGCGGGACGGTGTGCTCCTCGCACGACCGCCGCCGCCGCAGGACCAGGGCCTCCGGGCGGCCCGCCGGATCCGTGCAGGTCCCCGACAGCCGCAGCAGCCCGTCGGGCGACCACGACACCCGGTCGACGGCCGGTGCGCTCGCGCGCACGACGACCCGCACCTGGCTGCGCCGCGTCCGCGCGACCTCCAGCTCCCCGCAGGGCGCCGGGTAGACCGCGCCGGCCGCGTCCTCCTCCAGGTACGGGCGGACGCCGCCGGGCAGGCTGATCTCCCAGTCGCCGGGATGCCGCGCCAGCGCGCCGACCGGCAGCTTCGCGCGGAACCCGTACCAGCCGTCCGCCGCGCCCTCCGCCGGCTCGACCGGGCCCGCGACCGTGGCGCGGCCCGCCTTCGGCGCCGCGGTGATCCGCGTGCCCGCCTCGATCGGCGTGCGGCTCCAGCCGTCCAGCCACAGCTCGTCGCCCTCCAGGTGCGACCCGGTGACCGTCGCGGCCGTCCGGCGCACCTGCAGGACGAACCGGCGCTTGGCCGCCACGCCCTGCACCAGCACGCCCGGCGCGCACTCCCGGTCGTCCGGCCACTGGCGGGCGCTGAGGCGCGGGTTGGCGAACGTCCTGCGCCGCCGCAGGCCCCGGTTGACGATCTCCACGCACGGGATCCAGTCGACGTCCCGCCACCGGCCGAAGATCCGCAGCGCGGACGGGTCGATCTCCGCGACGAACCCCGACCAGTCGTAGGACACCACCGACTGCCGCGTCCGCGCCGTCACGTCCGGGCGCCGCACCCGCCGGATCGGCACCCGCATCAGCCCGCGCCGGTTGGACGCGAGCAGCCACAGCCGGATCCGGGAGCCGTCCTCGGTGGAGGAGTCCAGGTGCCGGATGTAGGCGTGGCCTTCGAGCCGCAGCCGCCCGCCCACCCAGGTCGCCCGGTCGATCGCCGCCGCCGGCTTCAGCTCGTCGGTCACGTCGTACACGTGCAGCGGGACGCCGCACTCCTCGTCCTCGAAGAACGGGTACTCGGCGTACCAGCGGTGCCGCAGCCCGCGCCGCACCCGCGCGGTGTCGTTGTGCTTGCCCAGCTGGACGAACCGGAGCACGTCCATCAGCTCGGGCAGCTTCTTGCGGCACAGCAGGTGCAGCTGCAGCCGCGTCATCGAGGGGAGCTTCTTGATGACGCGCGGGTTGACGCCCTCCGCGAGGGCCGCGCCCATGGCGACGAGCTCCTCGCGGTTGTCGTCATCGGTCCTGGGCAGGGCGTCGAGGACGACGCGCAGCTCGATGTCGACGAGCACGTGCTCGTCGTAGGTGGCGACGAGCTGCGGCGCGTACGAGGCCAGGCCCTCCCGCACCGTGCGCGCGGAGCGGAGACGCTGGCAGAGGTTGTCCCAGTCGTAGCGGTCCTCGGTGATGGACCCCGGACGCTTGCGCCAGTAGTAGACGGTGTCGCTCAGCACGTCCACAGACTTGGCCAGCGCGTGCGCGCGCGCCGTCACCGGCGGGTCCTCATAGAAGCCGGTGGGGAACTTCAACTCCGCGTGGTCCCAGAACGCCCGCCGGTACACCTTGTTCCAGGGCGTACGGTCACGGATCAGCAGTCCATGCGACGACACATGCGTCCTGGTACGGGTCTCGGTGAAAACGCCGGTGTGCAGCACCGACTGCCACGTCCGGTCGACGTCCATGCGCTCGACGTTCCCGGACGCCATGTCCGAACCAGTGCGCTCCAGCGAGCCGACCATCCTGCTGTAGGCATCGCGTTCCACCACGTCGTCGGCGTCGGCGAACGCCAGGTACTCGCCCTTGGCCAGCCGCACACCCGCGTTGCGGGACGGACCGGGCCCCTCATGGTCGCGCCCCACCAGCCGGAACCGCGGGTCGCGGTCGCACATCTCCTTGGCGATCACCGCGCCGTTGTCGTCCGACCCGTCGTCCACCATGATCACTTCAAGGTCGCGCAGCGACTGCCCGGCGATCGACTCCAGGCACGCGCGCAGATACTCCTCGGTGTTGTGGAACGGGACGACGACGCTGAGCTTCGGGGACATGCGGCCTCCTAGGGACGGGGGGCCGAACCCCCGCACCCCCCGCTTCGCTTCGCTCATGCCAGTAGGTCGGTTGACGGGGGCCGCCGCCGAGCGAGAGCGGAAACCCCGCCACACCGAGCATGGTGACACGAAGTGATCAGACGAACGCGGATCGCTATTGCCAGGCCGTCCCCTGACGCAGACTTGACCCGCCCTGCCGTCCCTTTACCGCGCCCTGACCGCGACCGCCGAGGCCGATACCGCCCTCCGACCGGGCCGTCCGTCCCGAAGGAAGGGTCAGGCGGGGCGGATGCCCGGCGTGCCCGTGCCGAGCTCCGCGATCGCCGCGCGGACGCCCTCCGCCAGCGCCTCGAACTCCGCCGCCCGCGGCGACGTCGACCGATACCCCAGCCCGATCCGCCGGAACGGCGCCGGGTCGGCGAACCGGTGCAGCGCCAGGTTCGGCGCCCGCCGCGTCTCCACCGGCAGCGCCGTCTCCGGGACCAGCGTCACGCCGAGCCCGCCCGACACCAGCTGGACGAGCGTCGCGAGGCTCGTCGCGTACGTCGCCGACGGCGCCCGCGCGCCCACCTCGCGGCACACGTCCAGCGCCTGGTCGCGCAGGCAGTGGCCCTCGTTGAGCAGGATGACGTCCAGCTCGTTCAGCGCGTCGCGGGGCACGTCCTCGCCCTTCAGGTCGAACGACGCGGGGGTGACGAGCACGAAGTCCTCGTCGTAGAGCGGCAGCTCGGTGACGCCCTGCGCGGGCGCGGGCAGCGCGAGCAGCACCACGTCGAGCCGCCCGGCCATCAGCTCGGCGACGATGTGATCGGTCTGCTCCTCGTGCACCGACAGTTCGAGGGCGGGGAACTCCCGCGCGAGCCGCGGCAGGATGACGGGCAGCAGGTACGGCGCGACGGTCGGGATCACGCCGACGCGCAGCGGCCCGACCAGCGGGCCGCGCACCGCCCTGACCTCCTCGACCAGCCGATCCAGCTCCGCCAGCACGTTCTCGGCCCGCCGCGCGACCCGCTCGCCCGCCGGGGTCAGCAGCACCTTGCGGGTCGTCCGCTCGACGAGGCGGGTGTCGAGGCTCTCCTCCAGCGCGGCGACGGAGCCCGACAGCGCGGGCTGGCTCATCCGCAGCGCGGCAGCGGCGTCCCGGAAGTGCAGGTGCTCGGCGAGGGCCAGGAACGCCCGGAGCTGCGACACCGTCGGCCTGCTGATAACCGTCTCCTATCACCGCGACACCGATACATAACCGCGACCTCACAATACCCGGCGTCCCCAGGGGCTCCTCGACATCGCCGCCGCCCGGCGGGCAACGGACGCGGGGCTCGTGAGTGTAAGAGGCGTGGAAACCGACATAGTGGCGAACATGCGCCACCCCCGCCGCGCGTCCGGCGCCCCCGGGACGGACGTCCCCGTGGCCGGCGGCGCCGCGGCAGACGACCGCGCAGCGGCCACCGCCGCCCTCGTGGCCCTGTTCCGCGAGCACCAGCTCGCCCTGGCCCGCACCGCCCTGATGATCGTCGGGGACCGGGCCACCGCCGAGGACGTCGTCCAGGACGCCTTCGTCGACCTCTACCGCCGGATCGACCGGCTCACCGACCACCACCGGATGCTGCCGTACGCCCGCGCCGCGGTGGTCAACAAGTGCCGCACGGTGCTGCGGCGGCGCAAGCTGGCGTTCCGCGCGGGGCGCACGCACGAGCCGCCGGTGTGGTCGGCGGAGTCGGCGGCCATGCTCGGCGAGGAGCGCCGCGAGGTATTCCTCGCACTGCGGCGCCTGCCGCAGCGCCGCCGCGAGGCGCTGGTGCTGCGCTACTACCTGGACCTGGACGAGCGCGAGATCGCCGAGACCATGGGGATCGGCGTCGGCACGGTCCGGTCCACCGTCTCGCGGGCGCTCGCTTCGCTCGCCGATCTGCTCGGGGAAAAAGCATGACCAGGACCGAAGAGAGGCTCCGCGACGCGTTCGGCGCCGCCGCCGCAGGCATTCCGGACGGCTCGCTCGTACCGCTCACCGTCCCGTCCCGGCGCCGGCACCGCCCCTGGTTCGCGCCCGCGGCCGTCGCGGCCGGGCTGGCCGCCGTCGTGGTCGGCGGCGCCGCGGTGGGCGGCGTCGTGCCGCACACGACCCGCAGCGGTCCCGCCGCGCCGGCGGGCGCACCTCGGCATGTCGTCGCGATCCGGGACGGGCGCGCGGTCGTCGAGGACGCCGCCGGCGGCGGACTCACGCAGGTGGCGGCCCTGCCCGGCCGCTACGACGCGGTCGCCGCGACGGGCGACCGGCGGACGTTCTTCCTCGCCGGCAAGGCGGGCGGCGACTCCTACGCCTTCTACAGGCTCGCCCTCGGCGCGGACGGGAAGCCGTCGGCGCCGCAGCGGCTCCCCGGCGGGACCGTCCGGCTCGACTCGGGATTCGGCAAGCCCGAGAACCTCGCCGCCAGTCCCGACGGCTCCCGGCTCGCCGTCGTCGGCACCGCCGCCGGACGGTCCGAGGCCGTCGTCATCGACGTCCGCACCGGCGGCCACCGCACCTGGAGCACGCCCGGCGCGGGGACCGTCACCAGCGCGACGTGGGCGCCCGACAACCGCGTCCTCGGCTTCCTCCAGAGTCCCGGCGACGCGTCCGAGCACGCGGTGCTGCGGCTCCTCGACACCGGCCGCCCCGGCTCCGACCTGCTGTCCTCCCGCGTCGTCCGCCCCGCCGAGGTCACCGGCACGCGGGTGGACGGGCTGATCAACGTGTTCGTCCTCAACCCCGACGGACGGACCGCGACGGCCCAGATCCAGGGGCCCAAGCACGGCCGGAACGACGACGCCTCCTTCGTCCTCGCGACGCTGTCGACGGGGACCTGGCAGCCGACGGGACGGGCCGTCCGGCTGCCCGGCGACTCCTTCTTCGTCAAGGCCGACGGGTCCGGCGCGCACTTCCTGCAGCTCGTCGACGGCCGGCCCGGACGCGTCGACGGCGACGCGTTCACCTGGCTGAGCGGGGCCGCCGACTACGACGACGTCGCCTGGTGACCCGTCCCGGCCGCCTTCGGACGCCCCTGACGGCTGACGCACGCCCGCCGGCACTGGTGTAATCAGTGCTCACTTGCACCGGAAGTCAGGGGCTCCCCGATGCCGTTCGAGCAGCCGATCGCCACGGGCCACATCACCGTGAACGCCTCCCCCGCCGCGGTCTACCGGATCGTCAGCGACCCGCCCGTCATGATCACTTTCGCCGAGGAGGCGTACCGCGCCCGCTGGCTCGGCCGCGCGACCCGCGCGGCCGTCGGCGCGCGCTTCCGCGGCTACAACCGCAAGGGCCGCCGCCGCTGGTTCACCAACTGCACCGTCATCGCCGCCCGCGAGGACGAGCGGTTCGCCTACGACGTCGACGCCCCGCTCGGGGTGCCGATCTCCCGCTGGCAGTACGACATCGAGCCCGCCGAGGACGGCCGGGCCTGCACCGTCACCGAGACGAACTGGCTGCGCGTCCCGGTCTGGCTCATCCCGTTCGCCATCGCGCTGACCGGAACCGTCAACCGGCCCGCGCACAACCGCCGCAACATCGCCACCACCCTCGAACGCCTCAAGGCGCACCTCGAAGGCGCCCGCACGTCCTGACCGCGGTGGAGATCCTCTATGCTCGTCCACTACGGAGAGTGTCCATTATCCGGGGCGCGGATGTGATCTCCATCTACATCGGGCGCCTGCCCGGGCCTTGGATCGGAGCCTTTGCGCCGGTCCCGTAGGGTCTGCGGAGATTCAATAAGAACCTCCTATCAATCCGTTGTGATAGATCGATTTCTCTTTTCTTTGCCCGTGCGGCACGCTGAGTGACATCAGCCGCCGGGCGCGCGTCATCGCCGCAGGCGGCCTTCCACGCCTCTCCGGACCGAGAGGCGACCCTTTTCCGTCACAGAGGAGAATGCGTGCTTACCGTCGGTGACCAGTTCCCCGAGTACGAGCTGACCGCCTGCGTCTCGCTGGACTCGGACAACGCCTTCGAGACGATCAACCACAAGTCCTACGAGGGCAAGTGGCGCGTCGTGTTCTTCTGGCCCAAGGACTTCACCTTCGTCTGTCCGACCGAGATCGCCGAGTTCGGCCGCCTGAACGAGGACTTCGCCGACCGCGACGCCCAGGTGCTCGGCGCGTCCGTCGACAACGAGTTCGTCCACTTCGCGTGGCGCAAGGACCACCCGGACCTGCGCGAGATCCCGTTCCCGATGCTGTCGGACCTCAAGCGCGAGCTGTGCGAGTCCCTCGGCATCCTCACCGAGGACGGCGTCGCGCAGCGGGCGACCTTCATCGTCGACCCGAACAACGAGATCCAGTTCGCCATGGTCACCGCGGGCTCCGTCGGCCGCAACGTCAAGGAGGTCCTGCGGGTCCTCGACGCGCTGCAGAGCGACGAGCTGTGCCCCTGCAACTGGAACAAGGGCGAGGACACCCTCGACGCCGCCAAGCTGATGGCCGGCGCCTGATCGTCCCGGTTCACCCCGCCGGCCGGCCCGCGCGGCGCCCCTGCGCGCCACCCGCGGCCGGCCCGGCCCCGACGGCCGGCCCCGCGTCGCGCGGCCGGCCGTCCGCACGAAAGGACACAAGATCATGAGCGTTGACGCGCTGAAGGGCGCCCTCCCGGGCTACGCCAAGGACACCAAGCTCAACCTCGGCTCGCTGACCTCCACCTCGCAGCTCTCCGAGCAGCAGCTGTGGGGCACGGTGCTCGCCTGCGCCCTCGCCACCCGGAGCGCCACCGTCATCCGCGAGCTGGCCGAGGAGGCGGGCGACTACCTGTCCGCCGAGGCGTTCGAGGCCGCCAAGGGCGCCGCCTCGATCATGGCGATGAACAACGTGTACTACCGCGCCACGCACCTGATCGGCGACGAGACGTACGCGACCCTGCCCGCCAAGCTGCGCATGTCGATCATCGGCAAGCCCGGTGTCGACAAGGTCGACTTCGAGCTGTGGTGCCTGGCCGTCTCGGCGATCAACGGCTGCGGCCGCTGCCTGGAGTCGCACGAGAAGGTCGTCCGCGAGGCCGGCCTGTCGCGCGAGCTCGTCCAGGAGGCGCTGCGGATCGCCGCGGTCGTCAACGCCACCGCCGCGACCCTGGACGCCGAGGCCGCGCTGGCCCCCGCCACGGTCTGACCCCTCCGCGCCCGCGCTCGCGCGGGCCCGAGGTCGCAACGGAGAGGCCCGGGTGCGTTCACCGCACCCGGGCCCTCTCGCGTCTCCGGCCGTTATCGCCCCCGCCCACCGGCAGGATCGCTCCCGCCCACCGGCAGGGTCGCACCCGCCCTCCGGCGGGAGCCGCTCCCGCCCACCGGCGGGAGCCGCTCCCCACCGTCAGGCGGAGATCACTCCCACTCGATGGTGCCCGGCGGCTTGGACGTGATGTCGACCGCGACCCGGTTGACCTCGCGGACCTCGTTGGTGATCCGCGTCGAGATCCGCTGCAGCAGGTCGTACGGGAGCTTCGCCCAGTCCGCCGTCATCGCGTCCTCGCTGGTCACCGGGCGCAGCACGATCGGGTGGCCGTACGTCCGGCTGTCGCCCTGCACGCCCACGGACCGGACGTCGGCCAGCAGCACCACCGGGAACTGCCAGATGTCGCGGTCCAGGCCCGCACGCGTCAGCTCCTCGCGGGCGATCGCGTCCGCGTCGCGCAGGATGTCCAGCCGGTCGCGGGTCACCGCGCCGATGATCCGGATGCCGAGGCCCGGGCCCGGGAACGGCTGCCGCCACACGATCTCCGACGGCAGGCCGAGCTGCTCGCCGAGCGCCCGCACCTCGTCCTTGAACAGCGTCCGCAGCGGCTCCACCAGCTTGAACTGCAGATCCTCGGGGAGCCCGCCCACGTTGTGGTGCGACTTGATGTTGGCCGCGCCGGTGCCGCCGCCCGACTCCACCACGTCCGGGTACAGCGTGCCCTGGACGAGGAACTCGACCGGCTCCGCCGCGTCCGCGCCGACGATCTCCCGGGCCGCCTCCTCGAACACCCGGATGAACTCGCGGCCGATGATCTTCCGCTTCTCCTCCGGGTCGCTCACCCCGTCCAGGGCGGCGAGGAACCGGTCCTGCGCGTCCACGACGTGCAGGTTCACCCCGGTCGCCGCGACGAAGTCCTTCTCCACCTGCTCCGGCTCGCCCTTGCGCAGCAGCCCGTGGTCCACGAACACGCAGGTCAGCTGGTCGCCGATGGCACGCTGGACGAGCGCCCCGGCCACCGCCGAGTCCACGCCGCCGCTCAGCGCGCAGATCGCCCGCTTCCCGCCGACCTGCTCCCGCACCGCCTCGATCGACTCCTCGGCGATGTTCACCATCGTCCAGTTCGGCCGGCACCCCGCGCCCTCGTAGAGGAACCGCCGCAGGATCTCCATGCCGTTCTCGGTGTGCAGCACCTCGGGGTGGAACTGCACGCCGAAGAAGCCGCGCTCCCGGTTCTCCATGCCGGCGACCGGCGTCACGTCCGTGCTGGCCGTCACCGTGAACCCGGCGGGCGCCTCGCGGACGAAGTCGCGGTGCGACATCCACACCGCCTGCTCGCTCGGCAGCCCCGCGAACAGCATCCCGGGCGAGGTCACCGCGACGGTCGCGCCGCCGTACTCGGCGACGTCGGAGTTCTCCACCGTCCCGCCGAGCGCCTGCGCCATCACCTGATGGCCGTAGCAGATCCCGAGCGTCGGCACGCCCAGCTCGAACAGGCCGTCCGGCGCCGCCGGCGCCCCCTGCTCGTACACCGACGCCGGCCCGCCCGACAGGATGATCGCCTTCGGCCGCTTCGCGAGCATCTCCGCCGCCGGCATGCTGGACGGCACGATCTCGCTGAACACATGGCACTCACGGACCCGCCGCGCGATCAGCTGCGCGTACTGCGCGCCGAAGTCGACGACGAGAACGGTGTCAAAGGACTGGTCTACGACCACCGACAACGCCTTTCGAACTGGCCTGGAAAGGACTCCAGTCTACGGGGCCCCATGCAGGGCCGATGCGCCCGCCCGGGTCACGGCGGTCACATTGGGCGACTGGCCGAAAACGGTCGGCATCCGTTTACCTTGATCACACGCGCAGGAGGACTTCTCTCTGATACGTCTTGATAACGCCCTGTGTCCACTCGCTGTCCGTACGCATTCAGCGTGCTCCTAGGAGTGTCGTGAAGCTGCTCGCCGCCGCCGCCCTCGTCGCCGCCCTCGTCCCCGCCGTACCGACCGGTCCGGCCGGCATGGGCGCCGCGGCCGCCGGGCGGGCGCACCCCGCCGCACGACCCGGCGCGCACACCCCCGCCGCGCAGACGTCGGGCGCGCAGGCCTTGGGCGCGCAGGCCTCGGGCGCACGGGCCCTGCGCACCCAGGCCCTGGGTGCGCAGGCTCGCCCCGCCGACCCGAACGCCTGCACGACCCCCGCGGACGCCCGGCTGCGCCGCCCCGACGCGCACGTGCGCGAGCGCAACGTCCTCACCCGGGCGGAGACCGCGAGCGTCGAGCAGCGCCTCGGCCAGGTCCTGAAGGGCCTCGGCCTCGGCGCCATGGAGCGCCCGGACGACCAGTCCACCCCGTCCGACCTGCGCGCCGCCGGCACGATCAGCGTGCCGGTGTACTTCCACGTCCTGCACGACGGCTCCACCGGCAACGTCCCCACCTCGGTGGTCAAGCGGCAGATCAGTGTGCTGAACGCCTCCTACGGCGGCCGGTACGGCGGCGCGAACACCCGCGTGTCGTTCCACCTCAAGAAGATCAGCCGCACCGACAAGGCGTCCTGGTTCAACGAGCCGGAACGCTACGAGGGCACCTACAAGCCGAAGCTCCGCAAGGGCGGCAAGGGAACGCTGAACCTCTACAGCGCCCGTATCGGCGGCGACCTGCTCGGCTGGTCCACGTTCCCGTGGAAGTACAAGGCCGAGCCCAAGATGGACGGCGTCACCGTCCACTACGGCAGCATGCCAGGCGGCCCCATCGACAACTTCAACCGCGGGTTCAGCGCGACCCACGAGGTCGGCCACTGGCTCGGGCTCTACCACACCTTCCAGGACGGCTGCGGCGGCAAGGGCGACCGGGTCTCCGACACCCCGGCCGAGCGCGACCCCACCAACGGCTGCCCGTCCGGCAAGGACACCTGCCCGGCCCCCGGCAACGACCCCGTCCACAACTTCATGGACTACAGCTACGACACCTGCATGACCTCCTTCACCGCGGGCCAGGGCGCCCGCATGCACAAGGTATGGGCCGCCTACCGCCGCTGACCCCCACCGCACAGGGCGCCGGACCCGCACAGGGCGCCACGCCGCGCAGCCCGGACAGACGAGCGGGCGTCAGCGGGCCTTGTAGGCGGCGAGCAGACGGTCGGCGTCGGTGGACGGCAGGCGGCGGACGGCCTCGCGGAACGTGACGCCGGAGACGTCGGCGATGTGCCCCTCCACCCATGCCGTCACCCAGGCCGGGTCCTTCTTAGACAGCTCTCGCAGCACCCACCCCAACGCCTTGCGGATGAAGAACTCCTTCTCGTCTACGAGAACGTCCCCGTACCTGGTGAGCCGGTCCAGGTCCGGGCTCCCTGCGCGGACGCCCGGCAGTAGCGCCAGAAGCGACGTGCGCCGTATCCACATGTAGGGATCGTCGACCCACACGTCCAGCACCGCGCCCAGATCCGGGTGGCGGACGACCAGGCGGCCGGCGACCTTCTCGGCGAGATGGTCCACGTGCGCCCAGCTCACCGAGTCGCGGATGAGGCGCTCAGCCACGGCGAGGTCCTCGGGCTCGAGCAGCTCCACGCGCCTGACCAGTACCTCGACGGCGGCCATGCGGGCCTCGTGGACGGGCCGTCCGGCGTCCGTCACGATCCACAGCGCGTCCACGAGCCCGAGCAACTCGTCGCGCGCAGGGGCCGTCCTGACCGCCGACAGGGCGATCTTCCGCAGCACCGGGACGGTCACTCCGATGTGCGCGAAGTCGCTCTTCAGGTAGCGCTTCTCGCTGTCGGCCCGCACCGGGTCCGCCTGGGCGCGCAGCTCGCCCAGGATCCGCGCGGCCTCGCCCTCGGGGTCCATGCGACGACGCTACGCCGCCCGTCCGACATTCCGGCGCTCCCACCGGCGGTCGATCGATCCGGCGTCCACGTTACGTCGCCGGTCTGACATTCCAGCGCTCGCGCTACGGCGCCGCATTCAGCATTTCTCGTCCCTGTTCGTCCAGGTTTGCCAAAGACGCGCCTCTTGTCGGCAATCACCCTTGTTCCAGCGATGACTCCGCTCCCCCGCGCGCCCTCCCCGGGGCGCGCCGCCCCCAAGGAGTTCCATGAAACGCGCTGGAATCGCCACCGTCATCGGCATGCTCGCCGCGTTCACGGCCTACGCGCCCGCAGCCGCCCCCGCCCTCTCCGCCCCCGTCCCGGGCGCGAAGTGCAGCCCCCAGTCGACCGCCGCGCAGGCCCGCGTCCGCGCCGGCTCCCACACCACCGAGCGGCACCAGCCCGGCGCCGCCAAGGCCGCCGCGATGGAGAAGGACTTCCGCAACCGCCTCGGGAGCCTCGCGACCTCCGGGCACCTCAAGGCCGCCGCCACGATGACCGTCCGCGTGCACTTCCAGGTCATCACCAGCGGCAGCACGGGCTCGCTGACCGACGCCACCCTCAACAAGCAGCTCAAGGTCCTCAACGACGCCTACGCGCCGAGCGGCGTCTCCTTCACGCTCGCCTCCATCAAGCGGACGAACAACGCCTCATGGTTCTCCGACCCCGAGGGCAACGAGACCGCGATGAAGAACGCGCTTCACACCGGCGGCACGCAGGACCTCAACCTCTACACCGCCGACCTGGGCGACAGCCTCCTCGGCTGGGCCACGTTCCCCAGCGACTACCGCTCCAAGCCCAAGCTGGACGGCGTCGTCATCCACTACCAGAGCGTCCCGGGCGGCCAGCTCACCAACTACAACCAGGGCGACACGGCCACCCATGAGGTCGGCCACTGGATGGGGCTCTACCACACGTTCCAGGGCGGCTGTAGCGGAAAGGGCGACTACGTCTCCGACACCCCGGCCGAACAGAGCCCCGCCTCGGGCTGCCCCACCGGCCGCGACACGTGCTCCACGTCCGGCCTGGACCCCATCCACAACTTCATGGACTACAGCTACGACTCCTGCATGACCGAGTTCACGCCCGGTCAGACCCAGCGCATGCGCGACCAGTGGGCCGCCTACCGCGCCTGATCCGGCCCGGTTCCGGCGCCGGAGACCCACCCCCTCCGGCGCCGGGCACGCCCCTTCACGGCGCCATACGCGAGTCCACTACGTCATACGCGAGCGAAGGTGTCGGCACTGGTCAGGACGGCATACGCCCATCACAGTCCGCCCAGCTCGGGCGCCCGCCCCGGCAAGGGCGGCTTCACCGCCGAGCCGAAACCCATCTGCCACACCGCCTCCAGCCGTCCGTGAGGCGAACCTGCACAGGCCGATCATCATCGACGAGTTCGCCGCGCAGGCCGCCGTCTCGCCGCGCCTGATCGCGCGCCTGATCGCGCGCCTGATCGGGCGCCTGCTCGCGCGTCTGATCGACCGTCGTCTCGGCACCACGCCGAGCCGATGGCTGCTTCGCCGCAGCGTCCAGGAGGCCGGCGCCCTGCTCGAACGGACGGACGCGACCATCAAGTCCGTCGCCCCGCCCGCCGGGTCCACGGACCCGTCGAACTTCCACCGCCGCTTCGCCGACGAGATCGGCACGACCCCGAGCGCCTGCAGGCGGACATTCTCCGCCCCCTGCCGGGGCATTCCAAGATCATGAGCGGCCCGGCGATGGCCGCGCTGCCGCAAAGACACGCGCCGCCGACCGCGGAGCCGGCGGGAGGTTATCCACAGAATGGCGTTCCACTTCCGCGGCCGTGAGCGGGACGTGAGCATGGGACGCGGTGGGCCTGCCATGAGGTGCCGGCCCGCGGTCCCGGTCCGGAGGCGGGGACGGACCGGACCGCGAACCGGTCAGGTGATCTCGGCAATAGGAAGGTGGAGTGCCGCTGGAGCATTCGCTGGAACGACGGGATTCTTCGGAAGGACGGGGGTGATTCTCCGGTAGGTGTCGCCCGGCTCGGGGCGGGTGTCGGCCTCGCCCCGGTTGGGCCAGAGGGACATCGCGCGTTCGGCCTGCGCGGTGATCGTGAGGGACGGGTTGACGCCGAGGTTGGCGGAGACCGCCGAGCCGTCCACGATGTGCAGGCCGGGGTGCCCGTACACCCGGTGGTAGGCGTCGATGACGCCGGATTCGGCGGAGTCGCCGATGGCGCAGCCACCGAGGAAGTGCGCGGTCATCGGGACGTCGAACAGATCCCCCCAGGTGCCGCCGGCGATCCCGCCGATCTCCTCGCCGATCAGCCGGGTCGCCTGGTGCCCCTCGGGGATCCAGGTGGGGTTCGGCTCCCCGTGCCCCGCGGACGCGCGAACGTCCCAGCCGAACGGGCCCTTCTTCGGGCCGAGCGTGATCGAGTTGTCCCGGGTCTGCATGACCAGCGCGATCACCGTGCGCTCCGACCAGTGGCGCACGTCGAACAGCTGGAGGAGGTCCCGGGGACGGCGCACCGCCTCGCGCGCGAACTTCAGGATCCTGGGGGTGTGCCGCTCACCGGGCCGGTCCCCGTCGATCAGCAGCGTCTGCAGCCCGGCGAGGAGGTTGGACCCGCGGCCGTAGCGGACCGGCTCGATGTGGGTCTCGGGAGTCGGATGGAAGGAGGAGGTGATCGCCACGCCCTTGGAGAAGTCCGGGCCCGGTGTGCCGTTCCCGCGGCCGCCGCCGAGGATGGCCTCGGAGTTCGTGCGGGTCAGCGCGCCGAGCCGGTCGGACAGGCGCGGCAGCAGGCCGGTGCTCTTCAGCTTGTGGAGCAGCTTCTGCGTGCCGTAGGTCCCGGCCGCGAACACCACCTGCTCGGCGGTGAGCGTCCTGCGGTTGCGCCCGAACGAGCCGGTCCGCACGATCTCGACCGCATAGCCGCCGCCCGCCAGCGGCTTCACCGAGGTCACGCGGCTGAGCGGCATCACCCGGGCGCCGGCCTTCTCGGCGAGGTACAGGTAGTTCTCGGTGAGCATGTTCTTCGCGCCGTGGCGGCATCCCACCATGCACTCGCCGCACTCCAGGCAGCCGCGGCGGCGCGGACCGGCGCCGCCGAAGAACGGGTCACCGCTCTCCACGCCCGCACCGCGGCCGAAGTAGACCCCCACCGGGGTCTTGACGAAGGTGCCGCCCGCGCCCATCCGGTCGGCGACCTTCTTCATGACCTTGTCCGCATCGGTCGTGGTCGGGTTCTCCACGACGCCGAGCATCCGCTTGGCCTGGTCGTAGTACGGGGCCAGCTCGTCCTGCCAGTCGGTGATGTGCGCCCACTGCCGGTCCTGGAAGAACGGCGCGGGCGGCACGTACAGCGTGTTGGCGTAGTTGAGCGACCCGCCGCCGACGCCCGCGCCGGCCATCACCAGCACCCGGCTGGACTTCGCACCGCGGATCAGGTGCAGCCGCTGGATCCCGGTGAGGCCGAGCGCGGGCGCCCACAGGTAGCGGGAGACGCGCCAGTTCGTCTTCGGCAGGGCGGGGTACCGTGCGCCGGGCGCGGCGGACGGGGCGGTGTCGAAGCGGCGGCCCGCCTCGATCACGCCGACCCGGTAACCCTTCTCCGTCAGCCGGAGCGCCGAGACGCTGCCGCCGAACCCGGACCCGACGACGAGCACGTCGAAGTCGTGCTTCACGGCCATCCTTACTTGATCCGCAGCTTCTTCATCAGCTTGATGCCGGTGGCCATGAAGTCGGCGAACTTGTCGTAGCCGATCGAGCCGGGCGGCTCGAGGTCCATGATGTGCTGGCTCGCGACGGTCTGCACCTCGGTGAACTTCAGCATGCCCTCGGCGCCGTGCCGGCGGCCCACCCCGGACTGCTTCATCCCGCCCATCGGCGAGTCGTAGGACGCGTAGGCGGCGCCGTACCCGTCGTTGATGTTGACGGTGCCGGCCTGGATCCGGGCGGCGAGCCGGCGCCCCCGCGCGGGGTTCTTCGTCCACACCGAGGCATTCAGCCCGTAGGCGGTGTCGTTGGCGCGGGCGACGACCTCGTCCTCGTCCCGGTACTTGTAGATCGCCACGACGGGGCCGAAGGTCTCGCTGGCGCACAGGTCCATGTCGCCGTTGACGTCGGCGAGGAGGGTCGGCTCGTAGAACAGCGGGCCGATGTCCGGGCGCGCCTTGCCGCCGGCGAGGACGGTCGCGCCCTCCTTGACGGCCTGGTCGACGTGCCGGGTGACCGCGTCCAGCTGGCGCTGGTAGGTCAGCGAACCCATCTCGGCCTCGAAGTCGAGCCCGGTGCCGAGCCGCATGCCCTTGACCAGCTCGACGAGGCGCGGGACGAACCGGTCGTAGACGTCCTCGTGGACGTACATCCGCTCGATCGAGATGCACAGCTGCCCGGCGTTGGTGAAGCACGCCCGGACGGCACCGCGCGCGGTCCGCTCGACGTCGGCGTCCGCCATCACGATCATCGGGTTCTTGCCGCCGAGCTCCAGCGAGTACGAGACCAGCCGGGGCGCGACGCGCTCGGCGATCGCCTTGCCGCCCCGGGTGGAGCCGGTGAACGACACGTAGTCGGCGTTGTCGATCAGCGGGTCGCCGATCTCGCCCGGGTCGCCGACGACGATCTGCCAGATGTCGCGCGGCAGCCCCAGCGCGACCAGCAGGTCCAGGACCCACAGGCTGGACAGGCACGTCTGGGTGTCGGGCTTGTGGATCACCGCGTTGCCGGCCATCAGCGCGGGCGCGATGTCGCTGGCGCCGAGCGCGAACGGGTAGTTCCACGGCGAGATCAGCGCGACGACGCCCTTCGGGTGCCGCAGCTCCTGCACGCGGGTGAGGCCCGGCATCATGCCCTGCCTGCGGTGCGGCTTCAGCAGCTTCCCGGCGCGGCGCGCGTAGTAGAGCGAGCAAAGCGCCACGTCGAGGAACTCCTCCATCGCGTGGCGGCGGGCCTTGCCGGTCTCCAGCTGGATGACGTCCAGGATCTCCTCGCGCCGGTCGACCAGCGCGTCCGCGAGCCGCAGGAACGGCTTGACGCGCTCGCTCACCGGCAGCGCGGCCCATGCGCGCTGCGCCTTGCGGGCCCGCTCGTAGGCGGCCTGGACGTCGTCCGGGCCGGAGACCGGGACCGTCGCGAGCGGTTCGCCCGTGAACGGGCTCGGGATCGTCACCGTCTCGGCGCCGCCCGAGGCGACATGGGAGGCCAGCCGGTCGATCAGGGACTGCGGGAGCTCGTGCTCTGCCTCGCCTTTGGCAGGGACCGTCGGGGATGCCATGCAGGCAGGGTATGACCCCCTGGCCATTTTTGCTACCCGCAGGTAACAGGGCACTTGCCGTGAAATGCCCCACCTTCCATGGGTTTCTCCGTCCAGCAGTGACAACCGCCCACCGAACGGACCGTTCCAACCCCGGCGGAGTTGCGCAACTCCGGGACTGACCGCGTCCGACCGGTGTATTCCGAGAACAGGAGGAGAATCCGGCGCCCATCCCGCCGCTCCCGGACGTTCGCTGCCGCGCGTCAGGAGCGCCGTGGACGCGCGCCATGGCAGCGGAGGGAACAGCACATGAACGACGCCCACGGCGACCTACGGCCCGAGGGTGACCCGACGGACGCGAGCGACCCCCGCACCCCGCGCCCGCCCACCGGCGGCAGCACCACCCCGTCCGCACCCCCCGGCACCCCGGCGAGCACAGCGAGCACCCTCACCCGCGACATGACGCCGGCGAGCGCGTCGTCTCGCAGTGTGGCTTCGGGGCCCGCCCCCGCCGGCTCGGCAACACCCGCGAACGGGGGCCCGGGCGGCTCAGGAACCGGGAGTACGTCCAAGGTCCTCAACGGCCAAGCCGGCGCAGTGAACGGGCTCACCGGAAATTCGCCCCCCGGCAGCAACGGCGGCGGGGCGATCGCCACCGCGGCCCGTCCCGGCGAGGCCCCCGCGGAGGGTACGACCGAGCGCGCCACGGTCCCGCCCGCCAGAGTGGGCGAGTCGGAGGGCGGCCCCCTGCCGCCGGGCGTGCCCGGTGGGACCCCGCCGCCGGGCTTCGGCGCCGGGCCCGCGCCAAAGGAGCCGCGTGCGTGCCAGGAAGGTCGCCAGCCCGCCCGCACGACTGGACGAGCGGGCTATGCGAACGCGCGACAGGAACGCCGCGAGCAGACACGGACCGCCCTGCTCTCGGCCGCCGAGCGCCTGTGGGCGGAACGCGGCATCCACGGCGCCTCGCTCGACGACATCGCCGCGGCGGCCGGGCTCACCAAGGGCGCGGTCTACTCGAACTTCGCCGGCAAAACGGACCTGCTGCTGGCCCTGCTCGAACGCTTCACCAGCGACCGGCTCGGCACGGACGTCTGCGACGAGCTGCGGTCCGCCGACCAGGGGCGCGGCGACGCCGAGCCCGCAGGCCGCAACGCCTCGCGCGACGGCTCCGACGACCGCGCCCGCCGGCTCGCGCTCCTCCTCGTGGAGTTCTGGCTGTACGGCATGCGCGACTACGCGGCGGGCTGGCGGATCGCCGACTGGTATGCCGAACGCCGCGCCCACATGGCCAGCGAACTGCGCGACGTCGACGGCATCGCGCCGACCGAGCGCGCCGCCCTGGCCATGGCGCTCGACTTCGGCCTCGCCTTCCAACACCTGCTCGACCCCGACCGCGTACCCGCCGACCTCTATTCGACGGGCATCGACCTGATGCTGGGCCGCGCCGCCAGCTGACCCCCGAGCAACCCCACCAACGCCCTGAACACCCGGCGGGTGGCCCACCACCCCAGGGCCACCCGCCACCAACCCAAGCCCCCACAGAACCGTCCACAGGACCTTCCCTCTGCCCCCCACCCCCACAACTCGCCGAAACGACCTGCAAGCTGGCCAGGGCCAGCGCCCAAGACCGTCCACAGGCGCTCCACAGGCACTCAGCAGATCGCCGCGCCCACGACTAGCTGCGGCAACCGAAGCCGAGCCGAGGCTACGCAAGACCGTCCACACGAGGCTCCAGGTGCACCCAATGGCCGCCGCACCCGCGACTGGCCGGGGGCAGTCTGAAGGCGGGCTGAGGGCTGCGTAAGGCCACCCGCAGGACGCTGCTGCTGGCCCCCGGCGGGCCGCTGCGCACGCGATCCGCGGGCAGGGCGACTTGAAGGCGTGCGAAGGGCTGTCCTAGACCGGCCGCAGGACGCTCCAGGCCGCCCAGCCGGTCGCCCGCATCACGGACCGGCTGGGGCCTGGGGGCGGGCACAGGGCGTTCAGGGGCGGGAGCTGGGTGCCTCGTTGGCTAGCAGGGTGGTCTGAGGCGGGCTCGGGTGGTGGTCGGGGGCTGGTCGTGGGCGCGATGGTGGGGTGTGGGGTTGCAGGCCCCCGGGGTTGGTCTTTGGGCGGGGGCCTGCGGGTGGGCGGGTCAGATTGCGGTGGGGACGATGTCGGGGGCGCCTCGGCGGCTGGCGTCGGCTTCCTGGTCGTCGTCCTGGGTCTGGGAGGCGCGCTCGGCCTCGACGCGCTTGCGGTAGTACTCGATCTCCCGGTCGCGCTGCTTCTTGGACCAGCCGAGGACGGGCGCGAGGAGGTCGGCGGCCTCCTGGGCGACGCCGACGCCGCGGTCCCACGTCTCGATGGAGATGCGGGTGCGGCGGGCGAGGACGTCGTTGAGGTGGCGGGCGCCCTCGTGGGTGGCGGCGTAGACGACCTCGGCGCGCAGGTAGTCGTCGGCGCCGCTGAGGGGCTTGCCGAGGTCGGGCTTGTCGGAGATGAGCTCGAGCAGGTCGTCGGTGAGGGTGCCGTAGCGGTGCAGGAGGTGCTCGACGCGGGCGACGTGCACGCCGGAGCGGGCGGCGAGGCGGTGGCGGGCGTTCCACATGGCCTGGAAGGCGTCGCCGCCGACGAGCGGGACCCGGTCCGTGCAGGACTCGGGGATCTTGCCGTCGAGGCCGTGGGCGACGGCGTCGATGGCGTCCTTGGCCATGACGCGGTAGGTGGTGTACTTGCCGCCCGCGACCAGGACGAGTCCGGGGACGGGGTGCGCGACGACGTGCTCGCGGGACAGCTTGGACGTCTCCTCGGTCTCGCCGGTGAGCAGCGGCCGCAGGCCCGCGTAGACGCCTTCGACGTCGTCGTGGGTGAGCGGCGTGTTCAGGACGGCGTTGACGTGGTCGAGGACGTACTCGATGTCGGCCTTGGACGCGGCGGGGTGGGCCTTGTCGAGGTCCCAGGCGGTGTCGGTGGTGCCGATGATCCAGTGCCGTCCCCACGGGATGACGAACAGCACGGACTTCTCGGTGCGCAGGATGATCCCGGTCGAGGAGTGGATGCGGTCCTTCGGGACGACGAGGTGGATGCCCTTGGACGCCTTGACGTGGATCTGGCCGCGCCCGCCGACGAGCTCCTGGATGTCGTCGGTCCAGACGCCGGTGGCGTTGACGACCTGCTTGGCGCGGACCTCGCTGGTCGTGTTGCCCTCGAGGTCGCGGATGCGCAGCCCGGTGACGCGCTCGCCCTCGCGCAGGAGGCCGAGGACCTGGGTGCGGGAGGCGATCTGCGCGCCGTACTCGGCGGCGGTCCGCAGCACCGTCATGACGAAGCGGGCGTCGTCGACCTGCGCGTCCCAGTACTGGATGGCACCGGTGAAGGCGTCCTTGCGCAGGGACGGCGCGAGCCGCAGCGCGCCGCGGCGGGTCAGGTGCCGGTGGTGCGGGACGCCGCGCGACATGCCCATCTGCAGCGACAGCAGGTCGTAGAGGGCGACGCCGGCGCCGAAGTAGGCGCGTTCCCACACGTGGTGGGTGGTGGGCAGCAGGAACGGGACGGGA
This sequence comes from Actinomadura violacea, assembly GCF_017573465.1. Classification (GTDB taxonomy): domain Bacteria; phylum Actinomycetota; class Actinomycetes; order Streptosporangiales; family Streptosporangiaceae; genus Spirillospora; species Spirillospora violacea. Next base: position 198,209 of record NZ_JAGEPF010000024.1, read on the forward strand.
CGCACCAGGTGCGGCGCGATCTGCTGGAGCAGCAGGCTGCGTTCGGTGAGCGCCTCGCGGACGAGGTCGAAGTTGTACTGCTCCAGGTAGCGCAGCCCTCCGTGGATCAGCTTGGACGACCGGGACGACGTCCCGGACGCGAAGTCGCGCGCCTCGACGACCGCGACCGTGAGGCCGCGGGTCGCCGCGTCCAGTGCGGCACCGGCGCCGACGATCCCGCCGCCGACGACCACGACGTCGAATTCCTCGCGGCCCATCCGGTCGAGCGCGGCGGCCCGTTCGGCGGGGCCGAGCCGTGAGCTGCCGAGGCCGGTCACCGGTGATCCCGTCATCGCGATTCCCCCCAGATCGGTTCGTTATACGAGCAGTACCTACCCCACAGTAGGGACGGGTCCACCCGCGGAACGCCCGATTCGGCGTGGGGTCGCTCTCAGTCGGTGGACCGGCGCGGCGCCACCACGACCTGTACCCGCTGGAACTCCTTCAACTCCGTGTAGCCGGACGTCGCCATGGCGCGGCGCAGCGCGCCGATCAGGTTCATGGAGCCGTCGGCGACGTGCGAGGGGCCGTGCAGGATCTGCTCGAGGGAGCCGATGGTGCCGAGGTTCAGCCGGGTGCCGCGCGGGACGTCGCCGTGGTGGGCCTCGCTGCCCCAGTGGTAGCCGCGGCCGGGGGACTCGCTGGACCGGGCGAACGGGGAGCCGACCATGACGGCGTCGGAGCCGCAGGCGAACGCCTTGGCGATGTCGCCGCTGTTGGTCATGCCGCCGTCGGCGATGACGTGCACGTACCGGCCGCCGGACTCGTCCATGTAGTCGCGGCGGGCGGCGGCGACGTCGGCGACGGCGGTGGCCATCGGGACGGCGACGCCGAGGACGGTGCGGGTGGTGTGCCCGGAGCCGCCGCCGAACCCGACGAGGACGCCGGCGGCGCCGGTGCGCATCAGGTGCAGCGCGGCGGTGTAGGTGGAGCAGCCGCCGACGATGACGGGGACGTCGAGGTCGTAGATGAACTGCTTGAGGTTCAGCGGCTCGGCGCGCCCGGACACGTGCTCGGCGGACACGGTGGTGCCGCGGATGACGAACAGGTCGACGCCTGCGTCGATGACGGCCTTGTGGAACTGGGCGGTGCGCTGCGGGGACAGCCGCGCCGCGACGGTGACGCCGGCGTCGCGGATCTCCTGGATCCGGCGGCCGATCAGCTCTTCCTTGATCGGCGCGGTGTAGATCTCCTGGAGCCGCTGCGTGGCGCGGGCGTCGTCCAGCTGGGTGATCTCGGCGAGCAGCGGCTCGGGGTCCTCGTAGCGGGTCCAGAGCCCTTCGAGGTCGAGCACGGCGAGGCCGTCCATCCGGCCCATGGCGATCGCGACGGCCGGGCTGACGACGCTGTCCATCGGCGCGACGACCAGCGGCATCTCGAACCGGTAGGCGTCGATCTGCCAGGCGACGCTGACCTCCTCGGGGTCGCGCGTGCGGCGCGACGGGACGATGCCGATGTCGTCGAAGGCGTACGCCCGCCGACCGCTCTTGCCCCGGCCGATCTCCACCTCAGCAGCCACTGCGCCCTTCCTCCACCTCGCGGACAAGCGTGGTGTTCCCGCCGTCGGCGGGAACAAGCCCCGCAAGAGCTTACGGCAGGTGGCGGCGCGCCCCGCGACCAGGACGGATCCCGTCCCGGCCGGGGCGTGCGAAGGGGGCGGGTCAGCGGCCCTGGTAGTTGGGGGCCTCGACGGTCATCTGGATGTCGTGCGGGTGGCTCTCGCGCAGGCCGGCGGGGCTGATCCGCATGAGCTGGCCGCGTTCCTGCAGCTCGGGGATGGTGCGGGTGCCGGCGTACCACATGGACTGGTGCAGGCCGCCGACGAGCTGGTGGGCGACGTTGGCGAGCGGACCGCGGTAGGGCACCTGGCCTTCGACGCCTTCGGGGATGAGCTTCTCCTCGGCGGAGACGTCGGCCTGGGCGTAGCGGTCCTTGGAGTAGGACGCGCCGCGCTCGCGGTTGCGCATCGCGCCGAGCGAGCCCATGCCGCGGTACGACTTGTACTGCTTGCCGTGCACGAAGATCAGCTCGCCGGGGGACTCCTCGACGCCGGCGAGCAGGCTGCCGAGCATCACCGTGTCGGCGCCGGCGACGAGCGCCTTGGCGATGTCGCCGGAGTACTGCAGGCCGCCGTCGCCGATCACCGGGACGCCGGCCTCCTTGGCGGCGCGGGCCGCCTCGAAGATCGCGGTGAGCTGCGGGACGCCGACGCCGGCGACGATCCGGGTGGTGCAGATCGAGCCGGGCCCGACGCCGACCTTGACCGCGTCGGCGCCCGCGTCGATCAGCAGCTTCGCGCCCGCGTAGGTGGCGACGTTCCCCCCGACGACCTGTACGGACGCGTTGGTCTTGATCGTGGCGATGGTGTCGGCGACGCCCTTGGAGTGGCCGTGCGCGGTGTCCACGACGACCACGTCGGTGCCGGCGTCGATGAGCGCCTGCGCGCGCTTGATGGCGTCGTCGCCGACGCCGACCGCGGCGGCGACGAGCAGCCGGCCGTCGGCGTCCTTGGTGGAGTCGGGGTACTGCTCGCTCTTGGTGAAGTCCTTGGTGGTGATCAGGCCCTTGAGGCGGCCGTCGGCGTCGACCAGCGGGAGCTTCTCCACCTTGTTGCCCGCCAGCAGCCGGAACGCCTCGTCGCGCGACACGTCCACCGGCGCGGTGACCAGCGGCATCGGGGTCATGACCTCGCGCACCGGACGGGAAAGGTCGGACTCGAAGCGCATGTCGCGGTTCGTCACGATGCCGACCAGCACGCCCCGTACGTCCGTCACGGGCACGCCGGAGATCCGGTAGCGGGCGCACAGCGCCTCGACGTCGGCAAGGGTCGCGTCCGGCAGGCACGTCACCGGGTTGGTGATCATCCCGGCCTCGGACCGCTTCACCCGGTCGGCCTTGCCGGCCTGCTCCTCGATCGACATGTTGCGGTGCAGCACACCGATGCCGCCCTGCCGTGCCATCGCGACCGCCGTGCGGGCCTCCGTCACCGTGTCCATCGCCGCCGACACCAGCGGGATCCGCAGCGAGATCTCCCGGGTCAGCCGGGTGGTGGTGTCGGCCTCCCCCGGCTGCAGGTCCGAGTAGCCCGGCAGCAGCAGCACGTCGTCGAAGGTCAGGCCCTGCGGGAGGAATTTGGCGGGCTCGGCGGCGGGGTTCATGGTTGCCTTCCGTAGTGGTGGCGGTATCCGGCCAGGTCACGGCGACCCTGTCCCCATGGTAGGCCGTGGTTCCCTATCGGGACGGGCGGTTGCGGACACCGGGCACGTGGCCTTGATGACACCGCGTAACGCGCGCCGGACGGGCCCGCATTCCCCTGCGCGACGGGTGTTCCGCGCCTCCCGCGGACGCGGCGGCGGACACGGAAAGTGATTGTTCGCGCACAGAGGAGAGCGGGGGGTGCACCTGGCGGGGCGGCGCGCAGTAGCGTAAGGGTGTGCACGACGATGCCCCGCTCGACCCGTTCGCCGGCGATCCGGAGGATCCGGCGGCGTCGCTCGGCGACCCCGGCGAGGACGCCGCGCCGCTGAGCGTCGCCGAGCGCGAGGACGTGCTGGCCGACCTCGCCGACCTGGAGGTCTTCCGGGCGCTGCTGGAGCCGCTCGGGGTGCGCGGGCTCACCGTCGACTGCGCCGACTGCGGCAAGCTGCACTACATCGACTGGGAGCTGCTGCACGGGAATCTGCGCCACCTGCTCGACCAGGGGCTGCCCCGGGTGCACGAGCCCGCCCTGTCCCCCGACCCCGTCGACTACGTGAGCTGGGAGTACGCCCGCGGGTACGTCGACGGCGTGATCGACAGCGAAGAGGGCCGCGACGAGAACTGACCCGGCGGGTCCATCGAGCACGGCGGCTACGGCCGCCGACTCGACCGCGGCCAGGGCGACTCCGAAGCTCTAGTCGGACGAGCCGGTGTCCGGGCGTCCGTCGAACTCGCGGGCCCACTCGGTCTGCGGTGCGCCGGACCGGTCACGTCCGAGCCTGCCCTCGCGCACCGAGGTCGCCAGCACCTCGCAGATGAGGCGCACGCCGAGCAGGCTGGTGACGTCGGAGGAGTCGTAGGGCGGGGAGACCTCGACGACCTCCATGCCCAGAAGCCCCTCGGCGGCGACGGCCCGCACCAGCTTGAGCGCTTCGCGCGGGTACAGGCCGCCCGGCTCCGGCCAGCCGGTGCCCGGCGCGAAGCCGGGGTCGACGGCATCGATGTCGAAGGACAGGAAGACGCCCTCCACGCCGTTGCTCCAGGCGACCTCGAGGGCGAGTTCCGCGGCCTTGTCCTCGCCCATGCGCTCGACGTCCTCCGTGGTCATCACGAGGGTGCCGCCCTTGCGCGCCTCGTCGACGCCGGGACGCGGGACCTGCCAGCCGCCGATGCCGATCTGCACCAGGTTCCCCATGTCGAAGTGGTACTCGTGCGCGGCCCAGTACCAGGGGGTGGTGTGCATCCGCTCGTCGAGGTCGAGCCTCTGGGTGTCCAGGTGCCGGTCGAAGTGGATGACGCCCATCTTGCGGCCGAAGGCGTTCATCACCCCGCGCAAGGTCGGGAAGCCGATCGAGTGGTCGCCGCCGAGGATCACCGGAAAGGCGCCGGCCTCGACCAGGTGCTGGACGCCCTTGGTGATCTGGTCGAACGACTTCTCCAGGTTGCCCGGGGTGATGAAGATGTCGCCGACATCGACCATGTCGAGCTGTTCGCGCAGGTCGATGCCCATCTCGTAGTAGTAGGGCGAGTACAGCGCGGAGATCCGGCGCATCGCCTCGGGGCCGAAGCGGGGACCGGGCCGGTAGGTGGCGCCGGTGTCCAGCGGCACCCCCACGACGGCGACCTCGTGGCCGGCGACCTGGTTGACGTCCTCCAGGAAGGGCGCTCTGAGGAAGGTGTCGATGCCGGAGAAGTGCGGCAGTTCGCCGCGCTGGAAGGTGGACGCGACCTCCTTCTCCTCGATGGAGTCGGCGGGCGGCAGTCCGTGCGCGTGAATGCGCCTCAGTTCCTCCTGGTGCCGACGGTCGGTCAACTCCGTCTCGTACCGTTTGGCCTTCTCGCCCTGCAGGTCGGCGATGCGCTCGTCCCGGCTCCCCTCCGCCGTGGGCTCGTCGGGTCCAGGCATCACAACCCCGCTTCCAGGTGGTGGATGGTCCGCAGGTCTCCGTCACCACTCCCCGGCGTGCGTCCCGGCAAAGGCCCACGGGAGCAAAAGCGCGGTCAGGATTGCTCGCGGATCACCCGCCGCCCTAGGGCTCTGTGCCGGGGTTCTCGTACTGGGCGAGGCGTCTCTCCGCGCGCTTGCGGATGTCCTCGATGGTGCGGCGCGGGTCGCCGTCGGACGGCGGCGCCGGGAGGACCGGGCGGATCGCCGGGACGGCGGGCGAGGTGTCCGGGCGCTTCGGCGCGGACCGGCGCGGGCGGTCGGGGGTGCGGAGCAGGTGCTCCAGGTGGCGCTTGATGCGGTCGTAGTCCTGCCGGCCGGGGTCTTCGGCGGCGGGCGCCTTGGCCGCGGGACGGTCGGGAGCGGGCGCCGAGGGCGGGGACGCCGGCGCGGGGGAAGCCGTGCGCGGGACGGGCCGGGTGCCCTCGGCGGTGTCCTTGGCGTGCGGTTCGGCGGGCCCCGACACGCCGGTGCCGGCGGGCGGTGACGCCGCGGCGCGCTCGGTGATGCCGCTGCCCGCGGCGGCGACGCCGGTGCTGGCGAGCACGGCGCCGGCGACGCCGAGCGCGACGATCGTGCGGGGGCCGCGGCGGCGCGGGCCCGGCCCGGGCGCGGTCGGCGGTGTGCGCGGTCCGGGTTCGGCGGGGCCGGCGGCGTCGCGTCCGGCGTCCTGGTCGTCGACGTCGGCGATCAGCGCGCGCAGCAGCCGGACGGCGGGGTCGGCCGCGGCCTCGTCGCCGTCGTCGGCGGCGCGGGCGCGCTCCCCGGCGCCCCGGCCCACCGCAGGACGTTCGGTCCCGGGACGGTCGGCGGCAGGACGTTCAGTCGCGGGGCGGGCGGTGGAGGCGGCAGCGCGCCGCGCCGCCAGCGCGTCGATGATCGCGTCGGTACGGCGCACCGCGCCGAGGTCGGCGAGCAGGGTGACCGCCGGGGCCGGCGGCCGGCTCCCCGGCTCGCGGGTCCCGCCGGAGTTCGAAGGCCCGACCGGATCCGGGGCGCCAGGGCTCCGCTCCGTCAAGCGATCGACTCCTCTCTGGCCATCGCGCGGAGCCGGGCCAGGGCCCGGTGCTGCGCGACCCGTACCGCCCCCGCGGACATGCCCAGCACATTACCGGTCTCCTCCGCCGACAGGCCCGCCACCACGCGCAGCAGCACCAGCTCGCGCTGGTGCTCGGGAAGCCGCGTGAGCAGGTCGCGGGCGCGCTGCGCCTCGATGTAGCGGACCACCGTCTCCTCGGGTCCCGGACGGTCGTCCGGGCCGTCGGGCAGGTCCTCGGTGGGCACGGCCGCGCGGACCGCGCTGCGCAGCGCGTCGGCGATCTTGTGCGCGGCGATGCCGAAGACGAAGGACGCGAACGGGCGCCCCATGTCGCGGTAGCGGGGCAGCGCCGACAGCACCGCGATGCAGACCTCCTGGGCCACGTCGTCGGCGATGTGGTACTGCCCGGAGACCCGGCCGAGGCGGGCGCGGCAGTAGCGCACGATCATCGGGCGGACCTCGGCGATCAGCACCTCGATCGCGCCCGGGTCGCCCTGGACGGCGAGGTTCGCCAGTTCCCGGAGGTCGCCGTCGCCCTCGTTCGCGGCGCGGAGCACGCGCATGCGGCGGCCGGTGTCGTGGTGCGGCGGAGGGGCCGGTCCCCCCGAGGGTTCCATAGCGCGCGCGGTCATGGTCCCGGCGTAGCTTCCCTCGGTCACGTCAAGCATGATGCCCAGCACCGCCGGGCGTGTCGCCACTGTCGTCGGCAACGGAATGGTCACAGTGCGGGGACGAGCCCGGAAATACCACGCATTGCTGTCAGCCGACCGCCCAGAGTGCCGATCCGATCCGCTCCGCGCCGCGGAAACGGCGCCGCGAGGAAGATCATCGGCGCCGGGGCCCCGAAACGGCGCGTCCCGGAAACGGCGAGCCTCCCGTAACGGCGAAGGCCCCCGTCCGGTACCGGACGGGGGCCTCGGTGATCTCCGCGGCGGGCGAGCCGCTCGCCCGCCGAGATCGGACGATCAGTGGCCGTGCCCGTGCCCGTGGCCGCCGGCCGCCGGCTCCTCCTCCTCGGGCTTGTCCACGACGAGCGCCTCGGTGGTGAGCAGCATGCCGGCGATCGACGCGGCGTTGGTGACGGCCGAACGGGTCACCTTGACCGGGTCGATGACGCCCTGGGCGATCAGGTCGCCGTACTCGCCGGACGCGGCGTTGTAGCCGTGCCCCGGCTGCAGCTCCTGCACCTTGGAGACGACGACGTAGCCCTCCTGGCCGGCGTTCTCGGAGATCCAGCGCAGCGGCTCCACCAGCGCGCGGCGCACCGCGTCCGCGCCGGTGGCCTCGTCGCCGGACAGGCCGAGGGCGTCGAAGCCCTCCTTGGCCACGTGCACCAGCGCGCTGCCGCCGCCGGACACGATGCCCTCCTCGATCGCCGCGCGGGTCGCCGAGATGGCGTCCTCGAGGCGGTGCTTCTTCTCCTTCAGCTCCACCTCGGTGGCGGCGCCGACGCGCAGCACGCAGACCCCGCCGGCCAGCTTGGCCAGGCGCTCCTGCAGCTTCTCGCGGTCCCAGTCGGAGTCGGAGTTCTCGATCTCGACCTTGATCTGGTTGACCCGCGCGGTGATCTCGTCCGCGGAGCCCTCACCGTCGACGACGGTGGTGGCGTCCTTGGTGACGGTGATGCGGCGGGCGCGGCCGAGGTCCTCGAGCCCGATCGAGTCGAGCTTGAGGCCGATGGCCTCGCTGACGACCTGGCCGCCGGTGAGGGTGGCCATGTCGCCCAGCATCGCCTTGCGGCGGTCGCCGAAGCCCGGCGCCTTGACGGCGACGGAGGTGAAGGTGCCGCGGATCTTGTTGGCGACGAGCAGCGCCAGGGCCTCGCCCTCGACGTCCTCGGCCACGACCAGCAGCGGCTTCTTGGTCTGGGCGACCTTCTCCGCCAGCGGCAGGAACTCCTGCACGTTGGAGATCTTGCCGTCCACGATCAGCACGTAGGCGTCGTCGAGGACGGCCTCCATGCGCTCGGGGTCGGTGACCATGTGCGGCGACAGGTAGCCCTTGTCGAACTGGAGGCCCTCGGTGAACTCCAGCTCGAGGCCCATGGTGTGGGCCTCCTCGACGGTGATGACGCCGTCCTTGCCGACCTTGTCGAACGCCTCGGCGATCAGCTCGCCGATCTGCGCGTCCTGCGCCGAGATGGTGGCGACGTGCGCGATCTCGCCCTTCTCGTCGACCTCGCGGGCCGACTTCAGGAGCTGGTCGGACACGTACTGGGCGGCGGCGTCGATGCCGCGCTTGAGGCTCAGCGGCGAGGCGCCGGCGGCCACGTTGCGGGTGCCCTCCCGGACCATCGCCTGGGCGAGGACGGTCGCGGTGGTGGTGCCGTCGCCCGCGATGTCGTTGGTCTTGGTCGCCACTTCCTTGGCGAGCTGGGCCCCGAGGTTCTCGTAGGGGTCCTCCAGCTCCACCTCGCGGGCGATGGTGACGCCGTCGTTGGTGATGGTCGGCGCGCCGAACTTCTTGTCGATGACGACGTTGCGGCCGCGCGGGCCGATCGTCACCTTGACGGCGTCCGCGAGAGCGTTGACGCCGCGCTCAAGAGCCCGGCGAGCGTCCTCCTCGAACTCCAGGATCTTCGCCATGGGGTTTCTCCTATGTCACGCGATCCGCCCCGGCCGCCCCGCCGGTGGGCGGCGCGGGCCGGGGCGGGCGCATCACGTCTCGGTGATTACTTCTCGATGACCGCGAGCACGTCGCGGGCCGAGAGGACGAGGTAGTCCTCGCCGTTGTACTTGACCTCGGTGCCGCCGTACTTGCTGTAGAGCACGACCTCGCCGACCTTGACGTCGACGGGGACGCGGTCGCCCTTGTCGTCGACGCGGCCCGGGCCGACGGCCAGGACGGTGCCCTCCTGCGGCTTCTCCTTGGCGGTGTCCGGGATCACCAGGCCGGAGGCGGTGGTGGTCTCGGCCTCAAGCGGCTGGACGACGATGCGGTCCTCGAGCGGCTTGAGAACAACCTTGGTGGCGGTCGTCACGATCTGACCTCCCCTTCGATTGGTCCTCGGCGGCCATGAGCGGCCGCCGGCACATGTGACAGAGAGAGGCGACCCTGGACCGGCCTGTCGTCGCGGGTGCCAGACCGACCTTGTCGCTGTGTTGGCACTCTCGCGGTGAGAGTGCCAGTCAGTGAGACTATGCCGTGCCCGTTGACCCGTCAACACGGACACGGAGGCGCGCCCCGCGGCGTTCCGGACCGTTCACCCGGAGATCACCGGAACGCCCCGGCCGCTACCGTCCAGGCATGGACATCGCGGCGTTCCGGGAGCTGCTCACCCCGCCCGGCCAGGCACTCCTCGCGGAAGCGGGCGAAGCGGACGTCTCGGAGGCCGGGCTGCTCGGCACCGCGTCGCGGCTGCGCGAGCGGTACGGCGCGGACGTCGTGGGGGCGGCGCTGACGCAGGTGCGGCTGCGGCGGCGCGCGGAGGCCAAGTTCGGTTCCGACGCGGCCCGCATGTACTTCACCCAGGCCGGCTTGGAGCAGTCGACACGTGCGGGCGTGGCGGCGCATCGCGCTCGGCGGTTCGCCTCCGGGTTGCCCGCGGGCGCGCGTGTTCTGGAACTGGGGTGTGGCATCGGCGCCGACCTTATGGCGCGTTCCCGCATGGGTCTTACCGGCGACGGTGTGGAACGCGACCCATTGACGGCCGAGGTGGCCGAAGCCAACGTGACGGCTTTCGACTTGGGCGGCCTCGCGCGCGTGCGCGTAGGCGACGCTCTGGACGAGACCCCGGACGGGTACGACGCCGTCTTCGCCGACCCGGGCCGCCGCACAGCCCGGGGCCGCGTCTTCGACCCGCGCTCCTACGAGCCGCCGCTCGACGCCGTCCTCGACCTAGCCGGACGGACGCCCGCCGCGTGCGTCAAGGTCGCGCCCGGCATCCCGCACGAGGCCGTTCCGGACGGCGCGGAGGCGGAGTGGGTGTCGGTCGGCGGCGACGTGAAGGAGGCCGCATTGTGGCTGGGCCGCCTCGCGGGGGACGTCGGCCGCCGCGCCACGCTCCTGCCGGCCGGCGGCCCCGCCGCCGGGCAGGCGGTCACGCTGACCCCGGCGGGACTGGACGACCCGGACGTCCGCCCCTGGGGCCGCTACCTCTACGAACCGGACGGTGCCGTCATCCGGGCGCATCTCGTCGCGGAGGTCGCCGAGCTGGTCGGCGGTGGCCTCGCCGATCCGCACATCGCCTACGTCACGTCCGACGAGCTGCGCCCGACGCCGTTCGCGTCCGCGTACGAGATCGACGAGGTGCTGCCGTTCTCGGTGAAGCGGCTCAAGGCCGAGCTGCGGCGCCGCGGGGCGGGCGTGCTGACCGTCAAGAAGCGGGGGTCGGCCGTCGACGTGGACCGGCTGCGCCGCGATCTCGGCTTCGGCGGCCGCCGGGGCGGGTACGGCGGCGCCGAGGCCACGGTGGTGGTGACGCGGGTCGGCAAGGACCCGGTCGCGCTGCTCGCCCGCCCCGTGCGGGCGGTCGCCGACCCGCCCGCGCCGGGCCGCGCCCGTTAAACGGTCCAAAGATCTTCCGCGCGGCACCGCAACGCCAAGGACGTCCGCGCGACGCACCATGCCCGTGCAAATCATTCGCACTTTCCGGCATTGCGTTCACCAGGGTTTCCGGGGACTCGGCAAGGGGAGCGCGGTGCCACGCGAATCGGTGCAGAGAGATCAACGGGCGGGGAATCACCAAGGCGGGTTCAGCGGCCGGGTCCCGGGCTCCCGCGAATACCGGCGCAAAATGGCGGCGGAACGGGAACGGCGCGGGCCCGGACGCACGGCCGCGCGCCGGCGCGCCGCGCCGGGAGGGCGGCTCGGGAACTGCCGATGTTGGACGAGATGTACGGACAGAGCCCCCGCCGCGGGCGGTCCGGCGGCGTCCGGGCGCGGCCTCGGCGACGGAACGGACCACCACGAGCACCGTGAAGCGCTCAAGCCATACAAATCGGCTTATGGCTGGCGCTCACCGTCAATTCGCGCCAACGGGATAACAGGCGCATTCCGCAGAACCCGCGACGTTCCCTGCTACCCGTTATAGCCGCGCTTCACACGCACTACAGTGGCGACTTCACGATTCATTGCCGTGCGCCATTTCGACGCGTCCGGCACACGAAGGAGCATCGGGTGGAAACGAATCACAACTTCCTGCAGACGGGGGGTCAACCGGTCTCGGATCGGATGCGGGAGTTGCTCGCCCGTGCGGCGCAGGACCACGTCTATGAACAGCGCTCACAGGGTCAGGTCCTGGACGAGATCCGCCAGCGGCTGGAGGGTATGGAGTGGCTGCTCCGCGAGGTCCGCGAGCGCGAGCTCAGCGGGCTGACCGGGCAGCTGGACAGCGTCCGCGGCCAGGTCGACGAGCTGGTCGGCAAGCCCCCCGAATGGGCCGAGGGGCTGGCCGAGCACATCGACGGCCTCGGCGAGCGGGTCAAGCCGGTCGCCGAGCTGCCGGCGCTGTGGGCCGACGTCGGCGTCGTCGCCGAGAACGTCGACGAGGGCCTGACCCGGATCCAGGCCGTCCTCGACTCCGCGCAGCACATCACCGACGCCACGCAGCAGGCGTCGCAGCGCATGGAGGAGATGACCAAGCGGCTGGACAAGCTCCAGGGCAGCATGGAGGCCGCGTCCGTCCGCTTCAACCGGCTGGACAAGTCGCTGGCCGAGCTCGGGCACCGCTCCGAGCGGCTGGAGCACTCGATCACCGGTGTCACGGCGCGGGTCGACCAGTCGCTCGGCGAGATGGCCGAGCGGATGGAGCAGGGCCTCGAGGCGGTCAACGGCCGGGTCGAGGGCGTCGGCGGCCGGCTGGACGGGCTCGACGGCCGGCTGGACGGCGTCGACGGGCGGCTCGAGGGCGTGTCGGGCAAGCTGGAGGGGCTGGACGGCCGGTTCGAGAGCATCGACGGCCGCATCGACGGCGTGGGCGAGCGGATCGGCCGGCTCCCGGCCACGCTGGAGATCGCCGAGATGCACCGCGTGCTGGGCGAGCTGGCGCGGCGCCCGCCGATGGACCACAGCGACCGGTTCGACGCCCTGGAGAAGCACCTGGCCGACGCGGTCGACCCGCTGATCGAAGAGCTGCGCGCCCGCCCGGACCGCGACGAGGTCAAGGCCACGATGTCGCAGATCGCCGAGACGGCCTACAGCGACGTCGCCAAGCGCATGGACGAGTTCTCCCGCCGGTTCGAGGACGTGCACGACGACGTCCGCAAGCGGATCGAGGGGATCCACGAGGAGGTCGCCAAGCGCGTCGACGTGGCGCTGGAGGAGTTCACCGCGCAGGTCGACCTCGTCTCCCGCCGGATGGAGTCGGTGCACGCCGACGTCACCAAGCAGGTCGAGTCGGTGCACAGCGAGGTGGTGCGGCAGGTGAGCGGGGTGCACGACGACTTCGGCAAGCGGATCGGCGACATCCACGAGGACGTCAGCCGGCAGGTCGGCGCGATCCACGAGGGCGTCGCCAAGCAGGTCGCCGGGATGCAGGAGGACGTGGCCCGGCAGGTCGGCGGCGCGCAGGAGGAGTTCGGCCGCCGGGTGGACGGGGTGCAGGACGAGGTGACGCGCCGGGCCGAGGCGGTGCAGGCCGAGTTCGTCAAGCGGTTCACCCGCGTGGAGGACGAGGTGGGCCGGAAGGTCGACGGCGTCCACGACGATGTGTCCAAGCAGGTCAACGCGGTGCATGAGGACGTGCTGAAGCGGCTGTCCACGCTGGAGGAGACGATGCTCGCGCTGGCGGAGGCGCTGCTGCGCCCCCGCCGCGACGGCAAGGACTGACGGCCGGGACGGGGCCCGGGAAGGCATGGCGGGCGGGGTCGCGCA
>NZ_JAGEPF010000025.1 GCF_017573465.1 Actinomadura violacea
CTCCCACCCCGCCAGCACCGCCTCCCGCACGCCGCTCCGGACCGCATCCTGCGGCACCCACCGCACCCGCCAACTCAACCTGGAGCACCTCTCTCGATCAGCTACGACAGGCTAAGTCAATAGGGAAAAGGCCAACTCCGGCGAGGACTGGCCGAACCGGCACGTCACCGTCTCGCTGTTCCCGGCGAGCATGCCCAAGAAGGGGTCGATCTTCGATGTCGCCATCGCGGTGGCCCTGCTCGCGGCGGCGGAGGTCGTCCCTGCGCGGTCCTGCGCGGGGCTGGTGCTGATCGGCGAACTCGGCCTCGACGGGCGGCTACGGCCCATCCAGGGCGTGCTGCCCGCGGTGCTGGCCGCCGCCAACTACGGCTGCCGCACGGTCGTCGTCCCGCGGGCGAACGCCGCCGAGGCCGAGCTCGTGCCGGACGTGGAGGTGGTCTCCGCGGCCACGCTGCGCGGTCTGCTGTGCATCCTGCGGGACGAGCCACCGCCCATCGAGGAGGCCGAGCCCGAGGTGTCCGTGACGGCCGGCGGCTCGGCGGTCCGGCGGCCGGACGTCCCGGCCGACCTGGACCTCGCCGACGTCCGGGGCCAGGCCGAGGCGCGCCGGGCGCTGGAGATCAGCGCCGCGGGCGGGCACCACCTGTACTTCACCGGGCCGCCGGGCTGCGGGAAGACCATGCTGGCCGAGCGCCTGCCGACGCTGATGCCGCCGCTGGAGCCCGACTCCGCGCTGGAGGTCACCGCCATCCACTCCGTCGCGGGGACGCTCCCGCCCGGCCAGCCGCTGATCACGCAGCCCCCGTTCCACGCGCCGCACCACACCGCCAGCCGGGCGTCCATGGTCGGCGGCGGATCGGGCCGGGTGCTGCAGCCGGGCGCCGTCTCCCTCGCCCACCGGGGCATCCTCTTCCTGGACGAGGCGCCCGAGTTCATGGCGGGGACGCTCGACGCGCTCCGCCAGCCGCTCGAAGCGGGCGAGGTGCGCATCAGCCGGGCCGAGGGCACCTCGCGGTTCCCGGCCCGCTTCACCCTCGTCCTCGCGGCCAACCCGTGCCCGTGCGCCGCCGCCAAGCAGGTCGACTGCTCCTGCGCCCCCGGAGTGCGCCGCAAGTACAGCAGCCGCGTCACCGGGCCGCTGCTCGACCGCATCGACCTCAAACTGGAGCTGGCGCCCGCCACCCGGGCCGAACTCCGCTACGACCTGGAGTTCGCCGAAGCCAGCAAGGTGGTCGCCGACCGGGTCATGCTCGCCCGGGAGCGGACGCTGAAACGCCTGGCCGGGACACCGTGGCGGACGAACTCCGAGATCCCGGGGCCCGAGCTGCGCCGCCGCTTCACCCCCGGCGCGGAGGCGATGCGGATGGTCGACGAGTCGCTGCAGCGCGGGACGCTCAGCGCACGGGGGCTCGACCGGGTCCTGCGCGTCGCGTGGACGATCGCCGACCTCGGCGGCCACGACGAGCCCGACGCGGACGACATCGGCGGCGCCCTGGCGCTCTGGCACGCGGGGCGGTCATGACCACGATCACGATGACACCGGAGCGCCGGGCCCGCGCCGCGCTCACCGCCATCGCCGAACCCGGCGACGCGTTCCTCAACCGCGTCATCGGGCACTGCGGCCCCGAAGGGGCGCTCGACGTGATCCGCTCCGGAGCCGTCCCGGCCGACCTGCGCGCCGCGCCGAAGGAGGTGCACCGGCTGGAGCACTGGCGCATCCGCCTGGCCGCCGCCGAACCCGACCGGGACCTGGCCGTCTGCGACCGGTTCGGCGGCCGCCTGGTCTGCCCCGGGGAACCCGAATGGCCCACCACCCTCGACGACCTCGGCGGGGAACGCCCCTACGCGCTCTGGCTCCGCGGCCCCGAGGACCTGCGCCACGCCTGCCTGAGATCGGTCGCCATGGTCGGCTCGCGCGCCTCGTCCCCGTACGGGCAGCGGATGGCCTCCGACTTCGCCTCCGAGCTCGCCGACGACGGCTGGACGGTGGTCTCCGGCGGAGCGCTCGGCATCGACGCCGCCGCCCATCGCGGCTCCCTCGCCGCCGACGGGCGCACGGTCGCCGTCCTCGCCAACGGCGTGGACGTCCCCTACCCGGCCTCGAACGAGGGCCTGTTCGCGGAGATGGCGCGCCGATCCCTGCTGGTGAGCGAGTCGCCTCCCGGCACCCATCCGCACCGGCTGCGCTTCCTCGTGCGCAACCGGGTGATCGCCGCCCTGTCCCGCGGGTCGGTGATCGTCGAGGCGGAGGCCCGCAGCGGCGCCCTCAACACCGCCGCGTGGGCCCGCAGGCTCGGCCGCGTGCTGATGGCCATGCCGGGGCCGGTCACGTCCCGGTCGTCGGTGGGCTGCCACCAGCTCCTGCGCCAAGTGGACACCGTTCTCGTCAGCCGCACCGAGGAGATCATCGAGGCCGTCGGACGGCTGGGCACCGACCTCGCCCCGCCGCCGGAGACCCCCGTCCTTCCCCGCGACCGCCTGGAACCGGTCACCCGCGCCGTCCTGGAGTCCTTCCCCGCCCGCGGCGCGACCGGTCCCGCGGCCCTGGCCGCCAAGGCGGGCATGGACCTGACCACCGTCAACGCCAAGCTCGGCCTGCTCGCCGCGTCGGGCTTCATCGAACGGGCCCCCGCCGGCTGGCGCCTCACCAAGTCCGCCAAGTCCCCCCGCTGACGCACCCATTCCCACGAGGGAGAGAACAGCCGTCCCTGCCGATGGCGGCGACCTGGGCCTTGAAGTTACGGGCGAGGCAGGCGGCGACCTCGCCGGCCCCTACGAAGAGCCATGCACCTGGAGCCGCCCCACAGCCGACCGACAGCGCACCCGCGTCGACACGAAAGGAGCCAAGAGCACAGCAGGACCACGCCATGCCCGTCGAACCGTTCCGCGAGCGGGCCGAACGGCCGCCGCGGCGCGGGATCACTGATCGGAGGGGAGTTCGAAGTCGCTCTTCGCGAGTTCCTCGACGTTGACGTCCTTGAAGGTGACGACACGCACGTTCTTGACGAAGCGTGCGGGACGGTACATGTCCCAGACCCAGGCGTCCTGCATCGTGACCTCGAAGTAGGTCTCGCCGTTGTCGGCGCCGCGCACCTGCAGGTCGACCGAGTTGGTGAGGTAGAACCTCCGCTCGGTCTCGACGACGTAGGTGAAAAGCCCGACGACGTCGCGGTACTCGCGATAGAGCTGCAGCTCCATCTCGGTCTCGTACTTCTCGAGATCCTCGGCGCTCACGCGCGTGCCCCTTCCGTACGGCCCTCGCCGGGGACCTCCCCTTCGGTCTCCTCCCCCAAGGCCGTCTCCCCATTGTTACGCAAGGCACGCCCGACATTGACGTAGGAGAAGCGATGCTCCGGACAAGGTCCGTGCTCGGTGAGAGCCGCCCCATGCGCGCGCGTCACGTACCCCTTGTGGACGTCGAAGCCGTACTCGGGGTAGCGCTCATGGAGATCCACCATGATGCGGTCCCGGGTGACCTTCGCGACGATGGAGGCGGCCGCCACGCACGCGGCGACCTGGTCGCCCTTGATCACGGCCAGTCCCGGCGCCTCCAGCCCGGGCACCGGGAACCCGTCGCTGAGCACGTACGCGGGACGGGTGTCCAGGGCCGCCAGAGCCCGCCGCATGCCGGTGACGTTGCAGCGGTGCAGCCCGATCCGGTCGATGTCGTGGCAGGGGATGATGACGGCGCTCCACGCGCGCGCCCGCCTGGTGATCTCGGCGTACAGCTCCTCGCGGCGCGCCGGCGTCAGCATCTTGGAGTCGGTGAGGCCCTCGATGCGTCCGCCCCGCCCGCCCTGAAGGATCACGGCGCCGACGACCAGCGGGCCCGCGCAGGCCCCGCGGCCCGCCTCGTCCACGCCCGCCACGGGGCTGAGCCCGGCGTGCTCCAAGGCGCGCTCGTAGGCGTGCAGTCCCGCGTCACGGCGCGGCGTGAAGCGAAGTGGACGACCCTTCATGCTCCGCAGCGTACGTCGCCCGAACACCCCGCCGCTCACCGAATGCCACTGTTCCGGGCATGTCCCCGATCACCCCACCAGTCCCACCGGCCGCAAACGCCGCGGCCACAAGGCCCCCGGCGCAGTCCCGGGCAAAGACCGCCGAGAACAGACCCCGCGGCGAGCACCTTCGGGCCACGCTGCGTCCGGCTCCCGAGGCAGAACGGAAGCCAGAGCCCTCAGAGCGCGGTGCCGGCCGCAGGCTGCCGAGAAAGTCCCCGGGCGAGCATCACCAGAGCAAGCCGCGGACGGCGGTCGCCGAAGTGGACGGCCGCGAGCACTGCCAGACCAGGCTGCGGATGGCCGCTCCCGGGACAGGCCCGGGAGTGAGCGCCTTCGGAGCCCGGTCGGTGGGTCGGCGTGGCGTGGGCCTACGGCTCAGGAGCGGGTTGTGGTCGGGGCCCTGGGGGTCAGGGGCGGTGGTGTTTGCGGCGGCGCAGGTAGGCGAGGGGGAGGGTGCCGATGATGCCGAGGGCCGCGGGGGTGGCGGGGGCCGCCATGGACGCGGTCTTGAAGCCGGCCTGCTTGAAGGTGTCGGGGATCGGCAGCGTGTCGATGCGGTTCAGCGGCCAGACGATGACGAAGGCGCGGCCGATGACGCGGTCGGTGGGGATGGTGCCGCCGCCGGGGTCGCCGCGGTGCGAGCGGGAGTCGTAGGACAGCTCGCGGTGGTCGCCCATGACCCAGAGCTGGCCCTTGCCCACGGTGGCGTCGAACGGCTCGTTGGACGGCTTGTTCTGCTCGTGGGTCACCGGGTCGGTGTACAGGTAGGACTTCTCGCTCAGGGGGACGCCGTTGACGGTGACGCGGCCCTGGGCGTCGCAGCAGTGGACGTGGTCGCCCGGGATGCCGATGACGCGCTTGATGTAGTCCTTCTCGTTCGGCGCGACGCCGAACGCGGTGCCGACGGCGCGCAGCGCCTTGGAGAACGGGTTGGTCGGCTTGGAGATGTGGGTCTCGGGGTCCCAGGAGTCGAGGCCGTTGAAGACGACGACGTCGCCGCGGTGGATGTCGCGGGTGTGGTAGACGATCTTGTTGACGAGGACCCGGTCGCCGATCTGGAGGGTGTTCTCCATGGACCCGGACGGGATGTAGAACGCCTGGACCGCGAACGCCTTGATGACGAGGGCGAGGACGACCGCGACGACGATCAGGACGGGCAGTTCCTTCCAGAACGAGCCCGGCTTCTTCTTTTTCTTCTCGCCGTCGGCGGAGCCGTCGCCGGAGTCGTCGTCGGCCGTCTCCTCGGCGGAGTCCACGGTCTCCTCTTCTTCGGGCACCGCGCCCTCGGCCTCGGATCGCACGTCTCTCCGATCGTCCTCGTCAGTCATCAGGGACAAAGCCTAGCGGCGACCGGCCCCCATCACCGGTCGGCTGGGCGTGTCGCCGTGCGCCCGACCGGCGAACCCACCCGGAACGGGCAACGCCCCGGGCACCGCAGCGGGTTCCCGGGGCGTCGGCGTTCACCGGACTCAGAAGTCGCGCTTCTCCTTGATGCGCGCGGCCTTGCCGCGCAGGTTGCGCAGGTAGTAGAGCTTGGCGCGGCGGACGTCGCCGCGGGTGACGACCTCGATCTTGTCGATCGAGGGGCTGTTGAGCGGGAAGGTCCGCTCGACACCGACGCTGTAGCTGACCTTCCGGACGGTGAAGGTCTCGCGGGCGCCGCCGCCCTGCCGCCGGATCACCACGCCCTGGAAGACCTGGATACGGCTCCGGTTGCCTTCGGTGACGCGCACGTGCACCTTCAGCGTGTCGCCCGGACGGAAGTCCGGGACGTCGGCGCGCATGGCGGCCTTCTCGATCTCCTGGATCAGGGTGTGCATCGCAGCGGTTCCTCTGGGTCGAACGCGGGCGTCGAGAGGCCCCATGGGACTTCGGTGGGGGCGTCGCGCCGCGGAGAATGGTCTTCGAAGCCGCGCGTTCGAGCGCACGGACGCTTCAGTCTGCCATATCTTCGGCGTCAACCGGAAAACCGGCCTCGCGCAGCACCCGGCGATCATGGTCGTCCAGCCCGCCCGCGGCCAGCCGGGGCAGCAGTTCGGGGCGGTTGCGGGCGGTGCGCAGCAGGGCCTCGTCGCGGCGCCAGCGGGCGATCGCGCCGTGGTGGCCGGACAGCAGCACGTCCGGGACGGCGCGGTCCCGCCAGACGGGCGGCTTGGTGTAGACGGGGCCTTCGAGCAGGGACTCCATCGCGCCGGGGGCGAAGGAGTCGTCGGCGACGGAGTCGGCGTTGCCGAGGACGCCGGGCAGGAGGCGGCCGACGGCCTCGACCATGACCAGGACGGCGACCTCGCCGCCGGCCAGGACGAAGTCGCCGAGGCTGACCTCGTCCACGGGCATCCGGGTGCGGGCCTCCGCGGCGACGCGGGAGTCGATGCCCTCGTAGCGGCCGCAGGCGAACAGCAGCCACGGCTCGGCGGCGTACTCGGCGGCGAGGGCCTGGGTGAACGGGCGGCCGCTGGGCGTCGGGATGATCATGCGGGGGGCCGCGCCCGCCGGGGCGACGGCGTCGAGGGCCTCGCCCCAGGGCTCGGGCTTCATGACCATGCCGGGGCCGCCGCCGTAGGGGGTGTCGTCGACGGTGCGGTGCCGGTCGTGGGTCCAGTCGCGCAGGTCGTGCACGTGCACGTCGAGCAGGCCGGTGCGGCGGGCCTTGCCCAGCAGGGAGATCTCCAGCGGGGCGAAGTACTCGGGGAAGATCGTGAGGATGTCGAGTTTCATGTCTCGTCGAGCAGTCCGGGGGGCGGGTCGATCACGAGCCGGCCTCCGGGGACGTCCACCTCGGGGACGAGCGCGGCGACGAACGGGACGAGCGTCTCGCCGCCGGGGCCGCGCACGACCAGCAGGTCCTGGCCGTGGTGCAGGATGTCGGCGACCTCGCCGACGGCGGTGCCGCCGGTGGTGACGACGGCGAGCCCGATGAGCTCCTGGTCGTGGTACTCGTCGGGGTCGTCGGAAGGGGGGATGTCACCGGAGTCGACGACCAGCCAGGTGCCGCGGAGGGTCTCCGCGGCATCGCGGTCGTCGATTCCGGCGAAGCGCACGAGCAGGCGTCCCGAGTGCCAGCGGGCCCGTTCGATGGTGAGCGGGCCGGTGGACGCGGGATCGGTCGCGATCCGGGTGCCGGTGGCGAACCGGCCCTCCGGGTCGTCGGTGCGGACGTCGACGGTGACCTCGCCGCGGACGCCGTGCGGGCGGCCGATGCGCCCGACGGCCAGCGGGTCGCTCATCGGACCCGCCCGCGGGGGGCGGGGCCGCGAGGACCGGCGGGCCGCGGGCCCGCCGGTGAGCCGCCCCCGCCGGCGGCCGGGACGGCCGCCGGCGGGGCGAGCGTGCCCCGGCATGCGCGATGCCAGGGGCTCACTCAGCGGACCTCGTTGACGTCGAGCAGGTCCACGCGCACGTACCGGCCCCCGGACAGGGCGCTGATGACGGTGCGCAGGGCCTTGGCGGTACGACCGCTGCGGCCGATGACCTTGCCGAGGTCCTCGGGGTGCACGCGCACCTCCAGGACCCGGCCGCCCCTGATCCGGCGGGCGCGGACCCGGACGTCGTCCGGGTTCTCCACGATCCCGCGGACCAGGTGCTCGAGCGCTTCTTCGAGCACGTCAGCCCTCGCTCTTGGCTTCGTCGGTCTCGGTGGCCTTCGCCTCGGACTTCTTCGGCTCGGCCTTCTTCTTGCCGCGCGCGGCGGGGGCCTCGCCGGCGTCGTCGCCCATCGACTCCTTGACGGCGGCCTCGAAGGCGGCCTTCTTGTCGGCCTTGGGCTCGGCGACCTTGAGGGTGCCCTCGGCGCCGGGCTCGCCCTTGAACTTCTGCCAGTCGCCGGTGATCTTCAGCAGGGTGAGCACGGGCTCGGTCGGCTGCGCGCCGACGCCGAGCCAGTACTGCGCGCGCTCGGAGTCGATCTGGATGAGCGACGGCTCCTGCTTGGGCTGGTAGAGCCCGATCTCCTCGATGGCCCGCCCGTCACGCTTGGTGCGGGCGTCGGCGACGACGATCCGGTACTGCGGGTTCCGGATCTTCCCCAGACGCTTGAGCTTGATCTTGACTGCCACGGGTGTGGTGTACTCCAGACTTCATTACAGGGTGGGCGGCCCGTGCCAGGTGGGGAACACCGGCTCACCGCCGCCCGATGGACTCCGGCCGCGCAGGACGAGAGAGGGCGCCTCGCGAGTCCGGGTTTCCAGCCTGTCATTCTGCCAGATCGTCCGCGTGAACGCGCAATCGGCGCACGCCGTGTCGCTCCGGCCGTGCCGCCCTGTCGCCCCGGCCGTGCCGCCCTGTCGTGCCGGTCCGCGCCCGGTGGCCCGCACGTCCCGCGACGGCCCGGCGCACCGCCGTCAGGACGGTGCGTCGGGCGCGGTCACTTGTTCTTGCGGTTCTGGAGTTTGCCGAGGTCGGGCATCTGGAAGCCGGGGGGCAGCTGGCCGCCGAGGCCCGGGGGCAGGCCGCCGCCGGGGCCGCCGAGGCCGGGCGGCAGGCCCTTCGGCATGCCGTCGGCCGCGGGCTGCTGCTCCTGCGGGTTGTTGCCGCCGCCGGCGCGCTTGCGCGGGTCGCCGCTGCGCTGCTTGCCCTTCTTGTTCTTGGCGGCCTTCGCGGCCTTGGCGGCCTTGCGGCGGCCGCCCGGCATGCCGGGCAGGCCCATGCCGCCGGCCATCTGGCGCATCATCTTCTGCGCGTCGAAGAACCGGGTGACGAGGCTGTTGACCTCGCCGACGCCGACGCCGGAGCCCTTGGCGATGCGGGCGCGCCGGGAGCCGTTGATGATCTTCGGCTGGGCGCGCTCCTGCGGGGTCATGGACCGGATGATCGCGGCGATCCGGTCCAGGTCCTTGTCGTCGATCTGGCTGATCTGGTCGCGGACCTGCCCCATGCCGGGCATCATCCCGAGCAGGTTGCCGATCGGGCCGAGCTTGCGGATCATCATCATCTGCTCGAGGAAGTCCTCGAGGGTGAAGTCCTCGCCCGAGGCGAACTTGGTGCTCATCCGCTCGGCCTGCTCGGCGTCGAACGCCTGCTCGGCCTGCTCGATCAGGGTGAGGATGTCGCCCATGTCGAGGATGCGGCCGGCCATCCGGTCGGGGTGGAAGACGCTGAAGTCCTCCAGCTTCTCGCCGGTCGAGGCGAACATGATCGGACGGCCGGTGATGTGCCGGACCGACAGGGCGGCGCCGCCGCGGGCGTCGCCGTCGAGCTTGGTGAGCACGACGCCGTCGAAGCCGACGCCGTCCATGAACGCCTGGGCGGTGTTGACGGCGTCCTGGCCGACCATGGCGTCGACGACGAACAGCACGTCGTCGGGCTTGACGGCGTCGCGGATGTCGATGGCCTGCTGCATCATCTCGGCGTCGATGCCGAGGCGGCCGGCGGTGTCGATGACGACGATGTCGTGCTGGGCGTGCCGGGCCTGGTCGAGGGAGCGGCGGGCGACGTCGACGGGGTCGCCGACGCCGCTGCCCGGCTCGGGCGCGAAGACCGCGACGCCGGCGCGCTCGCCGACGACCTGGAGCTGCTGGACGGCGTTCGGGCGCTGCAGGTCGGCGGCGACGAGCATCGGGGTGTGGCCCTCGGCCTTGAGCCAGCGGGCCAGCTTGCCGGCGAGGGTGGTCTTGCCCGCGCCCTGCAGGCCGGCGAGCATGATCACGGTCGGCGGGGTCTTGGCGAACCGGATCCGGCGGGTCTCGCCGCCGAGGATGTTGATGAGCTCCTCGTTGACGATCTTGACGACCTGCTGCGCCGGGTTCAGCGCCTGCGAGACCTCCGAGCCGCGCGCCCGCTCCTTGATCTGCGCGATGAAGTCCTTGACCACGGGCAGCGCGACGTCTGCCTCGAGCAGCGCGATGCGGATCTCGCGGGCCGTCGCGTTGATGTCGGCCTCGGAGAGCCGGCCCTTGCTGCGCAGCGACGAGAAGACCGTTGTCAACCGGTCGGAGAGCGTCTCGAACACGTGTCTGGACCGTCCTTGGAAAGCTTCTGGGATCGCCTATCAGCGTATAGGGTCACCGGCCGGTCCCCGCCCGGTCGCCGCGAACCGGCCGCGCCGGCGGCGCCCGCGCCGTCAGCCGAGCGCCTTGAGGACCCCTTCGCGGACGGCCGCGAGCGCGTCCGGGTCGGTGATCGGGGCGCCGTCCTCGCCGACGACGTAGAAGACGTCCACGGCCTCGGCGCCCAGCGTGTCGACCTGGGCGGCGCGGATGTGCAGGCCGCGGGCGCCGAGGGCCTGGCCGATCCGCCACAGCAGGCCGGGCCGGTCGTGCGCGCGGACCTCGACGACAGTGGCGGTGTCGGACGCGTCGTCCAGGATCATGACGCGCGGCGGCGCGACGGCGGCGCCGGGCCGGATCCGGACGGACCGGGCGCGGCGGTCCAGGCGGCCGGCGACGTCGAGCCGGCCGGCGAGCATGCGGCGCAGGTCGGCTTCGAGGGCGGCGGGGTCCGGCGGCGCGCCGTATTCGGGGACGGCGGTGAAGTCGAGGACGGCGGTCCCGGCGTCGGCGGCCTGCGACGAGACGGTGCGGGCGGTGCGGACGGCGAGGCGGTGCAGGGCGAGGACGCCGGCGGCGCGCCAGAGCAGGCCGGGTCGGTCGGGGGCGGCGATGGTGACGCGGGAGCCGGCGACGCGGACGGCGGCGCCGTCGTGGCGGGCGAGGGCGAGCCGGTCGGGGCCGAGGTCGGGCGGGGGCGGCGGGGTGCCGCCGGACAGCGCGGCGGCGGCGCGGCGGGCGAGTTCGGCGACGAGCCGGGCCTTCCATGATCCCCAGGCGGCTGGGCCCGTGGCGTTGCCGTCGGCGACGGCGAGGGCGGCGAGCAGTTCGAGGGTCTCGCGCTCGCGGCCGGGGACGGCGGAGACGGCGGCGGTGACGGTCTCGATGGTGACGGGGTCGTCGAGGTCGCGGCGGGTGGCGGTCTCGGGCAGCAGGAGGTGGTGCCGGACGACGGCCTCGAGCACCCGGGCGTCGCCGTCGGGGAAGCCGAGCGCCGCGGCCAGCTCCCGCGCGATGTCCGCGCCGGTCGCGGAGTGGTCGCCGGGCCGGCCCTTGCCGATGTCGTGCAGCAGCGCGCCGGTCAGCAGCAGGTCGGGCCGGGCGACCTCGCGGGCGAGGGCGGCGGCGCCGGCGGCGGTCTCGACGAGGTGCCGGTCGACGGTGAAGCGGTGCACGGGGTCGCGCTGCGGGCGGTTGCGGACGTGCTCCCACGCGGGCAGCAGCCGGACGATCAGGCCGGCCTGGTCGAGGGCCTCCCACACGGCGATGGCGGCGGGACCGGCGCCGAGGAGCGCGACCAGCGCGTCGCGGGCCTCGGGCGGCCAGGGCGCGGCGGGGAGGGCGGCGTCGGCGGCGAGGCGCGCGACGGTCGCGGGGGCGAGCGGGAGGCCCGCGTGGGCGGCGGCGGCCGCGACGCGCAGGACGAGCGCGGGGTCGCGCAGGTCGGCGTTGCGGGCGAGGACGACCTCGTCGTCGTGCTCGACGGCGCCGTCCCCCACCGGGCGGCGTTCGACGGGCGTGCGGCGCGGCCCGGTGGTGCGTGCGACGCGGCGCCACAGGTGGTCGGCGGCGTAGGTGACGGTGCGCGCGGCTTCGGCGATCGCGCTGAGCAGCGCGTCGGCGTCGGGGAGGCCGACGGCGCGGGCGACGCCCTCCTGCTCCTGCTGGACGAGGCGGTCGGTGGCGCGTCCGGTGGTCTCGTGCAGGGCGTGCCGGACGTCGAGGAGGAGGTCGTGGGCGGCCATGACGCGCCCGTCGGGCGCGGAGGCGGTCCAGGACGCGGCGGCCGCCCGCATGACGTGGACGTCGCGCAGCCCGCCGCGGGCCTCCTTGAGGTCGGGTTCGAGCAGGAACGCCAGCTCGCCCTGTTTCTCCCAGCGCTCCCGGCACAGCGCGGCCAGTTCGGGGAGGCGGGCGCGGGCGTCGGCGCGCCAGTCGGCGAGGACGGCGGCGCGCAGCTCGTCGACGAGGGCGAGGTCCCCGGCGATCCCGCGCGCCGACAGCAGCCCGAGCGCGGCCTTCAGGTCGGCGCGGGCGACGGTCCTGGCCTCCGCGACGGTGCGGACGGAGTGGTCGAGGCGCAGGCCGGAGTCCCAGATCGGGTACCAGACGCGGTCGGCGACCTCGCCTATGCCGGGGTCTCCGCGGTGCAGCAGCACGAGGTCGAGGTCTCCGCCGGGGGTCAGCTCGCGCCGCCCGTGGCTGCCCACGGCGGCAAGGGCGACGCCCACAGGCACGGCATCGGCAGGCGCGGCATCGGCAGGTACGGCGCCGGGGAGCGGGGTGGCGGGGGGCGCAGGCCGGCCGGGGGCGCCGGCGGCGGCGAGCAGGTCCGCCAGGCGGCGGTCCAGCTCGGCGGCGCGGGCGGCCCGCGCCGCCGCCAGCGCGGCGCGGGCGGACCCGGGAGCCCCGTCTCCGGCCGGAGGATGGACGGACGTCACACCGCTCCTAGAGGGCTTCCGGGCCGGTCTCGCCGGTCCGGACGCGGACCACGGTGTCCACCGGGACCGCCCAGACCTTGCCGTCGCCGATCTTGTCGGTGCGGGCCGCCTTGACGATGACGTCGATGATGTCGTCGGCGTCCTCGTCGTCGACGAGCACCTCGACCCGCAGCTTCGGCACGAGGTCGACCTTGTACTCGGCGCCGCGGTAGACCTCGGTGTGGCCCTTCTGGCGGCCGTAGCCGCTGGCCTCGCTGACGGTCATCCCCTTGACCCCGAAGGTCTCCAGCGCCGCCTTGACCTCGTCGAGCTTGAACGGCTTGACGACGGCGGTGATCAGCTTCACGCGTCGGCCTCCACCTTCTTGTCGGGCTTGCTGTCGGGCTGCACCGCGCGGGCTGCCGCGGTGCCGGGGACGGCGGCGCGGATGCCGCCGGCCCCCGCGGGAGCGAGATCGTACGCCGTCTCCGCGTGCGCGGTGACGTCGATCCCGGCGGCCTCGTCGTCCGCGGAGATCCGGAACCCGATGGTCTTGTCGATGATCTTCCCGATGACCCAGGCCATGGCGAAGGAGTACAGCCCGATCACGACGGGGCCGAGCGCCTGCAGGCCCAGCTGGTGCACGCCGCCACCGTAGAACAGGCCCTTGTGCTGGCTCGGCAGGAACGGGTAGGCGGCCAGGAAGCCGAGCGACAGCGCGCCGATCGCGCCGCCGACCAGGTGGACGCCGACGACGTCGAGGGAGTCGTCGTAGCCGAGCCTGTACTTCAGCCCGATCGCGTAGGCGCAGACGGTGCCGGCGATGGCGCCGAGGACGATCGCGGCCCACGGGTCGACGAACCCGCACGCCGGAGTGATCGCGACGAGGCCCGCTACGGCGCCGGACGCGACGCCGAGGGTGGTGGCGTGGCCGTCGCGCAGCTTCTCGACCACGGCCCAGGCGCCCGCGGCGACGGCGGTGGCGATCTGGGTGTTCATGAACGCCAGCCCGGTGGTGCCGTCGACGGCGAGCTCGGAGCCGGCGTTGAACCCGAACCACCCGAACCACAGCAGCCCGACGCCGAGCAGCACGAAGGGCAGGTTGTGCGGCCGCATCGGCTCCTTCGGCCAGCCGCGCCGCTTGCCGAGGACGAACGCTAGCGCGAGGCCCGCGGCACCGGCGTTGACGTGCACGACGGTGCCGCCCGCGAAGTCCTCGATGCCGAGCTTGTTCAGCCAGCCGGTGCCCCACACCCAGTGCGCGACCGGGAAGTACACCAGCGTCGCCCAGGCGACGGTGAACGTCATCCAGGCGCCGAACTTGGCACGGTCCGCGATGGCGCCGCTGATGAGCGCGACCGTGATGATCGCGAACGTCAGCTGGAACATCGAGAACACCATCGTCGGGATGTTGTCGCTCTGGTCCTTCAGCAGCCCTTCGGAGACCTGCGTCGCGACGCCTTTCAGCCCGACCGCGTCGAATCCGCCGATGAACTTGTTGACGAACGAACTGCCGTTGTCGGTGAAGGCGATGGAGTGCCCGAAGAGGACCCAGAGGATGGTGACGCTGATGATGGCGCCGAACGACATCATCATCATGTTGAGGACGCTCTTGGCGCGCGTCATGCCGCCGTAGAAGAAGGCGAGCCCTGGTGTCATGAGCAGGACCAGCGCCGCTGCGGTCAGCATCCAGGCGGTCGCGCCCGTATCGATCTTCATCTCGGAGAGTGCCCCTCCTCGACCGGAAACGTGGATGCCCAGAGATTCCCGTGCGGCCGTTTCACCCCGGATCCGCCCGTGTTTCCGGAGTGTGAAACCCCGCTACGGGGTGTTTCGCGGCTGTTTCGGAACCCTCACCGTCTTACCCGCCCGCGGTGACGGATTCCTTTTCCGCCGGTCACGGTCAGGTCCGGGCGAAGGGGCGCCCGGAAAAGACGGCGCCCCGCGACCGCAAAGGGTCGCGGGGCGCCGGTACGCCGGGAGGCTCAGTCGCCGAGGATCGCGTCCACGAACGCCTCGGGCTCGAACGGGGCCAGGTCGTCCGGGCCCTCGCCCAGCCCGACCAGCTTCACCGGCACGCCCAGCTCGCGCTGCACCTGCACGACGATGCCGCCCTTGGCGGTGCCGTCCAGCTTCGTCAGCACCACGCCGGTGATGTTGACGACCTCGGCGAACACGCGCGCCTGCTGCATGCCGTTCTGCCCGGTCGTGGCGTCCAGGACGAGCAGCACCTCGTCCACCTCGGCCTGCTTCTCCACGACCCGCTTGACCTTGCCGAGCTCGTCCATCAGCCCGGTCTTGGTGTGCAGCCGGCCCGCGGTGTCGATGATCACCACGCCGACCCTGGTGTCGATGCCCTGCTTCACCGCGTCGAAGGCGACGCTGGCGGGGTCGGCGCCCTCGTCCTTGCGGACGACCTGCGCGCCGACCCGCGACCCCCAGGTCTCCAGCTGGTCGGCGGCGGCGGCGCGGAAGGTGTCGGCGGCGCCGAGCAGCACCGTGTTGCCGTCGCCGACCAGGACGCGGCCGAGCTTGCCGCAGGTGGTGGTCTTGCCGGTGCCGTTGACGCCGACGACCATCAGCACCGCGGGCCGGTCGCCGTGCCGCTCGGTGCGCAGCGAGCGGTCCAGGTCGGCGCCGATCTGCTTGACCAGCTCCTCCTTCAGCAGCGCGCGGACCTCCTCCGGGCTGCGGGTGCCGAGCACCTGCACCCGGGTGCGCAGGTCGTCGGTGACCTGGCGGGCGACGGCGGCGCCCATGTCGGCGGTGATGAGGGTGTCCTCGATCTCCTCCCAGGCGTCGTCGTCGAGGGTGTCGCGCGACAGCAGCCCGAGGAGGGTCTTGCCGAACGCGGACTGGGAGCGCGCGAGCCGCGCCCGCAGCCGGACGAGCCGGCCCGCGCCGGGCGGCGGCTGCTCGATCTCGATGGTGGGCGGCGGCGCCGGCGCCTCGGTCGGCGGCGCCCGTTCGAGGGTGGGGGCGGCGGCCTCCGCCTCGTCGACGGCGGTCGCGCCGTGCTGCTCGGCGGGCGGCCGCTCGGCGGGCGGGACCGGCGGACGGCGGCGGCGGACCGGGCGGCGCAGCAGCATGACCCCGCCGATGATCAGCGCGACCGCGCACAGCGCGACGATGACGATCACATATTCCATAGCGTCCCCAGTTTTCCAGACCGCCGGCGCCGAACCGAACACCCCGCCGATCACGCGCCCGCCTGCCCGCGCGCGCGAACCTCCCCACGCGCGAAAGGCACGCGCGCGAAAGGCACGCCCGCCGCAGGCGTGCCCGATCAGCCCCGGAGCGGCGGCCCCGGGGACTCCCCCGGTACCGATTCCCGCTCTGAACCCTCCCACTCGTCGACGTTGCGCAACAGGGCCTCGAGGTAGGAGCGCAGATGCGTGCGGTACACCTCGCTGTAGGTGCGCAGGTAGGCGATCTCGCGCTCCAGCTCGCGCCGCCTCTCGTCGCCCGGCTCGTCCGGCGCGCCCGGTGCCGGGGGCGCCGCCGGGACGGGCGGCGGCGCGGCCCGGACCGCGGCGTCGGCGACCTCGGCCGCCTTGCGGTGCGCGTCCTCCAGCATGTGCTCGGCGCGCCCCTTGGCGTCGGACAGGATCGCCTCGCGGTGCAGCCGCGCCTCGTGCGCCAGCTCGCGGGTGTAGCGCTCGGCGTCCGCGACGTACAGGTCGGCGGTCTGCTGGGCCTGCGACAGGATCCGGACGGCCTGGAAGTGCGCGTCCTCGGGGGCCATGACGCCGCCGGCGCCGCGGCCCGCCTGGGCGCGCAGCCGGTTCACCTCCTCGTCCGCCGCGGCCTTCTGGTTGAGGATCTGGACGAGTTCCCGCTCGACGTACTGCAGGAAGTCGCGGACCTGGTCCTCGTCGTAGCCGCGGCGGCCGAGGGCGGCCCGCGCGAACACCACCGACTGCAGCTCGCCGGGGGTCAGCCGGGAGCCGTCGGGCACGACGGGCAGGTTCGGGGAGTTCACGGCGGTCACCTCTGTGCGTCGGCGAAGGTTTCCAGGCGGATGCGGTCGCGCGCGACGCCGGACGCGGCGAGCCGCTCGACGGCGGCCTCCGCCATCGCCGCCGGCCCGCAGACGTAGGCGTCGTGGCCGGGCCAGGGACCGCGCCGGGCCACCACGTCGGGCAGGTCGCCGTGCTCGATACCCTCGTCGGCGGGGCCCTCGTGGCCGGTTCCGCGGCCGCCGCCGGACCGCAGCAGCGCGGAGAAGCCGTGCCCGCCCGAGTCGTCTTGGACGGGCTCGTCCGACACGGCGGGGACGACGGTCAGCCAGGGCAGTTCGGCGGCGAGCTTGCTCAGGTGCTCCAGGTCGTACAGGCCGTCGCGGTCGCGGGCGCCGAAGAACAGGTGCACGCGCGGCGGGACGGGACGGCCCGCGATCTGCTCCAGGATCGCCTTCAGCGGCGCGAGCCCGGTGCTGCCCGCGACGAGCAGCACGTCCCGGTTGGACGACTCGTCGAGCGTGAGCGTGCCGACGGGCGCGCCCATCCGGACGCGGTCGCCGGGCTGGGTGGCGCGGACGAGCACGGGGCTGACGGGCCCGCCGTCCACCAGCCGGACGTGGAAGTCGATGGTGTGGTCGGGGCGCGGCGCGTTCGCCATCGAGTAGTACCGCCAGTGCCGCAGCCGCGACGGCACCTCCAGCGCGACGGACTGCCCCGGCGCGTACGGCAGCGGGCGGTCCGGCTGCACGCGCAGCACGGCGATGTCGAAGCGGCGCCGCTCCGCCGCGACGACCTGGCCGTTCCACCAGGCCGGGCTGGACAGCGCGTCCTGGTCGGCGGCCTCCAGCATGACCTTGGCGACCAGGCTGTAGGCGGCGTTCCAGTCGCTCTCGACGTCGTCGGTCCAGGCGGGCCCGGAGAAGTGCCGGAGCGTGGCGAGCAGGCTCGCGCCGACGTTCGGGTAGTGCTCGGCGACGATCCCGAACCGGCGGTGGTCGCGGCCGAGCTGGCGCAGGAACGGGACGAGCGCGGGCAGGTCGTCGACCTGGGAGACGATCTGCCCGAGCGCGCGCAGCAGCTTGTCGCGCTGCCCGGTCATCCCGATCGGGAACATGTCGCGCAGGTGCGGGTTGCGCACGAACAGGTCGGAGTAGAAGAACAGGGCGACGGCGTCGCCCTGCCCGGCGACGGCGGCGAAGTTGTCCTTGAGGCGCTGGGCGTCCACGCCGCGGTCAGCCGACGGGCTCGGCGGCGGCCTCCGTCATGACCTGGGCGACCAGGCCGTAGGCGGCGGTCCAGTCGCGCTCCAGGTCCTCGTTCCAGTCGGGGCCGCTGAAGTAGGCGAGGGTCGCCAGCAGGCTGGCGCCGACGGGCGCGTAGTGCTCGGCGGCGACGCCGAAACCGTGGTGCCGGCGGCCGAGGTCCTGCAGGAACGGGACGAGCTCGCCGGTGTCGTCGACCGTCGACACGATTTGCGACAGCGCGCCGAGCAGCACCTCGTGCTGCTTGTTCATCGAGGCCGGGAACATGCTCCTGAGCTGCGGTTCCCGGGCGAACAGATCGGCGTAGAAATACTCGGCGACGACAATGCCGTTCGAGCCGACCTGGGCGAAATTGTCCTTGAGTTTCTGCGGGTCCACGGTGTCCTCTCCAGCGGTTCTCCGAGCCCGGGCGGGGTGTCCGGGAGGGGAGCCGGAGAACCACGGGGCACATGACTAGTGGAACGACCGGGCACGCACAAGCCCGTCAGCGTCGCCGCCGGATCACGGTCGGTGCTCGCGTCCGCGCCGTTCACCCGTCACCGGGGAAAATGCGGGGCCCGCAATGCGTTATTGGACGCGAAATATTTCGGCAGAAGATCGTGCACGTCCACGGAATGAGACGGTGGTCTGCCTCACAGCCCATTTGGAATGGTCCAAATTTGTGGGCAAATGAAAGATCAGGCGGACTCCTGGTCGCGGAGCCGCTGGCTCACGACCTGGGTGACGCCGTCGCCGCGCATGCTGACGCCGTAGAGCGCGTCGGCGCCCTCCATCGTGCGCTTCTGGTGCGTGATGACGATGAGCTGCGACGACTCGCGCAGCTCCTCGAACACGGTGATGAGCCGCTGGGTGTTGGTGTCGTCGAGCGCGGCCTCGACCTCGTCGAGCACGTAGAACGGCGAGGGGCGGGCCTTGAACACCGCGACCAGGAACGCGATCGCGACCAGCGACCGCTCGCCGCCCGACAGCAGCGACAGCCGCTTCACCTTCTTGCCCGGCGGGCGGGCCGCGACCTCGACGCCGGTGGCGAGCATGTCCTCCGGCTCGGTCAGCGACAGGCTGCCCTCGCCGCCGGGGAACAGCCGCGCGAAGATCCGCTCGAACTCGCGGGCGGTGTCGTCGTAGGCGGCCGCGAACACCTGCTGCACCCGGTCGTCGACCTCCTTGACCAGGGCGAGCAGCTCGCGCTGGGTCTTCTTCAGGTCGTCGAGCTGGGAGGTGAGGAACGCGTGCCGCTCCTCCAGCGCCGCGAACTCCTCCAGCGCGAGCGGGTTCACCTTGCCGAGCTGGTTGAGCTGGCGCTCGGCGGTCTTGGCGCGCTTCTCCTGGACGGCCCGGACGTACGGCGCGGGCTCGGCGTCCTCCCCCTGGTCGGGGTCGGGCGGGACGGGCTGGTCGGGCCCGTACTCGTTGACGAGGGACTCGACCTCCAGGCCGAACTCCTCCAGCGCGCGCTGCTCCAGCTGTTCGAGGCGGAGCCGCTGCTCGGCGCGCGCGACCTCGTTGCCGTGCACGACGTTGACGAGGCGCTCCAGCGTGCCCGACAGCTCCCGGACCTGGGTGCGGACGACCTTCAGCTCGGCCTCGCGGGCGGACTTGGCCGCCTCGGCGGCCTCCCGCTGCCGGACGGCGGCGGCCAGCGACAGCTCGATCCGGTCCAGCGCGGCGCGCGCACCCTTCAGGACGGCCCTGGCGGTCCTGGCCTGCACCTCCCGGCGGGCGCGGCGCTCGGCGGCGCGGGCGCGCTCCTCGCGCTCGCGGCGTGCGCCGCGCTCCAGCGCGTCGGCGCGTCCGGTGATGGCCTGCACGCGCTCCTCCGCGGTGCGGACGGCGAGCCGCGCCTCCATCTCGGTCGAGCGGAGCGCCTGGCAGCGCGCGGCCAGCTCGTCGCGGGCGTCGGTGTCGTGCCCGGCCTCGTCGGCGACCTCGGCGGCCTCCTCCGACTCGGCGAGCCGCACCGCCAGCTCCTCGGCGGCCTCGGTGTCGCGCTCCAGCGACTCGTTCGCCGCGTCGAGGGCCTTGGTGAGCCGTTCGGCCTCGCCGCGCGCGGCGCGGACGTCGGCCTCCAGCCGCGCGGCGCGCTTGGCCTCCTGCGCGGCCTGCGCGTCGAACTCCCGGAGCCGCGCGCGGACGCGGTCGAGGTCGGACTGCGCCTGGTTCACCCCGTTCTGCGCCTGGTTGGCGGCGGCCTGCGCGGCGTCCAGCGCCGCCTGCGCGGACTGCTCGGCGTCCGCCGACGCGGTCAGCTCCCCGGCGGCGGTCTCCGCGGCGGTCTCGGCGGCGGCGAGGTCCTCGGTGGCCTGGTCGAGTGCGGCGCGCATCTGCAGCAGGCTCTGCCCGCCGCCGGCGGCGCCGCCCTGCGCCCAGTGCGCGCCGACGAGGTCGCCGTCGCGGGTGACGGCGCGCAGCGCGGGCTCGCGGCGGACGAGCGCGGCGGCGGCGGGGACGTCGTCGACCACGGCGACGCCGCCCAGCAGATGGTCGAGGGCGGGACGCACCGCGTCGGGCACCGTCACCGCGTCGGCCGCGTAGTCGACGCCGGGCACGCGTTCCGGCGGGCGGGCGGCTCCCCCGCCGACGAGCAGGCCCGCGCGGCCCGCGTCGCGGGAGCGCAGCAGCGCCAGCGCGGCCTCGGCGGTGTCGAGCGACCCGACCGCGATGGCCTGCGCCGCGTCGCCCAGCGCGGCCGCGACCGCCGTCTCGTAGCCCGGCCGGACCGTCAGCAGCGAGGCGACCGTGCCGAGCACGCCCTCGACCGAGCCGTCGGCGCCGGCCGCGAGCAGCGCCTCGCCGCCGTCGGCGGCGCTGGCGAGGGTCAGGTTCAGCGCCTCGATCCGCGCCTGCAGCGCGGTCGCCTTCTTCTGCGCGGCCTGGTCGGCGGTCCGCGCGGCGGCGACGGCGGAGCGCGCCTCCTGCAGCGCGCGGCGCGGCCCCTCGACGGCGGCGCGCGCCTCCTCGGCGGCGTCCTTGGCGGTCGCCAGTGCCTCCTGCGCCGCCTCGTGCTCGGCGGCGAGCGCCGGGTCCTCGACGACCTCGGCCTCGAACGCCTCGAACTCGGCCTGCGCGGTCTCGGCGCGCTGCCCGGCCTCGTCGCGGGCGTCGGCGAGCCGGCCGATCTCCGAGCGGCCCGCCTGCGCCTTGCTGCGCAGCGCCTCGACGCGGCCGCGCAGCCGCGCCAGTTCCTCGCGGCGGTCGGCGGCGGCGCGCGCGGCGGCCTGCAGCCGGCGCTCCTCCCCGGCGAGCGCCTCCTCGGCGCCGGTGCGCTCCTCGACCGCGTCGGCCAGCCCGTCCTGCGCCTCGTCGAGCGCGGCGCGCAGCATCTCCTCCTGCTCGCGGATCTCGGCGGCCTCGCGCTCCATGTCCTCGGGGTCGCGGCCGCGCCGCTCCTCCTCGCGCGCCTCGGAGGCGTTGCGGTGCCGCTCCGCGGCAAGGTCGGCGACGCCGCGCAGCCGCTCCTTCAGCGCCGACAGCCGGAACCACGTGTCCTGCACCTGCGCGAGCCTCGGCGCCTGCTCGGCCTCCTCGGCCTCCAGGACCGCCTCGCGCTCCTGCGCCTCGCCGAGCGCGCGCTCGGTCTCGGTGCGGCGCTCGCGGATCGCCGCCTCGTCGGCGGCCTCCTGCTCCAGCTTGGTGCGCAGCGTGACCAGGTCGTCGGCGAGCAGCCGCAGCCGCGCGTCGCGCAGGTCGGCCTGGATGACGGCGGCGCGGCGGGCGATCTCCGCCTGCTTGCCGAGCGGCTTGAGCTGGCGGCGCAGCTCGGTGGTGAGGTCCTGGACGCGGGTCAGGTTCGCCTGCATCGCGTCCAGCTTGCGCAGCGCCTTCTCCTTGCGCTTGCGGTGCTTGAGGACGCCGGCCGCCTCCTCGATGACCGCGCGGCGGCCCTCCGGCCCCGAGTGCAGGACGCGGTCGAGCTGCCCCTGCCCGATGATCACGTGCATCTCGCGGCCGATGCCGGAGTCCGACAGCAGCTCCTGGATGTCCAGCAGCCGGCACGAGTCGCCGTTGATGGCGTACTCGCTGGACCCGGACCGGAACATCAGCCGGCTGATCGTGACCTCGGTGTAGTCGATCGGCAGCGCGCCGTCGGAGTTGTCGATCGTCAGCACGACCTCGGCGCGGCCGAGCGGCGCCCGGTTCGCCGTGCCGGCGAAGATGACGTCCTCCATCTTGCCGCCGCGCAGCGACTTGGCGCCCTGCTCGCCCATCACCCAGGCCAGCGCGTCCACGACGTTGGACTTGCCCGACCCGTTGGGGCCGACGACGGCGGTGATGCCCGGCTCGAACTTCAGCGTCGTCGAGGACGCGAAGGACTTGAAGCCGCGCAGCGTCAGGGTCTTCAGGTACACGCGCCCGCCGTCCTCCTCCTGCGCTGCCGGCTCCGGGAATCCGAACGAACGATACCGGCCGCAGGCGGTGCGGGCACGGCACCCGCACGGATGGGAGGCGGATTCGGGGCACGGCCCGGTACGCCGGACGTACGCCCGTTAATACGGCGAATGCCGCATGGAGTCCGAACTCGGTCAGACCAAAAGAGAACCGAGGCTTGACCGGAGATCGACCGCCCGGCGGCGGGCCGAGACGCCCGTCACCGGATGCGGTGGGCAAAACAGAAGGGACGCCTGATGACGGCGTCCCCTGTCCAGTATCAGAAAAAAGGCGCCGATCAGGTCAGCGCAGGTTCACGGTCCTTCACCGCGAGCGACATCACGTCGTCGTCGGTCGCCGTCGCAAGCGCGTCGTTCTCCGCCTGAAGCCGTACGAGCTCGGCTTCCAGGTCCCGTACGCGCTGCTGCAGGCGCCGCATCTCCGCGACCATCCGGGGGTCGGGACCGCCGACGTGGCCGAGTAGAGCCTTCGCCATGACTAAGGGTCCTCCACGCTGAGTAACCAGCAGGGATCGCGCACGAGAAGCATCTGAAGTCGGTGCGCGTATCGTCTAGAGTCGCACCGGCCGGTGTCCTGGTCAAGACGCACATCACAGGCCGGTAACAACCTTCCTCTACTAGTTTAGCAGGTAAAAACCGGAACCCCCTACCCGGTCACCGTTCCAGGAAACCGGCGGCCTCCCCGCGCGGCTCGCTCCACCGCCGCGCCACCCCGGTCACCTTCCCCGGCCGCCCGGGCACACCGCCGGACGCATCGCCGTCCAGCAGCTCCAGCAGCCGCTCGCAGCGCTCGCGCGGACCCTCCGCCACGACCTCCACCCGGCCGTCGCTCAGGTTCGTCGCGCTGCCGGCGAGGCCGAGCTCCAGCGCCCGCGACCGCACCCACCAGCGGAAACCCACGCCCTGCACGCGGCCCCGCACCCACGCGGTCAGCCGCACCGTCTCCTGCTCCGCGTCGCCCATCGCGTCCCCCTCGGATCGTGAACCCGGGCAGCCTAGTAGCGCGCGCGGCGGGGTCTCGGCTGGCACACCGGGCAGCTGTAGGACGAACGGTTCATGAACTCGTCGCGGCGTATCGGCGTCCCGCAGCGGCTGCACGGCTCGTCCCGGCGTCCGTACGCCTCCAGCGACCGCTCGAAGTAGCCGCTCTCGCCGTTCACGTTGACGTACAGGCTGTCGAACGAGGTGCCGCCGACGTCCAGGGCCGCCCCCATGACCTCCCTGGCCGCCTCCAGGACGCGTGCGGCCTCGGCGCGGGTCATCGTCTCGGTCGGCCGCGCCCAGTGCAGCCGCGCCCGCCACAGCGCCTCGTCGGCGTAGATGTTGCCGACCCCGCTGATGAGCGACTGGTCGAGCAGCGCCCGCTTGATGCCGGTCTTGCGGCGGCGCAGCGCGCGGTAGAAGACCTCCGCGTCGAACGCGTCCTCCAGCGGATCGGCGGCGATGTGCACGATCGGCTCGGGGACGAGCGCGCCCGCGTCGAACGCGTCCGGCACCAGGTCGGACACCATGAGGTGGCCGAACGTCCGCTGGTCGACGAAGCGCAGGTCATGGCCGCCGTCGTCGAACACCATCCGGACCCGCAGGTGCTTCTCGCGCTCGCGGTCCGGCTCGCCGACGAGCAGCTGCCCGCTCATCCCGAGGTGCGCCAGCAGCGCCTCCCCCGGCTCGTCCTCCGCCTCGGCGCGCAGCGGCAGCCACATGTACTTGCCGCGGCGGCGCGGCGCGAGCACGGTGCGGGCGGCGAGCCGCCCGGCGAAGTCGGCGGCGCCGGCCTCGTGCCGGCGGACCGACCGCGGGTGCAGCACCTCCGCCGCGGCGATCGTCCGGCCGGACGTCCAGCGCTCCAGCCCCCGCCGGACGACCTCGACCTCGGGAAGCTCAGGCACCGGCGAGCCCGGCGGGACGCGAACCCTTCGCACTGGCCTGCGGCTCCTCCGCGGGCTCCGCGGCCTCCGCGGCGGCGCCCGCCTGCTCGGCCGCCTCCCGCTGCACCACGATCTCGCGGATCGCGTTCCAGGCGGCCTCGGCGGCGTGCTGCTCGGCCTCCTTCTTGCTGCGGCCCTCACCGGACCCGTAGGCGGTCCCGGCGACCCGCACCGACGCGCGGAACGTCTTCTGGTGGTCGGGGCCGCTCTCGGCGACGTGGTACTCGGGCACGCCCAGTTCCTCGACCGCGGTCAGCTCCTGCAGCGAGGTCTTCCAGTCCAGGCCGGCGCCGAGGCCCGCCGAACGGGTGATCAGCGCGTCGAACAGCCGGTGCACGAGCGCGGACGCCTCGTCCAGGCCCTTGTCCAGGTAGACGGCACCGATCAGCGCCTCCAGGGTGTCGGCGAGGATCGAGGCCTTGTCGCGGCCGCCGGTGCCCTCCTCGCCGCGGCCGAGCCGGATGTGCGCGCCGACGCCGAGCGCCCGCGCGACGCCCGCCAGCGCCCGCATGTTCACCACCGCGGCGCGCAGCTTGGCCAGCTGCCCCTCCGGCAGGTCGGGGTGGCCGCGGAACAGGGTGTCGGTGACGACCAGGCCGAGCACCGAGTCCCCGAGGAACTCCAGGCGCTCGTTGGTGGGCAGGCCGCCGTTCTCGTAGGCGTACGAGCGGTGCGTCAGCGCGCGCTCGAGCAGGTCGGCGGTGACCTCGACGCCGAGGGCGGCGCTCAGCTCCGCACGGTCGGGAGCGGGTTCGGACGACTTCTTGCTCACAGGCCCTCCTCGCAGGCCGGGCACCGCGCAGGGCGCGGTCGCCGCAAGGGCGCGGCGGCCGGGGAGGCCGCGACGGCGAGCAAGCACGACGCGTCCGGGCGGGCCCGGAAGGACGCCGTCCGCGAAGACGAGGTGCGCGCCGGTTCGGTTGATCCCGGCGTGCACCACGGCTCCGGGCGCAGGGTCCGCGCCGCTCACCACGCCGACGTCACGCGCCGGGGTGGTCGGGTTGCCGCGCATCCGCGAGGGGCGGGCGCCGGCGCCGCGCCGCGAGGCGCGCCGCCGGCGGGTCCGCCCCCCGGGATGCGAAAAGGCTCAGGCCGACGGGGCGATGACCTGCCGCCGGTCGTAGGTGCCGCACGTCGCGCACGCGGTGTGGGGCAGCTTCTTGTCGCGGCACGTCGGGCACTCGACGAGGGTCGGCGCCGTGGCCTTCCACTGCGAACGCCGGTGCCGCGTGTTGCTGCGCGACTTCTTCCGCTTCGGGACGGCCACGTCAGCCCTCCTGCTTTCCTTGTTGGTCGACTGATCCACGGGGACCGGAGTCCCCGCGTCCCCCCTCGGGAGGCTCCGGCGACGGTTCGCCGGCGAGGTCCTGCAGCGCCGCCCAGCGCGGGTCGACGACGTCGTGGTGGTGGTCCGGGTCGTCCGCCAGCCGTGCGCCGCACTCCGCGCACAGCCCGGGACAGTCGTCCCGGCACAGCGGCGAGAGCGGCAGCGCGAGCAGCACCGCGTCCCGGAGCACCGGTTCGAGGTCGATCAGATCGTCCTCGAGGCGGAGCTCGTCGTCCTCGGCGTTCCCGCCGGAGCGGGTGTCAGGATAGACGAAGAGCTCCTGGAAGTCCGCCTCGAAGGACGAGGCGATCGGGTCCAGGCAGCGGGCGCACTCCCCCTCCAGGGGGACCGTCGCCGTGCCCGTGACGAGCACCCCCTCCAGCACCGCCTCGAGCCGGAGGTCCAGCTCGATCGCGGCGCCCTCGGGGACGCCCACCATCTCGACGCCGAAGTCCTCCGGTGCCGGCACGGACAGGCGCATCTCCCGCGATGACCCGGGTTGCCTGCTGAGAGCTCGGGTGTCGAGCACGAGCGGGGCGTTGGGATCGAGGCGAGACAGCGGAGTCCTGCTTTCGTGAGGCATGGCGAACCGCGGCCGGTGATGGCCGAAGTCCCAGGGTACCGAACACCGGGCGATGCCCCAACTCGCGCCCCCGCCGGGCCGCCCGCCCGGCCCCCGGTCAGGTCTGCTGCTGCAGCCGCTCGACGAGGCGGTCGTGCACGATGTCGGGGACGAGGCCGGAGATGTCGCCGCCGAACTTCACGACCTCCTTCATCAGGCTGGAGGACAGGAACGCGTACTCGGGGTTGGTGGCCATGAACAGCGTCTCCACGCCCGCGATGCGGTGGTTCATCTGCGCCATCTGCAACTCGTACTCGTAGTCGCTGACGGCCCGCAGCCCCCGGACGATCACCGGGATGTCCTGCTCCTTGCAGTAGTCCACGGTCAGCCCGTAGAACTTGTCCACCTTGATGTTGCCGTACTCCTCGGTCACGGCCGTGATCATGTCGGCGCGCTCGTCGACGGTGAAGAGACTCTTCTTGTTCTTGTTGATCAGGACGGCCACGACCACCTCGTCATACAGACGGGAGGCGCGGCTGATGATGTCGAGGTGCCCGTTGGTAACGGGGTCGAACGATCCCGGACAGACGACACGGCGCACGGCGCGAACCCCTTCGGTCCCGGTTTCTGACCTGCGGCGCGAACGTACCAAATCCGGTTCGGCCCGCTTTCACCCGGGCTGCTCCGCCCCAACCCGTCAGCCGCCGAGCGCGTCGAGGATCTTCGCGGCGATCGGGCCGGACTCGATGCCGTAGCCGGACTTCTCCGTCATCACCGCGATCGCGTACCGGGCGTCGCTGCGGGGCCCGAAGCCGATGAACCAGCGGTCGTTGTAGGAGGCGTTCGCCACGTCCGCGGTGCCGGTCTTGCCGCCGAGCACCGAGGTGCCCTTCAGCGTCTTGCCGGTGCCCTTCGTGACGACGGCCTTCATCAGGTCGCGCATCTGGCTCGCCTGGTCGGACGTGAGCGGCCGGGCCATCTCGCCGGGGTGGGCCTGGTCGACGACTGACCCGTCGGCGGCGCGCAGCCTGTCCACCAGGTACGGCTTCATGATCTTCCCGTCGTTGAGCACGCCCGCGGCGACCAGCGCCATCTGCAGCGGGGTCGCGACGGTGCTGCCCTGGCCGATCGAGCCGAGCGCGCTCAGCACCGGCTGGCCGGTCCGCGGGAACGAGCTGGGCGCGGCGGACGCCCCGCCCTCGATCTTGATCCGGTCGCCGAAGCCGAACTTGCCCGCCTGCTCGCGCACCGCGGCGTTGCCGGGGCTCTCGGCGCCCATGTAGGCGAACGTGGTGTTGCAGGACTGGGCGTAGGCGTCGATCAGCGGGATCGGGTTCTGGTCGCACTCGCCGCCGATGTCGCCGGCGTCGTTGTTGATCGGCTGCCCGCCGCCCGGCGCCTGGTAGCTGCGCCCGGCGCGGACCTGCGAGTCCTCGCTCTTGCCCGCGTCCAGGGCGCTGGAGGCGACGATCGTCTTGAACGTCGAGCCCGGCGGGTACACCTCGCCGGTCGCCTTGTTCAGCAGCGGCTTGAGCGGCTCGGAGTTCAGCTGGTCGAACGCCTTCTGCGCCTTGCCGCCGCTGAGCACCGACACGTCGTTGGCGTCGTAGGAAGGCGTGGACGCCATCACCAGGATCGCGCCGGTCCTCGCGTCGATCGCGACCGCGGCGGCCCGGCGCGCGCCGGTGGCCTGCAGGGCCGCGTAGGCGGCCTTCTGCGCCTTGACGTTGATCGTGGCCTCGACCGTGCCGCCGGGGACGTGCTTGCCGACGAGCTTGTCGATCAGGTTGGTGGTGGCGAGCCGCCCGTCGCTGCCGTCCAGGAAGTGGTTCTCCGCGCTCTCCAGCCCGGTCTCGGCGAACGGCGAGAAGTACCCGGTGATCGGCGAGAAGATCTCGCTGTCGGCGTAGTGCCGCTGGTAGGTCTTGCCGTCCGAGGTGAGCTGCGACCAGGCGAGCCGCTGGCCGTCGGCGACGATGGGGCCGCGCTCGACCGTGTTGCGGTCCAGCAGGCGGCGCGGGTTGAGGCTGCTGTCGCGCAGCTCCTGTCCCTGGAAGCCCTGCACGTAGGTGACGTTGGCGAGCAGGGCGATCGTCATCGCCAGGGCGATGACCCAGGTGGCCGCCACGGCTCGGTCGATCCCCGGTTTCATTCCTCCACCATTACCCCGGCGGACGCCGAACGACCTTCTTCGCGGCCGGCTCGCAGCCGTTTCTCGGCGGCCGTTCAGCGGGCGTTCAGCTACGGAGGTTCATGTGCCGAGCGCCCTGCCGTACCAGAACACGGCCTCGCCGTAGCGCCGGTCCCGTTCGCCCTCGTAACCGTCCGGCCAGACGAGGTCGGGCCCGCGGACGGACCGCTCGACGACGACCAGCGCGTCCGGGGCCGTCCAGCCGTGGTCGCGCAGGTCTTCCAGAAGGCCGGTGACGGCGGCGTCCGCCAGCGCGTACGGCGGGTCGGCGAAGACCAGGTCGTACGGCTCGTCCGGCGCGGTGCGCACGAGGCGCTCCACCTTGTCCCCCAGCGGGACGGCCCCGGGCAGCCCGAGCGCGCCGGCGTTCTGCCGGACGACCTTCAGCGCGCGCGGGTGCGACTCGACGAGCAGCGCGTGCGCGGCGCCCCGCGACAGCGCCTCCAGCCCGACCGCGCCCGACCCGGCGTACAGGTCGGCGACGCGCAGCCCGTCGAGCGGGCCGAGCAGCGCCTGCACGGTGGAGAACAGGCCCTCCCGCGCCCGGTCGCTCGTCGGCCTGGTGTCCCGTCCCGCCGGGACGGCGAGCCGCCGTCCTCCCGCGCTCCCCGCGATGACCCTGGTCATCGGTCCAGTCTCCCAGGACCCGGGGCCGCACCGTGCCGCCGGCGGAACCGGCTCCCGCGTACGGCGCCGGACGGCTCGACCGGCCGTCTGACTCGCCCGGCCGACGCGGGTCGTTGCGGAAGGTGCACAAACGACCACTCGTACCGTTGTGAACGTCTCCCTAAATACGGTGACCGCGGTTCACATCGACTACTTGTCGTGTAAACGTGCTCGCAGGTTGTGCAACCCGTACCCCTCAGGAGCCCCTGTGCACCACGGTAGGAGAATCGCGGTGACGGCCGGCGCGACGGTGCTCGGCATCGCCGCCATGAGCGGCGTGTCGAACGCCGACGCCTCCCGGCCCCCCGCCGACCGGTCCCCCTTACGGCTCGCGTCCGCCGGGCATCCGGCGGGAACCCACGAGCATCCGTTGAAGGCCCGCGAGCATCCCGCCCATCCGGCCAAGGTGCGGCATCGGGTGAAGAGTCCCGCGCGCAAGGCGGGCGGGCACAAGGTGAAGGTGAAGCGCGCCAAGGCGACCGCGAAGCCGGCCGCGAAAGCCAAGCCGGCGGCGCCCGCGCTGGACCTGCGGCTGAACGCCACCCTCGCCTACGACCGGCGCACGAACACCGCCGGCGTCGGCCTGGACCTCGGCGCGGGCGTCAGGACGCCGGACGGCGAGGCCGGGCTCCGGGTGCGGACCGGCGCGAGCGTCGGGTTGAACGACGCCACCCTGAAGGCGGGTGCCCGCGTGGACGGCCGCGTCAGGACGCCCGCCGGGAGCGCGAACCTGAAGGTGCAGGCCGGGGGCACGCTGTCGGCCGGGCAGCGGCTGATCCGCGGCAACGTCGGGCTTGACGCGGGGCTGGCGCCGGCGGGCGGCACGCCCGTGTCGGCGCACCTGAACCTCGGCGCCTGCGTCGGCGGCGGCTGCGCGCAGGCCCCGACGCCGCCGAGCCCGCCGACCCCGCCGCCGACGTCGCCCCTGCCTCCGTCGCCGCCCACCCCGCCGTCGCCGCCGACGGGCCCGACCACCCCGCCGAGCCCGTCACCGGTGCCGCCCGCGGGGCCGTCGGCGCCGCTGCTGCCCGACCTGCCGCCCGCGCACGGCGGCGGGCTCGGGTCGGGGGCGACCGCGTCGGCGTTCGCCCCGCCGAAGGGCCTGCCGTTCACCGGCACCGACGCGCTGCCCATCGCCGCGCTCGGCCTGGCCGCCATCACGGCCGGCGGCGCGGCGATCGCCGCGACCCGCAGGCGGTCCGCCGCTCGCGAGTCCTGACCCGCGTCCACGGTCCGGGGGCGTCCCGCCGAGGGGCGCGCCCGGACCGTTCCCTTTTCAGAGCGGCTGCGAGGACGTGACCGTCCACGAGCCGCCCGAGCGCCGCAGCAGCAGGCGGTGGAACGAGACCGGGTCCTTGTCGGTGCACGCGCCCTTGCAGTCGCCGACGGCGACGAGCGCGGTCAGCG
Organism: Actinomadura violacea; assembly: GCF_017573465.1. Taxonomy (GTDB): domain Bacteria; phylum Actinomycetota; class Actinomycetes; order Streptosporangiales; family Streptosporangiaceae; genus Spirillospora; species Spirillospora violacea. Next base: position 30,096 of record NZ_JAGEPF010000025.1, read on the forward strand.
CGCCGGACCCGCCGCCGGCGCGCAGGCCCGCCTCCACCGGCGTCCCCGACGCGACGGCCCGGTCCCGGTAGACGGCGCCGAGCGCCCCGCGCGCCTGCGCGCCCGGCCACGGCAGGCCCGAGGTGTCGGCGCGCTGCGACCCCGCCTTGAGCGTGTAGAGGGTGTCGAGGAGCCACCGGCCGTCCTGCCTGACCATCGTCGCGCGCATCGGGTCCGACAGCAGCCGCGGCGAGGCGTCCTCGGCGCGCACCGTCCGCTTGACGAACGCCAGCACCGTCACCTTGTCGGACGCCGCGCCGACGACCGCTGAGTCGACGACGTCCGTCGTCACCGACCCCTTCTTGTCCTGGAGCTCCTTGCGGTAGCCGCTGGCGGTGAGCTGCCGGTCGTAGTCGGCGCCGTAGCGCGGAGTCGACACCTGGTGCGCGGCCGCCACGTTCCGGTCGAGTGAGGCGTGGTCGAAGCTGAGCACCGACCGGACCGCCTGCGCGGCCGGGGCGACCGCCGCCGTCGCCGCCGCGGGCGGCGCCGCCTGCTCGGTGGACGCCTTGGCGGGCGCGTCCGGCGAGCCGTTCGCGAGCAGCGCCCAGGCCGTCCCGCCGCCCGCGAGGACGACCAGCGGCGCCGCGGCGAGCGCCACGCGGCGGCCGATGCGGCGCGGCGGGCGCGGCAGCGTCTCCGGGGTGCCGGTGGACGACCCGGTCGGCGTTTCCGGCCCGGTGCCCGCCGCCGCGAACCGGGCGGCCGGGGGCGTGCGCTGGTCGCCGGCCAGGTGCGCGCCGGTGCTCAGCGCGCCGCCGTCCGCGGGCGGGACGTCGCGCCCGATCAGGTCGAGCAGCACCTGCTGCGCCTCGGGACGCCGCGCCGGGTCCTTGGCCAGGCACGCGGCGACCGCGCCGCGCAGCGTCCCAGGCAGCGGCGACAGGTCCGGCTCGTGGTGCAGGATCCGGTTGAACACCGCGGAGATCGAGTCGTTGCCGAACGGGTGCCGGCCGGTCGCCGCGAACAGCATCGTCGCGGCCCAGGTGAACATGTCGACGCCGGTGCCGAGCTCGGCGTCGGTCACCTGCTCGGGCGCCATGTAGGACGGCGTCCCGACGACGCCGCTGCCCCGCGCCGCCGACGCGCCGATGACGCGCGCGATGCCGAAGTCGATGACGCGCGGGCCGTCCGGCCCCATCAGCACGTTCGACGGCTTGAAGTCGCGGTGCAGGATCCCGGCGCGGTGGATCGCGGCGAGCGCGGTGACCGTGCCGATGGCGAGCCGGTCCAGGCCGGTGCCGGCGCGCGGGCCGTGCTCGCCGACCAGCCCGGTCAGCGACGGCCCCGGCACGTACTCGCTGACCACGTACGGCGTCGCGCCGGAGACGTCGGCGTCGACGACCTGCGCGGTGCAGAACCCGGCGACCCGCTCGATCAGCTTCAGCTCGCGCTCGAACCGGGCGCGCCACTCGGGGCTGCGGCTCAGCTGCGCGCGCAGCAGCTTGACCGCGCCGTGCATGCCGTCGTCGCGGCGGCCGAGGTAGACGACGCTCTGCCCGCCCTCGCCGAGCCGGCCGAGCAGCTCGTAGCGCCCCAGCCGCCCCGGGTCGTCCGGCCGCAGTGGGGCAACGGGCGTCATCGGCACTCCTCCGTCGCGTGGACCCGCCACGGGAACACCTACCCGCGCGGGCACCGTCCGGCCCTTACCTTCCGGTATCACGTTAGACGTCGGTGATCGTCCGTGAGTTCTCGATTCCGGTGCGTCGCTGTGCCCGGCCGTCCGCGCAGGGCTTGAAGCGGGCGGGGCGCCCCACCCCAGAACGTCCCGCCCGCATCGAGACCTGCGCGGTGCGAAGTGGGACGGGCCGCCGGCGCCGTGCCACGCCGGCGGCCCGTCCGCGGGCTCGCGTACGCCTACGCGAGCGCCCAGCGGACCTGGGTGCGCACACCCGGGTCCGGGTCGGTGAGTGACTCGGTGAGGGCCGTGACCACCTCGGGACGGTCCGCCGCCCACTGCTCGAGGGCCTGCACGGCGGCGCGCCGGACGTCGACGACGCGGTCGCCGAGGGCGCGGACGAGCGGCCGGACGGCGGCCTCGGCGCGGGCGCGGCCGAGCGCGCGCACGGCGCGGCGCCGCACCTGCCAGCTCGCGTGCGCGGTCGCGGTGACGACGCGTCCCTCCAGCGGTCCGGGGACGCCGAGGTCGGCCGCCGCGTCGAGCGCCGCCATCCGGACGACGGGGTCGTGGTCGGCGAGCAGGTGCTCCAGCGCGGTGAGGGCGGCGGGGCCGGCGAGCCGGGCGAGGCCCTCGGCGACGGCGACCCGCACCTCGCGGGACGGGTCGTCGGCGGCCTCGGCGACCTCGGGCAGCGCGCCGAGCGCGACGAGCCCGAGCACGGCCTGGGTGCGGACCTGCGGCTCGTCGTCCTGCAGGCCCTGCGCGTACAGTTCGCCGGCGCCGCGGGCGAGGAGCGCGAGCAGTTCGGCGGCGGTGTCGCGGACGAGCCGGTCGCGGCCGCGGGCGGCGGCGAGCCGGAGCGCGCCGATGCCGTCCTCGCCGATGTACAGCTCGGGGAGCCGGCGCAGGGCGTGCGCGGCGCGGCCGCGGACGTCGCCGTCCTCGTCGGCGAGCGCCCAGGCGAGGGTGTCGCCGGCGCCGCGCGGCGCGTCGCCGGATCGGACGGCGGCGGTGAGCGCGGTGACGGCGGCGGCGCGGGTGGCGGGGTCGGTGGCGCGGAGGGACTCCTCCACGTCGTCGAGCCGGGTGATCGTCATGGTGTGGCCTCCTGGAAGCCGTCGGTCCTGGGCGGCCGGGCGGGAGCCCGGGCCGCGGGCGGGATCAGCGACGGGAACACAGGGCGCTGGCCACGCGCCGCAGGTCGACGTGCAGCCGGGCGACGAGGGCCGAGTTCGGGGTCACGTGCCCATCGTGTCCGCGAACCGGCGAAAAGTCAACTTAATAGGTAGGAATTACGTCTTTTCCAGGAAGCCGGCGCGGTCCTCGTCCAGCAGCGATGCCAGCACGGTCGCCAGCCCCGGATGGCCCGCCAGCTCCGGATCGGCCTCGACCAGCGCCGTCGCCTCGTCCCGGGCGTCCCGGATGACGTCCTCGTCGCGCTGCAGCGTGAGCAGCCGCAGGCTCGACGCGCGGCCCGCCTGCGAGGCGCCCAGCACGTCGCCCTCCCGCCGCTGCTCCAGGTCGAGCCGCGACAGCTTGAACCCGTCGGTCGTCGAGGCCACCGCGTCCAGCCGCTCGCGCGCCTTGCTCCCCGGCTCGGCGTCCGTCACCAGCAGGCACAGCCCGTGCAGCGACCCGCGCCCGACCCGGCCGCGCAGCTGGTGCAGCTGCGACACCCCGAACCGGTCCGCGTCCATGATCACCATCACGGTCGCGTTCGGCACGTCCACGCCGACCTCGATGACCGTGGTCGCGAGCAGCACGTCCAGCTCCCGGTCGGTGAAGCGGCGCATCACCGCGTCCTTCTCGTCCGGGTGGAGCTTGCCGTGCAGCACCCCGATCCGCAGCCCGGGCAGCAGCTCCTCCAGGCTCGGCAGCAGCTCCATGATGCCGAGCGGGGACCGCCGGCCGTCCTCGTCGGCGGCGACGGCGTCGCCCTCGTCGCCCTCCTTCTCCCCGATGCGCGGGCACACGATGTAGATCTGCCGGCCCTGCGCGGCCTCCTCCCGGATCCGCTCCCACGTCCGCGCGAGGAAGTTCGGCCGCTCCGGCGGCACCACGTGCGTCTGGATCTCCGAGCGGCCCGCGGGCAGCTGCCCCAGCACCGACGTCTCCAGGTCGCCGAACACCGTCATCGCGACGGTCCGCGGGATCGGCGTCGCCGTCATCACCAGGACGTGCGGGCGTCCGCCGTCGACCTTCTCGCGCAGCGCGTCCCGCTGCTCGACACCGAACCGGTGCTGCTCGTCCACCACCACGAGCCCGAGGTCGGCGAACTGCACGGTCTCCTGCAGCAGCGCGTGCGTGCCGACCACGATCCCGGCCGTGCCGGACGCCGCGTCCAGCAGCGCCGCCTTGCGCGCCTTCGCGCCCTGCGACCCGGTCAGCAGCGCCACCCGGGTCGCGTGCTCGGCGCCGCCGATCTGCCCCGCCTGCGCGAGGTCGCCGAGCATCCCGGTGATCGACCGGTAATGCTGCTGGGCGAGCACCTCGGTCGGCGCGAGCAGCGCCGCCTGCCCGCCCCCGTCCACCACCTGCAACATCGCCCGCAACGCGACCACGGTCTTGCCGGCTCCCACGTCGCCTTGGAGGAGGCGGTGCATGGGGTGCTCCAGGGCGAGGTCGGCGGCGATCTCGTCGCCCACCTCGTGCTGGCCCTTCGTCAGCTCGAACGGCAGCCGCGCATCGAACTCCGCGAGGACGCCGCCGAACGACGGCGGGCGCGGCTTGGCCGGCAGGGCCGCGGCGGCGAGCCGGCGCTGCGCCAGCGCGACCTGCACGACGAACGCCTCGTCCCACTTGAGGCGGGCGCGGGCGCGGCCCAGCTCGTCCCACGACTTCGGCCGGTGGATGCCCTCGTACGCCTCGCGCAGGCCGGTCAGACCGCGGCGGCGCAGCAGCTCCTCCGGCATCGGGTCGCCGGGCAGATCGAGCTGGTCCAGGACCATCCCGACCGACTTGCCGATCGTCTCGATGTCCAGGCCCTTGGTGGACGGGTAGATCGGGATGATCTCGTCCGCCCACTCCTGCGCGGCCTGCTCGGCGGTCCGCTCCGCGACCACCTTGTACTGCGGGTGCGTGAGCTGGCGCTGGACGTTCCCGCTGCGCGGCCGGTACGTGCTGATCTTGCCGGCGAACAGGCCGCGGGTGCCCGGCGACAGGTCCTTCTCGGGACGGTAGGAGCCCTTGCGGCCGAAGAAGCTGAGCTTGAGCTGCCCGGTGCCGTCGGTGACGGTGATCTCCAGGACGTAGCCGGGGCTGCGGGTCAGCGTGCGGCCCTGCACCTTCACGACCTCCGCCATGACCGTGACGTGCTCGCCGTCCAGCAGCTCGTTCAGCGGCGTCAGCTCGCCCCGGGTCGCGTAGCGGCGCGGATAGTGGTGCAGCAGGTCGCCGGCCGTCCTCAGCTCGAGGCCCTTCTCCAGCACCTTGGCCGTCTTGTCGCCCAGAACCTTGTGCAACGGCTCGTCGAGATTCGCCACGGACTCCTTTCTAGCCCATGGCGGGGACACGAATCACTCGACTCCGATGAGCAGCGGGTAGCGGCGCTGCGCTCCGTCGTACAGGCCGACCTCCACGTCGGGGTGCCCGCCGCGCAGGTGGTCCTCCAGCCGCTCGGCCAGTCCGGGCGGGGCGTTCCGCCCGGCGATCAGCGTGACGAGCTCGCCGCCGCCCGACAGCATCCGGTCCAGGACGCGCCGGGCGACCTGCGCGACATCGCCGCCGATCGTCGCGACGTCGCCCTCGATCAGGCCGAGGACGTCGCCGGGACGGCACAGGCCGACGCTCGTCACCGCCTCCTCCGCCGCCACCTCCAGGTGCCCGAACCGGGTCGCGCCCGCGGCGCGGGTCATCGCGATGACGTCGTCGCCGAAGCGGCGCAGCGGGTCGTGCACCGCGAGCGCCGCGAGCCCCTGCACCGACGCCCTGGCCGGCACCACCGCGATGCGGGCGCCGCCGTCGCGGGCGCGCTCGGCGGCGGCCTCGGCGAGCGCGAGCACCTCCGGCTCGTCCGGCAGCACCACCACCTCCTCGCCCGCCGCGAGGATCGCCTCGGCCAGCACCGCCAGCGGCGGCACCGCGCCCGGCTCGCGCCGCACGACCCGGGCACCGGCCTCCTCGAGCAGCGCGGCCAGCCCGTCGGCGGCGGTCACCGCGATCACGGCGCGGCCGGCGTGCGGCCGGTGCGGCGCGGCGTGCAGGTAGGTGACGCGGATGCGGTGCGGGCGCCCGGCGGCCAGGCCCGCCTCGATCGCGGCGCCCGCGTCGTCGACGTGCACGTGGACGTTCCACAGGCCGTCGCCGCCCACCACGACGAGGGAGTCTCCAAGGTCGTCGAGCCGTTCGCGCAGGTCATGGACGGCACCGTCCGGCGCGTCCAGCAGGTACATAACCTCGTATCCGGGACCCGGCGGCTCCGCGTGCCCGGCGGGCGGCGGCGCCGCGCCGGCGGTACGGGCCGGGACGTCGTAGTGCTCGGGGTATTCGTCGGTGACCACCGCGGCGAGCGCGTCGAGGACCACGCACAGCCCGGCGGCGCCCGCGTCCACCACGCCGCTGCGGGCCAGGACGTCGAGCTGGCCGGTGGTGCGGCGCAGCGCCCGCCGCGCCCCGTCCGCCGCCGCTCGGGCCGTCCCGGCGAGGTCCGTCCCGGACGCCGCCGACGCGGCCGCCGCCGCCTCGCCCAGCACGCTGAGGATCGTGCCCTCGACGGGATGCTCGACCGCCGCCCTGGCCAGCACGGACGCGTGTTCCAGCGCCTCCGCGAGCGCCGCGCCGCCCGGCCGCGCCGGCGCGCCGAGCACGTCGGCCATGCCGCGGAGCACCTGGCTGAGGATCACACCGGAGTTCCCGCGCGCGCCCAGCAGCGCGGCCTGCGAGACCGCCCGCCAGGTGTCCGCCTCGCCCGCGCCGTCGGGCAGGCCGCCGGCCGCGTCCGCCGCCGCGAGGACGGTCAGGTGCAGGTTGGTGCCGGTGTCGCCGTCGGGGACGGGGAAGACGTTCAGCGCGTCGATCTCCCCGCGGGTGCGGCCGAGCGCGTCCGCCGCGAGCCTGCACCACCGCCGCACCACCGCCGCATCAAGGACCATCGGGTCATCTTGCAGTGCGTTCCCCGCCGGGCGCCAGACGCCCGACCGCGCCCCGCGAGGGCACTGACCGCGGCACCGATTCGCTTAGTCAGGGACCGTTCGGCTAGTCTGATCCGTGCGCCTCGTCCGAGGCGCGATCAGTGAGCGCCCACGATGCCCGGCCCCGCCCGAGGCGGCGACGGGCGGCGCTCCGGTAGAGCATCGACACCACTTGGAGTTTCCCGTGGCTTCCGTCTGCGACGTCTGCGGCAAGGGACCCGGTTTCGGCATGCGCGTCTCCCACTCGCACCGCCGCACCCCGCGCCGCTGGAACCCCAACATCCAGCGCGTGCGCGCCGTCGTGAACGGCAGCACCAAGCGGATCAACGCCTGCACCTCGTGCATCAAGGCCGGCAAGATCGTCAAGCCGACCGTCTGAACCGCGGGACGCGAGCCTGAGCCGGTTCATCGGGACTGCCCGATGAACCGGTTTTCGCATGCCCGGACCCCTTTTCGTCGGACGGCGCCCGGCCGTCACGCGAGCGCGTGACCTGGCCGGTGGAGGCGAGCCTCCACCGGGAAGATCGCGAAGCGATGCCGCGCCGCACGAACACGGTCGAGGGACGAGCCGCTAGGCGAGGCCCTCGGACCGGGATTGCGGTGAACGCAACTGCCAGCCGTGGTCGACGGGGCCGATGCCGCTGCCCAGGGCGAAGCCCGCGGCGATCGCGCCGGTGACGTACTCCTTGGCCTTGCCGACCGCCGCGGGGACGTCGTCGCCGAGCGCGAGGTGCGAGGCGATCGCGGACGCGAGGGTGCAGCCGGTGCCGTGGGTGTGCCGGTTGTCGTGCCGCGGCGCGGTGAAGCGGTACTCGCGCTCCCCGTCGAACAGCAGGTCGGCGGGCTCGCCGGGCAGGTGGCCGCCCTTGACCAGCACCCAGCGGGGGCCGAGCGCCCTGACCGCCTCGGCGGCCTCGCGCAGGCCCCCCTCGTCGACCACCTTGACGCCGGTGAGCTGCTCGACCTCGTACAGGTTCGGGGTGACGACGGTCGCGGCGGGCAGCAGCACCGAGCGGACGGCGTCGACGGCGTCGGGCGCGAGCAGCGAGTCGCCGTGCTTGGAGACGCCGACCGGGTCCACGACGGACGGGGCGTCCGAGGCGGCCAGCGCCTCGGCGACGGTCTCGACCAGCGCGGTCGACGCCAGCATCCCGGTCTTGATCGCGTGGACGCCGATGTCGGAGAGCACGGAGTCGAGCTGCGCCCGGACGGCCTCGGCGGGCAGTTCCCAGTAGCCCTGGACGCCGAGGGAGTTCTGCGCGGTGACGGCGGCGATGACGCTCATCCCGTGCACGCCGAGGGCGAGCATGGTCTTCAGGTCCGCCTGGATCCCGGCGCCGCCGCCGGAGTCCGAGCCCGCGATGGTGAGCACGAGGGGCGGGGCCTGGCGCGGCGCGGACGCGTTCTGCTGCATGACATCCACTTTATGGTGATCTGTCGTACGGCGCGGCGCGGCGTCCGGCCCGGGCTCACAGGATCGCGCAGGCCAGCCTGTTCATGATGCAGTACGTCGGCTTGTGCGGCTTGCCGGTCGCGGTGAAGACGAACCGGGCGGAGCCCCCGGGCGCGAGGCCCGCGCGGCCGCGGACGTAGGCGAGTTGCCCGGTCTTCACGACGATCGCGCCGCTGACCGCGCCGACCGTCACGTTCGGGATCTTGAAGGCGAGCGCCCAGCGGGAGACCGGCTTCGGGCCCCGGTTGGTGACCGTGCCGGTGGCCCGGAACGCCGTGGCGGTCCGGGAGGTGACGTGGAAGGCGAGGACGAGCCCGTCGGGGCGGCTCGCCCGGCTGGCGCGCTGGCCCGGCCCGCGCTGGGAGACCTGGCTGTCGCGCGGGTCGGTGCCGGTCGGGTTCTTGGGGGCGCCGCCGGCGAAGTTGAGGGAGATCTGCTGGGTGCTCAGCGCGTACGCGACGACGCCGACGGCGATCACGAGCGCGACGATCGGGAGCATCGGGACGGGGAGCGCGGAGACGAGCCGGGCCATCCTGGCCCGGGGGGAGGCGCCTTGCCCGGCGCCGGCGGTGGCGGAGTCGCCGCCGGATCCGGTCACGGGCTGTGCTTGGAGGGCCGCCGCGCCGACCGCGATGCGGTCGTCGGCGACGCGGTCGTCTCGTCCAGCCGGGCCCGCGGGGACGTCGCCGGGATAGTCCCCGGGATACGGCTCGAAACGGCGCTGGGGAGGCCCGTGCCCGCCCTGCGCCCCGGGCGGCGGAGGGCCGGCGGAGGAGGCGGGAGGGAACGGCTCGTAGGAGGAGAAGAACACCTGGTCGTCGGTCGGGCCGGAGAAGGCCTCGAAGGACGGACCGGGAGGAGCGCCGAGGTACGAACCCGCGGGCGCCGGATCGTCCGGCACGGGCTCCTCATCGGACTGCTCGCGCTTGGTGTGTCGTCCCATCCCATTCCTCTTCGATCACAGGATGTATACCAAATCAGTACCAAACATGCCTACCGGATGCGGGAAAGCACATCCTTGACAATGCACCGTTCACCCCCGGAAATGGTCCCATCCGGTGGCGTCCGGAACGCGGCCGTCGACGCGCACACCCGCACCCCTTCCTACGGTTCCGATCACCGTCCAGGACGGGGGCGGCGGCGAATCCGCCGGGAAGGTCGCGGCGAACCCGTGGTCCTCGCCGCCGGTGAGCACGTGCCGCAGCCCGTCCGGGCCGAGGACCTCCGGGACGACCAGTGTCGCGGAGTCGACGTCGATCCGCACCCCGCTCGCCGCAGCGATGTGCCCGAGGTCCTGGACGAGGCCGTCGCTGACGTCGAGGAGCGCGGTCGCGCCGGCGGCCCGCGCCTCGGCGCCCGCCTCGTACGGCGGCTCGGGGCGGCGGTGCGCGGCGAGCAGCCCGGCGGGCCCGTCCCGCCCGTCGGCGAGCAGCGCCAGCCCGGCCGAGGCGTATCCGAGCCGGCCGCGCACCGCGACGAGGTCGCCGGGACGCGCGCCGGACCTCGTCAGCGGTTCCCCTCCCGCGAGGTCGCCGAGCGCGGTGACGGCGAGGGTGACCTCGGGGGCGCCGACCACGTCGCCGCCCGCGACGGACGCGCCGGCGCGGCGGCACTCGGCGGCGAGGCCGTCGTAGAGCCGTTCGGCCCAGGCCACGCCGGTGGACGGCGGTGCCGCGAACCCGACGAGCAGCGCGGTCGGGCGCGCGCCCATGGCGACGACGTCGGCGAGGTTCTGCGCGGCGGCCTTGTGCCCGATGTCGTAGGGGGCGGACCAGTCGCGGCGGAAGTGCCGGCCCTCGACGAGCAGGTCGGTGGTGGCGACGACCCGGCCGTCGGGGGCGGCGATGACCGCGGCGTCGTCGCCGGGGCCGAGCCGGACGGCGGGCCCCTGCGGGAGCCGCCGCGTCAGCCGGCCGATCAGCCCGAACTCGCCCAGTTCCCCGATGGTGCCCATCCGCCCCGTCCCCGCCCCGTTCCCCACCCAGTGCCCGCCCGCCGACCGCGGCCCGCCGGCCTCGCCCGGGGCCGTGCACGCGCCGTGCACGCGCAGTGCGCCCCCCGGACGCCCACGGCGCCGCCTAACACGATACGGTGACCGTCCGACGGCTATTTCTCCGCCCAGGGGAGGACGTGATGGTGCAGGCCTACATCCTCATCCAGACCGAAGTGGGCAAGGCGGCCGAGGTCGCGGGGCACATCTCCGGCGTGCCCGGGGTGACCCTGGCGGAGGACGTCACGGGACCCTACGACGTGATCGTCCGAGCGGAGGCGCGGAATGTGGACGAGCTGGGCAAGCTCGTCGTCGCGCAGATCCAGACGGTCCAGGGCATCACGCGCACCCTCACCTGCCCCATTGTCCACATCTAGGTTCCGGTTCCGCTGGGCGCCGGTACTGCTGGCTCCGCTGGTGCTGCTGCCCGCCGCGTGCGGGGACGGCGCGGTGGAGGTGCCGGTCCCGCATCCGGACGCGGCGACGCAGCGCCTGTGCGAGGGGCTGCGGCTGCCCGCGAAGGTGCACGGCCAGTCGTTGCGCGACACGACACCGGACTCGCAGCTGACGGCGGCGTGGGGGTCGCCCGCGATCGCGCTGCGCTGCGGCGTGCCGGTCCCGGCCGCGCTGCGGCAGACGTCGCAGCTGGTCGACATCAACGGGATCAGCTGGTTCGGGGAGCCGGTGGACCGCCCGGTGACCTGGACGGCGGTGGGCCGGCAGGCGTACGTCGAGGTGACGGTCCCGGCGAAGTACCGGCCGGCCGGGGACGTGCTGATCGAGCTGACGCCCGCGATCAAGTCGACGATCCCGGCGAAGCCCGAGGGCCAGATCTAGCGGGCACCGGAACCGGCCGGAACCGGAACTAGCGGACGCCGCCCTGTCCCCCGCCGGGCAGGATGAGCCGCGCCATCTCGGCGAGCCGGTCGGCCATGCGCGCGTAGGAGGTGTAGCCCATGCCGGCGTGCAGGAGCGCGCCGGAGTAGGCCAGTTCCAGCGCGCCGAGGACGGCCGGGTCGGCGTGCCCGCCGAGCGCGTCGCGCAGCCGGGTGCGGATCGCGACGCCGATGCGGGCGCGCAGCTCCCGGACGTCGGGGTCGGTGCCGAGCATCGCGGTGGTGCACGCGGCGGCGAGCTCCGGTTCGTCGGACACCAGCAGCGCGATCTCGCGCAGGACCCGCTCGACGCGGCCGGTGACGTCCGGGTCCCCGCCGGTCTCGAGGGGCGGCAGCGCGCTGAGCCGCCGCCAGAACACCTCGGTGATCAGGTGGTTCTTGGACGCGAAGTAGGTGTAGGCGGTGGCGGGCGCGACGCCCGCGCGGCGGGCGACGTTGCGGACGGTCAGCCCCTCGTAGCCGGTGTCGCGGACCTCCTCGACGGCGGCGTCGGTGAGCCGCCGCACGGTGTCGGCCTGCCGCGGCGTGAGGCGGCGGCGGGTGGGCTCGGTCGACACTTCCCCGGACACATGTCCAGACATTAGTTCAGCGGCCCCGCTCCGGCAACTCGTTAACTCTCCGTTGTCACGGGTAACACTCCGCTGTCCGGTGCGGATCATCCCCGTCACCGCCACGCAACGACCGAGGCGCCTGGGAAGGGAACCGATGCGCACTCTCCTGGTCCATCCCAGCGGACTGATGTACTCGGAGATCTTCCTGCGGCTCGAACCGCTCGGCGTCGAGCGGGTCGCGGGGGCGCTGCGCGCCGCGGGCCACGAGGTCCGGCTCCTGGACCTGCAGGTGTTCACGCACGAGGACCTGCGCCGCGAGCTGCGCGAGTTCCAGCCGGAGGCGGTCGGGTTCGGGGTGAACTACCTGGCCAACGTGCCGGAGATGATCGACCTGGCCAAGGAGGTCAAGCGGCGGCTGCCGCGGTGCTTCGTGTTCGCCGGCGGGCACAGCGTCTCGTTCATCGCCGCGCACGTCCTCGACCAAGCCAACGGGGCGCTGGACGCGGTGCTGCGCGGGGAGGGCGAGGTCGCGGCGCCGATGCTGCTGGAGGCCGCCCGCGACGGCGGCCTCGGCGAGGTGCCGGGCGCGGTCACCGCCGACGGCACCTGCAAGAAGGTGCCGCTGCTGCTCGACAGCCTGGACGCGCCCCGCCCCGCCCGCGACCTGACCCGCCGCCGCCACAAGTACTTCATCGGCGTCCTGGACCCGGCGGCGTCCATCGAGTTCACCCGCGGCTGCCCGTGGGACTGCTCGTTCTGCAGCGCGTGGACGTTCTACGGCCGCACGTACCGGAAGGTGTCGGCGGAGGCCGCGGCCGAGGAGATCGCCTCGATCCGCGAGCCCGGCCTGTTCATCGTGGACGACGTCGCGTTCATCAAGCCCGAGCACGGCGACGCGATCGCCGCCGAGGTGGAGCGGCGCCGCATCCGCAAGGAGTACTACCTGGAGACCCGCGCGGACGTGCTGCTGCGCCACCCCGAGGTGTTCGAGCGGTGGCGGCGGCTCGGCCTGAACTACATGTTCCTCGGCATGGAGGCGCTGGACGAGGAGGGCCTCGACCGGTACCGCAAGCGGACGAGCCCCGACACCAACGTCAAGGCCCTGGAGCTCGCCCGCAAGATGGGCCTCACCGTCGCCGTCAACCTGATCGTGGACCCGACCTGGGACGCGCGGCAGTTCAAGCTCGTCCGCGAGTGGGCGCTGTCGGTGCCGGAGATCGTCAACCTCACGGTGATGACGCCGTATCCGGGCACGGAGATCTGGCACACCGAGTCCCGCAAGCTGACGACGCGCGACTACCGGCTCTTCGACATCCAGCACGCGGTGGTCCCGACGAACCTGCCGCTGTACGAGTTCTACCGCGAGCTGGTGAAGACGCAGTCGGTGATGAACCGCAAGCATCTCGGCGTCGCGGCGGCGGCGCAGACGCTCGGCATCATGGGCCGCCACCTGTGGCACGGGCAGACGAACTTCGCCAGGTCGATCTGGAAGTTCCGGTCGGTCTACAACGCCGGCCGGCAGTACGGCGACCATCAGCGGAAGGTCCGCTACGAGCTGCCGGTGCCGGACCACCGCTCCGTGGGGCCGGCGGGCCGCAAGGAGCTGTACATCCACGAGCGCCAGCGCTAGACGCGGCTTGCGAGGCGGGTGGGATTCGAACCCACTCAGACATTGCACCTGTTTTACAGACAGGCCCGACTCTCCCGCGTCGGCGCCGCCCCATGCGCGGGCTCATGGCCCGCTTCGTACCTCCGGAGGGATTCGAACCCCCAGCACACGGCACCTCATGCCGCTGTCTCTACCGTTGGACTACGGAGGCTTGCGTGCGGCTCCCGGGATTCGAACCCGGAACGTCCACCATCTGGGGATGGCCCCTCTGCCTGTTGGGGTAGAGCCGCAGGTCGGTGCGAGGCGTCGCTCGCGGCGGCTCGGCCAGGGGGCCTCTAGGAGAGGGGATACCGGCCGGGGCGGGCGTGCGACGCCGAGGGCAGTCGAAGTCGTAGCTGCTCCATCGCCATGGCCGGTCCTCCTCTCGAGGTCTCGTGTCACCGTCTTCGACGGGCTGACGTGTTCCACGGTGCCATCGAGGCCGCGGGGCCCGCAACGCATTTATCGCGGGGCCCGGGGGCGGGGCTCAGGTGCCGGACGAGTCGTCCGGCACCAGCCAGCCGATGAGGAGCAGCACCCACAGGCCGACCATGAGCCAGCCGAGCGCGATCCCCGTGATCGCGAAGCCGAGGCCCCGCTGCCGGGACCGGCGCACCCGCGCCCACGCGATGTGCCCGGCGACGATCGCCGGGATCGAGGTGAGGCCGCACGAGATCAGCCCGATGAGGCCGCAGGTCAGCGCGTAGATCGACGCGTGGTTGTAGGACGGTTTGCCGTACGGGTCGGCGCGGCCCTGGGAGGCGGGCGCCGCGTGCGCCGGCCGGGTCGCCGGGGAGTAGCCGTAGCCGGACGGCGGGTACGCCGTCCCGCGCGCGGCGACCGCGTCGGCGTACTTCTCCCACGACTGCGCCTCGGCCGTGCGTCCCTGCATGCCCAGCATCACCGCGAGGTTGCGCATCGCGAGCGGGTCGCCCGCCTGCGCGGCCTGCCGGTACTGCCGTTCGACGAGCGCGTCGGCCTCGCCCGCCGCGAGCCCGGCCGGCGCGGCGGGCGCGGCCGAGGGGGCGGGCTGCGGGGCAGGGACCTGCGACGGAGGCGGCGCGGCGGTGAGGCCGCCGTGGCGGGCGGGCGCCGGGGTCTGCGGGCCGCCTTGGGGCGCGGCGTGCCGCGCCGCCCCCGTCAGCCCCGTCCCGGTCAGTCCCGCCCCGGCCGGCGGCGCCCCGGCGGGGGCCTGCCGGGGCGCGCCGCTGGAGATCAGCCGGTCCAGGAGCGCCTGCGCGGACGGGCGGCGCGCCGGGTCCTTCGCCAGCGCGGCCTCGACCGCCTCCAGCAGCGTCCCGCTCAGCCCGGTCAGGTCGGGCCGGCCGCTGACGATCTGGTGGATGACCGCGGGGATCGAGTCGCCGCCGAAGCAGGGCCCGCCGCGCGCCGCGAACGCGACCGTCGCGCCCCAGGCGAACACGTCGGACGCGGGGGCCGCGCCGCGGCCGTCCAGCTGCTCGGGCGCCATGAACGCGGGCGTGCCGACGATGCCGCCGGTCGCGGTGAGGCGCGTGCCGTCCAGCGAGCGGGCGATGCCGAAGTCGATGACGCGGGGGCCGAACGTGGACAGCAGCACGTTCGCGGGCTTGAGGTCGCGGTGCACGACGCCGGCGTCGTGGATCGCGGTCAGCGCGGTCGCGATGCCGACCGCGACGGCCTCCAGGTCGGCGCCGCGCAGCGGGCCGTCCTTGGCGACGGCGGCGTCCAGGCTGGGGCCGTTGACGAACTCGGTGACCAGGTACGGCGGGTCGGCGGCCGGGTCGGCGTCGAGCACCGGCGCGGTGCAGAAGGGGCGGACGCGCTGCGCCGCCGCGACCTCGGCCTGGAACCGCGCCCGGTACTGCCGGTCGGCGGCGTACTCGCGGCGGATCACCTTGATGGCGACCTTGCGGCCGGTGGCGTCCAGCCCGACGTAGACCGTGCCCATCCCGCCTTCGCCGAGCCGGTCCGCCACCCGGTAAGGGCCGATGCGATCCGGCAGGTCGGCTGGCGGCACGGCGCATTCTCCTCAGGACGGAACCAGGTCCCCCAAGCCTGGCATATCCCGACGGCGGCCGGGTCTCCCCCGGATCACAGGTCGAGCGTGATCCGCCCGCCGGTGGCGCGGGAGACGCAGACCAGCATGGAGTCGTCGCCCTGGTCGGACGGCGCGCGGTCGTGCACGGCGCCGGAGAGGACGCCGGTCCGGCAGGTGCCGCAGAAGCCCTGGCGGCAGGAGTAGGCCACGTCCGGCAGCGCGTCCCTGATCACGTCGAGGGCGGACCGGTCGGCGGGCACCGGCAGGACGCGGCCGCTGCGCCGCAGCTCCACCTCGAACGGCCGGCCGCCGACGATGGGCGGCGGCGCGAAGCGCTCGTAGTGCAGGGTCGCGTCCAGGCCGACCGAGGCGCGGACGGCGTCGATCATCGGGGCGGGGCCGCAGCAGTACACGGCGGTGCCGTCCGGGACGTCGCCGAGCAGGTCCGCGGCGGACGGCGCGCCGCCCTCGTCGTCGGTGCGGACGGTCACGCGGCCGGCGGGCAGCTCGTCCAGGAACGGCAGCGACGCCCGGGTCCGGCCGGTGTAGACCAGGCTCCAGTCGGCGCCGAACCGGTCGGCGGCCGTCACCATCGGCAGGATCGGCGTGATGCCGATGCCGCCCGCGACGAACGCGTACCGCTCGTGCGCGAGGAACGGGAACGCGTTGCGCGGCCCCTGGACGGCGACCGCGTCGCCCTCCCGCAGCTCGTGCATCTCGACGGACCCGCCGCCGCCCTCGGGCAGCCGGCGGACGGCGATCCGGTAGGCGCGCCGGTCGGCGGGGTCGCCGCACAGCGAGTACTGGCGGCGGCGCCCGGACGGCAGCAGCACGTCCAGGTGGCCGCCGGGCTGCCAGCCGGGCAGGACGCGGCCGTCGGCGGCGCCGAGCCGCAGGCTCACCACGTCGTCGGCCTCGCGGCGCACTTCCAGGACGGTCAGGCGCATCGTCCGGTCGACGGGGCTGACGGCCGGCAGGGCGGGGGCGCGCAGCGAGCGGAACCGCTGGATGCCGTTGAACGCGGCGTTCACCGCGACCCAGAACGGGTCGCGCTCGCGGCGTCCGCGCAGGTCGGGCGGGATCACCGCAGCGCCGCCCGGGCGGCCGGGGACGCGGCGAGGTAGGCCAGCGCCTGGCTCGTGGACCCCTCGTTCAGCGGGCTGTAGGTCCGGCTGAGGTAGCGCCGCACCGACGCGCCGACCATCCGCCCGGAGGGCGTGAGGCCCGCCGGGCCGGTGCGGCGCAGGTGCCGCATCCCGCCCTTGATCCGGCCCCGGACGATCGGGTCGCGGGCCATCAGGAAGCGGTGCCCGCGGTGCCACAGCGCCCCGAGCATGGTGATCGTCTCGCCCATCGCGCGGAGCCGGGCCGCGTACGAGCCGTCGAGGTGCATGAACAGGTCGTGCGCGACGTGCCGGTGCTCGACCTCCTCGGCGCCGTGCCAGCGCAGCAGGTCCAGCATCATCGGGTCGGCGCCCGCCTCGTCCAGCGCCTTCGCGTTGAGGATCCAGTCGCCGAGGACGCCGGTGAAGTGCTCGATCGCGGCGATCAGCGCGATCCGCTCGAACAGCCAGGCGCGCTTGCGGTCGCCCGTCAGGCCGCGGTCGCCGAGCAGGTCCTCGAAGACGAACTCGACCTGCCGGACGAACGGCCGCACGTCCAGGCCCTGCTCGACGAAGTGGTCGAGGACGGCGTCGTGGGACGAGGCGTGCATGGCCTCCTGGCCGATGAAGCCGAGCACGTCCTCGCGGAGCCGGTCGTCGCGGACGTACGGGACGGCCTCCTTGAAGACCTTGACGAACCACTCCTCGCCGGCCGGCAGCAGCATGTGCAGCACGTTGATGAGGTGGGTGGCGACCGGGTCGCGGGGGATCCAGTGCAGGGGGACGTCCGACCAGTCGAACCGGACGTCGCGCGCCTGCAGGACGATGTTCTCCGGTTCCGGGGGCCGCACGGGCGGACGCTGGACCGACATGGGCTTCCCTCCCGTGCGCCGACGGGCTATTGACGAGACGTCCAGTAAATTACCGGCGGTTCCGGCGCCCAACAATGGCACGGACCGGTGAGCATCGTCACCCCGCGCCGTCGCCGGTGAGGGCGAGCGCCGGGACGACCAGCAGCAGCGAGCAGGCGGCGGCCGCGAAGGCGCCCGCCGCGCCGGCGTGGTAGACCGGCAGCCACACCAACGGCGCGACCGCCCCGCCGCCGAACCGGAACGCCGACACCGCCGACAGCGCGCCGCCGCGGTTGCTCGGCACCGCCCGCATCGTCAGGCTCTGCAGCGCGACGGTCATCATCGACGCGCCCGCGCCCGCCAGCGTCCACCACACCGCGAGCGCGCCGACGGACCCCGACGTCCCCACCACCGCGACGAACACCGCGGTCACCACCGCCGCGACGCCGCCGCACAGCCGCGCCCCGGCGCGCTCGGCGACGCGTCCCCAGACCGCGCCGAGCACCAGCCCCGCGACCCCGAACCCGAGCAGCGCGACGCCGGTGAGGTCGGCGCTGACGTCCAGCTTCTCCCGCGCGTACAGCGCGACCAGGAACGGCAGCGCGGACGCGCCGAGGTAGGACATGAACGCGGCGGCCGACAGCAGGCCCATCCGCCGGCTCAGCAGCGGCCGCCAGGGCGGCGCCGACGCGGCCGGGCGCGGCTCGCCGGGCGGCGGCGCGAACGCCAGCAGCACCGCGGCGGCCGCGACCACCACGAACCCGAGCCGCCACGACGCCGCCGCGAGCCCGCCGACCAGCGGCGCGAACGACTGCCCGGCCGCCTGGCAGCTGGAGTACACCCCGACGGCCCGGCCGAGGCGCTCGCGGGGCACGATGTCGCCGAGCCCCGCCAGCAGCAGCGGCGAGGTGAACGCGTTGGCCGCACCGAGCGCGGCCCGGGCGCCGAGGAACAGCGCCAGCGTCGGCGCGAGCGCGCACACCAGCGAGCCCGCCGCGTAGACGAGGTAGGCGATCCGGACCGTCCGGTGCCGCCCCCACCGCTCCCCCAGCGTCCCGGACACCAGCTGGACGAGTGCGAACGGCACGAAGTAGGCGGTCAGCGAGGCGGCCGCGGCGCCCGCCGAGGCGTGCACGGACCGGCCGATCTCCGGGAGCATCGGGGAGACGACCCCGCCGCCGAGCGGGCCGAGCAGCGCGCCGCCGTAGACGGCCCCGACCTTGATCCGCTGCAGCACCACCATGACCCCGGCGCTCACCCTAGATCATTTCGTCCCGGGATCAGGAGGCGCACCCCGGACATCCCGGATGCGGCGGATGCGGAGAACGGCCGGATCGCCCCTTGCGCCGCGGACGGTACTGAACGGTAGTCTGGACACCTGTCCAGAACAACGGCCGGACGGTCGCGCGCGAAGGGACTGTGAGCATGAGGTTCGAGGGAAAGGTCGCGATCGTCACCGGCGCGGCCCAGGGGATCGGCGAGGCGTACGCGCGGGGGCTCGCGGCCGAGGGCGCGTCCGTCGTCGTCGCGGACGTCGACGAGCGCGGGCAGGCCGTCGCCGACGACGTCAAGGGCCTGTTCGTGAAGACGGACGTGTCGGACCCGGCGTCCACCGAGGCCATGGCCGCCGCCGCCGTGGAGCGGTTCGGCGGCATCGACCACCTGGTGAACAACGCGGCCATCTTCGGGACGATGAAGCTGGACTTCCTGTTCACCGTCGACTGGGACTACTACAAGAAGTTCATGGCGGTGAACATGGACGGCGCGCTGCTCTGCGCGCGCGCGTGCCAGCCGCACATGCAGGCGCGCGGCGGCGGGTCGATCGTGAACCAGTCGTCCACCGCCGCCTGGCAGTACTCCGGCTTCTACGGCCTGGCGAAGGTCGCCATCAACGGGCTGACGCAGCAGCTCGCGCACGAGCTCGGCAGCATGGGCATCCGGGTGAACGCGATCGCGCCGGGCCCGACCGACACCGAGGCGAACCGCAAGGTCGTGCCGGGCAACATGTCGCAGAAGATCGTCGACCAGAAGATGGCGCTCAAGCGGATGGGCACCCCCGAGGACATGGTCGGCGCCTGCCTGTTCCTGCTGTCGGACGACGCCGCGTGGATCACCGGGCAGATCCTGAACGTGGACGGCGGCGAGGTGTTCCGCGCCTGACGCGGCCGCCGCGCGGGGTCGCTGGGAACCGGGGCGGCGCCGGGCGCGTCCAAGGCCAATGCGTGCTCGCACGATCGCACCGGTCGCGGCGGCGTCGCTGCTGGCCGGATGCGCCGGCTCCCCCGGCTCCCCCGCCCGGCCCGACTCCCCCGTCCGCCTTGTGGCCTACGACGGCTGCGCCCCGCTGCTCGACGGCCTGCGCGAGGCGACCGCCGCGCGCGTCGGCCCGTACGGGCTCGGCGGCGCCGTCCCGCTGCTGCGCAAGGGCGTGCTCCCGGAGAACCAGGCGGAAGGCGCCGCGCCGAACGGGGCGACGCCGGACGCCCAGGCGGCCGCCCCGCAGCATTCCACTACCAACGCCCACGAACCCGGCGCCGACGAGCCCGACATCGTCAAGACCGACGGCCGCCGGATCGTCGCGCTCGCCCGCGGCCGCCTCCAGGTCATCGACGCGGCGTCCCGCAAGGTCGTGCACACCGTGAGCCCGCCCGGCAAGACCGCGTGGACGGGCGACGCGCAGCTCCTGCTCAGCGGCGACCGCGTCCTGGTGCTCTCGCAGCGGATGCCGATCCGGCCCCTGCTGCGCGGCCCGCGGCCGGGCATCGTCCCGGGCGGCGCGATCACCCCGCAGACCGACCTCACGCTGATCGACCTCGCCGGCACCCCGAAGGTCGTCGGCACGATGACGTCCGGCACCGCCTACGTCGACGCGCGGCAGACCGGGTCGGTGGCGCGGATCGTGGTCCGCTCAACGCCCGACATCGACTTCCCGCCGCCGAAGGGGCCGGCGGGGTCGCAGGACGACGCCGTCCGGCGCAACCGCGAGACGGTCCGTAAGGCGCCGCTCGACGCGTGGCTGCCCGCCTTCCAGGTGAGCGCGGGCGGCGGCCCCGCCAGGACGTTCCGGACGCCGTGCGAGCAGGTCAGCCGCCCCGCCTCGTACACGGGCACGTCGATGCTGACCGTCCTCACGGTCGACCTCGCGCGCGGGCTCGGCGATCCGTCCGCGATAGGGGTCGCCGCCGACGGCACCACCGTCTACGGCAACGGGTCCAGCCTCTACGTGACGGGCGCTCCCGCGCGCCCCCTCGCCACCGGACGTTGGGCGGCACCGTTCCAGGAGTCCACGGACGTCTACAAGTTCGACATCAGGGGCGCGGGACGTCCCCGCTACGTCGCCTCGGGCGAGGTGCCGGGGCGGCTCCCCGACCAGTACTCGCTATCGGAGTACGACGGCGACCTACGCCTCGCGACCACCTCGACCGGCACGAAACCGGACGGGTCCGCGTCGCAGAGCTCGGTGTTCGTCCTCGCCCAGCACGGCGCGCGCCTCGACCGGATCGGCCGCGTCGACGGCCTCGGCAAGGGCGAGCGGCTGTACGCCGTCCGGTTCATCGGGACGATGGCGTACGCGGTCACGTTCCGGCAGATCGACCCGCTCTACGCGGTCGACCTGAAGGACCCGCGCCGGCCCCGCGTCACCGGCGCCCTCAAGATCAGCGGCTACTCGGCGTACCTGCATCCGCTGGCGGACGGGCGGCTCCTCGGCATCGGCCAGGACGCCACCCGCGCGGGCCGCCCCGAGGGCCTCCAGGTGTCGCTGTTCGACGTCTCCGGCACGCCGCGCCGCGTCGGCGTCCACAAGCTCGCGGGCGCGACGTCCGAGAGCGAGTTCGAACCGCACGCGTTCCTGTACTGGGCGCCGTCCGGGCTCGTCGTCGTCCCGGTGACGTCCCGCAACGGCGGACGCGGTGAGGCGCTCGCGTTGAAGATCGACGGCACCGGGATACGCGAGGCCGGGACGATCCAGCACCCCGCCGGCGACCTCGGCGGCGCCGTCCGCCGGTCCGTCATGGTCGGGAACACCCTGTGGACGTTCTCCGACGACGGCGCCCGGGCGACCGACGCCACCGCCCTGCGCGGCGGCGCCTGGATCCGCTTCACCGGGGCGTGAGGACGCCCCGGCCCGTGCTCAGCGCAGGCCGGTGGAGCGCCGCAGCGCCGTCTGGATCAGGCGGTCCACCAGGGACGGGTAGTCCAGGCCGGTCGCGGCCCACATCTTCGGGAACGCCGACGCCGGCGTGAACCCCGGCATCGTGTTGATCTCGTTGAGGATCCAGCGGCCGTCCGGGGTGTGGAAGAAGTCCACCCGGGCGAGGCCCTCGCAGTCCAGCGCCTCGAACGCCTGCGCCGCGATGGCGCGGACCTCGTCGATCGCCTCCGCGGGCAGGTCCGGCGGGATCGCCATCCGGGTGCCGCCGTCGAGGTACTTGGTCTCGAAGTCGTAGAAGTCGTGGTCGCCGGCCATCTGCACCTCGGCGGGCAGGCTCGCCTCCGGCGGGCCGTCGTCCAGGCCCTGCAGCACGCCGCACTCGATCTCGCGGCCCTCGATCGCGGCCTCCACGACCACCTTCGGGTCGTGCTCGCGGGCCGTCTCGACCGCCGCCTCCAGGTCCGCCTCGTCGGCGACCCGGGTGATGCCCATGCTCGACCCGGCGCGGGCCGGCTTGACGAACACCGCGCGCCCGGCGGCGAGGCCGAGCTGCTCCTTCACCTCGTCGAGCTTGCGCTTGCGCTCGCGGCGCCACTCCCGGTCGCCGATCAGCACGTACGGGCCGACGGGCAGCCCGCGCGCCTGCCAGACCAGCTTCATGAAGCCCTTGTCCATGCCGACCGCGCTGGCCAGCACCCCGGCGCCGACGTAGCGGACGCCCGCCAGGTCGAGCAGCCCCTGGATCGTGCCGTCCTCGCCGTACGGGCCGTGCAGCAGCGGCAGCACGACGTCGACCTCGCCGAGGGTGGCGGGGACCTTGCCGGGCTCGACGACCATCAGGCCGCGGCTGTCGGGGTCGAACGGCAGCGCGAGCGGGCTCCCGCCGCCGGACACCTCGGGCAGCCGGCCGTCCTGGATCGCGAGGCGCTGGTCCTGCGGCGCGAGCACCCAGCGGCCGTCGCGGGCGATGCCGATCGGCAGCACCTCGTAGCGGTCCCGGTCGATCGCGGCCAGCACGGCGCCCGCGGTGACGCACGAGATCGCATGCTCGGAGCTGCGCCCGCCGAACACGACGGCCACGCGGATCTTGGAAACCTGGGACATGATTCCCGACTCTATCGGTGATCAGCAGGGCGCGGCCACGAACGATCCGGGCGCGCCCCGGCCGCCGGGCGCACCGTCGCATCGCCGGAACATCACACTCCGTACCGTTCCGGCTTCGGGGAGCGAGAGATCAGCGAGATCGCCGCCTCCGTGATCGGGGTGCCGTGGTACAGCACCGACACGACCGCCTCGGTGATCGGCATCTCCACGTTGTGCTTGCGGGCCAGCTCCAGCACCGCCTCCGAGGACTTCACGCCCTCGGCGGTCTGCTTGGTGACGGCGATGACCTGCTCCAGCGTCATCCCGCGGCCGAGGTTCTCGCCGAACGTCCGGTTCCGCGCCAGCGGCGACATGCAGGACGCGGCGAGGTCGCCCATCCCGGCGAGCCCCGCGAAGGTGTGCTCGTCGGCGCCGAGCGCGATCCCGAGCCGGGTGATCTCGGCCAGGCCGCGCGTCATCAGCACCGCCTGCGTGTTGGACCCGAAGCCGAGCCCGACCGACATCCCGACGCACAGCGCGACGACGTTCTTGATCGCCCCGCCCAGCTCCACGCCGATCACGTCGGTGGAGGTGTAGACGCGGAAGTACGGCGTCATGGTCGCGGCCTGCAGCCCCACCGCGGCCTGCTCGTCCACGCACGCGGCGACCGCCGCGCTCGGCTCCCCGGTCGCGATCTCGCGCGCCACGTTCGGGCCGCTGAACACCGCGACCCGCTCCTCCGGGACGTCGGCGACCTCCCGGACCACCTCCGACATCCGCCGGGTGGTGCCGAGCTCCACGCCCTTCATCAGGCTGACCAGGACGGCGCCGGACGGCAGCAGCGGCACCCAGCCGGAGAGGTTGTCGCGCAGGCTCTGCGCCGGGACGGCGAGCGCCACGAAGTCGGCGCCGTCCAGCGCCTCGGCGGGGTCGAGCGTCGCGCGGATCGGCGCGGGCAGCCCGACGCCCGGCAGGTAGTCGGCGTTCTCGTGCCGCTCGTTGATCGTCTCGACGAGCTCGGGGCGGCGGCCCCACAGGACGACCTCGCCGCCCGCGTCGTGCAGCAGCTTGGCGAACGTGGTCCCCCAGGACCCGGCGCCCATCACCGCGGTGCGGTAGGTCACGAGTCACCCGCCTTCGTCGTTTCGGAAGCACCGGACGTTTCAGAAGCACCGGTCGTTCCGGGAGCTTCGTCCGGCCGCGGCGCCTCGGCCGCTTCGGACGCGGCCGCGTCCGACACGGCGGCGTCCGGGGCGGCGACGCCGTCCGCGGGCCCGGCCGGCTCGGGCACCTCGCCGGCGGCGGCCTTGGCGGCGCGGCGCCGCTCCTCCAGCACCCGGTGGTGGTCGTAGCGCTCGGCCGGCGGCTTCTCGCCGCGCAGCTCGCCGAGCAGCTCGCTGATCACGTCCATGATCTCTTCGGTGGCGGCGTGCAGCGTCTCCTTGTCGAGCGGCAGCCCCTCGTACTTCGACAGGTCGATCGGCGGGCCCGCGATCACCTTCATCGTCTTGCGCGGGAACGGGTGGAAGCCCTTCTTCAGGCTCCCGGCGAGCCCGCGCTGCTCGGCCTTCTTGTACGGCAGCAGCTCGTGCGCGCCCCACGTCGCGACCGGGACGACTTTCGCACCCGTCGTCAGCGCCATCCGCGCCACCCCCGTCTGGCCGGTCATCGGCCACAGCTCGGGGTCGCGGGTGCAGCTGCCCTCCGGGTAGAACATCAGGCACTCGCCGTCCACCAGCGCCTTCTCGGCGTCCCGCAGCGCCAGCGCGGCGTCGGCGCTGTCGCGGTACACCGGGATCTGGCCGGTGCCGCGCATCGCCGCCCCCACGACCGGCGTGCTGAACAGCGCCGCCTTGGCGAGGTAGACGGGGTAGCGGCCGGACTCGTAGACGAAGTGCGCGAGGGCCAGCGGGTCGGACTCGGAGATGTGGTTGGCGGCGATGATCACGCCGCCGGTCCCGGGCACGTTGCCCCGGCCGCGCCAGTCCCGTCTCAGCAGCCCGAACAGCAGGGGCCGCAGGACGACGATCGTGAGCTTGCGCCAGCCAGGCGAGTACCCGTGGCCCATGATCCGTCCCTCCTCCATCCGTACCCGGCGTGAACGCGGGGTGTCCTCAAGTGTCGCGGTTGTCTGCGCATAGTGTCGAGTTGCCATGTCTACCCCAGCGCCCAGCGCGCCTCATCCCCAGTGGTCGCTCGTCGTACCGGTCAAGGTGCTGGCCAGGGCCAAGACGCGCATGTCCGCGGCGGCCGGGCCGCACCGCGAGGCGCTGGCCCTGGCGGTGGCGGCCGACACGGTCGCGGCGGCGCTGCGCTGCGCCCGCGTCCGCGATGTGATAGTGGTCACCGACGATCCCGTCCCCGCCGCCGAACTGGCCGCGCTCGGCGCCCGGATCGTCCCGGACGAGCCGGACGCCGGCCTGAACCCGGCCCTGGTCCACGGGGCGGGCCGCGGCCGCGCCCTCGCCCCGGACTCGGGCGTCGGCGCGCTCTCCGCGGACCTGCCCGCTCTGCGCCCGGACGAACTCGCCGCGGTCCTCGACGCCGCCGCCCGGGCGCCCGAGGCGTTCGTCCCGGACGCGGCGGGCATCGGCACCACCCTCTACACGGCGCGTCCCGGCGTCCCGTTCTCCCCCGCGTTCGGCGGCGACTCGCGCGCCGCGCACCGCGCGCGCGGCGCCCGCGAGCTGCTGCTGCCCGGCACCGACAGCGTCCGCCGCGACGTCGACACCCCCGACGACCTGCGCGCCGCCCTGGTCCTCGGCACCGGCCCCCGCACCGCGGCCGTCGCCGCCCTGCTCCCGGATTTCGCGCCGTCCGCCGGGCACGGCCGGGGATAGGGTGCGCGCATGCAGGGGACGGTGAAGGACTTCGACGCGGCCGCGCGGACGGGGAGCGTGCTGCTCGACGACGGGACGGAGCTGCCGTTCGACGCGGACGCGTTCGCGGCGGGGGGCCTGCGGCTGCTGCGCTTCGGGCAGCGCGTGAACCTGGCGACCGACGGCGGGCGGATCTGCGTGGTGACGCTCTCGACGTTCCCGCTGGAGAACCCGGGCTGAACGCGGCAGCGCCCGGGACCGTTCGCACGGTCCCGGGCGCTGCTTCGGCGAGCTACTTCTTGCCGGCCACCAGGTTCTTGAAGTCCGCCCCGGCCTTGAACTTCGGCACGGACGTCGCGGGAACCTCGATGGTCTTGCCCGTTGCGGGGTTGCGGGCCGTACGGGCAGGCCGGTCGGCCTTCTCGAACGAACCGAACCCGGTGATCGCCACCTTGTCGCCCTTCGCGACGGCGGACTGGATCGCCTCCAGGATCGCGTCGACGGCCTCGGCTGCGGCCTTCTTGCTGCCCAGCCGGTCAGAGATGGCGTCGACCAGCTCACGCTTGTTCATGGGTTACTCCTCTAGTTCCCCCCTTGCCCGAACGAAACTAAGGGACCCTCAGCATGGACACAATCACCTGCACGCAAGAGTTGCCGTGTCGCTGGCGTTTTTGTCGGCCTCGCCCCCGTCTCGCCGGGTGACCGGACCGGATCCGGCCACTGGGCACGCTAACGGACGTCGGGCGCCTCGTGGAAATCGGCCAGGAACGCCTCCAGCCTGCGGGCGGCCAGGTCGGAGTCCCTTTTCGCCAGATCGGTGATCGCCAGGAGGTGGCGGATGAGCCGCTGTCGGGACTGCGGCGGCAGCGGCGCCACGGCCCGGTGCGCGTCGCGCAACTGCCGCGCGAGCCGGGTCAGCGCCGGATCGTCCCACTCCGGCCCGCTCCACGGCGTGGCGTTCACAAAAGCCCCCCAACGCTCGGGCGTCCTCGTCCCCTACGAGGAATTCTCCCGCGCGAGGCTACGCGACCCTGGCCGGGGGTAGGCCGAGGCCCCGGTCACCGAAGGCGGTGACCGGGGCCGGGGCGTGCGGCATCAGACCGTGGCGGGGAGCCAGGCGGGGCGGTCGGCTTCGAAGGCGGTGATGGCGTCGCCGTGGCGGAGGGTGAGGCCGATGTCGTCCAGGCCCTCCATGAGGCGCCAGCGGGTGTAGTCGTCGATCTCGAAGGACGCGGTGTCGGCGCCCCAGCGGACCTCGCGCTTGTCCAGGTCGACGGTGATCTCCAGGGCGGGGTCCTTCTCGGCGGCGCTCTGCAGGGCCTCGACCTGGTCGCCGGTGAGGATGACGGGCAGGAGCCCCATCTTGGTGGAGTTGTTGCGGAAGATGTCGCCGAAGCGCGGCGCGATCACGACGCGGAAGCCGTACTGCTGCAGGGCCCAGACGGCGTGCTCGCGGGACGAGCCGGTGCCGAAGTCAGGGCCGGCGACGAGGATGCCGGCGCCCTGGTACTGGGGCTTGTTCAGCACGAAGCCGGGGTCCTCGCGCCAGGCGGAGAACAGGCCCTTGTCGAATCCGGTGCGGCTGACCTGCTTGAGCCAGACGGCCGGGATGATCTGGTCGGTGTCGACGTTGCTGCGCCGCAGCGGGACGGCGCGTCCGGTGTAGGTGGTGAAGGCTTCCATGGCTCGGTCTCCTCAGAGGTCGGCGGGAGCGGCCAGGCGGCCGGTGACGGCGGTGGCGGCGGCGACGGCGGGCGACACCAGGTGGGTGCGGCCGCCGGGGCCCTGCCGGCCCTCGAAGTTGCGGTTGGACGTGGAGGCGCTGCGCTCGCCTGGGGTGAGCTTGTCGGGGTTCATCGCCAGGCACATGGAGCAGCCGGCCTCGCGCCATTCGGCGCCGGAGGCGGAGATGACCTGGTCGAGGCCCTCCTGCTCGGCCTGCTGCTTGACCTTCATGGAGCCGGGGACGACCAGCATGCGGACGCCGTCGGCGACCTTGCGGCCCTCCAGCACGCCGGCGACGGCGCGCAGGTCCTCGATGCGGCCGTTGGTGCAGGAGCCGACGAAGACGGTGTCGACCTCGATGTCGCGCAGCGGGGTGCCGGCGGTGAGGCCCATGTACTCCAGGGCGCGCTCGGCGTTCTGCCGCTTGACGGGGTCGTCGATGGCGGCGGGGTCCGGCACGGTCTCGCCGAGCGGCAGGCCCTGGCCGGGGTTGGTGCCCCAGGTCACGAAGGGGGTCAGCTCGGCCGCGTCGATCACGACCTCGGTGTCGAAGACGACGTCGTCGTCGGTGCGCAGCGACGTCCAGTACTCGACGGCCTTGTCCCAGTCGGCGCCCTGCGGGGCGTTGGGGCGGCCCTTGAGGTAGTCGAACGTGGTCTCGTCGGGGGCGATCATGCCGGCGCGGGCGCCGGCCTCGATGGACATGTTGCAGACCGTCATGCGGCCTTCCATCGACAGCGAGCGGATCGCCTCGCCGCGGTACTCGATGATGTGGCCCTGGCCGCCGCCGGTGCCGATCTTCGCGATGATCGCGAGGATCAGGTCCTTGGCGGTGACGCCCTCGGGCAGTCCGCCGTTCACGGTGACGGCCATCGTCTTCGGCTGGATCTGCGGCAGCGTCTGGGTGGCGAGGACGTGCTCGACCTCGCTGGTGCCGATGCCGAAGGCGAGCGCGCCGAACGCGCCGTGCGTGGAGGTGTGCGAGTCGCCGCAGACGACGGTCATGCCGGGCTGGGTCAGGCCGAGCTGCGGGCCGATGACGTGCACGATGCCCTGGCCGTCGTCGCCCATCGGGTGCAGCCGGATCCCGAAGTCGGAGCAGTTCTTGCGCAGCGTCTCGACCTGGGTGCGCGACACCGGGTCGGCGATCGGCTTGAGCAGGTCGGTGGTCGGGACGTTGTGGTCCTCGGTGGCGATCGTCAGGTCGGGGCGGCGGACCTGGCGGCCGGCCATCCGCAGCCCGTCGAACGCCTGCGGGCTGGTGACCTCGTGGACCAGGTGCAGGTCGATGTAGAGGAGGTCGGGCTCTCCCTCGGCACGCCGCACGACGTGCGCGTCGTACACCTTCTCGGCCAATGTACGGCCCATCACACCCACCTCACCTGTCATGATCGTCCGGCGCGCCGTCGCGCCGCGGTCCTTGTCCGCCTGATTTGCATCTCAAATTACGAGACGGCAATATCAAGACATGGACAACTCTAGCGGAGTCGGCGTACTTGACAAAGCGGTTCTCGTGCTGAACGCGCTGGAGGCCGGTCCCGCCTCGCTCGCGCAGCTCGTGCAGACCACCGGCCTCGCCCGCCCCACCGCCCACCGGCTCGCCGTCGCGCTGGAGCACCACCGCCTCGTCCACCGCGACACCCAGGGCCGCTTCATCCTCGGCCCGCGGCTCGCCGAGCTCGCCGTCGCCGCCGGCGAGGACCGCCTGCTCGCCATCGCGCAGCCCATCCTCGCCCAGCTGCGCGACCACACCGGCGAGAGCGCCTCGCTGTTCCGCCGCCAGGGCGACGTCCGCGTCTGCGTCGCCGCCGCCGAGCGCACCAGCGGCCTGCGCGACACCATCCCCGTCGGCGCCGCCCTCCCGATGTCCGCCGGTTCCGCCGCGCAGATCCTGCTCGCCTGGGAGGAGCCCGACCGGATGCACCGCGGGCTGCGCGGCGCCAAGTTCGAGGCCACGACCCTCGCGTCCGTGCGCCGCCGCGGCTGGGCCCAGTCCGTCGGCGAGCGCGAGCAGGGCGTCGGCTCGGTCTCCGCCCCGATCCGCGGCGCCGGCGGCCGCGTGATCGCCGCCGTCTCCGTCTCCGGCCCCCTGGAGCGCCTCACCCGCTCCCCCGGCCGCCTGCACGCCGCCCCCGTCGTCGCCGCCGCCGACAAGATCAGCGAAGGCATGCGCCGCAGCTGATCAGTGTCCGCACCGGCCGGTTTCCGCAACCCCGCGGCGACCTGGACTGTTGCGATCGCGAGCGAAGCGAGAATCCGATCGCGCAGCGAGGCCCCCAGGGCCGAGTCGGAGCGATGCAGCGATCGCACGCGGCGCCCGCTGAAGGAAGGCCGTCTAACGGCCTGACGCCGAGGGCGCCGCCAATGAACACAGCAGGTCGTCGATGTGGGCGCGGAAGAGGGCGGGCATGTCGATGGCGCCGGGGTCGAGGAGCCACTGGGTCTGCAGGCCGTCCATGATCGCGATGATGCGGGCGGCGGTGGCGTCGGCGTCGAGGTCGGGGCGCAGGTCGCCGCCGGCGGCGGCGCGGCGGAGGGCGTCGGCGACCCAGGCGCGCAGGCGCGCGTAGCGGGCGCGGGCCCAGTCCCGGGCGGGGTGGTCGGCGGTGACGGCCTCGCTCGTCAGCACCACGAACAGCCGGACGAGCTCGGGGGTGCGGCTGTTGTGCTCGACGACCCGGACCAGCGCGGCCAGCAGGTCGAGTCCGCCGGAGGCGTCGCCGCCGTCGAAGTAGCGCTCCATGTCGCGCCGGTCGCGCAGTTCGAGGACGGCGACGAGCAGCTGCTCCTTGGTGCGGAAGTGGTGGAGCAGGCCGGGCTGGGAGAGCCCGGCGCGTTCGGCGACGCGGGCGAGCGAGGTGCCGCGGTAGCCGTGTTCGGCGAACTCCTGGGTCGCGATGTGCAGGATGCGCTCGCGCCTGGCGTCGCCCGCGGCGTAGCCGCGCCGCCGCTCCGTGCTGGTCCCCACGGCACCTCACTCTACGCAGATCCGAAGATAACGTACAAGTAACAAACCTACCGACCACTCGGTATCGAGACTTAGGGTGGGCGGCGTTCGGAGACGTCCAGAGGAGGTTCGATGTCCGTCGACGAGTCCGGCCTGCGCAAGCGGCTCGCGGAGCTGACGCTCGAGGAGAAGGTGCATCTGCTGAGCGGGGCCGACTTCTGGTCGCTGCGCCCGATCCCGCGGATCGGGCTGCGCAAGGTGGTGCTGTCGGACGGCCCGTCCGGCATCCGCGGCACGGCCTGGGACGAGCGGAGCACGAGCCTGCTGTTCCCGAGCCCGACGGCGCTCGCCGCGACCTGGGACCCGGAGGCGGCCGAGCGGGCGGGGCGGCTGAACGGCGCGCAGGCCAGGGACAAGGGCGTGCACGTCCAGCTGGCGCCGACGATCAACCTGCACCGGACCCCGCTGGGCGGCCGGCATTTCGAGAACTACTCCGAGGACCCGCTGCTCACCGCGCGGATCGGCGTCGGGTTCGTCAAGGGCGTGCAGTCGGCCGGGGTCGCGGCGACGGTGAAGCACTTCGTCGGCAACGACTCCGAGACGGCCCGGATGTCGTACGACGCGAAGATCGGCGACGAGGCGCTGGACGCGGTGTACATGCGCCCGTTCGAGGACGCGGTGAAGGCGGGCGCGTGGGCCGTGATGGCCGCCTACAACCGGGTCAACGGCACGACCATGACGGAGAACAAGGCGCTGCTGACGGGCGTGCTGAAGGAGCGCTGGGGTTTCGACGGCGTGCTGATGTCGGACTGGACGGCGATCCGGTCGACGGCGGCGAGCGCGAACGCCGGCATGGACCTGGAGATGCCCGGGATGCCGGGCAACGCGTGGCGGGACAGGCTCGTCGAGGCGGTCCGCGGCGGCGAGGTCGCCGAGGAGCTGATCGACGACAAGGTGCTGCGGATCCTGCGGCTGGCGGCGCGGGTCGGCGCGCTGGAGGGGTTCCCCGAGCCGGCGCCGGTGACGACGCCCCCGGACGCGCCCGCGCAGCTGCGCGCGCTCGCGGCGCGGGCGTGCGTGCTGCTGCGCAACGAGGGCGGCGCGCTCCCGCTGAACGTGCCGCGCAGGCTCGCGCTGATCGGCCCGAACGCGGTGCGGTTCAGCGCGCAGGGCGGCGGCAGCGCGCACGTGAACCCCGAGCACGTCGTCTCGCCGGTGGACGGGCTGCGCCGCGCGCTCGGCGGCGACACCGAGCTGACCGTGCACGCGGGCGTGTACCCGCACGAGCGGCTGGCGGCGCTGCCGCTGGACATGGCCGCGGACCCGGAGACGGGCGAGCCGGGCGTGCGGCTGGAGTTCATCGACGCCGACGGCGCGATCCTCGACTCCGAGCACCGCGAGGCCGCCCGGTTCATGTTCTTCGAGGGCGTCCCGGAGGGGACGGCGCAGATCGTCGTCCGGGCGCGGGTGACGCCGGCGGCGGACGGCGTGCACACGTTCGCGGTCGCGGGCGTCGGCGAGTACGACGTGCGGGTGGCGGACGCCACCGCCACGGTGACCCTGGCGCTGGCGGGCGGCGACCCGGTCGAGGCGATGATGCGCCCGCCGGAGCACCGCGTCGAGGTGGAGCTCGCGGCCGGGCGGGCGGTCCCGGTGGAGCTGCGGCGCACCTACCAGGCCGGGTCGTTCCTGACCGCGTTCGGGATCGGTTACCACGCGCCGCACCTGCCCGAGGACGAGGAGCTGGCCGCGGCGGTCGAGGCCGCGCGCGCCGCCGACGTCGCGGTGGTGATCGTCGGCACGAACGACGACGTGGAGAGCGAGGGCTTCGACCGGACGACGCTCGCGCTGCCCGGCCGCCAGGACGAGCTGGTCTCCGCCGTGGCCGCCGCCAACCCGCGCACGGTCGTGGTGGTGAACGCGGGCGCGCCCGTGCTGATGCCGTGGCGGGAGGAGGTCGCGGCGGTGCTGTGGGCGTGGCTGCCGGGCCAGGAGGGCGGCGACGCGATCGCCGACGTCCTCACCGGCGCGGCGGAGCCGGGCGGGCGGCTGCCCACGACGTTCCCGGTGTCGGAGGACGGCATCCTGTCGCCGATCCCGGGCGAGGACGGGACGCTGCCGTACGCCGAAGGCGCTGCGATCGGCTACCGGCACTACGCGCCCGAGCAGGTCGCGTACCCGTTCGGGCACGGCCTGGGGTACACGGCGTGGGAGTACGAGTCGCTGGCGGTGTCGGACGGGACGGCGGAGGTGACGGTCCGCAACGCCGGTGACCGGCCGGGGCGCGAGGTCGTCCAGTGCTACGCCTCGTCGGACGCGGTGCCGCTGCGGCTCGCCGGGTTCGCGGTCGCGGAGGCCGCGGCGGGCGAGCGGGTGACCGTCCGGGTCCCGCTGGACGAGCGGCTGCCCGGCGGGTGCGCGGTGCGCGCGGGACGGTCGATCGCGGACCTGCGGCTGACCGCCTGAGGATCGGGATCGGGGCCGTGCCGGGCCGTGCGGGGGCGCTCCGCACGGCCCGGCACGGCCCCACACCCGGTCCACCGCCGCCGACCAGGCCCGACAAAGCACCGCATCTCGGGCCACCTTCGACGAGTGCCGGAATCGGCGCGCACGCGCTGGATAGCGTGTCCTCCGGACAAGGAGGTGCGCGGTGCAGATCTCCGAGCTCAGCGACCGCAGCGGCCTGACGGTCCAGACGATCAAGTTCTACATCCGGGAGGGGCTGCTCCCGAAGGGCTCGGTGGTGAGCGCGACCCGCGCGGAGTACGACCACCGGCACCTGGAGCGGCTGCGGCTGATCAGCGCGCTGCGCGAGGTCGGCGACCTGCCGGTCGCGGCGATCCAGCGGATCGTCGAGGCGATCGAGGACGAGCGGGTCAGCATGCACGAGCTGTTCGGCACCGCCCAGTACGCGATCGGCCCGCACGTCGCCGCGCCGTACGACCCGCACTGGCGGGCCGCGCGGCAGGACGTCGACGCGCTCGTCCGCGAGCTCGGCTGGACGGTCGGCGACCGCTCCCCCGCCCGCGACCTGCTCGCGCACACCTTCGTCGCGCTGCGCCGACTCGGCTTCCCGATCACGCTCACCGATCTGCGGCCCTACGTGAAGGCCGCCGCCGAGGTCGCCGACCACGAGATCGGCCGGGTGGCCGACGGCGCGCCCCGCGTCCGGACCGTCCACACGCTGCTCGTCTCCACCGTGCTGTACGAGCAGGTCCTGACAGCGCTGCACCGGCTGGCGCAGGAGGACGCGTCCGCCCGCCGCTTCGGCTGAGGCGCCCGCGGGCCATGCGGCCCGCGCATGACAGGTCTGCGAAACCTGCGCTGGTGGCATGGCTCGGCGGCGCCTAGCGTCGGTCGCACCATGACACGAATCGCTTTTCTCGGACTGGGGCGCATGGGCGTCCCGATGGCCGGCCGGCTGATCGCGGCCGGGCACGACCTGGCGGTGTGGAACCGGACCGCGAGCCGGGTTCCGGCGGACTTCGGCGCGGTCCTCGCGGCGTCGCCCGCGGCGGCCGCCGCCGGCCGCGACCTCGTCATCACGATGCTCACCGACGGCAGCGCCGTCGAGGACGTGCTGTTCGGCCCCGGCGGGGCCGCGCCCGCGCTGGAGCCCGGCGCGGTGGTCGCCGACTTGTCGACGATCGGCCCGGACGCCGCGCGCCGCGTGCGGGACCGGCTGCCGGACGGCGTCGGGTACCTCGACGCGCCCGTGCTGGGCAGCGTCCCGCAGGCGAAGGCGGGCGAGCTGGAGGTTCTCGCGGGCGGCACCGGCGACGACCTCGCCCGCTGCGCCGGCGCGCTGGAGGTACTCGGACGGGTCCGGCACGTGGGCCCGCCCGGGTCCGGCGCCGCGCTGAAGCTCGTCGCGAACGGGACGCTGGTCGCGAACTTCGCCGTGCTCGGCGAGGCGCTGGCGCTCGCCGGCCGCCTCGGCCTCGACCGCGGGCTCGTGCTGGACGTGCTGTCCCGCACGAGCGCGCAGGCGCGGCGGGTGCGGGACGCGGAACCCGGCGCGGAGCCGCGGTTCACGCTCGCGCTCGCCGCCAAGGACCTCGGCCTGGCGCTGGACGTCCCGGGCGCCCCGGACGCGGGCGTCCTCGCCGCCGCGCACGCCCGCACGTCCGCCGCCCTGGCCGACGGCCTCGGCCCGCACGACCTCATCGCACTCGCAGACCACGCAGGTAAGGACTCCCCCATGCGCGTCACGCTCGGCAACCCGGCCTCCGTCCCGCCGCCGCCGAACCCCTTCTACTCGCACACCGCGCACGTGACGGCCGGATCGATGCTGTACGTGTCCGGGCAGATCGCGCTCACCGAGGACGGCAAGGTCGACGCGCCCGGCGACATGGCCCGCCAGTCCGAGGTGATCTTCTCGCTGCTGGAGCGGATCCTGGCGGCGCACGGCGCCGGGTTCGCCGACGTCGTCAACGTCCGGACGTTCGTCACCGACCTCGGCCGGGTCGCCGAGTACGGGGCCGTCCGGCAGCGGTTCTTCCCGGGCGCCGCGCCCACCAGCACGACCGTCGAGGTAGCCCGGCTGTTCCACCCGGACGCCCTGCTGGAGGTCGAGGTGGTCGCCGCCCTCCCCTAGCCGAGCTCGGCGGCGACGGCCCGCAGGTCGTCCAGGAAGGCGGTGACCGCCGGGGACCTGCGGGCGTGCCGCCCGACGGCGGCGTGCACGGCGCGGCTCGGCTGCTCGGGGGCGAGCGGCCGCAGCACGACGCCGTCGCGCGCCGCCGCTGCCGCCGCGAGCGCGGGCACGAGGGTGACGCCGAACCCGGCCGCGACCAGGCCCAGCTTGGAGATCCATTCGGCGACCCGCAGCGGGGTGCGCGGCTCGAACCCGGCCGCCTCGCAGCGCGCGCGCAGCGCGGCAACCGCTTCGGGGGCGTCGGCGACGATCCACGCGTCGCCGGCCAGGCCGTCCAGCGGGACGCGGCGCCGCGCGGCGAGCGGGTGCCCGGACGGCAGCGCGACGAGCAGCGCGTCGTCCAGCAGCGGCACCAGGTCGCCGGCGGGCAGCGCGGGGACGACGTGGGTGCTGACGACGGCGATGTCGAGGTCGCCGCCGTCCAGCATCGCCAGCAGCCGGTCGGTGGTCCCCTCGCGCAGCGCGAGCCGCACGCCGGGGTGCCGGTCGCGGAACCGGGCGAGGGCCTGCGGGACCAGCGCCGCGTTCGCGGTGGGGAACGCGCCGAGCCGCAGCGTCCCGGTGTCGAGACGGCGCAGCCCCTCCATCGCCTGGACGGTGTCGGCGAGCCGGTCGAGCAGCGCGCGGGCGTGCGGGAGCAGGTGCTCGCCGGCGGGTGTCGGCCGCACCCCGCGGGCGCCGCGCGCGAACAGCTCGACGCCGCAGGCGTCCTCCAGCGCGGCGACCTGCCGGGACACCGCCGACTGGGTGTAGCCGCCCGCGGAGGCGGCGGCGGTGAACGAGCCGAGGTCGGCGACGGCGACGAAGGTGCGCAGCAGCAGCGGATCGAGCGAATCGGCGCGCATCCCCGGAGCATACGGGCCGGTTCGGTCACGAGATCCCGCTTGGTAGGCTGACGCTCCTCTCCACGTTCCCGCAGGTCCCACCGAGGTCGCCCATGTCCGGAAGCCGCCCGTTCGTCAGCATCGCCACCGACTTCGGCGCCGCCTACACCTCGATCTGCGCCGGCGTGGTGTACACGATCGCGCCCGACGCGAACGTGCTGGTGCTCAGCGACGAGATCACCCCGTTCGACGTGGTCGAGGGCGCCATGCTGCTGCGGCAGGCGCTGCCGTACCTGCCGGTCGGCGTGCACACCGGCATCGTGGACCCGGGCGTCGGGACGCCGCGCCGCCCCGTGGCGATCGAGACCGGGCGCGGCGACGTGCTGGTCGGCCCGGACAACGGGCTGCTGGTGCCGGCCGCGGAGGCGCTCGGCGGGATCGTCCGGGCGCACGCGCTGGAGAACCCGGCGTACCGGCTGCCGCGGGTGTCGACGTCGTTCCACGGGCGGGACATCTTCTCCCCCGCCGCCGCGCACGTCGCGGCGGGCGTGGCCGTGGCCGACCTCGGCCCGGCGGTCGAGCCGCTGCCGCTGGACCTGCCCGCGCCGGTCGCGGGCGACGGGGAGCTGACCGTCCCCGTGCTGTACACCGACCGGTTCGGCAGCCTCGTGCTGGGCGCGGAGCGCGACGATCTCGCCGCCGCGTTCGGCGCGCTGGAGCCCGGCACGCCCCTCGACGTCGAGTGGAGCGTTCCAGACGGGACGCCGCGGACCGCCCGCGTCCCGTTCCAGCTGACCTTCGGCAGCGTCGCCGTGGGCGAGCCGCTGCTGTGGACCGACTCCTCGGGCTGGCTCGGCCTCGGCGTCAACCAGGGCCGGGCCGCGGACGTCCTCGGTCTGACCGGCGCGCGCACCCTCACCCTGCGCACCCTCACCGGCCCGCGTTCTTGACCACGCAACACCCCACCGCTGGAGGCACCCCCGTGACCCGCCGCCCCCTCGTGGCCGCCCTGACCGGCATCGCCGCGCTCACCCTCGCCGTCACCGCCTGCGCCCCGCAGGACGACGGCGGCTCCGACGCCTCGGCGAGCAAGAGCCCCGCCTCCTGCACCAAGGACACGCTGCCGCTGAAGACCGCCGGCAAGCTGACGGTCGCGACCGACAAGCCGGCGTTCGAGCCCTGGTTCAAGGACGACGCCCCGTCCAACGGGCAGGGCTTCGAGAGCGCGGTCGCCTACGCGGTCGCCGGCAAGCTCGGCTTCACCAAGGACCAGGTCGCCTGGACGACCCAGTCGTTCGAGTCGTCCTACGCGCCGGGGCCGAAGAACTTCGACTTCGACATCAACCAGATCTCCGCCACCCCGGCGCGCGAGAAGGCCGTGACGTTCAGCGACGGCTACTACGACGTGCAGCAGGGCGTCGTGGCGCTGAAGAACGGCAAGTACGCGAACGCGACGGGCATCGCGGAGCTGAAGAAGGCCCGCATCGCCGTGCAGGTCGGCACGACCGCGCTGCAGGCGGTGCAGAACCAGATCAAGCCGGACTCCCAGCCGAAGATCTTCAACACCCAGATCGACGCGGTGAACGCGCTGAAGAACAAGCAGGTCGACGTGCTGCTGGTGGACCTGCCGACCGCGTTCTACGTCACCGCCGCGCAGATCGACGGCTCGAAGATCGTCGGGCAGCTGCCGCAGACCGAGGGCGGCAGCACCGAGCACTTCGGGCTGCTGATGGAGAAGGGCAGCAAGCTGGTCGGGTGCCTGAACCAGGCGATCGGCCAGCTCAAGTCGTCCGGCGAGCTGGCCAAGATCCAGCAGCAATGGCTGACCTCGTCGGCCGGCGCGCCCGTCCTGAAGTGACCGCCCGGTGACCGCGCAGGCGGGCGGCGAGGCCGCCTGGGTCAAGAGCGAGCGGCAGCTGGACCGGGAGGCCCGGCGCCGCCGCGCCGGCGTCCGGTCCGGCTCCGTCGCGGCGGCCTCGACCGTGCTGTTCGTGGCGGTCGTGCTGGTCGTCGTGGTGACGTCGCCCGGCTGGCCGCGCGTGCACGAGACGTTCTTCAACTGGGGCGAGTTCACGAACGCGTTCCCGGACGTGCTGCGCGGCTTCTGGCTGAACGTACGGATCTTCCTGATCGCCGAGCCGGTGATCCTGGTGCTGGGCCTGCTCGTGGCGCTCGCGCGCGGGCTGCGCAATCCGCTGTTCTTCCCGCTGCGGGCGCTGGCCGTCGCCTACACCGACGTGTTCCGCGGCATCCCGACGATCCTGCTGGTGTACCTGGTCGGGTTCGGGCTGCCGGCGCTGCGGCTGCAGGGCGTCCCGGACAGCCCGGCGGTGCTCGGCGGGTTCGCGCTCGTGCTGTCCTACGGCGCGTACGTCGCGGAGGTGTTCCGCGCGGGCATCGACTCGATCCATCCGAGCCAGCGCGCCGCGGCCCGGTCGCTCGGCCTCAGCAAGACCCAGAGCCTGCGGTTCGTGGTGCTGCCGCAGGCGGTGCGCCGGGTCGTCCCGCCGCTGCTGAACGACTTCGCGTCGCTGCAGAAGGACACCGCGCTCGTCGCGGTGCTCGGCCCGCTGGAGGCGCTGCGGCAGGCGCAGATCCATTCGGCGACGAACTTCAACTACACGCCCTACCTGGCCACGGCGGTGCTGTTCGTCGCGCTGACGGTGCCGATGGCCCGGTTCACCGACCACCTCGCGGCGCGCGCCGAGCGCCGCCGCGCCCCCGGAGGCGGCACATGATCGGTCCGCTGCTGCGCGTCGAAGGCGTCTGGAAGACCTACCACGCGCACCCGGTGCTGCGCGGCGTCGACCTGGACGTCGCGGCGCACGAGGTCGTCTGCCTCATCGGCGCGTCCGGGTCGGGCAAGTCGACGCTGCTGCGCTGCGTGAACGTGCTGGAGACGGTGGACGACGGCGCGATCTTCCTGGAGGGCGACGACATCACCGACCCGGACGCCGACCCCGACGAGGTCCGCAAGCGGATCGGGATGGTGTTCCAGTCCTACAACCTGTTCCCGCACATGTCGGTGCTGGACAACATCACGCTCTCGCCCGTGCGGGTGCACAAGCGGCCGAAGGCGGAGGCCACCGAGCAGGCCCGCGAGCTGCTGAAGCGGTTCGGGCTCGCCGACAAGGCCGGCGAGTACCCCGACCGGCTGTCGGGCGGCCAGCAGCAGCGCGTCGCGATCATCCGGGCGATGGCGACCCGGCCGAGCCTGCTGCTGCTGGACGAGGTGACCTCCGCGCTCGACCCGGAGCTGGTCACCGAGGTGATGGGGATCATCCGGGAGCTGAAGGAGTCCGGGATGACGATGGTCCTGGCGACCCACGAGATGGGGTTCGCCCGCGACATCGCCGACACGGTCTGCTTCCTGTCCGACGGCGTGCTGCTGGAGCGCGGCCCGGCCGAGCAGATCTTCGAGGACCCCGCCGAACCGCGGACCCGCGAGTTCCTGCGCCGCGTCCTCGAATCGCGCCGGCTCTAGGCTGGGCGCTGTGGCGGATCTGGACGTGGTGGCGTGGGTGCGGGTCGTGGACGGGCGGCTGCTGACCGTCCGGTCGCGGGGCCGCGACCTGCTGTACCTGCCCGGCGGCAAGCGCGAGCCGGGCGAGGACGACTGGGCGGCGCTGTCCCGCGAGGTCCGCGAGGAGCTGGGCGTCGAGCTGGACCGGGCGTCGTTGCGCGAGCTGGGCGTGGTCCGCGCGCCCGCGCACGACCAGCCGGACTACACGCACGCGCGGATGGCGTGCTTCACCGCGGCGTGCCGCGGGCCGATCGCGGCGTCCGGCGAGGTGGACGAGTACCTCTACCTCGCGCCGTCCGACCGGCATCTGCTCGCGCCGGCGTCGCGGTCGGCGCTCGATCTGGCATTGGCCCACGGCCTGATCGGCTGAGCATCGCCCGAATCACGCCAATTCGCGGGCGGACCCCGTTAGGATCCGGCTGAATCCGAGATCTCCTCACATCCGGGGCCCCGCATGGCGCACGTGCACCATTTCTCCTACGGGCCGCTCACGCCCGCGGCCGCGTACCTGATGTCGTTCGTCGGCTCGTTCCTCGGGCTGCTGTGCACGTCGCGCGCCCGCGCGTCCACCGGGCGGTCGCGCGCGTCCTGGCTGTCGCTCGCGGCGCTCGCCATCGGCGGGACGGGCATCTGGGTGATGCACTTCATCGCGATGCTCGGCTTCAGCGTCTCGGGCATGCCGATCCGCTACAACGTGCCGGTGACGCTGCTGAGCTGCCTGACCGCCATCGTGGTCGTCGCGGTCGGGCTGTTCATCATCGGCTTCGGCGGGTCCGGCACGGGCGTGATCGTCACGGGCGGGGTGGTCATGGGGATCGGGGTGGTGAGCATGCACTACTCCGGGATGGCCGCGATGAACATGTCCGGGCACATCGGCTACCAGCCCGGCCTGGTGGCGCTGTCCGTGGTGATCGCGCTCGTGGCGGCCACCGCGGCACTGTGGTTCTGCCTGCGCGTGCGGGGCCTGTGGGCGACGGCCGGGGCCGCGCTCATCATGGGCGTCGCGGTCACCGGCATGCACTACACCGGCATGGCCGCCATGCGGATCACCATGCACCCGGGCATGCCCGCGCCGACCGGCGCCACGGCGTCGGACTTCCTGATCCCGCTGATCGGCGGCATCGCGGCGGTGTCGATCACGCTGCTGGTCATCATCGCGATGGCGCCGAGCGAGGACGAGATCCGGGCCGACGCCCAGTTCCAGGAGCGCATCGCGGCGCGACGGGCCGGAGTCCCCGAGCCGGGCTCGGACGCCTCCCGTCCGCGGAGCGCGGGCGACCCCTTCGACGCCCGCTGACGCCCGGCGGCCGGCGCGCCGCGCCGTTCAGGACAGCTCGGCGATGATCTTCTCGAGCGCGCTGCGCAGGTGCCGGCGCTCGTCGTCGGTGAGGGTGGCGGTGGCGCGCTCCTCCAGCCGCCGCCGCGCCTCCCGGATCGGCTCCTTCGCCCTGCGGGCGCGCTCGGTCAGGTAGAGCCGGACGAGCCGGGCGTCGGACGGGTCGCGGCGGCGGGTGACCAGGCCCGCCGCCTCCATCCGGGTCGCGGTGTTGACGACGGTCGGGGTGGTGAGCCTCAGCCGCCCGGCCAGTTCGCCGGGGGTCAGGCCGTCCTCCTGCCAGAGCACCTCCAGCAGCAGGTTCTGCCCGACGCGGACGCCGTGCTCGCTCATCGCCTCGTCGGAGGCCGCGCGCAGCAGCTTGTGGGCGCGGGTGGAGAGCCGGAGCAGGTCGTCCATGCCCCGATCCTAGTAATCGTTTGCATGCTAGCGATCTCGCCGCTAACGTTCCATTAGCACGCTAACGAAAGGAGGAGCCCATGATCCTCGTGACCGGCGGGCTCGGATTCATCGGCTCGCACGTCGCGCGGGCACTGCTCGACCTCGGCGAGTCCTGCCTGCTCACCCGGCATTCGGCGGCGCCGCGCGACGTCCCGGACGGGGCCGTCGCGGAGCGGCTCGACATGGCCGACCGGGAGGCGTTCCTCGCGCTCGGCGACCGGTACGACGTCACCGGGATCGTCCATCTGGCGAGCACCCCGCTGCGCGGCACCGACGTGGTCGCGGAGATGCGGGCCAACACCTCCGGCCTGCTCAACGCGTTCGAGGCGGCGCGCGCCTGGGGCGTCCGCCGGGTCTGCGTCGCCAGTACGATCGGCGTCTACGCCGGCGTGCGCGACAGCCCGTTCCGGGAGGACGCGCCGCTGCCGCCGGGCGTGCCGCACCCGATCCCCGCGTTCAAGCGGAGCGCGGAGGCGCTGGCGTCCGCCATCGCCGGGCACGCGGAATTCGAGGCCGTATGCCTGCGGATCGGCGCCGTCTGGGGACCGCGCGGACGCGCCGACTCGCCGTTCTTCGCGATCCCGGGCCTGGTCAACGCCGCGGTGCGGGGCGAGACGTACCCGAAGAAGGTGTACGCCGGCGACGGCATCGACGCGCTGTACGCGCCGGACTGCGGCCGCGCCGTCGCCCTCCTCCAGACGGCAGGGACGCTCCACCACGCCGTGTACAACATCGGCTCCGGACACGTCACCACGAATGCGCAGGTCGCGACCGCGATCCGGAAGGCCCTCCCGGACGCCCCGCTCGATCTGGCCGAGGGCCGCGCACCGGACGCGCCGGACGAGGACTACCGGCTCGACGTCACCCGCCTCCGCGACGACACCGGCTTCACACCCGCCCACGACCTCGACGGCGCCGTGGCCGACTACGTCGCCTGGCTGGGCGGGCGCACGGAAGGCTCGCCGGATCATTGACGGACGGGTTCATGCTGGCGCTGTGGGTCACGCGGTGAGCGCGACCCCGGCGCCGATGCCGAGGGCCAGGGAGAACAGGGCGGCCGCCACGGCGACGGCCGATGCGGCGCGGGCGGGCCGGAGCGCGCCGTCCGGGCGCCGGAACAGCGGGACGATCCAGCGCAGGTAGTAGAAGACGCTCGCGACCGTGTTGATCGCGGCGACGGCGGCGAGCCAGGCGTAGCGGCCGTCGATGGCGGCACCGAACATCAGGACCTTCCCGACGAACACGGCGGTCGGCGGCGTCCCGACGAAGCCGAGCAGGCAGACGACCAGCGCGATCCCGAGCGGCGGTGAGGCGCGGAGCAGGCCGGTGTAGGCGGCGAGGTCGTCGCGTCCGGTCGCGAGGACGGCGGCGAACGCGCCGAGGTTCGTCACCGCGTAGGCGGCGACGTAGAACAGCAGCGCGGTCCGCGCAAGGTCGGTGCGGCCCGCCATCGCGACCGGTACCAGCAGGTATCCGGCCTGGCTGACGGTGGAGTAGGCGAGCAGCCGGCGGACGTTGTCCTGCCCGAACGCGGCGAGGTTGCCGAGCGTCATCGTGATCGCGGAGATCACGGCGACGAGCGCCGGCCAGCCGCCGCCGGGCGGCAGCGCCTCCGAGCCGAACCGCAGCAGCGCCGCGAACGCCCCGATCTTCGGGACGGTCGTGACGAACGCGGCGACGGCCGGCGGCGACCCTTCCGTCACGTCCGGGACCCAGAACTGGCCGGGGACGGCGCCCGCCTTGAACAGCAGCCCGGCCAGCAGCGCGACGACGCCGGCGGAGACGGCGGCCGACGGCGCGTCTGCCAGGCCCGCGCGGAGCGTCCCGTAGGCGGTGCCGCGCCCGACGCCGTAGAGGAGCGTGACGCCCGCGAGCATCACGACGCCGAGGAACGCGCCCATCAGGTAGTACTTCAGCGCGGCCTCCGTGCCGTGCGCGTCCTTGCCGAAACCGGCGAGCGCGTACGCGGGGATGCTCGCCAGCAGGTACGCGGCGACGACGACGAGCAGGTCGGACGAGGCGCCGAGCATCATCGCGCCGAGCGCCGACAGCAGGATCAGGACGTAGTGCTCGCTCTCACGCGGGTGGTCGCGGACGGGCCCGGCGGCCAGCGCGAGGACGAGCAGCGTCGCGCCGAGCACGGTGATCCGGGTGACGTGGGTGATCGGGTCGACGAAGAACGCGTCGAACACGACCAAGTCGGGACGGGTGGCGTCGACGGCGGCGACGGCGAGGCCCGCGACGAGCCCGGCCGCGCAGATCACCGCGACCCGCCACTGCCGGGTCCGGGGCAGGAACAGCCCGTTGACCAGGCCGAGGACGGCCGCGATCAGCACGCACAGCTCGGGGGCGACGTCGGCGGGGTTCTCGTTCATCGGCCGGCCAGCGCGGTGACGGCCGCCGACAGCGGCTCGATCGTGTCGAGCAGGGCGCGCGGCGCGACGCCGATCAGCAGCGACAGCGCCAGCAGCGGGACGATCGCCGCGAGTTCGGGCGGCCGCACGTCCCCGACCCGCGCCGACAGCTCGCCGGGCGGGCCGAGCACGGCCCGGTGCAGGACGCGCAGGAACAGCGCCGCGGTGACGAGGATGCCGAGGACGGCGATCGCGCCGGTCACGGCCGCGGCCGTGGCGCCGGTCCCGATCGTCCCGGCGAAGATCTGGAACTCGGCGATGAACCCGGACAGTCCGGGCAGCCCGAGTGCGGCGAACGCGGCGAGCGCGAGCATCCCGGCGTAGACCGGCGCGGTGCGGGCGATGCCGCCGAACCGTCCGAGGTCGTAGCTGCCCGCCCGGTCGTGGAGGACGCCGCACAGCAGGAACAGCGCGCCGGTGATGAGCCCGTGCGAGACCATCTGCGTGACGGCGCCGGTGACGGCGAGCCTGCGCGCGGCCGCGTCACCGGAGGCGTACCCGGCCGCACCGAGCGCGAGGACGATGTAGCCCATGTGATTGACGGACGTGTAGGCGACGAGCCGCTTCACGTTGTCCTGGGCGAGCGCCACCAGTGCCCCGTAGAGGACGCCCACCAGACCGACGATGAGGAACACGAGCGCGTAGCGGCGCCATGCGTCCGGCAACATCGGCATGGCGATCCGCACGAACCCGTACGCGCCCATCTTCAGCATGACCCCGGCGAGGATCGCGGACCCGGCGGCGGGCGCGTCGGTGTGCGCGGGCGGCAGCCAGGTGTGGAACGGGACGACCGGCGTCTTGATGCCGAGGCCGATGCCGACGGCCAGCAGCGTCAGCCCGGCGAGGCCGGGCGAGCCGGCGAGCGGCGGATGCCTGGTCAGCTCCACCATGTCGAAAGTGTGCGGGTCGGCGCCGAGGTAGAGGCCGATGAACCCGAGCAGCAGGACCAGCGAGCCGAGGAACGTGTAGAGGAAGAACTTCAGAGCCGACGCGGCCCGGTCGCCGTGCCCCCACAGCAGGATCACGAAGTACATGCCGACGATCGACAGGTCGAAGAACACGAAGAACAGCAGCAGGTCGAGGGCCGAGAACAGGCCCAGGCACACCGTCTCCAGGAACAGGAAGAGGATCGCGAAGGCCCGCA
The DNA here is from genome assembly GCF_017573465.1 of Actinomadura violacea. Classification (GTDB taxonomy): domain Bacteria; phylum Actinomycetota; class Actinomycetes; order Streptosporangiales; family Streptosporangiaceae; genus Spirillospora; species Spirillospora violacea. The sequence continues at coordinate 74,463 of NZ_JAGEPF010000025.1, forward strand.
CCCGGTGCGTGTGCCGGACGGAGTACACGGCGCAGGCGGCGAACAGTACGGCGGTCAGCGTGACGAGCGGGAACGACAGCCCGTCCAGGCCCACGTGGTAGCCCGCCCGGACGGACGGTATCCAGCGCATGTGCGCCTCGTAGGCGACGCCGGGCCGGGTGCCGTGCGCCGCCCACATGCCCGCGACGAGGGCGAGGTCGGCGAAGGTGACGGCGATCCAGACCCACGGCACGGCGCGACGTGGCACGGCCGGCAGGACGAGCGCGACGGCGAGCGGCAGGAACACGACCAGCGAGAGCACGGTCACCACCCCGCCAGCAGGGCGACGGCGACGAGGACCGCGAGCAGCACCGCCGCCTGCGCGTAATAGGTGTGGACGAGCCCGGTCTGCGGCCGGCGCGCCAGCGCGGCGAGCCTCCGCGCACCGCGGCCGACCCCGGTGACCAGGCCGTCGAGCCGCAGTTCGGCGCCGCGTCCGGCGAGCCCGGCCGCCCACGGCCCGGACCGTGCGACCGCGCGGACGGCGCCGTCCACGACCCGGTCGTCGAAGCGGGCGAGCGCCCGCGCCGCCGCGAACGCCGGACGGACGACGCCCGCCCGCGCGGCCCGTTCGAGGAACAGCCAGTCCACTGCCCACGCGGGCGCGGGTACCGTCCGCGCGAACCGGACGGCGACCATCGTCACCGCTGCGAGAGCGCCGGAGACCGCGAGTTCCAGGCCGTTCACCCGCGTCCCGCCCGGTATCCCGAGAGCGTCGGCGACACCGCGCGACCCGAGGACCCCGAGCACGCACGCCGCGACCGCCAGGACGACCAGCGGGACGCGTGCGAGCACGGGCACGGGGGCGCCGTCCGTGCGCGTGCCGCGCCACACGGCGAACAGCGCCTTGGTCGAGTAGGCGGCGGACAGGACGGACGCGGCGAGCCCGACCGCGAGGAGCGCGGGCGAGCGGTCCCCGGCGGCCGTCAGCACCTCGTCCTTCGTCACCCACAGCGCCAGCGGCGGAAGCCCGGCCAGGGCCAGCGCGCCCGCGCCGAACGCGGCGCCGACCAGCCGGTACCGGCGTGCCGCGCCGTGCAGTTCGTCCAGCCGCCTGGTGCCGAGCGCGGTCAGCCATGCGCCCGCGCACAGGAACAGCAGGCTCTTCACCGCCGCGTGCGCCACGAGCTGCGCCGTCCCGCCGGACACGGACCCGGCCCCGGCTCCCAGCACCATGAAGCCGATCTGCGCGCAGGTCGACGCGGCGAGCAGCTGCTTCAGGTCGGATTGCGCCAGCGCCACGGCGCCCAGCACCAGCGCGGTGACGGCGCCGACCCAAGCGACGAGCGTGCCGGCCCATCCGGTCGCCGCGAGCAGCGGATGCATGCGCAGCAGCAGGTAGGCGCCGGCCGCGACCATCGTGGCGGAGTGCAGCAGCGCCGACACCGGGCTCGGGCCGATCATCGCCCTCGACAGCCAGAACGAGAACGGAAGCTGCGCCGACTTCCCGAGGGCGGCCAGCACGATCCCGCCCGCCGCGAGGCCGCGCCACGGCTCCGCCGCACCTGCCAGCGAGGGGAGCGCGAGGGAGTGCGCCCCGGCGACGGCGAAGCCCGCCGCCGCGTAGAGGCCGAGGTCGGCGGCGCGGGTGGTGAGGAACGCGACGTCCGCCGAGCGCACCGGCTCCGCCTCGCGCCACTCGTAGCCGATGAGCGCGTACGACATCGCGCCCATGACCTCCCACCCCATCAGCAGCAGGACGAGGTCGGTCGCGGTGACCGTCACCAGCATCGCGCCCGCGAACAGCAGCATCAGGCCGAAGAACCGGGCGCCGTACCCGCCCCCGGCGGCGAAGAGCAGGATCGCCAGCAGGACGGACGCGACGGTCACGACGAGCACGCCCGACAGCCCGTCGATGGCCGTCCCGCCGGGCCATCCGGGCAGCAGGGCGAACCGGGTCGCGGGACGCGTCACCGCCGCCGCGACCGCCAGCGCCAGTACGGCCGCCGCCACCAGGACGCCCAAGGCCGGGGCCGCGCGGCCGGTGCGGCGCCCCGCGAGCAGCAGCAGCGCCCCGGCGAGCAGCGGCGTCCCGGCGAGCGCGGCGATCATCCCTTGAGGTCTCCGGCGTCGTCGGCCATGTCCACGTCGCGCGCGCGGAACAGGGCGGTGACCACGGCGAACCCCATCGCCATCTCCAGCGCCATGACCGTGATGGCGACGAGCACGAGGACCTGGCCGTCCGCCGCGCCCGGCGACACCTGGTGCCAGAAGCCGGCCGCGGCGGCGACGATCCCGTTGATCATCAGTTCCAGGCCCATCATCAGCATCACGATCGACCGCTGCGAGAGGGCGCCGTACAGGCCGACGGAGAACAGGGCGGCGGCGAGCAGCAGGAACGCCTGGAGGGTCATCGCGCGCCGTCCTCCCCGTAGCGTCCGGTGCGGGTGGCGAGCACGACCGTGGCGATCATCGTGGCCAGGATCGCGATGCCGATCACCATCATGACCAGCATCTTCGGGCCCATGATCGCCTGGCCGAGGGCGGCCGCCGGGTCGCGGGGCGGGCCGCCCCGCCGCGCCGGCCACGGGACCGCGAAGACCCCGGCGGCCAGCGCCGCGAACACCGCGCCCGAGACGATCAGCGCGCCGCGCCGGTTGTGCACCATCGACATCGGCATCAGCCCGGCCGGGTCCATCATGTACATGACCATGAAGACCGCCATCACCAGCATCTCCATGATCATCATGAGCACGACCAGCACGCCGAGGTAGTGCTGCCCGGCCAGGAGCAGTTCGCCGCCGACGCACAGGAACGACGCGAGCAGCGCGAACGTCGCGCGGGCCATCGATCCGACGGCGAACACCGCAGCGCCGGAGGCGACCGCCGCGACGGCGAGCACCCAGAACAGGACGGTCACGGGAACCTCCTCAGTCCACGACGACGACGGCGACGACGAGCATCTGCAGCAGCACGGCCGGGATCAGCACGACCCAGGCCGCCTGCACGAACCGGTCCATCCGCAGGACGGGCAGCCGCCGCCTCGCCCACACCAGCAGCGCGAGCACCGCGCACGTCTTGACCAGCGACCACAGCCACGCCGGGAGCACCGGCCCGCCGCCACCGCCGAGGAACAGCGGGACCGCCACGGCCGACGCGACGGCGAGCAGCCCGTACCGCCCGGCCAGGAACACCAGCCGGTCCGGGCCCGGCAGTTCGAGCGCCGCTCCCCCGGCGATGTCCGCGCCGAGCGGAGCGCCGAACGGCCCCCAGAACGCCATCGCGAGCGCGGACACCAGGTAGACCGCGAACGCGACCGGCATCCAGACCCCGAACCACAGCCCGCCCTGCGCCGCGCCGATCGCCCGCAGGTCCAGCGAGTGCGCCGCCAGCGCCGCGGTGATCAGCGCGAACATGTGCGGCAGCTCGTACGCCAGCCCCTGCGCGATGAACCGGTACCCGCCGACCAGCGCGAACGCCGAGTTCGCGCCCCATCCGACCAGCCACACCGCCGCCCACCCGACGACCTCCATCGCGTTGAACCAGACGACGCCGACGCGGGTGTCCAGCGCGGCGTGCCCGCCGAACGGGACGACGAGCGCGGCCAGCGCCGCCGCCAAGGGCAGCGCGATCGCACCGATCCGCGCCAGCAGCCGGTCGGCCTGCGGTGTCGTGCGCCGCTCCAGCACCAGCAGCCGCGCCGCCTCGCGGAACGGCCCGGGGCCGCCGGCCAGCACCGCGTCCAGCGACGCCGCCGCGACCGCGAGCACGCCGAGGACGACCACCTCAAGCACGGGCCGTCACCGCCGCCAGGTCCGGGTCCAGGCTCGCGACGATCAACCGGGCCTGCCCTAGGTCGGCGCCCGTCACCAGCTCGGGCAGCACGGACACGAGCGCCTCGTCGCGGTCATGCCCGCCGGGCGTCCCGCCACCGTCGAGGGCGGCCCCGATCTCGCGGAGCCACCCGTCCAGACGGCCGGCGACGTCGCCCACGCACCACGCGGGGACGCCGTGGCGCTCCACCGCGTCCGGCGCGAGGTTCCCGACGCCCCTGGTCATCCACCGCAGCAGCCTGGACCGCCGGACGGTCCGCTCTAACGCCTCGAACCGGTCCCGGACCGGCCGCCCGTCCAGGACGTCGTCGCGCAGGACGGCCGCGCGCCGCGCCGCGTCCGCCCAGCCCGCGACCCGCAGGAACCGCGCGGCGCCGTCGAGCCGGCGCGCCGCCTCCCGCCCCGCCCAGAACGACCCGCCGCCCGCGTCGACGATGACGGCCTCGGCCGACTGCACGACATCCCCCTGCAAAGCGAGGTCGAGGCGCAGGCCGGCGGGCCAGTCCGCCAGGACGGGACCGAGCGGGACGTGCAGGACGTCGAGCCGCAGGCCGTCCCGGTCGTCGGCGCGGTCGGCCATGCCGACGTCATCGGACGGGGATGCCGCGCCGCGCGGCGCCCCGTCAGACTCAAGACCGTCAGACTCAAGACCGTCAGGCTCGATGCCGTCCAGCTCGTCCGGCCGGATCCTCGCCCGCGGGCCCGGCATCGCCGACCACACCACGTCGATCGCCTCGGCGAGGGCCTCGCCCGGATGCCCGCACACCACCAGCACACCGGTTTCCGCGGGTGACACCGCCGGACGCCACCGGCGCGCGCGCAGCCCCGCCTCCACCGCGAGCCGGTCGCCGGTCCCGTCCGCCGCCGAGACGACGAACGGGCGCGGGCTCCGCGCCGCGAACCCCCGCAGCCGCTCCCTCAGGCCCACCGCAGAGCCCCCTCGCGCCACGCGTACAGGACCCCGACCAGCAGCAGCACGAGGAAGGCGAACATCTCCACGACCGCCTTCACGCCCACCGACGCCACGACGAGCGCCCACGGGTACATGAAGACCATCTCCATGTCGAAGGCGAGGAACACCATCGTCACCGCGTACCAGCGCACGTGGTACCGCGAGAAGGCGTGCTCGCGGGGACGTCCGCCGGACAGGAACGGCCCCGCCTCCAGCGTCTCGGGCGCCATCGCGTACGAGAGCGCGTAGACGGCCGCCACCACCGCGCCGACCAGCCCGAGGACGGAGAGGACCACGGCGTACGGCGGCATCGCTCCTCCCCGCTCCCGGCGTCCACTCCCGGGAGGTGTACCTGATCACCGCCGCAGGAAACCTCCGGGGGGTAAATCGCCCGAAGGCGGGCGGCCGGATCGAACGCCCGGCCGCCCGCGAGCACCGGTCCCGCACCGCCCCGCACGGTGCGGCCCGGTGCGGCTCAGTGCCGGTTGACGCGGTGCCAGGCCCCGCAGCCGTACAGCGTCTTGCCGTCGCCGCGGACCAGGCACGCCCGGACGCGCACGTAGCTCACGTCCCGGTCCACCAGATTCGGGTACTCCGTGAGGATGCTTCCGTTTCCACCGAAATTCACCAGGTACGGGGAGAGGCTCCCCGCCGCGAACTGCACCGCCGCCGGATGGCCGTCCGCCTTGTTGTCCTTCAGCCGGACGTAGGCGTACACCTTCCACGCCGATCCCGTCGGCCCCCGCCAGTAGACCGTCCCCCAAGCGTGGGAGCCGCCCGGCGACGAGTAGACGTCGTAGTCCCCCGCCGCCGCCTGCGCCGTCCCCGCGACCCCCAGTTGCACCGCCGCCGCGGCCCCGATCACGGCCGCACCCGCCACGGCCTTCCGCCGCAGCGCCCCGTTCATGCTGAGCAACGTGCCTCCTCGTTTTGCGATCGAGAAGGAACGTAATCAACCCGTCTTACAATCCGCTTACACCCCCGCACCGGGAGCGACGTCCCCAGACGCGGAAGGGAGCCGCCCGATTGCGGGGCGGCTCCCTGGAGCGCGGCTCACGCGCCGACGCTCTCCTTCTCCTCCACCGGCCGCGCCGAGCGCGCGCGCAGCGTCACCAGTGCGAGACCGGCGCCGGCCAGCGCCACGACGGCGGCGCCGATGAACGCGGCCCGGAACCCGTCGGTGAGGCCGGGCAGGTCGCCGAGCCTCCCGGCGCCCTGCGAGGTGGCGATGGCGGTCATCACCGCCAGGCCGATCGCCGACCCCACCTGGTAGGTGGTGTTGACGATCCCGGACGCCAGCCCGCCCTGCTCCGGCGCGACGCCGCCGATCGCGGCCATCGTGGCGGGGATGAACACCAGCGACATCCCGACCGCGGAGATCAGCGAGCCCGGCAGGACGTCGGTGAGGAAGCCGCCGCCCGCGTCGATCGTCGACAGCACGAGCAGCCCCGCGGCGAGGACGACCAGCCCGGTGACGATGAGCGGCCTCGTGCCGAACCGCGCGATGAGCCGCCCGGTGACGCCGACCATCAGCACCATCATCAGCGCGGTCATCGGCAGCAGCGCCGCGCCGCTCGGGAACGCCCCGTACCCGAGCACCTGCTGCAGGTAGAGGTTGAGGAAGTACCACATCGGGATCCACGCGGCCCCGAGCAGCGCCATCGCCGCGTTCGCGCCGGCGAGGCCGGGCGTGCGCCACACCGACAGCGGCATCAGCGGGCCGCGGACGATCCGCTGCCACGCGACGAACAGCGCCAGCAGCAGGACCGCTCCGCCGAGCTGCAGGACGGTGGCGGGCGCGCCCCAGCCGCGCCCGGGCGCCTGGACGATCGCGTAGACGGCGAGCCCGAGCCCGGCCGTGACCGCCGCCGCCCCGGCGACGTCGAGCCCGGCGCGGCGGCCCGGCACCTTCGGCAGGACGCCCGGGACCAGCGCGAGCGTGACCAGCCCGATCGGGAGGTAGATGATGAACACCCACGGCCAGCTCAGCCACTCGGTGATGACCCCGCCGAGGAACACCCCGGCGGTGCCGCCGGCCGGCGCGGCGGCGCCGTAGAACGCCATCGCCCTGGCCAGCTCCTTCGGCCGGGCGGAGAACAGCACCATCAGCAGGGTCAGCGCGGACGGCGCGATGAGCGCCGAGCCGATGCCCTGGACGGCCCGGCCGGCGATCTCGGCCGCGGCGCCGGTGGCGGCCGCGGCGACGACCGAGCCCGCGAGCAGCACGACCCAGCCGGCGGCGAACACCCGGCGCGCGCCGAGCAGGTCCGACAGCCGCCCGCCGAGGAGCAGCAGCCCGCCGAACGCGACGACGTACGCGTTGAACACCCACTGCAGCCCGCTCTGGCCGAAGCCGAGGGCGCCCTGCATGTCGGGGAGCGCCACCCCGATGATCGACGTGTCCATGATCACCATGAACTGGGCGGTGGCGAGCACGGCCAGCGCCCACCACCGCCTCGGGTCTGCGGACATGACGGTCCACCCCTCCACTCGGAACCGGGTACCCCCTGGGGGTACGTTGCGACGGACCCTAACATGCCCCCTAGGGGTATCTATTCCGCGGGCCCGGAGATTCGTCCGGACCGTCCGCGCAGGCCCCGCTCGAACCGCGCCGCGGACCTTCCTCCGATCCCTCGCGATTCCGTACACTTCGCATCTGTGCTGTCGCGAGGGGGGCGAACATGAGCACGGCCGACCGGCCTGACGACCGGGACCCGTCGGGTGCCTCCGCCCCTCCACCGCCGCCCCGGGGCCGCGCCCGCCGCCCCGCGCCCGCCGAGGGCGACAGGCTCGTGGCGAGCTGGCGGAACCCACCCGCCCCACCTGCACCGGCACGCGATCCGAAGCCCGCGTCGCCGCCGCCCGAAGCGCCGGCCGCGGCCGAGCCCGAACCGCCCGCCGTCGCGTCCGCCGAGCAGACCAGGGCCGCCCGGCCGCCCCTCCGCACGCCGGCCGCCCCGGCGGCGCCGTCCGCCGGACCACTCGCCGCCGCGGCGCCGCCCGTCCCGCCGCCGCCCGCGCCTTCCGCAGCTCCCGCGCCGCCTCGTCCGGTTCCGGCCACGGCCCCGCGGCCGCCCGCCGCGAACCCGCGAGGCACGGGACGCCCTGGACCGGCCGCGATGGAGCAGGTGCGCGTCCAGGCACCGGACACCGACGGCACGCAGGACCCCGGTGCGGACGCCCTCGTGTTCGAGCGGCCGCAGGGCGCGCCGACGCCGCCGGAAGGCGGCGGGACCAGGGTGTTCCGGCCCGGGCTGCGGTCGGGGATCGCGGTCGCGGCGGTGCTGGTGCTCGCGGCCGGCGGCGTGGCGTACCTCGTCCGCGGCGACGGGAACGGCGGCGGGAACGGGGACGCGCCGGGCGCCGAGGCCGCCGACAAGGTGTTCGCGGTGCCGGCCGCGCTCTACGACGGCCACGAGCAGACGATCACCGCGGTCGCGGTGCACGGCGACACGGCGGTGACGGTCGGCAGCGAGACCGTGGACGCGCCGCGCGGGCAGATCCTCGTCTCGTCCGACGGCGGCAAGGCGTGGAGCGCCGCGAAGGTGAAGGACGAGGGCGGGAGCGGCGAGGACGTGCCCGTGGCCGTCGCGGCGGGCGACCGGGCCTGGACGGCGCTGGGCCAGGGCCCCGGCGGCGTCGCCGTGTGGACGAGCGCCGACGGCCGCACCTGGACGCACCGCGCCGGCGGCACGGGCGCGTTCAAGGCAGGCGACCAGGTCACCGGCGTCGCGGCCACCTCGGCCGGGTTCGCCGCCGTCGGGACGAACCAGGGCACGGGAGTGCTGTGGACGTCCCCGGACGGCACCGAATGGCAGCGGCAGCCGACGATCCTGCAAGGCAAGCCCGAGAGCGTCGCGGCGAGCGGCAGCACGCTCGTCGTACGGAACGACAAGGGCGACCTGTGGCGGACCGCCGACGGCGGCCGGTCATGGGCGCGCGCGGAGGTCCCGCAGAGCGACGGGTCGTACGGGCCGGTCGTCGCGCTGACGGCGGGCCCCGGCGGGTTCTTCGCGGCGCGGGAGGGCCGCCGCACGGGCGGGTCGTCGAAGAACCCGAAGAAGCGGGCGCTCGCGGTGTTCTTCCGGTCGGCGGACGGCGTGGGCTGGACGCGGTCGAGCACCATCGACCGGCGCACCTACGCCGGCCTGGCGGCGCTCGGCGGGTCCGACGCGGGGCTGGCCGCGCTGACGCCGCTGACCGACGGGCGCGTGGCCGCGCAGCGCAGCAAGGACGGCGTGAACTGGGATTCGGTGGAGCGGCTCGGGACGGACCAGGGCCGCAAGGCGGAGTCGGCGGCGGCGCTCCCGCAGGGCGTCCTCGTCGCGGGCCACCAGAACACCGGCGCGTACCTGGCGGCGCCGGGCGCGCGCCACGGCGACATCGACCTGCTGTCCGTCCCCGGTGCGGTGACGCCCGACCGGACCATCGAACGGCTGGTCTCGGGCAACGGGGTGACGCTGGCGATCGGCAGCGGCGCCGGCGAGGCGGCGGTCTGGTCGACGCGCGACGGCAAGGCGTGGACGCGGGCGGGCGGCACCGGGCTGACCGGGCCGGGCGTGCAGCGCCTCGCGGCCGCGGCGTACGGGCCGAAGGGCTGGGTCGCGGCGGGGCGGAGCGCGGCGAAGCCGCTGCTCCTCACCTCGCCCGATGCCGCCGCATGGAACCCGGTGACGCCTCCCGCGGGCGACGACGGCGAGCTGACCGGCGCCGCCTACGGCCAGGCCGGCTACGTCGTCGTCGGATCAGCCGGGTCCTCGCCCATCGCATGGCGTTCCGACGACCTCGTCCACTGGACGGCCGGTTCCGGCGACCTGCGGGACGGCCGGATGCACGACGTCGCCGCCGTGACGAAGGGCTACGTCGCCGTCGGCGAGCGCGACGGCGCGCCCGCCGTCTGGACGTCCGACGACGGCGCGAAGTGGACGTCGGTGCAGGCCCCGCAGGTGCAGGGCCCGCTCACGCATGTCGTGGCGCGCGGGGACACGCTGGTCGCGACGGGCGCGGGGAACGCCGTCGCGGTCTCGTCCGACGCGGGCCGGACGTGGCGCGCGCAGACCGTCCAAGCGTCCGCGCTGGCGGCGAGCCTGGCGACGCCGAAGGGGTTCGTCCTCGCGGGGACGCCCGCCGGGACCGACGACGTCGCGCTGTGGAGCTCGGCGGACGGCGCGACGTGGCGGACGACCCGCCCGCGCGGCGCCCGCCTGGCCGGGAACGGCCGCCAGCGCCCGACCGGCCTGGCCGCGCTCGGCCCGGGCCTGGTCGCGACCGGCATGGACGGCGACACACCGACCCTGTGGCACACGACCGTCCCCTGACCGGGGGCACCGGGGAGGGTCAGGAGGCGGCCTGCCGGCGCCGGTCGGCCTCGGCGGCGCCGAGGATCATCTCGTCGACGACCCAGCGGGCCTCGGGCGACAGGTCGACCAGGGCGCGCAGCACCTCGGGGCGGATGATGCCGTGCTCGACGTCGCGGCGCAGCGCCTTGAGCGTGATGTCCTCGTCGATGGGGGCGGTCTCGCTGGGCCGGCCGAAGTAGCCGATCGGCACGCCGAAGAAGGTGGCGAGCGCGCGGAGGGTCTTGAGCTGCGGGTTCTCCTGCCGCCCGGTGCGCAGCTTCCACACGGTGGTGGACGAGATGTCCTCGCCGGTGGCGCTCGCGATGGCGGCCGCGGTCTCGACGTTGTTGCGGGGCGGGTGGTCGTCCGACGGCCACAGGTTGCGGATCAGCCACTCGACCTTGTCCGCCAGCGTCGCGCCCGGCGCGACCTCTTCCGTCTCGTTGCTCATCCCGGCCCCTCCCGAACTCACCGACGCCAACGACTTTAGTTGACCGCGAACGCCGCCGTCAGCCAAGGACACGCAGATCATTCCATGGCGTGTCGGCCCGGTCACGCAGCAGAACCGGAACCCGCGGCCGAGGGCCTGGCGCCCGGCCGGCGGGCGCGGGCGTCAACGGGTTCCCAAAAGTGGATCACCGATGTTGGATGGTTCCGGACATCGTGCCCCCGGACGAGGAAGCCACCGTGACCGAGCAGAAGGACCCGATCGACACCGCCGTCCCGCAGACCGCCCGCATCTGGAACTACTGGCTCGGCGGCAAGGACCACTTCGAGGTCGACCGGCAGGTCGGCGAGGAGATCCTGAAGGTCATCCCGGACATGGCGCTGTTCGCCCGCGCCACCCGCCGGTTCCTCCAGCGGGCCGTGCACCACCTGACCGCCGACCTCGGCGTGCGGCAGTTCCTCGACGTCGGCACCGGCCTGCCGACCGCCGACAACACCCACCAGGTCGCGCAGCGCGCCGCGCCGTCCGCGCGGGTCGTGTACGTCGACAACGACCCGCTGGTCCTCGCGCACGCCCGCGCGCTGCTCACCGGCACGCCGGAGGGCGGGACCGCCTACCTGGACGCCGACCTGCGCGACCCGGAGAAGATCCTCGCGGGCGCGGCGGAGACCCTCGACCTCGGCGAGCCGGTCGCGCTGATGCTGATGGGGATCCTCGGCCACATCACCGACGACGCCGAGGCCCGCTCGATCGTCCGGCGGCTGATGGACGCCCTGCCGAGCGGCAGCTATCTGGCCCTGTACGACGCCACCAACGTCGTCGACCCGGCGTCGGCCGCCGCCATCGAGATCTGGAACCGGTCCGCCGAGCCGCCGTACGCGCTGCGCACCCCGGCGCAGCTCGAAGGGTTCTTCGAGGGCCTGGAACTCCTCCCGCCGGGCGTGGTGTCGTGCCCGCTGTGGCACCCCCCGGCCACCGAGATCGGCGAGGTCACCGAGATCGACGAGTTCTGCGGCGTCGCCCGCAAGCCCTGACCCGGACGGCTCGCGCCCGCACGCCGGGCGGGCGCGGGCCGCCGGCGGCGCGTATTCCGAAAATATACCGGCGCTGCTTACCCTCTGGGCGTCTCATCCCCCGCCACCTTTTTCACATCGCATGAAGTGATAAGGACAATGGATGAAAAACGCCCGCCCAGCGCGCCGCGCCCGCAACTGCTGCTCCTGACGGCGGGCGCCGTGATCGGCGCGGTCCTGCTCGCCGCGGCGCTGGTTGTCGACCTGACCGGCGCGAACGACCCGCAGACCCCCGCGATGCCGACCCCGGTGCGCCCGACCATGCCGTCCCTTCCGACGACGTTCCCGACCGTCCCGCCCGGCGGATCCGGCCTGCCGACGCAACTCCCCACCGATTTCCCGACGCAAATGCCGTCGTTCCCGACGGACCTGCCCAGCATTCCGCAGATGCCGGGAGGCGCGCCATGACGGCCAATACCGCGCCGGCGCCGATCGCGGCCCTGCGCGCCGCGGTCCGCGACGACCCGGCGGCCCGCGGGCGGGCGCTGCTCGTCGTCCGGTTGGCCATCGCGCTGTACCTGGTCGAACTGCTGCTCAACCTCGTCCGCCCGCACACCGGACAGAACGACCCCATCCTGTCGATCTTCCAGAAGGCGTCCGGCGGTGGCTCGGTCGGGCGGCTGCTCGGGACGCCCCGGCTGGTGTTCTGGACCGTCCTCGCCGGCATCGTCATCGGCGCGCTGATCCAGGCGGTCGTGCTCGCCACCCGGCCGGACGAGCGCCGCGCCAGGGCGCTGACCTGGGCGACGATCGCGGCGATGCTCGGGCCGTTCGGGCTGATCCCGGTGACCGTCGTCGTCGAGTACCCGGCGCAGTCGCTCGCGTGCGTCCCCGGCACCGCGTTCGTGCTGTGGCTGCTGCACCACGGCCAGCGGTTCTCGCGGGTGCCCCTGGCGATGCTGCTCGTCGCGTTCGGCTGGGGCGCGCTCATCGTGTTCGGTCTCGGACGCGCCGCCAGCGGCCTCGCGTTCGGCACGGCGAACGGCTTCCTCGCCAAGGGCGGCAAGGCGTCGCTGACGTCGCAGATCAAGAGCCAGTACCACGTCATCGACCTGGTGATCGTGCACCTGGCCGTCGTGAACGCGCTGCTGGTCGCGGCCGGCGTCGTCCTGCTGCTGGTGCTGTTCCGGCACCGCGTCACCGACGTCGTGACCGGCCTCGTGCTCGGCGCCGCGGTCGGCCTCGGCTACAACCTCGTCGAGAGCGCGATGTTCATCCGCCTGTTCGGGTCGTTCAGCGCGTTCAACGGCACGACCGGCGGGTTCGAGTACTGGGTCCGGCAGTCCGCCGGGCTGCTCGGCGGGCAGGCGACGTTCGGCGCGCTCCTCGGCGCCGGGATCGGCGTCGCCGCGCAGGCGCGGCGGCCCGGCGAGCGCAGGCGCGCCGCGCTGACCGCCCTCGCCGCGGCGATCGCGGGCGCGATCGCCACCGAGGTCCTGTCCGCGTGGCTCTCCCATCTCGTGCACGACCACATCGACATGGGCGGCCCCTTCGACACCCTGGTCGTCTCGCCGTTCCTCTGGCTGCTCCCCCAGGTGCCGTTCGCCCTGGTCGCCGTCGTGCTGCTGGTGCTCGGGACGCGCGCCAGGGCCGCCGCCGCGCGGACCGCCGTGTCCGCCGAGACGGCGTCCGGGCCGGCCATCACCCGGCAGGAGGCGCCGTTCCTCATCGACCCCGCGCTGCGGCTCTGGACCCTCACCGGCACCTGGCGCCTGCACGGCTGGACCGGGCTGCGCACCCTGCGGCGCCTCCAAATGGCCCAGCTCGACCTCGCCGCCTGGCGCTGGCGGCACCTGGACGACGCCGGCGGCCCCGCCCGCGAGGAGGGAGACGCGTTGCGCGCGAAGGTCATGCGGCTGAAGACCCGCACCGGCGCCCCCGCTGCGCCCCGTCCCGGGCAGGCGACGCCCCGTCCCGGGCAAGCGACGCCCCGTCCCGGGCAGGCGACGCCATGAACCGCCGCCTCCTCCGCTTCGCCGCCGGGACCGTCCTCACCGCCGGGCTCCTGCTGCCGCTCGCCCCGCAGAGCGCGTCCGCCTGCGACGTCAGCTACGGCTACAAGCCGTCCATCGACCTGAAGCACTCGTTCGGGCACGCCCGCACCTGCTCGTCGTCCACCTCCCTCGGCGGCGCCGCGATCGTCGCGGTCCTCGCCCTCGGCGCCCTCGCCGCCGCCGGAGCCGCCGCCTACCGGCGCGGTGTCGCGACGGCGGGCGCCCCCGCGAGCGGGTCGGGCCCGTCGCCCACGCTGGCCGCCTACCTCCAGGCGACGGGCCTCGACCTCCGCCCCAAACCGGCGAACCACCCGCCCTCCGCCCCACCGGCCCGCCCACCGCGACCGCCCTACCCGGGCCCTGGCCAACAGCCGCACCACCCGCCGCAGTACCCGCCCGGCCCACCGCAGCGTCCGCCCGCGTACGGCCCGCCACCCGCGTACGGGCCTCCCCCGCGCCCCGGACCTCCGCAAGGACCCGCGCCGGGAGCCCCGAACGTCCGGCCGCAGCGACCGCCCTCGCGTCCGCCCGCTCCCCGCCCGGCACCCCCACAGGAGCGCCTCCCAGGAGACGGCAATGCGCCACCGGCTCCGTGACCGGGCCGTCGCGGCCCCGGCCGCGCCCCTCGCCGCGCTCGTCCTGCTAGTAAGCCTCACCGCGCCCGGTGCCGCCGCGGCCCCGGAAGCGCCGGCACCGAAACCGCCGCCCCCGGGCGCGGGCGGCTACCCGATGCTGCTGCCGCCGGCCACGGACCCGAAGGACCTCGACGCCCTCAAGCAGAAGATCCCGGAGCTGTTCGGCAATCCCATGGGCCTGTCGCTCCTGGAGGCCCGCCAGTACTTCGAGCACGACCCCGTGGTCCGCCGGAGCCGCCGCCGGGGCGCGCCCAAGTCGCCCGGCCAGTCCTCCCTCGACCAGGGGAACCCCGCCTCGGGGAACGTCGCGGAGCTGTGGTTCGACCTGAGCCGCGCGCGCGGCATCCCCGGTCTCGAAGGGATCGACTGGGACGAGTTCGACCAGCGCCTGACCAATACCGTCGCGGCTCCCCCGTCCGCTTTTCCCACCATCACGGGAAAGTACGCCGTGAACGCGGTCCAGCTCCCGTACGCGAAGAACCCGGCCCTCTTCAAGCAACTCGGCATCGCCCAGAACGGCCGGGTCCTCCAGTTCGCGTCAACGAACATCTACCACAGCCTGGACTCCGAGCAGATCATCCGGGCCCGGCTGGAATGGGCGATCCCGCGCGTCCTCAACGGACTGACCGGCAAGCCCTTCGGGTCCAAGAAGGCCACGATCTACACGAGGCAGGTCCTGCAGCGCAGCATGGCGGGAGCCGCGAGCGAGAACGGCTTCTGCTACGACACCTGCGTCGCGGCCACCAAAGAGGCCCAGCACAAGTTCTCCTACACCGAATACGGCTGGAAAGGGCAGCCGCAGGCGTCCCGGTCGGCGGCCCAGGTCCGCGCGTTCCTTCCCCTGGCCCTCGACGCACTCCAGCGGAAGCAGTCCAAGGAGGCGGAGGAGAAGCAGAAGAAGAACATCGGGCTGCCCGCGGGCTGCACCACCACGAAAACGCTCGGCAGGCCCGGACGGAACGCACCGGCCGTGCGCGCCATGGCCGTGGCGGCGCTCCCCATGGCGAAGCCGTGCGGCGGCGAGGAGAGCGGGCTCGCCCGCTCGATCGCGTCCGGCAAGCTTGGCGGCGTCGACTTCACCACCCTGCAGATGCGGTACATGTCGGACGACGCCGGTTCGGGCGGGGTGAAGTACGCCTTCTCCGGGCAGGCCGCCGGCTCCTCGACGGGGCAGGACCCCGCGTCCGGCCTCGACGCGCTCACCAACAGCACGGCCGACCTGCGGGCGTGGCTGGTGCTCGATCCGAGCAAGTTCTGGGTGAACCTCAACCCGGACGAGCCCGACCGCATCATCGACCCCGCGCTCGGCCGCACCGACGCCGGCAAGGCGCTGCTCGAAGCCGACTACCTGATGAAGCGCACCGAAGGGAGACTGCTGGACCCGAAGACCGACCTCGGCGCGAGATATTGGGACGCGCTGATGAACGGCTCGGACAAGGCCTGCTATTCGTCCCGCATGTGGATCGTCCCCGGCGACGTCGAGGTGCGCGAGGACGGCTCGTCCCTCTACATCCTCAAGGCCGACCTCGCCGTGAAGGCGAAGGCGCAGCACGTCGCCAACACCGGAAAGCTGTCCTGCGTCTCCGACCCGGCGAGCGACGAGCGCAACGAGCAGCTGGAACAGCGGATGATCGTGCCCGCGGTGGTCAAGGCCGTCAACACCGCCCCGGAATACGCCCCCATCCGCCGCGCGTTCCTGGCCCGGATCATCGCGCAATGGATCCGGAAACGGCACCAGGACGGCCACCGCACGTCGTTCGACAAGCTCATCGGCTCCGGGAACCTCGGCCCGGTGCAACTGCGGGACGGCTGGACGCCCCGGCAGGTGTACGACGCCTATGTCCATTCCATCCAGAACGGCGACTTCACGTACACCCAGACCGTCGACCGGGGCAACGTCCGCGTGACCCGCCAGCTGGTGACCGGAGGCGTCGACTTCAGCAAGATCCCGATGAGCCCGGTCAGCGCCGCGCTGATGAACCGCGACCACCCCGGGCTCGCCGGAACGGTGAAGGCGTCCGCGAGCGCGCCGGCGACCGCGTCCGACGGCTCGATCTGGCTCGGCGACTCCGCGAGCTCGCCGGACAACGGGGTGTGGGCCAGGACGTCCGGGACGGTGCGCGCGTTCGTGACCGGGCGGACGGGGATCGCCGCGGTCATCGTGGTCGCGCTCGTGGTGGTGCTCTTCGGGATCCGCACCGGCTCCGGCCGCAGGCGCCGGGCCTCATGAACAGAAAAACCGCAGATCCGAACGGATCCGCGGTCGTTGCGCCTGATGTACCCCCGAGCGGATTCGAACCGCCGTTACCGCCTTGAGAGGGCGGCGTCCTAGGCCACTAGACGACGGGGGCTGGACTGTCTGCCTCGGCAGGAGCCGACGAGCGGGAACTCACCGGCCACGACCTTGGCAACGTACCCCCGAGCGGATTCGAACCGCCGTTACCGCCTTGAGAGGGCGGCGTCCTAGGCCACTAGACGACGGGGGCCTGTCCACCGGAGTGGACGGAGCTGGGGTACCAGGACTCGAACCTAGACTAAGTGAACCAGAATCACTCGTGCTGCCGATTACACCATACCCCAGTGCGGTACGGGCTTCCCGGCCGTTTCCGGCTGGTCGCTCGCGCCTCGATGAGAATACAGGACAGGGCGTCAGCGGCCAAAACGATTGCCGTACCGGGCGCGATCAGCGGGTGAAGTCGGGCGGGCCGACGTGCTCGTGGCCCCAGTCGACGAGCGGCCGCAGCCGCCGCCAGGCCGCCCGGACCCGGTCGGCGGCCTCGGGCGTCGCCATCCACGGGTCTGCGGGCCAGCCCTCGTGGGCGTAGAGGGAGCGGTGGCGCAGCAGGTCGAGACGGGGGTGGTCCTCGGGGGTACCGCGCGGGCGGGTCTTGAGCCGGTCCCCGGCGATCTCCAGGCCCGCGGCGCGCAGATCGTCCACGATGGCCTGGAGGCGCTTGCCTGAGGTGTCGGAGTCGACGGCGGCGCGGTAGCCGCGGAGCTGCTCGGGCGTGGGCGCGTACATGCCGCCGGCGACCATCAGGCCGTCGGCGTCGATCTGGACGTAGAAGCCGCCGCTGTGGCCGCCCTGGTGGGTCTTGTAGGGCGTCTTGTCCTTGCTGAAGCGGACGTCGCGGTACGGCCGGAACAGCTTGACCGCGCCGAACTCCTCCTCGAGCTCGGCGCACAGCTCGGCCATCGGGCCGCGGACGTGGTCTTCATAAACCTGGCGGTGGGCCGTCCAGTAGGACTTGCTGTTGTCGGCGAGGAGGCCCTCGTAGAACTCGAACGCCTCGCCGCGGAACCCGGTGAACGTCATGACCTCCCCTTCCGTACGGCGCCCCTCAGCTTAGGGACGCCGTACGACAGCGGAGGTCAGTCGCGGGCGACGACCCGGTTGCTGAGAGAGCCGACGTTCTCGATCGTGACGGTGACCTCGTCGCCGATCTGGAGCGGTCCGACGCCGGCGGGCGTGCCGGTGAGGATGACGTCGCCGGGCAGCAGCGTCATGACCTGGCTGACGTACTCGACCAGGCTCGGGACGTCGTGCAGCAGCAGCGACGTGCGGGACTCCTGCCGGACCTCGCCGTTGACCGTGGTGGAGATCGCGAGGTCGGCCGGGTCGACCTCGGTCTCGATCCAGGGGCCGAGCGGGCAGAAGGTGTCGAAGCCCTTCGCCCGCGTCCACTGCCCGTCCTTCTTCTGCAGGTCGCGGGCCGTGACGTCGTTCGCGCAGGTGTAGCCGAGGATGACGTCGGCGGCGCGGGCGGCGGGCACCTCGCGGCACATGCGGCCGATCACCACCGCCAGCTCGCCCTCGTGGTCGACGCGCTCGGAGAGCCTCTCCGGGTAGGCGATCGCCTCGCCGGGCCCGATCACCGCGGTGGACGGCTTGGCGAAGATCACCGGTTCGGCGGGCGGCTCGCCGCCCATCTCGCGGGCGTGGTCGGCGTAGTTCTTGCCGATCGCGATGACCTTGCTGGGCAGGATCGGGGCCAGCAGCCGCACGTCGGCGAGCGGGAAGCGCTGCCCGGTGAAGGTCAGCTCACCGAACGGGTGGGCCGCGACGGCGGCGATGGTGTTCTCCTCCACCACGCCGAAGGACATGCCCTCGTCGGTGGAGAACCTGGCGATACGCATGGCCGAGAGCCTAGTACGCGGCTCAGAACCCGCACGCGGCGCCGTTGAACAGGCACCCTCGCGGCGTCGCCGGAGAGCCCGCCGCGCCGTACTGGACGTCCATGGTGCCGCCGGGCGGGATCGGGTCCTCGTCGCCGCTCTCGATCACCGGATGGGACCCGCCCTGGACGAGCCGGCCGCCCCACACGTTGCGGACGTCCGCGCCGGGCGCGTCGAAGCTGATCCGCCAGGAGTCCATGGGCTGGGCGGTGCGGTTGGTGATGACCAGGACGCCCTCGTAGTAGCCGTCGTCCTGCTGGACGAGCCGGTAGGTGATGCCGTCGCCGGTCACGACGGGCCCGATCGGCGCGGCGGGGGCCTGCGCGGTCGGCTCCGCCCCCTGCGGCGGCCCGCCGGAAGGCGCGGGCCGACCGGACGGCGCGGGGCCGCCGGGCGCCGGACGCCCCGTCGCCGCTCCGCCGGCGGGCGTCCTGCTCGCGGGCGTGCGAGCGGCGGTCGGGCGCGACGCGGGGTCGTCCCCGTCCGAGCCGCTTCCGCTGAGCAGCGAGACGGCGCCCAGCGCCAGGGCCATGATCGCTACAGCCCCGACCAGGGGGATCAGCAGCGCGGGGAGCCGCGACCGCGCGGTGCGCGTCGCGGACGGCGGCTGCGCCCGGAATCCCGCGACCACCGGGTCCGCCATCGGGGCCGGCCCCGGTTCGGCGAACACCGGCTCCTCCGCCGCGACGGGCTCCTCAGGCCCCGGCGCCTCCGGCTCCGCAGGCACCTCTGGCTCAGCGGGCGTCTCCGGCTCGACCAGCGCCTCCGGCTCGTCCGGTTCGGTCGGCTCGTCCGGTTCGGTCGGCTCGTCCGGCTCGCTGGCGAGGTCGGGAGCCGTGGCGTCGGGGTCGGCGCTCGCGGGCTCGGGCACGTCGACGGCCGTGGCGGACGGCTCCGCGGCGGCGTCCTCCGGTCCGGCCGGTTCGGCCGGGGCGCCGGCGGGACGGGGGAACTCGACGGTGGTCGTGTGGTCCGGAGGCACGTAGCCGGGCTCGTCGCTCAACTCCTCGCCTCCCTGCGGCCGGTCACATGGAGTCCGACGATGGGCGGAGCGATCAGGTTCAGGAAAAACGCCGGAAATGTGGCGTTCAGCCGGTGGCGACGGCGGGCTCCAGCCCGCGCCGGGCCGCCTGCCGCTGGTGCCGGTTGAGCATGTCGGTGATCAGCTCGATCGCGTCCGGGGTGGCGATGTCCTGGGCGCCGCTGAGCCAGCGGGTGGCCTCGGCGAGCAGGTCCTCGGCGGACCCGTCGGCGCCGTCGTCGGCCATCCGGCCGAGCACCGCGCCGAGCCGCAGCGCCGCCGCGGCGTGCCCGGACTCGGCGGCGCGCCGGAACCAGTCGGCGGCCTGGCCGAGGTCGCCCTCGCACTCGTAGATCTCGCCCAGCCCGAACGCGACGTCGGCCCAGGTTCCGTCCGTGGGACGCCCGAGGTCCTCGGGACTCCAGGGTCGGACAGGCATGCGATCACTCCGGTGGTTCGGCTGTGGGACCACGGCGCGCGGATGCGGCACGCGTGCCGTGCGCGACCCATGGTGGCGCCGGCGCCCGAAATCCGCCACCGCTTTAGCCGGTTTTGTTGAAATTTCTGCCAGACGCCCCTGTCAGGAGTGAAAAGTCGGTCGTCCACGCGAACGCCCGGGCCCGCCGCGACGTGCCGCCGGAGGGTGCGCGGCGCGGCCCGGGGCGGGGTGAGTACCGTGGGCACGACAAGACGTGAAGGGGGTCGGGCGTGTCCGTCGTGAAGATCAATGTCCTCACCGTGAACCCGGAGATGCGCGAGGAGATCGAGAAGCGCTTCGCCGGGCGGGCGGGGCTGGTGGAGTCCGCGGAGGGCTTCGAGGGCTTCGAGCTGCTGCGTCCCGTCGAGGGCCAGGACAGGTACCTGGTCTACACCAAGTGGCGCAGCGAGGAGGACTTCCAGCGCTGGACGCAGAGCCAGTCCTTCCAGCGCGGGCACGCCGAGGCCGCCAAGGACCGCGAGGCCGGCCACGGCCATGGCCACGGGCACGGGCACGGGCACGGCGGTCCCGCCGCGGCCGGCTCGGAGCTGTGGGGCTTCGAGGTCGTCCAGAGCGCCGGCCCCAAGCAGGGCTGACCGGACGCGACGAGCGCGGGTCCCAGCCGGGGCCCGCGCTCGTCACGTGCTCACCCCTTCACCAGGTCCTGGTAGTCGGAGTGCTTGTCGATCCACTTCTTGATGAACGGGCAGAGCGGCACGACCGGGTCGCCCTTGGCGCGGACGTCGTCCAGCGCGCCCCGCGCGAGGGCGCTGCCGATGCCCTTGCCCTCGAAGGCGGGGTCGACCTCGGTGTGGGTGAACACGACCGCGCCGTCGCGCCGCTCGTACTCGGCGAACCCGGCGAGGCCGCCGTCCACCCGGATCTCGTAGCGGCCTTCCCCGGCGTTGTCGGTGATCTCGGTGCTCATTCCCCGATCATGCCCGACAGGAGAGGGATTAGCCCGCCTCGTACCCGGCGTGCAGCAGGCAGTAGGTGACGGCCTCCTCCAGCGCCTGCCAGGACGCGGCGATGACGTTGTCCTCGACGCCGACCGTGCCCCACTCGCGCTCGCCGTCGGCCGACTCGATCAGCACCCGGGTGCGGGCGTCGGTGCCGTGCGCGCCCTCCAGGATGCGGACCTTGTAGTCGACGAGCTCCAGCCGCGCCAGCTCGGGGTAGAGCCGGCCGAGCGCGATGCGCAGCGCGTTGTCCAGCGCGTTGACGGGGCCGTTGCCCTCGCCCGTCGCGATGATCCGCTCCCCCTTGGCGTGCAGCTTGACGGTCGCCTCGCTGACCATGGACCCGTCCGGGCGGCGCTCCACGATCGACCGCCACGACTCGACCTCGAAGTGCCGCTGGCGGACGCCGGTCAGCTCCTCGCGCAGCAGCAGCTCGAACGAGGCGTCCGCGGCCTCGAAGGTGTAGCCGGTCGACTCCAGCTCCTTGACCTTGTCCACGACGGCCTTGGCCTTGTCGCCGGACAGGTCGTAGCCGAGCTCGCGGCCCTTCAGCTCGACGGACGCGCGGCCCGCCATGCTCGACACCAGCATCCGCATGTCGTTGCCGACGGCGGACGGGTCGATGTGCTGGTAGAGGTCCGGGTCGACCTTGACGGCGGAGGCGTGCAGCCCCGCCTTGTGCGCGAACGCCGACAGGCCGACGTAGGGCTGCTGCGAGCCGGGCGCGACGTTGGTGACCTCGGAGACCGCGTGCGCGATCCGGGTCATCTCCCCCAGCTGCGCGTCCGACACCAGGTCCATACCCCGCTTGAGCTGCAGGTTCCCGATGACGGTGAACAGGTTGGCGTTGCCGCTGCGCTCGCCGTAGCCGTTCGCGCAGCCCTGGACGTGGGTCGCGCCGGCCTTCACCGCGGCGAGCGAGTTGGCGACCGCGCAGCCGGAGTCGTCGTGGCAGTGGATGCCGACGCGGACGCCGAGCCCGACGACCTCGTTGACGACGTCGGCCAGCTCGTCGGGCAGCATGCCGCCGTTGGTGTCGCAGAGCGCGACGACGTCGGCGCCCGCCTCGGCGGCGGTCCGGACGGCCTCCAGCGCGTAGGCGCGGTTGGCCTTGTAGCCGTCGAAGAAGTGCTCGGCGTCCAGGAAGACTCGCTGGCCCTCCGCACGCAGGTGGGAGACCGTGTCGCGGATCATCGCGAGGTTCTCCTCCAGGGTGGTGCGGAGGGCCAGTTCGACGTGCCTGTCGTGACTCTTGGCGACCAGGGTCACGACGGACGCGCCGGATTCGCGCAGTGCGGCGACCTGGGGGTCGTCGGCCGCCTTCACACCGGCCCGGCGGGTCGCGCCGAACGCGGTGAGCCGCGCGTGCCTCAGGTCCAGCTCGGTTCGAGCCCGCCTGAAGAACTCGGTGTCCTTGGGGTTGGCGCCGGGCCAGCCGCCCTCGATGAAGCCGACGCCCAGGTCGTCGAGGTGCCGGGCGACGACGAGCTTGTCGGCCACGGAGAGGTTCAGCCCCTCCTGCTGCGAGCCGTCGCGGAGCGTGGTGTCGTAGACGTGGAAGTCGTCGCCGTGCATGGTGTGGGTCCCCCCAGGGATGGGCGATCAGCGCCAGGGCACAAAAAAGACCCCTCACGGACGTGAGAGGTCTGCGCGCCGGCGGTGTCCCGTTAGTTGCCGGCGCGCCAGCCGATAATGACGAGGCTGAGGCGCATGATGCGGCCCAGTCTGCCACACCGCCCCTCGTGCATGGGACACCCGTCTCGGATGCTGAGACGTCAGCCCTGGAAGTTCGCATCCTTCGGGACGAGCGTCCCGTCCGCGGCGAACGCGAAGTCGACGTTGATGATGTG
This sequence comes from Actinomadura violacea, assembly GCF_017573465.1. Lineage (GTDB taxonomy): Bacteria > Actinomycetota > Actinomycetes > Streptosporangiales > Streptosporangiaceae > Spirillospora > Spirillospora violacea. Next base: position 97,200 of record NZ_JAGEPF010000025.1, read on the forward strand.
GTTCAGGAAGATCATGTCGTCGCCGTACCAGAGGCGGCCCTCCCCCTCCACCGCGTTCCAGCTCATCGAGGTCAGCGTGATGCGGCGCTCGATGTCGGCCGGCTCGTTCACCACCTCCTCCGGGCCGCACGCCCCCTCGGCCGCGGCGTCGTGCGTCCAGTCGTACGCCGCGTCGAGCAGCCGCTCGGCCGCGAACCGCCGCAGCGGCGGCTCGGCCTCCGCGATCCGCCGCGTGATCGCGGCGAGCTCGGCGACCCGCTCGCGGACGGTCTCCTCCGGCACGTCCGCCGGCAGGTCCGCGAGGCCGTCGTCCTCGAAGTCGACGTCCCCGGCGGAGAACCGCCAGGACCACCGCCCTCCGGAGTGCTCGCCGCGGACGGCGCCGAGCGTCCCGTCTTCCAGCTCGATCGTGCGCGCGGTCGCTGAATCGCCCACCGTCCTCCCTTCGGCTCGTTCCGGACGGCAGGTCAGCCTAGGACGCGCCGGTATACATCCGGTACACATCGCGAAGTCATCCGTCATTTCAGGCGATAACGCTTTATAGAAGTGCGGGAAATGATCTCCCAAGGTTAAGTAAGGTTTTCATCGCGTAAACGCGCTTGCGCAATGCTCGGCAAATGACCGAGGATCGCGCTGTCCGCCGGTAGAAGGGGATTGCGATGAGCGGTGATCCGGTTCGCGGAACGGTCGCGTCCTGGGACGACGAGACCGGCTGGGGGGTGCTCGTCTCGCCGGACGTCCCGGGCGAGGTCTGGGCGCACTTCTCCGCCGTCCGCACCGCCCCCGGCGGCTTCGCCTCCCTGGATCCCGGTGAGAGCGTGCTGTTCACCTGGGAGGAAGCCGAGCAGGACGGCTACGCCTACCGCGCGCTGGACGTGCGGCGGGCCGGCCGGAGCTGAGCACCCCGGCGGCGGACCCGGCACGGCCGCCCGCCGGTCCCGGCGGACGGCGACCATTTCCGAAGGGAATGCCTGTCATGCGCATGCACACATTCGGCCGGACGGCCGTGATCTCCGGAACGGCTCTGGCAATGGCGCTCGGCGCCGCCGGCGCCGCGTCCGCGGCGAGCCGTCCGGGGCACCACGCCCCCGTCGCGGCGGCCCATTACTTCGTCTTCACCAAACGGCATCAGGGCTTCGCGCACCGGGACCGGATCGGCGCGTTCCACGCGCAGGTGAGGCTGACCGGGCGGCACTCGCGGCAGTACCCGATGCCGTGGTCGTTCCAGATCACCAGCGGCAAGCTCCGGGCGATCGCGCGGGGCCGGGCGGTCTGCACCGCGACCCGGCTGAACGGCCGCTACCACGACCGGCACGTGATCCCGGTGGGCTACGTCTGGCACTCCACGGTCAAGCCGCACCGCGTCCGCAAGGTCTACACGCTCTCGGGCACCTGCACCTTCCCGGTTCAGGTCGGCGGGAGGCCCGGCCGGGCCTTCGTCGGGTTCGCGTTCCACTACGCGATCAACCCGGACGCGCGGGGCGTGAGCCCGAAGACGGCCGGTTCCGCGGTCACCACCTCGGTGCGCTTCGGGCACTGACGCCGGGGCCCCCTTCCGGCCGCTGACGCGGCGGTCCCGCCTCGTCCGCCGAAACGGCCGGGCATGACGGCGCCCGATGGCGCGCACCCGGGGACGGGCGCGCCATCGGGCGCTTCCACGATCAGACGATCTTGTGGACCCAGCCGTAGGGGTCGGGACGGGTGCCGTACTGGATGCCGACGAGCTCCTGCCGCAGCTTCATGGAGATCTCGCCGGGCTCGCCGTCGCCGATCGTCCACTCGCGGTCGCGGCCCTTGACCCGGCCCACCGGGCTGATGATCGCGGCGGTGCCGCAGCCGAACACCTCGGTGATCTCGCCGGACGCGCAGCCGGCCTGCCAGTCGTCGATGCTGATCTTGCCCTCCTCGGCGGGGATGCCGAGGTCGGGGGCGAGCTTGAGCATCGAGTCGCGGGTGACGCCGGCGAGCAGGGTGCCGGTGAGCGCGGGGGTGAGCAGCCGGGCCTGCGAGCCGGACCCGTAGACGAACATCAGGTTCATCGAGCCGACCTCCTCGACCCAGCGGTGCTCCACCGCGTCGAGCCAGACGACCTGGTCGCAGCCCTGCTGGACGGCCTCGGCCTGGCCGGCGAAGGACGCGGCGTAGTTGCCGCCGAACTTGGCCTCGCCGGTGCCGCCGGGCGCCGCGCGGGTGTAGTCCTGCGACAGCCACACCGAGACGGGCTTGATCCCGCGCGGGTAGTACAGCCCGGACGGGGAGGCGATGATCATGAAGAGGAACTCGTGCGCCGGGCTGTTCACGCCGAGCGCGCGGGTGGTGGCGAACATGAACGGCCGCAGGTAGAGGCTGTGGCCCTCGGTGTCGGGGACCCACGCCTTGTCGGTGGCGACGAGCAGCTCGACGGCGTCGACGAACAGCTGCTCGGGGATCTGCGGCATGGCCATCCGCTTGGCGGACCGGTTCATCCGCGCCGCGTTCATGTACGGCCTGAAGGTGACGATCGAGCCGTCCGGCTGCTTGTAGGCCTTGAGGCCCTCGAACAGCTCCTGGGCGTAGTGGAACACCTGGCTGGCCGGGTCCATCGGGATGGGCCCGTACGGTTCGAGCTTCGCGTCGTGCCAGCCGCGGTCCGCCGAGTACCGGATGGTGATCATGTGGTCGGTGAAGTACCGGCCGAAGCCCGGATCGGCCAGGACGCGCTCGCGCTCGGCGGCCGCCGCGGGCCGCTCGGTCAGCGTGATCTCGAAGTCCAGGGTGTCGCTCATCGCCGTTCGTCCTCTCCCGGTCGCCGCTGCGGCCCCGTTGCCGCTCGACGGCTCTTAATCCCTATTGTCGTACTTCGTTCCTCGACTCCACTCCTCGCACGCGGCGCATACGGAAAACCGGGCGCGCCGCGAGGCGCGCCCGGAGTGTTCCTGCTCGTGGCCGGAGAGGCGCGCCCTCAGCCCGATACTCGCTTGGCGATCGCGTCGCCGACCTGCGAGGTCGAGCGCGCCCCGAGGGCGCCGCGCTCGGCCAGGTCGTCGGAGACGGCCTGCTCGACGCGGCGGGCGGCCTCGGCCGCGCCGACGTGGTCGAGCAGCATCGCGACCGACAGGATCGTGGCGGTCGGGTCGGCCTTGCCCTGCCCGGCGATGTCGGGGGCGCTGCCGTGCACCGGCTCGAACATCGACGGCGCCGTCCGGTCCGGGTTGACGTTCCCGGACGCGGCGAGCCCGATGCCGCCGGCGATCGCCGCGCCGATGTCGGTGATGATGTCGCCGAACAGGTTGTCGGTGACGACGACGTCGAACCGCTGCGGCTGGCCGACGAAGAACATGGTGGCCGCGTCGACATGGCAGTAGTCGGTGCTGACCTGCGGGTACTCCGCACCGACCCGCTTGAGGGTGCGCTGGTAGAGATCACCGGCGAAGGTGAGGACGTTGTCCTTGTGGACCAGCGTGAGCTTCTTGCGGGGCCGCGACGCCGCGACCTCGAAGGCGTACCGGACGACCCGCTCGACACCGAAGGCGGTGTTGACGCTCTCCTGGGTGGCGACCTCGTGCTCGGTGCCCTTGCGCAGGACGCCGCCGACGCCGGTGTAGGGGCCCTCGGTGCCCTCGCGGACGACGACCATGTCGATGTCCTCGGGCGTGACGTCGGCGAGCGGGGTCTTCACACCCGGGAAGAGCTTGACCGGGCGCAGGTTGACGTAGTGGTCGAGCTCGAACCGGGTCCGCAGCAGCAGGCCGCGCTCCAGCGTCCCGCTCGGCACGCTCGGGTCGCCGACGGCGCCCAGCAGGATGACGTCCTGGCCGCGCAGCTCCTCCAGCACCGAGTCGGGCAGGGTCTCCCCGGTCCGGTGCCAGCGGGCGGCGCCCAGGTCGTAGGAGGTCTGCTCGAACGCGAGGTCACCGGACGGGGCGACGGCCTCGAGGACCTTCAGCCCCTCGGCGACCACCTCGGGGCCGATCCCGTCACCGGGGATGACGGCCAGACGAATGCTGCGGGAAGCCATGCGCGTACTGTACTGCAAACGTCTCACTGCTTGGGCTTTCGTCTCACATCCCGGTATCGGTGTCTCGGTCCGGGACGTCCCGGACCGTCCCCCGCGGCCCCCGCGGCCCGCCGCCGAGGCCGAACCCGGCCCGCCGGGCCCGGACGATCACCGCGGACCGGTCCGCCACCCGCAGCTCGGTGAAGATCGCCGAGATGTGGTCGGCCACCGTCTTCGGCGCGATCGCCAGCGCCCGCGCGATCTGCGCGTTCGCCCGGCCCGCCGCGATCAGGTCCAGCACCTGCCGCTCCCGCGCGGTCAGCTCCGGGAACGGCTCGGCCGCCGGCGGCGGCGCCGCGAAGTACCCGAGCAGCGCGCGCAGCCCGCCGCGCACCACCGGATGGTCGTCGGCGACCTCGACCCGCAGCCGCCCGTCCGCGCGGATCCGCACCTCCACCCGGGCGCCGCCCGAGTGCCGGACGGCGTTCGCCATCCCCTCCACCGCGATCCGGTACGCGGCGGCCTCCACGGCGGCGGGCAGCGGCGGCGCCACGTCCACCGTGACGGCCACGCCCCGCACGGCCAGCTGCCCGGCGCGCTGCCGGACGGCCCCGGCCAGGCCGAGGTCGTCCAGCGCGGGCGGGCGCAGGTCGTAGACCAGGCGGCGGATGTCGTCGACGGCCGGGGCTGTCTCCTCGCGCAACTCGGCGACCAGCCGGGCCGCCTGGTCCGGGTCCGCCGGTCCCCGCGATCGTCGCCGCCACCGCCCTCGGCGCCGCCTCGCTGGCGGCCGTGGCGCTCGCCTGGCGCGGCGGCCGCGGCCGGCTGTGGGCGGTGGCCGCGCTGCGCTCGGTCTCCGCGGTGATGCTCGCGCTGATCGCGCCCGACCTGCGCCGCGCCCCCGCCGCGAGCCCGGCGGCCTGAGCCGTGGCGTTCGCCGCCGTCGGCGCTCTGGGGGCGCGCCTGCGGCGGCGAACGTCACCTTTGTCACGCTTCGCGGGGTTGACTCGCCCGAAGGGAGAGGAGACGCTCTGTCCGACAAGTTCACATCGAGGCGACGGTGCGCAGGAACCCGGTGCGAGTCCGGGACGGTCCCGCCACTGTGACCAGGGAGTCTCCCCCCACCGCACGACCACGGCCGGACGCACCGGCGGGAAGGTCGGCGGGGAGACGGCGATCTGGGAGTCAGGACACTGACCCGTCGTCCTCCCGCTACCGGGGCGAGTGCACCCCGTGAGGAGAACCCGACATGGCCGAGACCGCCGTACCGTCCGCCGCGTCCCCGCAGGCCGACCCGTCCGCAGCGCCGCTGCGCCTGCCGATCCGCGACATCGTCCCGTGGGCGGTGCTGGCCGTGGTGCTGGCCGCCGTCCTGATCTACTTCGTCGGCGCCGAGCAGGGCGCGACCTCGATCTTCGGCGGCACCTGGGTGCACGAGTTCACCCACGACGGCCGGCACCTGCTCGGCTTCCCCTGCCACTAGGCCGGGGGTTCACGAGCCGATGATGAGAGCACTGCTGGTCCGCGGGATGCTCGCGGGCCTGGCGGCGGCCGCCCTGGCGCTGGTCGTCGCCTGGCTGTACGGGGAACCGCAGGTCGGGCACGCCATCGCGTTCGAGGAGGCGAAGGCGCACGCCGAGCACGCCGGGCACGAACCCGAGGTCGTCAGCCGCACCGTGCAGAAGACCGCCGGCCTGATCACCGCGATGGCGGTGTACGGGGCGGCGCTCGGCGGGCTGTTCTCGATCGCGTTCGCCTTCGCGTCGGGACGGCTCGGACGGCTCGGCGCGCGCGCCACCGCCGCCCTGGTCGCCCTCGCGGGGTTCGTGGCGATCGAGCTGGTCCCGTTCCTGAAGTACCCCGCGACTCCCCCGGCGGTCGGCAACCCGACCACGATCGGGAGCCGGACGGCGCTGTACTTCTGCATGATGGCGCTGGGGATCCTGGCGACGACCGCGGCGGTGATCGTGTGCCGCCGCCTCGTCCCCCGGCTCGGCGCCTGGAACGCGATCACTGTCACCGCGGTCGGCTACGCCGTCCTGCTCGCGGTCGTGTACCGGCTCACGCCGAAGCCGGACGCGGTCCCCGCGCACTTCCCGGCGACGGTCCTGTGGGACTTCCGGCTGGCGTCCCTGGGCGTCCAGCTGGTCCTGTGGGGCACGATCGGGCTGCTGTTCGGCTACCTGACGGAACGCTCGGCGGCGCGCCGCCGGGTCCCCGTCCCCGCCTGATCCCGGCGGGCCGCCGCCACGGACGTCACCGTGGCGGCGGCCCGCCGCGGCGCGGCGGACGGCGCAGGCCGCAGTCGCCGCACATCTCGCCGCCGGGCGGCACGCGGTAGTACAGGCAGCAGTTGCGCCGGACGAACCCGTGCGGGCCGAACGCCCCGGCGCCCGCGAGCGGCGGACGGGCCAGCAGTTCGCGGACGAGCGCGGCGCGGACGGCGTCGCGCGGGCCCACGTTCAGGCTTCCGGCCAGGGCGGACGCCGCGTTGCCCCAGAGCAGGCCGTCCGCGAGGCCGACGAAGGTCAGCATGGTCTCGCGCAGCGGTTCCAGCTGCCCGGTGACGACCTGGTCATGGACGAGGCCGGCGGCCTCGGCGGGACCGGCGGCGCGGTGCCCCCGCGGCTCGGCCAGCCTGAGCGCGATGGGGGCTCCGGGCGCCCAGCGCCAGTGCAGGCCGGAGAGGTCGGGCACGACGCCCCGCGCCGCCGCCGCGACGACGGGCGACCACAGGCGCGACGCGAGGCCCTGGAACAGGATGGACGCGGCGACGCGCCGCTCGCGGGTGCCGAGCCGTCCGGCGTAAAGGTCGGTGAGGCGGGCGAGCCGCCCGGGATCGCGCTCGGGCAGCGGCCGCCACGCCCGGTCGGCCTCCTCGGCCGGTTCCGCGCCGTCCGAGGGCGGACGGCCCGCGTCCCCGAGGCCGTCGGCGTCCAGGGTGATCGCGAAGTACGGGCCGAGGCGGGCGGCGGCGCGCAGCGCGTCCGCGACCTCCCCGGCCCCGGCGGGCATCGGCGGCGGCATGGCGCTCACCCTGCCATGCCGCACCGGCTCGCCACGGGCCGCCCCAGGACGTGAGGGGCGGGCGCTACCGGGAGGGGTGGCCGCCGTTGTCGCGGCGGTCCAGCGCCGTCTGCAGGGCGCGGGCCGCCTCCTCCGCGGCGTCGTCCGCGGGCGTACCGGTCCGGGTGGTGTCGTTCATGATCGCTCCGAATCGCCGAGGCGTGAGTGCCGGAGGGCCGCCGGGACCGTGGTTCGCACGGGTCCGGGCGCGGAATCGGGCTCATGGCCGGGCGGAACCTCCGCAGCGGTGCCGGCCTGCCGAGTTCAGGCCCCGCTGCGGCGGTGAAGGGTTACCACGAAACGCCGCATGATGCCTCAACGCTACCCGCGGTCCGGGCGGCTGTCCCGACCCGTGGCGTAAAATCTCAACATATGAGACGTGACCGTGCTCACCAACGCGACGGGCGGGCGCCCGGCCCCAGCCGGACACCCGCCCACAGCGGTCTCCGCTCGCTCAGTCCAAGTCGGCGCGGCGGCCCATGTCGGCGCCCACCTCGGCGGTGATCGCGTCCACGAGCTGCGGCGGGATGCCGGAGTCGACGGTCAGCGCGATCAGCGCCTTGCCGCCCTTGGCGTCGCGGCCGACCTGCATGCCGGCGATGTTCACCCCGGCGTCGCCGAGCAGCTTGCCGACGGCGCCGACGATGCCCGGGCGGTCCACGTAGGAGAAGAACGCCATGTGCGCGGTCGGCACCAGCTCCATGTTGTAGCCGTTGATCTCGATGATCCGCTCGGCGTGCTTCGGGCCGGTGAGCGTGCCGGACACCGACACCACGCCGCCGTCGGCCATCGTGCCGCGCACCTGCACCACGTTCCGCCAGTCGGGGCTGTCCTCGCTGGTGGTGAGGGTGACCTCGACGCCGCGGTCGCGGGCCAGCAGCGGCGCGTTGACGAACGTCACCGACTCCTCGACCACGTCGGCGAACACGCCCTTGAGCGCGGCCAGCTCCAGCACCTTCACGTCGTGCTCGGCGATCTCGCCGCGCACCACCACGTCCAGCCGGACGGGCACGCCGCCGGCGAGCGCGGTGAAGATCCGGCCGAGCTTCTCGGCCAGCGGCAGGCCCGGCTTGACGTCCTCGGCGACCGCGCCGCCCTGGACGTTCACCGCGTCCGGCACGAACTCGCCGGACAGCGCAAGCTTCACCGAGCGGGCCACCTGGGTGCCCGCCTTCTCCTGCGCCTCGTGGGTGCTGGCGCCGAGGTGCGGGGTGACCACGACGTTGTCGTGGTGGAACAGCGGGCTGTCGGTGCAGGGCTCGCTGGTGAACACGTCGATGCCGGCGCCCGCGACGCGGCCGTCCTTCAGCGCGAGGTCGAGCGCCTCCTCGTCGACGATCCCGCCGCGCGCGGCGTTGACGATCCGCACGCTCGGCTTGACCCGGTGCAGCTCGCGGTCGCCGACGAGGCCGAGGGTCTCGGGGGTCTTCGGCAGGTGGACGGTGATGAAGTCGCTCTGCTCGAGCAGCTCGTCGAGGGTGACGAGCTTCACGCCGAGCTGCGCGGCGCGGGCCGCCTGCACGTACGGGTCGAACGCGATCACGTTCATGTCGAACGCGGCGAGGCGCTGGGCGACCAGCACGCCGATGCGGCCGAGGCCGAGCACGCCGACGGTCTTGCCCTGCAGCTCGACGCCGGTGTACTTGGACCGCTTCCACTCGCCCTGCTTGAGCGCGGAGTGGCCCTGCGGAACGTTCCGGGCGGTGGCGAGCAGCAGCGCGATCGCGTGCTCGGCGGCGGTGACGATGTTGGAGGTCGGCGCGTTGACGACCATGACGCCGGCCTTGGTGGCGGCCTCCACGTCGACGTTGTCGAGGCCGACGCCGGCGCGCGCGACCACGCGCAGCCTCTTGGCGTGCTGGAAGACCTCGGAGGTGACCTTGGTGGCGCTGCGGACGATCAGGGCGTCGACGTCCGCGACGGCGGGCAGCAGCTTGGACTTGTCGCTGCCGTCGACGTGACGGACCTCGAAGTCGGATTCCAGCACGGCGATGCCGGCCGGGGAGAGCTCTTCTGCGACGAGGACGACGGGCTTGCTCAAGGAAACAGTCCTTCGGAAGTCGGATGTTCGGCTGGTGTGCAGGTGAAGTGCGCGAGTCACCTCGTCGTGCCCTCGCCCCCGGCGGCGAGTCTATCCCCCAGGGGGCGGCCGGGTTCGCGACAGGCAAACACCGGCCGGTAACTACGCGGTGTCCGCCACGCCCGCGCGGCCCTTACCTCCGGCCGGTCCGGGGCCTGTGGATCACGCCGGGCGCGGGCGCGGGGGCGTCCGGGTCCGGTCAGGCGGCGTTCGGCTCGGGCATCGCGGCCAGCACGGCGGCGACCCGCTCGGCGTCGGCCACCCGGACGTGCGGGACGTCCACGAAGACCCGCAGCGGCCCGGCCGGCAGCCCCAGCTCCTCGGCCACGTGCAGCTGGACCTCGCGCAGCGGGACGTAGGCCAGGTAGGCGCGGTGGACGTCCTGCGAGCGGAACATCCCGGTCATGATCAGCCGGTAGCCGCGGATGCGGAACGACAGCGCGGTCAGGCACGGCATCGCGGCGGGGTCCCCGCCGGGCAGCGCCAGCGAGATCCACGCGCTGGTCGTCCACGGCCGGGCCCGCAGCAGGCCCGCGACCCAGCGCAGCTGGTCGGCGCCCGCGGGGTCGTGCAGCCGGGGGCGGCGGCGCCCGGCCGCCGCGTCCGCGCCGCGCTCGCGGGCCCGGTGCGCGATCAGCGCCCGGTCGCCGTGCTCGCGCAGGATCGGATCCTCCCAGCTCAGCGAGTCGATCTCGAACAGCAGCGGGGGCCCCTCGATGATGGGCCCCGCGTCCTCCATGCCGGCGACGCCGGCCGTCCAGACGTGCCGCAGGACGCCGATCCAGGCCCGCCCGCACGTCTCGAAGCGCCGGACGCCGTTGTCCTCCCGCGCCCGCACGTCATCTCTCCGCGCCATTGCCGGGCCGGTCACCGCCAATGCGGGCCGGGCGTTTTCCCGGCCGCGGCATTGCCGCGCCGGTGAGGAATCGCGCCGCGCGCCCGGACGGCCGCCCCGGGCCGGTCCCTGACAGCCGATCACCACTCATGTACGCGCCCCAACGCCGCTCCGGCGGTGGTCACGTGAGTGTTCGCGCAGGGGCTCCCGCGCCGGCCACGGCCGTCGCGACTTTCTTCAAGTATCCGACAAGGTGGGCGAAAAGGATAGGTTCTTGTACTCTTCGCGGCCATCTCCACCGGCATTCTGACCGCCTCCGCGCGCAAAGGTCATTGGACAATCCGTCCAAACGACTGCGGCCTTTCCCGGCCTGGACGGGCGCCGCCCTCACCAGGGGTCGCGGCCGGGCCGGTGCAGCACGACGTAGCCGTCCCGGTGGAAGACCTCCCGGTACCCGGACGCCGTCAGCAGCGCGACCCGCCGCTGCTGCTCGGCCACCGACGGGAACGGGAACGTGGGCCGCAGCACGTCCGCGACGACCCACGGCGCGTTGCGCGGCTGCCAGTCCCACAGCAGCACGCGGGTCCGGGCGGTGAGCCCCGGCCCGACGCCGTTGGCGACCTCCACCAGCGCCCCGTCCGGGACCTTCGCGGCCGCCGCGGCGGCGGCCGACGCCCGCGCGTTGCGCCGGTACATCGCGGGATCGGCGAGATCACCGAACGCGAAGAACGGCACGGTGAGGACCGCCGCGGCCAGCAGGCACGCCGCCGGGACCCAGCGCGGCCCCAGCACCCTCGCCGGCAGCCCTCCCTCCCGCCGGACGCGGTCGCGCAGCCACCGGTTCCCGCGCAGGCGCGCGGCGCCGTCCACGGCGGCCAGGACGAGCGCCGCGACGATGAACGCGTTGTAGTGGTAGTGCGGCGCCCACCAGTTGGCGAAGCGGTCGGCGAGCATCCGCTCGGCCAGCGGCGGCAGCACGACCAGCGTCAGCGGCGACGCCAGCGGGAGCAGCAGCAGCGGCACGACGAGCAGCCCCATCATGGCGAGCTTGGCGGGCGGGGTCCCGAGCTCCGCGACCGCGTCCCACGGATGCGTCAGCACGTGCAGGGCGGCGTGCGGGAGGTCGCGCCCCAGCGAGGTGTAGGCCCAGTAGTAGTCGTTGTCGCCGCCGAAGGCCGCGATGGCGACCTTCGAGCAGACCGCGGTGGCGACCGCGCCGGCCGCCACGTAGGCCAGGCCCGCGCGCCGCTCGCCGCGGCGCGTCAGCAGGTACAGCCCGAACCCCGCGAGCAGCAGCCCCATGTCCTCCTTGACCAGCAGCAGGAGGAACGCGGCGAGCGCCGCCCGGCCGCGCCGCCCCGCGTCGTACCGCTCGATCATCACCGCCGACAGCAGCGGGACGAACGCGACCTCGTGGAAGTCGAACGCCAGCGCCTCCGCGACCGGCCACGACAGCGCGTACGCCGCCGCCGCGCAGTACGCGGCGCCCGCGCCGAGCCGCCGCTCGGTGAACCGCCAGACCGGCACGATAGCCAGCGCGAACAGCACGCCCTGCGCGACCAGCAGCGTCCCCGGGCCGTCATGGATCCAGTACAGCGGCGCCAGCACCGCGAGGATCGGCGAGAAGTGGTCGCCGAGCACCGAGAAGCCCGGCCCGAACCCGTTGTGGACGCCCTTGACGATCGCGACCGGCGCCCCGAACCGGCTGTAGGACCGGACCGCCTGGTCGAAGATCACCAGGTCGTAGGTGCTGTCCCGGAAGGCGCGCAGGCGCAGCAGCGCGTACCCCGAGTCGAGCGCGGCGCTCGCCAGGACCAGCGCTGCGAGCGCCCACGCGCGCCGCCGCGCCAGCACGCCGGTACGTCCGCCGCCGTCCGCCGGTTCCCGCACCGCGACCGCACCCGCCTCCGCCACGCGCCGGACGCTACCAGCCCCCCAGCCGTCAGTCGGCGGGCCGGTGCGTCAGGGGCAGGCCGCGCCTGGTGAACACGGCGGCGGCCAGCACCGCCAGCAGCGGGACGGCCACGCCGACGATCAGCAGGATCGGCCACGGCACGTCCAGGGTCGGACCGTGACCGGGCACCGCGGGCGTCCCGTCCGGGCGGGCCGGGATCGTCGCCACCGCGGTGAGCGGGCGGGCGACCGCGACGCCCGGCACGAACCCGGCCGCGATGCCGAGCCAGCAGCCGAGGACGGCGACGAACCCGGCCTGGCCCATCGCCAGCGCGCGGCGGGTGCGCGGGCGGGCGCCGATCGCGGCGAGCGTCGCCAGGTCGGGGCGGGCGTCCGCGGCCGCGAGCCCGGTGGCGATCATCGTGCCGCCGAAGGCGAGGACGGCTCCGGCGACGGCGAGCGCGAGCAGCATCGGCGGCCGCGACCGGCTCGGGCCGCGCTCGACGTAGACGGCGCCGTCGGCGCTGAAACCGGCGACCACCTCGGCCAGCCGGGCCTGCTCCGCCCGGGTGACCCGGTGGTCGGCCCGGTCGATGCCGAGCGCCTCGGTCCGCGCGGGCACCCCGACCCGGGCCGCGGCCGACGGCGGCACGATCGCCTGGACGTGCGGGTCCTCGGGCACGGCGACGGCCGGGATGCCGCGCACCTTGCGCAGCGTGTGCTGCCGGTCGTCCTTCCAGTACGTGACGGCCGCGGTCGTGGTGCCGCCGGGGAGTGGCCGGGACGCGAAGACGACGACCTTGCCCGCGGCGAGCGCGGCCGTCACGGCGGGGTCGTCGCGGCCGAGGAGCATGCGGGCCTCCCGCGCGCCGCCCACGACGTTGTCGAACCGGATCGTCCGGGTCGGCGCCGGGCCCGCCGCGAACGCGACGGCCGGGCACTTAGCGGTGTCGGCCTGCCCGCACACCGCCCCCTCCCCCGGCAGCACCCGCAGCGGGAGCACCGGCACGCCGGGCAGTTCCCGCTCGACCGCCGCCTTGACGGCGTCCGCCCGCCCCGGCGGCGTGCTGACCGTCGCGGAGCCGAGCGGCAGCGTGGCCTCGTAGTCGAGGCGCTCCTGCCGGGCGTCGCTGGCGACGCCGATCGCGAACACGGTGATCCCGGCGACCGCCGCCATGATCGCGGCGACGACCGGGGCGGCGCGGCCCCGGTTGCGGGCCCCGTCCCGGACGGCGAGGCGCAGCGGCAGCGGGAGCCACCGGGCGCCCCGGCCGGCCGCGCCGACCAGCCACGGCGTGGCCATGACGCAGCCGAGGACGATCGCGGCGGCGCCCAGCGCGGCGCCGAGCTCGTGCAGCGCGGCGGTGCCGAACAGGCAGGCGGCGATGCCGGCCAGCACGAGGACGGCGCCCGCGGCGGGCCAGCCGCGGCGCGCCCGCCCGGCCTCGCGGCGCCCGGCGAGCGCGGCGACGACGTCCATCCGGGCGGCCTGCAGGGCGGGCACGAGGGCGGCGAGGACGCCGCTGCCCGCGCCGAGCAGCATCGTCAGGCCGACCAGCGTCCACGGCACCTCGTACGGGCCGAGGACGACGCCGAAGTACGCTTTGGCCAGCGGTTTCGCGGCGGCCACCACGAGCAGGCCGAGCAGCGCCCCGGCCACCGCGGCGGCGCCCCCGAGGACCACGCCGCCCGCCAGCACGATGGTGCGCAGGTGCCGGGCGTCGCCGCCGCACGCGGCGACCAGCGCGAGCCGGTGCCGCTGCCGCCGCACGCCGACCGCGAACGCGGGCCCGGCGAGCAGCACGACCTCCAGCACGACGATGGCGACGGCCATCGCGACGGTCGCGGCGGCGGCGCCGTCCGGGCCCCCGCCCTCCTCGGTCACCGCCCGGGCCTGCGGCGGCGGGTCGGAGACGACCGCGCGGGACAGCACGGTGATCCCGCTCTTGTTCAGCGCGGTCACCGCGTCCCAGGTCACCGGGCCGGCCCCGGCGACCAGCCATTGCGGGCGCGGCGACGGCGCGCCCGGCACCGCGCCGGGCAGGGTGAGCGCGACGGCCTTCCCGGGCTCGCGCGGGTCCCGGACGTGCCCGACCACCTGCGCGGTCGTCCCCGCCCGGTCGATCTGGACGGTCGCGCCGACGGGGAAGCCGAGCGAGGGCGCGAGCGCCACCTCGCCGGGCTTCGCGGGCGCCCGGCCGCCGGTGATCTCGAGGATGCCGCGGGCCATCGGGTCGCGCAGGTCGAGGCCGATGTGGTCGGCGGCGCGGTAGCCGCGGGCGGTCTTGAGGGCGACGCGCCCGCCGGTCTCCAGCGGCCGGACGCGCGCCGACGGCCCGAACGCCGCGGCGACCCGCCGGGTGATCTCCGGGGTCGTCCAGGGCCGCCCGGCGTCGTCGGCGGACGCCGCGTCCCCGCCGGACGTGCCCGGCGCGCTGGAGAACCCCTGGTCGTCGAAGGTCTGCTGGACCGGGGCGCGGCCGGCGCCGGTGAGCCGGGCGTCGGCGGCGCCGATCTCGTACGGCAGCGACTCGCGCGGCGACCAGTCGCCGGTCTTGAACAGCACGGCGAGCGCGACGACCGCCATCACCGGCAGGCCGATCATGCAGACGACGAGCGCGGTGCGGCCCTTGGCGCGCAGCGCGTCGCGGCGGGCGAGGCGCAGCGCGGCGCGGCGGCCGCTCACCGCGCGTCCAGCAGCGTCTCGGGGCCGGTGCGGCCGGGGGTGGAGTCGACCATCCGGCCGTCCCGCAGGAACACGACCCGGTCGGCCCACGCGGCGTGCCTCGACTCGTGCGTGACCATCAGGCAGGCGGCGCCCTCGTCGCAGCGGGCCCGCAGCGCACGCATGATCTCCTCGCCGGCGTGGCTGTCGAGGGCGCCGGTCGGCTCGTCGGCCAGCAGGAGCCGGCGGTCGCCGACGAGCGCGCGGGCGATCGCGACGCGCTGCTGCTGGCCGCCCGACAGCTCGTCCGGGAAGCGTTCGGCCAGGTCGCCGATGCCGGTCGCCTCCAGCGCCCGGTGCGCCTCGCGCCGGGCGCGGCGCGCGCGGACCCCGTCGAGCTCGCGCGGCAGCATCACGTTCTCCACGGCGGTGAGCGCGGGGATGAGGTTGAGGTCCTGGAAGACGTAGCCGACGGCGCGGCGGCGCAGCGCCGCCCGCGCGGCGGGCCCGAGCGCGCCGGCGTCGGCGCCCGCGACGGCGATCCGCCCGGAGGTCGGCGTGTCGAGGCCGCCGGCCAGCGTCAGCAGCGTCGACTTGCCGGAGCCCGACGGGCCCATCACGGCGACGAACTCGCCCTCCGCGACGTCCAGGGTCACGTTCCGCAGGGCGTGCACGAGCCCGGCCCCGGTCCCGTGGTCGCGGGACACGTCCCGCATCGCGAGCACGCTCACCGGCTCGTCTCCTCGATCGGGGCGTCCTGCGGCGCGGCGTCCTGTGGAGCGCCGGGCGGCGCGGCGGGGGCGGTGCGGACGGCGAACGCCTCGCAGTGGTCCAGCCAGCGGACCTCGGCCTCCGCCTGGAAGATCATCGACTCGAGGACCAGCCGCCAGGCGCGGTCGCCCTGGTCGGACGGCTCGGCCGGGGCCGCCGCCTTGACCCGGGTGAGGTCCTGGAGGGTGCGCAGGGTGGCGGTGCGCTGCGCCTGGACGACCTGCCGGACGTCCACACCGGGCGTGGTGACGGCCATCGCGAGCTTGATCGCCAGCTCGTCGCGGGGCCGGTCGGCGCGGGCGACCGGGGTGGCGAACCACGCCAGCACGTCGTCGCGGCCGGCCGCGGTGATCCGGTAGACGAACCGGCCCTCGTCGTCGGCGCCGACGCGGGTGACCAGGTCGTCGCGCTCGAGCCGGGACAGCGTCGAGTACACCTGGCCGATGTTGAGCGGCCAGGACGACCCCGTGGACGCCTCGAACTCGGCGCGCAGCTGGTAGCCGTAGCGGGGGCCCTGGGACAGCAGGGCCAGCAGGCCGTGACGTATGGACATGATCACGAGTATGCATACTCGGTATCCATGACGCAATACCGAGTATGCATCCCGAAGGACACGCTACCGGAATTTCACTGTGCGCGACCATCTCACGCCTTACCGTGACCATGTCCCCGGCCGATCAGGAGAGAAGCGTGACCTCCGACAGCACGATCAGCGTCCTGCGCGACGTCCTGCGCGTGTACGACCACCGGTACCTCGACCTCGACCGCCGGCAGCGGGAGCGGCTCGTCGACGGCACCCGCCGGGTCATCGGCGACGAGGGCCTCAGCGACGCCGCCCGCGCCGCGCTGCCCGCCGCCGACCGGCTGCGCGCCTTCTGCATCCAGTACGGCCTGCGCGAGGAGCTGGAGCGGCTGATCCGCGACGAGGTGGACGGCAGCCCCGCCGGCGCCGTCGTGGTCGGCGGCCGGATCTACGCGATGTACCCCTACCTGCGCGGCGTCCCCCGCCAGGACGCCGACATCACCACCGAGGTCGGCGTCGAGCACCGCCTCGACGCGGTGGCCTGGCAGGGCAGGCGCGTCCGGATCCGCGGCACCGCCGTGCTGGAGCGGGTCGAGACGAACCGGACGGTCGTGGACGTCGTCCTGCGCGAGCGGACCACCGGCAAGGAGCACGTGTTCCCCGCCGGCCCCCGCCCGGGCCCCGGCACCGGGACCGGTGGGTTCGAGGCGCTCGCCGACCCGTCCGGCGTCGAGCCCGGCCGCTGGGACGTGCACGTCGCCGCGACCGCGCACGGCGTGACCCGCGAGGCCCGCTTCGGCACCCGCCGCGCCGACGGCCTGAAGACCGCGCCGCAGCGCCGCACCGTGGGCGGCCACCACGTCTCGGTGTACTTCACCAAGGGCGGGCACCTGGCGCTGGTGATCCGCGAGGACGCCGGCGCGACGTCCCTGCGCGCCCGCATCCGCCGCCGCCTCTCCCGCGCCGCCGCGCCCCGCTGAGAAACGCCGAACGGGGGCGGGCGCCGCGCGCCCGCCCCCGTCGCGAACTCCTGCTAGTCGTTGATCCAGCTCATCATCGGGCGCAGCTCCGCACCGGTCTTCTCGATCGGGTGCTCGGCGAGCTGCTCGCGGTACTTGCCGAACTGGGCCTGGCCGCCCTCGAACTCCTCCACCAGCTCCTTGGCGTACTCGCCGGACTGGATCTCGCCGAGGATCTTCTTCATCGCGGCCTTGGTCTCCGGCGTGATCACGCGCGGGCCGCGGCTGTAGCCGCCGTACTCGGCGTTGTCGGAGACCGACCAGTACATCTTGGAGATGCCGCCCTCGTACATCAGGTCGACGATCAGCTTCAGCTCGTGCAGCACCTCGAAGTAGGCGACCTCCGGCTGGTAGCCGGCCTCGGTCAGCACCTCGAAACCAGCCTTGACCAGCTCGGACGCGCCGCCGCACAGCACGGCCTGCTCGCCGAACAGGTCGGTCTCGGTCTCCTCGGTGAAGGTGGTCTTGATGCCGCCCGCGCGCAGGCCGCCGATGCCCTTGGCGTAGGACAGCGCCAGCGGCCACGCGTTGCCGGAGGCGTCCTTCTCCACCGCCACGATCACCGGGACGCCGCGGCCCGCGACGAACTGGCGGCGGACCAGGTGGCCCGGGCCCTTCGGCGCGACCATCGCCACGTCCACGCCCTCCGGGGGCTGGACGAGGCCGTAGCGGATGCTGAAGCCGTGCCCGAAGAACAGCGCGTCGCCCTCGACCAGGGCCGGCTTGATGTCCTTCTCGAAGATCTCGCGGTGGTGGTGGTCGGGGGCCAGCAGCATGACGAGGTCGGCCTCCTCGGCCGCCTCCGCCGGGGTGACCACGCGCAGGCCCTCGGCCTCGGCCAGCTCACGGCTGGCCGACCCCTCGCGGAGCCCCACCCGCACGTCGACGCCGGAGTCGCGCAGCGACAGCGCGTGCGCGTGCCCCTGGCTGCCGTACCCGATGATCGCGACGTGCCGGCCCTGGATCACGCTCAGGTCGGCGGCGTCGTCGTAGAACATCTCAGCCACAGTGCTGTTGCCTTTCTTCGATGTGGTTTTACGTCTCGGGCCGGGCCGCGCGCCCGGTCGGGCGTCGGTTCAGGCGCTGCGGTCGATGGCGCGCAGCGAGCGGTCGGTGATGGACCGGGCGCCGCGTCCGATCGCCACCATGCCGGACTGGACGAGCTCCTTGATGCCGAACGGCTCGAGGACCTTGATGAAGGCGTCCAGCTTGTCGCGGTTGCCGGTGGCCTCGATCGTGACCGCGTCGGGCGCCACGTCGACCACCTTGGCACGGAACAGCGTGACGGTCTCCAGGACCTGCGAGCGGGTCTCGGCGTCCGCGCGGACCTTGACCAGCACCAGCTCGCGCTGGACCGACGCCGGCTGCTCCAGCTCGACGATCTTCAGCACGTTGATCAGCTTGTTCAGCTGCTTGGTGACCTGCTCGAGCGGCAGTTCGGCGACGTTCACCACGATCGTCATCCGGGAGATGTCCGGGTGCTCGGTGGTGCCGACCGCGAGGGACTCGATGTTGAAGCCGCGGCGGGAGAACAGGGCCGCGACCCGCGCGAGGATGCCCGGCTTGTTCTCCACCAGGACCGAGAGGGTGTG
Source organism: Actinomadura violacea (assembly GCF_017573465.1). Taxonomy (GTDB): domain Bacteria; phylum Actinomycetota; class Actinomycetes; order Streptosporangiales; family Streptosporangiaceae; genus Spirillospora; species Spirillospora violacea. The sequence goes on from NZ_JAGEPF010000025.1 coordinate 115,620, forward strand.
CGAGCTCATGTCAGTCTCCGTTCTCCCACTCGGGCGCCATGTCCCGCGCGATCTTGATGTCGTCGTTGGTGGTGCCGGCGGCGACCATCGGCCAGACCATCGCGTCCTTGTGCACCACGAAGTCGATCACGACGGGCGCGTCGTTGATCTCCATCGCCTTGGCGATGACCTCGTCCACGTCCTCGGCCTTCTCGCAGCGCAGGCCCACGCAGCCGTAGGCCTCGGCGAGCTTGACGAAGTCGGGGATCCGCTTGGCGGTGTGCAGGTTGGTGTTGGAGTAGCGGCCGTCGTAGAACAGCGTCTGCCACTGCCGGACCATGCCGAGGTTACCGTTGTTGATCACGGCGACCTTGACCGGGATGCCCTCGATCGCGCAGGTGGCCAGCTCCTGGTTGGTCATCTGGAAGCAGCCGTCGCCGTCGATCGCCCAGACCGTGGTGTCCGGCGCGCCGACCTTGGCGCCCATCGCCGCCGGGACCGAGTACCCCATCGTCCCGGCGCCGCCGGAGTTCAGGAACGCGCCCGGCCGCTCGTACTTGATGAACTGCGCGGCCCACATCTGGTGCTGGCCGACGCCCGCGACGTAGTACGCCTCCGGCCCGGCGATCTCGCCGATCCGCTCGATGACGTACTGCGGGGACAGCGAACCGTCCGCCGGGACGTCGTAGCCGAGCGGGTAGGTGTCGCGCCACGCGTTGAGCTGGCGCCACCAGTCCTCGTAGTCGCCCTTGCGGCCGGCCTCGTGCTCGTTCTGCACCGCGACGATCAGGTCGGCGATGACCTCCCGGGCGTCGCCGACGATCGGGACGTCCGCGTGCCGGTTCTTGGAGATCTCCGCCGGGTCGATGTCGGCGTGCACGACCTTGGCGTGCGGGGCGAACCCGTCGAGCTTGCCGGTGACCCGGTCGTCGAACCGGGCGCCGAGCGCGATCAGCAGGTCCGAGCGCTGCAGCGCGCCGACCGCGCCGACGCCGCCGTGCATGCCGGGCATGCCCATGTGCAGCGGGTGGCTGTCGGGCAGCGCGCCCTTGGCCATCAGCGTGGTGACGACGGGCGCGCCGGTCAGCTCGGCGAGCACCTTCAGCTCGGCGGCCGCGCCGGCCTTCAGCACGCCGCCGCCGACGTACAGCACCGGGCGCGCCGCCTCGACGATCAGCCGTGCCGCCTCGCGGACCTGCTTGGAGTGCGGCCGGGTGACGGGCCGGTACCCGGGGAGCTGGAGCTGGACGGGCCACTGGAACTCGACCGTGGCCTGCATCGCGTCCTTGGCGATGTCGACCAGGACGGGCCCGGGCCGGCCGGTGCCGGCGATGTGGAACGCCTCGGCGATGGTGCGGGCGATGTCCTCGGCCTTGGTGACCAGGAAGTTGTGCTTGGTGATCGGCATCGTGATGCCGGCGATGTCGGCCTCCTGGAAGCCGTCCGTCCCGATGAGGGAGGTCGCGACCTGGCCGGTGATCGCCACCATCGGCACCGAGTCCATGTAGGCGTCGGAGATCGCGGTGACCAGGTTGGTCGCGCCGGGGCCCGAGGTGGCCATGCACACCCCGACCTTGCCGGTGACCATCGCGTAGCCCTGCGCGGCGTGGCCGGCGCCCTGCTCGTGCCGGACGAGGATGTGGCGCAGCTTGTCCGAGTCGAACAGCGGGTCGTAGGCCGGGAGGATCGCGCCGCCCGGGATGCCGAACACGGTGTCGACGCCGACGTTCTCCAGGGCGCGGACCAGCGCCTGGGCTCCCGTCATCTGTTCGGTCGTCATGATCTGGGTTTCCTTGGGAGAGAAGTTCGGGGCTCGCCGGGCAACAAAAAACCCCCGCCGCGGGTAGCGGTCGAGGGGAGGCGCGCAGGTCGGTGAGCTTGGTCAGCCTGCGCGCCGACCAAGTACTACGAGGATGCTGGTGGTGTTCTGCACGGAGCCACTTTCGCCGAGATCCGGCCCCCGGTCAAATCCGTGGACAAGAAATCTCGGCATATGAGATGCAATCCCGGCGGCGCCGGGCCGGTCAGCCCGGCAGCGGCATCGGCAGATCGCCTGGTAGATCCTGTGCCGCGAGGTTCGTCCGGACCAGCGACTCCACCCGTCCGGCGGCCATCGGGCGCGCCACCAGGAACCCCTGCCCGCGCGGGCAGTCCATCGCGCGCAGCAGCTCCAGCTGCTCCGGCCGCTCGATGCCCTCCGCCACCACGGTCAGCCCCAGGTCGCGGCCCAGCCGGACGATCGTGCGGGTCAGCAGCGACAGCGTCTCGTCCGAGCCGAGCCCCGCCACGAACGACGGGTCGATCTTGATGATGTCCACCGGGAGCTGGCCGAGGTAGGCCAGCGACGCGTACCCGGTGCCGAAGTCGTCGATCGCCAGCCGGACGCCGAGGTCGCGCAGCTCCGACAGCCGCGCCACGTTCTGCCCGCCGTCCTCGACGAGCACCTCCTCGCGGACCTCCAGCGTCAGCGCCTGCGGCGGCAGCCCGGTCTCCTCCAGCGCCGCCGCCACCGACTCCACGAACCGCGGCGCGGCGATCTGCCGGGCGGTGAAGTTCACCGACAGGCCGACGTCCCAGGAGTCGCGGCGCCACCGCGCCACCTCCCGGCACGCCTCCCGCAGCACCCAGTCGCCGAGCGGGATCATCAGCCCGGACTCCTCCGCCGGCCCGATGAACTCCTCCGGCGGCACCGACTCGCTCCCCCGCCACCAGCGCAGCAGCGCCTCCACCCCGGTCACCCGGGACGTCGCGAGGTCCACCACCGGCTGGAACTCCACCGCGAACTGCTCCTCGGCGAGCGCGCGCTGCAGGTCGCTGCCGAGCTCCAGCCGCCGCACCACGTCGGCGTGCATGTGCGGCGCGAACACCTCGACGCGCCCGCCGCCGAGCTCCTTCGCCCGCGCCATCGCCAGGTCGCCGTTGCGGATCAGGTCGGCGGCGGTGCGGCGCAGCCGCCGCCCCTCGTCCGCGCCGCGGCCCTTCGCCGGGCCCGCCGGCGCCTCCTCGTCCCCGGCGAACGCGATCCCGACGCTCGCCGTCAGCACGATCTGCTTGCTGCCCACCTGGTACGGGTCGACCGACAGCACCCGCAGCAGCCGCCCCGCCAGCTCCACCGCCGCGCGGGTCTCCCGGTCGTCGGACGGGAGCTGCACCAGCACCGCGAACTCGTCGCCGCCCCACCGCGCGACCGTGTCGTCGGCCTGCACGTTGGCGCGCAGCCGCCGCGCCGCCTGCGCCAGCACCTGGTCGCCCGCCGCGTGCCCCGCCGAGTCGTTGACGTCGGTGAACCCGTCCATGTCGACGAACACGACCGCGACCCGGCCGCCCGGGCGCTGCTGCGCCAGCACCTCCCGCGTCCGCTCCTCGAAGTAGGAGCGGTTCGGCAGGCCCGTCAGCCCGTCATGGAAGGTCAGATGCGCGACCTGCCGCTGCAGCGCGGCCTGCTCGCTCAGGTCGCGGGTGGTGACCAGCAGCCGTCCCGGCGCCTCGCCCGTCCCCGCGTACCGGGAGATCGTCGACTCGGTCGGCAGCCAGGTGCCGTCCGCCGCGCGCACACGGCACGACACGCGCAGCGACCCCGTCGCGCCCGGACGGTCCGCGCCGGCGGCGTCCTCGGCGTCCAGGAACTCGGTGAACGCCTCCTGGACGCGCGGCAGGTCCTCCGGATGGATGATCTCGTGCAGCGGCCGCCCGAGCAGCTCCTCCGGCGTGTAGTGGTAGGTGCGCAGCGCGCCCGCGCTCGCATACTGGACGGTCGCGTCGAGGTCGCAGATCAGCACCGCGTCGTTGCTGCTCTCCGACAGCGCCCGGAAGTGCTGCTCGCTCGCCTCCACCGCGCGGCGCAGCCGGTCGTTCTCCCGCAGCAGCGCCGCCAGCCGCGCCAGCAGCACCAGCGCCGCCGAACCCGCGACGACCGACACCACCGGCTCCAGCCCGTTGCGGCCGGTCAGCGAGTGCCCGGCGACGAACAGCGACGCCGCCGCGGCGACCGCCGCCGGCGCCAGCCCCGGGCCGATCATCCGGCCGCGCTCGTCGGGCTCCGCCGCGCCGCCCGCCGGCAGGGCGTCCGCCGGGACGTCGTCGGACGGGCCGTCCGGCTCCGGCTCCGGCGCCGGACCGGTCCACGGCACCAGCAGGAGCAGCAGCAGGCCCGCGAGCCGCAGGATGTCGGACGGGTCGTCGGACGGCCCGCCGCCGTCCAACCGGACGAACGTCGTCACCACGTCGGCGGTCGCGAACGCCATCAGCGCCCCGAACCCCATCCACGCCAGCCGCCGGCGCCCGCGCGCCGCGCCGAGCGCGAACGGCAGCGCCCCGCACACCAGCACCACGTCGATCAGCGGGTACAGCAGCTCCAGCAGGAACTCCGACCCCGACTCGCCCGACTGGTGGTACAGCGAACTGAAGAGCGCGACCCAGCCCAGCACGAACATCGCGCACGCGCACACGTAGGTGTCGGCCAGGTACCGCAGCCACATCCCCACGTCGCGGGACAGCCGCACCGGCACGATCAGCCCGGTGACCAGCGCCACCGCGGCCAGCATGTAGAACAGGTCCGGCACCGACAGCGACAGCGCGCTGCGCGAGACGTGGCCGGCGAGCGCGCTGCCGACGGCGCCCGCGAACCAGCCCGCGGCGGCCACCCCGTACCAGCGCCACGACGCCCGCCAGATCCCGCCCGACGACACCCGGCGGAAGATCCCGACGTCGCCGGCGTCCGCGGCGGCGCGCTTCGGCCGCCCCGCCGACACCAGCAGCGAGATCGCGGCGGCGCCCGCGACGACCGCCTCCGTCCAGGCGATGAAGGCCGTGCCGCCCCAGCCGAGCAGCGACCCGGTGGCGTACAGGACGCCGACGATCGCGGCCATGGCGACCGGCACCGCCCGCGGCGGCATCCGCCTGGCGTTCTCGCCGCTCATCGCGCCGTGTCCCTTCCTGCCCCGCTGGGAGCTGTCCTTCCCTCGCGGGCGCGGCGGTGCGCCAGAGGGGACGTGGGTCCGCAGACCGCCCCGGTCGCAGGGATAACGCCCGGAGGGTCGTGGATCGTGCCCCGCGCGGGGTCGGCGCGGGACGGGCGGCGCATCGGATGCGCCGGCCGGAGACCAGCGACGTTGCCGCGCTGCGGGATCACCGTGATGCTCAGAGTACGTTCCGTAGGTCACGGACCGATTGAGGCTGGGCGTCCTCATGGCGACGAACCGCCCGGTCGGCGATCCGTTTGGGACGGCCGAAACGCGATCGTCACCGAATCGGCCCCTTGCCCGGCATCACGCTGAGTGACCGTATTTCGGGGCATGACATGCTGGGAGCGGGAGGCGTTCTCATGCGCAAGCACCTGATCGTCCTTGCCGCGCTGGTCCTCGCGGGCTGCTCGTCGTCCCCGGCGAAGGACACGGGCGGTGGGCGCACACCGGCGCCGGCACCGCCCGGCGGTGCCGCCCCGCCCGGAACGCCCCGGGTTCTGGTCACCGGGCTGAAGATCCCGTGGGCCATCTCGTTCCTACCTGATGGTGACGCCATTGTCACCGAACGTGGCTCGGCGCGGCTGCTGCGCGTCACGCCCGCCGGCAGGACGACGGTCATCGGGACCGTTCCCGGCGTCGCCGCGGCGGGCGAGGGCGGCCTGCTCGGCGTCGCCGTCTCCCCCGGCTACGCCCGCGACCACCAGATCTTCCTGTACTACACGTCCGCGACCGACAACCGCGTCGTCCGCGCCGGCTACGACGGGCGGCTCGGCACGCCGCAGCCGATCGTCACCGGCATCCCCAAGGGCGAGATCCACAACGGCGGCCGCCTCGCGTTCGGCCCCGACCGGATGCTGTACATCACCACCGGCGAGACCGGCCGCGGCGAGAAGGCGCAGGACAGGAACTCCCTCGCCGGGAAGATCCTGCGCGTCACGCCCGACGGGGCGCCCGCGCCCGGCAACCCGTTCGGGACCCGCGTCTGGACGTACGGCCACCGCAACGTCCAGGGCCTCGCCTGGGACCCCAAGGGCCGCCTGTACGCCACCGAGTTCGGCCAGGACCGCTTCGACGAGATCAACCTCGTCCAGAAGGGCCGCGACTACGGCTGGCCGGCCGTCGAGGGCTTCGGGAACCACAAGGGCTTCACGAACCCGCTGCTGACCTGGAAGACGTCCGAGGCGTCCCCGTCGGGCCTCGCCTACGCCGGCGGGTCACTGTGGGCCGCCGCGCTGCGCGGCGAGCGCCTCTGGCAGATCCCGCTGACGGCCTCCGGCGCGGTCGGCCGCCCCATCGCCCGCTTCGAGGGCACCTACGGCCGGCTCCGCGCCGCCGTCCGCGCCCCCGACGGCTCGCTGTGGCTCACCACCAGCAACCGCGACGGCCGCGGCTCCCCGGTCAAGACCGACGACCGCATCATCGTCGTCCCGCTCCGCTAGTCCCACCAGAACGACCAGCTCGGCCGGCCGACCAGCCCGGCGGCGTACTCCTCCCTGTCGCCGACGCCCTGCCAGATGTTGTCCGGGCAGAACGCCTCGTGTTCGGCGGCCACCGCACGGGCGTGCTCGATCGTCCGCGGCGGTGCGGCCACCGACAGCCCCAGCACGTCGAACCCCACCATCACCACGCGCGCCCCGAACCGCTCCTCCCACGACCGGACCACCGCGGATATCTCCGCCGTCCGGGAGTGGTTGACCGGCCCGGACCATCCCATGACCGTCAACGTGTCGGCGCCCCGGGCGGCCGGCACGAGCCCGAGCAGGAACTCCGCGTCCTCCGCACCCGATTCGGCGGACACCCGCGCGAACTCGTCGGCGTCCTCCACCCCGTCGCCGGGCGGGGCGAGCCCGGGCCACGGGACGGCCGCGTCCTCCCCGCCGGACCCGCCGCCCCTCAGCACGGCCTCGACATCGAGGGCGTCGATGTCGGCCACCGTGCCGTCGACGAACAGCTCCCCGTCGTGCCAGGGCCGCGCCGGCTCGCCTCCGAGCGTGTCCAGCAGCAGCGGGTACAGGCCCGTCCTCGCGCGCTCGTCGTACAACCGGCACCACAGCTCGCCCAGCTCGGCCTGCGGCTCGTCGGAGACCCACAGCGCCATGACGCCCTCGGGCCCCTCCTCGGGCACGACCAACCTGCCGGGCGGCAACCCGCCCGGCAGGGCCGGAAACGCACTCTCCACCATGCCCGCGAAAGCTAGCGCACGCCTACGACACCGAGGCGGCGGGAGCCGTCAGGAGGCGCCAAGCTTCTCCAGGATCAGCTCGCGGGCCCGGCCCGCGTCGGCCTGGCCCCGGGTCGCCTTCATCACCGCGCCGACGAGCGCGCCGGCGGCGGCGACCTTGCCGGAGCGGATCTTGTCCGCCACGGCGGCGTTGTCCGCGATCACCTGGTCGATGATCGAGGCCAGCTCGCCCTCGTCGCTGACGACCTTCAGGCCGCGGGCCGCGACGACCTCGTCCGGGCCGCCCTCACCGGCGAGGACGCCCTCGAAGACCTGCCGCGCCAGCTTGTCGTTCAGCTCGCCGGCCGACACCATCGCCTGGATCCGCGCGACCTGCTCCGGCGTGATCGGCAGCTCCGCCAGCTCCACGCCCTGCTCGGTGGCGCGGCGCGACAGCTCGTTCATCCACCACTTGCGGGCCGCGCCGGAGTCCGTGCCCGCCGCGATCGTCGCCTCGATGAGGTCGACGGCGCCCGCGTTCACGACGTCGCGCAGCTCCAGGTCCGACAGGCCCCACTCCCCCTGGACGCGGCGGCGCCGCGCGGCGGGCAGCTCCGGCAGCGATGCCCGCAGCTCCTCCACCCACTCCCGCGACGGCGCCATCGGCACCAGGTCGGGCTCGGGGAAGTAGCGGTAGTCCTGCGCCTCCTCCTTGCTGCGCCCGCTCGTGCTGCGGCCGGTGTCCTCGTGGAAGTGCCGGGTCTCCTGGATCACCCGCCCGCCCGCGTCCAGCACGCCGCCCTGCCGCTCGATCTCCGAGCGGACGGCGCGCTCCACCGAGCGCAGCGAGTTCACGTTCTTGGTCTCGGTGCGGGTGCCCCACTCCGACGCGCCGCGCGGCATCAGCGACACGTTCACGTCGCAGCGCATGGAGCCCTCCTCCATGCGGACGTCCGAGACGCCGAGCGAGCGCACCAGCTCGCGCAGCTCCGTCGCGTACGCGCGGGCCACCAGCGGCGCCTTGTCGCCCGTCGCGGGGATCGGCTTGGTGACGATCTCCACCAGCGGGATGCCGGCGCGGTTGTAGTCGACCAGCGAGTGGTCGGCGCCGTGGATGCGGCCCGTGCTGCCGCCCACGTGCAGCGACTTGCCGGTGTCCTCCTCCATGTGGACGCGCTCGATCTCGATCCGGTACGTCTCGCCTTCGACCTCGACGTCCAGGTGCCCGTCGATGCACAGCGGCTCGTCGTACTGGGAGATCTGGAAGTCCTTCGGCATGTCCGGATAGAAGTAGTTCTTCCGGGCGAACCGGCACCACTCGACGATCGTGCAGTTCAGCGCCAGGCCGATCTTGATGATGCCCTCGATCGCGGCGTGGTTGGTGACCGGCAGCGACCCGGGCAGCCCCAGGCAGACCGGGCACACCTGCGTGTTCGGGTCCGCGCCGAACGCCGTCGGGCAGCCGCAGAACATCTTCGACGCGGTGCCGAGCTCGATGTGCGTCTCCAGGCCGAGGACGGGCTCGTACTTCGCGAGCGCCTCGTCGTACGGCATGAGTGTCGGGGTGCTCACTTCGCCTCCGCCAGTTCGGGGGCCTCGGCCAGCAGCGGCCCGCCCCAGCGCTCTTCCAGGGCCCGCTCCACGGCGGCGCCCACCCGGTAGACGCGGTCGTCGCCGAGGACGGGCGCCATCACCTGCAGGCCCACCGGCAGGCCGTCCGCGAGGCCGCACGGCACCGAGATCGCCGCGTTCCCCGTGAGGTTCGCCGGGATCGTGCACAGGTCGGCCAGGTACATCGCCATCGGGTCGTCCGCGCGCTCCCCGATCGGGAACGCCGTGGTCGGCGTGGTCGGCGAGACCAGCACGTCCACCTGCTCGAACGCCGAGTCGAAGTCCTGCTTGACCAGCGTGCGGACCTGCTGCGCCTTGCCGTAGTAGGCGTCGTAGTAGCCCGACGACAGCGCGTACGTGCCGAGCATGATCCGCCGCTTGACCTCGGGCCCGAAGCCCTCCGCGCGGGTCAGCGCCATGACCTCCTCGGCGCTGCGGGTGCCGTCGTCGCCGACGCGCAGCCCGTACCGCATCGCGTCGAACCGCGCCAGGTTCGACGACGCCTCCGACGGCGCGATCAGGTAGTAGGCGGGCAGCGCGTACGCGAAGTGCGGGCACGACACCTCGACGACCTTCGCGCCCAGCGACTCCAGCAGCTCCACGGCCTCGTTGAACCGCGCGGTCACGCCCGGCTCGTAGCCGTCGCCGGCGAACTCGCGGACGACGCCGATCCGCAGGCCGTCCACGTCGCCGCTGCGCGCCGCCTCCACCACGCCCGGGACGGGCCGGTCGATCGACGTCGAGTCCATGACGTCGTGGCCGCTGAACGCCTCGTGCAGCAGCGCCGCGTCCAGCACGTTGCGGGCGAACGGGCCCGGCGTGTCCAGCGACGACGCGAACGCGATGATCCCGTACCGGGACGAGCCGCCGTAGGTCGGCTTCGTCCCGACGATGCCGGTGACCGCCGCGGGCTGGCGGATCGACCCGCCCGTGTCGGTGCCGGTCGACAGCGGCGCCTCGAACGCCGCGACCGCCGCCGACGACCCGCCCGACGACCCGCCGGGGATGCGCGACAGGTCCCACGGGTTGCGCGTCGTCTGGAACGCGCTGTTCTCCGTGGACGAGCCCATCGCGAACTCGTCCATGTTCGTCTTGCCGAGGATCACCAGGCCGGCCTCGCGCAGCCGCCTGGTCACCGTCGCGTCGTACGGCGGCCGCCAGCCCTCGAGGATCTTCGAGCCCGCCGTCGTCGGCATGTCCGTGGTGGTGAACACGTCCTTGTGCGCGATCGGGACGCCCGCCAGCGGGCCGAGCTCCTCGCCCGCCGCGCGCCGCTCGTCCACCCTGCGCGCCTGCGCCAGCGTGGTCTCGGCGTCCACGTGCAGGAACGCCTCGACCCGCCCGTCCACCGCGGCGATCCGGTCCAGGTGCGCCTGCGCGACCTCGACCGCCGACGCCTCGCCCGCCGCCATCAGCTCGCCGAGCTCCGCGGCGCCCTTGCGGAACAGCTCCGCCATCAGGCCTCCTCGTCCAGGATCCGCGGTACGCGGAAGCGCTGCTGCTCGCTGGCCGGCGCGCAGGCGAGCGCCTGCTCCGGGGTGAGGCACGGCCGCACCTCGTCGGGCCGGTACACGTTGGTCAGCGGCAGCGCGTGCGAGGTGGGCGGGATGTCCTCCGCCGCGACCTCCTGCACCCGCGCGACCGCGGAGATGATCTGGTCGAGCTGGGCGGCGAGATGGTCGAGCTCATCGTCGCCGAGCGCCAGCCGGGACAGCCGGGCGAGGTGCGAGACCTCGTCACGGGTGATGGCGGACATGATGAGAAACCGTTCCTGCGATGATTGGGTTACCGCCATCCTATTGGCCGACCCCCCGCCGCCCGAACGCTTTCCGCCGCGGCGGCGGGCGCGCCGTTTCAGATCCTCGTGCGGGGAACCCTGTTGTCGTCCACCCCGGGACGACGAGAGGAGCCCGCCGTGACCATCGGCGGCAGCATCGCCCTGATCATCATCGGCGCGATCCTGGCCTATGCGGTCAACTACCAGTTCAGCGGCATCGACATCCGCCTCGTGGGCGTGATCCTGATGGTCGGCGGCCTGATCGGGCTGGTCGTCGGCATCGTCCGGATCGCCTCGGCGCGCCGCACGGTCGAGCGCCGTCCGCCGCCCGCCGTCCGCGAAGAGCGCTACTACGAGGACCCCGACTACGAGGCCCGGCGCCGCTACTGAGCCCTACGCGGCGGGTTCGGGGGCCCGCTGGACGTTGCGGCGGAGCCAGTCGGTGGCGGTGTCGGCGTCCATGGGGCGGCCGAAGTGCCAGCCCTGCGCGGCGTCGCAGCCCATCTCGCGGAGCATGCGCGCGGTCTGCGGGTCCTCGACGCCCTCGGCGACCGAGCGCAGGCCGAGCGTGCGGACGAGGTCGACGATCGAGCGGACGATCACCGCGTCGTCGGTGGAGGCGGCGAGCCGGCCGACGAACGAGGAGTCGATCTTGATCTCCTCGACGGGCAGGCGCTTGAGGCGGACGAGCGAGGAGTAGCCGGTGCCGAAGTCGTCCAGGCTGAGCGGGATGCCGAGCTCGGCGAGCTTGGCGACGGTGTCGGAGGCGTAGGCGGGCTCGTTCATCAGGATCCGCTCGGTGATCTCCAGCTGGAGCGCGGCGGCGGGCAGGCCGCGGGCGAGCAGGCCCTCCTCGATGGTCTCGGTGAGGCCGGTGTCGAGGAGGTCGCGCCCGGAGGCGTTCACGGCGACCTGGACGGCGAGGTCCTCGCGCCACCACGCGGCGGTCTGGGCGAGGGCGGCCTCGACGACGTGGTGGGTGATGGAGCGCATCAGGTAGGTCTGCTCGGCGATCGACAGGAACGCCTCGGGTGCGAGGAGGCCCTTGTCGGGGTGCCGCCAGCGCAGCAGCGCCTCCATGCCGACGAGCTGGCCGTCCCGCAGCGACACCTTCGGCTGGTAGAACAGCTCGAGCTCGGAGCGGTCGATGGCGCGGCGCAGGTCGCCGAGCATGGTGAGCCGCTCCGGGGAGTTGCGGTCGTTGGCGGGCGAGTAAACCTCGACGCCGGTGCGGCCCTCCTTGGCGTTGTACATCGCGACGTCGGCGCGCTGCAGGAGCAGCTCGAAGTCGGGGGCGTGGTCGGGGAACAGCGCGATGCCGACGCTGGCCTCCAGGTCGAACGACATGCCGTCGAGGCGGACGGGCTCGCCGAGCGCGGCGCGCAGCCGGGCGGCGACCTCGCGGGCGGCGGCCTCGTCGCGGACGGACGGCAGCAGCACCGCGAACTCGTCGCCGCCGAGCCGGGCGACGAGGTCACCGGGGCGGACGCTGTGGGTGAGCCGGTGCGCGACGAGCTGCAGCAGGCGGTCGCCGGTGGGGTGCCCGAGGGTGTCGTTGACCTCCTTGAACCGGTCGAGGTCGAGCAGGAACAGCCCGGCGCGCTGGTCGCGCTCCTCGGCGGGGGCGCGGCGGCGCGGCGGCCTGATCGCCGACGGCCCGCGGCGGCCGGCGGCGCTGCGCTTCTCGGCGCCGCGGGCCTCGGCGAGGGCCTCCTCGGTCCGGACGATGAGCAGCTTGCGGTTGGGCAGGCCGGTGAGGGCGTCGTGCAGGGCCTGGTGCTCGCGGCGGACGGCGACGGAGGCGTTCAGGTAGACGGCGATGAACGGCAGCAGGATCAGCGGGACGAACACCGCGGACCGGTCCATCGCGATGACCATGAGCGGGGCGAGGCCGAGCAGGGCCAGGTGCACGAGGATCTGGTAGGCGAGGTCCCAGCGCAGCGCCTTGATCAGCGAGACCCGCTCGTGCAGCGCGACGGCCGAGCCGACGAGGGTGTCGTTGCAGAGGAAGTAGACGGTGCCGGCGAGGGCGATGGCCGGCAGGTCGGCGCCGTCGGGGACCCAGGTGCTGGCCGGGGTGGCGAGGTCGCCGGCGAGGGCGAGGACGAGCTGGGCGGCGCCGAGGCTGAGGGTGTACTGCGCGGCGTTGAAGGCGATGCGGTGCGGGGTGCGGCCGCGGAAGACGCCGCAGGTGACGACGGCGATGGCCTGCAGGGCGGCGGCGACGGGCAGCCCGGCGTACAGCAGCGCGGCGAACGCGAACGTGGTGGAGGTGGTGGCGCCGTTGGTCTCGGTGGAGCCGGGGGTGATGATCGGGCGCAGCTCGCCGAAGACGATGAAGCAGCCGAGGATCCAGAACACCGGGTTGCCGGCGAGCGCGTCGAGGTCGGCGCGGGTCAGCCCGGCGAACGCGGCGGCGCACACGGCGACGCCGAGCAGGATGACGACGACGAAGTAGATCCACAACGGGGAGCCGCGGCGCGGGGCCATGTTCCGCGTGTTGTTCGGGTCCTTCATCACATCCTCGGGGGTTTCGGGGGCCGTCCCCGGCACCGGGCGCGCCGGACCCCGGGGGCACTCTCCCCAGGTGGTGCGTCCGAAGATTCAGGTGGGTCGTGATGTGAGGGAGAGTACGGCCTTTGCTCAACTTCGCGAAACCGATTGCGTACGTTCCGTTATGCCCCTTCCGTTCCGGCCCCTCACCGGTGGGTAGCTGAAGTGTACCCCTGAGTAACGCGACACTGGTGAGGGGCCGCTTAACCACGGCGGGTCATGCGTCCGCGCGCATAGTTACATTTTTGGCCGCATCTGGCCCATCGGCGAGCAGGACCCGGAAGCCCTCCTCCTCCAGGACCGGTACGCCCAATTTCACGGCTTTGTCGTACTTCGACCCCGGGCTGTCGCCCACGACCACGAAGCCCGTTTTCTTCGACACCGACCCCGACACCTTGCCGCCGAGCCGCTGCACCGCCTCCGTCGCCGAGTCCCGGCTGAACCCCTCCAGCGAACCGGTGATCACCACGGAGACGCCCTCCAGCGGCCGCGGGCCCGCCGCGCCCTCGTCCTCCATCCGGACGCCCGCGGCCCGCCACTTGTCCACGATCTCCCGGTGCCAGTCGACCTCGAACCACCGCCTGATCGACGCGGCGATCGTCGGGCCGACGCCGTCCACCGCCGCCAGCTCCTCCTCCGTGGCGTTCGCGATCGCGTCCATCGACCGCATCTCGCGGGCGAGGTCGCGTGCGGCGGCCGGCCCGACGTGCCGGATCGACAGCGCCACCAGCACCCGCCACAGCGGCTGCCGCTTCGCCTTCTCCAGCTCCTCGAAGAGGACCTCGACCGTCTTCTTCGGCTCGCCCTCCTTGTTCGCGAAGAACGACACGACCTTGGGCTCGCCCGTCTTCGGGTCGGTCTTGGTCGTCCCGGTCCGCTGGACGAGCACGTGGCTGCGGATCGGCAGCAGCTCCTCGACCGTCAGGTGGAACAGGTCGCCCTCGTTCTTCACCGGCGGATCGTTCGGCTCCAGCGGCTGCGTCAGCGCCGTCGCCGCCACGTACCCGAGCGCCTCGATGTCGAGGGCGCTCCGGCCGGCCACGAAGAACAGCCGCTCGCGCAGCTGCCCCGGGCAGTACTGCGTGTTCGGGCAGCGGATGTCGGCGTCGCCCTCCTTCTCGTACGCCAGCTCGGTCCCGCATTCGGGGCAGTGCGTCGGCATCTGGAACTCGCGCTCGGAGCCGTCCCGCAGGCCGGTCACCGGCGCGACGATCTCCGGGATCACGTCGCCGGCCTTCCGCAGCACGACGGTGTCGCCGATCAGCACGCCCTTGCGCTTGACCTCGCTCGCGTTGTGCAGCGTCGCCCGCTCCACCGTCGACCCGGCGACCTTGATCGGCTCCATCACCCCGTACGGGGTGACGCGCCCGGTCCGGCCGACGCCCACCTTGATGTCGAGGAGCTTGGTGTTGACCTCCTCCGGCGGGTACTTCCACGCGATCGCCCAGCGCGGCGCCCGGCTCGTCGACCCCAGCCGCCGCTGCAGCGAGAACTGGTCGACCTTCACCACCACGCCGTCGATCTCGTACGCCGGGTCGTGCCGGTTCTCGCCGTAGAACTCGATGTACTCGCGGACCGCGTCCAGCCCGCCGACGACCTTGTACCGGTCGCTGACCGGCAGCCCCCAGCCGCGCATCAGCTCGTACGCCCCGGACTGGCTCTCCGGCCGCTCGCCGCCCTCCCACGCGCCGAACCCGTGGACGAGCATGCTCAGCGGACGGTGCGCCGTGACGCGCGGGTCCTTCTGCCGCAGCGACCCCGCCGCCGCGTTCCGCGGGTTGGCGAACGGCTCCTTGCCCGCCTCCACCTGCACCGCGTTGACCTGGTCGAACCCCTCGACGGGGAGGAAGACCTCGCCGCGGACCTCCAGCAGGTCGGGCCAGCCGTCGCCTTCCAGCCGGTCCGGCAGCGCGCCGATGGTGCGGATGTTGTTGGTGACGTCCTCGCCGGTGCGGCCGTCGCCGCGGGTCACCCCGCGGACGAGGCGGCCCTTCTCGTACGTCACCGCGATCGCCAGGCCGTCGATCTTCAGCTCGCACAGGTAGCCGGCGACCTCGCCGACCTCCTTGACCACCCGCTCGTCCCACGCCAGCAGCTCGTCGGCGTTCATCGCGTTGTCGAGGCTCTGCATCCGCTCCAGATGCTCGACGGTCGCGAAGTCGGTGGTGATCGGCGCGCCGACCCGCTGCGTCGGCGACCGCGGCGTGACCAGTTCCGGGTGCTCGGCCTCCAGCGCCTGCAGCTCGCGCATCAGCCGGTCGTACTCGGCGTCGGTGACCGTCGGCTGGTCGAGCACGTAGTAGCGGTAGTTGGCCTCGTCGATCCGCTCGCTCAGCTCCAGATGCCGCTGAGCCGCCTCCGTCGGTACGCCCTCGCTGGTGGTCATGCGCCTATTCTCGCCGCTACCACCGACAATATGACGCCCGGCACGCCTGCTTACTCAGCGCCTTCGTACAGCATCCGGGCCGTGTCGCGGCAGCGTTTCAGGGCGGTGCGGACGTAGCGCGGCGACGCGCCCGCCATCCCGCACGCCGGCGTGATCACGACCTGCCGCGCCAGCTGCGCGGCCGGGAATCCGAACCGGCGCCACAGCTCCTTCACCGGAGCGGCGGTCGCCTGGAGCGACGCCAGCGCGGCGTCGGTTCCGGGCACCGCGCCGAGGAACAGCCCGACGCCCGCGTCGATCGTCTCGCCGACCGCGTCGTCGTCGCGCCTCGGGACCAGGCTCAGATCGACCGAGATCGCCTTCGCGCCCGCCCCGCGGAGCAGTCCGTACGGGACGTTCCGGGCGCAGCAGTGCACCACCGGGTACGCGTCCGCCGCCTCGATCACCTGCCGCAGCGCGTCCTCGGCCACGGGCGCCTCGACGGCCCGCAGCCGCGAGAAGCCGCTGGCCGTCGGGACCGTCCCGGCGAGCGCGGCGGGCAGGCCCGGCTCGTCCAGCTGCACGATGACCTGTGCAGACGGCAGCCGACGCCGGACGTCGGCGACATGCGCCGCGACGCCCTCGGCCAGCGACGCGACCAGGTCGCGGACGGCGCCCGGGTCCTTCAGCGCGCGGTCGCCGTGCCGCAGCTCGATCGTCGCGGCCAGCGTCCACGGCCCGCACACCTGGATCTTGAACGGGCCGTCGTGGCCGCCCGCGACCTCCTCCAGCACGTCCAGGTCCCGCGCGAGGTGGTCGTGGGAGCGCAGCGTGTCGCGGCCCGGCCGGTCGGAGAACCGCCAGCCGGACGGCTCCACCCGCACCGGCATGTCCACCAGCAGGCCCGCCGTCCGCCCGGTCAGGTCGGCGCCGGGCCCGCGCGCGGGCAGCTCCGGCAGGTGCGGCAGCTCGGGCAGCTCCCCCAGCACGATCCGCAGCGCCTCGGCCGGGTCGTCCCCCGGGTACGACCCGACGCCGGTCGCGGTGCCCGCCTGCCACGGGAAGTCGCTCGTCACGGACGGAACCCTACCGACGAAACGACCGCCCGAATCCTCCCGGCGGGGCCCGCCGGGCTCAGAGCAGCCCGGCCAGCCGGTCGAGGCGGGCCAGCGTGCCGTCCTCCGGCTCGGTCGGCAGGTTGAACAGGATCCCGTCGACGCCCGCGGCCCCCAGCGCCTCGATCACCTCGGGCTTCGGCGGGACGGCGAACACCGTCACCGGAACCCGCCGCCCGGCCCGTTCCCGCAGCTCGGCGACCTGCGCGGCCAGCGCGTCGGTGCCGCGCCCGAAGATCGGCATCCAGCCGTCGCCGAACTCGACCACCCGGTCGAACGTCGTCGGCCCGGCGCCGCCGATCAGCACCGGCGGGTGCGGGTCCTGCACCGGCTTCGGGTAGGAGAACACCGGGTCGAAGTCGACGAACTCGCCGTGGAACTCCGCCTCGTCCTTCGTCCACAGCTCCTTCACCGCGAGGACGCGCTCGCGCAGCAGCCGCATCCGGGTCTTCGGCTCGGTGCCGTGGTTGCGCATCTCCTCCCGGTTCCAGCCCGCGCCGACGCCCAGCACGGCCCGTCCGCCGGACACCAGGTCGAGCGAGGCGACCTCGTTGGCCAGCAGGATCGGGTCGCGCTGGACGATCAGCGCGATGCCCGTGCCGACCCGCAGCCGCTCGGTCGCCGTCGCGGCCGCGGTCAGCGTCACGAACGGGTCGAGCGTCCGGTAGTAGTGCCGGGGCAGCTCGTCCCCGCCGGGCCACGGCGACTCCCGCTTCACCGGGATGTGCGTGTGCTCGGCCACGAACAGCGACCCGAACCCCCGCTCCTCCAGCGCGCGCCCCAGCGCGGCCGGGCCGATCCCGTCGTCCGTCACGAACGTCGACACACCGAATTCCACAGCGCCCTCCAAGCAGTGATCACGAAGACCCTAGCCCGGCGCCGCTCCGCGCCGGTCAAATCCCCCTGTGGGGGGACGCCCCCCCACACCCCCCGGCAAGTGCAGGCCTGACCAGCACCTTCCGCTCCGCTGGAGCTCCGCTCCATGGCGCCGGTCAGGCAGCGACGCGGGCGGTCTCGGCGATCGTCGTGGAGGCGAGGACGCGGTCGCCCTCGTAGAGGACGGCGGCCTGGCCGGTCGCGACGCCCCGCGCCGGCGTGGCCAGGCGGATGCGCAGCTCGTCGCCGTCCTGCTCGGCGGTGCAGGCGTAGACCTCGCCGTGCGCGCGGAGCTGCACGTGGCAGGCGAACGGCCCGGCGGGCGCCTCGCCCAGCCACACCGGGCGCTCGCCGACGATCTCGTGGACGTCCAGCTCCTCGCGCGGGCCCACGGTGACCGTGTTGGTGACCGGCGAGATGTCCAGGACGTAGCGGGGCTTGCCGTCCGGCGCCGGGACGCCGAGCCGCAGCCCCTTGCGCTGCCCGATCGTGTACGCGTACGCGCCGTCGTGGTCGCCGACCCGCGTCCCGTCGGTGTCGACGATCGGGCCGGGCGCCGAGCCGAGCCGCTCGGCGAGGAACCCGCGGGTGTCGCCGTCCGCGATGAAGCAGATGTCGTGGCTGTCGGGCTTGTCCGCCACCTGGAGGCCGCGCCGCTCCGCCTCCCGCCGGATGTCGGCCTTGGCGGTGTCGCCGAGCGGGAACAGGGCGTGCGCGAGCTGCTCGGGCGTGCACACCGCCAGCACGTACGACTGGTCCTTGCCCTCGTCGACGCCGCGGCGCAGGACGCCGCCGTCCAGCCGCGCGTAGTGGCCGGTGCAGACCGCGTCGAAGCCGAGCGCCATCGCCCGGTCCAGCAGCGCCGCGAACTTGATCTTCTCGTTGCAGCGCAGGCACGGGTTCGGGGTGCGGCCCGCCGCGTACTCGCTGACGAAGTCCTCGACGACGTCCTGGTGGAAGCGCTCGGCGAGGTCCCACACGTAGAACGGGATGCCGATCACGTCGGCGGCGCGGCGCGCGTCCCGGGAGTCCTCCAGGGTGCAGCAGCCGCGCGCCCCCGTCCGGTACGACCGAGGGTTGCTGGACAGGGCCATGTGGACGCCGGTGACGTCGTGCCCCGCCTCGGCGGCGCGGGCCGCGGCCACCGCGGAGTCGACGCCGCCCGACATGGCGGCGAGTACGCGCAGAGTCATAGTGCCATCGAGCGTACGCGCAGCCAGGGGGCTACCCGTCATCAATTCCGCGTACGATGAGGCGGGTTGTGACTCCTCCGCTTCCTGGCGGAAGCGGCTTCTCGCTGGGCCGCTTGCGCAGCCTCACGAAGGGCAAGCCCTGCCCCGAGGATGTTGACCGCCGCATTCACGTCAGCGTGCGCGGCGTGCCCGCATGCACGGCAGTGGAACACGGCCTGTCCGACGCGATTCTCCGCAGCGCTGTGCCCGCATGCGGCGCACGTGCGGGACGTTCCGGCGGGGTTCACCACGATCAGCTCTCGACCGGCGCTTTCAGCCTTGTACGCGAGGACCGTCAGGAACACCCCCCAACCCGCGTCCAGAATCGATCTGTTCAGTCCCGTTTTCTGAGCGACTTTGCTGGCGGGACGCTCGGCCGTCCCTCGGGCCGAGCGGGTCATGTTCGCGATTCGCAGGTCCTCATGGACGATGAGGTCGTGCTCGCGGACGAGGGCGAGCGCCGCCTTGTGCGCGTGATCGAGCCGTTGCCGCCTCACCTTGGCGTGCAAGGCGGCCGCCCTGCGGACCGCCTTGCGCCGCCGCTCGGATCCTGGAGACTTGCGGGCCAGCGCCTGCTGGGCGGTCGAGAGCCGGCGCGCAGTGGCGGCGAGCGGGCGAGGGTTGGGTACGTGATCGCCCTCTCTCTTCACACTGATGGTCTTGATGGTCCCGACCACGGGCCGATGCTGGTGGACGCGGACATGACCGACTCCGAGGAGGCCTACGAACGTCGCCGTGGGATGCCCCGGCTGGGAGTTCCAGCGGCGGCCGTCCCCGTCCCTCGGCCATGTGACGGTGTCGAATCGGCCTCGCCCTCTGAACCGGGGGTAGCCGGGGCTTCGCCCGTTCCGAAGTCTGCGGAAGAACGCGGCGAACGCCAGGTCGAGACGCCTGAGAGTGGCCTGCTGGGAGGAGAACGACCACCGGCCCTGCCCGTCCGGGCCGGCGGCACGGACGTCCTTCAGTTCGGCGGACTGGTCACCGTAACGGACCATCGCACCCGCTCTGCGGTGGGCGGTCCGTCGGTGCTCAAGGGCGGCGTCGTACAGGACTCGATGGTCCTCGACGCAGGCGGCCGGACTCCCGGCCTGCCGTGCCGTGGGCCGCAACAGGAACTTGAACGACCTGCGCATCCCCGCCTCCACTTCGAACACGCTTCGTCACGCGACGCTACCGAACGCCACCGACAGATCCGAGAGGAGAAGCGAGGAGTCCCGACGCTCGACCGTCGGCCGTTGACGTCCTCCTCGTGCACCGACTGATGGGAATCTTCCGCCGTCCTCGCGAGTCCTCCGCCGCGACGCCGCCCGCGATCAGCGAGTTCTGGGAATGGTGGGCGCAGGCCCGCCCGACGATCGAGGCGTCGCTGGCCGCGGCGGGCGCCGACGCGGACGACGCCGCCGGCCCCGCGCCCGGCGAGGGCCTGTCGGCGGACGCGATCGAGGAGCTGTCCCGGCGCGTCCACCGGATCCACGCTGACCTGCAGTGGGAGATCGGCGGCGCGGACGACCGGACACCGTCGCTGACGGTCACCGGCGGCGGCGACCCGGAGCTGCGCGGGCTGACCGAGCGCTGGTTCCGCGCCGCGCCGTCCGGCGCCGCGGCGGGCGGCTGGACGTTCCACCCGGCCCGGCGGCCCGACCTGGAGATGCTGTCGCAGGACCTGGTCCTCGGCGACCACGAGTTCGACCTGGAGTACGTGCGGCTCGGCATGCGCGCCGACGCCGACCGGGCCCGGGTGCACATCACCGCCTACCACCCCGACTTCCTGTTCGTGTCGGAGGAGCAGCAGGTCGCGGTCGCGCTGCACGTGCTGGACTGGGCGCTCGGCGAGGACGACGTGGCCCGCTGGGTCGGCGAGGTCTCCATCGCGACGGAGGCGCCGATCGACGCGCTGGCGCCGGCGATGCTGTCGGCGGTCGTGGAGCAGATCGCCGAGCCGTTCAGCGAGCCCGCGTGGCTGACCGGCGAGGGCCGCACGCCCCGCGGGCATCCCGCCCGGCTGGGCGCCCGGTTCCCGCTGCACCGGCAGGACTACCCGCTCTGCGACCTGCACGTGGCGATCACCGTCCCGTACGCCAACGCCAACCCCGACCGGCTGCCCGTCGAGCCGTCGGCGGGCGCGCTGCGCGCGTTCGAGAAGAAGCTCACCAAGCTCGGCGACCGCGCGGTCCTCGCGGTCCGGGAGACGGGCGACGGGCTGCGGGTGTTCCACCTGTACGCCGACCCCGACTCGGGTGTGATCGCCGAGCTGGACCAGCTCGCCGCCGGGTGGGGCGAGGGCAAGGCCAAGGTCGCCTCGACGGCCGACCCGGGCTGGAAGGCCCTGGCGCCCTACCAGCCGTGAGCCGCCGCTAGCCGATCCGGGGCAGCCGCCGGCGGCCGCCGCGGCCGGTCCGGCCGCGCGAGCCGTCCCGGACGGCCTCGACCTTCCGCCAGCGCGCCTCGCAGAAGGAGTAGGCCCCGAAGACCAGCAGCCCGGCGGCGACGACGACCAGCAGCCACGGGCCGGCCGGGGTGCCGGCGAACTGGCGCAGCGTCCCGTCCAGCCCCTTGGCCTTGCCGGGGTCGAACGTGATGGCCGCGTAGGCGAGGAAGACGCCGACGGCGCCGAAGACGATCCCGCGGGACGCGCGGCCGACCACGCCGAGCGTCTTGACGAAGCGGCGGGTGTTCGGGCCCATCCGGGCGGTGTTGAGGCGTTCGAGGAACTTGCGCCGGACGGCGCCGACGACGCTCCCGACGCCCCAGGCGAGGAAGCCGGCGCCGACCGCCAGGACGAGCCAGCGGCCGCCGGAATGCTCCATCGCCCGAGCCGTGTAGGTCTTGGACTGCTCGTTGCTGGAGCTGCCGCCCTGCCCGAGCACGAAGTTCAGCACGGTGACGCAGCCGGCGGAGTAGAACACGCCGCGGCCGAAGGAGGCGAGCCGCTTGGTCGCCTTCCGGCCGTCCGCGGCGGGCTGCCCGAAGGCCGCCTCCGCGAAGCGCCAGAGGGCCAGCCCGGCGAATCCCGCGGCCAGCAGCCACAGCATCACGGTGCCGCCCGGCTTGCCCGCGACCGTCTGCAGCGCGCCCTGCTTGTCGGCCTCCTGCCCGCCGTCGCCCAGCCCGATCTGGACGGCGAGCCAGCCGATCAGCAGGTACAGCACGCCCCGCGCCACCAGGCCGGACCGGCAGAAGATGTGGAACGCCGAGTTTCCCGCCACCCGGCGTCCGGCGCGCCGGACGCCACCGCCGGCGACATTCGTGGTCATGCTCCGTCGTCCCTTCCCGTCGCGAACGGCAGAGCTGTGCCCGGTAGCAGATCGGTCAAACTCCGGCAAAACGCAGCTCAGTCGTCGGCGGGCCGGTCGTCCTGCGGTTCGACGGCCTCGACCTTGCGCCACCGGACCTCGCAGAAGGAGTAGAGACCGAAGACCACCAGGCCCAGGGCGATCACGGCCATGCCCCAGCCGCCGGCCGGTGTGGCGGCGAACTCGCGCAGCGCGCCGTCCAGCCCCTGGGCCCGGTCCGGCGCGAAGGAGATCGCGGCGTACGCCAGGAAGGCTCCGACGGCGCCGCCGATCAGGCCGCGCGCGACGTTGCCGATCGTCCCGAGGGGCTGGACGATCCAGTGCGCGACGGTCCCCATCGCGTCCGTGTCGAGCTCGTCGCGGAAGGCGCGCCGCCCCGCGTTGACCAGCGTGACGACGCCCCAGACGACGAAGCCGGCGCCGACGGCGAGCACCGCCCAGCGGCCGCCGGGTTCGGCCATGGCGCGCGCCGACAGGGCGCGCGACTGCTGGTCGCTCGACGCGTGGCCCTGCCCGAAGAGGAAGCCGACCGTGCCGGTGCATCCGATGGCGTAGGTGAGGCCGCGGAAGGCGGCCGGCAGCCGCATCCGCTTGCGCCGCCCGTTGGGGAGGGGCCGCCCGTACAGGGCCTCGGCGAACTGCCAGAGGGCCAGCCCGGCGAACCCGGCGGCGAGCAGGCAGAGGACCGCCCAGCCGCCCGGCCTGTCCGCGACGGTGCGCAGCGCGCCCTGCCGGTCGGCCTCCGCCCCGCCGTGCCCCGTCGCGATCAGCAGGGCCAGCCAGCCGATCAGCAGGTACAGGACGCCGCGGGCGGCGAGGCCCGCGCGGGACAGGCGGTGGAACCAGGGGTGTCCGGCCGCACGCCGTCCGAGCTCGCGCGCCGCGTCCTTCGCCGCCATCGCCGCCTTTCTTGAACGGCAACGCTGTCCCCGTTCAAGGAACGGTCAAACCCGGACGCCTCGGGAAGGCGCGGCCGGGCCGTCAGGACAGGCCGGCGCGGCGGGCGCGTTCGACGGCGGGGCCGATGGCGTCGGCGAGGGCCTTCACGTCGGCCTCGGTGGAGGTGTGGCCGAGGGTGAAGCGGAGCGAGCCGCGCGCGCGCTCGGGTCCGGTGTTCATCGCGGTCAGGACGTGGCTGGGCTGGGACACGCCGGCCGAGCACGCCGACCCGGTCGAGCAGGCGATGCCGCGCGCGTCCAGGAGCATGAGCAGCGCGTCGCCCTCGCAGCCGGGGAAGGAGAAGTGGGCGTTGCCGGGCAGCCGGTCGCGGGGGTCCCCGTTGAGGATCGCGTCGGGGACGGCGGCGCGCACGGCCTCGACGAGAAGGTCGCGCAGGTCGGCGAGGCGGCGGGCCTCGGCGTCGCGGCGGGCGACGGTCGCCTGGACGGCGGCGGCGAACCCGGCGATCGCGGGGGTGTCGAGCGTCCCGGACCGGACGTCGCGCTCCTGGCCGCCGCCGTGCAGCAGCGGCACGGGGTCGAGGAACAGCGGTTCCTTCGGCTTGGCGAGCAGGAGCGCGCCGACGCCGACGGGCCCGCCGAGCTTGTGGCCGGTGATGGTCAGCGCCTGCGCGCCGCTGGCGGCGAACCGGACGGGCAGGTGCCCGGCGGCCTGGACGGCGTCGGTGTGCAGCGGGACGCCGTGCTCGCGGGCGACGGTGGCCAGGTCCGGCACCGGCTGGACGGTCCCGACCTCGTTGTTCGCCCACATCACGGTGACGAGGGCCACGTCGTCGCCGCTGCCGAGCGCCGCGCGCAGGGCGTCGGGGGTGACGCGGCCGAGGCCGTCCACCGGGATCCGTTCGACGGCGGCGCCCTCATGGTCGCCGAGCCAGGTGACGGCGTCGAGGACGGCGTGGTGCTCGACGGCGCCGGCGAGCACCCGGACGCGGGCCGGATCGGCGGCGCGGCGGGCCCAGTACAGGCCCTTGACGGCGAGGTTGTCGGCCTCGGTGCCGCCGGAGGTGAACACGACCTCGCTCGGCCGGGCGTCGAACGCCTCGGCGATGATCTCGCGGGACTCCTCGACGACCCGGCGGGCGCGGCGGCCGGCCGCGTGCAGCGAGGAGGGGTTGCCGAGCTCGCGCAGCTCGGCGGTCATCGCCTCGATGGCCTCGGGCAGCATCGGGGTCGTCGCCGCATGGTCGAGGTAGGTCACCACGCGGTTAACAGTATCCGCGCGGACCCTGTTCCCCGCGGCCGCCCGGCCGCCCGCGGGGCGGCGGGCGGGAAGGGGACGTTGAGCTGGGAAGAGAAGCGGAGCGCCCGCGGTTTGGCGTGTATACCGTCCGGCCGGTACAGTGGAATGGTCATGAAACGTGAAGCCCTCCTGGACGCCGCGGAGTCCGTGCTGTTCGAGCACGGCACGCAGGCGCTGACGCTCGCCGCGGTCGCCGACCGCGCCGGCGTCAGCAAGGGCGGGCTGCTCTACCACTTCCCCACCAAGGAAGCGCTCGTCAAGGCCATGGTGGCGCGGGTCATCGAGGAGTTCGACGGCCTGATCGCCTCCTACGACGACGGCACGCCGGGGTCCTACACCCGCGCCTACGTCGAGGCCACCTTCGAGATCCTCGGCGGGGAGGCCAGGGCCCACCGGCGATGGTCGGCCATCACGGCCGCCGCGGCGGATCCGGAGCAGGCCGAGCCGCTGAACGAGGCGATGCGGCGCTGGCACGGCCGCGATCCCGCCGACGATCCGGACCCGGGCGCCGCCCAGATCGTCCGGCTGGCGGCCGAGGGCCTGTGGGAAGTGGTGAGCCACGCGCCCGAGCTGTACGACGGGGAACAGCTCGCGGCACTGAAACGGCGGCTGCTGGCGCTTCTGCCGTAGCACGCCCGCCGACCCGACACGGGCGCCGCCACCCGGCGCGCCCTTCCGGCACCGTCCGCGACGCTCCCGGCCCCTCCCGGGTCTGGAGCGTTCCATGACGCCCGGAGCCCCGTCACAGCGGAACCACCGCGCACACGCGTGCGCACCCATCGCATTCGCGACGAGCCGAGAAAGAGGTGAACCATGCTGTTCCGTGCCCGTTCGGGGACGTTCCTGACCTTCGCGCTGGCGGGCCTGCTCACCGGAGTGTGGGTGGCCAGGATGCCGGCGCTGGCCGGAAAGTTCGGGACGAACGAGGGCGAGATCGGCATCGTCGTCCTCATCTGGGGCCTCGGCGCGATCGTCGCGATGCAGGCCCTGCGCGGCGTCATGGCCCGGGCCGGCAGCCGCAACGTGCTGCGCGTCGCGCTGCCGCTGACCGCGCTGTCCTACGCGGGCGTCGCGCTCGCCCCCACCTACGGGGTGCTGCTCGGCGCCGTCGCGCTGTTCGGCATGACCTTCGGCATCACCGACATCGCGATGAACGCCCAGGGCAGCGTGGTCGAGCAGGCGTACCGCCGGTCGATCATGAGCGGGATGCACGCCGGCTGGTGCGTCGGCGCGATGACCGGCGGCCTGTACGGCGTCGCGACCGCCGCCGCCGGGCTCGGCTTCACCGCCACCGTGCTGGCCGCCGCGCTCGCCGCGGTGCCGCTCGCGCTGCTGCTCGGCCGCACCTACCTGCCCGACACCTACCCGATCGACAGCGGCGCGGTGCCCGCCGCCGAGATCCCCGCCGCGTCCGGGACCGGCCGGGCCGCCCGGCGGCTGCCCCCCGCCGTCTACCTCATCGGCGTGCTCGCGTTCATCGCGTTCATGACCGAGGGCTCGATCGCCGACTGGAGCGGGCTGCTGCTGCACGACGAGCTGCACGCCACCCAGGCGATCGCCGCGCTCGGCTACCCGATGTTCGAGCTCGCGATGCTGTTCGGCCGGCTCGTCGGCGACCGGGTCCGGATGCGGATCGGCACCCGCCGGCTGCTCACCGGCGCCGGGATCGGCACCGCGCTCGGCATGACGTCGGTCGTGCTCGCGCCGTCCGCGCCCGTCGCGATCGCCGGGTTCTTCGTGACCGGGCTGGTGGTCTGCACGGTCGTCCCGACGACGATCTCGCTGGCCGGGACCGCCGCGCCGGGCCGGCCGGCCGCCGCGGTCGCGCAGGTCGGCGCGATGGGCTACGGCGGGCTGCTGCTCGGCCCGGTCGTGGTCGGGTTCCTGTCGGACGCGACGTCGCTGCGCATCGGCGTCGGCGTGGTGGTCGTACTGGCGCTGCTGATCGCGGCCGGCGCCCGCCTCCTCCCGCTCGGCGCGTTCGCGGACGTCTCGGCGCACTCCCCCGAGGCGGCCGTCGCCGCCGCGGAGGCGCAGTCGCCGGCCGGTGTCCCCTCGGGCGCGCCCGAGGACGACCCGAACGGCACCCGTCCGCAGCCCGTCGCGGCCTGACCCCGGCGCCCTGCCGGGGCCGTCCCCCCGCGGAGGGCTTGATCCGGTATAAACGCCCTCGAAACCAGAGACGGGGCGGCATATGGGCGACTGGCGGGTTCCGGGGTACAGCGAGCTGCGGGTCCTCGGGGAGGGCGCGCAGGGCCGGGTCGTCCTCGCGCGGCACGACGGCACGGGACGGCCCGCGGCGATCAAGTACCTGGCGGGCCGGTTCGCGGACGACGCGGAGTTCCGCGAGCGGTTCCGCGGCGAGGCCGACCTGCTGCGGCGGCTGCACCATCCGTTCGTGGCCCGGATGTACGGGCTGGTCGAGACGCCCGCCGGCGCGGCGATCGTGATGGAGGCGGTGGACGGGGCGTCGCTGAAGGCGGTGCTGGCCGAGAGCGGCCCGCTGGCGCCCGAGGCGGCGCTCGCGGTGCTGAAGGGCTCGCTGCTCGGCCTGGCCGCCGCGCACGACCTCGGCATCGTCCACCGCGACTACAAGCCCGCCAACGTGATCGTGCGCGGCGACGGGTGCAGCAAGCTGATCGACTTCGGCGTCGCGGTGGAGGCCGGGGAGGCCGGACGGTCCGGGACGCCGGTCTACATGGCGCCCGAGCAGTGGCGCGGCGAGCCCGCCTCCCCCGCCACCGACGTGTACGCCGCCGCGTGCGTGTTCTTCGAGTGCGTGACGGGGCGCCGCCCCTACACCGCCGAGGACCAGGCCGGGCTGATGGGACGGCACCTGACCGCGCCGATCCCCGTCGCCGACGTCCCCGAGCCGCTGCGCCCGCTGATCCGGCGGGGCCTGGCCAAGAGCGCCTGGGACCGCCCGCTCGGCGCCGCCGCGTTCGTCACCGAACTGGAATCGGCGGCGGCCGGCGCCTACGGGCCCGACTGGGAGTCGCGCGGCGTCCGGGCCCTCGCCGGGGCGACCGCCGCGCTGTCGCTGCTGTTCCCGCTCAGCGCCCTGGGCTTCGGCTCGGGCGGCGCCGGAGCGGGCGCGGCGGGAGGCGCGGGCGCGGCCGGGACGGCGGGCGCCGCGGGCGGGTCCGGAGCGGGCGCCGGGACGGCCGGCACCGCCACGGCGGGCAAGGGCGTCCTCGGCGCGCTCGGCGCGAAGGGCGCCGCGGCGGTCGCGGGCGGCGTCGCCGTCGTCGCGGCGGCCGGCGGCGCGGCCGTCTACGTCGCCGACGCGAAGGAGAAGCCGAAGCCCAAGCCGATCGTGGCCGCGCTCTCCGCGCTGAACGAGCCGCGCAAGGACCTCGGCGGCGGCGTGACCCTCCAGGCGCGGGGGCAGGTCGTCACCGTGACGGGCGGCAGGCCCGCGCTCGTCCGGAAGATCGACCAGGCGCTGCGGTCGCCGCTCGAAGAGCGCTGGGCCACGACCACCAAGGGCCTCGCCGGCGGATCCGGACGGGGCGCCTACACCGACGTCGTGAAGCCGGCGATCCTGCTGCGCAACGACCGGCTGCTGTCGGTCTGGTACACCGTCTCCCTGCAGGGCGAGCGCGGAACCGGCTGGGACCACTCGCCCGCCGTGACCGTCGACCTGCGGACCGGCGCGGCCCTCCGCCCGTTCGACCTGTTCCGCGTCCCGACCGAGCAGGGCATCGCGCCGCTGGACCGGAAGATCAAGGCGCACCTGCCGCACGGCACGTACTGCTGGAGCGACGTGGGCGGGGCCGGGCCGTTCCAGCCGCACGGCACCGACAACCCGTCCGCGTTCGTCAAGTCCGGGGACGTCAGCATGGCCCTCACACCGGCCGGCCTGCGCGTCGCCTTCTACGGCGCGGTGCTCGGCTACGCATCGGCGTGCGGCGAGGAGGACGCGACCGTCCCGTACGCCGAGGTCAAGGACATGATCAAGCCGGACCTGCTCGCGGCCGTCCCGTACCCGCGGCCGGCGCACTCCTGACACGCCGGACGCCCCGCCCCCGGCGCGTGCCGGGGACGGGGCGTCCGGGGGCGATCACTTGCGCTTGGTGATCTCCTCGGTGAGCTGCGGCGCGACCTGGAACAGGTCGCCCACCACGCCGTAGTCGACGAGCTCGAAGATCGGCGCCTCGGGGTCCTTGTTGATGGCGACGATGGTCTTCGAGGTCTGCATGCCGGCCCGGTGCTGGATGGCGCCGGAGATGCCGACCGCGACGTACAGCTGCGGCGACACCGTCTTGCCGGTCTGGCCGACCTGGAACGAGTGCGGGTACCAGCCGGCGTCGGTCGCGGCGCGGGAGGCGCCGACGGCCGCGCCGAGCGAGTCGGCCAGGCCCTCGATGATCTTGAAGTTCTCGGCGCCGCCGACGCCGCGGCCGCCGGAGACCACGATCGCGGCCTCGGTCAGGTCCGGGCGCTCGCCCTTCTCCTGGACGACCTTCTCCACGATCCGGGTGCCCTTGTCGGTGTCCGACAGCGCCACCGACACGGCCTCCTCGGCCGGGGTGGCCGGGGACGCCTCGGGGGCGACCGAGTTCGGCCGCACCGCGATGATCGGCGTGCCGGTCTTCACCTTGGCGTGCGCGATGATCCCGCCGCCGAAGATGGAGTGCTCGGCGACGAAGCCGTCGGTGACGTCCACCACGTCGGTGAGCACTCCGGAGCCGGTCTTGACCGCCAGGCGGCCCGCGATCTCCTTGCCCTCCGCGGTCGCGGAGACCAGCACCGCGGCCGGCGACCTGTCGGCGACCAGCTGCGCGAGCAGCGCGGCCTTCGGCGCGACGACGTAGGAGGTCAGCTCCTCGTCGGCGGCGACGTAGACCTTCGCGGCGCCGTACTCGCCGAGCTTGTCCTTGGCGCCGTCGGCGCCGGGGCCGATCCATACCGCGGAGGCCTCGCCCAGCTTGTTCGCCAGCGTCAGCAGCTCGAGGGCGACCTTCTTGACCTCACCGTCGACGTGGTCGACGAGGACGAGAATCTCAGCCATTGTTCTAATCCCCTTCCTCGGTCAGACGAACTTCTTCGACGCGAGGAACTCGGCGATCTTCGCGCCGCCGTCGCCCTCGTCGGTGACGATCTGACCCTGCGCGCGCGGCGGCGCCTCGGCGAAGTCGACCACCTCGGTGGCCGCGTTCGCCAGGCCGACCTGCGCGGCGTCGATGCCGGCGTCGGCGACGCCGAGCGTCTCGACCGGCTTCTTCTTGGCCGCCATGATCCCCTTGAAGGAGGGGTAGCGCGGCTCGTTGATCTTCTCGACCACGGAGACCACCGCGGGCAGGGTCGCCTCGACGCGGTCGAAGCCGTAGTCGGTGACCCGCTGCGCCTTGATGGACGAACCGTCGATCTCGACCTTGTTGGCCAGCGAGACCTGCGGCACGCCGAGCCGCTCGGCGAGCATCGCGGCGAGCACGCCGGTCCGCGCGTCGGTGGACTCCGAGCCGAGGATCACCAGGTCGAAGCCGGTGCGGCCGAGGGCCTGCTGGATCGCGTAGGAGGTCTGCAGCGCGTCGGAGCCGGCGAG
The DNA here is from genome assembly GCF_017573465.1 of Actinomadura violacea. Lineage (GTDB taxonomy): Bacteria > Actinomycetota > Actinomycetes > Streptosporangiales > Streptosporangiaceae > Spirillospora > Spirillospora violacea. Next base: position 145,293 of record NZ_JAGEPF010000025.1, read on the forward strand.
GGCGTCGTCGATGAGGTGGACGGCCTTGTCGGCGCCCATCGCCAGCGACTTGCGGATGGAGTCGGTGGCCTTGTCCGGGCCCATGGTCAGAACGGTCACCTCGCCGCCCTGGGCCTCCTTGATGCGCAGCGCCTCTTCGATGGCGTACTCATCGAGCTCGTTGATGACACCGTCCGCGGCAGCGCGGTCGAGCGTGCTGTCATCGGACTTCAGCTTGCGCGGGCTCTCCGTATCGGGAACCTGCTTCACCAGGACGACGATGTTCATGGCCGGTGGCCGACCTCCCTGCACTCAGTTGGCCGCTGGGGTAAGCGGCAGAGGGGCGCCGCCCATGACGGGTCGACGCGGACATGCGCTTTCGTGGTCACAGCCTGCCAAACACCCGAACGTGCTTCGGAGCCGGGTCCCCGGTTGGGCCGTGCACGACAAATGTTACTCATCGGTAGCCTACTGGCAAATCCCAGTTCGTGAGACCTTACCCACGTGCCCACCGGGTTTGCGGGCCCCGTCCCGTCCAGAGGACGCCGTGACGCAGCTCACAGTCACCAGCGGTCCGCGGCGTTCTGCAGCCGGTCCACCGCGCGCTCCAGCGAGCTCTGCGTCCCGTACAGCGGCGCGAAGCTCGGCGTCAGCGTCATCGCCCCGACCACCGCGAGCAGCGCCAGCACGCCCAGCACCACCCCCGTGACCGCGATCCGCCGCGGGTCCCCGGCGACCGCCGCGAACATCCGCTCCAGCTGCCGGCGCGGCGCGCTGACGCCCGGCGCCGTCCACAGCACCGCCGCACCCGCCCCCGCGCCGAACGCGCAGGCGCCCAGGGAGTCGATCTGGCCGCCGAGCACCGACGCCGCGGCCAGCCCGACCGGCACCGCGACCGTGAGCACCGCCGCATAGGGGACGGTCAGCACCGTCCGCCCGAGCGCGCGCGCCCAGTCCCCCGCCGTGCCCGCCGCGGCGGCCCGCAGCGCCGTCACCGCCGCCAGCGTCAGCACCAGCCCCACGACCGGCATCATCACCGCGACGCCGACCCCGACCACCACCACCATCGCCGCGAGCAGCCGCGCCCACGCCCGCAGCACCGGCGCCCGCGCCGGCTCCACGGGCTCCGCCGGCGCCGGCTCCGCGGCGGGCGGCGCCACCGGCGGCGCGGCCTCCTCCACCGCCGGCGCGGGCGCCGGGACGTGCCGCTCCGGCCGCACCACCAGCCGGGACGCCGCCTCCGCCAGCCGCTCCGCGTCCGGACGGGCCGCCGGATCGGGATCCGCCGCGGCCGCCACCAGCGGGCGCAGATCCTCGGGCAGCGCGTCCGGGGGCACCTCGAACCGCCCGGCCGCCGCGAACGTCACCGTCGCCGCCCACGCGTGCACGTCGCCGGGCCCGTGCGCCCCCGCCGCCAGCCCGAAGTCGACCACCACGGGCGCGCCGTCCACCACCAGCACCGTGCCCGGCCCCAGCTCGCCGTGCGCGAGCCCCGCCCGGTGCACGGCCGCCAGCGCCTTCGCCAGCCCCACCGCCATCCGCCGCAGCGCGTCCCCGGACATCGGCCCCTGCTCCGCGACGACCTCCGCCAGCGGACGTCCCGGCACGAACCGCGACACCACGTACGGCCGCCGCACCCCGGTCTCGCCGTCCAGGACGTCCGCCGCGTAGGGGCTGGCGACGGCGCGCATCCGCTCGATGTCGGGCGCGGCGCCCGGCGGCAGCAGCCTGATCGCCACGTCGCGCCCGTCCGGCCCGGTCGCCCGGCGCAGGCCGGCCCCGCCGGCCTTCCGCGCCAGCAGGCGGTACGGCCCGATGTGCTCCTGGTGGCTCGTCTCGCCGCTCATATGGCTGGCCACCCTACCCACGCCCCCACCCACCCCGCAGCGATCCCACCCCACCCCCACTGGGGAAACACGGTCAAGCACAAGCACGCCCAACGCCCCGAACCCCGCCCCGACGGCTCGAACCCCAGCCCGGCGGCTTGAAGCTCAGCCATCGCCACGGGCAGGCACGCGGAGCGAGCTCTGCGAGCGCAGCGGGCCTGCCCGACGACGGACGAGGCGTTTCACGCGGAGCGCCAGCGGAGCGGGAAACGCCTCGTCCGTCGCAACGGGGGGTTCCAGGGGGTCGCCCCCCTGGGAAAACACAGCCACGGGCAGGCACGCGGAGCGAGCCCTGGCGAGCGGAGCGGGCCTGCCCGGCGGTCGGTGAGCCGTTTCGCCGCGGAGCGCCAGCGGAGCGGGGAAACGGTTCGCCGGCCGTGACGGGGGTTCCAGGGGGTCGCCCCCCTGGACTACGCGTAGCCGGTGCGGCGGAGTTCGGTTTCCAGGGCGGCCAGGAAGGCGTCGACCTCGTCCTTGTCGTAGGTCTCGCGGAGGCGGCGGAGGGTGAAGGAGCGGGCGCGGACGTCGTCGGCGCCGATGACCTCGGCGAGGGCGCGGCGGTCGCCGGTGAGCCAGTCGCGGGCGCGGGCGACGAAGCCGTCGACCTCGGCGGGGTGGTAGCCCTCCTTGAAGCGGGCGCGGGTGAAGCGGGCGGTGCCGAGCAGCGCGGTGGCGCGGCGGACGTCGGCGAGCCGGCCCGGCATGACGGGGCGGCCCTGCAGGAGTCCTTGGGCGTGCGCCGCGTACAGGCCGGCGGCGCGGTGGATCTCGGCGAGGCGGGGGCCGTTGGCGGGGACGCCGGTGCCGGTCCGCGCGTCGTCGGCGGCGCGGGTCGCGGCGTCGAGGGCCTTGCGGGCGTGGCCGGCGGTGTGGTCGGACCAGGTCCCGCCGATGGCGTGGCCGCGCTCGGCGGCGACCAGTTCCCGCTTGGCCTCGGCGAGCGACACCTCGATCACCGGGACCGTCAGCGCGAACCCGGCCCGCGCGAAGGCGGCGCGGCCCGCGACGACCCGGTCGGCCGGCGGCTCCGGCCGCGGCGGCGGGGGCGGCTCCGGCTTCGGGGCGGGTTTGAGGCGCAGCCGCGGCGCGATCGAGCCGGGGTTGGCGAACCGGGCGGCGAGCTCCGCCGCGTCCGGCCGGTGGGCGGGGTCGCGGGCGAGCGCGTCCTCCAGTACCTCGCGCAGGTCGGGGTCGATGCCGGCGAGGTCGGGCGTCCCGGTCAGGACGCGGCGGACGAACGCGGCGGGGCTCGTCGCCTCGTAGGCGCGGCGGGCGGTGGCGGCGTAGGCGATCGTCGCGGCCCAGCCGAACACGTCGGTGGGCGGCCCGGCGGGCCGGCCCTCCAGCACCTCGGGTGAGACGTAGCCGGGGGTGCCGACGGGGCCGTGGGTGAGGCGGGCCGCGCCGGCGAGGTAGGCGATGCCGAAGTCGATCAGGACGGGCTCGCCGGCGACCAGCATGACGTTGCCCGGGTTGACGTCGCGGTGGACGCTGTCGGCGTCGTGGACGGCGGCGAGCGCGCCGGCGAGGCCGCCGGCCAGCCGGAGCAGGCCGTCGCGGGGCAGCGCGCCGCGGGCCTTGACGGTCTCCAGCAGCGAGGTGCCCTCGACGTAGCGGGTGACGACGTAGGGCGGGTCGCCGTCCACGTCGTGGTCGACGAGCTCGACGACGCGGGCGCTGCGGATCCGGCGCATCGCCTCGACCTCGCGGCGCAGCCGGTCCTTGGCCTGGAACTCGGCGGGCAGGAAGGGGTGCAGCGTCTTGATCGCGACCATCCGGCCGTCGTCGGCGCGGGCGAGGAAGACCTCGCCCATGCCGCCGCGGCCGAGCCGCTGCAGGGGCAGGTAGGGGCCGATGGGGTCGAGCGGGCGGGGCCGTCCGCCGGGTGCGGGCGCGCCGGCGGACACGGCGGGGCCGCTGCCGCTGGACACCCGCAGCCCCGCGGAGTCGGGGCGCAGCGCGCGCAGCCGCCGCACCAGGTCGGCGGCGGACGGCCGGGCGGACGGGTCGGCGGCGAGCGCGTCGGCGAGCAGCGGGCGCAGCTCGTCGGGGACGCCGCCGAGGTCGTGGTCGCCGCGGATGATCCGGACGCAGACCGCCGCGTCGTTCGGGGCGTCGTACAGGTCGGCGCCGGTGGCCGCGAACGCGGTCGTGGCGGCCCAGGCGAACACGTCGGCGGGCGGGCCCGCGTCGGCGCCCTCCAGCAGTTCGGGCGCGAGGTAGCGCCAGGTGCCGGACCTGCCGCCGCCGGTGTGGGTGAGGCGGGTGTCGTCGACGCCCTGGGAGATGCCGAAGTCGATCACGACGGGCTCGCCGGCCTCCAGCAGCACGTTGCCGGGCTTGATGTCGCGGTGCACGACGCCGGCCCGGTGCACGGCCTCCAGGGCCTCGGCGGTGCCGACCGCGATCCGCCACAGCGCCGCGCCGGTGATCGCGCCGGCGCCGCGGACCTCGTCCAGCAGCGGGCGCCCCTCGACGTGGCGGGTGACGATGTAGGGGACGCGGGCGTCGACGTCGAACTCGACGATCTCGGCGACGCGGGGGCTGGTGACGCGGCCCATCGTCTCGACCTCGCGGCGCAGCCGGGCCCGCGCGCCGGGGGCGTCGACGAGGTGCGGGTGCAGGGTCTTGACGGCGAAGGTGCCGCCGCGCGGGTCGCGGGCGCGGAACACCTGCCCCATGCCGCCGGAGCCGATCAGCTCGACCGGACGGTACGGGCCGATCATCTCCGCCGGTTCCGGCCCGGCGGCGGGCGGCGGGGGGAGCCAGGCCCCGTCAGACGAACGGGAGCCCGGTGACGAGGTCGTGGACATCGCTGCGCAGGCTCTCCAGGTTCTGGCTCATGCCGTCCAGCGGGGTGGTGTCGGGGGGCTGCTTCTGCGAGAGGCCGACCAGGACGGCGGCGAAGATCCCGAGGATGACGGCGGCGGCGAGGGCCGCTTCGGTGCGCGGGAGCAGCGCGCCCCAGATCCGGGCGAGCTGGCGGCGCGGGGCGCCGCTGCCCGGCGCCAGGCTGAGCAGCGCGATCACCGCCATCGCCGCGTAGGCGATCGCCCGGGACGCCGCCATGTCGGATTTGGCGAAGACCAGCACGCCGAGCAGGACGAGCCCGGCGAACAGGCTGAGCGCCGACAGCAGCGCGGTGACCATCACCGCGCCGGGCAGGTGCAGCGGGGTCCGGAACGCGGCCGCGACCGCGTCGCCCGAGCGGGGGCCGCGCCGGGTCCGCTTGCCCTCCATGCCCTGCGCGGCCTTGTCGGCGCTGCGCAGCACGAGCACGCCGACGATCGTCACGCCGACGGCGAGCAGCGGCGCGATGTTGGCGAAGCCGAGGAGCGCGATCAGGACGAGGAAGCCGAGCACCCGGTACCAGCCGTAGGGCTTGCGGGCCTCCTTGCCGCGCTCGTCGCGCGCGGGTTCGGGACGGCGGCGCTGCGCGTCCTGTTGCTGCGGGTCGTAGGGGCCGCCCGGCTGCGTGCCGCGCTGCAGCGAGTTCGGCGGCGGCTGGTTCGGCGGCTGGTTCGGCTGCCCGTAAGGGGCGTAGTTCGCCGGGGGGTAGGTGCCCTGCGGGCCGTAGTTCTGCGTCCCGTAGGGCGCCGCGGCGTCGTAGGGGCCGGGCGCGGGCGGCGGGACGGGCGGCGGCGCGGCGGGCGGCAGCTGCCCGACGAAGTCCTTCGGCTGCGCCGGGACGGGTGCGGGCGTCGGAAGCGGGGCCGGCGCGGGCGCGGGCGTGTGCCCGCCCGCGAGGCCGTCCGTGCGGCCGGCCGTCTCGCTCGGCGGCATGGCGAACTGCCGGGCGTGGTCGGGCGCCGGCCGCTCGACCGGCGGGACGTGCCCGTCCGGGCGGGTGTAGTGCTGGTCGACGCGGGTCTGGTCGGTGATCGTCGCTTCGAGGTGGATGCGCCGGGCGAGCTGCACGAGGGTGACCGCGGTGGGCCGCTCGGCGGGGTTGCGGGCCATCGCCGAGCGCAGCAGCGGGAGCAGCGCGTCCGGGACGCCGTCCAGGTCGGGCGTGCCCTGCATGATCTTGTAGAAGATCGACTCGAAGGTGCCGGCGCCGAACGGCGGGCGGCCGGTCGCGGCGTAGGCGACCGTGCCGGCGAGCGCGTGCACGTCGGACGGCGGGCCCGCGTCCTCGCCCTCGATGATCTCCGGCGCGAGGTAGCCGGGGGTGCCGATGACCATGCCGGTGGCGGTCAGCCGGGTCGCGTCCGCGCCCTGCGCGATGCCGAAGTCGATCACGACCGGCTCGCCGTCGACGATCATGACGTTGCCGGGCTTGAGGTCGCGGTGCACGATCCCGGCGCCGTGGATCGCCGACAGCGCCGACGCCAGCCCGACCGTCAGCCGCTGCAGGCCCCGCCCGTTGATCGGGCCGCCCTCCTCGACGACCTCCTCCAGCGTGCGGCCGGGCACGTACTGGGTGACGATGTAGGGCTGGTCGGCGGTGACGTCGGCGTCGAGGATCTCCGCGACGTGCGGGCTGTGCACGCGCCGCATCGAGTCGACCTCGCGGGCCAGCCGGCGGCGCGCCGTGGCGTCGCCGGCCACCGCGGGCCGCAGCACCTTGATGGCCACGTTGCGCCCCTCGGGGTCGGCGCCGAGGTAGACGACGCCCATGCCCCCTTCCCCGAGGGTCTGGAGCACGCTGTAGTGGCCGATACGGTCCCCGGACGTGACTGCTCCCTCCATCGTTTCCGAAACCCTACCTTCGTCCCCCCGGCGAGAAGGATTCAACGGTCATCTCAGGCCGCCGCAAACCGGCCGCGAAGTGTGATAGAGTCGTCACTTTGCGCGAGCGCGCCCGCGATCCAGCGGGCGGTCGGCCGCTCCGCCGGGTCCCGCGACAGCGCCCGGCGCACCACGCCGAGCAGCGGCTCCGGCACCCCGTCCAGGTCGGCCTGGCCGCGCAGGATCCGGAAGCACACCCCGTGCAGCGAGCCCCGCCCGAACGGCGGCCGGCCGGTCGCCGCGAACGCCGTGGTCGCCGCCCAGGAGAACACGTCCGACGCGGTCGTGGCGCGCTCCCCCTCGATCAGCTCGGGCGCCAGGTAGGCGGGCGTCCCCACGACCATCCCGCGCCGGGTGATCTGCTCCATCCCCGCCTGGTGGGAGATGCCGAAGTCGATCAGCGTCGGCCGGTCGCCCAGCACGATGACGTTGCCGGGCGAGACGTCCCGGTGCAGCACGCCCGCGTCGTGCACGTCGGCGACGGCGAGCGACAGCTGCCGCGCGCACCGGACGAGCCGGTCCCCCGCGAGCGGCCCGTACGCGCGGACCAGGTCGTTCAGCGGGCAGCCCGGCACGTACTGCATCACGACGTACGGGCGCTCCTCCGACACCCGCCCGTCCAGCAGCCGCGCCACGTACCGGCTGCTCACCCGCGCCTGCACGGCGAGCTCGCGGGCCAGCCGCGCGAGCGCCTCCGGCTCGCCGGCGACCTGCGGGCACAGTTCCTTGACCGCGACCTCGCGGCCCTGGGAGTCCAGGGCCAGGTGCACGATCGCGGTGCTCCCCCGGCCGATCTCGTCCAGCAGCCGATACTCACCCAGACGGCGATGAGTCCCCATGGAAACTGAGACGCCGGAAATCACCGCCGCGTTCCGGTGAAACCCGATCGGACGCCGTCGGCGGCGCGGCCGTTCCCGCAAGAAGATCACGAAACGGCCGCGGCCCGGGGCGGCGGGTCGCCCGCCGGAGGCTCAGCCCTTGCGGGCGGCCTGGCGGGCGCGGCGCTCCTCGCGGCGGTCCTCGAACTTGGTGGCGGCGGCGTCGAGCTGGTCCATGAACTCGGCGAGCTCCTCGCGGGCCTTGTCGCCGTCGCCGGTCAGGTCCGTCCGGTCGAAGACGCCCCACTTGCGCAGCACGGGGGTGAGGACGTCGTCGTGGTGCAGGCGCAGGTCGTAGATGCCGGCGTTGGCGATGACGACCGACTTGCGCAGGAACCCGTCGATGCTGTGGCCGGGCATCTGGAACGCCTTGACGACGTCGGTGATGGCCCGCATCGTCTCGTTCGGGGCGGCGTCCAGCGCGGCGGCCATCAGGTTCCGGTAGAAGATCATGTGCAGGTTCTCGTCGGCCGCGACGCGGGCCATCATCTGCTCGCAGAGCGGGTCGCCGGACGCCTTGCCGGTGTTGCGGTGCGACACCCGGGTGGCGAGCTCCTGGAACGACACGTAGGCGGAGCCGTGCAGGATCGAGTCGCCGTGGTCGGCCTCGTAGCCGGCCTCCATGTGGCGCATGCGGGCCCGCTCCAGCGCGACGGGGTCCACGGCGCGGGTGACGGTGAGGTAGTCGCGGATGACGATGCCGTGCCGGTTCTCCTCGGCCGTCCACCGGTTCACCCAGGTGCCCCAGGCGCCCTCGCGGCCGTACACGGTGGCGATGGCGCGGTGGTAGCCGGGCAGGTTGTCCTCGGTGAGCAGGTTGACGATGAGGGCCTCGCGCGCCTCCGGCGTCACCTTCGAGTGCTCGATCGACCAGGGCTCGCCGTCCAGGGGACCGTCGAAGTCGCGGCCTTCGCTCCACGGCACGTACTGGTGCGGGAACCACTCCTTGGCCATGGTCAGGTGCCGGTCGAGCTCCTTCTCGACCACCGGCTCGAGCTCGTGCAGGAGGTCGGTCTGGAACTTCTCTTCGGGGGTCACGGACATGCGTTTCCTTCGCTGGACGAGATGGAGTGCCGGACGGTGCCGCCGCGCCCGCGGCACGCTGTGGGGCGCCCGGCAGGCCGAACTCAACCTACTCAAGCGTAGGTTCGATCGTCGCCAGTCCACCTGACCCGCGTCAAGTCACCCCCGTGACAATCCGCCCCGGGAGTGTTTTGTAGATCTGAGCGAAACCGGTCCTTCGCTTTTGTCACTGCGTGTCGGCCGCCTGGTGCCACATCCGGTTCACGGCGGCCCGCAGCAGGGGGCGCGGGACGAGCTTCAGCGCGGGCAGCGCCGCCTTGTACTGCGCGCCGGGGACGCACAGGGCGCGGCCGGCCGACACCGCGTCCAGCCCGGCCCTGGCCACGTCGTCGCGGCGCAGCCAGAGCAGGTTGGACGGGGCGTCGTCCTCGGTGCGGGTGAACCCCGGGCACAGCGCGGTGACGTGCACGCCCTTCGACGCGACCTCCGCGTGCAGGCTCTCGGAGAACGACGCGACGTACGCCTTGGTCGCGCCGTAGGTCGCGCTGCCGGGCGACGGGGTGAACCCGGCCATGGACGCGACGTTCAGCACCCCGCCGCGGCCGCGCAGCACCATCCCGGGAAGGGCCGCGTGGGTGAGCCGCACCAGCGCGGTGACGTTCAGTTCGAGCTGCCGGAGGTGGTCCTCGACCGGCAGCTCGGCGAACGCCCCGAACGCGCCGTGCCCCGCGTTGTTGACCAGCAGTTCGACGGGCTCGGCGCGCAGCCGCCGCTCGATCTCGCCGCGCTGACCGGGGTCGGTGAGGTCGGCGGCCAGCACCTCGACCGCGACCCGGTACCGCTCGACCAGCTCGCGGGCGAGCCCGTCCAGCAGGTCGCCGCGGCGGGCCACGATCACCAGGTCGGTGCCGCGGGCGGCGAGGAGGCGGGCGAAGCTCTCGCCGATCCCGCTGGACGCCCCGGTCACGAGCGCGGTTCGGTACGCGTGTCGCATGGCGGCAGATGCTATCGGCGATCTTCGTCCGGTCCGGGGGCACCCGCCGAAATGAACATGACAGAAGCCGCGAAAAGGATGCGCCCGGGGCGGCCTCCGAGGGCCGCAGGCCGCCCCGGGCGCGTCACCGGACGGTCAGGAGGAGGCACGCTGCGGCTCGCGGGGCAGCGCCGCGTCGAGCGGCGGCAGCATCGCGAGCGCCTCCTCCCCGGCCACCCAGAGGCCGACGAGGAACGCCGTCGTCGCCTCCAGCAGCGCCGCGCGGTCCAATGATCCGCCGTCCATCGGGGCACAGCCGAGGTCGGCCACCAGTCCCCGCACGAGCGCGAGCGCGTCCGGGTCGTCACCGCACAGCGGGACGCCGAGCGGACGGCCGCCGAACTCCGGCGGCGCCATCCGCCACACCGTGTCGGGGCAGGTGCTGAACGCCTTCACCACCCGCGCGCCGGTCAGGTCGGCGATGCGCCGCGCCGCCGACGGGCCGGCGCCGGTCTTCAGCCGCTCGAACGGCGGTCCCATCGGGTTCGTGCAGTCGATGAGGACGCGTCCCGCGACGGGCCCGGCCTCTCGTAGCGCGTCCTCGACGCCCTCGTGGGTGACGGCGAGGAGCACCGCGTCCCCGAACCGCGCCGCCTCCCGCAGCGTCCCGCCCTCGGCGCCGTGGCCGATGCGGGCCGCCAGCGCGGCCGCCTTCTCCGGCGTCCGCGCCCCGATCCGGATGTCGTGCCCCTTGCGCGCCCACTGCGTCGCGAGCGCGTCCGCCATGTTGCCCGCGCCCAGCACACCGATCCGCATGACGACCTCCCGTGTCGATTACCGTCGGACGGGACGCTAAGCGGTCCGTTCCGCACCATCCGGTGCGTATCGGGAAGGGCAGGATGCAGGATGGACGACCCCGAGTTCCTCGCCGACTGCCAGACGCGCCTCGGCCTCGACCTGCTGTCCGGCACCTGGACGGGCGTGGTGCTGTGGACGCTGCAGGACGGCCCGCTGCGCCCGCGCGAGCTCCAGGACCGGATCGGCGGCATCAGCCAGAAGGTGCTGACGGAGACGCTGCGGCGCCTGGAGCACAACGGGCTGGTCGTGCGCCGCCGCTACGCCGAGGCGCCGCCGCGCGTCGACTACGAGCTGACCGGCCCGGGGCGCGGGATGCTCGAACCCCTGTCCGCCCTGGGCCGGTGGACCGAGCGCTACGCCGCCGACGTCCTCGACGCCCAGGACCGCGCGGAGTCGGCGGACGCGGAGTCGGCGGGGACGGAGGCTCGCGACGGCGCGCTCAGCGGCCGGTGAACGTCGCCTTGCCTGGGCCGTCCTCCATGAACGACTTCATGCCGTTCTTCTGGTCCTCGGTGGCGAACAGCGCGGCGAACTGCGCCCGCTCGATCTCCAGCCCGGTCGCGAGGTCCACCTCCAGGCCCGCGTCGACGGCCTGCTTGGCGGCGCGCAGCGCGACCGCCGGACCGCCGACGAACGACGCCGCCCACTCCCTGGCCGCCGTGTAGACGTCGGCGTCCGGGACGACCCGGTCCACCAGGCCCATCGCGAGCGCCTCGTCCGCCCTGACGTGCCGGCCGGAGAAGATGAGGTCCTTGGCGCGGGACGGGCCGACCAGCCGCGCGAGCCGCTGCGTGCCGCCCGCGCCGGGGATGATGCCGAGCTGGATCTCCGGCTGCCCGACCTTCGCGCCCTCGCCCGCGACCCGCAGGTCGGCGGTCAGCGCCACCTCCAGGCCGCCGCCCAGCGCGTACCCGGTGATCGCCGCGATGACGGGCTTCGGGATCGCGGCGAGCGCCTTGGTGAAGTCCTGGAGGAGCCGGGAGTGGCCGGCCGCCATCTCCGCGTACTGCATCGGCGCCATCTCCTTGATGTCGGCGCCCGCCGCGAACACCCGCTCCCCGCCGTACAGCACCACCGCCGCGACCGCGTCGTCCTCGGTGACCTGCCGGGCCGCCTCGATCAGTTCCCGCTGCATCCGCGCGTTCAGCGCGTTCATCTTCGGACGGTCCAGCCTGATCGTCGCGACGCCGCCCTCGGTCTCCACCCGCACGAACTCGCCCACGAACGCCTCCACAATCCTCCGGTCGACCGACGCTCCGAGCCTAGCCAGGGCTCGCGGCGCGCCCGCCGCCCGGCCGTCCTCATGCGGCGCCGGATTCAGGACCCGGGGCCCTCGCGCGGCCGGGCCCGGACCGTCCGAAGCGGCTGGTAGCTTCGGTGACCATGCTCGTCTCGCACGCCACCTGGCATGGCGGGGCGCTGTGCCTGTGGGCCGAGCGCACCGGCCCGCACGAACCGCCCGGCGGCGACGCGCACCCGTTCGCGACCCGCGACTTCACCGGGACGTCCTACGAGCCGCTGCTGCGCGGCGCGTTCCGCGTCGAGCTGGCGATGGCGCTGCCCACCTTCGGCGACCATCCGCTGCCGTCCGCCGAGCTCGGCCCCGAACCGGTGCCCGGCGAGCCGGAGCTGCGGCCGTGGCGGGTGCCGGCGCTGGTGCTGGAGCCGTTCCCGGCGATGGCGCTGCTCCAGGCCGCCGAGCACAGCGGCGACGTCGTCCCCGGCTCCGACCTGCGGTTCCTGTGCGTCCTCGCGGACGAGGCCGTGCACCTCGCCGGGCGCGGCCAGGTGCTGCCCGCGCTGCTGCGCGAGGACGGCGACCTCGTCGCGCGCTGGCGCCCCGTGCTGGACGACCCGGCCCGGTTCCGGGCGCTGGCCCGCGCGATGCCCGCCGCGTGCCGCGCCGCCGACGGGGGCCGTCCCGCCGCGCAGGTGCTGCGGGAGGCGCTGTCCGGGCTGGTCGACACCGCCGTCCGGGGGGTCGTCCCGCATCCACTGCTGCCGGCGCGGCGCGGCAAGGCGCCCGACCGGCTGCCGCTCGCCGAGCGCTGGGCTGAGGCGCTGACGGGGCCGTCCGCCGAGGTGGCGCGGGAGCCCGGCGACGACCCCGGCGAGCTGATCGCCGAGCTGGACGCGTGGGCCGCCGCCGCGCGCCGCCCGTCCGGGCCGCTGCGGGTCTGCTTCCGCCTCGCCGAACCGGGCGCCGAGGAGTTCACCACCGACCCGTTCCCCGAGGAAGAAGAGGAAGAGGACTCCGGCGACGCCTGGCGCGTCGAGTTCGCCCTCCAGGGCACCGACGACCCCAGCCTCTACGTGCCCGCCGCGATGGTGTGGGCGGGCGACGCGACCTCGATCCCCGACGCGGAGGAGACGCTGCTCGCCGGGCTCGGCCGCGCGCTGCGCCTGTTCCCCGACATGGCGCCCGCGCTCGACGGCCCCGCGCCCGCCGAGCTGACCCTCGACACCGCCGGCGCGTTCCGCTTCCTCCGCCGCGCCGCGCCGATGCTGGCCGCCGCCGGGTTCGGCGTCCTGCTCCCCCAGTGGGCGGGCAAGGCCAAGCTCGGCATGAAGCTCACCACCCGCACCGACGATCCCGAGGCGTCCGCCGGCGCCGCCGCGCCGTCCGGCTTCGACCTCAAGGGCATGGTGAACTTCCGGTGGGACCTCGCCATCGGCGACGAGAGCATCGACGAGGCGGAGCTGGAGGAGCTGGCCCGGCTGAAGACCCCGCTCGTCCGGCTGCGCGGCCAGTGGGTCGAGCTGGACGAGGAGCAGCTCGAGGCCGCCCTCGACTTCCTGCGCCATCCCCGCCAGGGCCGGATGGCCGCCGCCGAGGCCATCCGCGCGATCGTCCACGCGGGCGAGGACGCGCTGCCGCTGACCGCCGTCGACGCCGACGGAACCTTCGGCGACCTGCTGTCCGGCGAGGCCGACCGCCGCCTCACCCCCATGCGCACGCCCGACGACCTGGACGCCGACCTGCGCCCGTACCAGGAGCGCGGCCTGGCCTGGCTGACCTTTATGGACGGTCTGGGGCTCGGTGCCCTTCTTGCCGACGATATGGGGCTTGGTAAGACGATCTCCGTTCTGTCGCTTCTCGTCCACGAACGGGAGGACGGCGCCCGCCCCGGACCCACGCTGGCGATCCTGCCGATGTCGCTGGTCGGGAACTGGCAGCGGGAGGCGGCGCGGTTCACGCCGAAGCTGCGCGTGTACGTCCACCACGGGACGGGCCGGCACCGCGGCGAGGAGCTGCTCCAGGCCGCCGCGGCGGCCGACCTCGTCCTGACCACCTACGGGACGGCCACCCGCGACGCGGAGATGCTCTCGCCCGTCGGCTGGGAACGGGTCATCTGCGACGAGGCGCAGGCCCTCAAGAACAGCGGGACGCGGCAGGCCAGGGCGGTGCGGAGCATCCCCGCCCGCAACCGGATCGCGCTCACCGGCACGCCCGTCGAGAACCACCTCACCGAACTCTGGTCGATCATGGAGTTCGCGAACCCGGGGCTGCTCGGGCCGCGGGCGGCGTTCCGGCAGCGGTTCGCCGTGCCGATCGAGAAGGAGGGCGACGAGCAGGCGGCGCTCGCCCTCAAGCGCGCGACGCAGCCGTTCATCCTGCGCCGCCTCAAGACCGACAAGTCGATCATCTCGGACCTGCCGGAGAAGCAGGAGATCAAGGTCTACTGCAACCTCACCACCGAGCAGGCGTCGCTCTACCAGGCCACCGTCGACGACATGCTGGAGCAGATCGCCGAGGCCGACGACAAGCAGCGGCGCGGGCTCGTCCTGGCGACGATGGCCAAGCTCAAGCAGGTCTGCAACCACCCGGCGCACCTGCTCAAGGACGGCTCGCGGCTCCCCGGCCGGTCCGGGAAGCTCGAACGCCTCGAAGAGATCTGCGCCGAGGTCCTCGACCAGGGCGAGAAGGCGCTCGTCTTCACCCAGTACGCCGAGTTCGGCTCGATGCTCCAGCCCTACCTCGCGGCCCGGCTCGAACGCCCCGTCCTGTGGCTGCACGGCGGCACGTCCAAGCAGGCCCGCGACGACCTCGTCCAGCACTTCCAGCAGGACGGCGAGCCGGCGATCTTCCTGCTGTCCCTCAAGGCCGCCGGCACCGGCCTCACGCTGACCGCCGCGAACCACGTCGTGCACGTCGACCGGTGGTGGAACCCCGCCGTCGAGGACCAGGCCACCGACCGCGCGTTCCGCATCGGCCAGACCCGCAACGTGCAGGTCCGCAAGTTCATCTGCGTCGGGACGATGGAGGAGCGCGTCGACGAGATGATCGAGCGCAAGAAGGCCCTCGCCGAATCGATCGTCGGCACGGGCGAGGAATGGCTGACGGACCTGTCGGTCGCCGAGCTCCGCGACGTCCTGCGGCTGTCCCCCGAGGCGGTGAGCGACTGATGGACGACGAGGGGATCAAGGCCCGCACCAGGCGCGGCTCGATCGGCGCGCAATGGTGGTCGCGCCGCTTCATCGACCTCGTCGAGGGCTTCGCCGACACCGGCCGCCTCTCCCGCGGCCGCACCTACGCCCGCAAAGGCCAGGTCCACGACCTGCGCGTCGCCCCCTACGAGGTGACGGCGAAGGTCCGCGGCTCACGTCCCGAGCCGTACGAGGTGGCGCTCGGCATCGAAGGGATCGGCGCGGCGGACTGGCGCGCCGCCGAGAGGGAACTGGCGTCCCGCGCCGTGTTCCGCGCCCGCCTCCTCGCCGGCGAGATGCCGCCGGAGATCGAATGGGTCTTCGCCGAACTCGGCCTCGCCCTGTTCCCCGGCTCCGCCGCCGACCTGCACCTGATGTGCGACTGCCCCGACTGGGGCGACCCGTGCAAGCACGCCGCCGCCGTCCTCTACCTGCTCGCGGAGGCGTTCGACGACGACCCGTTCCTCATCCTCGAATGGAACGGCCGGGGCCGCGACCAGCTCCTCACCGCCCTGCGCCGCGGCCCCGCCGCCGCGCCCGACCCCCTGGCGATGGACGACGAGCCCCTCTCGGCCACCGACTTCTGGACGACCCCGTCCGGCCTGGCCCGCCTCCGCGACCGTCCGCCCGCACCCCCCGTCCCACCCGGCTTCATCCTCCAGGTGGCGACACCGCCCCCACTGAAGATCCGCCGCCGCCCCCTGACCGACGCCCTACTCCCCGCCTACGAATCCCTGGCCACCGACCCCACCGACTGACCCGGCCGTTCAGCGGCCGATGCGGTCCAGCTCGGTCACGTCCTCATGCGAGAGGGACAGCCTCGCGCCGGCGATGTTCTCGCGCAGGTGCGCCGTCGATGACGTGCCGGGGATGAGCAGGATGTTCGGTGATCGCTGCAGCAGCCAGGCCAGCGCGACGGACATCGCCGTCGCCTCCGATCGGGCGGCGACGGCCGAGAGCGCCGAGGACTGCAGCGGGGTGAAGCCCCCGAGGGGGAAGAAGGGCACGTACGCGACGCCGTCGGCGGCGAGCCGGTCGATGAGCTCGTCGTCGTGGCGGTGGGCGAGGTTGTACATGTTCTGCACGCACACGATCGGCGCGATGCTCCGCGCCTCGGCGACCTGCTCCTCGGTGGCGTTGCTGACCCCGAGGTGACGGATCAGGCCCTGCTCCTGGAGTTCGGCGAGCGTCTCGAACGCTTCGACGAGCGAGCCGGGCCGGGGGCCCTCGGCGTCGCCGAGCCGGAGGTCGACCAGGTCGAGCACGTCGAGCCGGAGGGACTCGAGGTTCTCGTGGACCTGGCGGCGCAGCTCGCCGGGCCGCCGGGCCGGAGGCCAGCCACCCTGCTCGTCGCGGGTCGCGCCCACCTTCGTCGCGATGTGCAGCGACGCGGGATAGGGGTGCAGCGCCTCGCGGATCAGCTCGTTGGTGACGCGCGGCCCGTAGGCGTCGCTGGTGTCGATGTGGGTGACACCGGCGTCGACCGCTTCGCGCAGAACGGCCACGGCGCCCTCGCGGTCGGCGGGCGGTCCCATGACCCCCGGGCCGGCCAGTTGCATCGCACCGTAACCGAACCGGGTGACGGTCATGTCCCCCAGAGTCCAGGTGCCGCCGGGAAGAGAGAGGGAGGGTGTGCTCATCGTGGTGCCTTTCGTCGTGCACTCGGGGTGGCGCCTGCCGCCTCCCTGCACCAGCATTGGAGAGAAACTCCCTGACGGGAAGTAGGTACCTTGGAGTGCGTAACCCACCCATCGGTGAGAGGCGTGGCCTGTGGCGACGATGAAGGCGGCCCAGAAGAGGGCTCAAGCCAAGGTGGAGTACAACGCGTTCCTGGCAGGCTGCCCCAGCCGCCAGTTGCTCGACCGGATCTCGGACAAGTGGGTCGTCCTGGTCCTGTGCGCGCTGGGTGGCGACAACGGCGGTGACCGGCCCGATGCGGCACATGCCGACGCCCCGAAGGCGATGCGCTACTCCGAGATCTCCCGGCTTCTGGCGGGGGTCAGCCAGAAGATGCTGACGCAGACCCTGCGGTCGCTGGAGCGCGACGGCCTGCTCACCCGTACGGTCACGCCGACCGTCCCGGTCACCGTCTCCTACGAGCTGACCGACCTCGGCCTCTCGCTCCACCACATGACGCGCGGCCTCAGAAGCTGGGCCCAAACCCACATGGACGAAGTCCTCACCAACCGCAAAACCCACGACGCCCGCACCCCCTGACCGAAACAAGGGGCACGGTGAAACCAACGAAACCGTCGGTTCATCACCCTTCACCGGCCATATGCTCGACCACCGGTTGAAGCGAACGGGGATGAAGGATGGCGGCAGCAGGTGTTCGTGAAACCGCCGTCGGACCGATGCGGCCGGTGTGGGCGCTGACACCCCTGGAGAGCGTCGGGCCGCTGCACTTCGGCATGCGCATGGACGACGTCGCAGCGGCATTGCCCGGCGTCATCGAGCTGCGCCGGTTCCAGGCCGGTCCTCACTCTCCCCAGATCTTGGGTGTGCAGTTCGGCACCGGGCGTGCCGCTCCCGCCGTGCACACTTACTTCGACGAGGCCGGTCGCCTGTTCTGCGTGGCGGTCGATGCCGCTCGTGGACCCCAAGTGGCATTCGAGGGCCTGGAATTGACCGCCGCCATTCCGGCCGAGCTCGAACAATCGCTGCTGGACGTCGCCAGGTCCACTGGGCTCAGCGTGGCCTATGGGCCGCGCGGAAACCCTGGGATCAACGAGTTGGGCCTGGTTCTGCGGGTGCAGGAGACCGATGGCAGCGTGGCCACCCGCCCGGTGCTGGTGGGTCGCGACTGGGCCGACCGCTGTGTCGACGATTGGGAGGGGTGGATACCGGAGTGCGAATGGGTGGGCCGTCAGTGGGCCTACCCGGGCCATTCAGAATTCTGGCCACCGCCCGGCCACGAACCCACCTGGGTTGATTGGCGCCCTCCCTTCTAGGCCCCCATTCGTTCGGAGTCAGCCGTAGTGGCGGCCGGTGCAGGCTATGTCGCCGGCGAGGGTGGCGCAGATGCCCAGGAGGCCGACGATCTCGGCGTAGTCGGTGGAGATGAACTCGGTGGTGCGGGGGGCGGTGAGAGCGACGCCCGGAATGAGGGCGCAGGACTGGGCGATCGACGTGGAGTTCCAGTCGATGGACAGGGTGTAGGGGGACGGGACGGCGAGCGGGCGCCAGCCGGACGGGTCGCGCAGGGAGCGCAGCGCCGTCTCGTAGATCATTTCCTGGGCGCGCGCGGGCGGGATCAGCTCGGCCGCGTAGCGGTCGTGGCCCGTCTTGACGGCGACAGTCGGGACGGCGCCGAGGGCGTCGCGGGCCTCCGCGCAGGCCGCCTCGTCGCCCGCCACCAGGCCGACCGGGACGCCGAGGGAGCCGGCGTAGCCGGCCATCAGCCGGATCTCCCCCGCGATCTCGCCGTTGAGGTACAGGTCCTGGATCTCGCGGCCCATCCACGTGTGGTTGAGGACGCCGCGTTCGGCGCCGGCGCGCGCGTGGTAGCCGACGTACAGGGCGGCGTCGAAGGAGGCGTCGAGGCCCTCGCCCATCCGCATCGCCATGTGCGGGCCGCGAATCAGCGTGCAGCGCTCGTCGATCAGGTCGGCGCGCAGGTTCTTGCCGCGGCCGTGCGAGTCGGTGACGACGACCTGGTCGGCGCCGGCGTCGAAGGCGGCGCGGACCGCGGCGTTCGCGTCCGCGGTCATCAGCTCGCAGCCGCGCTCGTAGCCGCGCCCGCCGGCGCGCATCTCCTCGGGGTCGGTGAGCCCCGAGACGCCTTCCATGTCGACGGAGACGAAGATCTTCATGCGGTCATCGTGTCAGGCGGGGAGGGCGGCGCGGACGGTGAAGCCGCCGCCGGGGCGGGGCGCGGCGTCGAGGGTGCCGCCGAGGGCCTCGGCGCGGTCGCGCATGCCGCGGATACCCGAGCCGGTGCCGGTTCCGGCGGGGGCCGGTGCGGGGGCGCCGCCGCCGTCGTCCTCGACGGTGACGGTGACGCCGTCGTCGCCGTAGCGGACGCGGACGACGGCGGATGAGGCGCCGGAGTGCCGGGTCACGTTGGTGAGCGCCTCCTGGACGATCCGGTACGCGGCGTGGTCGGTGTCCGGTGGCAGCGGGCGCGGCGCGCCCTCGGTCTCGGTGCGGACGGTGAGCCCGGCGGCGGTGGAGCCGGCGACGAGCTCGTCCAGCCGGGCGAGGCCGGGGCCGGCGGGCGCGTCGACCTGGCGCAGCACGCCGAGGGTGGCGCGCAGCTCGCGGAGGCTGTCCTTGCTGGCGTCCTTGATCGCGGTGAGGGCGTCGCCCGCCCGGCCTGGCTCGCGTTCCAGGACGTGCAGCGCCGCGGTCGCCTGGACGTGGATCAGCGAGATGTTGTGGCCGAGCGCATCGTGCAGCTCGCGGGCGATGCGGAGCCGCTCCTCGCTGGCGCGGCGGCGGGCCTCCTCCTCGCGGGAGCGTTCGGCGGCGGCGACCCGCCGCTCGGCCTCGCGCAGGTAGGCGCGCCGGTTGCGGGCGAGGCCGCCGATCGCGATGACGGCGACGAACCAGCCGGCGAGCAGGAAGGTCGCGGCGTCGGCGAGGTGGTTGATGTTGTCGCTGTCGTTGCCGTAGAGGGTCGCGCCCATCGCCACCGCGGCGAGCGCGGACGCCGTCGCGAGGTGGCCCTGCGCCGCCGCGGTGTAGAGCGCGATGACGAAGGTCATGATGATCGGGCCGTCGGGTTCGGTGACCGGGTAGTAGACGGCGCACGCGACGAAGGTGACGGCCGCGACGGTCCGGGGGCGGCTGCGCCGGAAGGCGAGCGCGCCGCAGGCGACCGCGAGCAGCGCCCAGCCGTAGAACACCATGGTGCCGCGGTGCAGCGCCTGCGTCGCGATCAGCGCGATCGCGGTCAGGACGGCGAAGCAGGCGGCGGCGAGCAGCGCGTCGGCGCGGCGGCCGTGCGGCAGCGCCCGGAGCGCGGACGCCGCGCGGCCGAGGGCGGGGGCTGGTGCGCGCACGGCTCCATCCTGCCAGGTCCCCCTTCTTGCGATCCTACGATGAGATGTAGTACTTCTACTATCAATGAACATAGAGTTGCGGCGGACGATCGAAGTTCCCGTACGGAGGGGGTGCGCATGACCGAGCCGGTGATCCGGACGCGCGACCTGCGGATGCGCTACGGCCGCACCGAGGTGCTGCGCGGCGTCGACCTGGAGGTCGGCGCGGGCGAGGTGGCCGCGCTGCTCGGCCCGAACGGCGCGGGCAAGACCACCACGATCGAGATCCTGGAGGGGTTCCGGCGCCGCTCGTCCGGCGAGGCGCGGGTGCTCGGCGCCGACCCCGGCACGGGCGGCGCGGCGTGGCGGGCGCGGCTCGGGATCGTCCTGCAGGACTGGCAGGACCACCCGCGCTGGGGCGTCCGGCAGCTGCTGGCGCACATCGCCGCGTTCTACGACCGGCCGCGCGACCCCGACGAGCTGCTGGCGGTCATGGGCCTGACGGCGCAGGCGGGGCAGGCCGTCGCGCGGCTGTCGGGCGGGCAGCGCCGCCGGCTGGACGTCGCGCTCGGCATCGTCGGGCGCCCCGAGGTGCTGTTCCTGGACGAGCCGACGGCGGGGTTCGACCCGCGGGCGCGCCGCGAGTTCCACGACCTGGTCGGGCGGCTCGCCCGCGAGGACGGCATGACGATCCTGCTGACCACGCACGACCTCGCGGAGGCCGAGCGGCTCGCGGACCGGATCGCGATCCTGGTGCGCGGTGAGGTCACGGTGAGCGGCACCCCGTCCGGGCTGGCGTCGATCGTGCAGGCGCCGTCGGAGGTGCGGTGGCTGCAGGACGGCGCGCCCCGCACCGAGCGGACGCCGGACCCGTCGCGGCTGGCGTACGAGCTGCACCGGCGGTTCGGCGGGCCGGTCCCGGGGCTGGAGATCCGGCGCCCGACGCTGGAGCAGAGCTACCTGAACCTGGTCGGCGCCGAGCCGGGCGCGGCCGGACGGGACGCGGCGGCGGTCGCGGAGAGGACGGCGGCGTGAACACCAGGCCGATCGCGTTGGGGGTCCGGCGGGGCTGGGCCGAGCACGTGCACTCGATGCGGAACCGGCGCGAGCTGCTCGCCGGGCTCGGCGGGACGGTCGCCGTCTTCGTGCTGATGGTCCGCTGGCAGGGCGGCCACGACGCGCAGGGCACGCATGTGTCGGAGGGCCTGCTGCTCGCGGCGGGGTTCGTCGCGTTCTGCGTGTTCTCGACCGGGCTGATGAACCTCGCCATGATGATCGCCGCGGACCGGGAGGAGGGCACGCTGCTGCGGCTGCGCACGGTGCCGGGCGGCGTCCCCGCCTACGTCGTCGGGCGCGCCGTCTCGGTGCTCCTGCAGATCGTCACGTACGTGGTGCTGATGCTGGTCGCGGGCATGGCGCTCGCGGGCCTGGAGCTGCCCTCCGACCCGGCGCGGTGGCTGACGCTGCTGTGGGTGCTGGCGCTCGGGACGCTCGCGGTCGTCCCGTTCGGCGCGGTGCTCGGCACGCTGCTGCCGGGGCCGCGCAACGCCGCGAGCATCCTGTCGCTGCCGGTCATGGGGCTGATGGTCGTCTCCGGGGTGCTGTTCCCGGTGACGTCGCTGCCGGAGCCGGTCCAGTGGATCGCGCAGGCGTTCCCGCTGTACTGGGAGGGGCTCGGGCTGCGGTCTGCGTTCCTGCCGGACGCGATGCTCGCCGGGGAGATCGGCGGGAGCTGGCGCCCGCTGGAGACCGCGGGGATGCTCGGCGCGTGGGCCGCCGCGGGCCTGCTGGTCGCGCCGGTGCTGCTGCTGCGCGCCACGCGGCGCGAGTCCGGCGCCCGGCTGGCCGCGCGCCGCGAGCGGCGGGCCGCCCAGGGCGCGTTCTGACCTCCGGGTGCGGGAGACTGTGCCGGTGGCGGACGGCAAGGCGGACAAGGAGCACGTCCACAACCGGATCGCGGTGCTGCGCGCGGAACGCGGCGTGTCGCGCCGCGAGCTGGCGACGGCGCTCGGCGTCCACTACCAGACGATCGGCTACCTGGAGCGCGGCGAGTACAGCCCGAGCCTGCACCTGGCGCTGCGGATCGCCGCGTTCTTCGAGGTGCCGGTCGAGGTCGTGTTCTCGCTGGCGCCGTTCCCCCGGCTGGGGAGCACGTGATGACGCCCGAGGGAGGCGAGACCGGAATGTGGGAACGGTGGACGCGCCGCCGGGAGGAGGTGCTGCAGTCCGACCTGCTGCCGTCCTGGTACGCGACGCGGCGCCGGCGGCGGGCGCTCGCCGGCGCGGGCCTGGCGGGGCTCGCCATGATCTGGGCCGGGACGGTCGTGTCCTGGAACCTCGCGCCGAGCGACACCGCGATGTGGGTGACGATCAGCCTGCTGGCCGTGTCGGTGCTGACCACGATTCCGGTGGTCGCCGCGCTGAACGTCGCGACGCGCGGGACGACGTCGCTGGCGGAGAGCCGGCTGGACGAGCGGCAGGTCGCCGAGCGGCTGCGCGCCTTCACCGTCGCGCACCGGGTCATGCTCGCGGTGCTCGTCGCCGTCGTGGCGGGGGTGCTGGCCGCCGACACCGACCACGTCCCGATGGCGGCCGTGGTGGTCGGCGTCGTCGCGCTGTTCGAGACGCACATGCTGCTGCCCGTCCTCGTCGCCGGGTGGCGGCTGCCCGACCCGCCCCCCGACGACGAGGACGACGACGATGAGAACGACCGCTAGCGCAGGTCGCCGTTCGTCATGCCGGGCGGCGCGGGCGGCAGCGCGACCAGGCCCATCTCCGACCGCGCCGACAGCATCGGATGGCTCGGCACGACCCGGACGCCGTACCCGAACGCGCCGCTGCGGCCGAGCGTGACCTCGCCGGTGTAGCGCAGCCGCCCGTCGCCCGCCGGCTCGGCGCCGTCCAGCTCCAGGTACGCCGGGTCGATCAGCGCGTCGGCGTCGTCGACCCGGCCGTAGGCGACCTCGACGGACACGTCGTCGGGGTCGAGGCCGCCGAGCCCGACCACGGCCTTCACCGTCAGCCGCGCGCCGACCTGCGGGCTCTCCCCGCCGTCGGTCTCGACGTGCTCGACGGCGACGCCCGGCCACGCCTTGGCGACCCGCTGCTTCCACCCGGCGAGCGCGCGGGCGCCCGCGTACTTGTCGGCGACCATCTCCCGCTCGGACGCGGCGGCCGGCGTGTACAGGTCCAGCACGTAGTCGCGGAGCATCCGGCTCGCCAGCACCTTCGGGCCGAGCGTCGCGATGGTGTGCTTCACCATCTCCAGCCAGCGGCGCGGCAGCCCCGCCGAGTCGCGGTCGTAGAAGGTGACCGCGACATGGTCCTCGATCAGCTCGTACAGCGCGCCGGCCTCCAGCTCGTCGCGCCGGTCGGGGCTCGCGAGGCCGTCGGCGGACGGGATCGCCCAGCCGTTCTGGCCGTCGTACCACTCGTCCCACCAGCCGTCGAGGATGGACAGGTTCAGCCCGCCGTTCAGGGCCGCCTTCATCCCGGACGTGCCGCACGCCTCCAGCGGGCGCAGCGGGTTGTTCATCCACACGTCGCAGCCCTGCACCATGAGCCGCCCGAGCGCCATGTCGTAGTCGGGCAGGAAGACGATGCGGTGCCGGACGTCCTCCTCGCCGGAGAACCGGACGATCTCCTGGATGAGCCGCTTGCCGCCCTCGTCGGCGGGGTGCGCCTTCCCTGCGATGACGATCTGCACCGGCCGGTCCGGGTCCAGCAGGATGCGGCGCAGCCGGTCCGGGTCGCTCATCATCAGCGTGAGCCGCTTGTAGGAGGGGACGCGCCGCGCGAACCCGATGGTCAGCACGTTCGGGTCGAGGGCGTCGTCGATCCAGGACGTCTCGGCCTCGCTGGCGCCGCGCTGCCGCCACGACTCGCGCAGCCGGCGCCGCGCGTCCAGCACGAGCCGCTCGCGCAGCAGGCCGCGGATCCGCCAGATCTCGCTCTCCGGGACGTCGCGGACCTCCTCCCAGCCGCGCCCGGACGCCATCAGCGCCGGGATCTCGCGGGCGGCGAGGTCGAGGACCTCCCGCGCCACCCAGGTGCCGGCGTGCACGCCGTTGGTGATGGACCCGATCGGGACCTCGGCGGTGTCGAAGCCGCCCCACAGGCCGCCGAACATCTCGCGGCTGACCTCGCCGTGCAGCTCGCTGACGCCGTTGACGCGCTGCGCCA
This sequence comes from Actinomadura violacea, assembly GCF_017573465.1. Lineage (GTDB taxonomy): Bacteria > Actinomycetota > Actinomycetes > Streptosporangiales > Streptosporangiaceae > Spirillospora > Spirillospora violacea. The sequence goes on from NZ_JAGEPF010000025.1 coordinate 169,213, forward strand.
GCCGCATCCCCATGACGGCCATGTTGAACACGGTGCGGTCGCCGCCGGGGTAGTCCTCGGCGCCGAGCGCGAGGACGCGTTCGACGGGGACGTACGGGTCCTCGTTGGCGCCGCCGAAGTACCGGGCGATCAGCTCGCGCGGGAACCGGTCGATGCCGGCGGGCACCGGGGTGTGGGTGGTGAACACCGTGCCGGCGCGGGTCGCCTCCAGCGCCTCGTCGAACGTCAGGGCGTGCTCGGACACGAGCTCGCGGATGCGCTCCAGGCCGAGGAACCCGGCGTGGCCCTCGTTGGTGTGGAACACCTCGGGCGCCGGGTGGCCGGTGATGCGGCAGTACGCGCGGATGGCGCGGACGCCGCCGATGCCGAGCAGCATCTCCTGCAGCAGCCGGTGGTCGCCGCCGCCGCCGTAGAGCCGGTCGGTGACGTCGCGGGCGGCCGGGTCGTTGTCCTCGACGTCGGAGTCGAGCAGCAGCTGCGGGACGCGCCCGACCCTGGCCAGCCACACCTGCGCGTGCAGCTCCTGGCCCCCGATCCCGGGTTCGGCGGCGCCGGGCGCGCCGTTGCCGCGTCCCACCCCGCCCGGGGGCAGGCCGATCGCGACGCGCACCGGCGTCCCGTCGGCCTCGCGCAGCAGTGTCAGCGGCAGCCCGTTCGGGTCGATCGCCGGGTAGTGCTCCAGCTGCCAGCCGTCCGGCGACAGCGACTGGGAGAAGTAGCCGTGCCGGTACAGCAGCCCGACCGCGATGATCGGGACGCCGAGGTCGCTGGCGGTCTTCAGATGGTCGCCGGCCAGGATGCCGAGGCCGCCCGAGTACTGCGGCAGCGCCGCGGTGATCCCGTACTCGGGCGAGAAGTAGGCGATGGACGACGGCGCGCCGGTCAGCGACTGGTACCAGCGCGGTGCGGTCAGGTACTCGTGCAGGTCCTCGGCGGTGTCCTGGAGCCTTCGCAGGAAGCGGCGGTCCTCGGCGAGCTGGGCGAGCCGTTCGGGCGCGACCTCGCCGAGCAGCCGGACCGGGTCGTGGTGGACGGCCTCCCACAGCGCGGGGTCCACGGCGCGGAACAGGTCCAGCGTCTCGTGGTGCCACGACCAGCGCAGGTTGAGGACGAGCTCCTCGAGCTGCCGGAGCGGCTCTGGAAGGACGGTGCGGACCGTGAATCGTCGGATTGCCTTCACGCAACGTCACGCTATGCAATGCGCCGCGACGATGCGACAGCCGGGAGGGGTTTCCTCACCGCGCGGACCGGTCGGCGACGACCGCGCGGATGCGCAGGAACGCCGACGCCGTAAGGGCTCCCGCGGCCACGCCGATCGAGTTGTACGCCATGTCGCCCGGATCGCACTCGCGGCCCGGATCAAGAGTTTGCAGGAATTCGACCAGAACGAACCCAGCGGAGAACGCGGCGGCCGCCGCGGCGGGGCGCCGCGTCAGCAGCGCCCCGAGGAACCCCAGCGGCACCCAGAGCGCGACGTTCATGACGTCCTCCAGCCCGCGCGACCCGAAGATCCGCAGCGACCAGACGACGTCGGACACCGGCGTCGCGACGCAGTGCTCCAGCCGGGCGCCCGCGCCGGGCGCGACGGTCGTCGGCAGCGTGATCGCCAGGACCAGGCCCGTCCACGCCAGCAGGGTCAGCGCGGGCAGCGGCGCCCAGCCCGTACGCCGCACGACCGGCCGCCGCAGCAGGGCCACCGCCACCGCGATCACCGCCCACAGCGCCAGCGGGCGCACGACCTCCATCGGTACATGATCGGGCACGCCGGTTCAACGATCCGCCGCGCCGCCGAGTTCGCCCCGCGCCGGCAAGCCCCGGTCAAGTTCCGGAAGGCGGCGCTTCCGGCCGAACGTCGAGCGGCGCGGAACGGTGCCCGGGACGCCGGGAAGAGATCGTTACGGGGTGGTCGCCGAGCGTTGCCGGGAACGTCGCGCAAAGTTATCGGAAACTCGATGACGGGTGGCGCCGCATCCCGGGCATGGGACGTTTCGGAAGTCTCGCACGGGTAGGGGATGCCACATGCAGGTCGAGTCCGGAACGTCCATGAACACCGGTATTCCGAGGCTCGGGCGGATCCCGATCCTGGACGTGGCGCCGGTGGTCGGCGGGGGCCGGTGGCCGGCGAAGGCCGTGGTGGGCGAGACGGTCGAGGTGTCGGCGACGGTGTTCCGGGAGGGGCACGAGATGCTCGGCGCGGCGGTGGTGCTGCGCGGCCCGGACGGCATGGAGCAGCCGGGCGAGCGGATGTCCGAGGTCGGGGTGGGCCTGGACCGGTGGGCGGCGCTGGTGACGCCGGACCGGATGGGCGAGTGGTCGTTCCGGATCGAGGCGTGGGGCGACCCGATCGCGCACTGGTGGCACGACGCCCAGATCAAGATCCCGCGCGATCAGGACGTCGAGCTCATGCTCGCCGAGGGGGCGCGGCTGTTCGCGCGGGCGGCCGAGGCGCTGCCGAGCAAGGACCGCCCGACGCTGGCCCGGCCGGCCGCGCGCCTGGGCGACGAGACGATCCCGGTCGGCGAGCGGATGGAGGCGGCGGCCGATCCGGACGTGGCGGACGTGCTGGAGCGGCATCCGTTGCGGGATCTGCTGACGGTGTCGGACTGGTACCCGCTGCGGGTCGACCGGCAACGCGCCCTGTACGGGGCCTGGTACGAGTTCTTCCCCCGCTCCGAAGGCGCCGCGTTCGACCCCATGGGACGCCGCGGACCGATGTCGGGGACGTTTCGCACCGCGATGAAACGCCTGCCCGCCATCGCCGACATGGGCTTCGACATCGTCTACCTCCCACCCATCCACCCCATCGGCACCAGCCACCGCAAAGGACCCAACAACACCCTGGACGCCGGCCCCTACGATCCCGGCTCCCCCTGGGCCATCGGCTCACCCGACGGCGGACACGACGCCATCCACCCCGACCTGGGCACCCTGGCCGACTTCGACGCGTTCGTCGCCTACGCCGCCGACCACGGCCTCGAAATCGCCCTCGACCTGGCCCTGCAATGCTCCCCCGACCACCCCTGGGTCACCGACCACCCCGAATGGTTCACCACCCGCGCCGACGGCACCATCGCCTACGCCGAGAACCCGCCCAAGAAATACCAGGACATCTACCCCCTCAACTTCGACAACGACCCCGAAGGCCTCTACACCGAGGTCAAACGGATCATCCGGCACTGGATGGACCACGGCGTGCGGATCTTCCGCGTCGACAACCCCCACACCAAACCCGTCGACTTCTGGGAACGGCTCCTGGCCGACATCGCCGCCACCGACCCCGACGTCCTCTTCCTCGCCGAAGCCTTCACCCGCCCCGCGATGATGCACACCCTCGGCAAAATCGGCTTCCACCAGTCCTACACCTACTTCACCTGGCGCAACTCCACGCAAGAACTCACCGACTACTTCACCGAACTCACCGGCCCCGCCGCCGCCTACATGCGCCCCAACGCCTTCACCAACACCC
>NZ_JAGEPF010000026.1 GCF_017573465.1 Actinomadura violacea
GCCTCAGGGGCCGCAGAGGCTCCAAAGTCAAGGGTGGACGAAGTCCATCGCGCAGCGACGCCGAAGGCGCCCTTGACTTTGGAGGGGCGGCCCCGTACGCCAGCGCCACCCCACCACCCGAACACCCTTTCTTCGATTACCCGGTTCCACCAGTTGACCGGCGCCCATGGGCACATCGCTAGGGCATCTCGGTTCGGCGGGCTGAGCCCAATCCATCGCAACGCACGGTGCGCACTGCGTTTGTGCGCTGCGTTGGTGCGTTGCTTTGAGATGCACCGTTGGCGCGCACCCCCACAGCGCGCCGCCACACAGCGCGCACCGTGGCCGGGGTGGTTGGTTGAGGGTTCTCGGGCCGGGGTAGCTACCCGGCCGTATGCGCGCGTCCGCGGCGGGGTCGGCGTGCGTCTGCGGCATCGGGTCTCGGCGGACGAGGGGGACGCATGGCATCGGCAACCGGACCGCTCGGATCGGGTGGCGGGGACGATCCGCAGAGTCCGGAGACCCAGGCTCCTCATGCTCGGGACGAGTTGATGGCGCCGCTGCTGCCCGGCGGTGAACCGATCGAGAAGGTGCTGCGGCAGGCGCAGTTCTTCGTCCCGGGGAAACCGTCCGATGACTATCGGCGGCTGCATCGGCACGGCGGCCGGAACGCCGAGGAGTTCTATCGGGAGCGGTGGCGGCATGACCGGGAGGTCCGCTCGACCCATGGTGTGAACTGCACGGGCTCGTGTTCGTGGAAGGTGTACGTCAAGGACGGCATCATCACCTGGGAGACGCAGCAGACCGATTATCCGTCGGTCGGCCCGGACTCTCCGGAGTACGAGCCGCGGGGCTGCCCGCGGGGGGCGTCGTTCTCCTGGTACACGTATTCGCCGTCGCGGGTCCGGTATCCGTATGTGCGGGGGCCGCTGCTGGAGATGTGGCGGGAGACGAGGCGGCGGCTCGGTGATCCGGTGGCGGCGTGGGCGGAGATCACGGGTGATCCGGCGCGGTCGGCGCTGTACAAGGGGGCGCGCGGCAAGGGCGGGTTCGTGCGGTCGACGTGGGCGGAGGTCACGGAGCTGATCGCGGCCGCGCACGTCCACACGGTGAAGGAGTACGGCCCGGACCGGGTGGTGGGGTTCTCGCCGATTCCGGCGATGTCGATGGTGTCGTATGCGGCGGGCACCCGTTTCCTGTCGATGATCGGCGGGACGATCCTGTCCTTCTACGACTGGTACGCGGATCTGCCGGTCGCGTCGCCTCAGGTGTTCGGCGACCAGACGGACGTTCCGGAGTCGGGTGACTGGTGGAACTCGTCGTACCTGATCGTGTGGGGCACGAATCTGCCGATCACGCGGACGCCGGACGCGCATTTCATGACGGAGGCCCGGTACCGGGGGCAGAAGGTCGTCGTGGTGTCGCCCGACTTCTCCGATCACACGAAGTTCGCCGATGACTGGCTGGCCGCGGCGCCGGGCACCGATGGGGCGCTCGGGATGGCGATGGGCCATGTGGTGCTGTCCGAGTTCTTCCGCGATCGGCAGGTGCCGTATTTCACCGAGTACACCAAGACCTATACGGATCTGCCTTTCCTGGTGACGCTGGAGGAGCGCGGCGACGCGGTCGTCCCGGGAAGGTTCCTCACGGCGGCCGAGCTGGGCGACGAGGGGGAGGGCGCAGCGCACAAGCCCGTCCTGCTGGACGCCCAGACGGGTGAGCCGGTGGCGCCGAACGGGTCGCTGGGGTTCCGGTTCACCCCATCCGGCGTGGGCCGCTGGAACCTCGATCTGGGCGAGACGGATCCGCTGCTCACGCTGTACGGCCGCCACGAGGAGACACGGCCGATCGATCTGCCGCGCTTCGACGTCGGCGAGACCGAGGGCGGTGCGGTGGTCCGGCGCGGGGTGCCGGTGCGCCGGGTCGGCGGACGGCTGGTGACGACGGTCCTCGACCTGCTGATGGCGCAGTACGCGGTGGGCCGCGACGGCCTGCCGGGGGAGTGGCCGGACGGCTACGGCGACGCGTCCCAGCCGGGCACCCCCGCCTGGCAGGAGGAGATCACCACGGTCCCGGCCGACGCCGCCGTCCGGGTGGCGCGCGAGTTCGCCCGCAACGCGGAGGTGTCGCGCGGCCGGTCGATGATCGCCATGGGCGGCGGGACGAACCACTGGTACCACTCCGACGAGATCTACCGGACGTTCCTGACGCTGGTGATGCTGTGCGGCTGCCAGGGCGTGAACGGCGGCGGCTGGGCGCACTACGTCGGGCAGGAGAAGGTGCGTCCGCTGACGGGCTGGCAGCAGACGGCGTTCGCGCTGGACTGGCAGCGCCCGACTCGCCACATGACCGGCACGTCGTTCTTCTACCTGCACACCGACCAGTGGCGGTACGAGACGTTCGGCCCGCAGGAGATGGCGACGCCGCTCGGCCGCGGCCTGTTCCGCGACAAAACGTTCGCCGACTGCCTGGCGCAGGCGTCCCGCCTCGGCTGGACGCCGAGCCATCCCGGCTTCGACCGCAACCCGCTGGATCTCGCCGACGAGGCCGCCGCGGCGGGGCGTCCGGTCGCGGACCACATCGTGGACGAGCTGAAGTCCGGCCGGCTGCGGTTCGCGGGCGAGGATCCGGACGCGCCGTGGAACTGGCCGCGGGTGATGACGATCTGGCGGGCGAACGTCCTGGGCTCGTCCGGCAAGGGCATGGAGTACTTCATGCGGCACCTGCTGGGGACGGACGACGCGGTCCGCGCGGAGGAGTCGCCGCCGGAGCTGCGCCCGGCGGAGGTGGCGTGGCGGGAGGAGGCGCCGCGCGGCAAGCTCGACCTGCTGACCACGATCGACTTCCGGATGACGAGTTCGTGCACGTACGCGGACGTCGTGCTGCCGGCGGCGACGTGGTACGAGAAGCACGACCTGTCGAGCACGGACATGCATCCGTTCGTGCATTCGTTCAATCCGGCGATCGCGCCGCCGTGGGAGACCCGCACCGACTTCGACGCGTTCCGGCTGATCGCCGAGGACTTCTCCCGCCTGGCCGAGGACCATCTGGGCACCCGCACGGACGTGCTGCCGGTGCCGCTGATGCACGACTCCCCGGACGAGCTGGCGCAGCCGGGCGGCCGGGTGCTGGACTGGAAGGCGGGCCAGTGCGATCCGGTGCCCGGCGTGACTATGCCGAAGCTGGTGACGATCGAGCGCGACTTCACGGCGGTCGCGGCGAAGATGGCGGCGCTCGGCCCGCTGGTCGACACGCTCGGCACGTCCGTGAAGGGCATGACGTGGGTGCCGAAGGGCGCCGTCGAGTACCTGCGCAAGTCCAACGGCACCATCCGCGGCGGGATCGCGGACGGCCGCCCCGCGCTGACCCGCGACGTGCACGTCGCCGAGGCGATCCTCGCGCTGTCGGGCACGACGAACGGGCGCGTCGCCGTCCAGGCCTGGAAGGACCTGGAGAAACGCACCGGCATGGATCTGGTCGACCTGGCCGAGGAGCGTGCCGGGGAGCACATCTCGTTCGGTGACACCGTGACTCAGCCGCGCGCCGTCATCACCAGCCCGGAATGGAGTGGCAGCGAGTCGGGCGGGCGCAGGTACTCGCCGTTCACGGTGAACGTCGAGCGGAAGCGGCCGTGGCACACGCTGACCGGCCGGATGCACTTCTTCCTCGACCACGACTGGATCCAGGAGTACGGCGAGGCGCTGCCGGCCTACCGGCCGCCGCTGAGCTATGTCCGCCATTTCGCGCAGGAGCTGGGGATGCGCGAGGAGGGCCGTCCGGAGGTCACCGTCCGGTACCTGACTCCGCATTCGAAGTGGTCGATCCATTCGGAGTACGCGGACAACCTGCACATGCTGCGGCTGTTCCGCGGCGGCCCGACGATCTGGATGAGCCCGCAGGACGCGGCCCGGATCGACGTGCGGGACAACGACTGGATCGAGGCGTACAACCGCAACGGGGTGGTCGCCTGCCGCGCCGTCGTCACGCACCGGATGCCGCGCGGGACCGTCTTCATGTACCACGCGAAGGACCGTCATCTGATGACGCCGCGATCGGAGATCTCCGGCTGGCACGGCGGCTCCGACAACTCGCTGACCCGCCTGGTCATCAAGCCGACCCACATGATCGGCGGCTACGCGCAGCTCAGCTTCGCGTTCAACTACTACGGCCCGACCGGCAACCAGCGCGACGAGATCGCGGTGATCCGCAAGCGGTCCCAGGAGGTGCGGTTCTGATGAGGCCGATGGCGCAGGTCGCGATGGTGATGAACCTCGACAAGTGCATCGGCTGCCACACCTGCTCGGTGACGTGCAAGCAGACGTGGACGAACCGTCCGGGCACCGAGTACGTGTACTTCAACAACGTCGAGACGAAGCCGGGGATCGGCTACCCGAGGCGGTACGAGGACCAGGAGCGGTGGAAGGGCGGCTGGACGCTCGACCGCAAGGGGCGGCTCCAGCTGAAGGCGGGCGGGCGGCTGCTGAAGCTGCTGTCGATCTTCTACAACCCGAACCTGCCGTCGATCGACGACTACGGCGACCCGTGGACCTACGACTACCAGACGGTGGTGAACGCGCCGCTCGGCACGCAGAACCCGAGCGTGCACTCCATCTCCGCGCTGACCGGCCGCGACATGAAGCTGCGCTGGGGCAGCAACTGGGACGACGACCTGGCGGGCGCGCCCGAGACGGCGCCGTCCGACCCGAACCTCGCGGGGCTGGAGGATCGGGTCAAGATGGAGTTCGAGCAGGTGTTCATGTTCTACCTGCCGCGGATCTGCGAGCACTGCCTGAACCCGTCATGCGTCGCGTCGTGCCCGTCGGGCGCGATGTACAAGCGGTCCGAGGACGGGATCGTGCTGGTCGACGAGGACCGCTGCCGGGGCTGGCGGTTCTGCGTGTCGGGCTGCCCGTACAAGAAGGTGTACTTCAACCACCGGACCGGCAAGGCGGAGAAGTGCACGCTGTGCTTCCCGCGCATCGAGGAGGGGCAGCCGACGATCTGCTCGGAGACGTGCGTGGGCCGGCTCCGCTACCTCGGGCTGTTCCTGTACGACGCCGACAAGGTCACCGAGGCCGCCGCGACGCCCGATGAGCAGGACCTGTACGAGGCGCAGCTGTCGGTGTTCCTGGACCCGTCCGACCCGGAGGTGCAGGCGGAGGCCGCGAAGGCGGGGATCCCGGCGGACTGGGTGGAGGCGGCGCAGCGGTCGCCGGTGTACGCGCTGGCCGTCCGGCACCGGGTGGCGCTGCCGCTGCATCCGGAGTACCGGACGCTGCCGATGGTCTGGTACATCCCGCCGCTGTCGCCGGTCGCGGACGTCGCGCACGCCGCCGGGTACGAGCACGGCGACCCGGACAGGGTGTTCGCCACCATCGACGACCTGCGGATCCCCATCGAGTACCTGGCGAACCTGTTCACCGCGGGGAAGACGGAAACGGTCCGGGACGTGCTGCGGAAGCTGGCCGCGGTCCGGGCCGTGATGCGGGCGGGGCAGCTCGGCCTGGACCTGGACGAGGACCTGCCCGCGTCCGTCGGCGCGACCGCCGACGAGCTCGACGACCTGTACCGGCTGATCGCCATCGGCAAGTACGAGGACCGCTACGTCGTCCCGAAGGCGCATGCCGAGGACGCGGGCCGGCTGATGGCGCAGCACGAGCAGCTGTTCTGCAGCCTGGACGGCGAGGGCGGCCCCGGCATGGGCGGCAACGGCCCGCCGAGCGTGGAGAGCTTCCATCCCGGCAGGACCCCGAACACCGCCGCCGGCGGCGGCACGTTCCGGGCCGACGACGGCCGTACGCGCTTCAACCTGCTCGGCTGGAACGGGCGCGGCGACGCGCCGCACCTCTTCCCCGAGGTCCCCGAGGTCCCCGAGGCGGACGGCTCATGACCCGCGACAGCGGCGTGGACCCGTACAAGCTCGCCTCGGTGCTGCTCCAGTACCCGACCCGGGCGTTGTTCGACGGGCTCGACCACCTCGACGCCGCCGCCGCGGCCGCCTCGCCGCGCGCGGCCAGGGACGGTTTCGCCCGCTTCCTCGGCTGGCTGCGCGCCACCCCGCCGACCGAGGTCGCGCAGCACTACGTCGAGACGTTCGACCTGCGCCGCCGCTGCGCGCTGTACCTGACGTACTACCGGTACGGCGACACCCGCAAGCGCGGCATGGCGATGCTGACCTTCAAGGCCGCCTACCGCGCCGCCGGGTTCGACCCGTCGGAGGACGAGCTGCCCGACTACCTGCCGCTCGTCCTGGACTTCGCGGCGCTCAGCCCGCGCGGCGAGAAGCTGCTGCGCGGGCACCGCGCCGACCTGGAGCTGCTGCGCCGCGCGCTCGCCGAGGCGGGCACCCCCTACGCGGACGTGGTGGCGGCGGTGTGCGCCCGGCTACCGAGGCTGGGCCGCCGGGACACGGCGCTCGTCGGGCGGTTCTGGGAGAAGGGACCACCCGAGGAGGAGGTGGGGCTCGAACCGTTCGCCCCGCCCGAGTACCTCGACGGCAGCGGAACGGGGGCACGGCGGTGAGCAGCTTCGAACTGTGGTGGTGGGTGATCCTGCCCTACGCGGCGATGGTCGTCTTCGTCGTCGGGCACATCTGGCGCTGGCGCTACGACCAGTTCGGCTGGACGAGCCGGTCGACGCAGCTGCAGGAGCGGCGGCTGCTGAAATGGGGCGCGCCGCTGTTCCACTACTCGGCGTTCGCCGCGATCGCCGGGCACGTCATCGGCATCCTCATCCCGCGGTCGTTCACCGAGTGGCTCGGCATCCCGGAGCGGGCGTACACCCTGTTCTCCGGCATCGCGGGCTCGGTCGCGGCGATCGGGGTGCTGATCGGCGCCGGCATCCTGATCTTCCGCCGGATGGGCGTGCCGCGCGTCCGCGCCACCACCAGCGGCGTCGACTACCTCGCGCTGATCCTGCTCGGCGTCATCAGCCTGCTCGGCATCTACCTGACGCTCGGCGTGCAGGAGTTCGGGAGCGGCTACGACTACCGGACGACCGTGTCGGTGTGGTTCCGCAGCCTGTTCGCCGGCACCCCCGACTACAAGGCGATCGGCGACGCGCCGGTGATGTACCAGGTGCACGCCACCGCCGCCTGGATGATCTTCGCGGTGTGGCCGTTCAGCCGGCTCGTGCACGCCTGGAGCTACCCGCTGTGGTACCTGTGGCGGCCCTACGTCGTCTACCGGGACCGGCGCGCCGGCCCCCCGCCCGAGCCGGGCACCGGCGGCCGGCGCTGGCGGAAGATCGGCGTCCCGTACTGACCCGCCCCCGGCCCGGGCGGACCACCTCCGAGACGGGGTCCTAGGACGATCGGACGTGGCCGTCTGGGTCCGGCGGCCGACGCGCGGCGGCACGCCCCGCGGCCAGCATGGGTCCATGACCACGATCAAGGAAAGCGACGCCGTCCAGGCGGGGGAGCGCCGGGCCGGGGGCACCCCGGCGTGGGCCGCGATGCTGGCCGCGTCCGTCGGCCAGTTCCTCGTCGTCCTGGACATCTCCGTCGTCAACGTCGCCCTGCCCGGCATGCGCGCCGGGCTCGGGCTCGGCGCGACCAGCCTGCAGTGGGTCGTCAACGCCTACTCGCTGGCGTTCGCCGGGTTCCTGCTGCTCGGCGGGCGCGCCGCGGACCTGTTCGGCCGCAAGCGGGTGTTCATCACCGGGCTCGGCCTGTTCACCGCGGCCAGCCTCGCGGGCGGGCTCGCGCAGGACGCCGGGATGCTCATCGGCGCGCGGGCCGTGCAGGGGCTCGGCGCCGCGATCCTCGCGCCCGTCACGCTGTCGCTGATCACCGGGACGTTCCCGGAGGGGCCCGCGCGGACCCGGGCGATCGCGATGTGGACGGCGGTCGGCACCGCCGGCGGCGCCACCGGCGGGCTCGTCGGCGGGCTGCTCACCGACTACCTCAGCTGGCGCTGGGTGCTATTGATCAACGTGCCGATCGGCGCTGCCGTCGCGGTGGTCGCGGGCCGGTGGCTGCGGGACGAGGCGGCGGCCGCCGCCCGGCAGCGCCTCGACCTGCCCGGCGCGGTCCTGGTCACCGGCGGTGTCGGCCTGCTCGCCTTCGGCATCGGGCAGAGCGAGCACCACGGCTGGACGTCGGCGGACTCGCTCGTCCCGCTGCTCGCCGGGCTCGTCCTGCTGGCGCTGTTCGTCGCCGTCGAGGCTCGGACGGCGCAGCCCCTCGTCCAGCTGCGGCTGTTCCGGCTGCGCAGCGTCGCGGTCGGCAACCTCGCCACCCTCGTCAGCACGATGGCGGGGTTCGCGCTCTGGTACTTCCTGTCGCTCTACATGCAGAACGTCCTGCACTACAGCGCCGTCCGGACCGGGGTGTCGTTCCTGCCGCACACCGCGGGCATCATCCTCGGCTCGAAGCTCGCGCCCACGCTGATGGCGCGGATGGACGCCCGGATCCTGGCCGCCGGGGGCGGGCTGATGGCCGCGGCGGGGTTCGCGTGGCAGAGCGCCGTGCTGGACGCGGGCGGGACGTTCGCCGGGTCGATCCTCGGCCCCGGCATCGTGATGGCGACCGGGTTCGGACTGCTGATGACGCCGCTGGTGGAGGCGTCGACGGCCGGCGCGGACCGGTCGGAGGCGGGCGCCGTCGCGGGCGTCGTCAACACCTCGCGGACGATCGGCGGCGCGATCGGCCTCACGATCCTCGCGACCGCGGCGGCCCGGTCCGGCTCCGACCTCGCGGACGGCTACTCGACCGCGTTCCTGATCGCCGCGATCATCACCGCGGCGGGTACCGCGCTGGTCGCGTTCCTGCCCCGGACGCGCCGCTGACCCCCGTCCCGGCGCCTCAGCCCGGGGCGCGCGGGGCGGCGGCATGCCGGACGGCCCCGACCGCGACGACCGCCCAGGCGGCGACCGCCGGCCACAGCAGCACGTGGCCGAGCACGTCGAGCCAGTGCAGGCCGGACACCGTCCCGGCCGTCATCGCGGCCGCCGCCGTCATGCCGAGGGGGAACACCGTCGACCAGCGGCGCCCGTCGTAGCCCGTGCGGGGCGTCCTGATCTCCGCCCAGGCCAGCAGGACGTACCAGGCGAGCGCGACGGCGAGGACCAGCAGCATCAGCGCCTCCAGCGGCCGCGGCACCGGCGGCCCGGCCGCCGCGGCGAGCTTCCCGCAGGCCAGCGCCGAGATCGACAGCGCGCCCGCCAGCACCCAGTGGTCGCCCGCCCCGTCCCGCACCTGCCCGAAGTCGAACCGGCCGAGCACGAACAGGTAGAGGACGAGGCCGAGCGCGAGCAGCACGGCCGCCGGCCACACCAGCCAGCGCGCCGGCAGCTGCTTCGCCAGCGTCGACGCCAGCACCACCAGCGACTGCGTCGCCACCGTCACCAGGTACGCCGCGCCCGGCAGCCGCCGCTGCAGATGCCGGACGACCTGCGGCAACAGCAGCAGCCAGGCCACCGCCATCAGCGCGAGCAGCCCCTCGGCCGCCGCCTCGTGGCGGAACAGCAGCAGGCCGACGCCGAGCACCCCGCTGCCCGCGATGCTGGTCAGCGTGACGGGCTTGCACTCCTCCGCGCGCCGCTTGTCCCGCCCGCCGCGCAGCCGCAGCGCGAACGCCACCGCCATCACCGCCCACAGCGCGGCCGTGACCGTCAGGAGTACGCGCGTCGCCCAGGTGAACCCGGCGAGGTCCAGCGCCACCGCGACGATGCCCGTCGCCATGACCATCGCGCCCCATGGCTGGGGACCCCGCGCACTTTCTCGACCGCCCACCGGTCACTTGTACCCCCGGCCATAGCGGACGCGCGACCCGCCCCCGGGCGAAGCGGGCGCCTCGCCGCCGGCGCGGGCCGTCGAGGGTCCGGAGCCGTCTAGGACACCAGGACGGGGCGTTCGGCGGCCTTGGACGGGGCGCGGCGCGCGAGTCGGCGGCCGAGCCGCTGCGCGGGCGCCTCGATCCAGCGCTGCGACGCCCAGCCGGCGGCCAGCAGCACCACCAGGAAGACCAGCATGCCGAGCACGTCCTCGCGGCCGGACTGACCGAGGAACTGCGCCGCCACCATCAGCAGCAGCGGGTGCAGCAGGTAGATCGAGAAGCTCGCGGTGCCGAGGCCCGTCGCCCAGCGCGGGAAGCCGCGGTGCCGCAGCAGCCAGCCCGCCCCGAACGTCGCCACCGCCGCCAGCACCGTCCCCGCCCAGACGAGCTGGGCGTGCCAGTCGCCGTGCAGGTTCCAGACGCCCGCGGCGAGCGCGCCGGCCGGCACCAGCACGGCGGCGGCGCCGCCGGACCAGCGCGGGATCTGCCCGTGCTCGGCGCGGTGGACGGCGGTCCCCGCGAACATCAGCGCCATCATCGCCAGGCCCTGCCACACGCCGACCCGGCCGTTCAGCGCCACCAGGACGGCTGCGAGCAGCCCGCCGAGCAGCCCGCCCGCGACCCGCGCCGCAGCGCGCCCGGACACCGCCGCCGCGATCGCCGCGACGAGCGCGGCGGAGCAGACCGCGACGACGGCGCCGACGCCGGCCGTCCGGGACAGCAGCCCCGACAGCAGCCAGGTCGGCAGCAGCCCGCCCGCCGCCAGCGCCGCGGCGGTCAGCCCGACGGAGACCGGCGCCGACCGGCGGTGCGCGCGGATCACGAACAGCGCCACGACCAGCAGGTAGAAGGCCATCTCGTACGACAGCGTCCACAGCACGTTCATCGCGTTCGGGACCGCGAGCAGGTCCTGCATCATCGTCAGGTGCGCGAGGATCGCGGTCGCCGGGTGGTAGTGCTCCAGGCCGGCGCGCAGGCCCCGCACGCCGAGCAGGAACGGCAGCACCGCGAGGAGGCACGTCACCGCGAGCAGTGGGTAGATGCGGAAGAAACGGCCGATCCAGAACCCGCGGACGCTCTCCCGCCGTTCCAGCGATGCCGGCACGATGTAGCCGCTGACCAGGAAGAACACGAGGACGCCGTAGGTTCCCGGGTCGAACCAGCCCTGCAGCGCGATCCGCACGTGCGGCAGGTACACGTAGCTCGCGTGGTGCAGGGCCACCGCCAGTGCCGCCCACCCGCGCAGCACGTCCAGCCATCCGAGACGCGCCGTGGTGGTGGAAACACCTAATGGCGGGATCATCCCGACAGGCTAGACCGATCCAGGAGAAACGCCGCTAAGTTCGTCAACTTCTCCAGAAAAGTTCAAGGTTCACGGCGACACCTCCTTCGCGCGCTCGGTGGCAGATTCAAGAGCAATAGCAGAAGTTCTAGCGATGCTAGCACACGTGTCGCCCCGATCGCCCGGGATGGGTCGGATACGTTCCATATCGGCGGCGGCCGACGCGGGCTTTGGTCTCCCGGCCCGACCGGCATAGATTTGGATTGAGCAGCATCATTGACGTGTGCAGCGCCATACTGCTAGAAACGGGGCGCGGCAACATAGGTTACGTATCCACGGACGGGAGAGGCCTGTGAGCGAGGAGTCCCCCCGGCCTCCGGCAGCGGACCGCCAGGCCGAGGCGGCCGCCGAGAACCGCCGGCTGACCAGCCCGGACGCCCGCTACGGCGCGCGGCTGCGGCGGCAGTCCTCGGCCTCGGTGCTGCTGAACGCGGTGGTCGAGGCCGACCGCGCCAACCTCGAGCGCACCATGACCGCGCTGCAGGCCGACGGGACGCTGGAGCAGGCCGCCGGACGGATCGTCGCGGCCCGGCGCCGGTTCATCCTCGGCAGCGCCAAGAGCCGCGCGCACGCGACCCTCCTGCACCTGGAGCTGTCGGCGAGCCTCGCCGGCGTCAGCCTGATCGACGAGGGCGCCGTCCGGGCCATCGACGTGCTCAGCGACGTGCGGCCCACCGACGTGCTCATCGCGTTCTCGTTCCGCCGCTACGCCCGGCCCACCATCGTCGTGGCGCGCGAGTTCGCCGCGGCGGGCGGGCACGTCGTGGCGATCACCGACGACGCGGGCAGCCCCCTCGCCGGCGCGGCGCACACCACCGTGGTGGTCGGCACCGGCAGCGCGTCGTTCGCCGACTCCCCGACCGCGATCTCCGCCGTCGTGCACGCGCTGGCCACGCTCACCGCGGCCAGCGCGAAGGGCGCGCGGCGGCGGCTGGCCAGGCGCGAGGGCCTCGCCCACGCGCTGGCGATCTACTCCGACGAATGAGGGGCGCGCAGCGATGAGGCACACGACGGACCAGGCGGACGACGTCGTCATCACCGGCGGCGAGGTGCTGGACGGCACCGGCTCGCCCGCGCGGCGCGCCGACGTGGTGGTGCGCGAGGGCCGGATCCAGGACGTCGTCCCGCCCGGCAAGACGCACGAGGGCCCTGAACTGGACGCCACCGGACTGGTCGTCGCGCCCGGCTTCATCGACCTGCACTCGCACGCGGACTTCACCGTTCAGGAGCACCCGTCGGCCGACACGGCCGTCCACCAGGGCGTGACGACGCTGCTCGGCGGCAACTGCGGGTTCTCGCCGTTCCCGGTCGCGGCGGCGGAGGAGCTGCGCGGCGCCGCCGGGTTCCTGGCGTCCGGCGTCGACTTCCAGTGGACGGACCTGGACGGCTACGCCCGCGCCGTCGACGCGGACCGGCCCGCGATCAACATGGCGACGCAGGTCGGGCACCAGGCGCTGCGCACCCTGGTGATGGGCCCGGACGAGCGGCCCGCCACCCCCGATGAGCTGGCGGCGATGCGGTCGCTGCTGGCGGCCGCCGCCGAGCAGGGCGCGTTCGGGTTCTCCACCGGGCTGATCTACGCGCCCGGGTCGTACGCGTCGTCCGCGGAGGTCGCCGCGCTCGCCGCCGAGGCCGCCCGGCACGGGCTGCTCTACTCCACGCACATGCGCAACGAGAGCAACGAGCTGCTCGCGTCGGTCGGCGAGGCGCTGGACGCGGCGCGCCGGTCCGGGGTGCGGCTGGAGATCTCGCACCTGAAGGCGATGGGCCCGGCCAACCACGGCGCGGTGCACGAGGCGCTCGCGAAGATCGAGGCGGCCCGCGCCGAGGGCGTGGACGTGACCGCCGACGTGTACCCCTACACCGCCTCGTCCACGACGCTGACGTCCCGGTTGCCGGGCTGGGCGATGGACGGCGGCGCCGCGCGGCTGCTCGAACGGCTGATGGAACGCTCCACCCGGTCCCGCATCGCGACCGGGCTGCGCGCCCGCTTCGGCCACGACATCGACCCCGCCGGCGTCGTCGTCGCCGAACTGCCCGACGGCCCCTACTCCCGGTTCACCGGACGCAGCCTCGCCGAGATCGGCGCCGAGATCGGCACCGACCCGGCGGAGGCGGCGCTCGAACTGCTCGCCGCGCACAACGCGACCGTCTCGATCGTCAACCACGCGATGTCGGCCGCCGACGTGTCCGCCGTCCTCGCGCACCCGCTGGTCAGCGTCGCCAGCGACGGCTGGACGCTCGCGGCGTCCGGCGACGGCCGCCCCCACCCGCGCAGCTTCGGCACGTTCGCGCGCGTCCTCGGCCGCTACGTCCGGCAGGACCGGCTGCTGTCGCTGCCCGAGGCCGTCCGGAAGATGACCTCCCTCCCGGCCGCCCGCCTCGGGCTCGCCGACCGCGGCGAGATCCGGCCCGGCCGCGTCGCCGACCTCGCCGTGTTCGACCCCGGCGCGGTGGTCGACAACTCCGACTTCGCAGACCCGTGGCGGCTCGCCACGGGTGTGCGGCACGTGCTCGTGCGCGGCGTCCCCGTGCTGCGCGACGGCACGGCCACCGGCGCGCGTCCCGGACGCGTGCTGCGCCGTGCCGGCTGAGCACGTCGTTTACCGGATCCCCCCGGGATCCCCGTTGAACAGGAGCGCGATTGAGCAGCGCCATCTCGCTCGGCGGACGGCTGGACCGCAGGCAGCTCACCTCGGTGGCCTGCTTCGCGGTCTGCGTCGTCGCGGGCATCGTGCTGGCCGTCGCAGGCGGCAAGGCCGGCCTCTGGGGCCTCGTCCCCATCATCATGTACGCGGTGCTGGCACTGCTCGGCGTGGACGTCGTGCTGGCCACCATCGGCGCGGTCATCGTCGCCGCGATCATGACCAGGACCGCCCCCGTCCCCCTGGGTGAACAGCTCGCCACGTCCATGGGCTCGCTGGTCGCGGTGATCGGCTTGATCATCCTGCTCGGCGCGGGCCTCGGCCACGTCGCGCAGGAGACCGGCGCCGCGCAGACCCTCGTCCGGACGGTGATGGGCCGCATCGGGCTCAGCACGCCGACCCGCGTCCAGCTCGGCGTGATGGTGTCGTCGCTGGTCATCGTGGGCGCGCTCGGCACCCTCGCGGGCGGCAACGCGATCATCGCGCCGATCGTCATCCCGATCGCGGCGCGGATGGGCTGGCGGCCGCCGGCGGTCGCGGCGATGTTCCACGCGGCGGGCGCGGCCGGGCTGATGCTCGGCCCGTTCACCCCGCCGGTCGTGACGATCACCGCCGCGGCGAAGCTGTCGTACGGCGACTACCTGCTGCACGCCGGCCTGCCGGTCGGCGCGATCACCATCGTGACCGGGTTCTTCATGGCCCGCTGGATCCAGAAGCACACCGACCAGGAGTACGCGCCGGAGGACGCCGCGCAGGACGACGACGCGGACGCCCCGCCGGACAAGCGCGGGCAGTGGGCGGCGCTCGCCTTCATCGGCGTGCTCGTCGCGCTCGCCGTGTACGGCGTGTGGGTCAAGGCGGGCTACTCCTACGCGCTGGTCGTCATGGTGGTCACCGCCGCCGCGACCGGCCTGGCCGGCGGGCTCGGCGCGAAGGGGACGGCGGAGGCCGTCTACGCGGGCGCGGCCCGGCTGATCTGGCTGTTCATGCTGTTCTGGCTGCTGGACCCGCTGCTGACCCTGGTGCAGAAGACCGGCGCGTTCGACACGATCTTCGACCACCTCAAGGGCGTCATGCCCGACGTCGGCCCGTACGTGTTCCTGCTGCTGGTGGTCCTGCTCGGGTACGTGCACGCGGTGCCCGGCGCGGCAGTCGCCCAGGTCGTCCTGATCAACAAGCTGTTCGGGCCGCTGGTGACGTCTTTGGGCGTGCCGCCGGCGGCGTGGGCGGTGTCGCTGCTCGGCACCGCGCAGATCGACCAGCTCGGCCCGTACCCGACCGCGGACATGATGGGGCAGATGGGCCTCGCCCGCTCCAGCGATCTGCGGATGATGCTGTTCAACGGCTGGGCCATCATGGTCGCGAACACCGCGGGATTCCTCGTTCTGTTCGCGATTCTGCTCTAATTCCGACGAAGTCGGCCCGGGGGGGTGCGGGGGGTCGTCCCCCCTCGGGAAAAACTGCTCCCGGAGGTCTGACATGCGCGACGACGAACTCGACGGACTGGTACGGCGGGCCGGCCGCCTCGGCGGGACGCTCGGCGTCGTCGCGCACGACCTCGGCACCGGCGAGCGCGCGGAGGTGAACGCGGACCGCCGCTTCACCTCCGCGTCGGTGATCAAGCTGGCGGTCATGGCGACCGTGCTGGCGGAGGCCGAGGCCGGCGGCCGGTCGCTCGACGACCGGCTGCCGGCCCCGCCGGACGCCCGCGTCCCCGGCAGCGGCATCATCAAGGACCTCGCGGACGCGGCGGAGTTCAGCGTCCGCGACCTGCTCATCCTGATGATCATCGTCAGCGACAACACCGCGACGAACCTGCTGATCGGCCTGGTCGGCAGGGACGCGGTGAACGCCTGGTGCGCCCGCCACGGCCTGCACGGCACCGAGCTCGGCCGCGTGATGATGGACGCGGCGGCCCGCGCGCGCGGCGACGAGAACGTCACGACCCCGGCCGACGTCGCGGCGCTGCTGACCGGCCTGGTCAGGGGCGAGCTGCTCGGCGAGGCGTCGACCGCGTTCGCGCTCGACGTGCTGGCCCGCCAGCACTACAACGAGCGCCTGCCGCGCCATCTGCCCGCCGGCGCGACGATGGCGCACAAGACGGGCGAGCTGGCGGCCGTCTGCCACGACGCCGGGATCGTCCTGCTGCAGGACCGCGACCCGATCGTCCTCGTCGCCATGACGGAGGGCATCGAGAGCGAGGCCGAGGCCGCCACCCTCATCGCCGACACCGGCCGCGCCGTCTACGCCGCGACCGGCCTTACACCCCCCACCCCACCCGTCCCCGCCCCGTAACCGTTGAGTTGCGGCGTGTCGTCCTTATGGCGCTGCTTTTAAGGACGACACGCCGCAAGTCAACGTGAGGTGTGGAAGGTGTCGGTGGCCTGGCTCCGGATGAGGGACTCGTCTACCTCGTGGCCGAGGCCGGGCGCGGACGGGACCGGGACCATGCCGTCCGTCGCGCGGATGGGCGGGGCCACGATGTCGTGCGCGTAGTACTTGTCGGAGCCCGACACGTCGCTCGGCAGGTCGAAGCCCGGCAGCGACGCGATCGCGACGTTCGCGGCGCGGCCCACGCCGAACTCGTGCATGCCGCCGCACCACACCTTCCAGCCGGCCGCGACGGCGCGGTCGTGCGCCTCCCGCGCCGCCGTGAGGCCGCCCATCCGGGACACCTTGACGTTCAGGATGCTCCCGGCGCCGAGGGCGATCGCCGTGTCGAGCTGGTCGAGGTCGTCCACGGACTCGTCCAGGCAGACGGGCGTGCCGATCGTGGCGGCGAGGCGGGCGTGCGCGGCGAGGGCGCCGGGCGCGAACGGCTGCTCGATGAGCAGCAGGCCGAGCTCGTCCAGCTCGCGCATGGTGGCGAGCGCCTCGAGCGACTCGGGGTAGACGCCGTTGGCGTCGACCTGGACGGCGAGGTCGGGGTGCGCCTCCCGGACGGCGCGGGTCGGCGCGACGTCCCAGCCGGGCGCGATCTTCAGCTTGATGCGCCGGTAGCCGTCCGCGACGTGCCGCCCGACCTGCGCGAGCAGGTCGTCGACGGTCGGCTCGATGCCGAGGCTGACGCCGGCGGCGATGCGGTCGCGGGTGCCGCCGAGCGCGGCGGCGAGCGGGCTGCCGGACGCGCGCGTCCACAGGTCCCAGCAGGCGATGTCGAGGCCGGCCTTGGCGAAGTGGTGGCCGCGGATCCTCGCCCAGGCGCGCCCGGCCTCGGACGGGTGCTCCCACTCGGTGCCGACGAGCGCGGGCGCGAGGTAGCGGCGCAGCATCATCCAGCAGGTGTCGACGGTCTCGGGGCAGTAGTACGGGTCGCTCGGCGAGGCGATCTCGCCCCAGCCGGACGCGCCGTCGGCGCCCGTCACCCGGACGACGATGTGCTCCAGGTGCGACTTGCGGTGCGAGCTGGTCTGGAAGGTGTGGACGAGCGGCAGGCTCAGCCGGAACGCCTCGACGGCGGCGACGGCGGGCATCAGTGCTTCTCCTGCGGGTCGGGGACGAACCGGTAGACGGCGGTGCCGGGGGAGGCGACCGCGCACGAGACGGCCGCGTAGCCGTCGGCGACGAGGCGGCCCAGGGCGTCCGCGACCCGTTCGCGGAGCGCGATGGACTCCTCGCGGCCGGCGGCGACGTGGGCGTCCCAGTCGCTGGGCAGGCCGAACAGGACGGCGTCGCCGTCGCGGGCGGTCTCACCCCAGGGGACGGGCGGCGGCGCGGGTGCCCGGTCGCGCGCGGTGGGGAGGGCGGCGGTCAGGTCCCATTCGACGATGAGCCGGTCGGTGCGCATGCCGCGGTCCCGGCCGACGTCCTCGATGCCGAGCAGGTTCGGCTCGAACCAGCGGGCGACGGCGCCGAGGACGTCGAGGTTGAAGTGCGCGTTGCGGGTGCGGACGGGGTCGAACGACCAGCGCATCGCGGTGACGCCGGTGGTGAGCACCTGCTCGCGCTGGCCGAGCTTGAGGGCGCGGCCGACGCCGCGGCCCTGCTGGTCGTCGCGGACGGCGGCCATCTGGGAGTAGTGGTAGACGCGGCCGGCGGGGTCGACGCCGCCGAAGCCGTAGGCGAACCCGACGAGGTCGCCGCCGTCGAACGCGCCGACGACGGAGCCGCCGTTGTGCGCGAGGGAGATGAGCAGCCGGGGGCTGACCGCGGGGTCGGTGTCGCCGAGCCGGAAGACCTCGCGGTAGAGGGCGACCGCGGCGCGCATCTCCGCGGGCCCGGACAGGGGCCGCACGTGCACGGCCGGGGATCTCACAGGCATCGCATCGCTAACTGTCAGCACATGTCCTGACCTAGATATGTTGTAGATCTATGTCCTCGTTGTAGCATCACGCCTTGTCAGCGTCAAATATCGTCGTGATCGTGACGGTTATACGATTCGTATGTTCGTCGATGATCTTCCGGGACCTGGAGGGACATGACCGCGCTCGACCCCGATGCCGCGACCCGCATCAGCGAGGCCGCCGCCGCCCTGCTGGATCCTGCCCGCGCCCGCCTGCGCGAGTACGCGCTCGCCGAGTCGCCGAGCGGCGACGCGGCGGCCCTGGCCCGCTGCGCCGACCTGGTCGAGGCCGGGCAGGCCGCCGCCGGCGGCCGGGTGCGGCGGGTGCCGTCCCCGAGCGGTGACCACCTGGTCGCCTCGTGGGGCCCGGACGGCCCCGGGCACCTGCTCGTCGTCGGCCACTACGACACCGTCTGGCCGGTCGGCCGCCTCGCCGACATGCCCTACACCGACGACGGCACCACGATCACCGGCCCCGGCGTGTTCGACATGAAGGGCGGCCTCGTCGCCCTGGAGACCGCGTTCCAAGCCCTCGACGCCGCCGGGATCGCCGTCCCCGCGCCCGTCCGCGCGGTCGTCGTCGCCGACGAGGAGGTCGGCAGCCCCACCGGCCGCGACCTCGTCGAGGCCGAGATGGACGGCGCCGCCGCCGTCATCGGGCTGGAGTCGCCCCACCCCGACGGCGCGCTGAAGTCCGCGCGCCGCGGCAGCACCCGCGTCGCGCTGCGGGTCCGCGGCCGCGAGGCGCACGCCGCCCTCGACCCGGGCCGCGGCGTGTCCGCGATCGACGAGCTGCTCGACCAGCTCGCCGCCGTCCGCGCCGCCGTCCCGGACGACGGCACCACCCTGTTCAACATCGGCCGGATCGAGGGCGGCAGCCGCGCCAACGTGATCGCCGGGGACGCTTGGGCGGAGATCGGCCTCCGCTTTACCGACGCCGGATCCGAGCGCCGGATGCTGGACGTGCTCGCCGGCGCCCGCCCCGCCCGGGACGGCGCGCGGGTCGAGGCGGAGGTGCTGACGTCCCGGCCGACCTGGCAGGACGACCCCGCCAACCCGCTGCTGGCGCACCTGGCGGGGCTCGGCGCCGCGCTCGGGCGGGACGTGCGGGGCCGTCCGGCGGCGGGCGCGGGCGATGCGAACCTGCCCGGCTCGCGCGGCCTGCCGACGCTCGACGGCCTCGGCCCGCGCGGGCGCGGCGCGCACGCCGCCGACGAGCACGTCCAGGCCGCCGACCTGTCCCGCTGCGCCGCGCTGCTCGCCGCGCTGTTCGCCGTCCCGTACCGGCCCTGACCCCGGAAACGGGCGAAACCGGGTCGACGCGGCCAGGCCGGGGCGAGCAGAATCACCGGCGTGAAAGTTCGGCTCGCGGGCGGCGTGGTGGCCTCGGACCTGGCCGCGTGGATCGCGCGTCCGGCCGGTCCGGAGCGGGTCGCCGGCGCCTCGTCCGCGCAGCCCGGCGCGGCCGTCGCGCTGGGCCCCGCGGACGCCGCCGGCGAGGACGTCCGGCGCGCGCTCGCGCGGCTGTCCGCGCTGGTCGAGGCGGGCGGGGCGACCGCCGCCGGTGCGGGCGTCGACCTCGGCGGCGGGTTCCGGTCCGCCCGGCTGGACGGCGCGCGCGGCGACCAGCGCGACGCGGTGCTCGCCGCGCTGCGGGCGCTCGGCCTGGAGAACGCGGGACGGCTGGGGGACCGCGCCGGGTTCCTCGTCGCGCTGTTCGGCCCGGCGGTCACCCGGCGGGTGGGCGCGGCGGCGGCGAAGGCGGCCGGGGACGGCCGGTGGGCCGCGCTGCACCTGGCGTCCGCCGCGAGCGACGTCCTCGGCCCCGAGCAGCTGGAACGCGTCCTCGACCTGGACGGTCCCGACGCCCTCGTCCCGGCGGCGCCGTCCCTGCTCGCCGGGTACCTGCGCCAGGTGTTCGAGGGGGTGCCGCGCCCGCGCCGCCTCGACCTGCTCCTCGACCTGTGGGGGCGGGTCCTCGGCGAGCGCGACCGGCGCGGCCGCCGCGCCCGCCGGCTGGCCACGCAGGGCCGCCGCGACCGCCTGTCCGACCTGCGCGAACTCCGCGCCCGCTACGAGGACGAGCTGGTCGTCCGGCATCTGAAGGCCGCGCTGTGCCTGGACGAGCCGACCCTCGCCGACGCGGCGCGGTGGACCCCGCCCGACCATTACTGGCACGGCCAGCTCGCCCGGTTGCTGGACGACGCGATCGCCGCGACCGCGCTGCTGCGGACCGCCGTCGCGGTCGCCGACCACGGCTACGAGGAGGGCCTGGCGCGCTTCGCGCCGCTCATCGAGGCCGTCGTCGCCCGGTGCCCCGCGTGGAGCGACGGCCGCCGCCGCGACGGCGGGCTGCCCGCCCGGCCAAGCGTCCACGTGGGCGAGATCCACGGCAGGCTGTCCGCCGGGAGGCCGGTCGACGCGCGGCTCATCGGCTTCGTCAAGCCGCGGCTGACGCGCGCGCGGGAGTTCGCCCTCCTGGTCATCGAGACCGCCGAGACGGTGATGGAACGGATGGTCGGGCAGCGCGACGACGTGCTGCGCGCCTGGGGCGGGACCGAGTCCCACCTGCGTGAATGGCGCTCGGTGGCCGGGTACGGCGCGGGCCGGACGCCCGCCGGGTGGGACGGCATCGCGCCGTGGACCGGCCCGCTCCTCGGCGACCGCGAACCGCTGCGCGACCGCGAGGAGCTGAACGGCGACCTGCTCTGGTACGTCGACCTGATCGACGCGCTCGCCCGGCTGCACGGCCACGACGCGGCGCGTTCGGTGGACGGCACCGGCGCGCCCTGGTTCGACCACGACCCGCCGCCCGCCGACCCGGAGCCGCTCACGCCGCGGCTCGACTCGGTGACGCTCGCCGTGTGCGGCGCGGCGCAGATCGTCGCGCTCGGCGGCGCCCCGCCGAAGGGCGCCCGCACCTGGGCCGCGTTCGCCGAAGGGCTGACCGCGGGGACGGCGATCAGCGAGGCGCTGACCGGCGAGTTCGCGGTGCCGCCGGCCGTGGCCGCCGCCGACGGGTCGGCCGTGCCCGGCGCGGGGGTCCGGGTGCGGGTCGCCCGCAGCGCGCGCGACCTGGCCGAATGGTCGGACTACATGGGCAACTGCATCGCCGGATACTGGTACATCGAGGACGCCCGCAAGGGCGAGATCGCGCTGCTCGGCTTCTACCGCGAGAACGGCGTGCTCGTCGCGAACGCGGAGATCAGCCCGCTCCGCCCGCAGGCGCGCGGCTGGCGGGTCTCGGAGATCGCGGCGCGGTTCAACGCGGCGCCCGGCGAGGAGCTGGAGCGCCGGGTCCGCGCGTGGGTGGGCACGATCCCCGGCGCCCGGCCGGCCGAGGCGCCGGCGCCGGAGGAGGTCCCGCCCGCCCGCGCGGCGCGGCGGCCCGCCGCACCGCGCCTGGTCGAGGAGGTCGGACCGGCGCTCGGCGACCTCGCCCGCGCGGCGTGGGACGTCTCCGGCGCCCCGGCCCTGGACGTGTTCGCCGCGGTCGCCGCGACCCCGCCGGATGCGGCGCCGATCCGGCTGCGGCGCCTCGGATCCGCGCAGCTCACCGCCGCCGTCCGCCGCGCGCTCGACACCGGGGCGGTGCCGCTCGCCCGGTTGTGGGACGCGACGGCGGCGCGGCCGCTCGCCGCCGCGCTCGACGGCCTGGACCCGGCGCTGCGCGAGCGCTACGACCAGCTGCCGCTGCTGCTCGGCGAACCGCCGCTGCCGAAGACGCTGCGCCGGCTCGTCCGGCTGCCCGCGATCGCCGACCCGTACGCGCTCGACCTTGCCGGACGCCGCGTCCGCGCGGCGATCGGGCGGCTGGCGCTGCAGGACGACCCGGCCGTCTCCCGCGCCGTCGCGCACCGGCCGGCCGGGCCGCTGCTGTGCGCGCTGGCCGTCCTGGTGACCTGCGCCGCGCCGGAGATCCCGCTCGCGACCGTCGTCCCGCCGCGCAAGATCCACGTTCCCGGCTACCCGGCGTCCACCCTGAAGGACGAGGACGGCCCGTGGCAGCGCGCGCTGCCCGGCGCCGCCGAGCTCGGCGCGGACACCGGCGCCTTCTGGGACGCGACGGCCGCGCACGGGCTGCGCGTCCCCGCGTCCTGGCTGGGCGCGGGCGGCTGGACGGCCCTGTGGTCCCGCGCCCACGCCCGCCACTGACGGCCGTCCCGCGGACCGTCGGCCCGCGGGACGCCGCCTCAGAACCTCCTACTTCTCGGCCTCGGCCGCCTCCAGGTCGGCCTTCGCGGCGCGCGGGCTCCACCGCCCGGCGAGCGGCAGCATCAGCGCGAAGAACAGCAGCTGCGCGACGATGCACACCCACCACCAGTGCTGCCACTGGTGCGGCGCGTCCGCGGCCGCCTGCTTGATGTCGGCGAGGTGCTGCATCAGCGCCGCCGACGGGGCATGCCCGGCCTCCTTCGCCGCCTTGGCCTCCGCGAGCTTCTCGGGTGCGCTGACCAGGGTGTTCGCGCTGCTCACCACGTACTGCAGCACGAAGATGGAACCGGCGACGGCGATCCGGGTCGTCCAGCCCCAGACGGCCAGCCCGTGCGCCATCAGCGCCGGGTTGCGCCGCTCGATCGTCTCGGTGAACGCCGCCATCCACGGCGCGTACGCGATGGCGAGGCCGACCGCCAGCAGGCTGACGATCGTCGCGAGCGCGCCGAAGCTCGTGTGCGGATGGGTGGCGCGGGTCAGGAACACGTACGTCATGACCACCGCGAGGACGGTGCCGCCCGCCATGAACGGCTTGCGCACCCGCAGCCGGTCGGACACGAGCCCGACGACGACCAGCGCGATCGCGTCCATCGCCCAGTACCAGGTGTTGATCCCGTTGGCGCGGGACGTGGAGAACCCGAACGTGGTGGTCAGGTAGATGGTGAAGAACCCGACCGCGGTGTAGTAGATGATCAGGAAGATCGAGATCCCGGCGGCGGGGGCGAGGATGTCGAACTTCAGCATCTGCGCCCACGGCCGGCCGAGGTCGGCGCTCGCCTCGGCCTGCGCCGCGCGCGCCTCCACCTTCGCGCGGTCCTCGGCGCTGACCATGACCTGACTGCGCAGGCCCGGGTTCAGCTCCCGCAGGCCGGCGAGCGCGATGGCGAACACGACGAGCCCGAAGGCGCCCATGATGTAGTACTGGCTGGCCCAGCTGTCGTCGAGCCGCTCCAGCGTCCGGTTCGCGACGAAGCTGACGATGAGGCTCGCCACGACGGGGCCGAGCGTCCAGAAGCCCATCGCGGACGCGCGGCCGATCTGCGGGGAGAAGTCCCGGACCAGCGCGGGCGTGGCCACCAGGATCACGCCCTCGACCATCCCGATGACCGTGAGCAGGACGACGAACGCCCACTTGTTCGGCATCGAGGGGACGAGCAGCGTCAGCACCCCCGTGACGCCGAGCCCGTAGGCGACCAGGTTCGCCCGCCCCCACTTGTCGCAGAGCCCGGCGGCGAGCGCGCCGAACGCGCCGACCAGGCCCCCGACGACCAGCGCGTTGACGTAGAAGAGGAACGACATCTCGAAGTGGGCGAGCACGAGCGGCGCCACGCCGCCGGTCACGTACTGCTCGCAGTACAGGACGATCGTGGCGAGGACGACCACCGCGAGGTACCACACGCGGGGGCCGGTTTCGGGGTAGCGGTCGAGGTCGCGCTTCCAGAGGCGGTCGATCGCGGCTCGGGGTTCGGGGGCGGCCGGGTGTTCGAGGGTGGTCATGGGCACCTCTTTCCGGTTGTCCCGGCGGGGGGCTTTCGGGCCCGGTGGTTCTTGAGGCGAACTCTAGGTTCGGGTCCTTAAATTTTCCAGAGCTAAGTTCTAGAATCTCGATCTAGAACTATTTCGAGGAGGGCGATGTCCACCGCCTCCAGGCCCGCCGCGTCCGGCGCCACGCCCGCGACCGCGGCCAAGGCCGCGCCCGAGACCACGCCCAAGGCCGTCCCCCGGCCGACCCCCGACACCCGGCCGTTCTGGGACGGCGCCGCCGCCGGTGAGCTGCGCGTCCAGCGCTGCCGCGGCTGCGCCCGGCACTTCTTCTATCCCCGCCCCGCCTGCCCGCACTGCGGCTCCGGCGACGTCGAGTGGGTGACGGCCTCTGGGCGCGCCACCCTGCACTCGTACGTGATCAACCATCGTCCGGCGCCCGGCTTCGCGGACGAGGCGCCCTACGTCATCGCCATCGTGGAGCTGGAGGAAGGCGTCCGGATGATGAGCAACCTCGTCGGCGTCCCGGCCGACCCCGAGCACCTGCCGCTCGACCTGCCGCTCCGCGTCGTCTTCGAGCCGCGCGGCGACGTCCACCTGCCGCTGTTCACCCCTGCGGAGGCCCGGTGAACATCGTCATCGCCGGCGCCGCCGAGACCGACGAGATCGGCCGGCTGCCCGGCCACTCCACCCGGCAGCTGCACCTGGAGGCCGCGCGCAACGCCCTCGCCGACGCCGGGCTCACCAAGGACGACATCGACGGCGTCGCCACCGTCGGCACGCCCGGCCCGGTCGAGATCGCGCACTCGCTCGGCATCGAGCCCGCCTGGCTGGACGGCACGCAGGTCGGCGGCTCGTCGTTCCTGTTCCACGTCCGGCACGCCGCCGCCGCGATCCGTGCCGGGATGTGCCGGACCGTCCTCATCACGCACGGCGAATCGGGCCGCTCGCGCGTCGGCGCACCCCGCTACGCCCGCACCCCCGACTCGCTGAGCGGCCAGTTCGAGGCGCCGTACGGGGTGCTCGGCCCGACGAGCGCGTTCACGCTCACCGCGCTGCGCTACATGAAGGAGACCGGCCTCACCCACGAGCAGCTCGCCGAGGTCCCCGTCGCGCAGCGCCGCTGGGCGAACCTCAACCCGCGCGCGATGTACCGGGACCTCATCACCGTCGAGGACGTCCTCGCGTCCCGGATGGTCGCCTACCCGTTCCACCTGCTGGAGTGCTGCCTGGTCACCGACGGCGGCGGCGCGCTCATCGTCACCTCCGAGGACAGGGCGCGCGCGCTCGGCACCCGCCGCCCGCTCGTCCACCTGCTGGGCGCGGGGGAGTCGGCGGAGTCGCCGATCATCTCGCAGATGGCGGACCTGACCAGCTCGGCCGCGTTCCGGAGGGCGTCGCGCGCCGCGTTCGCCGAGGCGGGCGTCGGGCACGGCGACGTCGACCACCTGATGATCTACGACGCGTTCGCGCACCTGCCGATCTACGGCCTGGAGGACATGGGCTTCGTCGGGCGCGGCGAGGCGGGCGCGTTCATCGCCGAAGGCCACACCTCGCCCGGCGGCCGCCTCCCGCTGAACACCAACGGCGGCGGCCTGTCCTACACCCACACCGGCATGTACGGGATGTTCGCGATCCAGGAGGCGGTCCGCCAGCTCCGCAAGGAGGCCGCCGCCCAGGTCCCGGACGCGGAGGTCAGCGTGGTCCTCGGCAACGGCGGCATGTTCATGTCCGCCGCCGTCCTCGTCCTGGCCTCGCATCGCTGAGCCGCGGCGTGCCGCCCCCAGGCCGGCCGTCATCGGGGCGGCACGCCGCAGATCTCAGGTCCAGGTGACGAGGGCGTCGAGGATCTCGACGTCGGAGCCGTCGACGCGGAGCGGGTTGATCTCCAGCGACTCGAGGCGGTCGCCGAGGGACGCGGCGAGCGCGGCGACGCGCGCGACGACGCCGGCGACCGCGTCGAGGTCGGCGGGCTTGGTGCCGCGCGCGCCGTCGAGCAGGGCGGCGCCGCGCAGCTCGCCGAGCGCCTCGCGGACGTCCCGCGCGTCCACCGGCAGCAGCCGCAGCGCCGAGTCGCGCAGCACCTCGACCCACACGCCGCCGAGCCCGACCGCGAGCGTGAGGCCCCACGCCGGGTCGCGGACGATCCCGGCGAGCAGTTCCACGCCGCCCGACCGCTGCGGCTGGACGAGCGCGCCCGCGCCGTCGTGCCCGGCGAGCGCGGCCATGACCTCGCGGTACGCGGCCCGGACGGCGTCCGGGCCGGTCAGGCCGAGGCGGACGCCGCCGATGTCGCTCTTGTGCGCGAGGCCGTCCGCCGCGGCCTTGAGGACGACCGGGTAACCGAACCGGTCCGCCGCCGCGACCGCCGCGTCCTCGCCGCCGACCAGTTCGGACGGCACCACGGGCAGCCCGGCGCCGGCGAGGAGCGCGGCGGCGCGGTGCTCGGCCCACACGCCGGACGCGCCGTCCACAGCGACGCGTTCGCCGGCCGTAGGGCGCCGCGCGAGCGCGCGCTCCCGTTCGGCCGACCAGCGGACGGCCGCGCCGATCGCGTGCATCCCGTGCTCGATCCCGCCCACGACGTGCGGGAACCCGGTCCTCTCCTGCACCGAGCGCCCGAACTCCGACACGTCGGTCAGCGTGTTCCCGACCACCACCACCGGACGCGGCGACGCGGCGATCCGCCGGGCGTGCGCCTCGAAGTTCGCCATCGGCACCGACGGGTCGGGCGGGACGAAGCGGGGCAGGTCGGTCAGCAGCATCACCGCGTCGATGCCGGGATCGGCGGCGACGACGTCCAGCGCGCGGCCGAGGAGCGTCCGGTCGATGAGCACGTACCCGGTGACGTCGAGCGGGTTCTGCACGGTCGCGAACGGCGGCAGGATCTCCGCGAGCGCCTCCACCGTCGAGGGCGCGAACGCGGGCAGGTCGAGGCCCTCGTCCTCGGCCCGGTCGGCGATGATCTCCGACGCGCCGCCGGACGGGGTGACCACGCCGATCCGCGGGCCCGGCAGCGGCCCGGCGGAGGCCAGCAGCCCGGCGGTGACGATCAGGTCCTCCAGCGACCGGACCCGGATCACCCCGAGCCGCCGGAACGCCGCGTCCACCACGGCGTCGTCGCCGACGAGCGCGCCGGTGTGCGCCCGCGCGGTGCGCGACGCCAGCCGGCTGCGCCCGATCTTCAGCGCGACGACCGGCTTGCCCGCCGCCAGCGCCCGCCGCGCCGCCCGCGCGAACGCGTCCGGGTCCCGCACCGACTCCAGGAACAGCGCGATGACCTTCGTCGCCGGGTCGTCCACCAGGTAGTCGATGACGTCCGGGACGGTGACCAGCGACTCGTTGCCCATCGACGTCAGCAGGCTGAGCCCGATGTTGCGGGCCTGCGAGAACGCCAGCACCGAGCTCGCCAGCGCGCCGCTCTGCAGCACCACGCCGACCGGGCCGCGCAGCAGCGGCGGCGGGATCGGCAGGCCGTAGGGAGTGATGCCCGCGGCGGCGTTGATGTAGCCGTTGCCGTTCGGGCCGAGGACGGTCAGCCCCGCCTCCCGCGCGAACGCGACGACCTCGGCCTCCAGCCGCGCGCCGTCCTCGCCCGCCTCGCCGAACCCGGCGGTCAGCACGACGTAGTTCCGGACCCCGGCCGCGGCGCCCTCCTTCAGCACCGGCAGGACGGCGCGCGTCGGCACCATCACGTACGCCAGGTCGACCGGCCCGGGCAGCTCCGCAAGGCTCGGATAGGCGGCTTGGCCGTGGACGAGCCCGCCGCGCGGGTTGACCAGGTGCACGGGCCCGGCGAACCCGTGCGCCCGCAGGTTCCCGAACGTGCTCAGCGACCAGCCGGACTTCTCGCTCGCCCCGACCAGCGCGATCGACCCCGGGTTGAACAGCGCGCGGACCCCGGCCCGCGGATCCCGAGAGCCCATCTCACTCCCCGACGAGGCCGAGGCGGACGTGGCCCTTGAGCAGGTTGCGGGCGATCGTCCGGCGCTGGATCTCGTCGGTGCCCTCGAAGATCCGCAGCAGCCGCAGCTCCCGGTACCAGCGCTCGATCGGCAGCTCCTTGGTGTACCCCATGCCGCCGTGGATCTGCAGCACCCGGTCCACGACGCTGTTCGCCATCGTCGCGCCGTTCAGCTTCGCGATCGACGAGGCGTGCCGCGCGTCCAGGCCCTGCTGCACCCGCCACGCCGCGTACAGCGTCAGCCACTTCGCCGCCTCGATCTCCACCTGCGAGTCCGCGATCATCCACTGGATGGCCTGGTAGTCGGCGATGGGGTGGCCCATCGACACGCGGACCTTGGCGTAGTCGACGGCCATCTGCAGCATCCGCTCCGCCGCGCCGATCGCCCGCGCCGGGATCATGTAGCGGCCCTGCCCGATCCACCGCATCGCCAGGTCGAAGCCCTTGCCGACCTCGCCGAGCACGTTGGCGGCGGGCACCCGGACGTCCTCGAACACCAGCGACGCCGGCCCCCACTCGCCCATGGTCGCGATCGGCTCGGACTTCCAGCCCATGTCCCGGTCGACGAGGAAGCACGTCACGCCGCCGTCGGCGCCGAGCTCGGGGTCGGTGACGGCGAACACCATCACGAAGTCGGCCTCGTTGCCGCCGGTGATGAACGTCTTCTCGCCGTTGATCACCCAGTCGTCGCCGTCGCGCACGGCCCGGGTGCGGATGTTGCGCGCGTCGGACCCGGCGCCCGGCTCGGTGATCGCGAAGCAGGACCGCCGCTCGCCCTCGATCGTCGGGACGAGGTAGGCGCGCTTCTGCGCCTCGTCGCAGGCGTAGAGGATGTTGTCGGCCGTGCCTCCGAAGCTGAACGGGACGAACGTCCGGCCCGTCTCCATCGCGACGATCGCCGACATCAGCGGGCCGAGCGCCGCGCCGCCGTACTCCTCGGGCGTGTTGATCCCCCAGAACCCGGACCTGCGGGCCTTGTCCCGCAGCTCGCGCAGCGCGGCGGGGTCGAGGCCGGGGCGCCCGGCGCGCTCGTTGCGCAGCACCTCGGGTTCGAGCGGCATGACCTCCTTCTCGACGAAGGAGCGGACGGTGTCGCGGATCTGTCGTTCCTCGGCGCTCAGCGAGAAGTCCATGGACCGGCCCTCCGATCAATCCTAGAATCTATTTCTAGGAATCGGTTCTAGGCTGCGCACGGGGCCGTCCCGGCGTCAAGACGTCCGGCCCGCTTTCTAGAATCTGCTTCAACGACGGCCGGACGGCGGCCGCCGCACCGGACGGGGGACCGATGGCCCGCAGGCCCAGCGGCAGGGGCGGATGGGAATGGAGCCGCACCGCGCAGACGCGCCGCACCATGCTCGAGGCGGCGCGCGAGGTGTTCTGCGCGCACGGGTTCGCCGACGCCGCGATCTCCGAGGTCGTCGAGCGCGCCGGCTCCAGCGTCGGCAGCCTCTACCACCACTTCGGCGGCAAGACCGAGCTGTTCCTCGCCCTGTGGGAGGAGCACGAGGGCGCGCACGAGAAGGCCGCGACCGCGAGCGTCGCCGAGGCCAAGAAGGCCGGCGTGGACGACCCGGTCGAGCTGTTCATCGCGGGCGCCCGCGCGTTCCTCGCCGGCTCCTGGGAGCGCCGCGACCTCGCCCGGCTGTTCATGGACGGCGACGGCCCGCCCGGCTTCGACCTGATGCGCCGCACCCGCCGCCGCGACTGGGTCCGGCAGAACGCGGTGCTGCTCGCGCTCGGCGGCGAGGCCATCGACCGCCTCACCGTCGCCGTCCTCACCACCGTGATCGGCGAGGCCGGGCGCGAGGTCGCCACCAGCGAGGACGAGGCCGAGGCGCAGGAGATCATGGACGCGGCCATCGAGCTGATCCGCCGCTTCGACCGCGCCGCGGCCTCCTGACTCCCTGGCCGGATGCGGTCTCCCGCCGGCGGCCCGGCGGGGCCGAATGCTGATCACCTGGAAATGGGTTAAATCGGTTCTTTCTGTCCGGCTCGCCGCGTTGCGGGCGGCTCTATCGAAGGAAAAAGCGCGTCGATTCCGGGGAGGTGGTGGCGGGCCCTAAAAAATTGCCTTTCTCTGTCTTTACAGGTCGAGTCATGCAACCTAGAGTCATCTCCGTCACCGCCCATAACCGACGGTGATCGAAGATGCCGACCACGGGGTGTGCACCCTCGGCAGAGCGAGGACAGGGGGAATTCGTGAAGCCTTTCCACGGAATCTCAAGGATCGGGCGGCGCAAGGCGGCGGCGGCCGGGGGCATCGCGGTGGCCGCGCTCGCGGTCGTCGCCACGGCCGCTCCGGCCAGCGCGGCGACGGCGCCGTCGACGTCGCCGACCGTCTCCCACAAGTACTACGGCAATCCCGCGAACATCCCGCCGTGCCGTTCCGGGCATGCGTGCGCCATCGTCGCTTATGGCCGCGGCTACTACGTCTTCGACTTCTACAGGTACGGCAGTTACTCGCTGAGCCACTGGAGCGGCCGCGGCGGTCTCACCAATGCCCAGACCGGTGGCGCCGCCGTTCGCGTCTACGACGCCCGCGGCAGGCAGATCGACTGCCTCCGGGCGGCCCGCATCACCTACGAGATGGACTGGAACCCCGCCTGGAAGATCAGGCTGACCGCGAACGGCTGCTGATCCGCCGTCCGGCCCGCGGCCTTTCAGCGCCGCGATTCCGGAGCCCCGTCCCGCCCGCCCGCCGCACCGGCCGGGCGGGCGGGCTCGCGCCGGGCGGGCTCGTGCTGGGCGGCGACGAGGGCGTCGGCGGCGGCCGTGCGGTAGTAGAGCACCGAGCGCCCGGCGCGACGGCGCTCGACGAGCCGCGCGTCCAGCAGGATCTTCAGGTGGCGGCCCACCGAGCCGAGCCCCCGCCCGGTCAGCGCGACCAGCTGCGTGGTGCTCTTCGGCGTGTCCAGCAGGACGAGCACGGACGCCCGCACCGGCCCGAGCAA
Source organism: Actinomadura violacea (assembly GCF_017573465.1). Lineage (GTDB taxonomy): Bacteria > Actinomycetota > Actinomycetes > Streptosporangiales > Streptosporangiaceae > Spirillospora > Spirillospora violacea. The sequence goes on from NZ_JAGEPF010000026.1 coordinate 30,637, forward strand.
TGCGCCCAGCGCGCCCGGCACCGGCACGGCGCCCGCGCCGGCGAGCGCCCCCGAACACGGGTAGACGATGGCGTAGCGGGACGCCTCCCGGTCCCAGGACGACCAGCTCTGGCCGACCGTGACCGGCACGAACACCAGCGGCTTGCCCGACAGGTCGCGGGGCGGGTGGTCCCGGGTGTTGATCTGGAGCCGGTTCTCCCCGAGCCAGCGCATGCCGGGGCGCATGTCGGCGAGCGCGGCGGCCCAGCCGCCCTGGCCGAGCCGCGCGACGCGCGCCACGATCTCGGCTTCGATGATCCGCTGCCGCCGCGGCCAGTCCGGCAGGACCGTCTCCGTCCACACCCACTCGATCAGGGCGGCGGCGCGCTCCGGCAGGTCGTCGCGGTCGAGGGCGGCCGGGACCGGCCCGTTCAGCGCGACGGCCAGGTCCGCGCGGGCGGCGTCCGGCGGCGCGGCCCGGACCCGTTCCAGCTCACCGGCGAACGTCGCGCCGGGCTCGCCGCTCTGGGCGGGCGTCACGAAGTCGGCGTTCCACCCCGGCACGAAGGCGGACCGGACGAGCAGGGCCGTGACCGGGTCGCTGGCCATCCGCGCGCGGAACGCGGGCAGGTGCGCGTCCAGCCAGCCGCGCTCGCCCGGGTTCGCGGCCTGCTCCCAGCGCAGCGCCTTCAGGCACGCGGTGGCCTCCGCCAGCGGCGAGACGGTGAACCGGCCGCCCGCGAGGGTGTCCGCGTTGATCTCCCACTGGTTTCGCCTCCCCGCGAAAGAGTAACCGGCCGGCGGCGGCGCCCCGGAGACTCCGGACATGCGCACCTATGGCGAACTGTTCCGCACGCCCGAGTTCGCGCCGCTGTTCCTGACGACGGCGGGCAACGTCGCGGCGCAGACGGTGAGCGGCCTCGCGCTCGGCACGCTCGTCTACGCGCGGACCGGCTCGCCGCTGCTGTCGTCGCTGGCGATGTTCGGCCCGGCGCTCGCCCAGCTGGCCGGGGCGCTGGCGCTGCTGTCGGCGGCGGACCGGCTGCCGCCGCGCGCCGCGCTCGCGGGCCTGTCGCTGCTGTTCGCCGCCGGCACCGCCGTGCAGGCCGTGCCGGGGATGCCGGTCTGGGCGGTGTTCGCGATCGTCCTGGTGCTCGGCGCGGCGAGCGCGGTCGGCGGCGGGGTGCGGTACGGGCTGCTGAACGAGATCCTCGACCGGGACGGCTACGTCCTCGGCCGCTCGGTGCTGAACATGTCCGTCGGGCTCATGCAGATCCTCGGGTTCGCGGCCGGGGGCGTCATGGTCGCCGCGCTGTCGCCGCGCGGGACGCTGCTGGCCGGCGCGGCGCTGCACCTCGCCGCGGCCGGCGCCGGACGGTTCGGGCTGAGCGACCGCAGGCCGCGGGCCACCGGGCGGGCGACGCTCGGCGAGACCTGGCGCGACAACGTCCGGCTGTGGTCGTCGCGGCGGCGCCGGGCCGTCTACCTCGCGCTGTGGGTGCCGAACGGGCTGATCGTCGGCTGCGAGTCGCTGTACGTCCCGTACGCACCGCGCTTCGCGGGACTGCTGGCGGCGGCGAGCGCGGTCGGCATGTTCGCGGGCGACACGCTGGCCGGACGGTTCGTCCCGGCCGGGTGGCGCAGGCGCCTGGACGCGCCGATGCGGCTGCTGCTCGCCGCGCCCTACCTGGTGTTCGCGCTGCGCCCGCCGCTGCCCGTCGCGGTGGCCGCGATCACCGTGGCGAGCGTCGGGTACTGCGCGACGCTGCTGCTCCAGGAGCGGCTGCTGGAGCTGACCCCGGACGATCTGAGCGGCCACGCGCTCGGCCTGCACTCGTCCGGGATGCTCGGCATGCAGGGCGTCGGCGCCGCCCTCGCCGGTGCGGTCGCCCAGCTCACCTCGCCCGCGACGGGGATGGCGGTGATGGCGGCGGCGTCGGTCGCGGTGACGGCGGCCCTCGCGCCCGCGCTGCGGGCACGCCCCGGGGCGCCGTCCGGTGAGGCCGCCGCGCAGCGGGTTTAGCGGCCGGGACGGGAGGCAGGCTGGAGAACATGCGTGCCGTCACCTACGACTCCTATGCCTCCGACAACTCCCGCCTCACCGCCGGCGAGGCGCCCGACCCGAAACTCGGCCCGAGCGAGGTGCTGGTCGAGGTGCGCGCGGCGGGCGTCAACCCGGTCGACTGGAAGGTGATGACCGGCGGGCTCGACGCGATGATGGACGCGGTGTTCCCGGTGATCCCCGGCTGGGACGTCGCCGGGGTCGTCCGCGGGACCGGGCCGGACACGCCGGAGTTCGCGCCGGGCGACGAGGTCATGGCCTACGCCCGCAAGAGCGTCGTGCACGCCGGGACGTTCGCGCAGTACGTCGCGGTCCCGGCCGTCCACTGCGCGCGCAAGCCCGCCGCGCTGGACTGGGAGCACGCGGGCGGGCTGCCGCTCGCCGGGATGACCGCGCAGCGCTCGCTCGACCGGTTGGAGGTCGGCCCGGGCGACGTGCTGCTGGTGCACGCCGCGTCCGGGGGAGTGGGGAGCTTCGCGGTGCAGATCGGCGTCGACCGCGGCGCCCGCGTCATCGGCACCGCGTCCGAGGCCAACCACGCCTACCTGCGCGAACTCGGCGCCGAGCCGGTGTCCTACGGGGACGGGCTGGTGGAGCGGGTCCGAGACCTCGCGCCGGACGGCGTCACCGCGGTCGCCGACTTCGTGGGCGGGCAACTCGACGTGACGCTCGCCGTTCTCGCGCCCGGCGGGCGGCACGTGTCCGTCGCCGACAACAGCGTCGAGCAGCACGGCGGCCACTGGATCTGGGTCCGCCCGGACGGCGCCAAGCTCGCCGACCTCGGCGCCATGGCCGACCGCGGCGCGCTCCGCGTCGACGTCGCCAAGACGTTCTCGCTGGACGACGTCGGCGCCGCCTTCGACGAGAGCCGGAACGGCCACACGCGCGGGAAGCTCGTCATCACGCCGTGAGTCCGCGAACGAGCCGGACGAGCCGGGCCGGGCCGCCGCGGAGGACGGCCCGGCCCGGACGGTTCAGCAGCCGGAATTGGAGATGACGTAGTAGTTCGCGGACGTCTCCTTCAGCGTGTGCGTGACGAACACGTTGTAGAGGCCCATGTTCTGGTTCGAGCCGTTCGCGTAGGTGTAGCCGCCGCTGGTGTGCGCCCGCCCGGCCGTGACCTGTGCATAGTTGGTGGCGGTGAAGCACTGCGGGGTCCCGCCGCCCGGATCACCGGGGTCGCCCGGGTCGCCGGGATCGCCGGGGTTGGTGCCGTCCGAGCCGTCGAGGCCCCAGAATTTCGCCGTGTACGACGTGGAGCAGATGGCGCCGAGGAAGTACGCGCCTGTGCTGCCGCACTGGTCGGCGCCCGATCCGGGGTCGACGGCGAGGCCGTGGCCCATTCCCGAAATGGAGTAGACCTCGACGGCGGGTTTGCCGTTCGCGTCGTTGTAGACGCTCTGGGTCGTGCCGCCAGAAAGGCTGTGCGTGCTCGACGGCGTCTGTGAAATGCCCCAGACGTTCGTCCACTGGTCGCGCAGTTCCGTGGCGTTCACCGGATAGACCGTGTAATCGGCGGTGCCCTGCCAGATGGCGACGCGCGGCCACGGCCCGGTGTACCCCGGATAGGAGCCGCGGACCTTGTCGCCCCATTGGGCTGGCGTGAGGTTCTGGTCGTTCATCTGGCATCCGCTGGCGGCGACGAGGCTCGTCGCGCATTGCGCGGGAAGGCCCGAGTCGACCGCGCCGCCGGCGAACACGTCCGGGTAGGCGGCGAGCAGGTCCGCGGTCATTCCGCCGCCCGCCGAAAGGCCGGTGACGAACACCCGGTGCGCGTCGGAGCCGTGCTTCTGCTCGGCGTAGGACACCATCTGGACGATCGACGCCGCCTCCGTGCCGCCGCGCGCGTCCTTCGCGGGATCGAACCACTGGAAGCACTTCTGGATGTTGTTGGACGTGGTGGTCTGCGGGAACACCACCGCGAACTTCCACTGGTCGGCGAACTTCGGCCAGCCGGAATGGTTGTAGTAGTCGTCGGCGCTCTGCGTGCAGCCGTGCAGGGCGACGACGAGCGGGGCGCCGGACGGCAGCCCGGCGGGCACGTACTCGTACATCTGCAGGTTCCCGGGATTGGACCCGAAGCCGGTGACCTGCTGATAGGTGCCGGTTGCTGCTCGTGCGGGCGCGGCTTGCGTGGGTGCGGCGTGCGCGGGCGTCGCGGCGGCGGCCATGCCGGGCCCGGCGGCGAGGAATGCGAAGGCGGCGGACGACGCGAGCCATTTCGTGACGCGCCGCAGAACGCGCGGGGATGGTCGGTGCATGAAGGGCTCTCCCGGATCGGTGGAGCGGGGATGGGGATCGGGAAGGAGGGGCGCCCAGCACGCAGTCAAACCCGTCCCCGGCCCTTTGGAAATGTGTCGCGACCCCATGCCGGACCGGCCCCGATATGGCGCTGCTCCCCATGCGTCGCGGGATGCGGGCTGGGAAGACCGTCTGTATGGGCCGACGGTCGTGGGGCTGGTACGTCCTCGCAGTCGTCGTCATGGCCGTCGTCACCGCGGACGTGCTCGCGGACGGTCCGCTCCGGCATCTCGATTGGACGGTCCACCGGTTCTGCGACACCCGGGTGCGGGGCGGGTGGATGTCGGTCGTCCATGTCTTCACCCAGCTCGGGCAACGCGGCGTCCTCGCAAAATACGCCCTCGTCCCCTTGGCGGTCCTCGGGATCGTCCGGGCGCGGTCGCTGCGTCCGCTGCTGGTGCCCGTCGTCGTGGTCCTTCTGCTTTCGCTGCTGCAGGAGGGCCTGAAGTCGGTGATCCCGCGGACGTATCCGTTCAGTGACACCGACATTCTGTGGAAGCACGGGGACGCCTATCCGTCCGGGCACACGCTGAACGGGTTCGTGCTCGTCTGGGTCGGGATCGAGCTGCTGATCGTCGTGGTCCCGGTCCTCGACCGGTGGCTGACGGCGCGGGGCCGGCGCGACTTCGCGCTGGTCACCGGGTTCCTGACCGGCGCGGCGCTGACCCTCGCCGACGAGCACTGGCCGACCGACGTGCTGTTCAGCCTGGCGCTCGGCCCGGTGCTGCTGACCGGCCTGGTGGCGGCGGAGCCGTTCACCCGCCCGCTGTGGCGCGATGAGCCGTACCGCGGGCGCTACCCGCGGATATAGCGGATGACCAGCTCGGCGAGCTCGTCGATCATCCGCTCGCGGGGGATCGGCGGCCGGTCCAGCACGTACCGGATCGACAGCGTGCCGACGGTCTCGGCGAGGATCCACAGCGCCGCGTCCACGTCCAGGTCGTCGCGGAACGCGTCCCGGTTGACCAGCAGGTACACCCGGACGAGGTCGGTCAGCCGGCGCTGCAGCGCGGCGAGCTTGTCGAACGGGCCGAGCCGCGGGATCTGCTCGACGACGACGCGCAGCAGGTCGGCCTGCTCCTCGAACAGCCGCATCTGCACGTCGAGCAGCGCCCGGCCCGCCTCCTGCCACGACTCGTGCATGGTCGACTCGATCTGCGCGCCGAGCCGGTCGGCGAGGTGGTCGGCGAACCGGTCGATGACGGTGATGACGATGGCGTCCTTGTTCGGGAAGTACTGGTAGAGCGACCCGTTGCTGATCCCGGCGGCGCGGGCGATGCGGTTGGTGGACGCGCCGTCGTACCCGCGCTCGGACAGAACGCGAGTGGCGGCGTCCAGGATGCGCTCCACCGTGTGCCGCGACCGGTCCTGGCGGGGCGTTCTGCGCGGTGAATGGGCAGGTGGGCGGGGCATCGGCGGGGCCTCCCCGGACGCGACTTGTAAGCGACTACTTATTCGCGTTTCACTGTAACCGAGACGCCATCGGGAGGCGAGACCATGACGATGACCGAGCACGCGCCCTCCGGACGGGCCGTCGCGCGCCCCGAGCCCGTCCCGTTCGAGCCCGGCTCGATCCTCTGGGACACCATGGGGCTCTACACGTCGGCGATCGCCGGCAACAGCGTGTTCATCCTGCAGACCATGCATCCGGCGATCGGCACCGTCGTCGACCGGCTGTCCAGCTTCCGCCGCGACCCGCTCGGCCGCGCCGCGCGCAGCTTCGCGTCCGTGCAGACCTGGGTGTACGGCGGGCGGACCGCGATCGAGGAGGGCCGGCGGCTCCGCGAGATGCACAAGCCGCTCAGCGCCGTCGACGAGGAGGGCCGCAGCCACCACGCGCTGTCAGCGGAGCCGTGGGCGTGGGTGCACCTCACCGGCTTCTACGCGGCCGTCACCGCGTCCAAGTACTTCGCGCCCGAGCCGATGGACGACGCCGAGCAGCAGCAGGTGTTCGACGAGTTCCTCAACCTCGGCCGCATCCTCCGGGTACCCGAGCGGATGCTGCCCGGCACCATCGACGAGTACTGGGCGTACTTCGACGACATGGTGGAGAACACCCTCGTCCCGCACAAGGTCGCCCTCGAAGTCCTCGACCGGATGGACAAGCTCCCGCCGGGCGTGCCCGCCCCGCTGCGCCCGGTGGCCGCGCCGCTGATCGCGGCCACCGGACGGCTCGGGCGCTTCATCTCCGTCGGCACCCTCCCGCCGGCCGCGCGCGACAAGCTCGGGCTGTCGTGGAGCAAGGCCGACGAGCGGCGGCTGCGCGCCGTCGGGCAGGTCATCGGCCGCAGCACGCCGCTGCTGCCCGAACGCGTCCGCTACATGCCGATCGCCTACCGCGCCCGGCAGGCCGCCCGCGCCCAGGAGAAGCTCCGCGAGGTCCTCGACACCCGCCCCCTCTGACGTTGAGTTGCGGCGTGTCGGCCTTATGACCGCGGGTTTAAGGCCGACACGCCGCAAGTCAACGGGTCATTCGGTGCGGAGGGCGGTCGCGGTGCGGGCCTTCGCGGCCCAGCCTGCGGGGAGCAGCGCGCCCAGCAGCGCGATCGCGATGCCGCCGAGCGCCAGTGGGACCAGCAGCGGCACGTCGTAGACGGCGACCATGTGGTGGGTCAGACGGGTGCCCGCCGCGTCGCCCATCAGCGGCATCACCAGATGGTGCAGGGCGACGCCCACCGGCAGGCCCGCGAGCCCGCCGACCGCGCCCAGGCCCGCGACCGACGCCAGCACCATCGCGACGGTCTGCCGCGGCGACATCCCGATCGCCTTGCAGACGCCCAGGTCGTGCACGCGCTCACGGGTGTCCAGGACGACCGCGTTGAGGACGCCGAGCCCCGCGACGGTGACCAGCATCAGGGTGAGCAGCGCCGCCAGCGAGTCCAGGACGGCGATCACGCTGCCGACGCCCCGGCTGGACGTCATGGCCTGGGCGTCGGCCGTGCGGAGCGCCGCGTTGAGGCCGTCCACGTACGACGCCACCGACACCCCGGGCTTCACCCGGATCAGGTAGGAGTCCATCCCGTCCGGGTCCTTGGCGCCGGAGAACGAGGCCGCGGCGGCGTGCACGCGCATCCCCGCGTTCCGCAGGTCGAACGCCTCGCCCACGATCCGCAGGCGCGCCGTGGTGTCCGCGTCCCGCACCGTGATCGTGTCGCCGATGCGGTGGCCCGTCACCTCGAGGAAGCGCGTCGGCACCACGGCCTGCCCGGGGCCGGTGATCCAGCGGCCCGCGATGATCTCGTACGCCCCGGCCCGCAGGTCGCCGCGGTAGAGGTTCGCCTCGACCGGGCCGACGACCCCCGCCACCGTCACCTGCCTGTCGCTCACGCCGTAGAACGACGCCGTGCCGGGCTGGGCGGTGATCGCGGCCCGCACCTTCGCCTCGTCCAGGGCGGGCGGCCCCGCCGACGGGCCCGTCGGGACGGCGCCCTGCGGGCCTGCGCCGTCCGGGGCGGCGGGCACCACCGTGACCGCGGCGGCCGCGTCGGGGTCGCGGGCGGTGCCGATGGTGTTCAGCGACACCGCCAGGCCGATCGCGAACGTCGCCGCGGCCGTGCCGAACGCGACGGCCAGCAGCATCGACGCGGACCGGACGGGACGCGCGAACGGCGTCGCCAGCCCGAGCGACACCGTGCGCGGCAGCGGCAGCCGCCCGATGAGGCGGTGCGCGCGCCGGCCGCGCCCGGTGCCCGGCGCGCGGCCGACCGCGATCGCCTCGACGGTCCGCAGCCGTCCCGCGCGCAGCGCCGGGACCAGCGCGGCGGCCGCCACCACCAGCAGCGCGCCCGCCGCCACCGCGGCGTCCACCCACCAGGCGACCGCGAGACCGGTCGTCCCGTACACCCGCTGCACGTCGCCGAGCAGCGGATACGCCACCAGGTTCCCGAGCACCACGCCCAGCAGCGTGCCGGCGGCCGCCGGGACGAGCGCCTGCGCGACGTAGGCGCGGACGACCTCCGCGGGCGTGCAGCCGATGGCCTTCAGCACGCCGATGCGCCGCAGGTTCGCGCCGACCGCGCCGCCGACGACGCCCGCCACGACGATGACGGCCATGGCCAGGCCGAGCGCGCCGAACGCCATCAGGAACGGGACGAACGTGGCGGCCTCCCGGTCGGCGGCCTGCTTGACGTCCAGGTAGGTCTGGCCGCCGAGCAGGGCGCCCGCCGGCAGGGCCGCCTTCAGCCGCGTGCGGTCGGCGGCCAGCGCCGCCTTCCCGGGCGAACCGGAGAAGCGGTAGAGCATCTGCGTCGTCGCGGGCGCCCCGGCCTTGCCGAGCGCGGCGACCCCGACCGGCGTCATCCACGCGTCGGCGGAGCCGGTGACCGAGCGGGCCTGCCCGACGGCCGTCAGGGTCCGCCCGCCCGGCAGGGTCAGCGTCGTCCCCGGCCGCGCCACCTCCGGCGGGAGGTCGGCCGGCAGGACGATCTCGTTCGCGGCGGACGCCCACCGTCCCGCCGTGACCTCCAGCCGGTCCACCGGGCCGCCGGGGGAGGGGCGCCCCGCCACGGTGAGCCGGGGCAGCGCGGCCGGCGCGATGATCGCGACCGGGAACGGCCCGGCGCTCGCCTTGACGCCCCGCAGGTGCGCCGTCGCCGCAGCCTGCGCCGCCGTCGCCCGCCCCGCGTCGATCTGCGCGGTGAGGTGCGCGCCGTGTCCGCGCGCGAACGCGTGGTCGAACGGCGCCGACGACGCGACGACCAGCGAGCCGGCGACGACCGCCGACGCCACCGACATCAGCGTGGCCAGCGCGACCACCAGCGTCTGGACGCGCCGCCGTCCCACGCCCGACCGCACCACCCGGCCCAGCGCCCCCAGCGAGGACCCCGCGCTCATCGGGCCGCCCCCGCCCGCTCGTCGGCCGAGATCGCGCCGTCGACCAGTGTCACCGTCCGGGTCGCCAGCGACCGCGCCAGCGCCATGTCGTGCGTGACCAGCACGATCGTCTGACCGCTCCGGTGCACCTCGGCGAGCAACTCGCGCACCTCGTGGCCGGACGCGGTGTCCAGCGCGCCCGTCGGCTCGTCCGCCAGCAGCAGCGCCGGACGGTTCACCAGCGCGCGCGCCACCGCGACGCGCTGCCGCTCCCCGCCCGACAGCCGCCCCGGATACGAGCCCGCGTGCTCGTGGACGCCGAGCATCCCGAGCAGCTCGTCGGCGCGGTCCGCGGCCTTGCGGCGCGGCGTCCCCGCCAGCTGCGCGGGCAGCCGGACGTTGTCGGCGACGGTGAGGTCGTCGAGCAGGTTGAAGAACTGGAACACGAACCCGATCCGCTCCCGCCGGAACCGGGCGAGCGCCGCCTCGCCGAGCCGGTCGACGCGCCGGCCGTCCACCGTCACCGTCCCGGCGGACGGCCGGTCCAGCCCGGCGACCAGGTTCAGCAGCGTCGACTTCCCGCTGCCCGACGGCCCGACGACCGCGAGCGCCTCGCCCTCCGCCACGTCCAGCGACAGGGGCCCGAGCGCCGGCGTGCCCGCGCCGCCGTAGTCCTTCGTCGCGGCGTCCAGCTCGATCACATGTCCCATGAGGCTCCCGCTCTCCGCCCGCGGACGGCGCGCCGCCGTCCTCCCAGCGGAGGTGACGGTAGGCGCGGGCGCGTTGCCGGCGCGTCGGCCGCCGCACCGACTTCCGGTACATCGCGCGGACGATCCCGCCGCAGCATCATCCCTGCGATGTAGTCCGCGCGGCGGGACCGTCCCGCCCGCGAAGCCGATACCGGGTTCACGCGGCGGACGTCACAATGTGGGCATGGACGTGGGCGGGACGCGCGAGTGGCGCGGTCGGCGCGCTTGGCGCGGGCGGGTGCGCGACCTGCTGCGCCCGGAGCCGGCGGGCGGCGGGCCGTCCCGGCGCGCGCTCGCCGCCGACGCGCTCCTCGCCGTCGCCTTGACCGTGCTCGCGCTGTACGTGGCGGACAGGGCGGGCGTGGACGCGGTCCAGAAGGTGGTCCTGGACGGACCCGCTCCGCGTCCGCCGCTCGCACCGCCGGGCGACATCTCGCACCCCGTCCGGCAGGGGTGGGCGCTCATCGTCCTGTCGACGCTGCCGCTGGCGTTCCGGCGCCGGTACCCGCTCGGCACGTTCTGGGCGGTGCTGGTGGCGGCGTGGGCGCTGCGCCACGGCATGACGTGGGTGACGGTGCTGGCCTGCCTGATCGCCGGTTTCAGCGCGATCGCGCACAGCCGGTACCGCGTGCAGGCCGTCGCGAGCCTCGGGGTCGCCGCAGTCCTCGCCGGTGTCGGCTACCGCGGCACCGCCGTCGCCCTGCCCGACTGGTCGGCGCCGTTCTTCGTGCTGCTCGCCGCGGGCGCGCTCGCGATGGCGGTGCGGACGTGGCGGCGCCGGCTCACCGAGATCGAGCGGGAGCAGCGGCAGGCGACGCGCCGCGCGGTCGAGGTGGAGCGCGCCCGGATCGCGGCGGAGCTGCACGACGTGGTGACGCACAACGTGAGCGTCATGGTGATCCAGACGGGCGCCGCCCGCAAGGTGGTGGACGCCGATCCCGAGCTGTCGAAGAAGGCGATGCTGGACGTCGAGGCGAGCGGGCGCGCCGCGATGGCGGAGCTGCGGCACGTCATGGGCCTGCTCGCGCCGTCGGGGGACGGGGACGGCCAGGGGGACGGCGGCGTGCCGGTCCCGCAGCCGGGCCTGGACCGGCTCGGCCCGCTCATCGACCGGGTCCGCGCGACCGGCCTGCGGGTCACCGCCGACATCGACCCGCCGCCGGGGCCGCTGCCGCCCGGCGTCGACCTCACCGCGTACCGGGTCGTCCAGGAGGCGCTGACCAACGCGATGAAGCACGCGTCCGGCGCGTCCGCCGCGGTGGCGGTCCGGTGCGACGGCGACGACCTGCGCATCGAGATCACCGACACCGGCGGCGGGACGGGCGGCGGGGCGGGCGCGGGGTCGGGCGCGGGGATCGGCAATGGCCGCGGCCTGATCAACCTGCGCGAGCGGCTCGCCGTCTACGACGGGACGCTGGAGTCCGGCCGCACCCTCACCGGCGGGTTCCGCGTCGCCGCCACGATCCCCTGGAGGGCGCCGTGACCGCGGCCGGCGGCGTCGCCCTGCGCGTGGTGATCGCCGACGACCAGGCGCTCGTCCGCACCGGCTTCCGGATGATCCTCGCCGCCGACGGCATCGACGTCGTCGCCGAGGCCGCGGACGGCGCCGAGGCGGTCGCCGCGGTCCGCCGCACCCGCCCCGACGTCGTGCTGATGGACGTCCGGATGCCGGAGATGAACGGGATCGAGGCGACCCGGGAGATCACCGCGGCCGGCGGCGGCGCCCGGGTGCTCATCCTCACCACCTACGACCTGGACCATTACGTCTACGCGGCGCTCACCGCGGGCGCCAGCGGCTTCCTGCTCAAGGACGTGACGCCCGAGCGGCTCACCGCGTCCGTCCGGCTCGTCCAGGCGGGGGACGCGCTGCTCGCGCCCGCGATCACCCGCCGCCTCATCGAGCGGTTCGCGCCGCGCGACGAGGCGCGGCCCGCGGTCCACCGCGACCTGTCGAGGCTGACGCCGCGCGAGCTGGAGGTGCTCGGGCTGCTCGCCACCGGGCTGTCGAACGCCGAGCTGGCCGACCGGCTCACCCTCAGCGCCGCGACGGTCAAGACGCACGTCGCGCGGATCCTGTCGAAGCTGGACCTGCGCGACCGGGTCCAGGCCGTCGTGCTCGCCTACGAGACGGGGCTGGTGTCGGCGGGGCGCGGGCCGTCGGGAAGTGCCGATTCCGGGCGCTGACCGCGCCTTCCGCGCACCGTTTTCAGCCGCGCCGCGAATTCGCGGGGCGCCCGATCAAGATCGCGTTCTTGCGCCATTCCCGGAAAACGCGCCCGGAACCCGATCATGTAACTCGATCATGCGCACGGTCCGAGCGCCAGTTCGCTCGCCATCTGCGCCCACGCGTCGAGCGCCTCGTAGGAGGTGTCGTAGCAGTGCGCGAGGTTGAATCCGGACGCCGAGCGGACCGCGAGATGCGCGCGGCCGTCCGGCGGGCCCTCCAGCACGACGGCGGCCCGGGTGCTGTTGACGCGCATGTCCGCCAGGTGGTTCCCGGCGTCCTGGATGGCCAGCGTGACCACGTCCCAGAACACCCGCTCGGCGGCGGTGCAGTCGACGAAGCTGCCGAGCCGCAGGATGCCGTTCGCGCTGACGCACAGCAGGGCCGGCGCGGAGGCGCTGGTGAGCATGTACCGCCAGGTCCGCCATGTGTATTCCAGGTGGACGGCGTGCTCGGTGAAGTCGTCCTGGTCAATGTCGGTCATCGCGCGCTCTTCTGGACGATGCTCTCGGCATGGCGGCCTCGCGTGCCACGGGCACGGAGATGGTGTGGTACGGGACGGTACCACGGTGCCGTACGCGCGCCTACCGTGCTGGAGAAGGGAATTCGGCGGCCTCGCGGCCGGGGCCGGAAAGGTCAGTTCCGGGGGTCGGGAAAACCGCCGCGGGAAGCCGCCGACGGCGTGCCGCCGCGGTTTTCCGGCACCGGCCGGAACAGCGCGATCGTCGCCTCGACGGCGACCTCGGTGATGTCCCGGACGTCCGCGCCGTCCTCCACCAGGGTGGCGGTCAGCTCGCGGAGCCCGCCGATCAGCATGAGGGCGAACGGTCGGGTGATCGGGTGCGCGCCGGCGCGCAGCATCTCGGGGTTCCCGGACACGTCCCGCAGCAGCCGGAACAGCGTGTCGACCGCCTCGCGCTGCATCCGCCGGGCGGTGTCCGCGCCGAGCGCCTGCAGTTCGCGGATCCAGGCGAGCGTGATCTCCGGTTCGGAGGCGACCATCTCGACGTACGCCTCGACGCCCTGGCGGATCTGCGCCTCCCACGGCGCGGCGGGGTCGATCGCCTCGGCGACGCGGCGGCGCAGCATCCGGTTCGTCACCTGGAGCAGCTCGACGAAGCAGGCGTCCTTGGTCGGGAACTCCTCGTAGAACGTGCGCCGGGACGTGCGGGCGTGCCGGACGACGTCGGAGACGGTGGTGTCGCGGTAGCCGCGCTCGCGGATCGAGTCGGCGAGGCCCGCCAGCAGGCGCCCGCGGAAGGACGCCGCGCTCCCGGCGGGCGCGGCGCCGCCGGCGCGCGTGCCGTCGTCCCGGCCGGGCCGCCGCGCCCCGCCGAGGGACACTCCAGCGGTTTCCACCGTTGGAAAGCTATCTCATCGGCCCTCGTGGCGCCGGTGTCCCGTTCATCCGGATCCGGGCGGCGGCCGGTGGCGCCGGCCCATTGACATCGGGGGGTTCGCGTCGCATCGTTTTTGAAAGCTAATTCTAGAAATTGCTTCTAATGTGCGGCGGCCCCGGACGCCCGGCCCGCCCGCCGCCCGGGACGAAGGGAGCGACCATGACCGCGATCGCCGACGGACGGGTGGTCATCGTGACCGGGGCGGCCCGCGGCATCGGCCGCGAGCACGCGCTGGAGTTCGCCCGGCACGGCGCCCGGGTCGTCGTCAACGACCTCGGCGCGCAGGTGGACGGCACCGGCTCGTCCACCGGACCGGCGGGCGAGGTGGTGGACGAGATCCGCGCGATGGGCGGCGAGGCCGTCGCCGACGGCACCGACGTGTCCGACTTCGAGGGCGCCCGGCGGCTCGTCGCCGCGACCGTCGAGCGGTTCGGCGACCTGCACGTCCTGGTGAACAACGCGGGCATCCTGCGCGACCGGATGCTGGTGAACATGAGCGCGGAGGAGTGGGACGCGGTGATCGGCGTCCATCTGCGCGGGACGTTCGCGCCGCTGCGGCACGCCGCCGCGTACTGGCGGGAACGGCACAAGGCCGGGCACGACGTCGACGCGCGCGTCATCAACACCAGCTCCTCGTCGGGCATCTACGGCAACGCCGGGCAGGGCAACTACGGCGCGGCCAAGGCCGGGATCGCCGCGCTGACCGTGATCGCGGCCCGCGAGCTGCGCCGGTACGGCGTGACGGTCAACGCGGTGGCGCCCGCCGCGCTGACCCGGATGACCGAGAACCTGGTGCCGGGCCGCGCGCGCCCCAGCGAGGGCTTCGACCCGGCGGACCCGTCCAACATCGCGCCGCTCGTGGTGTGGCTGGCGAGCCCGGGGGCGCGCGGGATCACCGGCCGGGTGTTCAACGTGCGCGGCGGGCGGATCAGCGTCGCGGAGGGCTGGCGCGCCGGCCCGGTCGTCGACAAGGGCGCCCGCTGGGACCCGCACGAGCTGGACGACGTCATCCCCGCCCTGGTGGAGAAGGCGCGCCCGAACGTCCTGCCCGACGGCGTCACCCCCGAGGGCGGCGCCTGACCGCCGGGCGGTTCACAGCGCCGCGTCGCGGTGGGTGATCCGCCCGTCCAGGACGGTGAGCAGCACGGGCAGCGCGGCGAGGTCGGTGTCGGCGACGGAGAGGGGGTCGTCGGCGAGGACGGTGAGGTCCGCGCGGCGGCCGGCGGCGATCCGGCCCGCCACCGCCTCCTCGCCGGCGGCCAGCGCCGGGTTGATCGTGCAGCCCCGCAGCGCCTGCAGCGGGGTGAGGGCCTGCGCCGGGCCGTGCGGCAGCTCGCTCAGGTCGCGGCTCGGCCGCCGGTGCCGCGCCCCCGCCATCACGGCGAGCGGCGGGAACGGCGCGATCGGCCAGTCCGACCCGAGCACGACCGTGGCGCCCGCGTCCCACAGGTCCCGGCAGCGGAACGCGCGCGACGCCCGCTCCTCGCCGAGGCGGCGCGACCAGTTGTCGGTGTGGTCGGCGCGGGTGTACTCGCAGCAGTGCGTCGGCTGCATGGACGCGGTGACGCCGAGCCGGGCGAAGCGCCGGACGGTGTCGTCGGGCACCGTCTCGATGTGCTCGACGCGGTGCCGGACCGCCGCGCCGCCCTGCGGAAAGGGGTGCGCCGCCGCCTTCTCGACGGAGTCGAGGACGTGCCGGACGGCCGCGTCGCCGATGGCGTGCGTGGCGGTCGGGACCCCGGCGCGGTGCAGCTCGCCGATCACGCGGGTGTAGGCGTCCGGGTCGGGCCAGAAGGCGTGCGTGGACTCGCCGTGGCAGTCGGGGTGCTCCAGCCAGGCGGTGCCGTTGTCGATGGTGCCGTCCATGAACAGCTTCACGCCCGCGACCCGCCACAGCCGCCCGCCGGTGCCCTGCTCGGCGATGAGCCGCGCGAGGTCGTCGGCGTCGCCGCCCGGCTGGCACCACGGCGCGACGCGCAGCCGCAGGGGCAGCGCGTCCCGCGCCTCCAGGTCGGCGAGGGCGGCGAGGGTGTCGCCGAGGGCGTCCATGACGTGGCCGCCGGTCAGGCCCGCGGCGGCCATGCCGCGCAGCACCGCGGCGGCGCGCTCGCGCCGCTCGGCGGCGGTCGGGCGGGGCGCGACGGCCTCCACCAGCTCGCAGGCGGCGTCCTCCAGCAGCAGGCCGGTGGGGCGGCCGTCGTCGTCGACGACGATCTCGGCGCCCTGGTCGAACCGGCGCGGGCCGTCGATCCCGGCGAGCTCCAGCGCGCGCGGGCCGGCCAGCATGGAGTGCGCGTCGAACAGGTCGACGGCGGAGGGGACGTCCTGGAAGGCGGGGCCGAGCGCGGCGGCGGTGACGGGCCCGCCGCCGAACACGTTGGGGTCGAGGCCCCAGCCGCGCAGCCACCCTCCGGGCGGCAGGTCGCGGGCCGCGCGGGCGAGGGCCTCCCGGACGGCCGGCAGGTCGGCGCAGCCGGACAGGTCGACGCCCATCGTCCGCTCGGCGCCCCCGATCGGGTGCATGTGCCCGTCCACCAGGCCGGGCGTGACGACGGCGCCCTTCAGGTCGAGCACCGCCGTGCGCGGCCCGGCGAGCGCGCGGACCTCCCGGTCGTCACCGACGGCGGTGACCCGGCCGCCCTCGGCGGCCAGCGCGGTGTGCGGCAGCGGCCGCCCGTCCGCCGGGTCGAGCAGGCGGGCGGACAGCAGCACCAGGTCAGCGGGCACAGGCGGCTCCTTCGTCGGGGGCCGGACGGGGCACGTGCGCCGCGGTCACCCGGGCGACGAGGCTGCCCTCCGGCAGGTTCAGCTCCCGCTCGGCGATGACGACGGCGAGGTGCGTCACCTCCGGAGGGCGGTCGGACCGGTCGGTGTTGGCGTGCGAGCCGAGCCCGTCGAGGACGACGAGGATCCGGGCGGCGGTGACGTCGGGGTCGCGGGCCTCGAAGGACCCGTGCTCGACGCCGTCGCGGACGAGCCCGGCCAGCCGCTCGCGCCACAGCGTCTCCTGCCGGTCGACGCGCTCGCGCAGTGCCGGCCGGTAGCGGCTGAGGTGCCAGGCGTTCAGCCACAGCCGGCTCACCCCGTCGTATCCGGGGCCGGTCGTCAGCACGAAGAAGCGCGCGAGGTGCTCCAGCGGGCTCCCGGCGGGCCGGTCCGCGGGGATCAGGTCGTCCAGCTCGGCGGTCGCCGCGGCGCCGAACGCCTCGGCGACCAGATCCTCCACCGCGGGGAAGTAGTGGCTGATCAGGCCGGGCCGGACGGCCAGCTCGTCGGCGACCCGGCGCAGCGTGAGGCACTCCAGGCCCTCGGTGAGCGCGAGCGCGGACGCCGCCGCGACGATCTCGGCGCGGCGGGCCTCGGGCGTCTTGCGGACGCGTTTGGGTGCGGCTCTTGACAACATCGCCTCCACGTTATTGGTTATGCGACCAATAGACAAGGTTCCGGTGCTCCACCCCCCCGGAGGACACGCATGGCGTCCACGATTCCAGACCCGCAGGAGCAGGCCCCCGCACCCCCGCACGCCGCCGACCGGGCGGGCCGGGTCGAGGCGCGCGGCATCGAGTTCATCCCCGAGGCCGAACGGCACGGCCGGCCGCGCGAGCTGTTCGCGGTCTGGGCCGCGCCGAACGTCAGCTACCTCGCCCTCGTCATCGGCGGCGCCCTCGTCCTCATGGGCCTGGACCTCGTGCAGGCGCTCGTCCTCACCCTGCTCGGCAACCTGTTCTGGATCCTCGTCGGGCTGCTCGCGGTGAGCGGCCCGGCGGCCGGGACGCCCAGCGAAGTGATCATGAGGGCGATGTACGGCGTCCGCGGGAACCGGGTGAACATCGCGGTCAACGGCTGGTTCGTCTCCGTCTGCTACCTCGCGCTCAACTGGGCGGCGGCCTCGCTCGCCGCGTTCGGGCTGCTGGACGAGGCCGGCGTCCGCACCAGCACGCCCGTCAAGGTCGTCACCATCGTCGCCATCGCCGCCGCGACGCTCGCCATCAGCGTCTACGGCCACGCCACCATCGTGAAGCTCTACGGGCCGCTGACCTGCGTGCTCGCCGTCGCGTTCGTCATCCTGGCCGGATACATCGCTGCGCACGCGCAGTGGGACTACCGGCCGCAGCACGCGCTGCACGGGACCGCGCTGTGGGCCGCCCTGTCCGCCGGCCTCGCGCTCGTCGCGTCAGGGCCGCTCTCCTACACCAACAGCGCCGACTTCTCCCGGTACCTGCCGTCCGGCGCCTCGCCGAAGGCCGTCGCCGGCTGGACGGCGCTCGGCGCGTTCCTGCCCAGCGTCGTGTTCACCGCCCTCGGCGCCCTCGGCGGGACCGTCCTCGACATGTCCGACCCGCAGACCGCGCTCGCGACGATCCTGCCGTCCTGGTTCACCCCGGTGTTCCTGCTCTCGGTCGTCCTCGGCACGATCGCCAACAACGCCATGACCGCCTACAGCTCCGGCCTCGCGCTGCAGGCCGTCGGCGTCCGGCTGCGCCGCTCGCGCAGCGTCGCCCTCGACGGCGCCCTCGGCGTCGCGCTCACCCTGTACGCGCTGCTCGTCTCGAACTTCCTCGACACCGTCAACAACATGCTCCAGCTCATGGTGGCGCTGATCGGCCCCGCCATGGCCGTCTACGCCACCGACATCCTGTGGCGCCGCAACCGCTACGACGGACGCGAGCTGAGCGACGAGTCCCGCGACGGGCCGTTCTGGTACCGCGGCGGCGTCAACCGGGCCGGTGCGGTCGCGCTGCTCGCCGGCGCCGCCGTCGCCTCCCAGTGCCTGAACACCACCCTCTACACCGGCGAGCTCGCCAAGGCGGCCGGCGGAGTTGACCTTTCCCTGCCCGCGGGCATCCTGATCTCGGCGGCCGTCTACGCCGTGCTGATGCGTGGCCGCCGCGCCGCCGCCTGACACCCACGAAGAACCGGAGGACGCCGATGACCACGTCGCAGCGGTACGGACCGCAGTACGGCCCCGACATCACCTTCCTCGGAGTGCCGCGCTGCACCTGGTCGGACCCCGCGACCTACGCCGACGCCGACGTGGTCATCCTCGGCGCGCCGTTCGACGGCGGGACCAGCCACCGGCCGGGCACCCGGTTCGGCCCGCAGTACATCCGGCAGACCTGCTACCTGCCGCAGGACGGGTCGCGCCCGTCGCTGGCGCTGCGTGTGGACGGGCTGCGGGGCGACCTCACCGTGCACGACGCCGGCGACGTCGAGATGTACTCCGGCGACGCCGAGCGCTCCGTCCGGGACCTGCAGGAGGCGGTGCACACCATCACGAGCAACGGCGCGATCCCGCTGGTGCTCGGCGGCGACCACACCATCGCCTGGCCCGACGCCGCCGGGGTCGCGCAGCACCTCGGCCAGGGCCGCGTCTCGATGATCCACTTCGACGCGCACGCCGACACCGGCGACATCGAGTTCGGCTCGCTGGTCGGGCACGGCACCCCGATGCGCCGGCTGCTGGAGTCCGGCGCCGTCCGCGGCGACCGGTTCCTGCAGCTCGGCCTGCGCGGCTACTGGCCGGGCCCGGAGACGCTCGCGTGGATGGCCGGGCAGGGCATGCGCTCCTACGAGATGACCGAGATCGTCGCGCGCGGGCTGGAGGAGTGCCTGACCGAGGCGTTCGCGATCGCCACCGACGAGTGCGACGGGGTGTTCCTGTCCGTCGACATCGACGTGTGCGACCCCGGCCACGCGCCCGGCACCGGCACCCCCGAGCCCGGCGGCCTCACCGCCCGGCAGCTGCTGGACGCGGTGCGCCGCATCGCCTACGAGCTGCCGGTCGCCGGCATCGACGTGGTCGAGGTGTCACCGCCCTACGACCACGCCGAGATCACCTCGGCGCTCGCCAACCGCGTCGTGCTGGAGGCGCTGTCGGGCCTCGCGCGGCGCCGCCGCGACGACCGCGACGGCACCACCTGGGACCCGCGCCGGCCCCTTCTGGACGGCCGCTAGGCGTTACGGCTTGCGGGCGACGCCGCAGAGCGTGGAGGTCTTCGGCGCGTCGTTGAACGGGTTGGGCTCGGGGCGCCAGTCCTCGCAGGCCACCACCCCGGGCTCGACCAGTTCCAGGCCGTCGAAGTAGCCGGTGATCTGCGCGGGCGGGCGGAGCCGGTACGGGACCGCGCCGGTGTCGTCGTACTGCTGCTGCGCCTCGTTGTGCGCCGCGTCGGTGTCGGTGTCGTCGTAGATGGCGAGGTAGCTGCCGGGGCACAGGCCGCCGGTCAGCGTGCGGATGATGTCCAGCACGTCGTCGTAGGAGTCGACGTGGCCGAGCACGCCCATGAGCATCACCGCGACCGGCCGGTCGAAGTCGAGCTTCTCGCGCGCCGCGGCCAGCACCTGCTCCGGCTTCATCATGTCGGCCTGGACGTAGCTCGTCTCGCCCTCGGGACGGCTGGTCAGCAGGGCGTGCGCGTGCGACAGGACGAGCGGGTCGTTGTCGACGTAGACGATGTGCGACTCCGGCGCGACCCGCTGCGCCACCTCGTGGGTGTTGTCGACGGTCGGCAGCCCCGTCCCGACGTCGAGGAACTGCCGGATCCCCTGCTCGCCCGCCAGGAAGCGGACGGCGCGGGCGAGGAAGTTGCGGCCGGCCCGGGCGATGTCCACGATTCCGGGGTAGACCTGCAGATACTGGTCGCCTGCGGCGCGGTCGACGGGATAGTTGTCCTTGCCTCCGAGCCAGTAGTTCCAGATACGCGCGGAATGCGGCACGGACGTGTCGATGATGCTGCCCGGCTCCTCGGTCACGGCACACTCCCCAATTCGCGGTTCGCCCTTCGGGGACAAAGTAGCAGCCGGATCTTCGCCCGCCCGCAGGGAAATGGCGGGCCGCGGAATCCCTCCGGTGCCGGAGCGTCCTCCCGCGGCGGTCAGGCCAGGGGCGGTGCGGCGGCGGTGATGGACCTGGCCTGCGCCACCGCGTGGGCGGCCCATGCGCTCGTCTGGGGCCCGGCCGGGAACTGGGCCGCGTGGTGGAAGCCGGGGCCGGTCACGGAGATGGCCACGAATCCGACATAACGACGCTCCTTCATCAGGAGAAAGAGCAGTCCCAAAAGGCAGAACCAGACGAAGATGACGGTCAGCACGATGGCGACCACGGGGATTCCTTCGGTGACCTGGCCGGAGTCCTGAACGGTCCAGTGGGAGCCGTGCAGAGGGTAGTTGCCGTACGGGAGAATGACATGGGTACTCGTCAGGGACATGTCGCCGATCTGTAGCAGAACGGGCTCGACGCCACCATGAGTAACCGGGTACATCCACTCACCTCTGCTCGAATGAACTGTTACGGCGGCCGGGCCGTTGCGGGACTGACTGAACCTTACAGCGCGGGGCAGAACTCGAACCCGCGGTTCGGGGCAGGGGCCGGGCCGGCGCCGGCGGGGCCGCAGCGCTGGTGAGGACGGGGCCCGATGTATGTTGAGGTGAAGTGCCGATAGCGACCCGGGCGGCGACTGGGGGAGACGCCATGGTCGATGAGCGGCCGAGGGGGGACGGCGGGACCGCGTCCGGGGCGCTCCGGGCGCTCGACGTCGCGCCCGCCACCGTCGCCGTCATCAGCGGGCCGGAGCAGCGCCTGGCGTACACCAACATCGCCTTCCGCGCGACCTTCGGCGACCGCGCGATCGGCGAACCGGTCCGCCGGGCGTTCGGCGACCTCGTCCAGACCGGCTACTTCGACCTCCTCGCCCGCGTGCTCGACGGCGGCGAGCCGGTGACCCTCGCCGAGGCCCCGGTCAGCCTGTTCTTCCCCGACACCGGCTACGAGGAGCGCTTCTTCTCCTTCAGCCTGTCCCGCGTCAGCCTGTCCCGCGTCGGCCTGTCCCGCGCCGCCGGGGGCGAGCCGGCCGTGCTCGCGGTGGGCGTGGACGTCAGCGAGCACGTCGGCGCGGCCCGGCGGGCCGGGCGGACGGCCGACGAGCAGCGCCGCGCCCTGCGCCGGTTCCAGAGCCTGATCCGGGTGAGCGCCGAGATCGTCTGGGTGACGACCCCGGCGGGCGAGCCCGTCGAGCCGAGCCCCGGCTGGGAGCGGGTGACCGGCCAGGACTGGGAGGGGTTCCGCGGCAAGGGCTGGCAGAGCGCGCTGCACCCCGAGGACCGCGAGGACGCCGTGCGGTCGTGGGAGCGGGCGCTCGCGCAGGCCCGTCCCTGGCGGTACGTCTACCGGCTGCGGACGGCCGGCGGCGGCTACCGGCACTTCCAGGTCAACGCCGCGCCGGTGCACGAGAACGGCGTGGTGGTCGAGTGGGTCGGCACCTGCACCGACATCGAGCAGCAGTGGCGCCGGGAGCGCCGCACGCGGCTGCTCGACCGGGCCGCAGCCGCGACCGCCGAGCGCACCGGGCTGCGCGAGATGCTCGGCGCGCTCGCCGACGTGCTCGTGCCGGCGCTCGCCGACGGCTGCGGCGTCCACCTGCTGCCCGACTACGTCGACCGGCCGGACGGCGCGCCGCTGCTCACCGAGCGGGTCGCGACGGCGGCGCGGTCCGGGCTGCCGCGGCAGCCGCCGTTCGGCGTGGAGTGGTACGCCGCCGACAGCGGGTTCACCCGGACGGTGCAGCGCAGCCGCCCGCTGCACCACACGTTCCCGCCCGGCCGGCCGCCGGCGGACATGCTGCCCGAGGGCACGACCGAGTGGCTGGCCGCGGCGGACGCCAACAGCGTGGTGGTGATGCCGGTGACCGTGGACGGGGCCGTGGCGGCCGTGGTGACCGCCGCCGTCTGCGGGGAGCGCGAGCCGCTGAGCCGCGAGGACGTCGACCTGATGCGGCAGATGTTCGAGCACGCCCACGACGGGCTGAGCAGCGCGATCGAGTACCACCGGACGCAGCGGGTGGCGCTGGCGCTGCAGCACAGCCTGCTCGCCGAGCCGCCGCGGGTCCCCGGCCTGGAGATCGTCGCGCGGTACCGGGCGAGCCCGGCGACGGCCGAGGTGGGCGGCGACTGGTACGACTCGTTCGTGCTGCCGGACGGCACCGCGGTGCTGGCGATCGGCGACGCGACCGGGCACGACCTCGCCGCCGCGGTGGCGATGAGCCAGCTGCGCAACATCCTGAGGGCCCTGATCGTCGACCGGCAGGAGGGCCCCGGGCACATCCTGCGCCGGCTGAACATCGCGATGGAGACGCTGATCCCGGACGGCTCGGCGACCTGCGCGCTGGCCCGCGTCGCGCCGGACGGCCCGGGCGGTCCGCGGCTGGAGTACGCGGCCGCCGGCCATCCGCCGCCGGTCCTGGTCGCCCCGGACGGCACGACCCGGCTGCTGGAGGACGCCGCCAATCCGCTGCTCGGCCTGGGGGCGCTGTTCGACGAGCCGTACCGGAGCGCGCAGCTCACCCTGCGGCCCGGCTGCACGCTGCTGCTGTACACCGACGGCCTGGTCGAACGGCCCGGCGAGCACCTCGACGAGGGGCTGAAGCGGCTGCGCGACGAGGCGGGGCGGTTCGCCCGCAGGTCGCTGCCGGCCTTCTGCGACGGGCTGCTGACGCACCTGCCGACCGCCGGCATCGACGACATGGCCATGATCGCCCTGCGCGTGCCGCCGGAGCGGCACGCGACGGAGCCGCCGGCGGGGGTGTAGGGCGCCGCGCGTCCGGGTCGCGGCCGATCGGCTTTTGCAGGTTTCCCACAACTCGGGCCGCGCAGCCTGCGATGTCTGCGACATGGAGCTACCCGCCGGTAACCGGAAGGGTGGGCACAGCCGAGAGCCGTCGTTCCCGGCGGACAGCGTGGTCAACAGGAGGGCTCGGACGCGTGTTCAGTCGTGTCGCCATCGTCAACCGTGGAGAGGCCGCCGTGCGGCTCATCCACGCCGTACGGGACATCGCCGCGGAGACCGGGACACGGATCGAGACCGTCGCCCTGTACACCGACGTCGACCGGTCCGCCACCTTCGTGCGCGAGGCGGACCTGTCCTATGACCTCGGTCCCGCGTCCGCGCGCCCGTACCTCGACATGAAGGTGCTCGAACGCGCGCTGGTCGAGACCGGCGCCGACGCCGCCTGGGTCGGCTGGGGCTTCGTCGCCGAGGACCCGGCGTTCGCCGAGGTCTGCGAGAAGGCCGGCGTCGCGTTCGTCGGGCCCGGCCCGGACGCGATGCGCCGGCTCGGCGACAAGATCGGCGCGAAGCTGATCGCCGAGGAGGTCGGCGTGCCGGTCGCGCCGTGGAGCCGCGGCGCGGTCGAGACCCTGGAGGCGGCGCGCGCCGCCGCGGCCGAGATCGGCTACCCGCTGATGCTGAAGGCCACCGCCGGCGGCGGCGGGCGCGGCATCCGCGTCATCACCAGCGAGGACGAGCTCGACGACGCCTACGAGCGCACCAGCCAGGAGGCCGCGCGCGCGTTCGGCAGCGGCGTCGTCTTCCTGGAGCGCCTGGTCACCGGCGCCCGGCACGTCGAGGTCCAGGTGATCGCCGACGGCGAGACCGCGTGGGCGCTCGGCGTGCGCGACTGCTCGGTGCAGCGCCGCAACCAGAAGGTCATCGAGGAGTCGGCGTCGCCGGTGCTGCCCCCCGCGCGGGCCGCCGAGCTCAAGGCGTCCGCCGAGCGGCTCGCCGTCGCGGTCGGCTACCGCGGCGCGGCGACCGTCGAGTTCCTCTACCACCCCGGCGACGACCTGCTCGCCTTCCTGGAGGTCAACACCCGGCTCCAGGTCGAGCACCCGATCACCGAGTCCACCACCGGGTTCGACCTGGTCAAGGCGCAGCTGCACGTCGCGTCCGGCGGCCGGCTGGAGGGCCCGCCGCCGGCCGAGCGCGGGCACGCCGTCGAGGCCCGGCTGAACGCCGAGGACCCCGACCGCGACTTCGCGCCGTCCCCGGGCCGCATCGCCCGGCTCGACCTGCCCGCCGGGCCCGGCGTCCGGGTGGACACCGGCGTCGCCGAGGGCGACACCATCCCCGCCGACTTCGACTCGATGATCGCCAAGATCATCGCCTACGGCCGGGACCGCGACGAGGCGCTCGGCCGGCTGCGCCGGGCGATGGCCGAGACCACCGTCATCATCGAGGGCGGCGCGACCAACAAGAGTTTCGTGCTCGACCTGCTCGACCGGCCCGAGGTGATCGACGGCAGCGCCGACACCGGCTGGATCGACCGCGTCCGCGCCGAGGGCGGGCTCGTCTCGCACCGGCACTCCGCCGTCGCGCTGGCCGCCGCGGCCATCGAGGCCTACGAGACGGAGGAGGGCGCCGAGCGCGGGCGGCTGCTGTCCACGGCGTCCGGCGGCCGCCCGCAGGTGCGGCACGAGAGCGGCCGCCCGCTGGACCTCAAGCTGCGCGGCGCCGGCTACCGGGTGCGCGTCGCCCGGATCGGCGCGCAGCGCTTCCGCGTCGGCATCGAGGCCGGCGACGACGTCCGCACCGCCACCGTCGAGCTCGACCGCTTCGACCGGCACACCGGCCAGATCATCGTCAACGGCGCCCGGTACCGGCTGGTCACCGGCACGCACGGGCCGGTCCACCTGGTCGAGGTGGACGGCGTCACGCACCGCGTCAGCCGCGACGAGGGCGGCGTCGTCCGCTCGCCCGCGCCCGCGCTGGTCGTCGCGACGCCGCTGGAGGTCGGCGCCGAGGTCGAGGCGGGCGCGCCGGTCCTGGTGCTGGAGAGCATGAAGATGGAGACGGTGCTGCGCGCGCCGTTCAAGGCGCGGCTCAAGGAGTGCGTCGTCTCGGTCGGCGGCCAGGTGGAGACCGGCGCGCCGCTGCTGCGGCTCGAACCGCTCGCCGACGAGGCCGAGGCCGAGGAGGTGTCCGCGGCCGGCGCCGTCGAGATCGACCTGCCCGCCGAGCCCGCTGAGGTCCCGGCGCGCGTGCGCGCCGCCCGCGGCCTGGAGGAGCTGCGCAGCCTGCTGCTCGGCTTCGACGCCGACCCGCACGACGAGCGCCGCGCGCTCGACGGCTACCTCGCCGCCCGCGGGGCGGCCGCCGCCGGCGGCCACCGTCCCGTGGAGGAGGAGCTCGCGCTCGTCGACGTGTTCGCCGACCTCGCCGAGCTGACCCGCAACACCGCCGCCGCCGCCGCCGACGGCGACGCGGCCGGCGCGACCGGCCACGTGCACAGCGCCCGCGAGCACTTCCACACCTACCTGCAGAGCCTCGACGTCGAACGGGCCGGGCTGCCCGAGGAGTTCCGGGCCAAGCTCGCCAAGGCGCTCGGCCACTACGGCGTCACCGGCCTGGACCGCTCGCCCGAGCTCGAGGCCGCGGTGTTCCGGATCTTCCTCGCCCAGCAGCGCGCGTCCACCGACGCCGCCGTCGTCACCGCGCTGCTGCGCGCCTGGCTGCAGGAGCCGCCGCCGGACGAGGCGCTGCGCGAGCCCGTCGGCCTCGCGCTGGAGCGGCTCGTCGCCGCGACGCAGGTGCGCTTCCCGGTCGTCTACGACCTCGCCTGCGGCGTGGTGTTCGCCTGGTTCGCCCAGCCGCTGCTGCGCCGCAACCGCGCCCGCGTCTACGCCGCCGTCCGCCGGCACCTGCGCCACCTCGAGGCGCACCCGGACGCGCCGGACCGCGCCGAGCGCGTCGCCGAGATGGTGCGCAGCACCGAGCCGCTGGTGCGGCTGCTCGGGCAGCGGCTCGTCCGCCACGACCGCGACAACTCGGTCATGCTCGAGGTGCTGACCCGCCGCTACTACGGCAACAAGGGGCTCACCGGCGTCCGCACCGTCCGCACCCCCGGCGAGGGCTCCGGCGACGGCGCGGGCTGCGCGTTCGTGGTCGCCGAGCGGGCGGGCTCGTCCGTGGCGTCCGCCGCCGTCCGGTTCGAGGAGCTCGGCGGCGCGCTGCGCGGGCTCGCGGACCTCGCTGCCGGCGAGGACGCCGTCGACGCCGACATCTACCTCGCCTGGGAGAACCAGCCCGAGGACTTCGACGCGATGGCCGCCGCGCTGCACGAGGTGATCGCCGCGCAGCCGCTGCCGGAGCAGGTCCGCAGGCTCACCGCCACCGTCGCGGGCAGCGCCGGCGCGGTCATGCACCACCACTTCACGTTCCGCCCGTCCACCACCGGGATGGCGGAGGAGCGGCTGATCCGCGGCCTGCACCCCTACATCGCGCAGCGGATGCAGCTGGAGCGGCTGAGCAAGTTCGACCTCACCCGGCTGCCGTCGGCGGACGAGGAGGTCTACCTGTTCCAGTGCGCGGCGCGGGAGAACCCCTCTGACGAGCGGCTCGTCGCGTTCGCGCAGGTCCGGGACCTGACCGAGCTGCGCGACAACGAGGGCCGGCTGGCCACGCTGCCGATGGCGGAGTACTCGATCGCCACCTGCCTGGACTCGATCCGGCGCGCCCAGTCGCGGCGGCCGTCCAAGAAGCGGTTCAACACCAACCGGATCGTGCTGTACGTGTGGCCGCCGATCGACCTCACCCGCGCGGAGCTGGAGATGATCGTCGGGCGGGTGCTGCCGACGACCGCGGGCGCCGGGCTGGAGGAGATCCTGCTCATCGGCCGGCAGCGGGACCGGGACACCGCCGAGCTGACCAAGATCGCGGTGCGGCTGTCGTTCGACGCCGCGGGCGGCGTGCGGCTGTCGGTCGGCGACCCGTCGGACGAGCCGATCGAGCCGCTCGACGGCTACCGGCAGAAGGTGCTGCGGGCGAGCGCCCGCAACACCGTCTACCCGTACGAGCTGACGGAGATGCTCGGCGACTTCGCCGAGCACGACCTCGATGGCTCCCACGCCCTGGTGCCGGTCGACCGGCCGCGCGGCGGCAACACCGCGGCGATCGTCGCGGGCGTCGTCAGCACGCCGACCGCGCGGCACCCGGAGGGCGTCACCCGCGTCGTGCTGCTCGGCGACCCGACGAAGGCGCTCGGCGCGCTGTCGGAGCCGGAGTGCCGCCGCGTGATCGCCGCGCTCGACCTCGCCGAGCGGATGGGGGTGCCGCTGGAGTGGTACGCGCTGTCCGCCGGCGCCCGGATCTCCATGGAGTCCGGCACCGAGAACATGGACTGGGTGGCCGCGGCGCTCAAGCGGATCGTCGAGTTCACCCAGGACGGCGGCGAGATCAACATCGTCGTCGCGGGCATCAACGTCGGCGCCCAGCCGTACTGGAACGCCGAGGCGACGATGCTGATGCACACCAAGGGCGTCCTGGTGATGACGCCGGACTCGGCGATGGTGCTGACCGGCAAGCAGTCGCTCGACTTCTCCGGCGGCGTGTCGGCCGAGGACAACTTCGGCATCGGCGGCTACGACCGGGTGATGGGCCCGAACGGGCAGGCGCAGTACTGGGCGCCGAACCTGACCGCCGCCCGCGACATCCTCATGGCGCACTACGACCACACCTACGTCGCGCCCGGCGAGCAGGCGCCGCGCCGCGTCCCGACCACCGACCCCGCCGGCCGCGACGTGTCGGACTTCCCGCACGTCGTGGAGGGCAGCGAGTTCGCCACCGTCGGCGAGATCTTCTCCGCCGCGGCCAACCCGGACCGCAAGAAGCCGTTCGACATCCGCACCGTGATGCGGGCGCTGTCCGACCAGGACCACCCGGTGCTGGAGCGCTGGGCGGGCATGGCCGACGCCGACACCGCCGTCGTCCAGGACGTGCATCTCGGCGGCATCCCGGTGTGCCTGCTCGGCATCGAGTCGCGGGCGGTGCCGCGGCGCGGCTTCCCGCCCACCGACGGCCCCGACTCCTACACCGCGGGCACGCTGTTCCCGCGGTCGTCGAAGAAGGCGGCGCGGGCGATCAACACGGCCAGCGGCAACCGGCCGCTGGTGGTGCTGGCGAACCTGTCGGGCTTCGACGGCTCGCCGGAGTCGATGCGCAAGCTGCAACTGGAGTACGGCGCCGAGATCGGCCGGGCGATCGTCAACTTCCGCGGGCCGATCGTGTTCTGCGTGATCTCGCGCTACCACGGCGGCGCGTTCGTGGTGTTCTCCAAGGCGCTGAACCCGAACATGACCGTGTTCGCGCTGGAGGGCTCGTTCGCCTCGGTGCTCGGCGGCGCCCCCGCCGCGGCGGTGGTGTTCGCCCGCGACGTCGACGCCCGCACCGCGGCCGACCCGCGCGTCCGGGACCTGGAGGCGCGGGTGGCGCCCGCCACCGGCGCCGAGCGCGCCACGCTGACCGCCGAGCTCGACGAGCTGCGCTCGTCGGTGCGCGCCGAGAAGCTCGGCGAGGTGGCGGCGGAGTTCGACCGCGTGCACGACATCCGGCGGGCCGTCGAGGTCGGCTCGGTGGACGCCGTGATCGGCGCCGCGGAGCTGCGTCCGCGGATCATCGAGGCGATCGACGCGGGTCTCGCGCGGGGCTGAGGCACGCCGGGCCCGGGCGCCTCGCGAGAGGCTTGTCCCCTGGTCAGCGGGGTACCAGCTGGTATGTGGCGGTGCGCGTGCTTCGGGCGGCAGCCCGGGCGCGCGTACCGGCGCATGCCAGGACGGACGCCGGCTACGGGGGAGCGTGCCATGGGCAAGGGATCCGGCAGGAACGACGCCGAGGCGGACGTGCAGCGCCGCGTCAAGCACGTCGGGACCGGTGCGAGCGGCAATCGCGGGACGCTCGCCGAGGAGGCCGCCACCGACGGCGCCCGCAAGGACGTCGAGCGGCGCGTCAAGCACCTCGGAACGGGCGCGACCGGCACCGCCGGCGACGCCGTGAAGAGCCCGCCGCGCTAGCCGCCGTGCTGGCCTGCCGCGTCAGACCCGCTGGACGGCGGCGAGCCACGCCTGGACGCCGTCGGCGTCGAAGCTCGTCACCAGCCGGTCCGGGGTGATCGACAGGACGTCCCAGCCGTGCGGCCGGTCGAAGGCCGCACGGAGCTCCTGCCGGGTGACGCGGCGCGGGCCCCAGTCGCCGGGCTCGGCGTCGCTGAAGCACAGCAGGAAGAGGCGGCCTCCGCGAGCGGTCACCGCCGCGAGGCTCTCGACGTACTCGCGCCGCTCGCCGTCGTCGAAGGTGTGGAACAGGCCGCAGTCGAGGGCGGTCTCGAACGTCCGGCCGAGGCGGGCCAGCTGGAACGCGTCGGCGAGCGCGAACTCCGCGTCGAGGCCGCGTTCGCGGGCCTTCTCGCGCGCGATCGACAGCGCGGTCCCGGCGATGTCGACGCCGGTGACGTGCGCCCCGGTGGCGGCGATCCGGAGGGCGTTCTCGCCGGTGCCGCAGCCCGCGTCGAGGACCGGGCCGGTGAAGGCGCCCTCGCCCGCCAGCCGCTCGACCGCCGGCTGCGGGCGCCCGGCGTCCCAGGGCGCGGGCTCCGCGGCCCGGTACGACTCGTCCCACGGCTGCCCGTTCGTCCGCTCATGGCTGGTCGGCCGGCGCCCGCCGTACGCATCACCCGTCCGCTCGGACACCCCGCGCCTCCCCACATCGGTACGCACTCACCCCATCGTTACACGCGCGCCCCGCCCTCCGCGGGCACGGCGCCGCCCCTGGCTCCGCGGGGTTTCCGGGTTCGTAGGGGAGGCGTTACGCCGCTTTTAGAGCGCGCCTACCAAGGGCCGCGCCACGGTGCCGCCTAATAGATGAAGGGGACGGATCCGGCGGCGATCGGGGGTGACGGAGGGGTGCGTCCGCGTTTGGCGCCGACCTCGATCCGGGCGCGCTTCACCCTGGCCATGGCGGGCGTCTCGCTGCTGGTCTACGCGGTCATCGGCGTCGGCGTGGACACCGCCGTCCACAACCGCATCGAGCGGGACTCCTTCCGCGACACCCAGCGGGCGGCCACCGAATGGATCGACTCGATGCGCTCGCCCACCCCGCCGCAGCCGATCACCAGCGAACGCGTCCCGTACCTGCAGCTCGTCGACGCGAACGGGAGCGTGGTGTCGGCCAGCCGGGCGGCGAGCGGGCTGCCCGCGCTGAGCATGCTCCGGCCGCCCGTCGGCGACCGGATCCAGAGCCGCGTGCAGTGCGCGAACGGGCGGTGCCTGCTGCTCACCGCCGGCCTGGTCCCGCCGGAGAAGGCCGCCCGGCTGTGGGCCGGCCAGAGCCACATCGTCTACGCGGCGATGCCGCGGCCCGCGCTGCTCGGCAGCCAGCGGCTGGAGGCCCTCGTCGCCGCCGGCGTGCTGGCGGCGTCCCTGCTCACCAGCTGGGTCACCTGGTCGCTGGTCGGCCGCACCCTGCGCCCCGTCGAGGCGATGCGGGCGCAGATCGCGGAGATCACCATCAGCGACCTCAGCCTGCGCGTCCCGCAGCCGTCCGGTGACGACGAGATCGCCCGGCTGGCGCGCACCGCCAACCAGACCCTCGACCGGCTCGAGGACGCGATGGAGCGCCAGCGCCGGTTCGGCTCGATGGTCTCGCACGAGCTGCGCCGGCCGCTCACGGGCCTGCGCACCCAGCTGGAGGAGGTGCTGCTGTTCCCCGATGCCGACCCGCACCGCGGCGTGCGGGACGCGCTCGCGACGGCCGGCCGGCTCCAGTCGATCATCGAGGAGATGCTGATGCTCACCCGCATCAGCACCGGGCCGCGGGCCGTCGAGCCGGTCGGCCTGGCCGCCCTGGCGCGCGAGGAGGCCGCCCGCCGCGGCGGCGGGCCGCCGGTGGAGGTCAGTGCCCCCGAGGAGCTCACCGTCACCGGCAACCGGGTGCAGCTCGCCGGCGTGCTGGCGAACCTGCTGGTCAACGCGCAGCGCCACGCGCGCACCGGGGTGCGGGTCACGGTGCTGCGCGCGGACGGCGACGCGGCGGTCGCCGTCCAGGACGACGGGGCGGGGATCGCCCCGGGCGACCGGGAGCGCGTCTTCGAGCCCTTCACCCGGCTGGCCGAGGGCCGCCGCCGCGATCCCGGCGGCAGCGGCCTCGGCCTGGCGATCTGCCGTGCCGTCGCCGAGACCCACAACGGCACCCTGCGCGTCGAGGACTCCGAGCGGGGCGCCCGGTTCGTCCTCAGACTCCCCTTGGCCCCGCCGCCCTGAGCCCGGGCCTACGAGCAGTGGAAGCCGAAGAGCTCGTGGACGTAGGCGCCGGACGGGTCGGCGGGCAGGTCGGGGTCGGGCCGGCAGGTGACGGTCACGGGCTTGGCCTTCTCGGGCACGAAGCCGCGGACGGTGAAGGTGCCGTGGATGTCGCCGGAGGCGCGGGCGCCGGCCTTCTCGGGGCGGCAGCCCGCGATGCCGCGGGCGAGGCCGCTGGTGGACAGGACCAGCCGTGAGCAGCTGAAGTCGGCGGCGGGCCGTCCCGGCCGTTCGGCGGCGGACGCGGCGGACGCCGCGCCGATCGCCCCGGTGGCCGCGGCGGCCAGCGAGGCGGCCGTCAGGATGCGCAGGCAGGAGAGCATGGAAGACGTCCTTACTGCCGGGGCCGGCGGTCCGTTGCGCACCGGCCTGACCTTGAGACTTCTGTGTCATGCCTGTCAGCGGGACGCCCTACCCCGCTTCCAGCGGCTCTCACTGATTTCCCCACGAACCTTGAGAATCGTGCGAAACGCCCGTATCGGGCGGTGCATCGCGCACCGCGGCGGCGGGTTGGGGCCTGTGCCGCGGGGAATGTCGGCGCAGGTGAGGAAGGGAGAGAGCGGGTGAGCACGGCGGCGGGGGTCGATCACGCGGCGCTGTTCGCCGCGCTGCCGAGCCCGTCGCTGGTGATGGGCCCCGACCTGGTGATCGCGGACGTCGACCGCGCCTTCGTGGACGCCACCGGACGGACCCGCGAGGAACTGGTCGGGCTGCACGTGCGCCGGGCGTTCCCCCGCGAGGCGGACGACGAGGGCATGCGGAACCTGGAGGAGTCCCTGAACCGGGTCCTCGCCACGGGCGAACCCGACACGATGCCGCTGCAGAAGCACCTCATCCCGGGACCGGAGGGCGTCGAGGAGCGCTGGTGGGCGCCGGTGAACGTGCCGGTGCCCGGCGCGGACGGGCGCATCGCGTGGATCGTCCACCAGGCCGAGGACGTCACCCCCTACGTGACGTCCGGTCCGAGCGCGGTGCGCGGCGACCGTCCCGGCGTGTGGAGGGGCGCGCACCTGGAGACGGCGCAGACACTGGAGGCCAAGCTGTACGCGCGGGCGCGCGAGCTGCAGCGGCTGAACACGGAGCTGCGCCGGGCGCACGCGCGCGAGCGGCAGGTCGCGCTCACGCTGCAGCGGGCCATGCTGACGACGCCCGACCTGGACCTGCACGGCGAGGTGGCGGTCCGGTACCTGCCCGCCACCCGGGGGCTGAGCGTCGGGGGCGACTGGTACGACGTCGTCGACCTGCCGCCCGACCGGTTCGCGCTGGCGGTCGGCGACGTGGTCGGGCACGGGCTGGAGGCGGCCGCGGCGATGGGCATGCTCCGCAGCGCGCTGAGCGCGGCCGTGCGCGCGGTCGGGCGTCCCGCGCCGGCGCTGGAGGTCCTCGGGCTGTACGCGGGGTCGCTCGAGGCGGCGCTGAACACGACCGTCGTCCAGGCCGTCGTCGACACCGGCAACCAGGTGATCACCTACAGCAGCGCCGGGCACCCTCCGCCGGTGCTCGCGCGCGCGGACGGCCGGCACGACCTGCTGGACAAGGCGACCGATCCGCCGCTGGGCGTCCAGGCCGTGCCGCGCCCGCAGGCCAACGCCTCCTACGAGCCCGGCGACACGCTGGTGCTGTACACCGACGGGCTCATCGAGCGCCACGGCGAGGACATCGACGTCGGTCTCGGCCGCCTCACCGGGGCCCTCGCCGACGCGGCCCGGTACGACGCGGCGCGACTGGCCGACACCGTGCTGGCCCGGCTCGGCGTCGCCGCCGGCGGCCCGGACGACATCGGCCTGGTCATCGCCCGGCTCTGACGCGTTCCCCGGGTGGGCGGTTCAGAGCCGGATGCGGCCGCTGAGCCAGTCCGCGATGAAGTGCTCCAGGGACGGCGCGACGCAGCGCCGGTTGTCGGTCCGGTGGTCCCAGACGAAGATGTCGGGCCGGCCCTCCGGGACGAGCGCGTAGCCGAACAGGTTGCCGTCGCCGGGGGCGTCGGAGAAGAAGAGCAGCTGGTCGAACGCCATGTAGAGCCGCTTGAGGGCGGGGTAGGTGCGCATCTCCAGGTTGCCCTGCAGGAGCTGGTCGGCGGAGAAGACCAGGTTGTAGCCGTTGGCGTCGACGACGCCGTCGGTCTCGCCGAGCAGCTTGGCCAGGTCGTCGGGGAGCAGGTGCCCGAGGCTCTCCTCGACCCGCTGCAGCTCGTGCTCGTCGGCCGGCGGGGCGAAGCGGGCCTGGCGGGTGTGTTCGTCGATCAGCTCACGCCACATTCGCGAATCATGACGAAAGGGAACCCGTGCCGTCCAGCCGACCGGCCCGGGGGCCTTGACGCGCCTTCATCGCAATCATACATTCATCCATAATCTGTATGAATGGAGGGCGGCGGGATGGGACGCAGGACGGCCGTGGTGCTCGGTGGGAGCGTGGCGGGGCTGTGCGCCGCGGGGGTGCTCGCCCGGCACTTCGACGAGGTGGTCGTGCTGGAGCGGGACCTGCTTCCGCCGGACGCGGAGCACCGCCGCGGCGTGCCGCAGAGCAAGCACCCGCACTTCCTGCTCAACTCCGGGCGGCGCGCGATCGGCGAGATCTTCCCCGGGTTCGAGGAGGCGCTGATCGCCGCGGGCGGGATGCACCTGATGCCGTCCATGGACGCGGCGTACTGCGAGAACGACGGCTGGGCGCCGCGCAAGTCCGGGTCGATGACGATGGTCTACAGCTCCCGGGTGCTCATCGAGCGCGTCCTGCGCGACAAGGTCCGCGAGCTGCCGGCGATCGAGATCCGCGAAGGCGTCACCGTGACCGGCCTGCGGACCGATGCCGGCGGCACGGCACGCGGACGCGTCGAGGGCGTGGAGTACCGCACCGCCGGCGGCGACGACGCGCACCTGGACGCGGACCTGGTCGTCGACGCGCTCGGCCGCGGCTCCTCGGTCGCGGACTGGCTGGGCGCGGCCGGCTGGACGGCGCCGCCGGAGCGGACCCTCGACGCCAAGGTCACCTACACCTCGCGCTGGTACGACCTGCCGCCCGCCGACCGGCGCCCCGAGACGTGGTGGTGGAAGCACCTGGTCGTCACCCCGACGCAGGACACCGGCGACCACCCCGACGAGCACGAGTTCCTCAGCAACTTCTTCCCGATCGAGGGCGACCGCGCCATCGTGTGCATGGGGTCGTGGGGGATCGAGATGCCGCGCAGGACCGAGGCGTTCGAGGACGCCGTGGACCGGGTGCGGGCCACCCTCTTCGGGCGCGCGACCCGCGAGTGCACGCCGACGTCCGAGGTGCACCTGACCCGCTCGACCGGCAACAAGTGGCGGCGCTACGACCTGCTCGACGTGCCGCCGGCGGGCCTGGTGTGCGTCGGCGACTCCATCTGCGCGTTCAACCCGTTCTACGCGCAGGGGATGAGCTCGGCGGCCCGGTCCGCGCTCATCCTCGGCGCGATGCTGCGCGCCCGCGACGCGCTCGACCCCGCCTTCTTCCGCGAGTTCCTCGCCCGCCAGAAGAAGTCCCTCGACGTGCCGTGGATGCTCGCGATGGCCCGCGACCAGGCCTACGACTTCGCGACCGGGACGGAGGTCGCCCCGCGCTGGCGGCGCCGGATCGCCGCGCGGCTCAGCTGGCCGATCTTCAACGCGATCAACGCCGCGAGCCGCGAGGACGGCCACGTCGAGCGGACGTTCGCCGAGGTGTTCAACCTCGACAGGTCGCTCGCCGAGATGGCGCGCGACCCGCGGTTCTGGTTCGGCATCGCGCGGTACAAGCTGCGGCAGCGGCTCGGCCGGACGGTCGTCCCCGGCGGTTTCGACGACCGGCAGGACCCGCCCGGCACCGACTTCACCGGCTACACCGGCGCCGCGCCGTCCAAGCCGGCGCAGCGGGTCAGCGCCTGACCAGGGAGGGCGAGACGATGGGCTACACCTGCGACCCCGCGGCCGAGCGCGTCGCCGAGAAGCTCGGCTTCTCCTGCCACCACACCGATCCGCTGATCACGTTCCGCAACCCGTTCGACCTGGCGAACGGCACGATGCCCGTCCTCGAGGTGCTCATCGTCGGCGGGGCGGTGTTCGCGCTCGTGCACGCGTGGCGGCGGTGGCGGCGCGACGGCGACCCGGTCAACATCTCGCTGTGGTTCGCCTCGGTCGCCTACCTCGCGGTGATCGAGCCGCCGCTCTACTTCCCCGGCTGGTTCGGGCTGGAGAAGCAGGTCGGGTTCATCTTCTCGCACAACGTGTTCACCGTGCAGTTCATGTACGACCGGCTGCCGCTCTACATCGTGGCGTTCTATCCCGCGATCTCGCAGCTGGCCTACGAGCTGGTCCGGGCGCTCGGCGTCTTCGCGCGGCGCGGGCCGCTGGCCGGGTCGGTGGCGGTCGCGTTCGCCTGCCAGGTGTTCTACGAGATCTTCGACCAGCTCGGCCCGCAGCTGAAGTGGTGGGCGTGGAACCCCGGCAACCGGATGATCAACCAGCCGGCGCTCGCGTCGGTGCCGATGAACAGCATGCTGCTGTTCGCGTCGGTCTCGTTCGGGGCGATGACCTACCTCGTCGTCCGGCTGGCCGGTCCGAGAACGGGCCGCGGCACGCTGCCGGGGTGGAGCGTCGCGTGGCGGACCGTCGTCGCCGGGGCCGTGACCCCGCTGGCGATGATCATCGTGAGCGCGCCCAGCGGCGCGTTCCGCGGCGACGACCAGATCGGGATCCAGCGCGGCATCCTGTCCGCTGAGCTGGCCGTGGTGTGGATCGCCGGGCTCTATCTGCTCGCGGACGCCTACCGGGCGGTGCGCGCGGGCGGCGTCCGGCAGGCGGCGTCGCCGGTGTTCGCGCGGATCTACCCGGCGGTCTACCTCGTCGTCCTCGTCGTCCTGTGGCTGGTCGCGCTGCCGGCGTACTTCGCGTCCACCGGAGGCGTCACCGAGCAGGGCACCCCGATCGGCAGCCTCTGGTACGCGGCGCTGTGCACGGTCGCCGCGGCGGCCTTCATCCTCGCCGTACTGCGGGTGAACGCGCCCGAACCGGCCGCGGAGCCTGTGCGATCCTAGGGCCATGGCGCACCACGGCTGGGGAGGCCGGCCCCCCGCGACGGATGCCGAGGCCAGGCAGCGCATCGTCGACGCGACCGCCCGCTGCATCGACCGGCACGGCGTCGCCAAGACGACCCTCTCCGACGTGGCGAGCGAGCTCGGCGTCACGCGCCAGACCGTCTACCGCCACTTCGCCCGGATCAGCGACATCGTCGGCGAGGTGGCGGCGCAGGGCGCCGAGTCGTTCGTGGACCGGCTGGTCGCGCACCTGCAGGGCGTCGCCGATCCGGCGGAGGCCGTGGTCGAGGGCATGCTGTTCTGCGTCCGCGCCATCCCGGACGAGCCGCACCTCAGCCTGCTGCTGCAGCTCAAGGACTCCAGCGCGTTCGGGCGCGGCGCCACCGCCGCGGACGCCGTCGCCTACGGCGCCCGGATGCTGCGGCGCTTCCCCGTCGACTGGGAGGCCGCCGGGGTCGGCGAGGACGACCTCATCGGCCTCGCCGAGGTGATCATGCGGCTGCTGACGTCGCTGCTCCAGCACCCCAGCGAGCCGCCGCAGGGCGACGAGCGGCTCCGCGCCCTCCTCGAACGCTGGCTGGCCCCGGCGCTGCGGCCGCCGGGGCCCCGGGATCACTCCGCCGCGCGCGCCGTGAACGGCAGCACGAGCCGGGACGGATGGGCGGCGTCCCGGTAGATCTTGTGCGTGACCGGGCGGCCCACCGGCAGGTGGAACGCGTCCGGCGGCAGCAGCGCGTTGTGCTCGTCGGCGAGCGGCTCGTCGTTGGACAGCTCCACCACCAGCCTGTGGCCCGGCAGGAACGTCGCCGCGAACGGGTAGACGCGCAGCACGTACTCCTCGATCCGCCCCGGCTCGACCGGCACCGCGCGGGTGTGCGGGTGGTAGGGGTTCCCCTCCGTGGTGCGCTCCTCGTCGAGTTCGCGGTGCGACGCCTTGAGGTAGCCGGTCGTGATGAGCTGCCGCTTCCCGTCCGGGGCCGCGTCCCACAGGCGCAGGATGAAGTTGGTGTCGGGCTGGTCGATCTCGGCGAACAGGTGCGCGGCGCCCTGGCCGATCATCTCCGTGGGCTCGTCGAACGGGGCGGTGCTCCAGCTGAGGATCTCCACCTCGTCGGTCACCGTCAGCGGCGCCTGGTAGAAGCCGTCGGGCGCGGCGTGCTCGGCGCCCATCGGCTCTGGCTCGAACGAGAGCTTGCGGCGCGGACGCAGGTAGAGCGCCTTGTACTCGACGTCCTTCGGCGGCCACTGCGCGCCGGTGACCGTCTCGCGCGAGCCCTCGACGTGCACGGTGACGGCGGGCTCGTCCATGACCCCGTTGTCGACGCCCTTGATCCAGTACTCGTACCAGCGGAACATCTTGTCGTGCTCCTCGATGAAGGGGCGCGACTGCATCGGCGGATACGGGCCGATGTCGAGCTTCTTCGGGCCCTTCAAGGCGTCGAAGACCTCGACGGTGCCGTCCATCGTCCAGCCGCGGCCCTGGTCGATCTGCAGGTAGACGGGGATGTCGATGTCCGGCGCGAGCGTGACCGGGTTCCGCTCCTCGTACCACTCGCCGTCGACCTCGTTCATCACGATGTCGAACCAGGCCTCGTGGTTCTTCGGGTAGTTCAGCACGTGGACGAGGTTGGGCCAGGCGGCGACGTCCGGGTCCCGGAGCCGCTCGGCGACCCGCTCCTCGATCTCCTCGGGGGAGTACGTCTCCAGCATCCGGGACTTGACGCGGTCGGTGAACGCCCAGCCGGAGTCGCCGCCGCGGCCCTCGCGCGCGGCGCGCGGCATGAACCACATGACGCCGCCGTGGTAGGTGGTCTCGTAGAAGTCGTAGTGGCCGCCGCTGACGAAGATCGCCTTGAGGCTCGGCGGGCGCTCGGCCGCCGCGAGCACCTGCATCGAGCCGAAGTACGAGATGCCGATCATGCCGACGCTGCCGTCGCACCACGGCTGCGCCGCGACCCACTCGATGAAGTCGTAGGCGTCCTGCCCGAGCGGGACGCCGCCCGCGTTGTAGTTGCCGATGTGCTCGCCCTCGGACGCGCCCGAACCGCGCAGGTCGCCGATGACGTGGACGTAGCCCTCCTTGACGACCCGCGCGATGTCGCCCGCCTCGATGCAGCCGTCCCACATCGGGCTGGGGCGCCGCTGCGGCGGCGTCGTGAGCGCGAGCGCCTGCAGCTCCTTGCCGTACGGGCTCAGCGCCACGAGCGCGGGCCGCGGCTCGTCGCCCGCGCCCTGGTAGGCGTCGGCCGCCAGGACGGCGCCGTCCCGCATCGGCACGCGGAGGTCCTTGCGGACGGCGATCTCGTCCAGCCCCGCCTTGATGATCTGGAAGTCGGCCATGGACGCGAAGCTCTCCTTCGTCACGGGTTCTGGGTGAAGTGCGTGCGGTAGCCGTGCATTGACGTGAAGAACGGCGACGGCTCCAGCGCGGGGTCGGCGGTGTAGCCGACCTCCTCGGCCACGGGCGCGAAGGGGGAGTAGGCGGAGTCCGTCTCCTGGAGGCCCGCGCACAGGCAGGCGCGGGCCGCGTTCCCGACCCGGCCCTCGACGTCGAGGCTCTCGCGCAGCGCCTCCGCGGCCTGCTCTGCGTCGAGTTCGACGCCGTACGGCGTCCCGTCGGTGCGCCGGTACGGGTGGCCCAGGTAGAGGTGCCGCGGACGGATCTCGTCGCGCAGGTACTCCAGGCTCGCGCGGTAGGCGGCCGGGTCCTCGAACCCGGGGAAGCCGTTGGCGGCCCCGTGCACCTGCACCGCGTCGCCGACGAAGACGGACCGCCGCCCGTCGACCACGTAGGCGACCGAGCCGGGCGTGTGCCCGGGGATCGCGTGGACGGAGACGGTGACGCCGCCGCCTAGCGGGATCGTCTCACCGCCCTTGACCAGCACGGACGGTTCCATCTCGCCGGAGATGACCGCCTCGGCCGCGGCCGTCACCTTCGCCTCGCCCTCGGGGTCGTCCAGGTAGCGGCCGCGCCCGGCGAGGTACTCGTCCACGTGGGCCCGGCGCGAGCGCAGCAGCGGCGCGTCGGCCTCGTGGATCACGACCTGCGCGCGCCGCCCGGTGAGCTCCCACAGCGCGCGGGCGCCGCCGACGTGGTCGATGTGGCCGTGGGTGAGCAGGATCCAGCGGACGTCCTCGATCCGGCGGCCGATGGCCCGGAGCGCGGGCGCCATGCCTTCGGCGGGGGACGATGCGATGCCGGTGTCGACGATCGCCGGCTCCGGCGCGTCGATGAAGAAGCTGTAGAGACCGAACCGTCCCCACGGCGAGACCAGCGGGTGGATTCTCACCGGCCCTCCCCGAGGCGGCGGGCGAGGAAGTCGCGGGTCTCCGCGTAGGCCCGTTGGTACTCCGGGATCCACGAGAAGTGCTGGACGAAGCCGTGCCCCGCGCCGGCGTACCGGCTGACGGTCGCGTCCACGCCGGCGTCCGCGAGCCTCCGGCCGTACAACTCGCCCTCGTCGCGCAGCGGGTCGAGCTCGCCGGTGATGATCAGCGCCGGCGGCAGGCCGCCGAGGTCCGCCCGCTTGACCGGGGAGACGCGGGGGTCCGCCGGGTCGGCGCCGCTGCCGAGGTAGAAGGCGTTGAACGGCTTGAGCCCGGCCGT
This sequence comes from Actinomadura violacea, assembly GCF_017573465.1. GTDB lineage: Bacteria > Actinomycetota > Actinomycetes > Streptosporangiales > Streptosporangiaceae > Spirillospora > Spirillospora violacea. Next base: position 70,701 of record NZ_JAGEPF010000026.1, read on the forward strand.
TTCTAGGCCGTGGCCGACGGCGTTCTCGCGCAGCGACGCGTAGCGGTCGACGGCGAAGTCCAGGTCGAGCGACGGATAGAACAGCACCTGGTGGGTGATCCGGTCGAAGCCGTCGTCGTGCGCCATCGCGGCGACCGCCGCCGCGAACGTGCCGCCGGAGCTGTCGCCCGCGACGGCCAGCGTCGTCCCGTCCCAGCCCAGGGCGTCGCCGTTCTCGGCGGCCCACCGGACCGCGGCGTAGCAGTCGTCGAGACCGGCGGGGAAGGCGTGCTCGGGCGCCAGCCGGTACCCGACGGAGACGACCTTGAGCCCGGTCTCCTTGGCGAGGGACCGCGCGACGTGGTCGTGCGTCTCCAGGCTGCCGAGGAAGAACGCGCCGCCGTGGAAGTAGACCAGCAGGCCGTGCGCGCCCGCCTCGTCCGGTGTGTAGATCCGCACGGGGACCTCGCCTGCGGCGGTCCTCGCGGTGCGGTCCTCGACGGAGCGCAGCGGCAGGCGGTCGGCGACCGGTGCGACCTGCGCCTCCTCGCCGGCGCGCATCGCCGCCGGGTTCAGCGGACCGGGCGGCGGCGCCGGCAGGGCGGCGAGGGCCTTGGCGATCTCGGGGTGCAGCGGCATGGCCTCAGACCTCCGCCCTCTGCGCGGGCCGCTGCGACGCGGGCTTCTGGCCCGGGAAGACCTCGTCGACCTCGTCCTCGCTCCAGCCCTGCCGCGAGATCCGCTGCAGCTCGTCGGTCACCGGCTTGCGGGTCGCCTGGTACAGCGCGAGCGCCTCCGGGACCGAGTCCGCCTCCTGGAGCGCGTCGGCGAGGGCGCCGGCGTCGAGGATCGCGGAGTTCGCGCCCTGGCCCTGGTGGTGCAGCATCGAGTGCGCCGCGTCGCCGAGCAGCACGACGGAGCCGGAGTGCCACGTGCGCACCGGGTCGATGTCGTAGACGGCGCGGCAGTTGACGGTGTCCATGTCGAGGCCGCGGGTGATGTCCACGATCCGCTCGTCGAAGCCCTCGACCGTCCTGAGCAGGTCGTCCTTGGTGACGGACGGTGCCCACGTGCCGTCGGGGCACAGCGCGGTGATGTCGAAGGAGACCTGGCCGCGGTGGCGCAGCGGCAGCAGGTAGACCTTCGTGCCCCGGCCGATGTACATCCGCAGGTTGTCGTCGACGACCATGCCGGACGCGTCGTCGATGTCGATGACGGCGCGGTAGGCGTGCTCGCCGGAGAAGACCGGTCCGGCGGCGGAGAACAGCTGCTCGCGGACCACCGACTTGATGCCGTCGGCCCCGACCACCAGGTCGGCCTCGACGGTGGTCCCGTTGGCGCAGGTCAGGACGGCACCGTCGCCCCGGTCCTCGATCCTCTCCAGCTTGTGGCCGAGGCGGACCATGCCGGCGGGCAGCACCGACAGCAGCGCCTCGATGAAGTCGCCGCGGTGGATCAGGTGGGTGGTCTCGCCGAAGGCGTCGATCTCCGGCCACGCCTCGACCATGATCCGCTCACCGGTCGCGGTGAGGATCTCGAAGTAGTCGCTCGGGGAGCTGACCTTCCGGATGGCGTCGGCGATGCCCCACCGGCGGAACCGGTCCATGGTGGACGGGCGCAGGCCGATGCCGGCGCCCACCTCGCGGATCCGGGACGCCTGCTCGTAGACGGTGACGGTGGCGCCGAGCAGGCTCAGGGCCTTCGCCGCGGCCGCGCCGCCGTACCCCGCGCCGACGACGGCGATGTTCAGTTTCTTCAGGTCCGAGGACTGCATAGAGCTGGGGTCCTTGTCAGTTCTTGAGGGAGAGGAAGTCGGCGGGGTTGTCGACGAAGACCGTCCTGATGGCGGCGTCGTCGAGCCCGGCGGCGCGCAGGTCCGGGATGAGGTCCTCGAAGATGTAGTTCACGGTGTGGCCCTTCACGCCCGGCCAGCCCAGCGGGCTGCAGTTGGCGTCGGCCGAGGCGAGCACCTGCCCGAGCCGGCCTTCACCGGCGATGAAGCGGAGGAAGTGGTCCAGGCGCTCCTTGCGCGGACGGGCCCAGAACGGCGGGTCCGGGAGCTCGGTCTCGTAGCCGAAGGTGTCGAACCCGATCCGGCCGCCCTGGTCGGCGATCCAGGTGTCGCGGGTCTTGTCCGCGTTGACGCCGTCGTCGACGTGCCCGAAGAGCACCCGGTCGAGGGGCAGCCCCTCCTCGGCGAAGATCGCGATGGCGTTCTCGGCGTCGATGGCCAGGTGGGTGAGGATGCCCGCCCCGGTCGCCTTGGACGCGCGGGCGGCCGCGCGGTAGATGCGCTTGTCCAGCTCCGTCATGCGGCCGCCGCGGCTCACCCCGACCTTGATGACGCCGGCGCGGCCGCCCGTGCCGCCGATGCCCACGGTGATCTCGTGGACGAAGTGCCGGGCCAGGTAGTCGACGCTCGCCCGCGCGAAGAACGGCAGGGCGGTGTCGCCGCCGACGAACCCGGTGCAGGCCACGATGTGGACGCCGGTCTTCGCCGACAGCGACCGGTAGTAGTCGACGTCGCGGCCGTTGCAGATGCCGGTCACGTCCACGAACGTCCCGCCGCCGTGCTCGCGGAACGCGCGCAGCTTCGGGACGGTCTCGGCGTACCGCTCCTCCGGCGTCTTCCACCACTTCGTGTCCAGCTCCGAGCCGGGCATCCCGTACCCGATGTGCTCGTGGACGGCCACGACCCCCAGCTCCTCGGCGGGAATCGGCCCCAGGACGGTGTTCACCCTCGACATTCGTCTCGCTCCAAACCTCAGGAAGATCAGCGCACGGTCAGCAGGTCGCGCGGGTTGCCGGCGAGGATGCGCTCGGCGTCCTCGCCGCCGAGCCCCAGCGACGCCGCCAGGGGGACGAACACCGAGGCGACGTGGCTGAACGGCAGGTCGTAGGCGGCCTGGCCCTTGGCCACGCCGATCGCGTTGCCCGACAGCAGGATCCGGTCGCCGTGGCCGGCCCCGACGAGGTCGAGCACCAGGGCGGCGCGCTCGCGGTCGGTGACGTGCGCGCCGTCGTCGTTCAGGCCGACGTGGTCGATCGCGACGTAGGCGCCGCGGCGGGCGACCGCGAGAGGGGCGCCGGCCTCGACCGCGTCCCTGCGGTCGAGGCCGCCGACGACGACCCGGTCGGCCGGGAGGCCCTCGTCCAGGACGACGTCGAGGTCGTGCACGGCGTCCTTGCCGTAGCGGACGGAGAGGGGGACACCGGTGGCCGACGCGGTGCGGGCCGCGCCGCGGAACAGGCTCTCGTCGGTCGCGGTCATGCCCGCGCGGGTCGCGGCGGTGGCGACGAGGCCCGCGGCGCCCCGCCGCTCCACGCGCGGGACCACCATGCCCTCGGTGATCTCCTTGGTGAACAGGTCGGCGAACCGCTCCGCGGGCCACGGCGTCGGCGGGTTGGTCTGCGGAGTCAGGAAGTAGCCGCCGAGCATCTCCTCCGGGCCCATGCCGGTGGACGCGACGATGTGCACCCCCGTCGCCCGCGACAGCGCCTCGTACAGCGGCACGTCCCGGCCGTGGAACATGCCGGTGCTGTCGACGATCGTCCGTCCGCCGTGCTCGCGGAAGTCCGCCAGCTTCGCCGCGAGGGTCTCGAAGATCTCCGCGCGGTCGATGACGACGTCGAACGCGTGCTCGGCGCCGGGCACCACGGAGAGCAGGGCCTCGTGGACGGCGACGACGCCGAGGTCGTCCGCCGGGACGGGGCCGAGGACGGTGTTCACGGTGCTTCTCTCGGCGGTCTGTGCGCCGGTCATCGGCACTTCCTTTCGTCGGCCCTTTACGTCACGTCAAGTGAACTTGCGTCATGTAAGACTTACCAGATCGCGGGCACCGGTGCCGTCCGCCTCGGGCGCGGCCTCGCGGTGGCCGACCAGGCCGACCAGCGTCAGCACGCCCGCCGCCGCCGCGCACAGGCCCGCGACGAGGAAGGCGGTGTTGTACGCGGAGCCGAGCGACTCGAAGGCGAGCTGGTGCAGCTGATGCGGCATCGGCACCGGCCGAGCGCCCGGACCGGCGCCCGGCACCACGGGCATCGAGTTGATCGCCATGGCGCCGCCCTCGTGGGCGATGCCGCCCGCGACGCCGGAGTACGGCGCCTGCAGGCCGGAGGCGCCGATCACCCGGCCGAGCCCGGCGAGCAGGGCGTCGTTGGCCTTGCCGATCGCGAGCGCGGCGATCAGCACCGGGCCGAGCGCGAACCCGAAGTCGCGCAGCAGGTTGGTCGTCGCGCTCGCCATGCCCGCGAGCCGGACCGGGACCGTGTTGATCGCGACGGCGGTGATGGAGCCGACCGTCAGCGCGAAGCCGCAGCCGAGCAGCGTCATCGGCGCGACGAACCTGGTCCAGCCCATGTCGGCGACGTCGAACGTCGAGCACCAGATGTCAGCGGCGGCCATCAGCGCGAAGCCGCCCGACAGCACCCACCGCGGCGAGACCGTGCGGATGAGCCGGGAGACGACCGGCACCAGCAGGAACGCCGGGCCCTGGATGAACAGGAACAGCACGCCGATCTTGAGCGCGCTCTGGTGCTGGACTGCGCCGAGCCAGATGCTCATCGAGTAGCAGGTGGCGAGGAACGCGAACATGCCGACGACCGTGGCGATCGCGACGATCGCGTAGGCGCGGTTGGCGAACAGCCGCAGGTTCAGCAGCGGCACGGGCGTCCGCAGCTCGATCGCGACGAACGCGGCGAGCAGGACGACGCCGGCGGCGAACGCGGCGAGGATCTCCGGCCGGGTGAAGCCGCTCTCCGACCCCTGCGTGGCGGCGAACAGCAGCGCGACGAGGCCGAGCGCCAGCGTGATCTGGCCGGGCACGTCCAGCTTGCGGCCCTGCGGGGCGGACGAGTCGGTCGCCGCGAAGGTGATCAGGAACGACAGCACGGCGGCGCCGATGACGACGGCGTACGCGCCGCGCCAGCCGCCGTTCTCGGCGAAGGCGCCGCCGAGCAGCGGCGAGATCGCCGCGCCGATGGACAGGAAGCCCGCCCACAGCGCGATGGCCCGGGTGCGCGCCTCCTGGTCCGGCGCGACCGCCGCGATCATCGCGAGCGAGATCGGGTACAGGATCGCCGCGCCGACGCCGGCGACGACCTGGCCGGCCCACATCACCTGGACCGTCCCGGCCAGGCAGCAGACCAGCGAGCCGATCACGGTGAGGACGGCGCCGGCCTGGAGCAGCCGCTTGCGGCCGAACAGGTCGCCGATCACGCCGGTGGTCAGCTCCAGGACCACCATCGGGATGGCGAACGCGGCGGTGATCCAGGTGAGCTGCGATCCGGTGGTCGCGAACTCCTGCTGGAAGGTGCCGTTGAGGGCGCCGGGCAGCGAGTACGCCACCTGCGCGAGCAGGACCGCGAAGCAGCCGGCGACCACCGTCGGGGCGGGGCCCGGCGTGCGCGCGCCGGATGACGGCCTCCGTGCGTGGCTGTAGCGCGTCATTGGGGACTCCTTGTGGGTGCGGGGCGTCCTCGCGTTCACCGGGCCGGAGCCGTGTGAGTGAGATCACCCGTCGTGGACGCACGGTGTCACATGGATTTACATCACGTCAAGTGAACAACCTGCACGTATGCTGAGCGGGTAGACCGAAAGGAGTGCTGACGCGTGCGCTAGGGTTGCCGGGTGGCGAGCCTGCGCGAAGCACAGAAGGAAATGACCCGGCGGCTGATCCTCGACGCGGGGCTCGAGCTGTTCTCCGCCAAGGGCTACCTCGCCACCACCGTCGAGGACATCGCCGGCGCGGTCGGCACCACCCGGGTCACCTTCTACGCGCACTTCCCGTCCAAGGGCGAGCTGATGAAGGCGCTCATCGCCGAGCGCCTCAACGAGGTGCTCCGGCGCAGCAGGTCCCCGCAGCACGGGTCGACCGCGCTGGACCTGGTGGAAGCGGTGCGGGACGGCCGCCGCGCGACGATCGCGGCCTGGCTCGCGCAGACCTCCGAGCGGTGGCCCGAGATCCACCCCATCATCCGGATCGGCCGCGACGCCGCCGCCGCCGAACCGGAGCTGCGCAACCTCGTGGAGCGCTGGCTGGAGGAGGCGATCAGCGACGTCGAGGACGGCCTGACCGCCGCCGGGCGCTTCGAGCCGCACCAGCGGCACTTCCGCGGCGTCCTCGCGATGGCGCAGCTCGACTACGTGGCCCAGAACTGGGCCGGCGCCGACTGGAAGCTGGACCGCGAGCAGATGCTCGCGGAGCTGACCGACAGCTGGTTCGGGCTGATCGGCGCGCGCTGACCGGCCGCGCGCCCGCCCCGGAACCGCGGCGTCAGTCCCCCAGGTCGCGCTCCAGCGCGTCGGCCGCCGACCGCAGCGTGGCGACCAGCGCGGGCAGCCGCTCCTTCTCGTACCGCGCGCTCGGCATCGACACCGACAGCCCGGCGACGACCTCGCCCTCCGGGGCGCGCACGGGCACGCCGACCGCGACGACGCCCCGCTCCGACCGGCCCTGGTTGAGCGCGAACCCGTTGCGGCGCACCCCCGCCAGGTCCGCGTGCAGGACGTCCGGGTCGGGCCGGTCGCCCGGCCGCTCGTCGTAGCGCTCGGCGGCGTACAGCGACTCCAGCTGCTCGGGCGGCAGTTCGGCGAGGAGCAGCAGCCCGGCGGTGGTGCGGTGGGCGGGGAACACCATGCCCTCGCGCGAGCCGACCCGCAGCGCCTGCCGCGACTCGACGCTGGCGATGAAGCGGACCGTGGCGCCGGTGCGGACGGTGAGGTTCGCGGACTCGTCGAGCCGCTCGGCCAGCCGGTGCAGGTGCGGCAGCGCGGCGGCCCGCAGCCGCGCCGCGGCCGACTGGGAGTGGGCGGCGAGCTCCAGGACGGGCCCGACGCGGTACGCGCGGCCCTCGTCGCGGACCGCGAAGTCGCGGTAGACGAGCATCGCGAGCAGCCGGTGCGCGGTCGAGTTCGCGACGCCGAGCCGCTGCGCGACCTCGGTGACCGTGAGCGGCCCTTCGAGCTGCAGCATCGCGGCGATGCGCAGCGCGTTGTCGACGCTCGCGATGGCGTACGGCGGCGGCGCCTTGAGCGGCTTGTCCACGCGGGTCCCCGAGTTCTGTAGAGCAGAATTTCCTATTCTTCAGAGCGTACTCGCAGGACGATGACCGGTATGACCAGCACTCCTGCCGACACCCTCGGGCCTGCTCCGGCGGAATCGCCCGTGAAGTTGCGGGCCGTGGACGCGCCCGGCCAGCCGGAGGTCACCCCCGAGCTGGAGGACCTCTACCGCGGCTTCGAGGCCGAACTGCTCGTCCCGCTGTGGACGGAGATCGGCGGCCTGATGCCGCCCCATCCCCGCTCCAGCGCCGTCCCGCATCTGTGGAAGTGGGACCGGCTGGTCGGCCTCGCCGACCAGGCGGGGCGGATCGTCCCGGTGGGGCGCGGCGGCGAACGCCGCGCGATCGCCCTCGCCAACCCGGGGCTCGGCGGCCGCCCGTTCGCGTCGCCGACGCTGTGGGCGGCGATCCAGTACCTCATGCCCGGCGAGGACGCGCCCGAGCACCGCCACACCCAGCACGCCTTCCGCTTCGTCGTCGAGGGCTCCGGGGTGTGGACGGTCGTCGGCGGCGACCCCGTGCCGATGAACCGCGGCGACTTCCTGCCGCAGGCCGGCTGGAACTGGCACGCCCACCACAACGCCACCGACCGTCCGATGGCGTGGATCGACGGCCTCGACATCCCGTTCCAGTACCTGACCGAGGCGCAGTTCTTCGAGTTCGGGCGCGACGAGATCTCCGACGCCGAGCGCATCACGCCCGAGCGGTCCCGCGCCGAGCGGCTCTGGGGCCACCCCGGGCTCCGCCCCGTCGGCGTCGCGCACACCACGCCCGGTTCGCCGCTGCTCTCCTACAAGTGGGAGCACACCGACCGCGCCCTGGCCGACCAGCTCGCGCTGGAGAAGGAGGGGCACGCCGCGACGGTGGAGCCCGGCCACGCCGCCGTCCGCTACACCGACCCCGCCGACGGCACCGACGTGCTCCCGACCCTGCGCGCCGAGTTCCACCGGGTCGCCCGGGGCGCCGAGACGGCCCCGGTCCGCGAGACCGGATCCAGCGTCTACCAGGTCTTCGACGGCTCCGGCACGGTGACGGTCGGCGACCGGACCTGGTCGGTGACGCGCGGGGACCTTTTCGTCGTCCCGTCCTGGGAACCGTTCTCGGTGCGGTCCGAGGCCGGGCCGTCCGACTCCGACTCCGGGGCCCTGGACCTGTTCCGCTTCGGCGACGCGCCCGTCTTCGAGGCCCTGAAACTGCACCGGACCGCCACCCACCGAACCGCCACCCACCGAACCGCCACCCACCGAACCGCCACCCGCTGAACCGCCGAGGACAACGCCTGATGAAGCTCTCCACCATCCGCACCGCCGCCGGTACGCGCGCCGTCCGCCTCGACGGCGACCGGCTCGTCGACCTCGGGTACCCCGACGTCGGCGCCCTCCTGGACGACCCGGACTGGCGGGCGAAGGCGGCCGGCGCCTCCGGTGAGGCCCACGACCTCGACGGCGTGGACTTCGCGCCCGTCGTGCCGCGCCCGTCGAAGGTGATCTGCGTCGGCCACAACTACTCCAACCACATCAAGGAGATGGGGCGGGAGCTGCCGTCGTACCCGACGCTGTTCCCGAAGTTCGCCGACTCCCTGATCGGCGCGAACGACGACATCGTCAAGCCCGCCGAGACCGACGCCCTGGACTGGGAGGTGGAGCTCGCCGTCGTCATCGGCAAGCAGGTCCGCCGGGCGGACGACGCGCAGGCCGAGGCGGCGATCGCCGGGTTCACCGTCATGAACGACGTGTCGGTGCGCGACTGGCAGTTCCGCACCATCGAGTGGACGCAGGGCAAGATCTGGGACTCCTCGACCCCGGTCGGCCCCTACCTGGTCACCCCGGACGAGGTCGGCGGCGTCCGTCCCGCACTGCGGGTGCGGACGGTGGTCGACGGCGCGGAGATGCAGTCCGACGACACCGGGACGCTGCTGTTCGACCCGGTGTTCCTGGTCAAGTACGTCTCCACGATCATCACGCTGCGTCCCGGCGACCTGATCGCGACCGGCACCCCGGCCGGCGTGGGCCACGCCCGCGACCCGAAGGTCTACCTGACCGGCGGCGAGACGGTCGTGACCGAGGTCGACGGCATCGGCGCGTGCACCAACCGCGTCGTCAAGGACGCCTGATGGCCCGGACGTTCGCCGACGCCGTCCGCTGGGCGCGGGAGGGCACGGAACTGTTCCTCGACGCCGCCGATGGACTGACCGAGGCGGAGTACGGCGCCCCGACCCTGCTGCCCGGCTGGTCCCGCAGGCACCTCGTCGCGCACGTCGCGGCGAACGCCGACGCGCTCGGCAACCTGGTGCACTGGGCCGCGACCGGCGAGGAGACTCCGATGTACGCCTCGCCGGAGGAGCGGGCGGCCGGGATCGAGCGCGGCCCGCAGATGAGCGCCGCGGAGCTGGCCGGCTGGCTGGCCCGGTCCTGCGCGGAGCTGCGGACGGCGATGGACGCGCTCACCGAGCGCCAGTGGCAGGCGGAGGTGGTCACGGCGCAGGGACGCACCGTCCCCGCCACCGAGGTGCCCTGGATGCGGTCGCGGGAGACCTTCGTCCACGCCGTCGACCTGCATCGCGGAGTCGCGTTCGCCGACCTTCCGGGCGGCTTCCTGGACGCCCTCGTCACCGACATCGCCGCCAAGCGGAAGCTGGACGCGCTCCCGGACGGCCCGCTCCCCGAGGTCGCCGCCTGGCTGGCCGGACGGCCGCACGCGCTCGCCGGCGCCCCGTCCCTCGGCCCCTGGCTCTGAGGCGCCGGAGAAGGAAGAGACCATGACCGACCCTGATGTGATCGTCGTCGGCGGCGGCATCGGCGGGCTGAGCGCCGCCTACGCCCTGACCCGCCGCGGCCTCGCGGTCCGCGTGCTCGAACGGGCCTCCGCCTTCGGCGAGGTCGGCGCGGGCATCCAGCTCGCCCCGAACTGCACGCGCATCCTCGACGACTACGGCCTGCTGGACGAGGCGAAGAGCCTCGGCGTGCTGCCCGACGCGATGATCATGCGCGACGCCGTCGACGGCACCGAGCTGACCCGTCTCGACCTGCGCGACCTCGAACGCCGCTACGGCTTCCCGTACCTGGTCATCCACCGCAGCGACCTGCACGCCATGCTGCTGCGCGCCTGCGAGCGCGCCGGCGTGGACCTGCGCACGTCGCAGCAGGTCACCGCCTGCACGAACACCGCCGATGGTGCGAGCGTGACGCTCGCCGGCGGCCGCGTCGAGGAGGCGCGGATCGTCGTCGCGGCCGACGGCCTGCACTCGGTGGCGCGGAAGCTGATCGCGGACGACGAGCCGGTGTCGTCGGCGTACGTCGCCTACCGCGGCACCACGCCCACCGCGAGCGGCCGGGCCGCGGACGTCGACCTGTCCGAGGTCGTCGTGTACGTCGGCCCGCGCTGCCACTTCGTCCACTACGGGCTGCGCGGCGGCGAGCTGCTCAACCAGGTCGCCGTCTTCGAGTCGCCCAAGGCCCGCGCCGGCGAGGAGGACTGGGGCACGCCCGACGAGCTGGACGCGGCGTTCGCGGCGACCTGCGACTTCGTCCGCGGCGGGCTGCCCGACATGTGGCGCGACCGGTGGTGGCGGATGTACGACCGCGACCCGATCATGACCTGGGTCGACGGGAACATCGCGCTGCTCGGCGACGCCGCGCACCCCCCGCTCCAGTACATCGCGCAGGGCGCGATCATGGCGATCGAGGACGGCTGGGTCCTCGGCGAGCAGGCCGCCCGGCACCTCGCAGACGAGGGCTGGGCCGCCGTCCTCGCCGCCTACCAGGCCGTCCGCCCCGAGCACTGCCGCCGCGTCGTCACCACGTCGCGCGCCTGGGGCGAGCTGTGGCATTTGGACGGCCTTGCCCGGCAGCAACGCAACGTCCTGCTGCGCGAGCGCGACACCTACGACTACGCGTTCGTCGACTGGCTCTACGGCCCGACCGCCCTGGACCCGTCCGACGAGCCCCCGATGTTCACGCCGATCCCGCTGTCGTCCGCGAACGCCCTTCGTTGACTTGCGGCGTGTCGGCCTTAAAACAGGGTTCTTAAGGCCGACACGCCGCAACTCAACGTGTCAGGCGGACTTGAGGGGGACGGGGACGCGGGCGCGCAGGTCGTCCAGAGTGATGCCGAACGTTTCGCGGACGGACGCGCCGTCCGGGTCCACGTCGATGACGGCGACGTCGGTGTAGACGCGGCTGACGCAGCCGACGCCGGTCAGCGGGTAGGTGCACTCGGCCACCAGCTTCGACCGGCCCTGCTTGTCGAACAGCGTCATCATCACGAAGACCTGCTTCGCGCCGATCGCCAGATCCATCGCGCCGCCGACGGCCGGGATCGCGTCCGGGGCGCCCGTGCTCCAGTTCGCGAGGTCGCCGACGGCCGACACCTGGAACGCGCCCAGCACGCACACGTCCAGATGGCCGCCGCGCATCATCGCGAACGAGTCCGCGTGGTGGAAGTACGACGCGCCGGGCAGCTCGGTCACCGGGACCTTCCCGGCGTTGGTGAGGTCGGGGTCGATCCGCTCGCCGGTCGCGGCGGGGCCCATGTTGAGCATGCCGTTCTCGGTGTGCAGCACGACGCCAGAGCCGTCCGGGAGATGGTCGGCGACCTTGGTCGGGCGGCCGATGCCGAGGTTGACGTAGGAGCCCGCCGGGATGTCGCGGGCGACGACCGCGGCGAGCTCGTCCGGCGTGAGAGGCCCTGTGGCGACGGACATGTCAGCGCGCTCCTTGAACGGTGTAATGGCGTTCCTCGACCCGCACCACGCGGTCGACGTAGATCCCGGGCGTGACGACCGCCTCCGGATCCAGCTCCCCGGCCGCGACGACCCCGCCCACCTGCACGACCGTGGTGGCCGCGGCCGTCGCCATGACGGGACCGAAGTTGCGGGCGGTCTTGCGGTACACGAGGTTGCCCATCGTGTCGGCGCGGTGGGCGCTGATCAGCGCCACGTCGGCCTTGATCGGGTACTCCAGGACGTGCTCGCGCCCGTCGATCGTCCGGGTCTCCTTGCCCTCCGCGAGGGGGGTGCCGACGCCGGTCGGGCAGTAGAAGGCGCCGATGCCCGCGCCCGCCGCGCGCATCCGCTCGGCGAGGTTGCCCTGCGGCACGATCTCCAGCTCGATCCGCCCGGCCCGGTACAGCTCGTCGAACACGTAGGAGTCGCTCTGCCGGGGGAACGAGCAGATCACCTTCCGGACGCGTCCGGCCTTGAGCAGCGCGGCGAGCCCGACGTCCCCGTTCCCGGCGTTGTTGGACACGATGGTGAGGTCCGCCGCGCCCTGCCGGATCAGCCCGTCGATCAGGTCGAACGGCATGCCGGCGAAGCCGAACCCGCCGACCAGCACGGTGCTGCCGTCCTCTATCCCGCGGACGGCCTCGTCGATGCTCTCCAGGATCTCCGTCCGGCTCACTTGGAGGTCTCCGTGTTCTCTAGGACGACCGCCAGGCCTTGCCCGACGCCGATGCAGATGGCCGCGACGCCCCACCGCTCGCCGCGCTCGCGGAGCACCTTCGCGAGCGTGCCGAGGACGCGGGCGCCGCTCGCGCCGAGCGGGTGGCCGATCGCGATCGCGCCGCCCCGGGTGTTGACGATCTCCGGGTCGACGCCCCACGCGTCGACGCAGACCAGCGACTGCACGGCGAACGCCTCGTTCAGCTCGACCGCGCCCACCTGGTCCCAGCCGATCCCGGCCCGCGCGAGCGCGCGGTTCGCCGCCTCGACCGGGGCGTAGCCGAACTCCTGCGGGTCGAGGGCGAACGCGCCCCGCCCGGCGATCCGCGCGAGCGGCTCCAGGCCGATCCGCCCGGCGGCGTCGGCGGAGCCGAGCAGCAGGGCGGACGCGCCGTCGCTCAGCGGCGAGGCGTTGCCCGCGGTGATGGTGCCGTCCGGGCGGAAGCTCGGCTTCAGCCCCGACAGCTTCTCCAGTGACGTGTCGGCGCGGATGCCCTCGTCGCGCTTCAGCCCCTCGACGGGGACGACCAGGTCGTCGTAGAAGCCCTCGTCCCAGGCGGCCGCCGCGAGCCGGTGCGAGCGCAGCGCGAACGCGTCCTGCCGGTCCCGGCCGACACCGTACTTCTCCTGGAGCAGCTCGTTGGCCTCGCCGAGCGAGACCGTCCACTCCTTCGGCATGCGCGGGTTCACCAGCCGCCAGCCGAGCGTCGTCGACACCGCGGTGACGTTCCCCGCCGGGAAGCCCTTCGCGGGCTTCGGCAGCACCCACGGCGCCCGCGTCATCGACTCGACCCCGCCGGCCAGCACCACGCCGGCGTCGCCCGTCTCGATCGTCCGGGACCCGATCATCGCCGCGTCGAGGCTGGAGCCGCACAGCCGGTTGACGGTCGAGCCGGGCACGCTCGTCGGCAGCCCGGCGAGCAGCGCCGCCATCCGGCCGACGTTGCGGTTCTCCTCGCCCGCGCCGTTGGCGTTGCCCCAGACGACCTCGCCGATCGCGGCCGGGTCCAGCCGCGGCGCGCGCTCCAGCAGCGCGGCGATCACGCCCGCCGCGAGATCGTCCGGCCGGACGCCCGCGAGGGCGCCGTTGAACCGCCCGAACGGGGTCCGGACGGCCGAGTAGAGATAGGTGCTCATGCCATCGAGGCTAGGTGGCCTCCCTTGATACAGTGAAGTATCAATATTCGCTTCCATTGATACGTGCTGCATATGGATCTACGTCAGCTGCGGTACTTCGTCGCCGTCGCCGAGGAACTGCACTTCGGACGCGCCGCCGACCGGCTCAACATGGCGCAGCCGCCCCTCTCGCAGGCGATCCGCCGGCTCGAGGCCGACCTCGGCGTGGAACTGCTGCACCGCAGCACCCGCCGCGTCGACCTCACCGACGCGGGCCGCGGCTACCTCGCGCGCGCCCGCCGGATCCTCGACGAGGTCGACGACGCGGCGCACGAGGCCCGCCGCATCGCGGCCGGCGCCGTCGGCCACCTCACGATCGGCTGCGTCGGGTCGGCGACCTACAGCCTCCTGCCCGCCCTCTCCCGCGGCCTGTCCCGGGAGCTGTCCGGCGTCGACTTCTCCTTCCGCGGCGAGATGCTGGTGCCCGACCAGGCCGCCGCGCTGCGCACCGGCGACATCGACCTCGCGCTGCTGCGCCCGCCGATCGCCGACCTGTCCCTCACCGTGCTGCCGCTGCGCCGCGACCGGCTCGTCGTCGCCGCCCCCGCCGACCACCCCCTCGCCGCCCTGCCCCGGATCGCGATCACCGACCTGGCGGACGCCGACCTCATCGTGCACTCCGCGGACCGCCGCTCGGTGATGTACGACGTCGTCCTCGGCCTCTTCCGGGACGCCGCCGTCGAGCCCCGGATCCGGCACGAGGTCGGCGAGACCTCCACCCTCGTCACGCTCGTCGCGGGCGGCCTCGGCGCCGCCGTCGTCCCCGAGCCGGTGACGGCCCTCGCCCTCGACGGCGTCGTCTTCCGCCCGCTGGCGCGTCCCGCCGTCACCGTCGACCTGGCGATCGCGCACCGCACCGACCGCACGGAACCGCACCTGGCCCGGGCCGTCGCCGTCGTCCAGCGGATCGTCCGGCCCCCCGCGCCGTAGCGGTCCGGAGCCGCGGAGGATCCTGGCAGGATCTATGCCAGACCTGGGGTGATATGTCAGGATCACCGCGATCGTCGGCCTCGTCGCGTCCTCCGCCGCCGGCCGCGCCCGCCCGGCCGCGCCGGCGCCCCCTCGGACAGGAGAGTTCCCATGGCAGACCTCGTGAGCCGGACGGACCGGAAGGGATGGACCCTGCTGACGCTGAACCGGCCCGCCAAGCTCAACGCGCTGACCGTCGAGATGTTCGGGGAACTGCGCCGGCACGTCATCGACCTGCGGCACGACGACGCCGTCCGGTGCGTGGTGTTGCGAGGAGCCGGCAAGTGCTTCTCGGCCGGTCACGACCTGTCCGCCATCGCCGAAGGCGAGGGCCCGCCGTCGCCCGGCTGGCACAGCGAGACGCTGCGGATGATGGAGCGGCTGCCCAAGCCCGTGATCGCGGCCGTGCACGGCCACTGCTACACCGGCGCGCTGGAGGTGGCGCTCGCGGCCGACTTCATCGTCGCCGCCGACGACGCCCGCTTCGGTGACACGCATGCCAGATGGGCGCTGACCCCCGTCTGGGGGATGAGCCAGCGGCTGCCGCGCCGCGTCGGCACCGCGACCGCCAAGCGGCTGATGTTCACCGCGGGCATGATCGACGCGGACGAGGCCGTCCGCATCGGCCTCGCCGAGTACGCCGTGCCGGCCGGCCGCTTCGACGCCGAGATCGAGGCGCTGGCCGAGGGGATCGCGGCGAACTCCGCGTTCACCCACGCCGCCGTCAAGCGGCTGCTGGAGGCGACCGACGGCGGCCCGCTCGACGCCGGCCTGCAATGGGAAGTGATGGAGAGCGAAGGGCACGGCCCCGACATGCACGAGCGGATCGCCGCCTTCACCACCCGCCCCCGATCGGAGTGACGCGCTGATGAACCTGGAATCCGGCCCCGAGATCGAGGACTTCCGCCGCGAGGTCGCCGAGTTCCTCGACACCGCGCCGACCGACGCCATCCGCGAGGCGGGCCGCAAGACGACCAGCGTCTTCGCCCCCTTCGACGAGGTCATGCAGTGGCACGGGATCCTGCACCGGAAGGGCTGGGCCGCGCCGGAATGGCCGGTGGAGCACGGCGGCACCGGCTGGACGGCCGAGCAGCGCTTCGTGTTCGCCGAGGAGTACTGCCGGCGGGACCTGCCGCCGCTGCTGCCCAACGGCCTCAAGATGATCGGCCCGCTGCTCATCGACCTCGGGACGGACGAGCAGAAGCGCCGGCACCTGCCCGGCATCCTCGCCGGCGAGGACTACTGGACGCAGGGCTACTCCGAGCCCGGCGCCGGGTCGGACCTGGCCTCGCTGACCTGCACGGCCGTGCCCGACGGCGACGACTACGTCATCAACGGCAGCAAGATCTGGACGACCCTCGCGCACCGGGCGAACCGGATGTTCATGCTGGTGCGCACCAGCAGCGCCGGCAAGAAGCAGCAGGGGATCACCTTCCTGCTGCTGGACCGCGTCGATTACCCCGGCATGGAGATCCGCCCGATCGTCGGGCTCGACGGCTTCCCGGAGCAGTGCGAGGTGTTCTTCGACGACGTCCGCGTCCCGCGGTCGGGCCGGGTCGGGGCGGAGAACGACGGCTGGACGGTCGCCAAGCACCTGCTGCGGTACGAGCGCGGCGGGTCGATGCAGTCGCCGTGGTTGCACCGGTTCGTCCGGATGATCCGCGCGGCGGCCGGGGAGCGGACCTCGCCGTTCGGCGGGCGGCTCGCCGACGACCCGGTCTTCCAGCGCGACCTCGGCGAGCTGGAGGCGGACGTGGCGTCGGTGGAGCACCTGGAGAGGCTCGCGGTCAGCGGGCATCCGATCGCCGCCGACCCGGCCTTCCCCTCGCTCAACAAGACGATCGGTTCGGAGCTGATCCAGCGCCTGACGTCCCTGATGGCGCGGGTGAGCGGCCTCGAAGGGCTCGCGCTCCAGCTCCAGGCGCTGGAGGTCGGCGCCGGAGCCGACCCGCTCGGCGACGGCTTCGACCTGATCGCCATGCCGTACTACCTCAACAGCCGGGCCACCTCGATCTACGCGGGCACCAACGAGGTACAGCGCGACCTGATCGCGCGCTCGCTCACGAACCGCTGACCGCAGGAGGGCGACGATGGACTTCGGCTTCACCGACGAGCAGGCGATGCTGCGCGAGAGCGTGGCCCGCTACCTCGCGAAGAACCACTCCTTCGAGGCGCGGCAGGCGATCCTGCGGTCCGGCCGCCCGCACTCGGACGAGGTCTGGCGGGCGTTCGCCGACCTCGGGCTGCTGACGCTGCCGTTCCCGGAGGCGGCGGGCGGCCTCGGCGGCTCGGTCGTCGACCTCGTCGCCGTCGGCGAGCTGTTCGGCGAACACCTCCTGGTCGAGCCGTACGTGGCGTCGGTGCTCCTGGCCGGGCGCGCGCTGGCCGAGGCCGGCGAGCAGCCGGCGGCGAAGCACTGGCTCGGCCGGATCATGGCCGGGGAGGCCCTCGCGGCGTTCGCCCATGAGGAGGCCGGCGGCACGGCCGAACCGTCGCAGGTGGCGGTGCGGTGCCGCGAGTCGGCCGGCG
This sequence comes from Actinomadura violacea, assembly GCF_017573465.1. Taxonomy (GTDB): domain Bacteria; phylum Actinomycetota; class Actinomycetes; order Streptosporangiales; family Streptosporangiaceae; genus Spirillospora; species Spirillospora violacea. The sequence goes on from NZ_JAGEPF010000026.1 coordinate 87,856, forward strand.
GGTACCGGCTCGACGGCGAGAAGCGGCTGGTCCTGGGCGGTGCGGACGCCGACGTGCTCGTCGTGACGGCCCGTACCGGCGGCGAGCCCGGCGAGCACCGGGGCCTGGCCCTGCTGCTCGTCGAGCCCGGCGCCCCGGGTGTGCGGGTCACCCCCTTCACGACGGTGGACGGCAGGAGCGCCGCCCACGTCGGCTTCGACGCGGTCGAGGTCCCGGCGGAGAACCGCCTGTCGGCCGACGCCCACGGCGCGATCACGCGAACCGTCGATGGCGCCGTCATCGCCCTGGCCGCCGAGGCGGTCGGAGCCATGGGGGCCCTGCTCCGCCAGACCGGCGAGTACGCGGTCGCGCGCGAGCAGTTCGGCACCCCGATCGCGCGCTTCCAGGCCGTCGCCCACCGGCTCGCCGACATGAAGATCGCCTGCACCAAGGCTCGGGCGACCCTGCTGTACACGGCGGCGCTCGCCGAGGCGGGTCGCGCCGCCCCGCGCGACCTGTCCGTGCTCAAGGCCCAGGTCGGCAGGCTCGGACGCGCCGTCGGCGAGGCCGCCGTGCAGACCCACGGAGGCATCGGCATGACCGACGAGCTGGCCGTCGGCCACTACCTGAAGCGGCTGCTGGTGATCGACGCGATGTTCGGCCAGAGCGACTACCACTACCGGGTGGTCGGGGCGGCCGCGTCCTGACCGTCCGGTCTCAGCGGTCCTCGATCGCGCGCACGGCGCCCTTGTCGGCGGACTGCGCCACGGACGCGTAGACGCGCAGCGCGGTGGAGACGGGACGGTCGCGGTCGCGGGGCCGGTAGCCGGTGCCCTGCTCCAGGTCGGCGCGCCGGGCCGCGAGTTCCGGCCCGGCGACGTCCAGGTGCAGGAGCCGGGCGGCGATGTCGATGGTGATGGCGTCGCCGTCCCGGACGAGGGCCAGCGGCCCGCCGGCGGCCGCCTCGGGCGAGACGTGGCCGACCGACAGGCCGGCACTGCCGCCGGAGAAGCGGCCGTCGGTGACCACCGCGCACGAGCCGGCCAGGCCCCGTCCCTTGAGGTAGGCGGTCGGGTACAGCATCTCCTGCATGCCGGGGCCGCCGCGCGGCCCCTCGTAGCGGATGACCAGGACGGTGCCGGGCGTGACGCGTCCGGACAGGATCGCCTCGCAGGCGTCCTCCTGCGACTCGGTCACCACCGCCCGGCCGGTGAACACCTGCATGCCCTCCGGGACCCCGGCGGACTTGACCACCGCGCCGTCCGGGGCGAGGCCGCCGCGCAGGACGGCCAGGCCCGCGTCCGGCGAGTAGGCGTGGGCGGCGTCGCGGATGCAGCCGTCCGCGGCGTCGAGGTCGAGCGTCTCCCAGCGCGCCGACTGGGAGAACGCCGCCGACGAGCGGGTGCCGCCCGGCGCCGCGTGGAACAGTTCGACCGCCTCGCGGGAAGGGGACGGGCCGCGGACGTCCCAGGCGGCCAGCCATTCCTTGAGCGAGCCTGCGTGGACGGTCTGCACGTCCTCGTGGAGGAGCCCGGCGCGGTGCAGTTCGCCCAGGATGGCGGGGACGCCGCCGGCGCGGTGGACGTCCTCCATCAGGTAGGCGCTGCTGGGCGCGACCTTGCACAGGCACGGCACGTCGTGGGAGCGGGCCTCGATGTCGGCCAGGGTGTAGCCGAGGCCGGCCTCGTGGGCGGCGGCGAGCAGGTGCAGCACGGTGTTGGTGGAGCCGCCCATGGCCAGGTCCAAGGCCATCGCGTTGTCGAACGCGGCGCGCGACGCGATGGACCTCGGCAGGACGCCGTCGTCGTCCTTGCCGTAGTAGCGGCCGGCCAGCTCCATCACCGTCCGGCCGGCCTCCTCGTACAGGGCGCGGCGGGCGGTGTGGGTGGCGAGCGTGGAGCCGTTGCCGGGCAGGGCCAGGCCGAGCGCCTCCAGCAGGCAGTTCATGGAGTTGGCGGTGAACATGCCCGCGCAGGACCCGCAGGTCGGGCAGGCCGCCTCCTCGATCCGTGCCAGATCCTCGTCCCGCACCGCCGGGTTGACCGCCTCGGACATGGCGCTGACCAGCTCCAGCCCGGTGCGGACCGTGCCGTCGCTCATGACCGCGCGCCCGCCCTCCATGGGGCCGCCGGAGACGAACACGGTCGGGATGTTCAGCCGCAGCGCGGCCATCAGCATCCCCGGCGTGATCTTGTCGCAGTTGGAGACGCACACCAGGGCGTCGGCGCAGTGCGCCTGGACCATGTACTCGATGGAGTCGGCGATGAGGTCCCGCGACGGCAGCGAGTACAGCATCCCGCCGTGGCCCATCGCGATGCCGTCGTCGACGGCGATGGTGTTGAACTCGCGGGGGATCCCGCCCGCCGCCGCGACGGCCTCGCTGACGATGCGGCCCACCGGCTGCAGGTGGGTGTGGCCCGGGACGAACTCGGTGAAGCTGTTGGCCACCGCGACGACCGGCTTGGCGCCGATGTCCTCCGCCGCGACGCCGGAGGCGCGCATCAGGGCGCGGGCCCCGGCCATGTTCCGTCCATGGGTGACCGTACGTGATCTCAGCTGTGGCATGCCGCAATGCTCGCGGCGCGCGGCCTGGCGGCGAAGACGCCCGCACTACTAGCAGTCCCACTACCAGCACTTACCCTGACGGGGTGAACACGGCGGCCGAGCGGCGGGCGGAACTGGGCAGCTTCCTGCGCGCCAGGCGCGCGCACCTGGACCCCACGGCGGTGGGCCTGCCCCCGGCCGGGCCCCGCCGCCGCGGCGGCCTGCGCCGCGAGGAGGTCGCCACCCTCTCCGGGGTGAGCGCCACCTGGTACACGTGGCTGGAGCAGGGCCGCGACATCCAGCCGTCCCGCCAGGTCCTGGACGCCCTCGCCCGCACCCTGCGCCTGACCGCCACCGAGCACGCCTACGTGCTCTCCCTGGCCGGGTACACGCAGCTGCCCACGGCCGCCGAACCGGTCGACCTGGCGGCGCCCGGCCACGTGCAGCGGCTGCTCGACGCGCTCGCCGGCTGCCCCGCCTACGCCATCGCACCCGACTGGACGATCACCGGCTGGAACGCCGCCTACGCCGCGCTGTACCCGAACGCCGCCGCCGTCGCCCCGTCCGAGCGGAACCTGCTGTGGCTGGTGTTCACCGACCCCTACGTCCGCGAACTGCTGCCCGACTGGGAGACCACGAGCGGGCGCTTCGTCGCCGAGTTCCGCGCCGAGGCCGGGCCCCGCCTCGGCGACCTGGCGCGTTCCCCGGTCGTCCAGCGCCTCCTGCGGACCAGCGAGCCGTTCCGTGACGCCTGGCAGGACCACCACATCGAGGGCTTCGCCTCCCGCCTGCGGAGGTTCCACCACCCCGTCCAGGGCGTCCTGCACTACGAACACCACCGCCTGGCCCCCGCCGACCACCCCGACCTGCACGTGGTGATCTACACCCCGGCGGCGCCGCCACCGGAGGCCGCCGACGCCTAGGGACGCTCCTTCCGGCGCGCACCCGCCAGGCTCTCGACCACCTCGCGAGCCGCCCGCTCGCCGGACTCGATGGCGCCCTCGATGTACCCCGCGTGCTCGCCCGCGGTCTCGGTCCCGGCCCAGTGGACGTCGCCGACCGGCTCGGACGGCATCGATAGCCCGTCGGGCGGGGACGTGTCGAAGACGGCGGCACCGGGCTCGCCGAGGACCACGAACTCGGCGTGGCCGTCCCGCTCCCGCCAGAAGGGACGGTCGTGAACCGCGACCGCCTTGTACACCGAGCCCATGTACGTGCCCTGCTCCAGCTCGGCCCTGCTCGCGGGCAGCGGCGGATCATGGGCGATGCGGGCGGACGTCCGTCCGAGTTACGTACGGCCGGCTCCACGGGTAGGCAAGAGGGCGGTCCGGACCGCCTCAGCCGGGAGTCACCGGGAACGCTCCGTCGCGCCGTGCGGCACGGGCCGGGGGACGGCGAACAGGACGAGCATGTCCAGGGCGTGGTCGAGGTCGCGGCGGGCCCGGACGGGATCCGGCCTGGCGACGTACTGCAGGATCAGGCCGTCCACCTGCGCGAGCGCGATACGCCCGAGGGTGTCGAACCCGACGGCGCAGCGCTCTCCCGCGGCCCGCGCCGCCTGCTCGCAGAACTCGGTGACGTCGGAGCCGCAGCGCTCGAACTGCAGCCGCGCCAGCCCGCCCTCCGGCTCGCTCCGCAGGGAGTAGGCGGCCAGCTCGTACTCCATGAGCTGCAGGCCGACGCCGCCTTCGACCAGCGTGCTCCAGAAGCTGGTGACGCCCTGGCGGAGCGCGTGCTCCACGCCCCTGTCGAGCTCCAGACCGGCCGCCAGCGCGTCCGAGATGTCGCGGATGACGGTGGCGATGACGGCGCGGAACAGCTTGTCCTTGCTCGGGAAGCCGTAGTGCAGCGTGCCCAGCGGCACGCCAGCCTCGGCGGCGACGGCGCGCAGCGTGGTCCCGGGGACGCCCACCTCGCTGAGCACCCGGATGGCCGCCGCGACGATCTGCTCCTCGCGCTCCGCCGCCCTCACGTAGGCCACTGTCGCTCCGCCGGCGCTCGCCCGCACGGCTCTCGCACCTCATTGTGACGGGCCATTTCCCGGAGTCGGACAACCGACCGTCATCGAAGGGCGGCGCCTCGCGGGCCCGCGCCGGGGCGGCCGGGATAATCGCCTCATGATTCTCATCACCGGCGCCGGGGGCGCCGTCGGGTCGGCACTGCTGGACGAGTTGCGCGCCGCCGGCCGGCCTGCGCGGGCCGGGTACCACACCGCGTCCAAGGCCGAGCGGGCGCGGGCGGCCGGGCAGGAGGCCGTCGCCCTCGACCTGGGCGATCCTGCCTCGCTGCCGCCCGCGCTGCGCGGCGTCGACGAGGTCTTCCTGCTCGGCGCGATGAGCCCGCACCAGACCCGCCACGAGCTCACCATGGTCGAGGCGGCGGCGGCCGCGGGCGTGCGGCGGGTGGTCAAGCTGTCGGTGTGGCGCGCGGACGAGGAACTGACGCCGATCGCACGGCTGCACCGTCCGGTGGAGCGGGCACTGGAATCGTCCGGCCTGGCCTACACCTTCCTGCGACCGAACTTCTACATGCAGAACTTCACCCGCCAGATGGCCGCCTCCATCCGGGCGGACGGCGAGTTCGCGCAGCTCGCGGCCAAGGCCCCGATCAGCTTCGTCGACGTCCGCGACGTCGCGCGCTGCGCGGCCGGCATGTTCGCCGGCGACTCCTCGGAGAGCGGCGTCCACGACGGCAGGACGTATGCGCTCACCGGCCCCGCGGCACTGACCTACGACCAGGCCGCCGCGGTGCTGTCGGACGAGCTGGGACGGACGATCCGGTACATCGGCATGTCCGACGACGAGGCCCGGCGCATGCTCCTGGACCGCGGCCTCCCGGAGTTCCACGCCGACAGCCTCGTCGAGGTCGGCCGCGCGTACCGGGACGGCGGCGCGGACACCGTGCTGCCGACGGTCCGCGACCTGACCGGACGGCACCCCACCGGCTTCGGCGAGTTCGTCCGCGACCACAAGGACGCCTTCGGCTGACCGGCGGGGCTCCGCCGCCGTCACCTCATGGCGGAGCCCCGTGAAACCGGCCGGTCAGGAGTGCTTGACGGCCGTGCGGTCGAGCCCTTTGCGGACCTGCCGGGCGAGCGCGACGGGGTCGCCGACGCGGAACATGTGCGAGAAGTACAGCTGCGGGAACTCGGCCGTCTCCTGGTTGTAGAGGCAGCCGACCTGCCAGTGGCGGCGACGCATGACCGAGATGACCGGTTGCGTCTCCTTCGCGGTCATGGAGAAGTCGGGGACCACGGCCGCCTTCCCCTTGCCGAGCGGCTGGAACTGGACGCTGGTGGACACTCCCAGGTCCGGATCGACGAGTACGCCGCCCAGCCTGATCCTGTCGGTGCGCGGGACGGTCACCGTGACGATCCCGTTCTCGCCGACCATGGCGTCCCCGCCGAGGATCTTCGCCAGCCTCCGCTCGGGGAGCGGGGTCGTGGGGTGCGGCGGCGCATGCTGCGGCAGCGGTGTGGAGGTCTTGCCGATGGCGGCGCGCGCGGCGCCGGCCATCCGGACCGGGTCGCCGACGGCACGGAAGTGCAGGAACCACACCATCGGGCGCAGATCGTACAAATGCTGGTGCTGTGCCTGGAAGGTAAGCCCGTGGGCGATGAAGGCGTCGATGACCGGCTGGATCTCCTGGGGCCGCAGGGCCAGGTCGCCGTTGAGGATCGCTTTCCCGTGGCCGAGTGACTGGAAGTACAACTCGTGCTGGATCTGGAAGCCGTCCTCGAACCTGACCCGGGGCTGGCCCCCGGTGACGTGGAGGTCCTTGCGGTCGATGTCGACCTCAAGGACACCGCTGCTGCTCACGTGGCCATCGGCCTGCAGCGTTCTCTCGATCCGCTTGACCGGCAGCCGTTTCGTCCCGGTCCAGGCCCTGGCCTGCGACGTTCCGGCTCGCGGGCCGGCCGCGTCCGCGTCCGGCGCCGTGGCGGCGCCGGCGGCCGCCGCCGCTCCGGTCACGACGAGGCCCGTGAGAAGCGCGGCCGCGCCGCCGAACCGGCGGAGCGCCGCCCGCCGCGCTGTTTCCGACGAACTGATGATGATCACAAGTTTTCCTCCTGGTTCGTTCCAAGCTCTGCCCTGCCGTGAGTAAGCCCGAACGCTGAAAATGATCACGAAAACGCCTAGCCGTGGATGGTGCTCCAGAGAGCGGCGGAGGGCGGCGCCGCTAAGCCGCCTGAGCCTTCGCAGGGATAAGCCATCCATTCAAGGAAAGGTCCTCGAATTGGGCACGGCATTGGCGAGCCCCGGGGTGGCCATCGGCGATCGCCCGGCCCGCGGCCGGCCCGCCCGCTCCGCCGCATGACGGACACCGCCGCCTGCGCAGACAGTCGCTGATGCGCACCGCAGACGGCTCTGGCCGTTCGCCTCGCACGCCGGTATCGTGGGGCCTTCGCAGGCCTGCGGCCTTGAGCAAGGGTGGCGGGTACCGGGGCTCCGCGGACTCACCCAGTGCGGAAGGGCAGGAGTATCCGAGGACGTCCGATGAAGCAAATGACGTTGAACAGAGACGATCCGCCGCCGAAGGGCCACCTGGCCAGGCTGGACGAGATCTTCGCTGAAAGCCCGTACCCGATGCGGCTGCTCAGCGATTCTCCCGACACGTTCCGGACGAGCATGCGGACGCTGGACCTCGGAACGGTCAATGTGGTGGAACTGACGTTGCCCTCGTCGGAGGTATTGCGCACCACTCGCCTGGTCAGGCGATCCGACCCCGAACTATGCTCGGTGATCTTTCCCGTTCAGGGGCGGTTGATTCTGAGCCAGGCCGATCGTCAAGCGGCCCTCACCACCCGTGATTTCGCTTTGTACGACAGTTCGCTGCCTTTCCGGTTGAAGATCGCCGTCGACGGTGAGACCACGAAGCTGGTGCGCGCCCATCTGCCGCGGGCGCTGGTGGGCATGCCCGCCGACGCGATGGGGCGGCTCCTGGCGATGCCGCTGCCCGGCCGGACCGGCGTGGGCGGACTGCTCGTCCGGTACCTCACCGATCTCGCCGCCAGGGCCGCCGAATACCGGCCGGCCGATCTCCCGCGCCTGGACGCGATCGCGCACGATCTGCTCGCGGCCGCCGTGGCCCATCATCTCGACGCCGATCCGGCCTTGCAGAACGACTCGCACCGCCACGGCCTGCTGCTGCGCATCGAAGCGTTCATCCGGCAGCATCTGCGCGACCCGGATCTGTCGCCCGAGACGATCGCCGGCGCCCACCACATATCTCTCGGTCACCTCCACCGGCTGTTCGGCGCCCGTGACACCACGGTGGCGGCGTGGATCCGGCGGCAGCGGCTCGAAGGCGCTCGCCGGGATCTCAGTAACCCGGCTCTGCAGGCGGTGCCCGTCCACAGAATCGCGGTCCGCTGGGGCTTCCGCGATCACTCGACTTTCACCCGGGCATTCCGCGCCGCCTACGGTCTCCCCCCGAAGGAGTACCGCCACCGCGCGCGAATCGGAGCCGGGTGAGCACCTGGAAGCTCCAAGGGCCTGGTCACTCCGCCTCGCCGGCGAAGGACGCAGCCGCGGGCCGGGCGAGGAAACGATGGCCTGGAGCGCTCCAACCCGTGTAACCTCGACCATGATCTTGGACCCCCCACGGTCGGCGCCCCGTCATGCGGGCGGTCGTGCCCGTGCTCTGACGTGCTCCCGCCCCCGGACGATGCCGGCGGCCTCCCGGCCGGACGCCGGCCAAGGCGTCCAACCGGTGACGCGACGTCAAGGTTCGCCGATCGTGTGCCAAGGACGCGGGGCCGCATCGGCGGCCAAGGTGGGCTTGCGAACGCGTCTCTGGCGAGGAGGACGGTTCCTTCTGCCGATGGATCGGATTTGGTATGCCTCTTAACCTTTATCGGCCCGATTCCACTTTCCTGTCGGCCCTGGCGAAAGCAAGTGCCTGGGTAGAGAACTTCGGCATGCGCGGAATATGGAACCAGCGGATCATGGGGCCCGGCCGGTCGGCGTGGGTCGCTCCACTCCGCTTCCGATCCCGTGTGCCCGGTGGGCGGGGTCGAGGGATGCGCAGTGCCGGGCGGAGCCGCCCGCTCGTCCGGACGGACCGCCTCCGGCGCGCTCAGGACGACGGCGTGCGCACGGACGTGTTCTGGTCGCATGCCCGGCCGTCGGCCGACCTTGCCTTGGAGCGTTCCAATTCAAGCGCTCCCACCGGCCCCTCGGACATCGCCGTCTTGGCGATGGAGCCGTCCGGCCGGGTGGTGGCCTGGAATCCGGCGATGGCGCGGCTGGCCGGCACGCCCGCCGCCCGAGCCGTCGGGCGGCGCGTCACCGACCTGTTCACCCTGACCGACGAGGGCGGTGAGGCGGTGGACCTCGCCGGGATGCGCTCCGGCATCGCGAGGATGACGATGAGCGGCGGCCGCTCGCTGCGGGTGGAGGTCTCGTGTTCGGCATCGGCGGGTGCGCCCGCCGGTTCGCTGCTCACCGCCGTCTTCGTCGACAGAACGGCCGGCCTGCGACTGGACCACGGGCGGCACCTGAAGCTGGTCTCCGCGCAACACGAACTGCATGCCCCTCTCACCATGATCCATGGCCATGCCCAGTTGCTCGACGATGTCGTCACCGAGGAGAACGCGAAGAAGTCCCTTGAGGCGATCCACGATGCCGTGGAGATGATGCGGCGCGTCATCGCCGATCTGGTCGTGGCCATCAACGCCGACCTGCCCGCCGTCCGGGCCGTCCCGACGACCGAACTCGTCGACGTGCCGTCGCTGGTGCGCCGCACGCTGCAGAGCGTTCCCCCGGTGGCGAACCGGTCACTGCTTTCGGCGCCCCGAAGCCTCTTTGTGCACGCTGACCCGGTCCGCCTTCGCCAATGCCTGCTCCTGGTCCTCGGCAATGTCGAGAAATACGCCCCCGAAGGGCGGGTCTCGATCACTGTGCGCACCGAGGGCGAGCACGGTTCGATCGTGATCGCCGACGAGGGGCCCGGGATTCCCGAGGACGAGCTCGACCAGGTGCTCAAGCCGTACTACCGCTCCGCGGCCACCGAGAACCTCCCCGGAACAGGACTCGGCCTGCACATCGCCGAGGCCGCGATATCCGCCATGCACGGCCGCATAGAGCTGGCATCCCCACAGTCCGGCGGCCTGCGCGTGGCTCTCCACCTACCCCTCGCCCAACCCGGAGAGGACCAGAAACGCTGACGAACAAGAGGGCGGCGACAAGTACGGCGGCCGCCAAGATCGCCGGATAGCATTTCAAATGCTGAATCCGCGGGTCAGCTTCGGCCCAACTCCTTGCGGATGGCGTCCGCCTCCTTTTTCAGGCGGGCCGCTTCGGCATGGCGGTCCAGCTTTTTCAGCGTGAGACTGAGGTTGTGCAGCGATGAGGCGAGTGCTGAGCGGTAGCGGCCGGGGTCGGCTTCGGCGAGTTGCCGGCGGATGCTGACCGCCTCCTGCTCTGCCGGCACCGCTTCGGCGAAACGGTTCAGATTCCACAGCGTGCTGCCGAGGTTGTGCAGCGACAGGGCGAGGTCGGCGCGGTAGCGGCCGGGATCGGCCTCGGCGAGATGCCGGTACTTGGCGACCGCCTCCTGTCTCACCGCTGCCGCCTCGGCATGGCGGTCCAAGTCCTTCAACGTGCTGCCGAGGTTGCTCAGCGACGAGGCGAGGGCGGGGCGGTAGCGGTCGGGGTCGGCTTCGGCGAGCTGCCGGCGGATGGCGACCGCCTCCTGTTCCACGGGTGCCGCTTCGGCGAAACGGTCCAGCTTCCACAGCGTCACGCCGAGGCTGCTCAGCGCCGCGGCGAAGGCAGGGCGGTAGCGGTCGGGGTCGGCCTCCGCGAGCCGCCGGCGGATGGCGGCCGCCTCCTGCTCCATGGGTGCCGCTTCGGCGAAACGGTCCAGTTTCCACAGTGTGCCGCCGAGGTTGTACAGCGATGAGGCGAGGTCGGCGCGGTAGCGGTCGGGATCGGCTTCGGCCAATTGCCGGTATTTGGCGACCGCCTCCTGTCTCACGGGCGCGGCCTCGGCATGGCGGTCCATATCCTTCAGCGTTCTGCCGAGGTTGCTCAAGGACAGAGCGAGGTCGGGACGGTAGCGGTCGGGATCGGCCTCGGCCAATTGCCGGTACTTGGCGACCGCCTCCTGTTCCGCGGACGCCGCCTCGGCGAAACGGTTCAGTTTCCACAATGCGAGGCCGAGGGTGCGCAGTGACAGGGCGAGGTCGGCGCGGTAGCGGTCGGGATCGGCTTCGGCCAGTTGCCGGTATTTGGCGACCGCCTCCTGTTCGGGCAGACCCCCGGAGGCACGACCCGGTTGGGACGGCCCCTTGTCGTCTGGAAAAGGTGCGACGCGCAGGTCGCGGGTGTAGCGGAGGGTGTCGGCGCGGGTCGCGGGCTGCCGGGCCTGGGGGCCGGGCCTGCCGCCAGAGCCGGTCACGGTGGTGAGCAGAGCGCGGATCTGCGCGACGGACAGCCGGTCGGCCGGATCCTTGCGCAGCAGGCCGTTCAGGACGTGCGCGAGCGGCTCGCCGCATTCGGGTGGAGCGGGGTCTTGGGTGGCGATGGAGATGAACAATGCCCCGTGCGTCCGAGCGGTGAACGGCGGGCGCCCTTCCACCGCCGCGTACAAGGTCGCGCCGAGTGACCACAGATCCGAGGCGGGAGTGACCGCCCGGCCGGCCACCTGCTCGGGGGACATGTAGGCGGGCGTGCCCAGCACCGTCCCCGGGCGGGTGAGGGTGGCGTCGCCCTCCACCGCGGCGATGCCGAAGTCGGTGAGGACGATCCGATCGCCCTCCAGCAGCACGTTGGCCGGCTTGACGTCGCGGTGCACGATCCGGTCCGCGTGCGCGGCCGACAACGCCGCCAGCATCGCCAGCCCGATCGCGGCGACCCGCTGCTCGGGCAGGGCTTCCTGCTCGGTCAGCACCTGCGCCAGAGACGGCCCGTGGATCAGCTCCATCACGATCCACGGACGACCGTCCTCGCCCATCACCCGGTCGTAGACGGTGACGATCCCCGGGTGCCTCAGCCGGGCGGCGGCCCGGGCCTCGCGCTCCATCCGCGCGTACCACACGCGCCGTTCCTGCTCGGTGACCTGCTCGGGCACCCGCAGTTCCTTGATGGCCACCTCGCGGTCCAGGTCGGTGTCGTGGGCACGCCACACCGCGCCCATCCCGCCCTGCCCGATCCGCCCCAGCCTCCGGTACCGGCCCGCCAGCACACCCTCGCTGTCCCAACTCACGATCGGAACATATCGCCAACGAACAGGCCCGATCCCGGCCTTCTCTCCGCCTTCGCGGGTTCCGCCGCGAAAGGCCGGAGAAGAATTGTGAGAGCCAACGAGTTTCGCCCCCGGTCGCGGAACGGTGGTGCCGGTCGAGACCGGCCGATGACATGGGGCCGCGTTGTAATGTTCCGGTGATGGTGACGATCCCGACAGCGCTGGCCGAGTCGGTCGTGCGCCGCGAGGGCGAGGCGGGACGTGAGTGGATCGCCGCCCTGCCGGAGCTGATCGTCCGCCATGCCGACCAGTGGGGATGCGAGCCCGCGGGCCCGGCATGGCACGGTGAGACGGCGGTCGCGCTGCCGGTGGCGTGCGCATGTGGGCCGGCCGTGCTCAAGATCTCCTATCCGCACCGGCGCAGCCGCGCGGAGGCGATCGCGCTGCGTTGTTTCGCAGGCCGCGGTGCCGTGCGGGTCCTGGAGAGCGATGACGACGCGTTCGCGCTGCTGCTGGAGCGGGCGGGCCCGCGGACCCTGGATTCGGTGGCGTCGGTCGACGAGGCCATCGAGATCGCCGGCGGACTGGCGCGCCGCCTGGCAGTGCCCGCCCCTCCGGAGATGCCGTCTCTAGCGGACGCGACCCGCCTGTGGGAACGGCAATTGCTGCAGCAGGCCGCCGCCGCGCCCGGACTGCTTCCCGCGGGGGCGGTCGACAGGGCCCGGGCGGTCATCGGCGCACTCGCGGCCGACGCGACCCCGACGATGCTGCACGGCGACCTGCACTACGCCAACGTCCTGAAGGCGTCACGCGAGCCTTGGCTGGCCATCGATCCCCAGGGGCGACGGGGAACGGCCGCGTTCGACGCCTTCACGGTCATCACCGAACGACCGTCCCGCCTCATGGCGCGAGCGGCCGTCCTCGCCCGCATCCGCCGCTACGGCTCGGCGGCGGGCGTCGACCCGGAACTCGCCCTGGCCTGCTGCCAGGCCCGTGCGAGCAGCGCCTACCTGCACCAACACGGCGGCAACGGCGACTGGTTCGACCTCGACCTCCTGCGAACCCTGATCGCGATGTGACCCGCTCGCCCAGCGCTTGATGGCGGACGGCCGTGCACGGCCCCGATCGCGGTGGAGATCACGCCGATGAGTTTGCGCGGCGGATCCGGTCTGTCCTTGCATGACGCGCATCATCGCCGACATCTCGGTCTCCCTCGACGGCTTCGTCACCGGGCCCGACCCCGGCCCCGGCAACGGTCTCGGCACCGGTGGCGAGGCCCTGCACACCTGGGCGTTCTCCGACGACCCCGGCGACCGCCGGGTCCTGCGCGAGGCGACCGCGCGCTCGGGCGCCGTCGTCCTTGGCCGCAGGCTCTTCGACGTGGTCGACGGGCCGGACGGCTGGGACGACGAGGTCGGCTACGGCGCCGGCGAGGCCGGCAGGCCCGCCTTCGTCGTCGTGACGAGTTCCCCGCCGGAGTCGTTGCGGCTCGCCGAACTCGACTGGACGTTCGTCACCACCGGTTTGGCCGACGCCGTCACCGCCGCCCGCGAGCGCGCGGAGGCGGCGTCGGCCGACGGCGGCAAGGACCTCGACGTCGTCCTCATGGGCGGCGGCGCCACGGTCGGCTCGGCGGTCGGCGCCGGGCTGGTCGACGTGCTGACGCTGCACCTCGCGCCCGTCCTGCTGGGTTCGGGGACGCCGCTCTTCACCGGCGGAGCGCCGCGCACGCTGGTGCGGCGGAGCGTGGCCCCGACATCGACCGCGACGCACCTGACCTACGACGTCGTCCGCTGACAACGTCATAGCGGAACGCGTGCGCCGGCGATCAGAGGGGACGCCGGCGCACGGCGGGCTCCGGACGGTTGTCGCGCGCCGACATCCGGCCGCCCGCACGTTGGCTCCCGCGACCTTTGCCGCGCCCGTCCCGCTCCTCACACTTGACGCTACCCATCCCACGGGGGCGACTTCCTGAGGAGACGCGATGTCCAGAAGACGGAGATCCCTGACGGCCTGCGCCGCGACGGCCGCGACCGCGGCGGCGCTCGCGGCGCCGGTGGCGGCGGCGCCGGCGGCCGGCGCGGCGGCGCTGCGGGACGTCCTGCTGGTCGGCAACAGCCAGTCGGGCAGCGTCAGCTTCATCGACGGCCGCACCTACCAGAACCTCGGCTCGTTCAACGTCATCCCCGACCTGCAGCAGCGCCTCGCGGACATGACCGTCGTCCAGCGCGCCGGATACGAGACCGTCAAGCAGATCGAGGGCGGTGACCGGTTCGTCGACGACGTCCAGCTCGCCGCCGACGGCCGCACCCTGTACGTGTCGCGCGGCAACCTCGACGACGCCGCGGCCTTCGACGTCGTCACCGGCAAGGAGCTGTGGCACACCCGGCTCGACGGCTTCCACGCCGACCACGCCGCCCTGTCCCCGGACGGCACCAAGTACGTGATCTCCGCGACGACCGCGCAGGTCGCCGAGGTGCTCGACCCGCGGACCGGCGCCGTCACCGGCAAGTTCTCCACCGGCACCTATCCGCACCAGAACGACTTCACCGCGGACGGCCGCTACATCTACAACACCAGCATCGGCATCACGTCGCTGCCGAAGTCGCTGGAACTGCTGAAGGGCTCGTTCCTGCTGGAGAAGGTCGACGCGAACACGCTCCAGGTCGTCAAGACGTGGAAGTTCCCGCACGGCATCCGGCCGAACCTGATCGCCCCCGACGGGAACACCTTCTACGCCCAGCAGTCCTACCTCAACGGGTTCATCAAGTACGACCTGAACCAGGGGAAGATCGTCAACACGGTGACGATGCCGTACAGCGACCACGGCAAGTCGCTGAGCCCCGACGACTACCCGCAGAACTCCGCGCACCACGGCCTCGCGCTGTCCGGAGACGGACGGCAGCTGTGCGACGTCGGCACCATCGACGACTACACCGCCATCGTCAACACCTCGGACCTGTCCACCAAGGGCATCTTCAACTACCCCGTGAACAGCCTCCCGTACTGGGGCACGACCAGCGCCGACGGGACGCGCTGCTTCGTCTCCCTCAGCAAGGCCAACGCCGTCTCGGTCATCGACTACGCCACGGCGAAGGAGGTCGCCCGCGTCCCCGTGGGCGTCTTCCCGCAACGCGAACGCACCGGCCTGGCGGCCCCGGAGGCCGTCGCGGCCCTGACGCCCGCCGGCTGAACCGGGCAGACTGGGGCGCCGCAGGCATCCTGCGGCGCCCCCTGCGGGAGAGGACATGTCGGAACGCACCGTGCTCCGCCGGCTCATGGAACGCATGCGCGCCGACCCGGGCCTGCTCGACGCCGTCGTCGAGGCCGCCCGCGCCGAGTCCCCGCCGATCGCGGCGCTGCCCGTCCAGGAGGTGCGGCGGCACATCGCCGCGCTGCTCGCCGTCGTGTCCGCCGCGTTCATCGACACGTCCGGGCTCAGCGAGGAGGACACCCGGGCCGCCGACCGGCTCGCCACCGACCGCGCGCTGCAGGGCGTCCCGCTGGCCGCGCTCCTCGACGGGTTCCAGGGCGGCCGCTCCTACGTGCTGACCCGCCTCATGCACGAGGCCCGCGCCGCGGGCGTCTCCCTCGACTCCATGATGGGCGAGATCATGGAGCTGGACCGCTATGCCAACAACCTGCAGAACCGGCTGATCCACGCCTACCGCGAGTCCGAGGTGAGCCTCGCCCAGTCGGCGCACGCCACCCGCGTCCAGGCCCTGCGCGACCTGCTCGGCGGCGGCCCCGCCGGCGCCGCCGACGCGGGCCTGTCCGCCACCCGCCGCTACCACTGCCTGGTCACCGACATCGGCGACCCCCGCGAGGCCCGCCGCACCGAAGCCTGCATGGCCCTGCCCGACGGCGTCTCCGGCCTCGTCGACGGCCACTGGTGCGCCGTCACGACCCGGCTGCCCGACCGCACCGGCGTCCTCGCCGTCGCCGGCCCGCCGGTACGCCCCCGCGACCTCCCGGCCGTCTACCGCCTCTGCCGCACCGCCCTCGCCTCCGCCCGCCGCCGCGGCCTGGACGGCCTGTGCCGGCTGACGGACCTGGCGATGCCGGTCGCCCTCGACGCCCACCCGGAGTTCGGCGCCGTCCTCGCCCGCGAGCACCTCGCCCGCCTCGACCCGTCCGACGAGTTCCACCGCCTCCTCGCCGAGACCGCCCTCACTTACCTCGACCACGGCGAGCACCCCGGCCGCACCGCCGATGCCCTGCACGTCCACCCGAACACCGTCAAGCACCGGCTGCGCAAGTTCGGCGCCCTCACCGACTTCGCGGCCCCGCCCCCGCCCGCGCAGACCCTCGCCCACGCCCTCACCTGGCGCTGGGCCCTCCAGACCTGGCTGGCCACCGCCGGCTCCGGGCGGCGTCCCGGCGGAGGCGCGGCGGGCAACAGGTCGAAACGCTGACCGCCATGCTGGGTGCCTCTCACGCCTTTGTGCTAAGGGAAGAACGCCGGAATGCCGACCTCCCGAGGGGATCAACCGGGGGAGGTCGGCATTGGCGTTCTTACCGCGCCGTGCAGTGCCCGGCACCGCTGTTTCTGCGGCGACCGGCGGCTCTGCTCGGTCCTACTCGGTCCTCAGCGCGGTGGCGGTCCGGGTCCGTGCCGCCCAGCCGGCCGGCAGCAGTGCCCCGAGCAGGGCGATCACGATCCCGCCGGCCAGCAGGGGGACGAGCAGCCCGGCGGTGTAGGTGTGGCTCACGCTCGGCGGGAGGTGCCGGCCGATCGCGTTCCCCATCGGGGCCAGCGTCGCCTTCTCCACCGCGACCCCGATCGGGACCCCGATCAGCCCGGCGATCAGGCCGGTGAGTGTCACCGAGGTCAGGACCATCGCGATGGTCTGCCTGGGTGTCATCCCGAGGGCCTTGAAGACCCCTAGGTCATGAACCCGCTCCCGGGTGTCCTGCACGACCATGCTCAGCACCCCGAGCGCGGCGACCGCGATCAGCATCAGCGTGAGCGTGGCCACCAGGGCGCCCATGATGATCACCACGACGTTCTCGCCCCCGTCCGAGTTCCCCTGGACCGAGGCGTTCAGCGGGGTCAGCGCGGCGGCGGCCGAGGCGGACCAGGCCGATCCGCTGACGTTCGAGGCAAGCTCGACGTTGAACTGGTCGATGTGCGGGGTCAGTCCGGCGGCGGTGAAGGTGGCCGCATCCGTCATGACCGTGTAGTCGCCCATGTTGGTGTTGAAGTTGATGCCGGCGACCTTCAGCGACAGTCGCTTGTTCTGCTGCACCACGGTGACGTCGTCACCGACGTGGATTCCCACCGCCGTGGCCAGCTTGTCGCCGACCACGGCCTCGCCGGGCGCCGAGTACCAGCGGCCGGACAGCAGTTCCAGGTGCGTCCAGGAGAAGTCACCGGTGACCGTGTACACCGTCGTCGGTTCGCCGCCGGGCGGGCCGCCGAGCATGGTCGCGCCGCTGTCGCCCCAGCCGAACGCGGCCTTCGTACCCGGGGTCTTGGCGAGCGCGGCGGCCACCTTGGCGGCGTCCAGGTGCGGGTTGCGCGGGTCGTTGGGGCCGTAGCGACCCCAGGGCACGCCTACGTCGGCCGCGGGTATCACGATCTTCGACCCTTCGCTGAAGCCCGAGAAGTTCACGTCCAGGTACTTGTTGAACCCGGTCTCCAGCCCCACCGCGAACGTGGCACTCACCACGCCGAACAGCACCGCCGTACCGACCAGGACGGCCCGGCCCGGCCGGGCGAACGGCTGGGTCAGCCCCAGCGACATGGCCCGGGGCAGCGGTAGCCGCGAGGCCAGACGCTGCGCCGTCCGACCGCCCCCGGCCTTGGGGGCGCGGCCGACCACCAGAGCCCGCACCGTCGGCATCCGGCCGGCCCGCAGTGCCGGGATCAACGCCGTGACGCCGACGATCAGCAGGGTGCCCAGCGGCACCACGGCGCTGACCCACAACGGAATCGTGGTACCGGCCGCGCCGAGCTGCTTGGTGGCCCCATCGAGGATCGGCACAGCCAGGAGGTTCCCGAAGACCGTGCCGAGCACCACGCCGAGTGTCGCCGGGATCATGGCCTGCGCGGTGTAGGCGCGGGCCACCTGCGAAGGGGTGAAGCCCAACGACTTCAGAATCCCGATGCGCCGGATTCCCGAGGCCACGGCCCCGCTGACCACGATCGAGATGATCAGCACCGACAGGAACACCCCGAGGATCCCGAAGGCGATCAGGAACGGCACGTAGGCGTTGGCGTTCCCGGTCGCCTGCTGCTCCGCGATCAGGTACGACTGGCCGCTCTGGACCGCGCCGGCCGGCGCGGCGGCGGCCACCGCCTGCTTGCCGGTGGCGATGTCGGCGGCGGTGCCGGCCTTGGCGAACCGGTAGAGCATCTGCTCGTCGGACTCGGCGCCGGCGGCGGTGAGCCGCGCGAAACCATCGGCGGTGACGAAGGCGGTCGCGCTGTCGGTCACCGAGCCGCCGAAGCCGACGACCTTGAACGACGGCTTGCCCGGCAGGGAGGAGAACACCACCGAACCGCCGAAGCAGTCGATGGCGTAGTGCTGCCCAGGCAGGGCGATCTCGCCCGGGCCGGACGGCCAGCGCCCCCGGGTCAGCGCCAGCTGGTCCATCCCGGAGGTGCGGCCCAGGCCGGGCCGGGTGGTGACGGTGATCGGACCGTTGTCGTGACCGGCCCGACCCTTCTTGGGGCAGTCCGTGCCGACGGTCGTGTCCAGGGCGGCGGCGATCGGGTACGGTCCGGCGGCCTCGGTGACGCCGGCGGCGTGGGCGGTGGCGGCGGCCTGCGCGGCCGTGACCTTCGAACCGTTGAACTGGACCGCCAGGTGCGCGCCGTCGCGGGCTCTGAAAGCGTGCTCGAACGGGGCCTGCACGACGGCCAGCAGGCCGAGGGAGAGTACCGCGGACGTCACCGCGGCGAACGTTGTCAGGGCCATGACGAAGGACTGGGCCCGGCGTCGGCCCACGCCGGAGCGCACGACCTTGCCCAGGGCGCTCACCGGTTCACCGCCGGCAGCACGCGGGACATGGCATGGAATGCGGCCTCGAAGAGGCGCCGGGGCATCGGCGGCTCGCACAGTGTCATCCGGCCGCTCCCGTCGGACGGGACAGCGGCGTGCGGGCGGCCAAGCCGGCACCGCTGCCGTCGTTGATGACGTCCCGCTCGACCACGCCGTCGACCAGCTCGATCGTGCGGCGCGCGGTGCTCGCGGCCAGCTGCGCATCGTGGGTCACCAGCAAGATGGTCTGGCCCTCGCTGTTCAGATCCAGCAGCAGCCGGCGCACGCCCTCGGCCGAGTTCGAGTCCAGCGCGCCGGTGGGCTCGTCGGCCAGCAGCAGCGCGGGCTTGTTCATCAGGGCCCTGGCCACCGCCACCCGCTGCCGTTGCCCGCCGGACAGCCGCTGCGGGTAGGCGCCGGCATGCCGGTCGATGCCCAGCGAGCCGAGCAGTTCGATGGCCCGCCGCTTCGCCTCACCCTTCCCCATCCCCGCCAGCTGCGCCGGAACCATGACGTTGTCCAGCACGGTCAGGTCGTCGAGCAGATTGAAGAACTGGAAGATCATGCCGATCGAGGCCCGGCGGTACTTCGCCGAACCGGTCTCACCGAGCCGGTCGACGCGGGTGCCGGCGACGGTGACACTGCCACTGGAGGGCCTGTCCAGGCCCGCGATCAGATTCAGCAGCGTGGACTTCCCGCTGCCGGAATGGCCGAGGATCGCCACGCACTCACCGGACGCCACGGCCAAGGTCACACCGGCCAGCGCGGGCGGGCCGTCGTCGTATTTCTTCGTCGCGTCACGAAGATCGATCAGCGGTGCATTCGTCATGTCCACGAAGCTAGGAACAGAACGCCGTCCGTCGCGTCGGCCGGCGGATGTCACCGTATCCCCAGGCCATCGGCCCGGCGGTGTACCGGCGTACATCCCCGGGGCGACGCGCGGATCCGACGCCGCTGAATACGATCGGCGCATGGAAGAGCTTCTCCAGCGACTCTCGACGTCGAAGCGCGTGACCTGGCTGATGTCACAGGCCATGGTGCTGGCCACCGCCTGCTTCTACGCGCTGATGCTCGTCTGGACGATGCCGGCCTCTCGGACCGGGCTCTTCTTCGTGCTCGCCCTTCCGGTCCTGCTCGTGCGCCGTCTGCCGCCGGCGGTCTTCGCGGCGGTCCTCGGCGAAGCGGTCATCGGCGACATCTTCGGCGCGCGGCCCTCGATCGTGTTCGTCCTGCTCGTCGCCCTGGGCGGGTACCTCGCCGTCCGGCGGCCGAAGGCCGCCGCCGTCGGTTCCGTCGCGGCCGTCGCGGCCGCGTTCGTCAACGTCACCCACATCCCCGGGGAGACCGTCAGCGACGCGGCCCAGTTCGCCGGGGGGCTCGCGTTGTTTTTCGCGGTCGCGTGGGTCTTCGGCGGGGTGTATCGCAAACGCCGTGAATACCTCGAAGCCCTGGACGAGCAGAGGGCGGCCCGCGCCGTCCTGACCGAGCGGCTGCGGATCGCCCGCGAACTGCACGACAGCGTCGCGCACAGCATCGGGATCATCACGGTGTTGTCGGGAGCGGCGGCACGGGTCGTTCAGACCAAGCCCGAGCAGACGCGGCAGGCGCTGACCGGCATCGAGACCACCAGCCGGGAGACGCTGCTCGAACTGCAGCGCATGCTCGGGGCGCTGCGCCGCGCCGAGCCGGACGACGCCATGCCGCAGGCCGCTCCGCTGGCGCCGGCCGGCAGCCTGGCCGACGTACCGCAGCTCGCCGAACGCACGGCCGACGCCGGGGTGCGGGTCCACGTGACCTGGCGGGGCGAGCGGCGTCCGCTGCCGCCGGAGATCGAACTGTCGGCGTTCCGGATCATCCAGGAGTCGGTGACGAACGTGGTGCGGCATTCCGGGGCGCGGACGTGCCGGGTCGCGGTCGGTTATGAGCCGAAAGGAGTGACGATCGAGGTGGTGGACGACGGGGACGACGGTCTCGGCGGGCCGGGCCGTCGCAGGCTCACCGCGGCCGGCGGGAGCGGCTTCGGCCTGCTCGGCATGCGCGAGCGGGTGACGTTGCTGTCCGGCCAGTTCAGCGCCGGCCGGCGTCCGGAGGGCGGATTCCGGGTGACGGCGAGGCTCCCGGCATGAGCGTGCGGGTGCTGCTGGTCGATGACCAGCCGCTGCTGCTGGTCGGGCTCGCGATTCTGATCGGCGACACCGACGACCTGGAGGTGGTCGGCGAGGCCCCCGACGGCCGGGAGGCGGTGCGCCTGGTGCGTGAGCTGCGTCCGGACGTCGTGGTGATGGACATCCGGATGCCGGGCATGGACGGGATCGAGGCGACCCGGCAGGCGACCGCCGAGCCGGACCCGCCCAAGGTGCTGGTGCTGACGACCTTCGACGACGACGAGTACGTCTACGGCGCACTGCGCGCCGGGGCCAGCGGATTCCTGCTCAAGAGCATGGCCCTGGACGCGATCCTGGACGCGATCCGCGTGGTGGCGGCCGGCGACGCGCTGATCGCACCGAGCGTGACCCGGCGGCTGATCGCGGACTTCGCCGGAACGCCCGCCACCCCGGCCCCCGGACCGGCCGCCGAGCCCGCCGCGGACTCACGTCTCATCGCGGAGATCACCGACCGGGAACGAGAGGTGCTGGCACTGGTCGGACAGGGACTGTCGAACACCGAGATAGCCGAGCGGCTGGTGATCAGCGCGGCGACGGCGAAGACTCATGTCGCGCGCCTGTTCGCCAAGCTCGAGGCCCGGGACCGCGTCCACCTGGCGATCATCGCCTTCGAGGCCGGACTCGCACCACGTAGACGGTAGGGCGGGATCTTCCGCTTGTAGAGCTGTCGGCCCGGGACTTGACCGGCGGGGTGCCGTCGAGCGTGCATACCGATGCTCCGAAACCGCGCACGACGTCGTGACCGACGCGCTGGCGACAGGGGTCTGGCATCCGAGCGAACATCGAGCTGACGTGCGGACATTCCAGGCGTGGAGCTTGGTTTGTAAGTACGCGTTTATGCTGGTCAGGGGTGGCGCGCCCGGCAGGATTCGAACCCGCGACCGTCGGTTTAGAAGACCGATGCTCTATCCAGCTGAGCTACGGGCGCTCGGCGGCCCGGCGGGACGCCGGGACACAGTGTAAGGCTGCGCGTCCTCCGGCTCCACATCCATAACGGTGCCACCAGGCGACGCGCCGGGACGAGGCGGTGGGCGAGGGGTCATATCTTGGGTTGCTGTGGCGGTGGACAGTGAGGTGCCGCTCTCCGGCGGGGACGTGACGGAGGGCGTGGTGCGGGTGGGGAACACGGTGCGCAGGCCGCTTCGGGCGCACAGTGCGGCGGTGCACGGGCTGCTGCGGCACCTGGAGGGGGCCGGGTTCGACGGCGCGCCGCGCGTGCTGGGCGTGGACGACCGGGGGCGGGAGATCCTCAGCTGGGTGCCGGGGGACGTGCCGCACCGGCCGCTGCCGGGGTATGCGGTGTCCGAGGACGCGCTGCGGGGCGTCGGCGTGCTGCTGCGCCGGTACCACGACGCGGTGGCCCCCTACGGGGTGCCCGACGGGGACTGGGACCGGGAGGCGTCCAATCTGGACGGGCCGCCTGAGCTGATCGGGCACTGCGACGTGACGCCGGAGAACGTGGTGTTCCGCGGGGGAGCCCCGGCGGCGCTGATCGATTTCGACCTGGCGCGGCCGACGACGCGGCTGTACGACGTGGTGACGGCGCTGCGGCACTGGGCGCCGATCGCCGATCCGGCGGACCGCGACGCGCTGCTGTACGGGGCGGACGTCGCGCGGCGGGTGCGGATCCTCTGCGACGCGTACGGGCTGGACCGGGAGCGGCGGCGGGACGTGCTGCCGGCGGCGCGGGTGCGGTTCGAGCGGTCGTACGAGGCGATGCGGGCGAGGGCGGCCGAAGGCGGAGGTTGGGCGCGGATCTGGCAGGGTGGGGCGGGCCCGCGGATCCGGCGGGCGCAGGACTGGTTGGAGCGTCACTGGGATGAGCTTGATGCGAGGCTCTGCTGAGGGTCTGCTTCTCGGGGTGGCGCTGGACGCGCTGCTCGGGGATCCGCGCAGGGGGCACCCGGTCGCGGGGTTCGGGCGGTTGGCGGCGAGGTTCGAGCGGCTCGTCTACCGGGATTCGCGGGCGGCGGGTGTTGTCTATGCCGGGGTTCTGGTGGGCGGGGCCGTGGCTTCGGGGGTGCTGCTGGAGCGGGCGGCGCGGGGGCCGTTGAGGGTCGCGGTCACGGCGGCCGCCACGTGGGCCGTTCTCGGCGGGACGTCTTTGGGACGTGAAGGGCTCGCGATGGAACGGGTTCTCAAGGACGGCGATCTGGACGCCGCCAGGGACCGGCTTTCGCATCTGTGCGCGCGCGATCCCAAGGGCCTGGACGAGGCCGCGTTGGCTCGGGCGACCGTGGAATCGGTGGCGGAGAACACCTCGGACGCGGCGATCGCCCCGCTGGTGTGGGGAGCCGTGGGCGGTGTTCCTGGGCTGCTGGCCTATCGGGCCGTCAACACCCTTGACGCGATGGTCGGCTATAGGAATCCGCGTTATGAACGGTTCGGATGGGCCGCGGCGCGGTTGGACGACGCGGCGAACTGGGTTCCGGCGCGGCTGACGGGAATGCTCGTCGTCCTTTGTTCGGGACGGGACGCGTGGCGCGTTCTGCGGCGGGACGGCGGCAATCACCCGAGCCCGAACGCGGGACGGTGCGAGGCGGCGTTCGCGGGTGCCCTCGGCGTCCGGCTGGGCGGGACGAATTCGTACGGCGGCGCGGTGGAGAGGCGGCCCGAGATGGGCGACGGGCGGACTCCGGAGGTCCGGGACATCGGGAGGGCGGTGCGGTTGTCGGCGGCGGCGACGTTCGCGGCGGCGGCGCTGGTGTGGGGGCTGCGGTGAGCGGTCTGCTGGTCGCGGGGACGACGTCCGACGCGGGGAAGAGCGTGGTGACCGCCGGGCTGTGCCGCTGGCTGGCGCGGCAGGGCGTGAAGGTGGCGCCTTTCAAGGCGCAGAACATGTCGCTGAATTCGATGGTGACCGCGGACGGCGCCGAGATCGGGCGGGCGCAGTACATGCAGGCGCAGGCCGCGGGGGTGGAGCCGAGAGCGGTCATGAACCCGGTTCTGCTGAAGCCGGGGAGCGACCGGCGCAGCCAGGTCGTGGTGCTGGGCCGGCCGGTCGCCGAGGTGGACGCGCTCCAGTACGGCGACCACAAGGAATGGCTCCGCGGGGTCGTGAAGGAGAGCCTGGAGGAGTTGCGGAGCGAGTACGACGTGGTGGTCTGCGAGGGCGCGGGAAGCCCGGCGGAGATCAATCTGCGCGCCGGGGACATCGTCAACATGGGCCTCGCGAGAATGGCGGACCTTCCCGTCGTCGTGGTCGGCGACATCGACCGGGGCGGGGTGTTCGCGTCGCTTTTCGGCACGGTCGCGCTGCTGGAGCCGGCCGATCAGGCGCTCATCGCGGGGTTCGTCGTCAACAAGTTCCGGGGCGCCAAGGAACTGCTGGAGCCGGGCCTTGAGCAGTTGCGGCGGTTGACGGGCCGTCCCGTGCTGGGCGTGCTGCCGTGGACGCTCGGGCTGTACCTCGATTCCGAGGACACCCTCGCGCTGGACGCGCCGCGTCCCGATGCCGCCGCGCCGTTCGGCAGGCAGACGCTGCGGATCGCGGTGGTGCGGTTCCCGCGCATCTCGAACTTCACCGACCTGGACGCGCTGGCCTGCGAGCCGGGCGTCGTGGTGCGGTACGCCGCGAGCGCCGGCGATCTCGCGGAGGCCGATCTCGTCGTGCTGCCGGGGACGCGGGCGACGGTCGAGGATCTGGCGTGGCTGCGCGAGTGGGGAATGGCGGACGAGATCGTGCGGCGGGCCCGGGAAGGGCGTCCGGTGCTCGGCATCTGCGGCGGCCACCAGATGCTCGCGAAGGAGATCGTGGACCGGGTCGAATCGGGGACCGGCCGCGTCGAAGGGCTCGGCCTGCTGCCGGCGAGGGTCGTTTTCGAGAGGGATAAAACCCTTGGGCGCCCAAGAGGAAGTGCATACGGCGAGGACGTCGACGCCTACGAGATCCACCACGGCATCGTGACCGTGGAAGGCGGCGAGCCCTTCCTCGACGGGTGCCGTTCGGGCGCCGTCTGGGGGACGACCTGGCACGGCGCCATGGAGAACGACGGATTCCGGCGCGCGTTCCTGAAGGACGTCGCGGAAACGGCCGGCCGCGATTTCACCCCGGCGCCGGACGTGGGGTTCGCCGCGTTGCGGGAGGCGACGCTGAACGCGCTGGGCGACCTCGTCGAGCGGCATCTCGACACCGACGCCCTGTGGCGGCTCATCGAGAACGGCGCGCCGCACGATCTGCGAGTGGTGCCGCCGGGAGGCGCTCCCGCTATTTGATGAGACCTTGCTCGCGCATCCAGTCGCGGGCGACGAATACCGGGTCGTCGCCGTCCACGTCGACCTTGCTGTTGAGGTTCCGCATGACGCCGGTCGTCAGTTTCGGGCTGATCTGCGCGAAGAGGCCGGTGATTTCCGGATGGGCGCGCAGCACCGAATCGCGGACGGTGATGGCCGGGTTGTAGTTCGGGAAGAAGTGCTTGCTGTCGCCGAGGACGTGCAGGCGGAGCGCCTGGATGCGCCCGTCGGTGGTGAACACCTCGCCGAAGGTGCATTTCCCGCTCGACGTGGCGTTGTAGACGACGCCGGACGACATCTGCCGGACATTGGTCGCGGGGACGCTCGACCCGTACGACAGCCCGTACGCCTTCAGCATTCCGCGCAGCCCGTCGTTGCGGGCGAAGAACTCGGGGTCGACGCAGAACGTCCGCTGCCCCGCCGGGACCTTCGTCATGTCGGAGAGGTCCGTCAGCCCGAACCGTTTCTGGTTCGCGGTGGTGACCGCCATCGCATAGGTGTTGTTGAGCGGTGCGGGCGGCGCCAGCCAGGCGATGCGGTTGCGTTTCATGTCGAGGTCGCGGACGGCCTGGAACTGCTTCTGCGGGTCCGGGATGGGGTTCTCCTGCCCGAGGTAGGTGATCCAGCCGGTGCCGGTGTACTCCCACATCAGGTCGTTGTCGCCGTTGACGATCGACTTGCGGGACGTGACGCTGCCCTGGACGTTGGTGTGGTCGACCGCGTTCGCGCCGGCGGCGGTCAGCGCCAGCACCGCGATCTTGCCGAGGATGATCTGCTCGGTGAACTCCTTCGAGGTGACCCGGATCGTCGCGTCCTTCAGGTCCGGGACGGGACGGATGCTGCCGGGCTCGATGTGCGGGATGAACGCCGACGCCGGCTTGAGCCCGCACCCGGCGAGCAGAAGGAGCGCCGCCGCGAGCGCGGCGGCCGGGAGCCCGCGCCGCATCACAGCCCCTTCGGCGCGAGGATGCGGGTCGCCATCCCGCCGAGCCAGTCGATCAGCAGCGCCAGCAGCGCGATGAGCACGCAGCCGGTGAGCAGCACCGGGGTCCGCTGGGTGCTGACGCCGCTGGTGATGAGGTCGCCGAGCCCGCCGCCGCTGATGAACGCGGCGATGCTGGCCGTCCCGACCATCAGCACGAGCGTGGTGCGGATGCCGGCCAGGATGACCGGCGCGGCGAGCGGCAGCTCCACGCGGCGCAGCACCGTGCGCGGCGACATCCCGATGCCGCGGCCCGCGTCGGTCAGCGACGGGTCGACCTGCTGGAGCCCCACCATCGTGTTGCGCAGCGCCGGCAGCACCCCGTAGGCGACCAGCGCGACGATGGCCGTCCAGAAGCCGATGCCCCAGATCACCGCGAGCAGCACCACCACCCCGATCGCCGGCGCGGACTGCCCGATGTTGGCGACCGCCAGCACGAACGGCGTCGCCGGACGCGCCCACGAGCGGCTCAGCAGCACGCCGAGCGGGATCGCGATCACCAGGACGACCAGCGTGGACACCACGGTCAGCTCGATGTGCTCCCACGTCTTCTGCGTGACGTAGCGCGTCGCGAGGCTGCGGGCGGCGATGCTGTCGAGGTTCGAGTTCTCCACGTACAGCATCCACGCGACACCGATCAGGATGATCGCGAGCGGCTCCAGCCACGACCGCCAGGACCGTCCCGTCGGGGTGTGCAGCGACTGCCGCGGCTCGGCGGCGGCGCTCGGGTTCTCCTCAGGCGCCTCCCCGGACGACACCGGGACGGCCGGCGGCGCGCCGCTCACGACGGCCGCCGCCTCGTCCGCGCCCGGTCCTTCATGTCCTTGATCGCGTTCTGCAGGGTGCCGAGGGTGACCGTGCCGCGGTAGACGCCGCGCGGCCCGACGACCGGCACCCACTCATGCTCGATCTGGATCAGCGACTCGAGCGCCTGCTGCAGGGTGTCGCGGGCCCGGATCGGCGGCGCGACGTCCATCCCGCGCTCGCCGATCGGCCCGGTGACGCCCTCCACGTCCTCCGGATGGGCCCACCGGACGGGGCGGTCCCGCTCGTCCAGGACGATCGCGAAGCCGATGTCGCCGGCCGCGATCCGGCGCCGGACCTCCGCCGCGTCGTCCCCGGTCCGCGCCCGCGGGACGTCCTGCAGCGGCACGTCCGCGACCCGGCTGAACTGCAGCAGCCGCATCGCCTGCCCGCCGCCGAGGAACTGCTCGACGTACTCGTCGGCCGGGTTCAGCAGGATCTCCTGCGGCGTCGCGTACTGCGCGACCCGCGAGCCCTTGTCGAGGATCGCGATGCGGTCGCCGAGCTTGAGCGCCTCGTCGATGTCGTGGGTGACGAACACGATCGTCTTGCCGAGCTCCTCCTGCAGCCGCAGCAGCGAGTCCTGCAGGTTCCCGCGCGTGATCGGGTCGAGGGCGCCGAACGGCTCGTCCATCAGCATCGCGGGCGGGTCGGCGCCGAGCGCGCGCGCGACGCCGACGCGCTGCTGCTGCCCGCCGGACAGCTCGCGCGGGTACCGGTCGCGGTACTGCGCGGGATCGAGGTCGACGAGTTCCAGCAGCTCGTCGACCCGCTCCGCGATGCGCTTGTTGTCCCACTTCAGCATCTGCGGGACGAGGCCGACGTTCGTCGCGACCGTCATGTGCGGGAACAGCCCGGCGTTCTGGATCACGTAGCCGATGTGCCGGCGCAGCTCCGTCGGGTCGAGGCCCAGCGCGTCCTGCCCGGCCACGATGATCTTCCCGGAGGTCGGCTCGATCAGCCGGTTGATCAGCCGCATCATCGTGGTCTTGCCGCTGCCGGACGGGCCGAGCAGCACGACGATCTCGCCGCCGCGGATCGTCATCGTGACGTCGTCGACCGCCGGGGCGTCCTGCCCGGGGTACCGCTTGGTGACGTTGATCAGCTCGATCCCGCCGCGCCCGGCCGGCTCCCGCCCGCCCGCCGGCTCCGCGTCCCGGGTCTCCCGCACGCCGTCAGACACGGACGCCCCGCGGGGTCGTCAGCCGCCCGATCAGCACGAAGCAGCCGTCGAACAGCAGCGCCAGGATGATGATCAGGACCGTCCCGGCGAGCGTCATGTTGATCGCGTTGGCGCCGCCGAGCCGGGCCAGCCCGGAGAAGATCTGCTCGCCGAGCCCGGGCCCGGACACGTACGCGGCGATCGCGCCGATCCCCATCGCGAGCTGCGTGCTCACCCGGACGCCGGTGAGGATCACCGGCCAGGCGAGCGGCAGCTCGATCCGCAGCAGGATCGCGGTGCGGGTCATCCCGATGCCGCGCGCCGCGTCCACCAGCGTCCGGTCCACGCCGGACAGCCCGACGATCGTGTTCCGCACGATCGGCAGCAGCGAGTACAGGGTCAGCGCGACGACGCTCGGCGCCACCCCGAGCCCGAGCGGCGTGATCAGCAGGCCGAGCAGCGCCAGCGACGGCACCGTGAACACCACCCCGGCGGTGCTGGTGGCCAGCGCGGACAGCCGGCCGCTGCGGTAGACGGCCAGCCCGATCAGCAGCCCGAGCACCAGCGCGGCCAGCACGCACTGGAACACCATGCTGGCGTGCTGCCACGTCTCGAACTGGAGCCGCTCCCGCCGGCTGCCCAGATACTCCCAGAAGTTCACGTCGCCTCCGACACGATCACTACCCACCGTGCCCGTCCGATCACACTCGCCATGCGCTGGGCAGTCCGGCCCCTCCCGCACCCGTACTAAGCTCGACCCTCGTCAACCTCAGCAATGAGCACGAGAGGAACGTCGGTGACCGAGGAGCGTTCCAGTCTCATCGTCCCGCTGATGAAGGCGCGGGTTCCGGCCGAGATCCAGCTGGAGTTCCCGCTGCCGCCGGACGAGGAGCCGGTCCGCGACGCGTTCGCCGGCGACCTGTACGTCACCTACGCGCTGGAGATCGCCGACGAGACCGCGGTGGCGGGCCGCCGGTACGAGCACGTCGCGCCGCGGCACTGCGCCGACCTCGGCGTCGCGGCCGGCGACCTGCGCCGGCAGGCGGTGATCAACCTGCGGGACCGCCGGCCCGAGCTCGGGCTCAGCTGGTACCCGGACGTGCGCGCGGTGACGGTGACGCTCGGCGAGCCCGGCCCGCAGGGCGCGCCGTCCCGGCGGGGCGGCCTGGAGGCGGCGCTGCTGCTGGACGAGGGGTTCCTCGACAAGCTCGCGCAGGACGTGGAGGGCGACCTCGTCGTCGCGGCGCCCGCCCGGGACGTGTTCGTGGCGTCCGGCACCGGGCACCCGGACGGCGTCGACAAGCTGCGCTGGGCGGTCGGGCAGGTGTGGGCGGAGGACCGCGGCGACGGCGTCTCCGACCCGGCGTGGGACGTCCCGGCCGGCAGCCTCCTGACGCACGACCTGCTGGTCCGCCGCGCGTCCGGCTGGGAGATCCTGGCCTAGCGTCAGCCGAGGGTCTTGAACTCGGGCCACAGCCGGGTCCAGGGCGCGCGCTGCCCTCGGCACACCCACACCGGTTTGCCCTGCTCCTGGTTGTCGAGGCCGACGCCATCGTCGATGCGGCCCACCGGGCGGACGTCCGTCCAGTAGCGGTGCAGGCGAGCGCCGTCGGCGACGGTGTCCGGGCCGACGACGATCGCCGGCCCGCCGGTGTCGGGCGGCCGGCCGAAGTACCAGAACCCGTTGTGCCCGCTGTAGGCGCGCGGCAGGCCGAGCTTCGGGCCGTACCGGTCGAGCGCGCCGGCCTCGCCGTAGTTGCCCGCCACGATCACGGCCTTGGCGCGCTCGTCCGGCGGCAGCGTCCGGTAGACGCGCGCGACCTCCCGCGCGAAGCGGGGCCAGCCGACGGTCTCGGCGGAGTCGGCGTTGATGACCGGCTGCGGCGTGTCGGCCAGCCACTTCACCGGGTACACCGGCAGCGTCAGCGCGATGGTGCAGGCCGCCGTCACGGCGTACGCCGGGATGGTCGCCGCCCAGCCCCACCCGCGCGGCGCGCCGCGCCGCTCGACCTCGACGGCGCCCGCCGCCCAGAGCGCCGCCCACAGCCCGGCCAGGTAGTACGGCTTGCCGCCGGTCGCGATGAACACGACGTTCAGCAACAGGTAGGCGTGGCCGAGGAAGCGGAACGGGCGCAGGGCGTCCGACCGGTACGTCCGCCACAGCCCGTAGATCCACAGCCAGGACGGCAGGATCCCGGTCATCAGTATCTGGAACGGGATGAAGCCGGGCCTTCCGGCGAAGTCGCCGCTGCCGGCGATCTTCCCGGCCATGTCGATCTGCGGCCAGCCGTGCCGGGCCTGCCACACCAGCCCCGGCACCACCGCCGCGACGGCCACCGCGACGCCCGCCGCGAGCATCGGCTGGCGCAGGAAGTCCCGCGGCCCGGAGACCAGCAGGCCCGCGACGATCGCGGCGAGCAGGAACCCGGCCAGGTACTTGACGTTCAGCGCCGCCGCCGCGACCACGCCCGCCGCGAGCAGCATCCGCGGATCGGACGTCCGCACCCACCGGACCACGACCCACACCAGCGCCGTCGACAGCAGCACGTCGAGCGTCGCGGTGTAGAAGCTGTGGCCGACCGCGACCACGAACGGGCACACGGCGTAGGAGGCGGCGGTGAGGATCTGGGCGCGGCGCCCGCCGCCCATCTCCCGCGCCGTCAGCGCGGCGACCACGACGCCGATCGCGGAGAGGACCGCCGCCGGGACGCGCAGCGCCACCAGCGTGTCCCCGAACACCGCGATGGCCGCCCTGGTCAGCAGCGGCAGCAGCGGCGGCTGGTCCGGATAGCCCCACGCCGGATGCCGCCCGGCGACGCGGAAGTACAGCTCGTCGCGGTGGTAGCCGTAGCGGGCGGCGACCGCGAGCAGCAGCGCCCCGAGCACCCCGGCCAGCAGCAGGACCGGCCGCCAGGCCACCGCCGCCGGGCCGTCCGCGGACGCGACCCCGGCGGGCCCGTGCGCGGCGGACGCGGGGGCGGCCATGCGATCACCGTATGCCGGGGATGTGGCCTACGTCACGATCATCCCTCCGGCCAGGGCCGGTCATCTCCCCGCACCGCCTCCCGGAACCGGCCGGGCGCCTCCGCGAACTCCCGCTTGAACGCCTTCGCGAACGCGAACTCCGACGCGTACCCCACCCGCTCCGCGACCGCCCGCAACGGCAGGTCGCTGTCGCGCAGCAGCCGCGCGGCGACCGTCATCCGCCACCACGTCGCGTACGCGAGCGGAGGCGAGCCGACCGTGGCGGTGAAGCGGCGCGCGAACGCGGCGCGGGACAGGCCCGCCCGTCCGGCCAGCGACCGGACGGTCCACGGCCGGGCCGGTTCGTCGTGGACGCCCCGCAGCGCGGCCGCGACCGCCGGATCGCGGAGCGCCGCCGCCCAGCCCGTCGCCTCGTCCGCCGGACGGTCCTCGTACCAGGCCCGCACCATGTAGAGCAGCAGGATGTCCAGGAGCGCGGGCAGCGCGGCGTCGCCGCCGTGCCGCGTGCCGCCGTCCAGTTCCCGGCCGAGCAGCTCGATCGCGCCGCGCAGCGACGGATGCCTCCCGATCCGCGCCGGGATGTGGACGACGTCCGGGAGTTCGGCGAGCAGCGGATGCACCCGGGTCTGGTCGAGCCGGTACGCGCCGCACAGCATCTCCGTCCGGACGTCCGCGCCGCGGCCGTTGGCGTTGGCGTCGGCGGTGGCGTCGGAGTCGGCGGCCTGCGGGCGGATGAGGGAGCGCGCGTCGGCCAGCGGGCGGTCCGGGACGTCCGCGATGCCGTGGCCCAGCTCGCGCGGCAGGAACGCGACGTCTCCGACACCGAGCCGGACCGGGCCGCCCACCGTGGGGATCAGCCAGCAGGTGCCCTTGAGGAGCACATGGAAGCCCGCGCCAGGTTGCGGGTCGAACCGCACGCCCCACGGCGCGTCCAGGACGGTGCGCGAGGAGTGCGGCCGCCCGAGCCGCATGGCGGAGATCGCGTCGCTGAGCACGTCCATGCGTCCGAACGTATCGCAGAGTGCCCAGCAGCGAGACGAATGGACATGGCGGCTGGATTCTCAGGCATGGGGAGTCTCCCGTGTGCTCCCTACGGTGATCGCAGAGAGCACAACGACAGGGAGGCAGTATGAGGATCGCCGTCTACGGAGCGAGCGGGTTCACCGGAGGGCTGGCGCTCGCCGAACTGCGCCGCCGGGGCATCGCCGCCGTCGCCGTGGGGCGCGACGGGGAACGCCTGCGCGAGGCCGCCGACCGCGCCGGCGCGCGGGACGCCGACCTCCGGATCGCGGGGCTCGGGGACCACGCCGTCCTCGCCGACGCGTTCCACGGCTGCGACGCGGTGGTCAACTGCGCGGGGCCGTTCGCACTCTGGGGCGAACCGGTCGTGCGGGCCGCGATCGCCGCCGGATGCCACTACGTCGACACCACGGGCGAGCAGGGCTACCTGCGGCACGTCCTCGACGCGTTCGACGCGGACGCCCGGCGCGCCGGAGTGACGGTCGTCCCCGGCCTGGCCGACGACGGCGGGCCCGGCGACCTGATCGCCGCGCTCGTCGCCGCGCGCCTCGGCGACGTCGACGACCTGCTGGTCGCCGACCTGCGGCGGCCCGGCGCGGTGTCGCGCGGCACCGCGCGTTCGATGGCGGCGGCCGGCGGCGCGGCGGTGCCGCTGGAGTACCGCGACGGAGGCTGGGCCGCCGCGCCCGCCGACGACACCGGGCGGACGATCGCCCTGCCCGGCGGGCCGGAGAAGGTCGCGGTCGCGTCCTTCGCGCTGCCCGGCGTCGTCACCGTTCCGCGCCATGTGCGGGCGCGGCGCGTCCGGGGCGCGATCCGCACCGAGGTCGCCGCGCTGTTCGGCGGCCTGACCGCCGACGCGGTGGAGAGCGTTCCGGAGCGGCCGGACGAGGCGTCTCGCGCGGGCGCCCGGTGGCTCATGCTGGCCGAGGCGTCCGACCGGTCCGGGCGGACCGTGCGCGGCGAGGTCACCGGGACGGACGGGTACGGGACCACCGCGGTGATCGCGGTCGAGGGCGCCCGGCGGCTCGTCGCGGACGGCGCCCCCGCCGGGACCCGCACGCCCGCCGAGGCGTTCGACCCGGCGGACCTCCTCGGCTTCCTCGCGGCGTCCGGCGCGTCCTGGCGGGTCGAGGACGCGTGAAAAGCGGTGTGCGGGCGGGATGGCCGGTGCGTACTGTTCGACCATGATGTCGACGGGACCACTGCTCGCGTTCTCCGCGATGGCACTGGCCATCATCCTGATCCCCGGCCCGACGGTGCTGTTCGTGGTCGGCCGGGCCCTCTCGCACGGCCGCGGCACCGCGCTGACGAGCGTCATCGGCAACGAGATCGGCGCGCTGGTGCTCGTCGTCGCCGTCGCGCTCGGGATCGGCTCGCTCGTGGAACGGTCCGTCGTGCTGTTCACCGCGCTGAAGCTGGCGGGCGCCGCCTACGTGGTGTACCTCGGCGTCCAGGCCTTCCGGCACCGCCGGTCGCTGACCGCGGCGATCGGCGGGACCGGCGACGCGTCCGGCCGCAGCCGCGCCCGGGACCTGTGGCAGGGCTTCGTCGTCGGGATCACCAACCCCAAGACGACGGTCTTCTTCGCCGCCGTGCTGCCCCAGTTCGTCGACCGCGGGCGCGGGCACGTGCCGCTGCAGATGCTGGTGTTCGGGCTGATCTTCGTGCTGATCGCGCTGCTGTGCGACAGCTGCTGGGGGCTGGCCGCGGGCGCCGCGCGCAACTGGTTCGCCCGGTCGCCGCGCCGGCTCGCCGCGATCGGCGGCACCGGCGGCCTGATGATGATCGGCCTCGGCGTCACCATCGCGGCGACGGGGAAGAAGGACTGACCGCCGGTCAGGGGGCCTTCCCGGTCAGGGGGCCTTCGCCGGGGTCGAGGGCGCGGTGACGGGCGGCTTGCGGCCGAAGCGGACGCGCAGCGGGTAGCAGGCCGCGACCACCGCGAGGCTGACGAGCGAGGCGATCAGCTGCGACCGCTGCGCGTGCATCAGCGCCATCGACACCAGCACCGCCAGCAGCGCGGCGATGACCAGCCACGACAGGTACGGGTACAGCCACATGCGGTAGGTGAGGCTGCCCGGGTCCTCGCGCTGGAGCCGGGCGCGCAGCCGCAGCTGGGAGAACATGATCGCCAGGTAGACGAACGCCAGCACGACCCCGATCGAGTTCATCAGGAACTTGAAGACCTGGTCGGGGGAGGTGTAGGAGGCGATCACCGCGGCCCACGCGGCGACGGTGCCGAGCAGGATCGCGCGGACCGGCACGCCGCGCCGGTTCAGCCGCACCAGCCCGGCGGGCGCGTCGCCGTCCCGGGTCAGCACGTACAGCATCCGGGACGAGACGTAGATCGCCGAGTTCAGCACCGACAGCACCGCGGTGAGGATCACCGCCTGCATCACCGTGCCCGCGGCGGGCACGTCCAGCCGGTCCAGGGCGCTGACGAACGGGCTGGTCAGCACCTTCGCGTCGTTCCACGGCAGGATCGACACCACCAGCAGGATGGACAGCACGTAGAACAGCGCGACGCGGTACAGCACGTTGCCGGTGGCCTTCGCGACGGCGCGTCCCGGCTCGTCGCTCTCGGCGGCGACCGTGACGATCTCGGTGCCGCCGAAGGCGAACATGACCGCCACGATCGCGGTGAAGATCGCCTTGACGCCGTTGGGGGCGAAGCCGCCGTGCCCGGTCAGCACGTTCAGGCCGCCGGGGGAGTGCGGCCACAGGCCGGTGACCCAGAGCACGCCGAGCACGAGGAACACCAGGATCGCGGCGACCTTGATGGAGGCGAACCAGAACTCGAACTCGCCGAACGAGCGGACCGAGACGAGGTTGACCGCCGTCATCACCACCAGCAGCGCCGCGGCGAGGAACCACTGCGGCAGGTCGATCCAGCCGGCCAGGATCGCCGCGCCCGCCGTCGCCTCCGCGCCGACGAGGATGACGTACAGGTACCAGTACAGCCAGCCGATCGTGAACCCGGCGAACGGGCCGAGCGCCATCCGCGCGTACTCGGCGAGCGACCCGGCGACCGGCCGCGCGACCACCATCTCGCCGAGCGCCCGCAGCACGCACAGCACCAGCACGCCGGCCGCCGCGTAGGAGATCACGGCGGCGGGACCGGCGGTGCCGATCACGGCGCCGCTGCCGACGAACAGGCCCGCGCCCACCGCGCCGCCGATGGCGAGCATCGTCATGTGGCGGCGGCGCAGTCCGGTCCGCAGCCGGGTCGAGCGGTCGTCGGTGGTGTCGGTCATCGCTCCTGGTTCCGTGTCCGCTGTATTCCGTGCCCGCGGCCTGGGGGTCGCGACCCGTGACGGGGTCGTCACTCACCCTAGGGGACTTTGGGACCACTGTGTCCCATTTATCGGTCGTCCGAATATGGGGCTCCGGACGTGACGGGCCCGGGCCGTACGCTGTGGACCGGCGGTACGGCGGTACGGCGGTATCAGCGGTACGGCGAGAGGGAGGCGCGATGGACGTGACGCAGGACGTGCTCGGTCCCGGCTACGAGGCGATCGAGCTGCCGATGGGACGCGACGCCGAGGGCGAGGTCGTCGCGACCCTCGTCCGGCGGCGCGGCGCGGAACCGTCCCGCCGGGCCGTGCTGTACCTGCACGGGTTCGTCGACTACTTCTTCCAGGCGCACCTCGCCGACCACTACCTCGGCCTCGGCTTCGACTTCTACGCCCTCGACCTGCGCAAGTACGGGCGGTCGCTGCGCCCGCACCAGACCCCGAACTACGTCGAGAGCCTGACGGAGTACTTCGCGGAGATCGACGAGGCCGTCCGCATCATCCGGGACGTCGACGGGCACGAGACGCTGCTGCTCAACGGGCACTCGACCGGCGGGCTCATCGCCGCGCTCTGGGCCGACCGGGCCAAGGGGCGCGGCCTGGTCGACGGGGTGTTCCTCAACAGCCCGTTCCTCGACATCAACGAGTCCGCGCCGATGCGCAAGATCGGCGCGGGCCTGGCGCGGGCGCTGCGCCCCCGCTTCCCGAAGGCCACACTGCCCGCCGGGGTGTCCGACCGTTACCCGCGCAGCATCCACCGCGACCACGAGGGCGAATGGGACTTCGACCTCGCCTGGAAGCCGCTCGAGGGGTTCCCGGTGCGGGCGGCGTGGCTCGCCGCGGTCCGCCGCGGGCAGCTGCGCGTGCACCGGGGGCTGGACATCGACGTGCCCGTCCTGGTCATGGCGTCGGCGCGCAGCGTCCGGCCCACGCGCAAGGGAGTGGACGTCACCGGAGCCGACGCCGTCCTGGACGTCGCGCACATGGCGAAGTGGGCGCCGCGGCTCGGCGGGCACGTCACCCTCGTCCGGATCGAGGGCGGGCTGCACGACCTGACGCTGTCGGCGGAGCCCGCCCGCGGGCGCGTGCTCGCCGAGCTGGCCCGCTGGACCGCCGGCTACCTGCCCGTCGCCCCGTGACGCCCGGTCGGCCGGTGAGCCGCGTCAGCCGGTGATCTTGGACAGGTCGAAGTCGTCGAAGGCGACGAGGCTCTGCTGCGCCTCGTTGCCGCCCCGCTCGATCTGCAGCCGCGCCGACCCGTTCGGCAGCGGCTGGTCGGCGTCGGTCTCGTCGATGACCCGCTTGCCGTTCACCCACAGCCGCAGCCGGACCTTCTTGCCGCCGTCCTCGCCCGCGCAGGCGATCTGCACCTTGTTCGGGCCCTTCCCGTCGAAGCCGGGCACCGAGTCGGGCGAGGCCAGCTCCTTGGACCCCAGGGCGGCGCTGGACTTGCGGAGCGTCGCGCCCTTGCCGTCGTGCCGGACGAGGAACGTGTACTGCTGCTTGCCGTTGTCGCCCGCCCGGCACGCCATGCCGTAGTGCGCGTCCGGCGCGCCCTGCGAGACGTAGACCGTGACGGTCATCAGCATCGGGTCCGGGACGTCCTTCGGGTCCTTCGGCACGTCCCGGGTCCGGACGCCGGTGATGGTGTCGGTGTCCAGCCAGTACTTGCCGTCCTTGTAGCCCCACTGGCTGGTGTAGGAGCCGCCGCTCCAGCCGGAGTCCTGGCTGGAGAAGTCGTCGCTGAACACGGTGGCGAGCTTGTCCGGCGGGCCGTCCGAGCGGAGCACGGTGAACGCCACGACCGCGGCGACCACGGCCAGCGCGGCGACGGCGGCGCCCGCGATGATCAGCGGGCGCTTCGGCAGGCCGGCGAGGCCCGCGCCGGGCGGGCCGCCGGCCGGGCGGGAGTCGCGGCGGGTGGCGTCCGCGCCGAGCAGGGCGGTCGGCGCCGGCTGCCCGTGCGCCGCCTGCTGGGTGTGCGGTGCCGGCTGAGTATGCGGTGCGGGCGGGGCGTGCCGCGCCTGCACGGTCGGGTCCGCGCCGGCGCCGTGCCAGCTCGCCTGGACGGTCTGCGCCAGCACGGCCGGGTCGGGCGTCCGCCCGGAGCCGACCAGGCGGCCGAGCAGGTCCTGGACGGACGGCCGGTTCCGCGGGTCCTTGTCGAGCGCGGCGGCGACGATGTCGCGCAGGCCGGGGTCGAGGCCGTCGAGCCGCGGCTCGTCGTGCGCGACCCGGTAGAAGATCTCCGGGACGGTGCTGCCGGCGAACGGCGGGGCGCCCGTCCCGGCGTAGGCGACGACGCAGCCCCAGGAGAACACGTCGGAGGCCGGGGTGACCGGCTCGCCGCGCAGCAGCTCGGGCGGCAGGTAGTTGGGGGTGCCGACGAACTGGCCGGTGCGGGTCGGGCCGTCCGCCGCGTCGAGGGCCCGGGCGATGCCGAAGTCGATCACGCGGGGGCCGGTGGAGGACAGCAGCACGTTGGCGGGCTTCAGGTCGCGGTGCACGATCCCGGCGCCGTGGATCGCGGCGAGCGCCGTCGCGACGCCGACGGCGAGCCCCTCCAGGTCGGAGCCGGGCAGCGGGCCGCGCTCCTGAACCGCCGTCTCCAGGCTCGGGCCGTCGATGTACTCGGTGACCACGTACAGCGGCTCGCGGTCGAGCTCGGCGTCCAGCACCGGCGCGGTGCAGAACCGGCGGACCTGCCGCGCGGCCGTCACCTCGCGGCGGAACCGGTCGAGGAACGGCGCCTCCCCGGCCAGCTCGCGGTTGATCACCTTGACGGCGACGCGCCGCCCGCCGGTCTCCTCGCCGAGGTAGACCGTGCCCATGCCGCCGCGGCCGAGCCGGCCGAGCAGCCGGTAGGGGCCGAGCCCCGTGGGATCCTCGGGGCGCAGGGCCTCGCCGTTCTCTCCTGCGTGCGTGGTCATGGTGTGAAGTTCCTGGGGAGGGTTTCTCGGGGGTTCGGATAGCACCCTAGTGGCCGCCGACGAATCAGACGCGCGAAGGACCGT
Organism: Actinomadura violacea; assembly: GCF_017573465.1. Taxonomy (GTDB): domain Bacteria; phylum Actinomycetota; class Actinomycetes; order Streptosporangiales; family Streptosporangiaceae; genus Spirillospora; species Spirillospora violacea. Next base: position 126,215 of record NZ_JAGEPF010000026.1, read on the forward strand.
CCGGGTTCGGCGGGCCCCGCCGGATCATGGGCGCGGTCGGCTCAGGGGGCGGGGCGGCGGGCTCAGCGGGAGCGGCGCGCGCGGGGCAGCGTCCGGAACGGCGGGATCTTCTCGCCGGTCAGCCCGAACGCGTACGCGACGACGCGGCTCGACCACCGCTGGCAGCCGACGACCAGCCCGTAGAGCGGGCGCGGGTAGCGGCCGGTGAACGGGATGACGACCCAGCTGACCAGCATGACGAGCACCAGCGCCGCGTACATGAGCAGCATCACCAGCAGGTGCGGGACCACCAGCAGCCCGCGCAGCAGGGTGAACCAGCGGCGCGGCCCGCGCCACGCCTGCGGGAACGGCAGGTCGACGACGACGGTCGCCTCGTCCGGCGCGGGGGCCGCCGTGGCCTGCGGGACGGCGGCGGCCGGGGCGGGACGCGGCGCCGGGACGTCCGGGACCGGCGCCGGAACGGGCTCGGGTGCCGGCGCCGGCGGTGCCTGCGGCGCGGCGGCCGCCTCGTCCGGGCGCCGCCACGTCGCCGAGACCGTCTCCGCGGTCCGCGCCGGATCCGCCGCCTCCTGCCCGACGAGCCGGGCGAGGAGCCGTTCGGCGGTCGGCCGGTTCCGCGGGTCCTTGTCGAGCGCGGCGGCGACGATGGCGCGGAGCCGCGGGTCGAGGCCGTCCAGCACCGGCGGCTCGGCGCCGATCCGCCGGAACGTGTCCGCGACCGACTCGCCCTGGAACGGCGCGCGGCCCGTCCCGGCGTAGGCGATGACGCAGCCCCAGGCGAACACGTCCGACGCCTGCTCGACCGGCCCGCCGTGCAGCACCTCGGGCGCGATGTAGGACGGGGTGCCGACGAACTGGCCGGTGCGGGTCGGGCCGTCGGGGGCGTCGAGGGCGCGGGCGATGCCGAAGTCGATCACGCGGGGGCCGGTGGACGACAGCAGCACGTTGGCGGGCTTGAGGTCGCGGTGCACGATCCCGGCGCCGTGGATCGCGGCGAGTGCCGTCGCGACGCCGACGGCGAGTCCCTCCAGGTCGGAGCCGGGCAGCGGGCCGCGCTCCTTGATCGCGGTCTCCAGGCTCGGGCCGTCGATGTACTCGGTGACGACATAGGGCGGGTCCTGGTCGAGCTCGGCGTCCAGCACCGGGGCGGTGCAGAACCGGTGGACGCGCCGCGCGGCGGTGACCTCGCGGCGGAACCGGGCGAGGAACGCCGGCTCCCCGGCCAGCTCGCGGTTGACGACCTTCACCGCGACCCGCCGCCCGTCCGGCTCGGCGGCCAGGTAGACGGTGCCCATGCCGCCGCGGCCGAGCCGGCCGAGCAGCCGGTAGGGCCCGAGGACGCGGGGCTCGCCCTGTTCGAGGGGGTCGGCGGTCTGTGTCGTCATGAAGGCAAGGTTAGGGGAGCCGGTGCCTTTCCGATCATCATTAGGGGATGAGCAGCAGCTTCCCGGTGGTGCGGCGCGCCTCGAGGTCGGCGTGCGCGGCGGCCGCGTCGGCGAGGGCGTACCGCTTCCCGACGTGCAGTTTCAGCGCGCCCGACGCGATCAGGCCGTACACGTCGGCGGCCCGCTCCAGCAGCTCCTCGCGGGTCGCGGTGTAGTCCGCCAGCGTCGGCCGCGTCAGGAACAGCGACCCGGCGGCGTTCAGCCGCTGCGGGTCGAACGGCGGCACCTTCCCGCCCGCCGCGCCGTACAGCGCGAGGACGCCGCGCCGCCGCAGGCTCGCCAGGCTCCCGTCGAACGTCGGCGCGCCGACGCCGTCGTACACCACCGCGACGCCCTCGCCGCCGGTCAGCTCCCGCACCCGGTCGGCGAAGCCGTCGTAGTCCAGCACCTCGTCGGCGCCCGCGTCCCGCGCGATCCGCTTCTTCTCCGCGCTCGACGCGGTGCCGATCACGCGCGCCCCCGACGCCTTGGCGATCTGGGTGAGCAGCAGGCCCATCCCGCCCGCCGCCGCGTGCACGAGGACCGTCTCGCCGGGCTTCACCTCGTGCACCGAACGCGTCAGGTAGTGCGCCGTCATGCCCTGCAGCAGCGCGGCGGCCGCGTCGTCCAGGCCGACGCCGTCCGGGACGGGCACCGCCTTGTCCACCGGGACGACGGCGCGCTCGGCGTAGGAGCCCTGCACGTTCGACCACGCCACCCGGTCGCCCACCGCGACGTCGGCGACGCCCTCGCCGACCGCCGCGACCGTGCCCGCGCCCTCCACGCCCGGCGTGTACGGCAGCGGCTGCGCGTAGGCGCCCGTCCGGTAGTACACGTCGATGAAGTTGACGCCGCTCGCCGCCACGTCGACCAGCACCTCCCCGGCGCCCGGTACCGGATCGGGGCGCTCCCCGGCCGCCAGCACCTCGGGGCCGCCGTTCGCGGAGACGATGATCGCGCGCATGTCCACTCCTGATGTCCGGGAACCTACGACAACGCCGAACCCGGCGCCCGCACGGCCTATTCCGCCCGCCTATTCAGCACGGCCTATTCCGTCACACCCAGTCCTGCATCGTCCGGTGGACGAGCGCCACCGCCTCCTCGACCCGCGCCGCGACCGTCTCGGGGTCCCAGATGCCCTGCCGCGCGCAGTCCTCGAAGGCGACCCGCGTCGCCGAGGTGTAGAACGCCACGACGATCCGGGGCCGCAGGTCGGCGAGCGGGTCGACGCCCTCGCGCCGCGCGATCTCGGCGGCCAGCTCGGTCTCGGCCGCCTTGTAGCGCGCCATGTGCGCCGAGATCAGCGACGGCGTCCCCTCGATCACCCGCCGGACGCGGCGGAACCGCTCGGTGTCGGCGGGGTCGCCGGCGGCGATGGTGCGCAGCACCACCCGCAGCGACTCGAACAGCGCGGCGAACGGGCGCTCCTGCGGCGGCCGCGCCGCCAGCGCGTCCATCAGCACCTCGTCGTGCTCGGCGAGGAAGCCCGTGACGACGTCCTCCTTGGTGGCGAAGTAGCGGAAGAAGGTGCGCTGCGACACCTCCACCGCCGCCACGATCTCGTCGATCGTCGTCGCCTCGTAGCCCTGCTCGAGGAACAGTTCGAGCGCCGCGTCGATCAGCGCGAGCCTGGTCCGCTGCTTCTTGCGCTCGCGCAGCCCCGCGAGGGCGTGCCCGGGCGGGGCCGCGGCGCCCTCGCCCTCCGCGCGATCGTCTTCCGGCCGATCGTCTTCCGGCCGATCGTGCTCCGGGCGATCGCCTCGCGGCGGGTCCGGTTCCTCGCCGGCGGGGGCGGCGGTCATCGGCTGACTCCTTCTCCGGGCCGGGCGCCGTACGCCCGTCTCAGACAGGCTTCTATCACGGATGGACCCTCCGGTTCCGAACCGGGTTCCACTCCACGGGAAAGCCCATGCCGGAAAACCCCCGTCCCCACTCTCGGCGTTTCCCCTGCGCGGCCCGCCGGTTCGGGCCATCCTGAGAGCCGGTCACCAACCGTCGCCGCACGATCGCCCATGGTCGCCGGCGGACGGCCCGGTCCATGCTGAGGCGGCTGATGCCGATGTCTGTAGTCGAGGGACGAGAGATCGCCGAGGTGCGTCGCCGGCACCTGGCGGCCCTGGCGGGCGAGCTCCAGGCCCGCGGGCTGTCCTGCCGGTTCGCCGGGCCGGGCGAGAGCGTGCTGAGCGTGCACGGAGCGGGCGCCGACCGGCAGGTCATGGTCGTCGCCACCCCGGTCGGCGCCGGCTGGTCCTACCTGTGGCCGGGCGGCGGGATGGCCGACGTCGCCACCGCCCCCGACGTCGCCGACCAGATCTTCGCCCTGCTGAGGTGACCCCTCGCGCGGGCCGGGCGGGGGGCGCCTTGCCTGTGCGTCCGCGGGTTCCCTAGACTCGGCCGCGAACGTATGTTCGAACGGCCGCATGCTCCTTCCCCCGTGCGGCGAGCACGAGGGGGAGGCAGATGGCACACGTGTTCGGCGACCGGGTGGACGTCCGGGTGAGCGACGGGCGCCCGGTCCGGTTCGTCTGGCGCGGCCGGCTCTACCGCGTCCGGCGGGTGCTGGAGCACTGGGTCACGACCCGGGACTGGTGGCGGGAGCGGCATCCCGACGGCGAGGCCACCGGCGAGCGGGAGTTCTGGCGCGTCGAGGCCACCCCGGACCGCGAGATCGGGGTCTACGAGCTGCGCTATGACGCGGTGTCCGACAGCTGGCTGCTATCCCGGGTATGGGATTGACGTGCACCTTCACGTCGCTTCGGCGTATTCGCTCCGGTACGGCGTGGCGCCGCCCGCCGCGCTGGCCGCGCGCGCGGCCGACCTCGGCCTGGAGACGCTCGCGCTGACCGACCGGGACGGCCTGTACGGCGCGGTGCGGCACGTCCGGGCGTGCGGCGCCGCGGGGATCGGCGCGGTCGTCGGCGCCGACCTCGGCTTCGCCGGCGGTGAGCGGGTCGTCGTGCTGGCGGAGGGACGCGCGGGATGGCGGTCGCTGTGCCGGCTGGTCACCGCGGCGCACGCGGCGGGCGAGCGGGGGCACCCGGTGACGACGCGGGAGCTGGTCGGCGCCCATTCCGAGGGGCTCGTCGTGCTGCTCGGCTCCGCCTCCGACGTGGGACGGGCCATCGCGGCGCGGCGTCCCGACCTGGCGTCCCGGCTGCTCGGCGCGTGGCGCGCCACCGCGGAGACGGTGATCGAGATCGTGGACCACCACGACGTGGGGGACGGGCACCGGGCGGCGCGGATGCTCGCGCTCGCCCGGTCGTCGGGGGTGCCCGCGGTGCTCGCCAACGCCGTCCGGTATCTGGAGCCGGCCGACCATCCGGTGGCGCAGGTGCTGGACGTGACGCGGCGGCTCGTCCCACTGGACCGCCGGCACCTCGACGACCGGACCGGGCACGCCTACCTGAAGTCGGTGCCGCAGATGCGCCGGGTCGCGGAGCTGTTCTGCGGCCCGGACGACGCGGCCGAGCTGCTCGCCGAGACGCGCCGGCTGTCGGAGCGGTGCGTTCTGGATCCGGGCCGTGACCTGCAGATGGACGCGGTGCACCTGCCCGACACGGGCGCTGATCCGCACGCCCGGCTCGCCGCGCGCTGCGGCGAGGGGATGCTTCGTCGCGGCCTCGCCGGATCGCGGCGCGCCGAAGCGCGGCTCGCCGACGAGCTGGGGGTGATCGCCCGCAAGGGCCTCGCCTCGTACTTCCTCACGGTCGCCGACGCCGCCGCGCTGATCCGGTCGCGCGGCATCCGCTGCGCGATCCGCGGGTCGGGCGCGGGCAGCCTGGTCAACCACCTGCTCGGCATCGGCGACCTCGACCCGCTCCGGCACGACCTGGTCATGGAGCGGTTCCTCGCCGACAGCCGCGAGGGCCTGCCCGACATCGACCTCGACGTGGAGTCGGCGCGGCGGCTGGAGGCGTACGAGGCGCTGTTCGGCCGGTACGGCGCCGGCGGCACCGCGTGCGTGTCGATGATGGAGACCTACCGGGCGCGCAGCGCGATCCGCGACGTCGGCAACGCCGTCGGGCTGCCGCCGCAGGAGATCGACGCGATCGCCAAGGCGTTCCCGCACATCCGCGCGAGCCAGATCGGCGCCGCGCTGCACGACCTGCCGGAACTGCGGCAGAGCAACCTGTCGCAGGGCCGCCTCGACGTGCTGTTCCGCATCGCCGAACGGCTCGACGGCCTGCCCCGGCACATCGCGATGCACCCGTGCGGGGTGCTGCTGTCCAACGCGACGCTGCGCGACCGGGTGCCCGTCGAGCAGAGCGCGCTCGGGTTCCCGATGAGCCAGTTCGACAAGGACGACGTCGAGGAGATGGGCCTGCTGAAGCTCGACGTCATCGGCGTCCGGATGCAGTCGGCGATGGCGCACGCGGTCGCGGAGGTCGCGCGGACCACCGGCGAGGAGATCGACCTGGAGGCCGTCCCGCGCGACGACCCCGACACCTACACGCTGATCCGCACGTCCCGCACGCTCGGCTGCTTCCAGATCGAGTCGCCCGGCCAGCGCGAGCTGATCGGCCGGCTCCAGCCGTGGGACCTGGACGACCTCGTCATCGACATCTCGCTGTTCCGCCCCGGGCCGGTCAACTCCGACATGGTGTCGCCGTTCCTGGACGCCCGCGCCGGGGTCCGCGAGCCCGACTACCCGCATCCCGACCTCGAACCGGTGCTGCGCGAGAGCCTCGGCGTCGTCGTCTTCCACGAGCAGGTGCTGCGCGTCCTCGACGTGATGACGGGCTGCGGGCTGTCGCTGGCGGAGGCGGCGCGGCGCAGCCTGAACCACGAGCGCGGCCAGGCCGTCGTCGGCGCCTGGTTCCGCGAGAAGGCCCTGGCGCGCGGCTACGACGAGGCGACCGTCGAACGGGTCTGGCGGACGCTCACCGCGTTCGGCGCGTTCGGGTTCTGCAAGGCGCACGCCGCGTCGTTCGCGCTGCCGACCTACCAGTCCGCCTGGCTGAAACGGCACCACACCGCCGCGTTCTACGCCGGCGTCCTCACCCATGACCCCGGCATGTACCCCAAGCGGGTCATCCTGGACGACGCGCGGCACTTCGGCGTCCCGATCCTGCCGCTGGACGTCAACCGGTCCGCGCCGGACTGGCACGCCGAACCCGTCTCCGACGGCGGCGCCACCGGGATCCGCGTCGCGCTGAACGAGGTCAGGGGCATCAGCGACGCCGAGGTCGGCGCGATCGTCGGCGCGCGCCCGTACGCGTCGCTGACCGACTTCTGGCGCCGCGCCCGGGTGTCCCGCCCGACCGCCGAACGGCTCGTCCTCGCCGGGGCGTTCGACGCGCTCTACGCCGGCGACGAGCAGGTGCCGCGCCGCGACCTGCTGTGCCGCGTCGGCGCCCTCGACCGCGTCACCGCCCGGCGCGGGCCCGCCGTCCCCGAGGGCCAGCTCGCGCTCGGCCACGAGGACGGCGACGGCGACCCGTCCGCCTTCGCCGAACCCGTCCCGCTCGGCGAGCTGCCGCCGATGACGCCCGCCGAGATCGTCGAGGCCGAGCTCGACGTTCTCGGCATGGACGTCAGCCGGCACGTCCTCGGCTTCTACGACGGGCTCCTCGACGGCCTCGGGATCGTCCGCGCCGCCGCGCTGCCCGGCCGTCCCGCCGGATCCGACGTCCTGGTCGCCGGGGTGAAGGTCGCCACGCAGACCCCGGCGGTCCGGTCCGGGCAGCGCGTCATCTTCGCGACGCTGGACGACTCCACCGGCCCCGTCGACCTCGCGTTCTTCGAGTCGGTGCAGGAGCACTGCGCGGCGACCGTGTTCGGCTCGTGGCTGCTGGTCGTGCGGGGCCGCGTCCGGCACGCCGGGGCGCGCGCCGTCTCGATCACCGCGACCGCCTGCTGGGACCTGAACACCCTGTACGGGGAATGGCGGCACGGCGGCATGGACGCCGTCCGCACGGCCATGGCCCGGCGCTGGCCGCGGCCCCGGCCGGTCGGCCGCCGCGTCGTCCAGCCGACCGGCTTCGCGATGTCCCCGTACTCCGACATCGGCCATGCCGGTCCCGCCGTCAAACGCGCGCCGCTCTGGCACGCCGGCGGAGGCTCGTCCGGCCCGTCCCCGAACTAGCCGCTAGTCGTGCTCCACCTGGATGCGGGTGATGTGGAAGACCGTGGCCATGCACAGCGCCGCGGCGATCGCCTGGAACGCCGACGCCGCGACCCCGACGTGCACGTCGAAGCGGGCGTCGGACAGCGTGTCGACGCTGCCGTGCCCGAACATGTGGGCGAGCACGACGCTGAGCAGCACGCACCCCCACCAGCCGGCCACCACGAGCCCCGCCGCCTGCCGCGCCGCCGTCCGGTACCGGCCGCTGCTCACCCACACGTCGTAGACCAGGCGCGGCGGCAGCCACAGGTTCACCACCGGGCAGAACCAGCCGAACAGCACCCAGGCGCGGTGGTGGCGGTGCGGCCCCGGCGACTGGCCGTAGGCGCGCCACAGCCATGTCAGGTACAGCAGCCCCGTCACCGCCGCCATGATCACGCCGATCAGCAGCACGTCCTGGTACGGGGCGAGGGCCTTGCCCGTGGCGGCCGCGTCGTAGGTGTCGTGCGTCGCGTCGTGCAGCGGGCGCGACGCCCGCAGCAGGCTGATCCCCGACCCGAGCGAGACGAACGCGTCGAAGCCGAGGAGCATGAACACCGCCACGCCGACGGCGCGGAAGTCGCGGCGCCGCGCCCAGGCCCCGCATGCCGGGCACCGGGCGACCTCGGACGGGATGATGTCGCCGCATAGCGCACACGGCATGATTTCACCTCCGAGGGCCCCTTTTTACCGTTCGCTTCTTCGGATACTACGTAGGTTTGACTTGCGCGGGCCCAGAAGGGTTCGAGCTCCTGCGGGGGATCTTCGGCCGCGGCCCCGCCCCTACCGGCCGAGGACGAGGCGTCCCGTCACATACGTCACGGCGGCGGTCAGCAGCAGCCACGCGGCCGCCCACCGGAGGCCGCCACCGGCCACGAGCCGGGCGGGCCGGAACCCCGTCACCACCGCCAGCGACCACCACTCCGCGGCCAGCGCGATCGTCGCGTACAGCGACCCGTACCCGATCAGCGCGAACGTCAGGACGACCCCCGCCGGCGTGACCGTGTGCGCGAACAGCGCCGGGCCCCGTCCCGGGCCGCGCAGCCCGCGGCGCAGCCCCGCGAGGACCACCCCCCAGCCCGCGGCGCACATGATCCACACGACCACCACGCTCACGGGGATGCCGTCGATCGACTCCGGTGCCAGTGCCCTTCCCCCGTTGCTCGTGCGATGTGCGCGCCGCTGCGCCGTGCCTCCCGTCGCGTGGGCGGCTAGGCCATCAGGCCCGACTCCCACGCCCACGCCGCGACCTCGACCCGGTTCCGCGCGCCGAGCTTGCGGTGCACGCTGCCGAGATGCGTCTTCACCGTGGACAGCGACACGAACAGCGCCCCGGCGATCTCCTCGTTCGTGCGGCCGCGCGCGACGAGCCGGATCACCTCCAGCTCCCGCTCCGTCGGCGGCTCGCGGGGCGGCGCCGGCGCGGCGGGCGGCCGCGCCAGGTGCGCCAGCAGCCGGACGGTGATCGACGGCGACACCAGCGCCTCCCCGTTCGCCGCCGCCCGCACCGCCTCCACCAGCAGCGCCGGCCCGCTGTCCTTCAGCAGGAACCCGACCGCGCCGCCGCGCAGCGCCCCGTACACGTACTCGTCCATGTCGAACGTCGTGACGATCACCACCCGCGGCGGGTCCGCGACGTCCGGGCCCGCGACCAGCCGGGTCGCCTCCAGGCCGTCCATCCGCGGCATCCGGATGTCGAACAGGCACACGTCCGGGCGGAGCCGGCGGGCCAGCGCCACGGCCTCCGCGCCGTCGGACGCCTCCCCGACCACCTCCATGTCGGGCTGCGAGTCGACGATCATCCGGAACCCGGTCCGGACCATCTCCTGGTCATCGGCGATCAGTACACGGATGGTCACGGGATCATTTTGCCCTGCCCTCGGCGGTGGCGGGGAGATGGGCCACGACCTCCCAGCCGCCCTCGGGGCGGGGGCCGGCGTGCAGGCGGCCGCCGAGCGCGTCGACGCGCTCGGTCAGCCCGGCCAGCCCGAAGCCGGAGGACGGCAGGCGCCGGCCCCGGCCCTGCCCGTCGTCGCGGACGCTGACCTCCACCGACCCGCCGGCCGCCCGCGCGACCGCGACCCGCACCGACGCGGCGTCCGCGGCGTGCTTGCGGATGTTGGTCAGCGACTCCTGCACCACCCGGTGCACCGACGCCGCGACCTCGGGCGGCAGCGCGCCGAGGTCGGGGGCGAGCGCGAGGGTGGCGGGCGGGTCGGTGAACCCGGCGACCAGGTCGTGCAGCCGGGACAGGTCGCCGACCGGGCGGGTCGCCGCGGTGCCCGCGGGCCCGCCGGCCGCTCCGGGCGCCGTCCCGAACGCCTCGCCGTCGGCGGCGCCGGTGTGCTGCGCGTCCCGCAGCAGCCCCACCATCTGCCGCATCGACGTCAGCGCCTCGGTGCCCGCCTTCTCGATCCCGGCGAACATCGTGTCGAGCTGGTCCGGCGACTGCGCCGCCCCCGACTGCGCCGTGAACCGCGCGGCCTGCGCCTGGACGACGATGCCGGTCACGTGGTGGGCGACGAAGTCGTGCAGGTCGCGGGCCAGTTCCAGGCGCTCGTCGCGGCGCGCCGCCGCGAGCGACCGGGACCGGCGGGCGTCCACCGCGCGCAGGTAGAGCCCGACGCCGAGGGCGACCGCGACGGTGATGCCGAGCGGCGCGGTGAACACCAGCGCCGCCACCGGCGACCAGCGCAGCGGGACGGTCAGGACGACCGCGCCGAGCACCACCGCCAGCGGGACGAGCCGGTCCCGGGGGTCCTTCCAGACCGTCCGGGCGATGACGATCAGCAGCCCGCCGACCTCGGCGAGCTCGGCGGGGTTGCTGTGCCGCAGGTCGGCCGCGAGGCCGAGGTAGACGGTGCCGGCGATCGACAGCGCCGCCGCGCCCGCCGCCGCGTGCGACCGCCACCGGGACGGGGCGAGCGCCGCCGCGTTCGCCCCGGTCGCGCACAGGACCACCACCAGCTGCGGTGGCTCGCGGTGCACCGCGATCAGGCAGAGCAGCAGGTACAGCGAGGCGAAGCCGCCGTAGGCGAGGCGCATGAGGCACCCGCCCACCGAGTGGACGCGGTCCAGCCCTGTTCCCGTATCGCTCACGAATATGCAGGTTACGACCCCGAGCGGACTCCCGGATCGGCCGTTCGGCCGATGGGCCGCCGCCGCGGACCGGCCCTGTGCCCGATGTGCGCGCACCCCCGCCGCGCGCACGCTGGGAGGCATGGAACTGATCTACACGCCCCTCATCGTCGTGTTCGCCGTCTTCGTGGTCTACGGCGGGCTGGTGATCCCCGCACGGGAGATCATCGAGTCGATCCGCGACCGGCGCTCCCGCGGCCCCTCGGACCCCGGCGCCGCGTCCGGCGAGGTCATCGAGCTGCGCTCCGCGGCGGAGCGGCGGAGGGCCGCCGCGTGAGCACGCCGCATCCCGCCGAACCGGTCCTGGCCGGCCGCGGCCTCGCCAAGCGGTTCGGCACCGCCGTCGCGCTGGACGGCGTCGACCTCGCCGTGGCCCGCGCCGAAGCCGTCGCGATCATGGGCCCGAGCGGGTCCGGCAAATCCACCCTGCTGCACTGCCTCGCCGGGATCATGCGCCCGGACGCGGGGGAGGTGCACCTGCTCGGGCAGCGGATCGACGCGCTCGGCGAGCGCCGCCGCAGCGCGCTGCGCCGCACCCGGTTCGGGTTCGTCTTCCAGTTCGGGCAGCTGCTCCCCGAGCTGCCCGCCGAGGAGAACGTCGCGCTCCCGCTCATGCTGAACGGGACGCCGCGCCGGGAGGCCGTCAAGGTCGCCCGGTCCTGGTTCGGCCCGCTCGGGCTCGGCGGGATGGAGCGCCGCCGGCCGGGCGAGCTGTCCGGCGGGCAGGCGCAGCGGGTCGCGATCGCCCGCGCGCTGGCGCCGCGTCCGGCGGTCGTGTTCGCCGACGAGCCGACCGGCGCGCTCGACCAGGCCACCGGGCACGAGACGATGCGGCTGCTGCGGGAGGCGACCCGGCACAACGACGCGTCGCTGGTCGTGGTGACGCACGACACGTCCGTCGCCCGCTGGTGCGACCGGACCGTCGAGGTCCGCGACGGCCGCGTCCAGCAGCCGGTCCCCGGGGCGGCATGATGCGCACCACACTGGACCTGACCTGGCGGTTGCTGCGCGGCGGGGGCCGCCGCAACCTGCTCGGCTCGCTGCTCACGCTCGCCGCGGTGGCCGTCTGCACGGGCCTGCTGTTGTTCGCGGTGACCGCCAACCTGGCGTTCGCGCAGCGCGCGCACGCCGACTCCTGGCGGCACCCCGGCAAGGCGGACGCGCACCCGGTGATGATCGAGGCGCTCGCGACCGACCACGTCCGCGACGAGCCGATCACCGTCGTGGACCTGGCGGCGCTGAAGCCGGACGCGCCCGCCCCGCCCGGCATGCCGCGCTTCCCGCGGCCCGGCGAGACGTGGACGTCGCCCGCGCTCGCCCGGCTGATGAAGGACCTGCCCGCCGACCAGCTCGCCGGCCGCCTCCCCGCCCGCGCGGGGACGCTCGGACGGGACGCGCTGATCCACCCGGGCGAGCTCGTCGCCGTGGTCGGCCGCGCGCCCGGCGACCCCGCGATGACGGCGGGCCGCAATGACCTGTCCGGCGTGGAGAACACCGCCGCGCCCACCAGGATCGCCGCGTACGCGACCGGCGCCGCGACGTTCTCCGGCGTCTACCAGGCGCTCGTCGCGATCGCGTCGGTGCTGATGGCCGTGCCGCTGCTGGTGTTCGGCGGCGCCGCCGCCCGGCTGACCGTCGCGCGCCGCGACCGGCGGCTCGCCGCGCTGCGGCTGGTCGGCGCGACGCCCGGGCAGGTCGTCGCGATCACCACGGCGGAGGCCGTGATCACCGCGGCGGCGGGCGCGGTCGCCGGGACCGTCCTGTACGCGGCGGCGATCCCCGCGCTCATGCACATCACCATCGCGGGCGGCGGCTGGTACGCCTCCGACCTGTGGCCCGGCCTAGCGGTCGTCGCGGCGGTGCTCGCGGCGGTGCCGGTCCTCGTCGGAGCCAGCGCGGTCGTCGGGCTGCGCCGCGTCGTGGTCGGCCCGCTCGGCGTCGCCCGCCGCGAGACGCCGCCCGCGATGCGCGCCGTCCGGCCGCTGGTGCTCGTCGCCGTCGTGATCGCGTTCGGCGCGGTGAGCGGCGGGCTCACCGGCCTCGGCCGGACCGGCCTGGTGATCATGCTGGTCTTCCTCATGCTGGCGTTCCTCGCGATCAACCTCGCCGGGCCGTGGGTGGTCGCGCTGATCGGCCGGATCACCGTCGGCCTCGCGCGCGGCCCGGCGCGGCTGCTGGCCGGGCGGAGGCTGATGGACGACCCGCGCTCGGCCTGGCGGACGGTCGCCGGCGTCGCGCTGACCGGGTTCGTCGCCGGCTTCCTCGCCCTGCTCGGCGGCGTGTCGACCGGGACGAAGGCGTCGGACGAACTGCAACTGACCGTCCCGCCGGCCCGCGCGTCCGCCGTCGCCGAGCAGATCAAAGGCCGGCTCGGCGGGATCGACGCCGCCGTCACGGTGAAGCCGCCCTCCACCGGGGACCCGGCACCGGACGCCGCGGGCGTGGACCCGCCGGCGGACGCCGCGGTCGTCACGGTCGCTGTGCGGGGCGGGTCCGCGGCCGTCGACCGGGCCCGCACGGCGCTCGCCGCCGCCGTCCCCGGCCAGGCCGCCACCACCCCGGCCGACCAGGACCGCGGCCAGGACCGGCTGCTGTCCGACCTGCGGACGGGCGCGCTCACCGTCCTCGTCGTGTCGTTCCTCATCGCGATCACCAGCGCGGGGATCACCGGCGCGTCGGCGGTGCTGGACCGGCGGCAGGCGTACGCGATGCTGCGCCTCGCGGGCACCCCGCTGAAGGTGCTCGACCGGGCGCGGCGCCAGGAGACGCTGATCCCGCTCGTGGTGATGGGCGGCGGCTCGCTGGCGACCGGGCTGTTCTTCGCCGCCCCGTTCGCGATCGGGTTCGGCGCGTCCGGGGCCGTGACGCTCGCGGCGTTCGTGGCGGTCGGCTTCGGCGGGATCGCCGGGGCGAGCGCGCTCAGCCGGCCGCTCCTGCGGTCGGTCACCACCGACCCCGCGCCGACCCCCGACTAGCCGAATATCCGTTCGAGAAATGTCAGAGGCGGACCGTAGGTTGGGATGTGACTTAGGGGACAACCTGGGGCGATGCGGAACAGCCGGCGAACCGTGTGGCTTGTGCATACGTACCTAGGGGTATGTGACAACCGGTGGCCGTCGCACAGGCGCGGGGCCGCCGGGTCAAGGAAGGGGTGTCGACAGTGAGCGAAGCGACCGGCACATTCCATCTCACCCACCCGCGGCTGGGCGGGCCCGCCGAGCGGACCGTCGTACAGCCGTGGCTCACCGAACTCACGCACGCGACGCTGAACGCCTACGCCGAGGTCCCTCCGGCGCCGGCCGTGCTGGCGCCGCTGCCCGCCCCGCCGCCGGCGGCCGTCCCCGCGGTGCCCGCCGCGCGGCGCGTGACGGGCCGGCGCATCGCCCTGGCCGCATGACGCCCAAGGCGGCCCGTGGTCCGACGGCGGCCGCCTGACATCGAACGGTTCTGAGAAGGGGCCGAGGCAGTGCGCCTCGGCCCCTTCTTCTCGCTTGTGTCGTCTCATATGTCGAGATTTGATTCTCAAGATTTGAGAAGTAGGCGTAGGGTGCAGGCACCGACAGAGAGGTGATCCCGATGTCCGCGAACGCGACCTACACCCACGGCCACAACGCGAACGTGCTGAGCGCGCACCAGTGGCGCACCGTCGAGAACTCCGCCGCGTACCTGATCCCGCATCTGCGCGCCGGAGCCTCCGTCCTGGACGTCGGCTGCGGCCCGGGCACCATCACCGCCGGCATGGCCGAGCGCGTCGCGCCCGGACGCGTCGTCGCCACCGACGCCGCCGAGGTCGTCCTGGCGGAGGCGCGCAGGAACGTCGAGGCCGCGGGCGCGGCCAACGTCGAGTTCGCCGTCGCCGACGTCCACGACCTGGACTTCCCGGACGGCACCTTCGACGTCGTCCACGCCCACCAGGTCCTGCAGCACATCGCCGACCCCGTCCGGGCGCTGGCCGAGATGCGCCGCGTCGCCAGGCCCGGCGGGATCGTCGCGGCCCGCGAGGCCGACTTCGGCACCATGATCTGGTACCCCGAACCCGCGGCCATGGCCCCCTGGATGCCCATCTACTACAAGGTGGCGCGCGGCAACGGCGGCGAGCCGGACGCCGGCCGGCGGCTGGTCTCCTGGGCGCGGCAGGCGGGGTTCACCGACGTCACCGCGTCCACCTCGAGCTGGTGCTACAGCACCCCCGAGGAGCGCGAGTGGTGGAGCGAGTCGTGGGGCGGCCGGATGCGCGACTCGTCCGTCGCGGAGACGGCCGTCGCCGGCGGGCACGCCACCCGAGAGGAACTGCAGCGCGTCTACGAGGGCTGGAAGGAGTGGGCCGCCGCCGAGGACGGCTGGTACTCCGTCACGCACGGCGAGATCATCTGCCGCGCCTGATCCAGGACGCGGTGACGGGGGCCGCGCCCCGGTCAGGCCCGCCCGTCGAGGTACTCCTCGGCCAGCGCGCGGGCGAACCGGGCGTCGGTCCCCGGGATCGCGAACACCACCCGGAAGTACAGCGGCGCCACCACCCGGTCGATGATCTCCTCGACCGGCGGCGGATCGGCCTCGCCGCCCGCCCGGGCCGCGGCGACGATCGCCTCCAGCGCGTCGTCCACCTGGCGCAGGCACTCGCGCAGGCCCGCCTTGCGCTCGTCGAGGTCGGCCGCGACCTCCGCGCGGAAGAACGCGATGCCGCCCGGGCGCGACAGGTGCGCCAGATCCCACTCCGCGTACGCCGCCAGGTCGGCGCGCAGGTCGCCGGTCGGCGGGGGAGGGGCGTCGGCGTCCAGCTCCTTGGCGGCCACCTCCGCGAGCAGCGCGGGCACGGTGTGCCAGCGCCGGTAGACCGTCGTCGGGTTGACCCCCGCGCGCGAGGCGACCAGCGGGATCGTGACCCGGTCGGCGCCGCGCTCGCAGATCAGCTCGGTGACCGCGCGGTGCACCGCGTCCCGGACGCGGGCGCTGCGCCCGCCGGGCCGCGCCGCCGCGGGACGGGTGCCGGTGCTCATGGCGCCAGGTTAACGCAATAATCTTTGCTTTAGGTCCGAGAGGCGAGTACGGTCTCTTAAAGCCAATATCTTTGCTTTAGGAGTTCGCCGTGACCACCGCCCTCCCGGCCGCCGATCCCGCCGCGCCGCCGCGCGCCCGCCGGCTGCCCCGGGCCGCCGCCTTCTGGACCCTCACCGCCACCCTCCTCGCCTTCATGGCCGCGGCCGCCGCACCATCCCCCCTCTACGTCGTCTACCAGGCCGAATGGAAGTTCTCGGCGACCACCCTCACCGTCGTCTTCGCCGTCTACGCCCTCGCGCTGCTCGCCGCCCTCGTCACCGTCGGCGCCCTGTCCGACCACATCGGCCGCCGCCCCGTGCTCGCCGCCGCACTCATCGCCCAGGTCGCCGCCATGCTGATGTTCGTCGCCGCGGACGGCGTCGGCTGGCTCATCGCCGCCCGCATCCTGCAGGGCCTCGCGACCGGCACCGCCACCGGCGCCATCAGCGCGGGCCTCGTCGACCTCCAGCCGCCGCACGACCAGCGCCTCGCGTCCCTGGTCAACAGCGCCACCCCCGGCATCGGCCTCGGCGCCGGCGCCCTCGGCTCCGGCCTGCTCGTCCAGTACGCGCCCGCGCCGACCACCCTCGTCTACTGGCTGCTCGCCGCGCTCTGCGCCCTCGCCGTCGCCGGCATCCTCGCCATGCCGGAGACGTCCGCCCGCCGCCCCGGCGCGCTCGCCTCCCTGCGCCCGCAGGTCAGCGTCCCGCGCGGCGCCCGCCGCACGTTCCTGCTGATCGTCCCCAGCCTGATCGCCACCTGGGGCGTCGTCGGCCTCTACATGTCGCTCGGCCCCTCGCTCGCCGCCGGCGTCCTCGGCGTCCGCAGCCACCTCGTCGGCGGGCTCGTCGTCTTCGCGCTGATGGCCGCCAGCGCCACCGCCGTCATCGCGACCGCCCCCCGCCGCCCCCGCCCCATGATGATCGGCGGCTCCATCGTCCTCGCCGCGGGCCTCGCCCTCACCCTCACCGCGCTCGCCACCACGTCCACGCCGCTGTTCTTCACCGCCACCGTCATCTCCGGCCTCGGCTTCGGCGCCGCGTTCCTCGGCGCCTTCCGCATCGCCGCGTCCCTCGCCGAACCCGCCCGCCGCGCCGCCCTCTTCGCGACCGTCTACACCCTCAGCTACCTCGCCTTCAGCCTCCCCGCCATCGCCGCCGGCATCGCCACCACCCACATCGGCCTGCGCGACACCGCCGACGTCTACGGCGGCGCCGTGATCGTCCTCGCCCTCCTCGCCGCCGGCGGCCTCCTCCTCAACCGCTCCACCGCCGGAAACCCCCCTCAGAGTTGATCACCTGCCCGGTGATCCACCGCCCCTCGTCCGACACCAGCCACCGCACCAGCCGCGCCACGTCGTCCGGCCGGCCCCACCGGCCGAACGGCAGCGCCCCCGCCACCCGCGCGGTCAGCTCCTCGTCCGCCCACCCCGTGTCCGTCGGCCCCGGATTGACCGCGTTGACCGTCACCCCCCGGTCGGCCAGCACGTCCGCCAGCGTCAACGTCATCTGGTGGATCGCGCCCTTGCTCACCGCGTACGGGATCTCCCGCCCCATCGGCCCGAGATGCTGCCCCGAGGTGAACAGCACGATCCGCCCGCCCGGCCGCGCGTCATCGTGGACCTCGGCGAACGCCTGGGCGAGCAGCACGCTCGCCCGGGCGTTGACCGCCCAGCACCGGTCCAGCTCGTCCGCCGTGACCTCCCCGAGCGTCTGCTCGGCGCTACGCGCATGGTTGGCCACCACCACGTCGACGGCCCCGAACACCTCCACCGCCCGCCGCACGACGAACCCAGGCGCGTCCGCCTCAGCGAAGTCCGCCGCGACATGGACCAACCGCGGCCCGACACCGCCGAGCGCTCCGAGCACCTCCTCGACCGGATCGGCTCCCCACGGCTGCTCCTCGTCATGCGGCGTCCACGAATGCACCAGCACGCTCGCTCCGGCGTCGAGCAGCTCCCGCGCCACCGCGAACCCGATCCCGGCCCGCCGCCCGACCCCGGTAACGACCGCGACCCGCCCCGCCAACATCCCACTCACCCAAAGAACCCCACCACACGAACCGGCCCCGCCCAACACAGGACGGAGCCGGATCATCACATCGGCGGCGCGGCGGCCAGGACGTCAGTCGAAGAGCTGCTCGGCGCGGTCGATGACGGCGGCCCGGCGGACCCAGCGTTCGAGCTGGTCGGTGTCGGTGCAGCCGGTGACACGTTCACGAACGGAGTCGGGGACGGAGAGACCGCGTGCATCGAGGACGAGAAGCACCGACTTGGCTTCCCCCTTGGCCTCGCCTTTCACCTCGCCTTCGGCGATGTGGGTCTTGGCGAAGTCCGACTGCCACTCGTAGCTCTTGATGTCCATGGTCCCTTCCCGCCAGAGCGACGCGCAGCAGACATGCACCGGACGCGGAGGTCCGATGGTGTCCGACCGGTGGCCGCCCCCGCTCGGCAGCGGGGACGGCCACCAGCGTCAGTCGAAGAGCTGCTCGGCGCGGTCGATGACGAGTGCTCGGTCGCCCCAGCGTTCGATCTGGTCGGTGTCGGTGCAGCTCGTGATGCGCTCGCGGATGTCGTCTGGGACGGCGATCCTGCGGTTGCTGAGGATGCGGAGCAGGAACCTGGCCTCGCCGATCGCCTCTCCCTCGGCGCGACCCTCGGCGAGTCCTTCGGCGATGTGCTTCTTGGCGAAGTCTGACTGCCACTCGTAGCCGGCTGTCTTCACGGTGTCCTCCAGGAGCTTGCGGGCGGCGTCGGAGAGCAGCGTCCTCAGGTAGTCATGGTACAGAGGGCCGGTGTCCCCGGTGAGGGTGTCGATGGCCGCGGCGACGGCGCTGACCACGGCGGATGCGTGCGGACCGTCGGCGTGCGCGGGGGCGCTGAGGACGGCGAGTTCGGGGATGCGGGCGGCTTCGGCGGGTTCGGTGATCGGGGGGAGCATTCCGGGGTGGACGGTCAGCGGCTTGAGCACCCACTTGGGGTGGCCCATGTCGATGGGGGCGGCGCACCTGCGGGCGCTGTTCTCGTCCGGGCAGAGGACGAGCAGCGTCGCCCCGCATTTGTGGCGTAGCCGGAGCAGCGCGATGTAGGCGGGCCAGCTGTACTGCTTGCCGCCGTCGAACCGCTGCTGTGACTCGACGATGACGCCGTGGGTGCGTTCTTCCCGGGTGTCGAACAGGACGGTGGCGTCGCATCGGAGTTCGGCAGGGTTCAGATCCGCGAAGGATTCGGACGTGATGCTGGGTTCACCGATGATGTCCAGGTCGAAGACGGTCCGCAGGATCGTGGGGACGAGCTGGGGCTGGTTGCGGACCATCTCCAGCGGCAGCTCGTGTGCGCTTGTTGGCATGGACCACAAGCTAAGGGTAATCGAACGGTCACGCTCCGCTCATGGTCTCGAATGGTTATTCGAGACCATGAGCGCGTTCGAGAGTGATCAGAAGGGGCCGGTCAGGTCGCCCAGCTTGTCCGTTAGCTGGAGGTTGTGGGAGTAGTCCACCGGGACGGTGATGACGGACACGGTGTCCTCGGCGAGGGCCTTGCGGAGGGTGGGGAGGAGCTCGGACGCGGATTCCACGCGGTAGCCGCGGGCGCCGAAGCTCTCGGCGTACTTGACGAAGTCGGGGTTGCCGAACTTGATGTTGGAGCTGGCGCCGATGTCGAGGTCCATCTTCCACTCGATCAGGCCGTAGGCGGAGTCGTCCCAGATCAGGACGGTGATCGGGATGTTCTCGCGGACGGCGGTCTCCAGTTCCTGGGAGTTCATCAGGAACGCGCCGTCGCCGGTGGCGGCCAGGACCCTGCGGTCGGGGTGGGCGAGCTTGGCGGCGATGGCGCCGGGGACGGAGAAGCCCATGGACGACAGGCCGTTGGAGACCAGCAGGGTGTTCGGCTCGTACGTCGGGTACATGCGGGCCATCCACATCTTCACCGCGCCGGTGTCGGCGAGGACGATGTCGGCGCGGCCCATGGCGGCGCGGACGTCGGCGACGATGCGGCGGGGCGAGAGGGGGAAGCCGTCCTCGGTGGCGGCCTCGGCGAGTTCCTCGCGGATCATCCGGCGGATCTTCTCGCCGGTGCCGTTGACGTCCCAGCGGCGGTGGACGCTGTCGCCGAGCGCGCGCAGGGTGCGGGAGATGTCGCCCTGGATCCCGACGGTGACGGGGTAGTGGTCGTCGACCTCGGCGGGCGACTGGTGGATGTGGATGATCTTCTTGTCGGCGTTCGGGTTGATCTTGACCGGGTCGAACTCCTGCAGCTCGTAGCCGACGGCGATGAGGACGTCGGCGTCGTCGAAGCCGAAATTCACATAGTCGTGGCGCATGAAGCCGACGGCGCCGAGGGCGTTGCGGTGGTCGTCGGGGAAGACGCCCTTGCCGTTGAAGGTGGTGGCGACGGGCAGGCCGAGGCGCTCGGAGAAGTGGATCAGCGCCTCGCTCGCGCGGTCGCGGGTGGCGCCGTGGCCGGCGAGGACGATCGGCTGCCGGGCGAGGGCGATCACGTCGGCGGCGCGGGCGATCTGCGACGGCGACGGCTCCTGCGGGCGGACGATGTTGACCGGCAGCGGCTTCAGCGCGCCGGCGACCTTCGCCGACTCGACGTCCTCGGGGATGGCGAGGTAGACGGCGCCGGGACGTTCGGTCTGCGCGGTCTTGAACGCCTTGCGGACCATCTCCGGCAGCGCCTCGGCGGTCGGCGCCAGCTCGGACCACTTGGTGATGGGGCGGAACAGCGACACCAGGTCGACGATCTGGTGCGACTCCTTGTAGATGCGGTCGAGGCCGACCTGCGCGGAGATCGCGACGACGGGGGTGCTGTTGGTGGTGGCGTCCGCGACGCCGAGCTGCAGGTTGATCGCGCCGGGGCCGAGGGTGGCGGAGGCGACGCCGGCCTTGCCGGTGAGGCGGCCGTAGATCTCGGCCATGAACGCGGCGCCCTGCTCGTGGCGGACGAGGATGTAGCGGATGGGGGAGTCGTTCAGGGCGTGGACGAAGTGGATGTTCTCCTCGCCGGGGATCCCGAACACGTACTCGACGCCTTCGGCCTCCAGGGTCCGGACGAGCAGCCGCGCGGCGTCTTCCTGCGTGGACATCGTGTGTCCCATCTCCAGTCTGTGATCTCCGGGTGCCTTCGGTGCAGCGCCCGGTTCGCCGCCTCCATTCCATCGTGTCGTGTGCGGTGGGTTACGGGTGACCCACCCGAAATGGGGAGGGGCGGCCCGGTGTGAACCGGACCGCCCCTCCTCAGGGGTGAGCTCGTGCTCAGCCGTCGGCCATGTCCTTGATGGCGCGCAGCGTCGGCTCGTCCTTCACCCCGGCGATCAGCACGGTGCTGACGGGGCTGTCGCGCCAGAGCTGGAGCCGCTCCTTGATCCGGCCGAGGGGGCCGAGCAGCGAGATCGAGTCGGCCAGCTCGTCGGGGACGGCCTTGATCGCCTCGGAGCGGCGGCCGTCGAGGAACAGCTCCTGCACGCGCTGCGCCTGCTCGGCGTAGCCGAGCCGGCCGATGAGGTCGAGGTGGAAGTTGCGGTCCTTGGCGCCCATCCCGCCGATGTAGAAGGCGAGGGGGATCTTGGCGAACTCCAGGGCGGAGGCCAGGTCGTCGGTGACGATCGTGGTGACGGTCGCGGCGATCTCGAAGCCGTCCGGGCGGCCGGCGAGCGAGGGGCCGAACACCGGCTCGATCTGCTCGGGGTCGACGAACAGCGGCAGCCAGCCCTGCGCGACCTCGGTGGACAGCGCGACGTTCTTCGGCCCCTCGGCGCCCAGGTAGACGGGGATCTCCGGGCGGACGGGGTGGACGATCGACTTCAGCGGCTTGCCGAGGCCGGCGCCGCCGGGGTACGGCAGCGGGTAGTGCGGGCCGTCGCTGGTCACCGGCTCCTCGCGGCGCCAGACCTGCCGGACGATGTCGAGGTACTCGCGGGTGCGGGCGAGCGGCTTGGGGAACGGCTGCCCGTACCAGCCCTCGACGACCTGGGGGC
Organism: Actinomadura violacea; assembly: GCF_017573465.1. Taxonomy (GTDB): domain Bacteria; phylum Actinomycetota; class Actinomycetes; order Streptosporangiales; family Streptosporangiaceae; genus Spirillospora; species Spirillospora violacea. The sequence continues at coordinate 147,898 of NZ_JAGEPF010000026.1, forward strand.
CGGACGCGCCGAGGCCGAGGATCACCCGGCCGCCGGACAGCGCGTCGAGGGTGAGGGCGTGCATCGCGGTGGCGGCGGGGGTGCGCGCCGACATCTGCACGACGGCGGTGCCGAGCTTGATCCGGGATGTGCGGGCGGCGTACCAGGCGAGCGGGGTGAACGCGTCGGAGCCGTAGGCCTCGGCGGTGAACACCGAGTCGTATCCGCAGCGCTCGGCGGCCAGCACCGTCTCGGTCTGGTCCTCGGGCTCGCTCTGCCAGTAGCCGACGTTGATGCCGAGCTTGAGTTCCGCGGTCACGATGCCATCCTCCGGTCGCGGGGCCGCGCCGCCGGGCCGGTGGCGCACGGCGATACTAGAACACGTTCTACTTTCCCGGGAAGCCCGGGGCCGCGGCACGGGGGAAGGGCCCGGCGGCGGGCGGGCGCGCCGGAGGGGCGCGGCGACGCGCGCCGCGGCCCTCCGGAGCCGTGCTCAGACCTCCCGGATGGAGTCGAGGAGGCCCTGCCATGCGTCCGGCGTCAGCACCAGGGCCGGGCCGCCGGGGTCCTTCGAATCGCGAACAGCGCGCAGATCGCTGGAGAGGGGGGCCACCTCGACGCACTGGTCGCCGCTCCCGCTGTGGGAGGACTTGCGCCAGGCGGCTCCGTTGAGTTCGCGCTGCAGGTTGGTCACTGGCTGCTCCTTGCTGCCTCGGCTATGAGGTGCGCGGATTCCTCGGGGGTAAGTGCGGCCGCCTCGATCAGATCGAAGCGGTCTCTGTGCTTTGCTATTGCCTCGCTGCTCTCAAGGTAAACGTCACCCATGGTCCCCTCTACGTAGGCGATATCGGGGTCTGCGGGGTCCGGATACGACAAAATGGTGAAACGTCCGTCAAGCCCCGCATGGCCCTCTTGTGCGTACGGAAGTACCTGAACGGTCACCGTTGGGCGGTTCACCGCGGCCACCAGATGCTCCAGCTGCGCGCGCATCACGTCCCGGCCGCCGATCTGCCGGTACAGCACCGCCTCGTCGAAGATCACCTGCAGGCGGGGCGCGGTGTCGCGGTCGAGCAGCGCCTGCCGGATCTTGCGGGCGGCGATCCGGCGCTCGACGTCCTCCTCCGCCGGCAGCAGCCGGCCCGCCCTGATCACGGCGCGGGAGTAGTCCTCGGTCTGCAGCAGCCCGTGGATGAGCTGCGGGTCCCAGGTGCGGATGTGCGACGCCTCGTCCTCCAGGGCGACGTAGCTGCCCGCGAAGACGTCCTGGTAGGCCGTCCACCAGCCGCGCTGGCCGGCCTGCCGGGCCAGCGTGATCAGCGCGTCGCGGTCGGGGCTCGGCACGCCGTAGAGGTCGAGGATGTCGGCGATGTCGCCGGGCCGCGGGCGGGTCTGGCTGGTCTCCAGCCGGGAGACGGTGGCCCGGGACCAGTCGAGCCGGTCCGCGACCTCCTGCAGCGTCAGACCCTGCTCTTCGCGCAGCTTGCGCAGTTCCCGCGCCAGGCGGCGGCCACGAACGGTGGGGCGGTACGTCATGGGAGCGAAGTCTCGCCGCTCTCGGGCCGCGCCACAACGCGATTGGCGAACCCGGCACGAAGGGCAGGGCAATTCCGTGAAGGCGCTTGCGAACGTGAGAATCTCACGAGAGTCTTGAATGCGTGACTGCTCGGGGACCGATAGTGACGGCGAACGGACCGCGCGCCCGGGCAGGCGGCCCGCGGGAGGCACCCGTGAAGACCCCGCCCGAGACCACCGACGCGAGCCCGTGCGCGACGCGGCACACCGCCGGTCCGCACGCCGGGCACGACCGGACGGCCGCCGACCTCGCGGCGGCGCCCCCGGGCCCCGCCGGCGATCCGGCGGCCGATCTCGCCGCCGCCACCATGGCCGACGCGATGGCCGCCGGGGCCGCGCGCGGGCCCGCCGGCGCCAGGCCCGGCTGGGTGTGGGCGCTGCCGGGCGGACCCGGCTGCGCCGGCCATGCCCGCCGCGTGCTGCGCGACGCGCTCGCCACGCTCGGCGTGCTGGACGAGGCGATCGGCGACGCCCAGCTGATGGTGAGCGAGCTGGCCACCAACGCCCACCAGCACGCGGGCGACCACGGCCCGCACGAGCTGTGGCTCTACCTCGGCGACCCCGCCGGCCCGGACGCCCGTCCCCCGGGCGCCCCGGCGGGTGCGGCCGGCGCGGAGGTGCGGTGCGCCGTCTTCGACGCCTACCTCGACGCGTCGCTGCCCGGCTACTCGTGGACGTCCGGCGACTGCGGGCGCGGGCTCAGCATCGTCCGCGAACTGTCGCGGGGCCGCTGGGGCATGCTGCGGACGCTGTCACGGCTCGGCCCGGGCGTCCGCGGGAAGGCCGTCTGGTTCGCCGTTCCCGTGCGCGGCGGCGTGCAGCAGCCGGTCCCCGGCTTCTAGGCGCTCCCCGGCCGGCTCCTCCCGGGCCTCCAGCGCGGGGGCGATGTCGGTGACCATCGACAGCAGCGACCTGGTCAGCAGCGTCTGCACCTGCGCGCGGTCGAGGGTCCGCTCCTGGAGCCACTGCCGCGTCGCCGCGTCCGCGAGCCCGGAGTAGATCCGCAGGACGGCCCGCAGCGTCTCGGTCGGCGCGGGCAGGCGCAGCACGGCGAGCATGTGCTCGACGGTCCGGTCGCGGAACCGGTTGACGATGTCCAGCAGTTCCGGGTCCTGGCCGAAGCCCTCCGCGTCCAGCGCGGCGAACCAGGTCGTGGCGTTCCGCTCGGCGGTGTCGAGGAACAGGTTCACGCACAGTTCGACCGTCTCGGGCAGCGTCATCCGCTCGTCCGGCGGCGGCGCCTGCACCGCCGCGGTGGCCGTCAGACCCTGGACGACCTTGAGGAACAGCTCGCGCTTGGTGCCGAAGTAGTAGTGGATGAGGCCGCGCTGGACGCCCGCCTCGCGGGCGATCGCCGCTGTGGCCACCTCCGCGTAGGGGAGTTCGGTGAACATCCGGCGCGCGACGTCGAGGATCTGGTCGCGCCGCTCGTCGCGCGGCAGGCGCTGGTAGCGGGCCTTCGGGCCCCTGGTGCCGCCGGGGCGCGGCGTCGCGGCTCCGGCGGCCTCGCCGCGCGGGGCTGCGCGTCGCTCCATACCGACCAGTAGACCATCTGATTGGCGTATCGCCAACATTGATCGGCGCTCCGCCGATAGAAGCCGGGGTCGAGCGCGCCCGGCCGGTGTGCGATCCTGGGCGGGCGACGGACGCGGAGGAACCCGGTGCGAATCCGGGGCTGTCCCGCAACTGTGACCAGGGGAGCGCCCCTCGAAGAGGCCACGGCACACGGTGCTGGAAGGCCGGGGGAGCGCGGTGATCCGGGAGCCAGGAGACTCCGGCCGTCGGACAGGCACCGCCACGGGCGTGGACACCCGAGGAAGGATGACGACACGTGCGACCTGCGTCGAAGACGGGCGCCGGCCGGCCGGAGCGGCGCGCCCGCGCGCGCTACCCCTTCTCCGCCGTCGTCGGAATGGCCGATCTGAAGCTCGCCCTGCTGATCAACGCGGTGTCGCCGGGCGTCGGCGGCGTGCTGGTCCGCGGCGAGAAGGGCACCGCGAAGTCGACGATCGTGCGCGCGCTGGCCGGGCTGCTGCCGCCCGCGCCGGTCGTGCCGGGCTGCCGGTTCTCCTGCGATCCGGCCGATCCCGACCCCGCGTGCCCGGACGGCCCGCACGCCGCGGGCGAGGCGGAGGAGCGGGCGGCGCGGCTGGTGGAGCTGCCGGTGGGCGCGTCCGAGGACCGGCTCACCGGCTCGCTGGACATCGAGCGCGCGCTCACCGAGGGCGTCAAGGCGTTCGAGCCGGGCCTGCTGGCGGCGGCGCACCGCGGCGTCCTGTACGTCGACGAGGTCAACCTGCTCCATGACCACCTGGTCGACCTGCTGCTGGACGCGGCCGCGATGGGCGAGTCGTACGTGGAGCGCGAGGGCGTCTCGATCCGGCACGCGGCCCGGTTCCTGCTGGTCGGGACGATGAACCCGGAGGAGGGCGAGCTGCGCCCGCAGCTGCTCGACCGGTTCGGCCTGACCGTCGAGGTCGCCGCGACCCGCGACCCGGCCGAGCGCGCCGAGGTCGTCCGGCGGCGGCTGCGGTTCGAGGACGACCCCGACGGCTTCGCCGCGGCGTTCACCGCGGACGAGGCGGACCTCGCCGACCGGATCGCCGCCGCCCGCCGCCGGCTGCCCGGCGTGGAGCTGACCGACGCCGCGCTCCGCCAGATCACCGCCGTGTGCGCGTCGTTCGAGGTGGACGGCCTGCGCGCCGACCTGGTGACGGCGCGGGCCGCGATCGCGCTGGCCGCCTGGCACGGCCGCGACGCGGTGACCGCCGACGACGTGCGGACGGCCGCCCGGCTGGCGCTGCCGCACCGGCGCCGCCGCGACCCGTTCGACGCGCCGGGACTGGACCGGCAGAAGCTCGACGACGTCCTCGACGAACACGGCGAAGACCCCGAACCGCCTGATGACCAGGGGCCTCCCGACGATGACGGGCCCGGCGGGCCGGACGGCGGAGGCGGCGGCCTTCCCGACGGCGCCGCCGAGGACGCGCACGTCCCTCCGCCGGCCGAGTCGTCCGAGTCGTCCGATCCGAGCGGCGGTTCGGGGCGGGCGGGCGAGAGCGAGCCGGCGCCGGCGGACGCGGCCTACAAGCCGCGCCTCTTCACCGTCCCCGGCCTGGGGAACGGTGCGCCGGGGCGGCGTTCTAAGGCGCGCAGCCCGTACGGACGCGTGTCGGGGGCTCGCCCGGGGGCGCGCGGGCTGCACCTCACGGCGACGCTCCGCGCGGCGGCGCCGCACCAGCACGCCCGTGGACGCACCGGTTCCGGCCTTGTCGTCCAACCCGAAGACCTTCGCGAGGCGGTCCGCGACGGACGGGAGGGCAATCTCGTCCTGTTCGTGGTGGACGCCAGCGGTTCCATGGCGGCGCGCAAGCGGATGCGCGCGGTGAAGGGCGCCGTCCTGAGCCTTCTCCTCGACGCCTACCAGCGGCGCGACAAGGTCGGCCTCGTCACCTTCCGCGGCAAGGACGCGGAACTCGCGCTGCCGCCCACCTCGTCGGTGGAGGCCGGGGCACGCCGCCTCGACGCGCTGCCGACCGGGGGCCGCACGCCGCTGTCCGCCGGGCTGGTGCGGGCCGCCGAGGTGCTGCGGGTCGAGCGGCTGCGCGACCCGGCCCGCCGCCCGCTGCTGGTCGTGGTGACCGACGGCCGCGCCACCCACGGCCCCGACCCGTCCGCGGCGGCGGGGCTGCTCGCCGGCGTCGCGTCGGTGGTCGTCGACTGCGAGTCCGGGCCGGTGCGGCTCGGCCTCGCCGCCGCGCTCGGCGCCCGGCTCGGCGCCGAGGTCGTCCGGCTCGACCGCCTCGCCGCCGACGCGCTCGCCGGCGTCGTCCGCGACGCGCGGAACGTCGCGTGATCGCGGAACATCGCGTGACCGCCGGGACCGAGTGACCGCCGGGGAATCCGCCGCCGAACCAGGAAGCAGGGGCCGAGATGCCGCAGGGCAAGCCGGAGTACGTGCCGGACGACGGGCTCACCACCAGGCAGCGCCGCAACCGGCCGCTGGTGATGGTGCACACCGGACCGGGCAAGGGGAAGTCGACGGCCGCGTTCGGGCTCGCGCTGCGGGCCTGGAACCAGGGCTGGCCGATCGGGGTGTTCCAGTTCGTCAAGTCGGCGAAGTGGCGGATCGGCGAGGAGAACGCGCTGCTCGCGCTCGGCCGCCTGCACGACCAGACCGGCGAAGGGGGGCCGGTGTTCTGGAACAAGATGGGCGAGGGCTGGTCGTGGATCCAGCGTCCCGGCACCGAGGCCGATCACGAGGCCGACGCCCGCGAGGGCTGGGAGCAGATCAAGCGCGACCTGGCCGCCGAGACGTACCGCCTGTACGTGCTCGATGAGTTCACCTACCCGATCAAGTGGGGGTGGGTCGACGCCGACGACGTGGTCGCCGCGCTCGCGGACCGGCCCGGCAACCAGCACGTGGTGATCACCGGCCGGGACGCCGACCCGCGGCTGATCGGGGCCGCCGACCTGGTCACCGAGATGGGCAAGGTCAAGCATCCGATGGACGCCGGCCAGAAGGGGCAGAAGGGCATCGAGTGGTGACCGTCCCCCGGCTCGTCGTCGCCGCGCCCTCGTCGGGCAGCGGCAAGACGACCGTGGCCACCGGGCTGATGGCCGCGTTCGCGGCGCGCGGCCTGCGGGTCTCCCCGCACAAGGTGGGGCCCGACTACATCGACCCCGGCTACCACGCGCTCGCGACGGGCCGCCCCGGCCGGAACCTCGATCCCTGGCTGACGTCCGAGGACCTGGTCGCGCCGCTGTTCCTGCACGGCGCGCAGGACGCGGACATTGCGGTCGTCGAGGGCGTCATGGGCCTGTACGACGGCGCGGCCGGGCTCGGGGCGCCCGACTCGGCCGGGGGAGGGGACTACGCGTCCACCGCGCACGTCGCGACGCTCCTGGACGCGCCGGTCGTGCTGGTCGTGGACGCGTCCGCCGCCGCCGGACGGTCCGTCGCGGCGCTGGTCCACGGGTTCCGGTCGTTCGGGACGGTCCGCGTCGGCGGCGTCGTCCTGAACCGGCTCGGCTCCGACGGCCACGAGCGCATGTGCCGGGACGCCGTCGAGGAACTCGGGCTGCCCGTTCTGGGCGCGCTGCGCCGCACCGACGACGCCGCGACGCCGTCCCGGCACCTCGGGCTGGTCCCGGCGGCCGAACGCAACGCGGAGGCGGTGGACACCGTCCGGCGGCTGGGCGACCTGGTCGCCGCGTCGTGTGATCTAGACGCCCTGCTAGCACTGGCCCACGAGGCGCCCGAGTTGGACGCCGCGCCCTGGAACCCGTCCGAGGCCGTGCCGGAGAAGCATGCCGGAAGGCCACGGATCGCGGTGGCGGGTGGCCCGGCCTTCACGTTCGGCTATGCCGAGAACGAGGAACTGCTAGAAGCGGCCGGCGCGGAGGTCGTCAGGTTCGATCCCCTACAGGACGACGGCCTGCCCGACGGCACGCGCGGCGTCGTCATAGGCGGAGGCTTCCCCGAGGTCTATGCGGCGCAACTGTCGTCGAACGAGCGGCTGCGTACGGAACTGGCGGCGTTCGCGAATGCGTCCCGCCCCGTGTACGCCGAATGCGCCGGACTCCTGTACCTCGCACAGGAACTCGACGGTGCGCCCATGTGCGGTGTGCTGAATGGCGCCAGAGCGGCCATGGCCCCGCGGCTGACGCTGGGTTATCGTGCCGCGGTGGCGGTGGCCGACTCGGTCGTCGCGCGCGCGGGCGAACGGGTGCACGGGCATGAGTTCCACCGCACGGTGACGGACCCCGTCCACGGGGAGACCGCCGCCTGGCAGTGGTCCGCGTCCGGCCCGGCCGGCTTCGTGCGGGGCGGCTGCGTCGCGTCCTACCTCCATGTGCACTGGGCCGGATCGCCCTGGTTCGCCAGCCGGATGGTCGCGGCCTGCCTGTGACGGGCTGCCTTGAGGGGCGTGGAGGGGAGCGGTGTGGACGTCTTCACCGGGAGCGTGCGCCTGGAGACCGGGCGGCTCGTCCTGCGGCCGTTCGGGCTCGACGACGCGCCCGCCCTGATCGAGGTGATCCGTGCCGGCGAGGACTTCCTTCCGCCGAACTTCCCGGACGCGCTGGAGGCCGAGCCGCTCGCCTGGTTCCTGCGCGAGGGCGTCCACAAGGTGCAGCGCTTCGGCCTCGGCATCCATCTGGCCGTGACCGACCGCGATACAGGCGGCCTCATCGGGACCATAGGGCTGTTCAAAGTCGACTGGGCGCAACTGACCTGCGAGGTCGGCTACGGGATGCGGTCAAGCGCGCGCGGGCGCGGGTACGCGACCGAGGCCCTCACCTTGGTCTCGGACTGGGCGCTGCGGTCCTGCGGCCTCTTCCGCATCGAGCTGCGGGCGCTCACCACCAACCACGCCTCGATCCGGGTCGCGGAGAAGGCGGGCTACGTGCGCGAAGGAGTCGCGCGGGGCGCCGAGCGCGACGCCGACGGCGTCAACCAGGACATGGTCGTCTTCAGCCGCATCGCCTCCGATCTCCGGCAGGGCGGCCCGGCATGCTGACCGATCCGGGGGCGCGCGGCGCGCCGTGTCCCGGCACGGGCGCGGCCTCCGGGAGGCTCGACGCCCACGACCAGAAGGGACGGGCATGACCGGGAGACAGGCGACGGAGACGCGAACGGGGGCGTGGGCGGTGCACCGGACGCTGGTGATGCACGGCGCGGACGCGGCGGACGCCGCCCGCCGGATGCTGCCGAAACTGCCGGACGACTGCTTCGTCCCCGCCGGGCTCGACGCGCTGCGCAGCGCGGTCGGGGAGGGGCTCGCGCAGGTCGTGCTGGTGTCCGGCGTGGCGGAGCAGGCCGCGATCGCGGGCGGTGTCCCCGTCCTCGCCGCGATCACCGCGGACATGGACGGCGGCCCGGCGCTGGCGGCCGAGGTGCAGGCGGCCGGGACGCCGCAGGCCGCCTACGAGCTGTGGGAGGCCGCCGGGCGGCTCGGCCCGTGCGGGCGGGAGCTGTGCCGCCGCACCGCCGGCGAGCTGGAGCGCCTCGCCGCCGAGGCGGCCGGAACGGCGGCGAGCCCGGTGGCGGCGCAGGTCGTCCTGGTCGACGCGAAGGGAGAGCGCATGGTGGGGATGTTCGGGCGGATGGCGCGGTAGCCGTGCTCACGGTCAGCGGCCGCGACGGCGCGCCGCGCTCCGGGACGGCGCTGGCGGCACGGGCGTTCGCGCTGGCGGGCGTGTCCGGGGACGACGCGCTGGTCGTCTCCGCCGAGGAGTTCCGGCGCGCGGCGAACGTCTGCCGCGCGCATCCCAAGGTCGCCGTCCTGACCGTCCCCGGCGCGGGACCGGCCGAACTGGGGCGCGCGCTCTTCCCGCAGACGCCGCGTTCGTTCGTCGTATGCGAGGACGTGGACGGGCCCGCCGAGCGCGTCGTCCACGTCCGTCCGGCCGAGGCGACGACGCGGCCGTGGAACAAGCCGGACGTGGTCCTGGTCATGGACAACCGGAGCGAGGTGGACGCGGCCACATGGATCGCGGGCCCCGCCCTAAGGGAACCGACCTGGGCGCTGCCTCAGGAAGCGTTCGGTGGCGAACCCGTTCTCACGCCGGAGGCGCGTGCGTTCGCCTTGGCCAAACTGGGGCCGCGCATAGGGGACATGGTGTGGGACATCGGTTCCGGTGACGGCTCGATGGCGATCGAATGCGCCCGGTTCGGCGCGGCGGCCGTCGCTCTCGACCGCGACGGCTCCGTCTGCGTCCGGCTGAGGGAGAACGTCCGCAGGCACGGCGTCCGGGTGGCGGTGTCGCGCGGCGAGATCGGCACGGTCATCGATCATCTGCCGGTCCCCGACGCCGTCTTCCTGGCGGGCGCGTCCCCGGAGGTGCTCGCAACCTGCGCGTCGCAGGCGCTGCACCGCCTCGTCGCCACGGCCTCTGAGGGCGCGTCCCCCGCGCTCATGGACGTCCTTGCAGGTCATGGCTTCGCGGCCGGCGCCACGACCCTCCAAGCGGTGCCGCTCGACGGCGCCGCCGATCCGCCGCCGCCGATCACCCTCGTCTGGGCCGAACGCCCCGCCCCCGCCTCCGGACGGCCGGCCGCGAAGCGGATCAGGAGCGTCGAGACCCTCCCGCCCCCGCCCGGCCGCCCGGTCCTGTGACCCTGGTCATCGGCGTCGGCGCGTCCAGCCGGTCGGACGCGCGCGAGATCGGCGCGCTGATCGCCGCCGTCCTGGACCGCGACGACCTGCGCGGCGAGGACGTCGCGTGCGTGGCGACCGCGGCGGCCCGCGCCGGCACCGGCCATGTCCGCGATGCCGCCGAAATGCTCGGATTTCATCTCGTCACCTACCCTGTGGACGTGCTGGCAGAGGTGGCGGTGCCGAACCCGGAGGAGGGCGTACGGGCCCGGACCGGGACGGCGAGCGTCGCCGAGGCGGCGGCCCTGCACGGGGCCCGCGCGCTCGGCGGCGCCCTGCCCGCGCCCGGCGGCGGACCGTCGGCACCCGGCGGCGGGGCCCGGCTCGTCGTGCCGAAGCGCACGGCGGCGCGCGCCACGGCGGCGGTCGCCCGGATCACCGGCGAACCCGGTGAAGCCGGGTCATAGCGCCCGGCGACCCGTGAAACCCTGGTGCCCGACGACAACCCCCGGCGACCGCGAGGACCGACCGTGACCCACCCCGACCATGATCAATCCGGAGGCGCAGTGACCGTACGCCAGCCCCATCCGATCGAGGTCCGGTCCTACGAGATCCTGCGCTCCCGGGTCGACCTGTCGCCGATGCCGCCGCTGTGGCGCGCCGTCGCGGAGCGGGTGATCCACGCCACCGCCGACCTGGAGTACGCCGTGGACCTGGTCACCACGGAGGACTTCCTCGGGCAGGGCTGGTCCGCGCTGCGCTCGGGCGCGCCCGTCGTCACCGACGAGCGGATGACCGCCGCCGGGATCAGCGCCCGCGAGACGGTCTGCCACGCCGACGACCCCGCCGCCGCGCGGATGGCCCGCGCCGCCGGGACCACCCGCTCGGCCGCCGCGGTCCGGCTGGCCTACGCCGAGGTCGGGCCGGGCGCGGTCTGGGTCGTCGGGTCCGCCCCGGAGGCGATCTTCGAGATCATCGCGCGCGGGGTCCGGCCCGCCCTGGTCGTCGGCACGCCCGTCGGGTTCGTCGGCGCGGCCGAGGCCAAGGAGGCGCTGCGCGCCAGCGGCCTGCCGCAGCTCAGCAACGTCTCGGAGAAGGGCGGTCCGGCGGTCGCCGCCGCGGCCGTCAACGCGCTGCTCTACTTCGAGCCCGCCGCGCCGTCCTACGGCGGGGGCGAGCCGTGATCGGGCAGCGGCCGGCGGCGCCCGGCCTCGACGACGGCGTGGACGAGGTCGACCTGCGCCACCACGGCGACGCCGAGGTCGGCGGCGGGCTCGCCGACTTCGCCGTCAACGTCCGCACCGGCACGCCGCCCGCGTGGCTCGCCGACCGGCTCCGCGCGTCCGTCGCCGACCTGGCCGGGTACCCCGACCCGCGGCCGGCCCGCCGGGCCGTCGCGCGGCGGCACGGCCGCGGTGCCGAGGAGGTGCTGCTCACCGCGGGCGCCGCCGAGGCGTTCGTGCTGCTGGCGCGCGTCCTGCAGCCCCGCAAGGCGGTCGTGGTGCACCCGCAGTTCACCGAGCCGGAGGCGGCACTGCGGGCCGCCGGGCACGCGGTGGAGCGGGCCGTCCTGGGCAAGGACTTCACCCTCGACCCGGCCGTCGTGCCGGAGGACGCCGACCTCGTCGTGGTCGGCAACCCGACGAACCCCACGTCGGTGCTGCACCCGGCCGCCGCGATCACCGCGCTGTCGCGGCCCGGCCGGACGGTCGTGGTGGACGAGGCGTTCATGGACTGCGTCCCGGGCGAGCCGGAGACCCTCGCGTCCCGGCTGCCGTCCGGGATCGTGGTGATCCGGTCCCTGACCAAGACGTGGGGCCTCGCCGGGCTGCGCGCCGGATACCTGCTCGCCCACCCGCACCTGGTGGCGCGGCTCGCGGAGGCGCAGCCGCTGTGGGCCGTGTCCACACCGGCGCTGGTGGCGATCGAGGCGTGCTGCGAGCCCGAGGCGCTCGCCGAGGCGCAGGCGTGGGCCGCCGGCCTCGCCGTCGAACGCGACCGGCTCGCCGCCGAACTGACCAACCGGGGCCTGTACGTGGTTCCCGAGGCGCGCGCGTCGTTCCTGTGCCTGCGCGTGCCGGACGCGCTCGGCATCCGGGCGCTGCTGCGGCAGCGCGGCTACGCGGTCAGGCGCGGGGACACCTTCCCGGGCCTCGGCACCGACTGGCTGCGCATCGCCGTGCGCGACCGCCCGGCCAACGACGCCCTGCTGGAAGTGCTCGGTGAACTGGGGATCTGAGGAGACGACCTTGTCGAACGCCGCCGCCGTGATCGAGGAGACCCGCGCCGCGATCGCGCCGCTCGACCGGGCGGCGATGGACGACGCCCGCGACCTGCAGTCCCGGCTCACCAAGCCGCCCGGGTCGCTCGGCGTGCTGGAGGAGGTGTCGATCCGGCTCGCCGGGCTCGCCGGGCGGTGCCCGCCGCCGCTCCCCGAGCCCGCCGCCGTCGCCGTCTTCGCCGCCGACCACGGCGTGCACGCACAGGGTGTGACGCCGTGGCCACAAGAGGTCACCGCGCAGATGGTCGCGAACTTCACCGCCGGCGGCGCGGTCGTCAACGCGTTCGCCAAGCAGGTCGGCGCCCGCGTCACCGTCGTCGACATCGGCGTCGCCGCCCCCCTGGACCCGGCGCCCGGCCTGCTCGACCGCAAGATCGCGCCCGGCACCGCCGACATGACGGCCGGGCCCGCGATGACCGCCGGCGAGGTCCGCCGCGCGGTCGCCGCCGGCATCGAGGTCGCCCGCGAGCTGGTGGACCAGGGCGCCCGCTGCCTGATCACCGGCGACATGGGCATCGCCAACACCACCGCGTCCGCCGCGCTGATCGCCGCCTTCACCGGCCTGCCGCCCGAGCGGGTCACCGGCCGGGGCACCGGCATCGACGACGCCACCCACGCCCGCAAGGTCGAGGTCGTCCGGGCCGCCCTCGCCCGCCACGGCCTCCTCGACGGCGCCGGCTCCCGCGACCCCCTCGACGTCCTCGCGGCCGTCGGCGGGTTCGAGCACGCCGGGATCGCCGGGTTCGTCCTCGGCGCCGCGGCGCTGCGCGTTCCCGTCGTGCTGGACGGGGTGATCGCCGGATCCGCCGCGCTCGCCGCCGCCGAGTTGAGCCCCGGCGCCCTCGCCGGCTGCGTCGCCGGGCACCGCTCCGCCGAGCCCGGCCACGCCGCCGCCGTCGATCATCTCGGGTTGCGCCCGCTCGTCGACCTGGAGCTGCGGCTGGGCGAGGGGACCGGCGCGCTGCTGGCGTTGCCGCTGGTCCAGGGTGCGGTCCGGGTCCTGCACGAGGTCGCCACCTTCGACTCCGCCGGGGTCGCCGAGAAGGAGGCCGCGCCCCGTAACGACATGATCTCGGAATGAGTCACGCTCGGCTATCGAAGGGCCGGAGCCCCTCTCCATGAGCTCCCCAACCCGAGTACCTTTGTTCCGCATAGACACTTGTCCGTCACCGGCGTCCGAAAGAATCACCACGTGCCCCCGTACCTGCTAGGTCTGCGCCTTCGAGGGCGACGCGTCCTCGTCGTCGGCGGCGGCCGGGTCGCGCAGCGCCGCGTCCCCGCCCTGCTGGACGCGGGCGCCGAGGTCGTCCTCGTCTCGCCCGAGGTGACCGCCTCGCTGCAGGGCCTCGCCGAGGCCGGCCGCATCGCCTGGCACGCCCGCCCCTACCGGCGCGGCGACTGCGCAGGCGCCTGGCTGGTGCAGGCCGTCACCGACGACGCCAAGGTCAACGGGGACGTCGTCGCCGAGGCGGAGGCCGCCCGGATCTGGTCGGTGCGCGCCGACGACGCCGAGTCGTCCCCCGCCTGGACGCCCGCGAGCGGGCAGGCCGGCGACGCCACCGTCGGGGTGCTGCTCGGCGGCGACCCGCGCCGCGCCGCCGGCATCCGCGACGCGGTCGTGGACGGGCTGCGCGACGGCGCGCTGGAGTCGCGGCACTCCCGGCAGAAGCCGTCCGGTGTCGCGCTCGTCGGCGGCGGCCCCGGCGACCCGGGGCTGATCACCGTGCGCGGCCGGCAGCTGCTGGCGATGGCCGACGTCGTCGTCACCGACCGGCTCGCCCCCGGCGGGCTGCTGGACGAGCTGGCCGCCGACGTCGAGGTGATCGACGCCGCCAAGATCCCCTACGGCCGGACCGTCACCCAGGACAAGATCAACGACTATCTCGTCGAGCACGCGAGCCAGGGCAAGTTCGTGGTCCGGCTCAAGGGCGGCGACCCGTTCGTGTTCGGCCGCGGCGGCGAAGAGGCGCTGCACTGCGCCAGGCACGGCATCCCTGTCACGGTGGTCCCCGGCATCAGCAGCTCGGTCGCGGTGCCGTCCGCCGCCGGCATCCCGGTGACGCACCGCGGCGTCGCGCAGGAGTTCCACGTCGTCTCCGCGCACGTCCCGCCCGGGCACCCCGACTCCACCGTGGACTGGGAGGCGCTTGGCCGCGCCCACGGGACGCTCGTGCTGCTCATGGCCGTGGAGCGGATGGCGCTCATCGCACCCGCGCTCGTGCGCTATGGTCGGTCGTCCGGCACGCCGGTCGCCGTCGTCCAGGACGGCACCCTCCCCGGCCAGCGGACCCTGACGGCGACGCTGGGCACCGTGGCCGACGAGATGGCCGCCGCCGGAGTCCGGCCCCCCGCGATCGTGGTCGTGGGCGACGTGGTCGACGTGGCGCGAGAGATCGACATGATTCGAGCCGACTTGGGACGGGATCCGTGACACCCCCCGCAGAGCGAAGCGCGGTCCACGACGAGGAGGCGGGCACCGGACGCGGAGGCGACGACTCCGCGAAGCCCGCGTCCCGGGACGCCATGCCCGAAAAGCCGGACACCGCCGCGTCCGCCCCGCCCGCCGAGGAGGCCGCGGAGACGGCGTCCGGCGGCGGGACGGCGACCGGCCCCGGAGCGGAACCGCCCGAGCGCGCGGCGGCCGCCGCGCGCAAGGGCGTCCGGCCCGGCGGCCCCTCCGGCCCCCGCCCCGGTGCCGCGACGGTCCGGCAGGGCGAGCTGGTCAGGGCGCTGACCGCGCTGCGCGAGCAGCTCGGCGCCTTCGACTTCCTGCTGGACGTGCCCGGCGTGCAGGAGGCCCGCGAGGCCCGCGACGAGCTGCGCGGCCAGCTCGACGACTACGTCCTGCCCCGCCTGCAGGCGGCGGGCGCGCCGATGCTGGTGGTGCTCGGCGGGTCCACCGGCGCGGGCAAGTCCACCCTGGTCAACACGCTCGTCGGGGCCCGCGTGAGCGCGACCGGCGTGCTGCGCCCCACCACCAGCAGCCCGATCCTGGTCTGCCACCCCGACCACGTCCAGTGGTTCATGGAGGGGCCGCTCCTGCCCGGCATGGGCCGCGTTCGCGGCCCCGCGCCCGACGCCATCGCGGGCGACCAGCTGGTCATCATCGCCAGCGAGGCCCTCCCGCCCGGCCTGGCACTGCTCGACAGCCCCGACTTCGACTCCGTCTTCGAGGACCACTACGAGTTCGCCACCAAGCTGATGGCGGCCGCCGACCTGTGGCTGTGCGTCACCACCGCCGCCCGCTACGCCGACGCGCAGGTGTGGCAGATGCTGCAGCGCGCCAAGGAGAACGGCGCCACCATCGGCGTCGTGCTCTCCCGCGTCCCGCAGGGCGACGGCCCCGGCGGCCGCCCCGGATCGGTCGGGCAGGGCAGCTCCGACGTCGTCGAGCACTTCGGCGAGATGCTCGACGAGCACGAGGTCGGCGACGCCCGCCGCTTCACGATCCCCGAGACCCGGATCGAGGAGAGCCGGCTCCCCGAGGAGACCGTCGAGGACATCCGCGCCTGGCTCACCGGCGTCGCCGAGGACGTCGAGGACCGCGAGATCGTCATCAGCGACACCCTCGCCGCCGTCCTGGACAGCTTCCGCACCCGCGTCCCCGAGCTGGCCCGCCAGGTCGAGGCGCAGGTCGAGCGGCGCGCCGAGCTCGCCCAGGAGGTCGAGGCCGCCTACGGCACCGCCCTCGCCGAGCTCGACGAGGCCACCCGCAACGGCTCGCTGCTGCGCGGCGAGGTGCTCGCCCGCTGGCAGGACTTCGCCGGCACCGGCGACCTGCTGCGCGCCCTGCACGTCCAGCGCGCGCGCCGCGGCCGCGGCTCCAGCCGGCGCCACCGCAGCCCCGCCCGTGTGCGCGCGCTGAAGGCCGCGCTGCGCAGCGGCCTGGAATCGCTGATCATGTCGACCGCCGAGCACGGCGCCGAGCAGGTCGTCGCCCGCTGGCGCGCCCACCCGGCCGGCGGCACGGTGCTCGCCGGGCGCGGCGACGAGATCGGGCACGTCTCCCCGGAGCTGTCGCGCCGCGTCACCCGGGCCGTCAGCTCCTGGCAGGACCACGTCCAGGAGCTGATCCGCACCGAGGGCGTGACCAAGCGCTCGGTCGCCAAGCTCGTCTCGTTCGACACCGAGGCCGTCTCCCTCGTCCTGACGATCGGCCTGCTCGGCTACGGCACCTCCGACGTGGCCGTCGAGGGCGGCAACAGCGCCGTCCCGCAGCGGCTGCTCAAGGCGCTGTTCGGCGCCGAGTCGCTGCGCGGCATGGGCGCCAAGGCCCGCGCCGACCTGCGCAGCCGCATCGGGATGCTGTTCGACGAGGAGGCCATCCGGTTCGGGCAGGTGCTCGATGGCGCCGGCCTCCCCGACGAGACCGTCCCCGTCCAGCTGTACCAGGCCACCTACAACCTCGAGGTCGCCCGATGACCACCTCGGCCCTGCCCGCCGGCTCGCCGACGAGCCCCGGAGGCGTCCCGGTCCCCGCGACGGACGTGTCCGGCGAGCACCCGGCGATCCCCGCCGAGCCCGCCGGCCCCGCCGCCCCCACCCTCACCGACCGGCTCAACGGCCTGGACCGCCTCGTCCAGGCCGGCACCGGACGGCTGGACCGGCCCCTCCTCGACGAGGCCGGAGCGCTCCTCGACCGGGCCGGCCAGCGGCTCCGGCTGTCCGGCGAGCACACCGTCGTCACCCTCGCCGGCGGCACCGGCAGCGGCAAGTCCTCGCTGTTCAACGCCATCTGCGGGCTGGAGCTCTCGCCCACCGGCATGCGCCGGCCGATGACGTCCAAGGCGCACGCCTGCGTCTGGGGCCTCGACGGCGCCGGCCCCCTCCTCGACTGGCTCGACGTCGACAAGCGGCACCGCTACGCCCGCGCCAGCGCCCTCGACCTGGAACGCGCCGACAGCTCCCTGCAGGGCCTCGTCCTGCTGGACCTGCCCGACCACGACTCCATCCAGGCCATGCACCGCGCCGAGGTCGACCGGTTCGTCACGATCGCCGACCTGCTCGTCTGGGTCGTCGACCCGCAGAAGTACGCCGACGCCGCACTGCACCGCAACTACATCGTCCCGTTCGCCCGGTACGCCGGGGTCACCCTGATCGTCCTCAACCAGGTCGACCGGCTCGCCCCCGACGAGATCGACGACTGCGTCGCCGACCTGCGCCGCCTCCTGGAGGCCGAGGGCCTCGCCCGGCCGCGCATCATCACCACCTCCGCCGTCGCCGAGGACGGCGTGCACGGCTTCCGCGACGTCCTCGTCGACACCGTCGCCGCCCGCCGCGCCCGCAGCGAGCGCCTCGCCGCCGACGTCGACCGGGTCGCCGAGCGCTTCGCCGAGCACCGCCTCGACGCAGAGCCCCCCACCACCGTGGACGAGGGCCGCCGCACCGAACTCGTCGAGGCCCTCACCGACGCCGCCGGCGCGCCCGCCGTCGCCGAGGCCATGGAGAGCGCCTACGAACTGCGCGCCTCCGACTTCGTCGGCTGGCCCGTCAGCGCCCTGATCACCCGGCTCCGCTCGGACCCGCTGCGCCGGATGCGCCTCACCGAGCTGCGCGAGGAGCTCCGCAACGCCTTCACCGGCCCCATCGGCGCCCAGCAGGGCGACGTGGACAACGCCCTCGCCGGCGTCACCGACGGCGTCACCGGCGAACTCCCCGTCCACTGGGCCCGCTCCGTCCGCGCCGCGGCCCGCTCGCAGGCCACCGAGATCCCCGAGGCGCTCGGCGAGTCCCTCAAGGAGGCCCTGCCCACCTTCAACCAGGTGCCGCGCTGGTGGTGGCTGGTCAAGACCTGGCAGTACTTCCTGATCCTCGTCGCCGTCCTCAGCGTCGTCTGGATCGGCGTCCTCGTCGCCTACGGCGTGCTCAAGGTCGGCGGGGACGACCCGGGCGGCTTCATCGGCCAGTCCGGCCTGATCCCCTACGTCGCCGTCCTCGTCGTCTGCACGCTCGGCATGGGCTGGCTCACCTCGTCCGCCTGCCGCAACCTCGTCGCGCTCTCCTCGGCCAAGCACGGCGACAAGATGGAAGAGCACATGCGCGAGGGCATCGAACGCGTCGCCCGCGACAAGGTCATCGAGCCCGTCGCCGCCGACCTGCGCGTCTACGCGGGCTTCCGCCACGACGTGGACGTCGCCCTGGGCCGCCCGCCCGCATAGTTATCCACATTTTCCACGACGCTGTCGCCGAGGGTGACGGCTCGGGCACCGTTGGTTCACGTAAGCCACGAGAACCAACGGAGGACCCGTGAACGAAGCGCACGTCACCGTCATCGGCTGGACCGCCGCCGAGCCCTACTACACCGTCACCGGCAACGGCACCCCGTTCCTGTCCCTGCGCGTCGGCTGCACGCCCCGCCGCTACGACCGCGAGAGCGGCTCCTGGCAGGACCTCGACACCATGTTCCTGACCGTCAACTGCTGGCGCGGCCTCGCCGACAACGTCAACGCCTCCGACTTCCGCCGCGGCACGCCCGTCCTCGTCACGGGCCGGCTCCGCGTCCGGCAGTACGAACGCGACGGCCAGTGGCGGTTCTCCGCCGAGATCGAGGCCAACACCGTCGGCCACGACCTCGGCCGCGGCACCGCCGACTTCCGCCCCGTCCAGCGCGGCGGCGCCCTCACCGACGAGGACCGCCAGGCCGCCCGCGACGCCGCCGACCAGTGGGCCCTGACCACCCCACCCGACACTGAAGCCGAACCCACCCCCCAAGCCGCCTGACCCCCAACACCGAGAGGGGGTGAGCGAGGTGAAAGAGAGGAGGCCCGGGGTGGGGAATGTGGGCGGGGTAGGGCGTTGCCGTCGGGTGACGAGCCGCGAGCGGCGGGTGAAGAAGCGCGGACGCAACCGGATGACGGACGGCGGAACGCCCGGAGTTCGGGGATTCGGACTCGGGCGGAGGGGGGCGTGGCCGGCAGATGAATCACTGCCGGTCGGTGCCCCCGCACCGTCGGGGTCCAGCGGCCTGCCTAGATCCAGGAAACGCCGCGCATGGTGTTGCCCCCCTCAGGATGTGCCGAGGTCCGCGGATCCGCGGCCTCCTATGCATGGTGCCCAGAACGGTCACCAGCATGTGCCCTACCGAAGGTACCTGTTTCCCGCCCGTTCCGCACACGTTGCAACTATCGTGTTACACAACGTGATGCGTGTAAGGGGGAAGGATGACGGCAGTGCAGTCGTCCGCCGAGGACCGGGGCGGGGAACTCACCCGCGTGCCCCGCCGCCGATCGCTATTGGGGCGCCCGTCCCTGCTCGTGGTCTATGTGCCGACGGTCGTCGCCGTCCATCTGGGGCTGATCGTCGCCCTGCTGTTCCGCACTCCCTTCCGGTTGCAGGATCTCGCGACCTTCGCGGCGCTGCTGGCGTGCGGTGCGGTCTGCATCGAGGCGTCGAGGCGCCTCGGCATGCCGGCCGGGGTGGCGCGGGACCTGCTGTCGGCCTGGTGGCTGCCCGTCGCCCTGCTGCTGCCACCGCTGTACGCGCTGCTGATCCCGATACCACTGCAGGCGCTCCTGCAGTTCCGGGTGCGGCGGACGCTCGTCTACCGGAGAGGCCTGGTCGCTTCGGCCCTCGGCATCGCCGGAGCATGCGCGTCAGTGGTGTTCCACCAGGTCGTCCCGGCGCCGCTGGAGGGTGCGCCGCACTGGGTGGTGCATGCGTATCCGGGCATCCCCGCGGCGGTGGGCTGCGCGGCGCTGTTCACCATCGTGAACACGGCGCTGGTCGCGGTGGCGGCGCACGCCGCCAACCCCGAGAGCCGCTGGCGGGACGTGCTCTGGACGCGCGAAAGCCTGCTGCTGGACGTGGTGGAGCTGTGCGTCGGCATCCTCGTCGCGATCACGAGCGCGCTGACGCTCGGGATGCTGCTGCTGGCGCTGCCACCCGTGATGCTGCTGCAGCGCAGCCTCATGCACCAGCAGTTGCAGGCCGCCGCGCGGACCGACGCCAAGACGGGCCTGCTGAACGCCGGGGCCTGGCAGCGGGAGGCCGACACCGAGCTGTCCCGGGCCCAGCGCACCCACGACGCCCTCGCGCTGCTGCTGATCGACATCGACCACTTCAAGCGGGTGAACGACACCCACGGCCACCTGATCGGCGACCAGGTGCTCGTCGGCGTCGCCAGCACCCTCTGCCACCAGCTGCGCGACTACGACGTGGTGGGCCGGTTCGGCGGCGAGGAGTTCGTGGTGCTGCTGCCGGGCGCCGACACCGTCGAGGCGTGCCGCGTGGCTGAGCGCCTGCGCGGCCGCGTCCGCCGCCTCGCCGTCCCGGCCGAGGAGGGCACCGTCAACGTCACCGTCTCGGTCGGCGTCGCGCTGTTCCGCACCCACGGAGAGGACCTCATCGAACTGCTCGCTGCGGCCGACCTCGCCCTGTACCGCGCCAAGGAGTCCGGCCGCGACCGCGTCTGCCTCCCCGCCGTGGACACCCCCCGCCCCGACGACGCCTAACACCCCACCTACCTACTCAAGCCCCAACCAACACCCGTCCGCCCCCGCCATCCCCACCCAGACCAACGCCCTCCGCCCCCTACGCCCGCCCAGGTCAACGTCCGCCCCGTCCCATAACCCGCCCGCCCACGTCAGCACCTGTCCTTGCGCCTTGGTCGGCGGCCGTCTGGGCTGGGGGCCGCCCGGTAGGGCGCCGGTTCGTGTGGGCGCTTGTTTGGCCGCGTCAAGATTTGCTGTCCTGGTCGACGCCTGTCCGGTCCGGCGTGGTCGTCCAGTGGAACGCCCCTTTGCGTCAGTGCCTTTTGGTCGCGTTGAGGTTGGCTGTCTTGGTTGGCGGCTGGCCGTGCTCGCGGGGAGGTTCCTTGCTCGGTCGACGGCAGCTCTTGGGGCAAGGCTCGACGTCGGGCGGAGGTGGTTGGCCGGGGGTGGGCGGGGGCGGGGCTGTGTTGGGGGTTCGGGGGTGGGTGGAGGGCGACGAAATGGTGGCTGCGACCCCCTACTCTTGAAACATGGCCGAGTACATCTACACGATGCAGCGTGTGCGCAAGGCACATGGCGACAAGGTCGTCCTGGACGACGTCACCCTGCATTTCCTTCCGGGTGCCAAGATCGGTGTTCTGGGGCCGAACGGCACCGGTAAGTCGACGCTGCTGCGCATGATGGCCGGTCTGGAGCAGCCGTCCAACGGCGACGCGCGCCTGATGCCGGGGTTCACCGTCGGCATGCTGCAGCAGGAGCCGCCGCTGAACGAGGAGAAGACCGTCCTCGGGAACGTGCAGGAGGGCGTCGCCGAGACCAAGGCGATGGTCGACCGGTTCAACGAGATCGCCGAGAAGATGGCGACGGACTACTCCGACGAGCTGATGGAGGAGATGGGCAAGCTGCAGGAGCAGCTCGACCATCGCAACGCCTGGGACCTCGACAGCCAGCTGGAGCAGGCGATGGACGCGCTGCGCTGCCCGCCCGGCGACGCCGAGGTCAGCAAGCTGTCGGGTGGTGAGCGGCGGCGCGTGGCGCTGTGCAAGCTGCTGCTGGAGTCGCCCGACCTGCTGCTGCTGGACGAGCCCACCAACCACCTGGACGCCGAGAGCGTGCAGTGGCTGGAGCAGTTCCTCGCCAAGTACGAGGGCACCGTCCTGGCCGTCACCCACGACCGGTACTTCCTGGACAACGTGGCGACCTGGATCCTGGAGCTGGACCGCGGCCGCTGCTTCCCCTACGAGGGGAACTACTCCACGTACCTGGAGAAGAAGGCCGACCGGCTGAAGGTCGAGGGCAACAAGGACGCCAAGCGCAAGAAGCGCCTGGAGGACGAGCTGGAGTGGGTCCGCTCGAACCCGAAGGCGCGCCAGACGAAGAGCAAGGCGCGTCTGGAGCGCTACGAGGAGATGGCGGCCGAGGCGGCCAAGACCCGGAAGCTGGACTTCGAGGAGATCCAGATCCCGCCGGGCCCGCGCCTGGGCAACACGGTGATCGTCGCGGACAAGCTGGGCAAGGGGTTCGGCGACCGGTCCCTGATGGACGACCTGTCGTTCAACCTGCCGCCGAACGGCATCGTCGGCGTCATCGGCCCGAACGGCGTCGGCAAGACCACCCTGTTCCGGATGATCGTCGGCGAGGAGCAGCCGGACACCGGCCGGCTGCGGCTCGGCGAGACCGTGAAGGTGTCCTACGTCGACCAGGGGCGCGGCGGCATCGACCCGAAGAAGTCGGTGTGGGAGGTCGTCTCCGACGGCCTGGACCACATCAACGTCGGGCAGGTCGAGATGCCGTCCCGCGCGTACGTGGCGGCGTTCGGGTTCAAGGGCCCGGACCAGCAGAAGCCGTCGGGGGTGCTGTCGGGCGGTGAGCGCAACCGGCTGAACCTGGCGCTGACGCTGAAGCTCGGCGGCAACGTGCTGCTGCTGGACGAGCCGACCAACGACCTGGACACCGAGACGCTGTCCAGCCTGGAGAACGCGCTGCTGGAGTTCCCCGGCTGCGCCGTGATCACCTCGCACGACCGGTGGTTCCTGGACCGCATCGCCACGCACATCCTGGCGTGGGAAGAGGGCTCGAACTGGTTCTGGTTCGAGGGCAACTTCGCCGACTACGAGAAGAACAAGATCGAGCGGCTGGGCGCCGACGCGGCCCGCCCGCACCGGGTCACGCACCGCAAGCTCACCCGCGACTGACCCGCCCGCACCGCGGCGGACGGCCGCGCGGGCCCCGGATGGGGTGCCCGCGCGGCCGTCCGCTTTCCGGCGTGCCGGAGGTCAGCCGGCGGCGGGCGGCAGCTGGCTGAGGATCATGTCGACCCAGGTGGCGACCAGGGCGTCGTCGTCGACGCCGATGGGGTCGGTGTCGAGCAGGACGCGCAGGAGCCGCGACGACAGCAGCGCGCCGACGCCGACGGCG
>NZ_JAGEPF010000027.1 GCF_017573465.1 Actinomadura violacea
GGAAGATGTGTGGATGGCGGAGCGTGACGTGAGCTATGTGTTTTTTGGAAATGGTCGGCAGCACACGGAGTACTATACTCAGCTTTCCCCTCCTCTGCTCCCCGCCGCTCTGCCGATCTGGCGTGGGGGTGGGGGTCGGGGTGGGCGTCGGGGTGGGCGTCGGCGTCGGCGTCGGGGTGCCGTCGGTGATGGTGAAGGACGCGAACGGGTCGGTCTGACCCGGGTCCTTGGTGCACTTGACGTCCTTGCCGCCGGCCCACACCTCGGTGCCGTCGGCCTTCTTCGGGTCGATGTGCTGCGTCAGACCCTCGATGGTGATCTTGCCCGGGCCCGCCTCGGTGAAGGTGAGCTGCGGGGCGTCGCCCTCGGAGACCAGGTCCCAGGTGGCGCCCGCCGCCGCCGGGATGTCGGTCTTGGCGATCACGACGTCCGTCGAGACGTCCAGGCTCGGGTCCTCGGGCACCGAGACCGTCGAGTCGGCCGAGGCCGTCCCCTCCAGGGTGGTGGCCTTGACCGCGTGCAGCCCGTTGGTGATCGCCGCGGTGATGTGCGCCGTCGCCTTGATGTGGAACGGCGGCGAGAGCTCGCCCACCGCGATCGTCTTCGGGAAGTCCGAGTCGATGTCGATCGCGAGGGGCTGGCTGCCGATCAGCGGGAACGTGCAGTGGAAGTTCAGCGACTGGTGGACCGGGTCCGCGAAGGCCGGGCCGGCGCCGACGATGCCGAACATCGAGAGGCCGAGTCCGCCGACGGCCGCCACGGCCAGTCCCTTGGCGCCGAGACGCTTGCGCTTGCTGAGCTTGTCTTCCAACTTTCTGCCTTTCATCTGGAAGAGACCTGGTGTGCCTGCGCCGAAGCACTGTCGGATCGAGCGACCCCCGAAGCTTCGATTCACCTCCGTGAGGGGCGTGGACACGCGGGCCGCGAGAGGCCGGGGACTTCGCTGGCCCTGGGAAACGGGGGGCGAGATCGGCAGGGATGTGGATCTTTATCGCCGCCGTGCGAGCCGGCTGGAGTGATCCAGATCTCGTCCGTTTCGTGGGGGTAAACTATCGGCGCCCGTGAGAGGTGTCTCCACGATTCACTGACAAAAAGCAGGGCGTTCCTGCTCACCGGTTCAACAGAACTCCGGAACTACGTGAGAAATGCTCACAACCGGCCGCCGGCCAGCAATAACGATCAATTTCCTATAAAACTCGCCGGACCTTGCTCAACCGATGACAAGAAAAGGCGCGGCGCGGTTCCCCGCACCGGAGAACTGTCATCCGGTGATGGGATTCCGCGCCGCGCCGTTCCCGCGGCACCGCTCAGAGGTGCTGGTAGGTGGTGTAGTCCGAGGCGAAGTCGTTGTACCGGAGGAAGTTGGTGAAGCTCATCGTGACCGTGGCGTCCAGGCCCTCGACGTAGTGCCACCAGCCGATGGGGATGAACAGCAGCTCCCCCGGCGCGAGCGTGCACTCCAGCACCTGCGCCTTGCGCATGAGCGGGAAGCGCTCGTAGTCGACCGCGCTCGCGTCCACCTCGGAATAGCAGTGCAGGTTGTTGTAGATGTAGGCGGTGTCGTGCAGCGGCACCATCTTGACCCGCTTGCGCCCGATGACCTGCGCCATGAAGTTGTTCGTCAGGTCATGGTGGTAAGGCGTCTTCGTGCCGGCCGGGCCGAGCCAGAAGAACCCCTTGTCCGGCGAGTCCCCGTCCAGGTACTCGGTGACCGGGTCGATGTCCCGCCACAGCACGTCGAGCGCCTCCCGGTTGCGGGAGGCGTTGTTCGCCGTCATGTAGAAGTCGTTGGTCGTCCCGGCGTTCTCGACCATGTCCACGTAGTCGCGGAACCGCATCATCCGCTTGTGCTGCGGCCCGTTGATCTCGTAGTTCTCGTCGGACTCCCGGCCGAACTGCACCTCGACCTCCTCGGCGCCGCAGCGCTCCCGGAAGTAGTCGAAGTCCCACTTCGTGCACGCGGGCCACGCCTTCAGCATCCCGGTGATGATGACGGGCCGGTTCTGGAAGTAGTACTGCTCGAAGAACTCGTCGCGGGACAGCCGCTCGCGGCGCTCGATCGTCCCGCCGTTCGCGCGCATCCGGTTCAGCCGCCCGTACACGGTCAGCGTCCACTCGCGCTTGCGCAGCCGGTTCGCGACCCGCGAGCCGCCCTGCACGTAGGGGCTCGCGAGCGCCGCGGAGACCTCCGCGGCCGCCTCCTCGGCGGTGAACTCCGCCCTCGGCATCGCGTCGCGGATCGCCTCCGGCGGGTTGCCGAGCAGCAGGTTCTCGGTGATCCAGCGTCGCCAGTCGTCCTTCGGTCGCGCCACGGCGGCCTCCTTGTCCATCTGATCGGAACCCCGCGGGAGCGGGGACGGGCGTCTCAGCCGGCGGGTGCGGCCGGCGGCACGGTCCGCGGCGGGTCCGGGACGGCCGGCGGGCAGTTCAGCTCGGCGTCGGGGATGCAGGTGGCCGACAGCCCCATCCGCAGGAGGTTGCCGGGCCCGGCCACCGAGCCGTTGAACAGCGGGTCGAGGTCCTCACCGGTCCCGCAGCCGGTGAACTTCGGGATCGTGAAGGAGCCGTCCAGCACCCCGGCGTCGAGGATGCTCGGCATCTGGCCCTTGAGCCGCAGGTCCGCGTCGGTCGCCGTCCGGCAGCGCGCCCCGACGTCGAGCGGGGTCCCGTTGACCTTGACGTCGTAGATGCGGATGGACATCCGCATGTGCGCCTCGACCTTCTGGATCCCGCTGCCGTCGTCGGTGGCGACGAACGTCCCGTAGTCCTGCGGGTCCTTCGGGTCGCCCGGGTTCAGCGGCCGCTGGGTCATCTCCATCGTCGCGGTCGTGGGCATGAACCCGAAGGTCAGGAACGTCGACCGGGACCGCAGCGGCCCCAGGAACCGCTGCCTGACCTGCAGCCCCGGATCGGCGATCGTGTAGATGACGTTGGTGGCCACCGGCGCGGCGAACGTCGCGTCGTTGACGATCGTCGCGCCGTTGACCTTCTTCACGTTGGAGAAGCCGCTCAGGTACGTGCAGCCGCTGTACCAGTCGTCCGTCGGCCCCTTGTACTTCCCGCAGTCGGGCGGCGTTCCGGCCGCGGCCTTGGGCGCGGCGGCCTTCGGAGCGGCCGGCGCCTTCGCCGCCGGGGCGCCCGCCGCCGCGGAGATCGGGACGGTGGCGAGGACCGGCGTGCCGCCCTCCGCCGGCGCGCACTTCAGCGCGAGCGTCTTCGGGGCCTTCGGTTCGGTGCCGTCGGCCTTGCGCGGGCTGAGCGCCAGCGCCAGGTCGCCGGCGGCGAAGGTCAGGTCGCCGGCGGCGGCCGGCGTCACCGCCGGGACGTCGCCGGACGCGGCGAGCACGAGATCGGTGCCGGCGGCGACCCGGGTCGCCGGGGTCGTCAGGCCGGGCCAGGACGCCTCGGTGGCCTTGCCGTTCTGCGTCACCGCGGCGGTGAGCCGGGCCGTCCCGACCACCGACGCGCCGCCGAGCGCGGTCACGTCGTCCAGGGACGCCTTCGGGATCGTCACGGTCGCCGTCACCCGGCCCGGCTGGACGGGCTTGCCCGCCGTCCCTTCGGCCGGGAACGTCCCCTGGACCCGGACCGCGACCTTCTCCGCCGTCCCGGCGGGGAACGTGCAGGTGTAGTTCAGCGCGGAGTCGGCCTCCTGCGCTCGCGCGGGCGCCGCGCCGCCGGGCGGCGAGGCGGCGACGGCCGCCCCGAGCCCGATCGCCGCCGCCGCGCCGAGCGCCCAGCGGGCACGGATCCTCATAGTCGGCCACCTCTCCTGGTACTGCGCTGTCGTGTGCTCACGGGTCACGTCCATCCGGGCAGCCACAGCCGGGCGTGCCACGCGGACTCCGGCACGGCCTCGGCCGTGAGGATCGGATAGAGGTAGAGCAGGTTCACCGCGACGGCCGCGACGTAGGCGCCGCCGCACGTCCAGATCAGCGCCCGTCGCACAGGCCGGTCGCGGTACGGGGCGACGATCCCGTCGAACAGCAGGACGATCGCGAGGACGGCGAACGGCAGCATCGGCAGCGTGTAGGTGGAGTACATCGTCCGGTCGGCGAGCGCGGCGGGGAACCAGGGCAGCCAGCTCGCGAGGTAGCCGCCGACGGCCGCGGTGGCCCGCCAGTCGCGGAAGAGGACCGCGTACAGCGCCATCGAGACCAGCGCGGCGATGGAGAACCACCAGATGGCGGGCGTCCCGAGGTGGGAGATCTCGGCGACGCACTTCGTCGCGTGGCAGCCGTCCTGCCCGGCCTGGAGGTTCGTGCGGTACATGACGGCGGGATGCCCGAGGTAGGGCCATTGCCATGGCCAGGACTGCGCCGGGTTGGGCTGCGTCACGCCGTCATGGAAGTCCAGCGTGATGGCGTGGTAGTGCCACAGGGAGCGGACCGGGTCGAGCCACGAGGGCCAGATCCCGCTCGGGTGCCGCTCCGCCCAGTTCCGCTGGTACCCGGGGACGACCTGCCCGAACAGCGTCTTCTGCAGGCCCGTCCCGGACACGAACCAGCCCCACCAGCTCGCCACATAGACGGCGCCCGCGAGGACCCAGAACCCGAGGAGCGACGGCAGCAGATCCAGCTTCAGCATGCCGCGCCAGGGCCGTTCGACGCCGGCGGCCTTGCGGACGTTGCGGTCCCACAGCATGGCCAGCAGCCAGAAGACGGCCATCACGTACAGGCCGGACCATTTCGTCCCGCAGGCGAGCCCGAAGCACACGCCCGCGCCGATCCGCCAGCCGTGCCGGACGAACGGGCCGTTCTTCGATTCGTAGACCGCACCGGTGAGGCGGGCGGCGAGCACGGCGCGCGTCCGGTCGCGGTCCACGACCAGGCAGCCGAACCCGGCCGTCACCCAGAGCAGCAGGAACACGTCCAGCATGGACACCCGGCTGGACACGAGCCATGAGCCGTCCAGCGCCATCAGGAGGCCGGCGGCGCAGCCGAGGACGGTCGATCCGGTCATCCGCCGGGCCGTCCGCGCCAGGATCAAAACAGCCAGGACACCGGCGACGCCCGCCGCCGCCCGGTACCCGAACGGGCCCGCGCCGAACACGGCGATGCCCGCGGCGATGAGCCATTTGCCGACCGGCGGGTGCGCGGCCCACTCGCCGCCCTCCGCGAGCCCCGCGACGGGATGCCCGGCAAGAAAGTAGGCGTTGGTGGGGTCGCCTTCGCGGCCGACGTGCCAGTTGTGCTCGACGCCGTAGTGCAGGTACGACCAGGCGTCCTTGGCGTAGTAGGTCTCATCCCACACGATCGCGTGCGGCGACCCGAGCCGGTGGAAGACCAGCAGCCCGGCGAGCGCGGACACCGCGAGCGGCCCGATCCAGCCCCAGGGCAGCGCGGCGAGCCGCCGGCGCCTCGGCTCGTCGAGGGCCGGCGGATCGTTCACCGCTACCGAGGCGGTCACATGCTCCACCCTTCGCTACGGCGCGGCCGGAGAACACGGTCGGCACGGCTCGGACCAACGAACGTATTGAACGGGCAGAGGCGGCTGAACCAACTTTCCGACGAAAAAGCCGGCGCACTCGCTCACTCAAGTGAGACACCGCACCGCATGGCCCTTCACCAGCACGAATACTTATCAGTGAATGACAAGTTCTTCGGGCAGGCATATATGCGTTCGCGCACGCGACCGCCTGCGGCAGCGCGAGACGCCAGGTGCCGCCGTGACCACTTCAGGTCCTGTCGAAGGAATTACGTTAATGCTCTAATCGAAGCGAAACGCAGCCCGGGAAAACGTACAGCTCATTCGTTTCAAGGCATCGATGAGAGGCGGACATGAAGTCGACCAGGCGTATCTGGAGGTCGGCGGCGGCGATGGCGGTCGTCGCCGCTGCCGCCGCCGGCATGGTCGGAGGCACCGGTGCGGGCACCGCATCGGCGGCCCCGGTGGCGCTCACCGTGAACTACACCTGTCTTGTGCCGCTGCAAGGCGACCATCAATTGACCGTGCGGCTGAACAGCGACGTACCGGCGAGCGTCAAGGTCGGTCAGCCGCTCCCCACCATCAAGTTCACCGCGACCCTCGCCTTCGACGACGACACCGCACTGTGGTTCTTCGTCCCGGATCTCAGTTACTCCATCGAGGGCAGCACTCGTGTCCGGTTCAGCCTGGCGGCCCCGGAGTTCTCGTCCAGCGTCCCGCTGTACTCCGACTTCACCATGACCCGCGCGCCGTTCCCTCCGGACGGATCCAACCCGGTCATTCCGGCGAACGGCCTGCTGCACCCCATGACGTTCAGGAAGCCCGGCACCGCGAGGATCTCGCTGGACAAGGATCTCGAGCAGTTCACGCTGCGGTTCCGGGACCCGAACGGAAACCTGCTCGACATCCTGGGCGACGGCAAGTACGCCCTCCCGTTCGATGCGCCCTGCACCTTGAATCCGGGGCAGAACACCCTGCTGGCGAGCTTCGACATCCTGCCCGCCTGACCACCGCGCGGACCCGGCACCCGGGGCGTCAGGGCGTCCCGGTGCCGGCCCGGGATGATCGCGGCCGGCTCCTCCCACACGCTGATGGCCCGCGACGCCGACACGCCGGGCGTCTGGACCTGGGGCGACAACGCCCACGGGCAGCTGGGGGACGGCAGCACCACCCGGCGCACGGCACCGGTCACCGTCACGGGGCTCGCGAACGTCGCGAGCGTCGGTGCGGGTGTGGCGCACAGCCTGGCGGTGCGCTTCAACGGCACCGCCGACGCCACGGCTGCGGGCCGGGTTAGCGGCACGCCCTGACCTGCCCGGTACGCCCCCGGCCGACGGCCGGCGCCCGCCTTTGCCTTCGGCCGACATATTCTCAACGAGAGAATTCACAAATTAATCATTTTCCATGAAAGACACCCTCCGCATCCGGCCATGTCCGGATCAGGCCCGTCGGGCAGGAGGGCGAGAATGCTCTAATCGAGATGCACCAATCGCTCCCGGAAAGGGGATCAGTCATGCGCAAGGCATTCGGTTCGGTCGCGGTCGCATTCGGTGCCGTGGCCGCTTTCGCCGTCCCCGCCAATGCGGCGATCACATCTCATCTCACCGTGAGCATGGTCGCCGTGTCCGACGGCTACACCGAATCGGTGACGCTCGACTGCGAACCGACGGGCGGCACCCACCCGGACGCCGAGGCGGCCTGCAAGGACTTGATCAACGCGAACGGCGACTTCCGCCGGATCCCGCCGGAATTCGCGGCGTGCCCGACGTACTACTTGCCGGTGACCGCATCGGTGAAGGGCACCTGGCACGGCGTCCCCGTCTCGACCAGCGCGCGCTACACCAATGGCGCCTGCGCGAAGGTCGAGACCGGCGGCCACGTCTTCAATTTCTGATGGGCATGGGCACCGTCGGACGGGCGGCCGCCACGGCCGTACTCGCCGCAATGGCCATCGGTTCTCCATCGGCGGCCTCCGCCGCGGGCACCCGGCACGCGTTCACCGTCACGGCGAAGGACGCGAAGGGCCGTGTCTCGCCACCGAGCGTCCCCTACTCGGCCGAGACGCCCCGCGCGGCCGACGGCTCACTGTCGCAGTCCTACACGTGCGACGTCCCGCGGATCGGGCGGCAGGCGCTCACCCTGGAGACCGGCGCCGTCTTCCCCGCGTCGTTCTACGCGCCGTACTCTCCCGCCGAACCGGCGCCGGTCGACGTGCACTCGCTCACCGGACTGAGCGCGGACACGGCCCGCGCGCTGACCCGGTGGGGCGCACGGTCCGTGGACGGGCAACTCGTCCTCGACACCCGTTTCAGTGCCTATGGCGAAAGCCGGCCGGTGCCGGTCTGGAGCAGGTTGGGCGCCACCACCGTTCCCGAGCGGAGCGCCTTCACCGTGCAGTCGACGGGTGAATGGCAGCTTCCGTACAGATTCCCGGGCCAGTGGCGCGACGTCGCCGCCACCGTCGACGTCGAAGGGCTGGACCTGACGCTGACTCCGCGGGACGCGGCGGGCCGGCCGACCGCGCTCGGCACCTTGCGGGCCCACTGCGCGCCGCTGCCCGGCCTGCCGACCCGCCTCGCCGACACCCGTATCGGATACCCGCCGTGCGATCACTGCCCGGGGCCGTCCGACCATTCTTATTCGGCCGTCGTCGGCGGTCCGTCCCGGCTCGGCGCGCTGGGCGCTTCGGTGCCGCTGAACGGACGGTTCGATTTCGTCCACCGATGGGACACCGACACCTACGACGGCGACCTCGCGCTGGATCCCGTCGCGTTCGACTTCGACCTGCTGGGCTTCCTGCCTGGCAGGGTGCGGCTCCAGTTCGTCCAGGAGGGGAAGGCGACGGCGCCCGCAGGATCCGGTGGGGTGGCCTTCCACGTGCCGATGCGCGTCGAAGTGGCCGACTTCTCGCTCTTCGGCGTGCGGATCGGCGGAGGGGCGGACTGCCGGACAGGGAGGCCCGCCGATGTCCGGCTCGAACGCCCGGGATCGTTCACCTACGATCCCCTGTTCGGGGCCTATCAGATGCCCGCGCTCAGCGGCTGCGGCCCGTACACCGACGTGCTCAATGGCCTCTTCGCGTGGTCGGGCGGCACCATCGGCCTGTCGCTCTCCCCGGCCTGAACACCGCGCGGGCCCCGGGGGGCGTCAGGGCGGCCCGGTCAGGCGGCGGCGTCGGCGGGGCGGGGGGTGGTTTCGCGGATGAAGGCGGCCACCTCGTTGATGGCTTCGTGGCCTTCGGGGATGGCGCCGGCGAAGGCCGCGAAGACGTGGATCTGGTTCTCCCAGATCTGCAGCCGGTGCGGGACGTCGGCGAGCGCGAGGCGTTCGGTCATGAGTTCCGCGTCGTACAGGAGCGCCTCGCGGGACCCGGCGATGATGAGGACCGGCGGCAGGCCCCGCAGGTCGCGGTCGCAGGGAGACGGCAGCGGGCCGGGGTCCATTCCGGCGAGGAGGAGGCGGTTCAGTTTCTTCAGGCGGTGGACGGGGACGTAGGCGTCGCGGCGGGTGAATTCGTAAGACGCGCGGCCCTCGTGGTCGAGGTCGACGAGCGGCGAAAGAGCGACGATACCGGCGGGTTTCGGCAGTCCGTTCTGCATTGCGGTGAGTGCAGTGGTGAAAGCGAGGAAACCGCCTGCGGAGTCACCCGCGATGACGATGTCGTCCGGCGCATGACCCTGTTTCAGGAGCCATTCGTAGGCGTTCAGGGCGTCCGCCATCGATATGGCGAGGGACGAGCCTGGAAGCTGGCGGTAGGCGACGGAGAACGCGACCGCGCCGGACCGGGACGCGATCCGGGCGACGAGGCCGCGGTGCGTCCGCAGGCCGCAGCAGAAGAAGCCGCCGCCGTGCAGGTACAGCACCACGCGTCCGGAGTCGCCGCCTTCGGGGCGGATCCATTCGCCGTGGCAGCCGTCCAGGTCGACGCGCTCGACGCGGGTGCCGCGGGCCGGGCGCATCAGCAGCGGGGCCGCCCAGTCCAGGACGGCGGCGAGCCTCAGCATGGAGCGCGTCAGCGGGCTGTAGAAGAACACCGGCCGGATGACGACCTTCATGAAAAGCGCGAACCTGCGCGCCTTCCCGCTGGTGCCGGGACGATGCTCGATAACACGTTCCATGCGGACTCCTCAGCGCGCGGCGCCGCCCACCCGGCTGCCCGGGAAATGGACGCTGCGCAGCGTACAGCAGGAATCCCGCCTTTCAAGATCCACTTCGCGGCTTCCCGGAAAATGCTCATCCGCGGTCAAGAAACCGGTTCGGAATCAGCACCGCCGCAACACCTTCGAGGAAACGCTCGCCCCGCCCGGCGGGGGCTGTGTTAAGTGGTGCGCATGAGCGAGAAGAGACCGGCGTGGCAGAGCCGGCTGACCGGCTTCGTGCGGGGCCCGGGAGGGACGGGCGAGGAGCGGCGGCTCACCCCCGAGGCCGTCCGGGACCGCAAGTTCGCGACGACCCGCCTCACCCAGGGGTACGCGGTCGCGGAGGTCGACGCGTTCCTCGACCAGGTCACCCACGAGCTGGCGCGGCTGATCCGGGAGCGCGACGAGGCGCGGGCCGCCGCCCGCCGGCCGCGCGAGGACCGGCTCCCCTGACGGGTTCAGCCGGGTTCGCCTGGATGGGCCGCCTCGTTGCGCATCGCCGCGTACCGCATCGCCGCCGCGCTGCGCGGCACCGGCTGCGGCGGCCGGCCGACGGGCCGCGGCTGGACGACCGGGGCCGGCAGCATCGGCGCCCACGACGGCTCGGCGACCCCGCGGGGATGCTCGTTCAGCGGCGCGAACGGCGTCCGGGCGGGCGCGACCGCCTTCTCCTCCGCGACCGTCTTCTCCTCCGCGACCGGGTCCTCGCGCTCGTGCCGCGGGATCAGGAAGACCGACGCCGCCGACAGCACCAGCCCGACCGCCGACAGGACGAACTTGCGCGGCGTCTCCGGCCACGGCTGCCCGTACACCATGATCCCGCCGAGCCACAGCGACGCCTTGGACCCGACCGCCAGCATGATGATCACCACGGACAGCCGGCAGCGCTGCAGCCCGATCTGCGCGAGCCCCGCGCCGAGCAGCCCGGCGACGACGACGATGTAGAGGTGCGGCGTCCGCACCACGTGCTGCCAGTCGGTGAGGTCGTGCCGGAGCAGCCGGGCGAGGGCCGCGCCGGAGCTCTCCGCGCACCCGACGAGCACGCCCGCGCCGAGGCCGAACGCGACACCGGTCACGCGCTTGGCATGCCGTCCGTCCACCGGGCTGTCGCGGACGACGAACAGCCACAGCGGGAACAGCAGCGACGGGCCGATGAGCAGGGCGATCCGCCACAGCGGCGCGTCGGGGTTCCACGACCCGGCGGGGCCGGCGGCGGGCGTCTCCCGCAGCAGGCCGCCGGCGGCGGCGAACGCCAGCAGCGCCAGCACCAGGACGGCCAGCGCGCCGAGCTCGCCGGGCGTCACCCGCTCCCGGAAGTTCGTGATCGCGATGAGCAGCAGCACGACCATGACCGGCCCGTACATCGGCACCACCGCGCTGACCGGGATCCGGGTCAGCACGATGCTCTGGACGACCATCCCGCCGATCAGCAGCGCCAGCCCGAACAGCCAGGCGGGGCTGGACGCCAGCGTCCACGTCGTGTGCAGGAACCGGGCCCCGGTGAGCCGCGGCATCCCGCGTCCGGTGAGTTTGAAGACCGTGAAGCCCGCGACATAGGCGACCGGTGCCGCGATGGCAAGAGCAAGCGCCCCCATGGCCGCTCCCTAGAGTTAGGCCGATATTCAGCCAGTGTGCTTGTTAACACAGGCTTCTCACAAGGGACTCGCAGGTGAAATCGCTCCCGCGACGGAATCCATACTGCTTTTTATAATAAAGCGATAAAACCTCACTCACCGAACTCAGTGCGCCGCCGCGCACCTCCCGGAGAGATACGCCTCGAGCCCGTCGACCGGAACCCGGGCCTGCTCCCCGGAGTCCATGTCCCGCACCGTGACCGCGCCCGCCTCCCGGTCGGACGCTCCGTAGATCAGCGCGTACCGCGCCCTGCGGTCGGCGGCCCACTTGAGCTGCTTGGCCAGCTTGCGGCTGCCCGCGAGGTACACCTCCGTCCGCAGGCCGGCGTCCCGCAGCCGCGCGGCGAAGCCCATGACGTCGGACGCGGCGTCCTCCGCGATCACCGTCACGGCGGCGTCGAGCCGGTGCGAGGCGCCCTCGTCGTCGCCGAGCAGCCCGATGATGCGTTCGACGCCGAGCGACCCGCCGCAGGCCGGGACGTCCGGCCCGCCCAGCGCGGAGATCAGCCCGTCGTAGCGGCCGCCGCTCGCGATCGACCCCGGCATCCCCTCGGCGACCACCTCGAAGATGACGCCGGTGTAGTAGTCCAGGCCCCTGACCAGGCTCGGCGTGAACGCGATCCGCTCCGCTCCGACCTTCGGCGACGCGAACCGCAGCAGCCGGCCGATCTCCGCCAGCCCCGCGCGCCCGGCCTCGCTGTCCTTCAGCGCCGCCCGCATCCGCTCCTCCGCGTCCGCCGCGGTCAGGTCCCCCACCAGCGCCTCGGCGATCCCGGACGCCAGTGACCGCGCCTCGACCAGCTCGGCGGCGACCTGCTCCGGCGCCAGCTTGTCGAGCTTGTCCAGGGTGATCAGCACCCCGCCGCCCAGCTCCGCCGGGACGCCGTAGACCTCCAGCAGTCCCGACAGCGCCCGCCGCGAGTTCACCAGCACGCGGTAGCCGCGCACGCCGACCGCGTCGAGCGCGTCCGTCAGCGCGCACACCACCTCGGCGTCGGCCAGCGGCGACGCGGACCCGACCACGTCCACGTCGCACTGCGCGAACTCGCGGAACCGCCCCTTGCCCGGCCGGTCGGCCCGCCACACCGGCCCCATCGCGTACCGCTTGTACGGCGCCGGCAGCCGCGACCCGTGACCTGCGACGACACGTGCGAGCGGCACCGTCATCTCGTAGCGGAGCGCGAGATCGGCCTCGCGCTCCGCCTCGCGCTCGCCCCGCCGCAGGATCTTGAAGATCAGCTTGTCGCCCTCGTCGCCGTACTTGCCGGTCAGCGTCTCCAGCCGCTCGAACGCCGGCGTCTGCAACGGCTCGAACCCGTACCGCTCGAACACCTCGCGGATCCGCGCGAAGACATGCTCACGGGTTCGCAGCGCGCCCGCGAGAAAGTCGCGGGTCCCCGACGGAGGCTCGAACTGCCGTGACGCCATGCCGACTCCTGAAAAGCAAAGGAAGAAAGCGAAACTCTATCGACGCGCCCACCGCCCCCGCCCTTCATTAAATGGGCCCCGCCCGCCCGGCGGTGTGGGGGAACGAGGCGCCGCCCCTGGGGGGACACGAGCGGCGCCGATCCGCCGGACGGGCGGGGTGCTCAAAGGGCTAGCCGCGCCCAGACGACCTTGCCGGGGCCCCCGTCCATGAGCCGGTAACCGCACCCGCCCGATGCGAGCAGCCGCACCATCATCAGGCCCCGGCCGTCCTCGGCCTCGAAGTCCCTTTGCGGGACGACCGGCGGCGCGTGCGACGGGTCCCACACCCGGAACTCGATCGCGCCGGCGAGCCGCGTCACCCACGCCTGGACCTCGTGCCCCTCGACCGTGTGCACCACGGCGTTCGTCGCCAGCTCGGACATGATCGTCCGCCCGACGTAGTCGTACCGCGCGAGCCCCCACGCCTCGCACGCCTCCGTGACGAGTTCCTGCGCGACTGCCATCGGCGCCGGGGAGTGCGCAAGGCCAGGCTCGCCATGCCGCACCTGGAGCCGCGCAGCGACTCGCCGCCCGAGACGCGGCTGCGGATGCTCATCGTGGACGCGAACCTCCCGCGGCCCGTCGCCAACCAGGACGTCTTCAACGACTGGGGCGTCTGGCTGGCGCGGCCCGACCTCTCCTACCCCGCACGGAAGATCGCGATCGAGTACGAGGGCGTCCACCACCAGCGGGACCGCATCCAGTACAGCCACGACATCGAACGCGACGGCCGCCTGATCGACCACGGCTGGCTCGTCATCCGCGTCGACAAGGAGGGCCTCTTCCGCGCCCCCCGCATCGTCGTGAACCGCGTCCGCAAGGCCCTCGCGCAGTCCTCGCGTTGACTTGCGGCGTGTCGGCCTTAAAACGGTCTCCATAAGGCCGACACGCCGCAAGTCAACGGGGGAGGGACTGGCGGACTCGCGCGGCCTCGCGGGTGAGGTGGTCGCGTTCGGGGACGCTGGTGGCGGCGCGGGACGCCTCGGCGTACAGGTCGGCGGCCTGTTCGAGGTCGCCGGCGCGTTCGAGGAGGTAGGCGCGGACGGCGGTGTACCGGGGCAGGGCGGGGTCCACCTCGCTCAGCTCGGCGAGGCCGGCCTGCGGGCCGTCGGCCTCGCCGACCGCGACCGCGCGGTTGAGCCGCACCACCGGGCTGCCGGTGAGGCCGAGCAGTTCGTCGTACCACTCCACGATCTGCACCCAGTCCGTCTCGGCGGTGCTCGGGGCGTCGGCGTGCAGGGCGGCGACGGCGGCCTGCGCCTGGTACTCGCCCAGCCGGTCGCGGGCCAGCGCCGCCTGCAGGATCGTGACGCCCTCGGCGATGAGGCGGGTGTCCCAGCGGGACCTGTCCTGTTCGGCGAGCGGCACCAGGCGGCCGTCCGGGCCGCGGCGGGAGGCGCGCCGGGAATGGTGCAGCAGCATCAGCGCCAGCAGGCCCGCGACCTCGGGCTCGCCGGTGGCGGCGGCGAGCTGGCGGGTCAGCCGGATCGCCTCCGCCTCCAGGTCGACGTCGCCGCTGTAGCCCTCGTTGAAGACGAGGTAGAGGACGCGCAGCACCGTCGGCAGGTCGCCGGGCCGGTCGAGGGGCTGCCCGGCGATGCGGCGCTTGGCCCGGCTGATGCGCTGCGCCATGGTCGCCTCGGGGACGAGGTAGGCCGTCGCGATCTGCCGCGTCGTCAGGCCGCCGACCGCGCGCAGCGTCAGCGCGACCGCCGAACCGGGCGGCAGCGACGGGTGCGCGCACAGGAAGTACAGCCACAGCGAGTCGTCCGTGCCCGGCACCGGGCCCGCCGGCGGCTCGTCCTGCACGGCCAGTTCCCTGCCGCGCCGCGACGACTCGGCCCGCGCGGCGTCGAGGAACTTGCGCCATGCGGCGGCGACGAGCCAGCCCTTCGGGTCGCGCGGCGGATCGTCCGGCCAGTGCTCCAGCGCGCGGATCAGCGCCTCCTGGACGGCGTCTTCGGCCGACGCGAAGTCGGCGCCGCGGCGGACCAGGACGCCGATCACCGCGGGCACGAGCCCCCGCAGCAGCGCCTCGTTCACCCGGTCGCCGCGGGCGCCATGGTGAGGAACGGCCGCACCTCCAGCCACTCCTGGACCGGCCGTCCGCCCGCGCCGGGCGCCGCGGACAGCTCGGCGGCCAGCTCCAGCGCGCGCTCGTAGCTCTCGACATCGATCACCATCCAGCCGGCGATCAGGTCCTTGGTCTCCGCGAACGGGCCGTCGGTGACCGGCGGGCGGCCCTCGCCGTCCGAGCGGACGAACGCGCCCTGCGGGGAGAGCGCCTGCTTGTCGACGAACTCGCCGGTCGCCTCGAGCCGCGCGGCGAAGTCCTCCATGTACCGGATGTGCGCCGTGACCTCCTCCGGGGCCCACTGGTCCATCGGCACGTCGTTGACCGAGGCGGGCGCGCCCCGGTAGTGCTTGAGCAGCAGGTACTTCGCCATCGTTCGCTCCTTGGAAGTGATCGGGTCCATTGTGGCCGCGTCGTCCTCAGCCGCGCTCGCGTTCGGCCCGCTGCAGCATCAGCTCCTCGACCGGGCTGGGCAGCGTGGTCTCGAAGTCGATGAGCTTCACCCAGGTCGGGGTGACGACGATCCGGACCATGCCGTCGTAGAGCGAGCGGACCTCGGCCTCCCACTCGACGCGCTGCTCGGCGGTCATCTTGTAGCTGCCGTTCATCTGGAGGAACTCGTCCGGGATGCCGTCGACGACGTCGAGCTCGGCGCGGCCCCGGATGAGCAGGATCTTCGGCGGGTGCACCTCGGTGTCGATCGTCAGCGCGACCGCGGGACGCTCCCGCAGGGACCGCAGCTTCGGCGCGTTCTTGGTGGTGCACAGGACGACCTGCGAGCCGTTCCAGGTGAACGAGATCGGGACGTTGCGGGGCGTGCCGTCGCCCGCGACGTAGGCCAGGCGGGTCACGTCGCGGGCGAGCAGCTCCCGGCTGAGCGGGCGGGCGAGGATCTCGTCGATCCGGTGCTGTTCCATGGTCGGCGCTCCCGTGTCGGTGTCGTCGAGCCGGCCGTTCTCGGCCGCTCGCACCCCTGGGACGGAGCCGGTCCCGGGTTCTCGACATCGGCCGGGAGGAATTTTCCCGCGCCTCGTCGCGGGCCCGCTCCACGAACCGGACGAACAGCCCCTAGTCGTGGTCCGTGACGATCGTCCAGGGGCGCATGAGGTCGTCGTCCTCGTGTTCGAGGATGTGGCAGTGGTGGACGTACGTCGCCGGAAGTTCGGCGCCGCTGGCCGGGATCGACGCGATCCGGGCGGTCGGCGGGTCGAACTCGTCGATGATGATCCGGGTGACCGACTCCGGATAGACCCGGACGGTGTCCTTCCAGGAATGCGCCTCGTCCGGGTCCGGCGGGCTCGGCGGGCCGGTGACGTACCGGTCCAGTACCGGCCTGTCCGCGGGTCTGCGGCCGCCGTCGAGCCATTTCTGGAAGGCGGCCTGGTAGGCGGTCGCGTCGATCGGCTGCCTGTTCAGCACCTGGAAATTGACGAGGTGGACGTGCATCGGATGGGCGTCGTGGTTCGGGTTGATGTACTCCCAGATCTCGGACGAGCCCGCCTTGACGAAGTCTTCGGACGGCGCCATGAACGGCAGGCCGTTGAAGGTCATGCTCTCGAAGATGCCCTTCTGGTACACGACCCATTCCCGCCGGCGGGTCCCGGGCTTCGGGCGGACCAGTTCGACCGGGGGGAGGGCGAGTTCCTTGGGCGGGGTCGTCGGGTCCCCGCCTCCCGTCAGCTGCTCGGTGACCCGGAACTGCATGATCTCGGAGATCTCCGGCCCGCCGCCGTCGGGGAAGTGGACCGGCGCGTTGTAGTTCGTCAGCGTGACCTTCGCGCCCATGGGCAGCCGGCCGAAGTCGATGACCAGGTCGTACCGTTCGGCCGGCGATATCAGGAAGTTCAGCATCTGCAGCGGGCGGCGGAAGCCGCCGTCGGTGCCGATCAGCCAGAACGGCAGGTTCTCCTCCGGGACCACGGTCCGGTCGGCCTGGAACCGCAGCCGCCAGAAGCGCTCGTTCGAGCCGTTGAGGAAGCGCAGCCGGTAGCGCCGTGGCTGGACGGCGAGGAAGGGGTACGCCTTACCGTTGACGACGGGCGTGTCCGCGCCTTCCACCTGGGTCATGGTGTAGGCGAGCGAGCCGTCCTCGTCGAAGGTCCGGTCCTGCAGGATGAGAGGGACCTCGAACTCGCCGCCCGGCAGGCCGAGCCGCTCGTCGGCGGGGTCGCCGACGCGCCAGAGCCCGGCGAGGCCCGCGTAGACGTTGAGGCTGGTGATCCCCATGGCGTGGTCGTGGTACCAGAGCATGGCCGAGCGCTCGTGGTTGGTGTACGCGTAGATCGCCTCATTGGGCGCGACCTTGCCCGGGTCCAGGGTGGTGTAGGACGGGCCGCGGACCCCCTTGGGGCTGAACCACTGCAACGGCATGCCGTCGGACTGCGGCGGGGTGAAACCGCCGTGCTGGTGGACGACGTTCCACACGTTGATGTTCGGCGGAAGGGGCGGCATGCCGTGGTAGGGCGGAGGGGTGAGCTGGGGGTCGCCCTTGCGGATGCGGTCGAGCACGAACTGGAACATGTGCGGGCCGGCCGGCAGTTCGTTGCGGTACTTGACGACCGTCGGATGGTCCCTTGTCGCGGCGATGGTCGGCCCTAGATAACCCATGCCGAGCGGCTTGCCGGGGTCGTTGGGATTCTTGGCCCAGTAGCCCCATACCTTGGCCGGGCCGAGGTCCCGGTGGAAGCACCATTCGTGCTGCCGCATTGTGATCTCGTAGTAATCGGCGCCCGGATAGACGGATGTATCCGGAATGGCCGTCGCCGGCCGGGGCAGCGGGTCGACGTACTTCCTCAATGGCGGGGTCACCGTTACCTCGGTGCCCCCGGACCCGGCTCCGTGGGCCGGCGCCGCGTGGGCCGGTGACTGCCGGAAGACCCGGGGCAGAAGCATTCCCGATCCTCCGACGGCACCGGCCATGAGGAAATCCCGCCGCCCGACGACCTTCTTCATCCGTCCGCCCTTTCAGCGTCGCGCCGCACGCTGAAATTCTCGCCAGGAAGGTAGATCTCAAACTCACGGATGAAAAGATCCCCAGAGCGGGCTGATGTGCGTCAATAGCATTGTTTAAGGCGGTTTGCCGGCGGTCAGCGGAAGGCGGGGGCGTTGGCGCGGGCCCAGTCGGCGTAGGTCCGGGGCGCCCGGCCCAGCACCTTCTCGACGTCGGGGCTGACCCGCTGCTCGGCCGGGGTCGGCTCGCCCAGGATGGCCAGGGTCGTCTCCACCACGTCCGCCGGCATGAAGTGCAGCATCTGCGCCCGCGCCTCGTCCCGGGTCTGCTCCACGAACCGGATCGGCTCGCCGAGCGCGGCGCCGATCGCCTCGGCCTGCTGGCGGGGCGTCACCGGGACGGGGCCGGTCAGCTCGTAGATCCGCCCGGTGTGGCCGTCCTCGCGCAGCGCCGCGGCGGCGACGGCGGCGATGTCGCCCGGGTCGATCGCCGGGAGCGCGACGTCGGCGAACGGCGCGGCGACCGTCCGCTCGGCGCGCACCGACGCGGCCCAGGCATAGGTGTTGGAGGCGAAGTTGCCCGGCCGCAGGATCGTCCAGTCCAGGCCCGACGCCCGAACGGCCTCTTCGAAGGACAGCCCCAGCACGCCGTGCGAGGCCGACTCCGGGCGGGTCGCCACGCCCAGCGAGGACAGCAGCACGACCCGCCGGACGCCGCCCGCCTTGGCCGCGTCGAGGATGTCGCTCACGTTCAGCGTGTGCGCGCTGGCGCCGCCGTTCTGCAGGAACAGGGCGTCGGCGCCGTCGAGCACCGGGCGCAGGCCCGCGGCGTCCGCGAGGTCGGCCCGCCGGTGGTCGACGCCTTCGGGCACGTCCGCTCCGGTGATGTTCCTGGACGTGGCGATCACCTTCTCGCCCGCCTCCGCGAGCGTCCGGACGAGCGCGCGCCCGGTGTTCCCCGTGGCCCCGGTTACAACGATCATGACGGTCTCCTGCCGTTTCCGCCGCTCGGGCGAGCGGTCCGTTAGCAACGCAGGCGACGCTAACATCCTGGATATAGTAGGTACCTAGAGGAAAGTGACTACCTCAGAGGGGACCTCCGCATGGACGACACGGCGTGGAAGGCCGCGGCCGCGACGGCCGCCCCGGAGCAGGCGTGCCCGATCGCGCCGGTCGTCGACATCGTGTTCAGCCGCTGGACGACCCCGATCCTGTGGACGCTCCACCACCACGGCCGGCAGCGCTTCGTCGAGCTGCAGCGCCGGATCGGCACGATCACGCCGAAGGTGCTGACCCAGCGGCTGCGGCAGCTCGAACGCGACGGGCTGATCGTCCGGACGTACCACCCCGAGGTCCCGCCCCGGGTCGAGTACGAGATCAGCGAGCTCGGCCGCAGCCTCGCCCCGCTGTTCGCCCACCTCGCCGAGTGGGCCGCGGCCAACCTCGACCGGGTGGACCGCGCCCGCCACGACTACGACGACGCCCCGGCCCACTAGGGGCGGACGGTCAGGGGGTGTGGACGGTGCGGCGGACCTGGCGGTCGCCGGTGAGGGGGCGGCCGTCCAGGTTGCAGCTCCACGACAGCAGCGGCGTGATCTTCATGCAGGGCCGGGCGCCGGCGCCGGACGGGCGCTCGACCAGCTCCGCCTCGCCGTAGACGCGCAGGTACCGCGGCGACCACGGGTCGGTGCACGCCACGTCGTCGATGACGATCGCGATCTTGGTGTGGCCGGCCCGCACGTTGCGGAACTTGCGGGTCCTCACCGGGTCGCCGCCGCCGACGAACAGGTGCGTCCCGTCGAACTCGAACCCGACCGGCGACACGTCCGGCTGCCCGTCCGGCCCGACGGTGGCGATCCGCGCCAGCCGCTGCGACCTCATGTAGGCGATCTCTTCCTCGCTGAACGACACCGCTGGTCTCCTCGCCGTGATTCCGGGGTTGGATCAACGATTGTCGTGCATGCGGCGGCTACTTGAGCTTCGCGGTGAGGTCGCCGTCGGCGCCGAAGAGCTCCTCGCGCCAGCGTTCGAGCAGTTCGGTGTTGTCGAGGTCGTCGGGGTGGAAGCCCGGCTTGTTGTACGCGCGCAGCCGCCGGACGACGTGGGGCGCGAGGAACGGCGAGCGCCGCAGCGCGGCGATGCTGCGCAGCAGCCGTACCGGGTCGTAGGCGGCGCGGTCGGTCGCGAGGGAGACGAGCGTGCCGGTGACGACCAGCAGCAGGAACCCCGCGCTGATCCACCGCATCGTCCGGATCCGGGTGCGCTCGCTGCCGCCGACCTGCCGGAACACCTCGAACGCGACGGCCTTGTGCTCGGACTCCTCCAGCGCGTGCCACAGCAGCACCGACCGGACCTCGGTGTCGCCGAGCAGCGCCTGCGCGCGGGGGCTGGTGAGCAGCACCTCGGCGAGCGTGGCGGTGTAGTGCTCCAGCCCGGCGGTGAAGCCGAGGCGGACGATCGGCGGCAGGAACCGGTCGGCGAGCGCGAGGTCCCGCTTCACGACGTTGGAGAAGTGCCGGGTCGGGTACCCCATCGCGCGCAGCGCCCGGTTGAGCCGGTCGTGCTCGCGGCCGTGGATCACCTCCTGCCCGATGAACCCGCGGACCTGCGCGGCGAGGTCCGGGTCGGTGATCCGGTCGCCGTAATGCCGGACGGACCGGA
Organism: Actinomadura violacea; assembly: GCF_017573465.1. Taxonomy (GTDB): domain Bacteria; phylum Actinomycetota; class Actinomycetes; order Streptosporangiales; family Streptosporangiaceae; genus Spirillospora; species Spirillospora violacea. The sequence goes on from NZ_JAGEPF010000027.1 coordinate 20,352, forward strand.
CGAAGAAGTCCTCGCCCGGCGGGAACGTCGCCGACAGCAGGGCGACGATATGGCTCATGACCAGGTCGCCGTCCACGTAGTGGCGGCGCAGCGAGCCCTTGGGGTGCTCGAAGGCGATCCGGCGGGCGCGGATGGCGTGCTCGGTCATGCGGACCTCGTCTCGGACGCGGGGGACGCCGGCGCCGTGTAGGCGTAGTCGTCCAGGGGGAACGTGCGGGCGGCGCGGGCGGCCTGCGCGGCGCTCGTCGGCCGCAGGTAGGGGGTGTCGCCGTGGTGGTCGAAGTAGTAGCTGTTCGCGGTGGCGCAGCCGTTGGTCGCCCACAGCGACCCGGCGAGGCGGTCGCGCATCCGGTCCGTCCAGCGCTCGGTCGGCTCCGGCCGCACCTCGACGGCGGTCGCGCCGCGCCGGCGGGCCTCCCGGATCACCCGGACGACGTGCGCGGACGTCGTCTCGACGAGCTGGTGCCAGGTGCCGCCGACCCAGCCGTACGGCCCGAACATCATGAAGTGGTTCGGCAGGCCGGGGATGCTGATGCCCTCATAGGAGGCGAGCCGGTTCTCGGTGTAGAACGTCGCGAGGTCGAACCCGCCGCGGCCGCGCACCGGCGTGCGGCGGAACACCTCCGGGTCGCTGGCCAGCCGGAACCCGGTGGCGAGGACGATCGTGTCGACCTCGCGCTCGCGGCCGTCCGCCGTGCGGACGCCGGCCGGGGTGACGCGGTCGATCGCGTCGGTGACGAGCGCGACGTCCGGCCGGTTGAACGTCCTGAGGTAGGTGTTGGAGACGGACGGGCGCTTGCAGCCGAGGCCGTAGCCGGGCGTGAGCCTCCGGCGGGTCTCGGGGTCCTTGACCTGCGTCCGGTACCAGACCGACCGGGCGAGGCGGGCGCCGCCGCGGGCGACCCACGGCGCCCTGCCGTGCCCGACGACCAGGTCGATCAGCACCATCTCGACGCCGCGCGTCGCGACCCGGCGCACCGCCTCCTGGACGCGCGGCGCCCGCCGGAACAGCCGCCGCAGCGGGCGCGGGATCGGCGCGTCGAGCTTCGGGCCGACCCAGATCGGGGTGCGCTGGTAGACGTCCAGCCGCGCGGCCCGCGGCGCGATCTCCGGGACGATCTGGACGGCGCTGGCGCCCGTCCCGATGACGGCGACGCGCTCGCCGGCGAGGTCGTGGCCACGGTCCCAGCCGGACGAGCGCAGGACTGTGCCCTTGAAGTCCTCGATGCCGGGGATGTCGATCGGCTTGGGGTCGACGAACGCGCCGATCGCGCTGACGACGAACCGCGCGGTGACCTCGCCGGCGGGCGTCGCGAGCCGCCAGAACCGGCCGTCCTGGTCCCAGGTCCGCTCGGTGACCTCGGTGTTCAGCCGGACGCGGGCGCGCACGCCGTACCGGTCGGCGAGGCCGTCGAGGTAGTGCTTGACCTCGTCGCCGGGCGCGAACACCCGGCTCCAGCGCGGGTTGAGCGCGAAGCTGAACTGGTACGCCTGCGCCGGGACATCGACGGCGACGCCGGGGTAGACGTTGTCGCGCCACGTCCCGCCGATGTCGGCGGCGCGCTCCAGGATGACGAAGTCGGCGATGCCCGCGCGCTGGAGGGCGATCGCCATCCCGATCCCGCTGAGCCCGGCGCCGATGATCGCGACCTCGGTGTCCGGCACGGCCGACCTCCCCGTTATTGGAACCACTGTCGAATATAGCTCGCGGGCACCGCCGGCGGGAGGTGTCGGTAGGTGTCGGTAGGTACACCTCCGGCATGGTGTTCAGGGCCAGTGCGGGCCGCCCGCGGCACCGGAAGTCTTGATCACGTCAGCTTCCGAGCCGTTGAGGAGCCCCCATGGCACGCATGATGGTCCGCGTCCTGTCCACCGCGCTGGCCGGCGCCGCGCTCACCGCCGCCGCCGTGCCCGCCGCGAGCGCCGCCGCCCGTCCGGGCCCCGGCAAGGGCCTGGACGCGAAGGTCCGGGAGCGCGCCGGCAGGCTGGTCGCCGACGGCGCGCCCGGCGTGATCGTCATGACGCGGCGCGGCGGGCACGTCTCACACGTCACCGCCGGGGTCTCCGACAAGGCGACCGGCGCGCCGATGGACGCGCGGCTGCTGTTCCGCATCGCCAGCGTCACCAAGACGTTCACCTCGACGGTCGTGCTCCAGCTCGCCGCCGAGCACCGGCTGTCCCTGGACGACACCGTCGACCGGTGGCTGCCCGGCCTCGTCGAGGCCAACGGCAACGACGGCTCGAAGATCACCATCCGGCAGCTGCTCGGGCAGACCAGCGGCCTGAACGACTACACGCCGGACCCGCGGGTGATGTCCGACCCGGCCCGCTCCTGGAAGCCCGCGGAGCTGATCGCGATCGCGACCGAGAAGCCCCCGCTGTACGCGCCGGGGACGAGCTGGAACTACTCCAACACCAACTACATCCTCGCCGGGATGATCATCGAGAAGGTCACCCGGCACCCGGTCGGCACCGAGTTCCAGCGGCGGATCTTCACGCCGCTGCACCTGCGGCACACCTACTACCCGACGACGAACCCCGGCTTCCCCGGCCCGTACGTCCACGGCTACTACTACGACTACGGCGACGTCAGCACGGCGATCAGCCCGTCGAGCGCCCGCACGTCCGGCGGCATCGTCAGCACGGTCGACGACGTCGCGCGCTTCCACCGCGCCCTGTTCACCGGACGGCTGCTCCCGGCGAAGCAGATGCGCGAGATGCGGGCCGTCCGGCCCGTCAACGACGACGGCGTCGTCGAGGACTACGGCCTCGGCGCCGCCCGCATCAAGTTCTCCTGCGGCTACGCGTGGGGCCACGACGGCGGCTTCCCCGGCTACCGGACGTGGACCTACACCAGCGCCGACGGCCGCCGCCAGGCGATCGTCACCTACAACGAGTCCAAGTACGAGTACGACAAGGGGTTCCGCGCCGACCTCGCCAAGACCACCGAGACCGCCTTCTGCGGCTGACCGCGCCCGGGCGATCCGCGGCGGCCGTCTCGTTCGTTCGAACGAGACGGCCACTGAAGGTGAATCTTCTTCTAACAATTGACGATAAATAATCCGGGAATCGCCTGATATTCGGCACTTTGCCGACGGCCAGCAGGTCAGGCGCCTACCGCACGGCCCGCGCGTTCGGTTATAAGCAGATGAGCAGCGCGCCCCATGATTTGTTCTTTTGCTCTACAGAACGCCCCCGGTGCCCCTGCGTACCGTCGAAACGTCCTGGACCGCGGACGGACGGCGCGCGGGGGTCCCCGCTCGGCGCGTCCCACCCCCGCCCGCGGTCTCGAACTACCGCCGCCCGCGCCCGCCGGGTCGGGAGGGGCGACCCCCACCCCGACCCCCCGCTCCCCGGCCCGCGCGGAACGCGGTGACGGAGGTGCCCGATGACCAGAACCCTCGACCCTGGAGGTCTCGCCGAGCGCTCGGCCGCGCTCCCGCCGCGGCTCGCCCGGATCATGCGTCCCGAACTGCCCAGCCTCGCCGAGGAGATCGTCGCCGAGATCCGCCGCGCGATCCCCGAGTACGCCCGCCCGATCGACGGGCCGTACGGGCACGTGCTGCGGATCAGCGTCGAGCACAGCCTGGCGGCGTTCGTCGACCGGGTCGCCGCGCCGCCCGGCGCGCCCGCCGTGATGAGCGACGGGTCCGCCGGCACCGCCCGCATGCTCGGCCAGTACGAGGCGCACGAGGGCCGCAGCATGGACAGCCTGCAGGCCGCCTACCGGATCGGCGGGCAGGTCGCGTGGCGGCGCGTCATGAAGGTCGCGCCCCGCCACGACATCTCCTCCGCCGTCATGTCCCGCCTCGCCGACGCCCTGTTCGTCTACCTCGACGAGCTCGCCGCGCTGTCGCTGGAGGGCTTCCTGGAGGCCCGGGCCCGTCCCATCCCCGCGATGGACGACCGGCGCCGCCGCCTCCTGCACCGGCTCGTCGCCGAACCGGGCTGCGACGTCGCCGAGGCGGCCGAGGCCGCGGGCTGGACCGTTCCGGCGGAGGTCACCCTGGTCGCCGTCGAGCCCGAGGCCCGCTGCGTCTGGACGGCGCTGGACGCCGACGTCCTCGCCGACCTGGAGTGCGCCGCCCCGCACCTGCTGGTGCCCGGCCCGTTCACCCCGGCGCGGCGCGCGATGCTGGACGCGGCCGTTCCCGGCCGCCGCGTCGCGGTCGGCCTCACCATGCCGCCCGCGCAGGCCGCCGACTCGCTGCGCTGGGCGCGGCAGGCCCTGTCGCTCGCGCTCGACGGCGTCTTCGACGACGACCCCGTCGTGCTGTGCGAGGAGAACCTCGTCACCCTCTGGCTGCTGTCGGACCCGGCGCTGGTCGAGCAGCTGACCCGGCGCCGGCTCGGCATCCTGGACGGGATGACCCCCGGCCAGCAGGACCGGCTCACCGAGACCCTGCGGACCTGGCTGGTCACCCGCGGCACCGCCGCCGAGATCGCCGAGCTGCTGCACATCCACCCGCAGACCGTCCGGTACCGGATGCGCAAGATCGAGCAGACGTTCGGCGAGGAGCTCGACGACCCGGAGGCCCGGTTCGGGATCGAGGTGGCGCTGCGCGCGGCGTTCCTGCGCTCGCGCCGGCCGTCCCCCGGGCCGCGGCGGGCGGCCGCGGTGTCGCATCCGGCGCCGCCGCATCTGCGCCGCCTGAAGTAGCGGCCGCTCATCGCGGGCACCGGCCGGTGGAGGGCCGGTGCCCGCGATGTGCGGATCTCGTGCTGATCGGCGGCGCTGCGGCGTTCTTCTGCGATGATCTGCGGGTGAACGTGATTCCGGGGGGTTTGTGGCGGTTTGCCGTGGCGGCGGGCGCGCTGGGCACCGTGCTCGGCGCCGGAGCCTGCGGCACCGAGAACGGCGTGGCGTCCGGCGACCCGGCCGCGTCCAGCACCGCGACGCGCGCGCCGTCCCCTCTGCTCACCCCGCCGTCGCCCACGCCGACCCCGTCCACGGCCTGCTCGGCGCAGGGCATCAGCCTCTCGATGGACCAGGTCGACGCGGCCATGGGCCTGCGCGCGACCTGGGTCCGGCTGCGCAACTGCGGCACGCGCCCGTACCGCCTGAACGGCTACCCGGCGCTGCGCGTCCTCGGCAAGGACCGGCAGCCGTTCGACGTCCACGCCATCCGCGGGACGCGCCAGATCAAGGACCCGGGGCCGAAGCCGATCACGGTCGCGCCCGGCAAGTCCGCGCGCATCGGGATCGTCTGGCGCAACCTCGTGACCGAGTCGAGCGTCCCGGCCGTCAACGGCACCTACCTGGAGGTGCGCCCGGCGGCCGGGCGGCCCGTCGTCGTCCTCCCGGCGAACGGGCCCCTCGACCTCGGCAACACCGGCCGCCTGGAGACCACCGCCTGGGCGCGCGTGCCGTGACCGCTCACCCGCCCGCGGGGAAGCGGGCCGGGGCGTCCGGCGGCTGGGCGGGCCGGACGATCGGGTGCCCGGCCGGCGGCGGGCTCGCGAGCGGCGAGTCCGGGTAGGCGGACGGGCCGTCCGGGAACCGGGTCACCGTCCGGGCGTACCGCCCCACCGCGCGCGGCGCCGTCCACGCCACCGGCCGCTCGACCACCGGCCGCTCGGCGGGCTCGGGACGCGCGGGCGCGGGGCGCTCCACCTCGGGACGGCGCGCGCGGCGCGGCGCGGAGCGGCGCTCGTGCCGCGGGAACGCGAGCAGCGCCAGGACGGCCAGCAGCACCCCAGCGAGCCGCAGCAGGAACAGCGCCGGCGCGTGCGGCCACGGCTCCCCGTACAGCAGCGTCGCCGACAGCAGCAGATGCGTCTTCGCGGTGACGGTCACGACGGTGACGATGATCGTGAGCCGGCAGCGCTGCAGGCCGATGGACAGCAGCCCCAGCCCGATGACGCCCGCCAGCACGAACAGGTACGGGTGCGGGGTGGAAAGGACCGCCGCCCCGCGGTGCCCGGCCAGCATCATCGCCATCCCCTGCCCGAACACCTCCGTCGCGCCGAGCAGGACGCCCGCGCCGAGCCCGTAGGCGATCCCGGTGATCGGCCGCGCGTGCCGGCCGGCGACCTGCCGGTCCCGGACGAAGAACATCCACAGCGGCAGGCCCAGCGACGGCACGAACACGAGCCCCGCCTTCCACAGCGGCAGCGCCTGCGCGGCCGCGGCGCCGTCCGGCCGGTGCAGGGCCTCGGCGAGCGTCTCGCCGCGCGCGGGCAGCACCGACAGCGCCGCGGTGAGCATCGCGGCGACGACGATGACGACGGCGAGCCACTCGCGGGACGTGGGCCGCTCCCCGAACCCGCTCATCCCCACCACGAGGAGGAGCGCGAGGCTCGCCCCGTAGGCCGGCAGCGACGCCACCACCGGCAGGCTGGTCAGGCCGCCCGCGAACAGCGCGAAGCCCGCGAGGACCACCGCGACGCCGGCGACCCAGCGGGGGCTGCGCAGCAGCAGCGCGGCGCCGTGCAGCGGCCGCCGGCCGCCGATCGGGCCGATCCGCCCGACGGCCGTCTTGAACAGGACGAAGGCGATGAAGTAGACGGCCTGCGCGACGCACGCGAGGACGCCGGCCCACGCGATCTCACTGGTGTTCACGGGTGCACCTCCGGGGGTGGGCCCCAGCCGGAGCCAGAGGCGGCCACCGGCGGGCGGTCCCCCTGTGCGGCCGCTCACCGGGCAGCAAACGCTGACGATTCGGATGGTGACACGGCGAGGGCGTCCCGCGATTGGACCCCGGACACGGAGAATCTTCCGCTTTTACGCGCCCGGGTGAGTGGTGGCGCCCGTCAGCGGACCGGCAGGCCCGTCACGGCCCGGCCGATGACGAGGCGCTGGATCTCGCTGGTGCCCTCGAAGATCGTGAAGATCTTCGCGTCGCGGTGCATGCGCTCGACCGGGTAGTCGCGGGTGTAGCCGTTGCCGCCGAGGATCTGGATCGCCTCGCCGGTCACCCGCACCGCCGTCTCGCTCGCGACCAGCTTGGCCATCGAGCCCTCGGCGTTGTCGAACGGCAGGCCCCTGGCGGCCATCCACGCCGCCCGCCACACCAGCAGCCGCGACGCGTCGATCGCCGTCTTGCAGTCGGCGAGCTTGAACGCGATGGCCTGGAAGTCCCCGATCTTCTTGCCGAACTGCTCGCGCTCGCGCGCGTAGCCCAGCGCGTACTCGTAGGCGGCGCGCGCGATCCCCACCGCCGACGCGCCGACCGCCGGACGGGTCGCCTCGAACGTCTTCATCGACACCTGCCCGCGCCCCCGGCGGCCCTCGCGTGCGCGCGCGAGCCGCTCGTCCAGCCGGTCCTTGCCGCCGACGAGGCACCGGCCCGGAACCCGGACGTCTTGCAGCACCACCTCCGCGGTGTGCGACGCCCGGATGCCGTGCTTGCGGAACTTCTGCCCCTGCTCCAGCCCCGGCGTGCCCGGCGGGACGACGAAGCTCGCCTGCCCCCGCGACCCCAGCTCCCGGTCCACCGACGCGACGACCACATGGACGCGTGCGATGCCGCCGTTCGTCGCCCACGTCTTCGTGCCGTTCAGCACCCACTCGTCCTTCGCCTCGTCGTACACCGCGGTGGTGCGGATCGCGGACACGTCGCTGCCCGCGCCCGGCTCCGACGAGCAGAACGCCGCGACCGCGACGTCGTCCGGGGTGCCGAACATCGCCGGCAGCCACTCCTCCGCCTGCTCCGGCGTCCCGCTGGTCGCCACGGCCGCGGCGGCCAGCCCCGTCCCCGCGATCGCCTCGCCGATACCGCCGTCGCCCCAGAACAGCTCCTCGAACGCGACGGGGATGCCGAGCCCCGTCGGCGACAGCGACTGCGTCGCGAAGAAGTCCAGCGAGTACAGCCCGATCCGCGCGGCCTCCTCCAGGATCGGCCAGGGCGTCTCCTCCCGCTCGTCCCACTCCGCCGCCGCCGGGCGGATCACGTCCTCCGCGAACCCGTGCACCCAGTCGCGGACCTGGAGGAGTTCCTCGTCGAGTTCCAGAGAGAACGTCATGAGCCGGCCCCTTCGCCATCCGTCGGTGGCGATGACGCTAGAACGCGCCCAGCGCGCGCGCCGTACGTTCGAACGATCTCTTCGACCCCCCGTTGTGCGGACGGGTGAGTGGCGCAGGCGCCGCCGTTCAGCATTTTCGCAAGGCGGCGATGGCATGGTGATCCATACCGTAGGCTCCCGCGAAGGGGTCGATGGCCGGGCTTTGGACCGGTCCCGGAAGGTACGGATCGACTCGTCCGGCGCATTGCCCGATCACGCACCGCAGGTGGATGATCGCAGTGCGCTTCCGACTCGATGTGGTGATGCGGTGACTGCGATGCAACGGCTCGGCGAACCGTTCGGGTTCGCCGGCGACCCGGCGGAGGGCCGGCGCGCGCGGCGGGCCGTGCGCGAGCTGGCCGCGAAGGTCGTCGCGCAGGACGAGCTGCTCGACGACGTCGAGCTCATGGCCGCCGAGGCGATCGCCAACGCCGTCCTGCACGGCAGCGGCGCCATCACCGTCGCCGTCGAGACCGACGGCCGCCGGCTGCGCGTCGAGGTGTCCGACGAGGGCCCCGTCCAGGACGACCTGCACGGCCGCCGCCGCATCGACCACGGCCGCGGACTCACCGTCATCGACGCCCTCGCCGACGAATGGGGCCTCGACCAGTCCCCCCGCCGCACCCGCCTCTGGTTCGAAGTCTCCCAGGAGGAGGACGCGGTCAGCTCGGTGGGGTGAGGGCGCGGCGGAGGACTTTGCCGGTGGCGTTGCGGGGGAGGGCGTCCAGGAAGTGGACGTCGCGGGGCACCGCGAAGCGGGCCAAGCGGTCGCGGACGTGCGCGCGGACGGTGTCGGCGTCGAGGGTCTCGCCGTCGCGCAACACGACGTAGACGGCGGCGCGCTGGCCGAACTCCTCGTCCGGGACGCCGGTGACCGCCACCTCGCGGACCTGCGGCAGCGTCGCGACGGCCTCCTCGATCGCGCTGGGGAACACGTTCTCCCCGCCGGAGACGATCATGTCGTCGTCGCGTCCGTGCACGAAGAGGCGCCCCTCGCGGTCGAGGTTGCCGAGGTCGCCGAGGCTCATCAGGCCGTCGCGCATCTCCTTGGTGTCGCCGCTGGTGTAGCCGGCGAAGAGCAGCTCGTTGGCGGCGAAGATGCGGCCGGTGGTGCCCGGCGGGACGGGACGGCCGTCGTCGTCGTAGATCGCGACGCGGGTGCCGGGCGGCGGCTTGCCCGCGGTGTCGGGGAAGGCGCGCAGGTCGGCGGGGTCGGCGATGGTCACCCAGGACGCCTCCGTCGACCCGTACAGGTTGTAGAGGACGTCGCCGAAGGCGTCCATGAACGCGGTCGCGAGCGTGGGCGGCAGCGCGGAGCCGCTGACGGCGGCGATCCGCAGCGCGGACGTGTCGTGCTTCGCGCGGGCCGCGTCCGGCAGGTCCATGATCCGCTGGAGCATGACGGGGACGGCGACGAGCGCCGTCGCGCCGGTCGCCTCGACGGCCCGCAGCGTCAGCTCCGGGTCGAACCGGGCGCGCAGCACGATCGTGGCGCGCAGCGACACCGCGATCTGCAGCATCGCGTATCCCCAGGTGTGGAAAAGCGGCGCCTCGATGAGCATCCGCTCGTGCACCCGGTACGGGATGCGGGACAGGATCGACGCGAGGGGCCGCAGGCCGGGGCGGGAGCGGCGGTCGGCGCCCTTCGGGCGGCCCGTCGTGCCGGAGCTGAGCACGATCGTCCGGCCGGTGCGCGCGGGCGGCTCGACCGGGCCGGCGGGCGCGGTCGCGATGAGCGTCTCCAGCTCCGCGTCCGGCGACCCGGCGGTGACGGCCCGGACCGTCTTCGGCAGCGCGGCGAGGAACGCGCCGAACCCCTCGTCGGCGATCACCACGTCGGCCTGCTGCTGCCGGACGACCGCGACGAGCTGGCCGGTGCTCATCCCGGTGTTCAGCATGACGAGGTCGGCGCCGGCCTTTCCGCACGCGGCGAGCGTCTCGACCATGCCGCGGTGGTTGCGGCACAGCACCGCGACGCGGGGCGCCTCGCTGATCCGGCGGAGCGCGGCGGCGAGCCGGTCGGTGCGGGCGTCGACCTGCGCGTAGGTGAGCGTTCCGTGGTCGTCGACGATCGCGACGGCGTCCGGGTCGCGGGCGGCGGCGGACGCGACCGTCCCGCCGAGCAGGGTGCCCCAGCGGCGCAGCGCGCCGAGCTGGCGGGCGACGCGGAGCGGCGGTCCGGGGCGCCACAGCCCGCTGCGGACGAACATCTCGCCCGCCCGCGCGACCGACGCGGTGCGCCGCCCGAACTCCGAAGGTCCGCTCATCTGCCGCTCCCGGTCCGACGCGTGCTCCAGTGGGGGCTTCGACCGTACGGACGGGCGCCCGCGCGGCTCTTGCGACTCAACCCAGGTGTTCGGGCGGGCGGTTGTCAGGCGCCTGACAACGCTCCGGTGCGGGCGCGGGCGTTGAGGATCATCTCCAGTTCCAGGCAGCGGCGCGGGTCCTGCAGGTCGGCGCCGAACAGCTCCTCCAGGTGCCGCAGCCGGTAGCGGACGGTCTGCGGGTGGACGTGCAGCCGGTTGCCCGCCTCGGTGGCGTTGAAGTTGTTCTCCAGCAGCGACAGCAGCGTCTCGGCGAGCCGGTCGGCCTGCGTGCGGGTGAGGGCGCGCAGCGGCGCGAGCCGCGAGTCGGCGGCGTGCGCGATGAGGTCCTCCGCCGTGAAGATCACCAGCAGCGGGACGTGGTCCATGCAGCGGACGACCGCGTCGCCGTCGATGTGGCCGCGCCGGGTGACGGCGAGCGCGTGCCGGGCCCAGCGCATCGACTCGGCGGCCCGCTGCGGCGGGACGGTCGGGCCGATCACGACGATCCAGTCGCGCAGCAGCGCCTCGGTGAGCCGGCCGCGGCCGGGGCCGTCGGGGTCGGGCAGGACGAGGGCGGGCTCGGGGCCGGCGAGGTCGGCGAGCACGTCCGGCGGCGGCGCGGGGAACGGGTCGTCCGGTCCGGGGTCGGCGCGGGGGTGCAGGGCGACGGCGGCGACGCCGCGCGGGACGCGCCAGCGGGCGGCGCGGGCGGCGTCGGCGATCTCCTCGTCGCCCGCGCCGGCCAGCAGCAGGCCGAGCAGCCGGGCGCGGCGGCGGCGCTGCGCCTCGCCTTCGCCCGCGCCGCGGTCCGGCCGTTCGGCCTCCCAGCCGCGGACGGCCTCGGCGGCGACGGCGTCCATGTAGGCGAACTGGGCGTCGGCGATCAGGCCGAGCGTCTCCCGGTCGAGTTCGAGGGACTCGGCGAGCGCGGTGAGGGCGCGCCAGGCGGCGCGCGCGCTGCGGCGCAGCGCCCGGTGCGCCTCCTCCAGGTCGCGGCCCCGCACCGCCATGTCGCGGCCGAGCGCGCGGTGCGCGGCGGCGACCCGTCCCCAGGCGCCGCGGGGGTCGTCGACGAGGTCGAGGAAGTGCCCGAGCCCCGCGACGATCTCGGCGCGGATCCGTTCGGCGCCGCGCCCGTCGCCGGGCGGGACGCCGCCGGGCCCGCCCCGGCGCACGTCGGCGAGGACCCCGTCGGCGGCGCCGGCGGCCAGCGGCCGCATCCGGCGTGCCAGCCCCGCGGGGATCTGCTCGAACGGGCGGACGTCCAGCACGGCCTGCGTCATCGAACGCTCCTCGGCTCGATGGAACCTTGTGATACCCCAAGTCCCACAAGGATGGCGCATCGGCCCGTTCATTGGTTGTCACGATGGTGAGCAAATGCCCCGGCGACCCCGCGCCGTCTTGCTAACGCCTTGGAAAACCCCCATGTCACAACAACGAACACTGGGATCTTAAGCGGAACCGCCGCGTGGAACGCGGCGGCCCGTCGGCCCTTGACCCTTGCGGGAGCTAGCGGCTTGCTGAACTTCCCGTCTCACTGGCGGCGGCAGCGGGCACCGCGGCCCCGACCGCGACGGCGGTCTCCCCCGCCGCCTCCGCGGAAGGCGCGTCGTCCGGCAGGTCGAGGCTGTCGCGCAGCGTCACCGGCTTGAGGAACGCCGCCGCGACGATCCCGACCACCGCGATCAGCGCGGAGAACAGGAAGATGTGCCCGGTCGCGTCGCCGTAGGCGGCCCGGACGATCTCCCGGATGGGGCCGGGCAGCGCGCTGACGTCCAGGTTGCCGGTGTCGCCGCCGCCCGCCGCCGGGTTCACGCCGATCCGCGACAGGCCGTGCGCGATGTTGTCCGACACCCGGTTCGCCAGGACGGCGCCGAGGACCGAGACGCCGATCGTCCCGCCGAGCGAGCGGAAGAACGTGACGGTGCCGCTCGCCGCGCCGATCTCGTTCAGGTGCACCGAGTTCTGCACGACGAGGACGAGGTTCTGCATCGCCATGCCGACGCCCGCGCCGACCAGGAACATCCCGGCCCCGACGAACACCAGCGAGGTGCTCTGGTCGATGGTGGCCAGCGCCGCGAACCCGGCGGTCAGCACGATCACGCCGGCGACGATGTAGGACTTGACCTTGCCGGTCCGGGTGGTGAGCCGGCCGACGATCGTGGACGAGCCGAGCACGCCGACCATCATCGGGATGGTGAGCAGGCCGGCCTCGGTGGGGCTGTAGCCGCGGCCGATCTGGAAGTACTGGCCGAGGAAGACCGCGCCGCCGAACATCGCCATGCCGACCGCGAGGCTGGCGAGGATCGCCAGGGCGGTGTTGCGGCGGGCGACGATGCCGAGCGGGACGATCGGCTCGGCCACCCGCGACTCGACCCACACGGCGACGGCCAGGATGAGCAGGCCCGCGCCGACCATCGCGCCGGTCTGCCAGGACAGCCAGGCGAACTTGTCGCCGACGAAGGTCACCCAGATGAGCAGCAGGCTGACGCCGCCGGCCAGCAGCGCCGCGCCCCAGTAGTCGATCTTGACGTCGCCGCGCCGGACCACCGGCAGCTTCAGCGTCTTCTGCAGCAGCGCGAACGAGACGACGGAGAACGGCACGCCGATCAGGAAGCACCAGCGCCAGCCGAGCCAGGAGGTGTCGACGATCAGCCCGCCGAGCAGCGGGCCGCCGACGGTGGCGACGGCCATGACGGCGCCGAGGTAGCCGTAGTAGCGGCCCCGGTCGCGGGGGCTGATCATCGCGGCCATGACGATCTGGACGAGAATCTGCAGCGCGCCGACGCCGAGGCCCTGCAGGGCGCGGAACGCGATGAGCTGCGCGCTGTTCTGCGCGAACCCGGACGCGATCGACGCGACGACGAAGATGACGATCGAGGCCTGGAGCAGCCGCTTCTTGTCGTAGAGGTCGGCGAGCTTGCCCCAGATGGGGGTGCTCGCCGTGGCGGTCAGCAGGGTCGCGGTGACGACCCAGGTGTACTGCGACTGGGTGCCCTTGAGCGTGCCGATGATCTGCGGCAGGGCGGTGGACACGACGGTCTCGCTCAGCATCGCGACGAAGAGCACCAGCAGCAGGCCGCTGAGCGCCTCGAAGATCGATCTGCGCGACATGGTCGCGGACGGCGCCGGCGGGGCCGGCTGATCGGCGGACACGGTCAAGGGACGCCTCCGGGTGGTGAGTGGGAACGCCGTATAGAAGGCGTCAGCGGCCCACATTATTCCCACTGGGCAAGTTTTCGCATCGGGAAAATTTGCGCCCGCTAGGGTGAGGTCATCATGGACACCACGGCCGGCGGGCTGCGCGAGCGCAAGAAGGAGGCGACGCGCACGGCCCTGCACGAGGCCGCGGTGCGCCTCGCCGTCGAGCACGGGCTGGACGACGTCACGGTCGAGGCCATCGCCGACGCCGCCGGCGTGTCCCGCCGCACCTTCTCCAACTACTTCGGCGGCAAGGAGGACGCGCTCCTCTACGGCGACGAGCAGCGGATGCGCGGCATCCTCGACCGGTTCGCCGCCCGCCCGCCCGGCGAGACGTCCTGGACCGCGCTGCGCGCCGCGTTCCACGAGCTGTCCGGCGAGATCGGCGAGCCCGACCCGCGCTGGGCCGCGCAGACCCGGCTCGCCCGCGCGCACCCGACCGTCCTCGCCCGCCAGCTCGCGCACTACGCCACGTTCGAGCGGGCCCTCGCCGACCTCATCGCGGCCCGCGACGGCCTGCCGCCCGGCTCCACCCGCGCCGTCGTCATGGCCGGCGCGTTCATGACCGCGCTGCGCATCGCCGCCCTCGCCTGGACCGAGCAGGACCCGCCCCGTCCCATGGCCGAGGTCACCGACGAGACCCTCACCGCGATGGCCGCCCCCTTCGCCTGACCGCCGATAGGGTCGGGTGGATGCCGGCCACCACGCGCGCGACGCGCCCCAAGGAACCAGCCGCCCCCAAGCTCCCCGGCACCCTCGCGCCCGGCGACGACGTCCTCGAAGACGACGGCGTCCACCTGTCCGCGGACTACGGGCCGCTCGACCTGACCGGCCGCGACGCCGAGGACGTCGAGTTCGACCGCTGCCGCTTCCGCGAGACCCGCCTCGCCGGCACCGCGCTGCGCCGCCCCGAGTTCACCGACGTCGAGTTCACCGGCTGCGACCTGGCGAACCTCCGCCTCACCGACGCGCGGCTGCACCGGACGGCGATCGACGGCAGCCGCCTCACCGGAACCGCCATGACCGGCTCCGCGCTGCGGGACGTGCTGTTCAGCGACTGCCGCGCCGACCTGTCGTCCTTCCGGTTCAGCCGGTTCAAGAACGTGGTGTTCCGCGACTGCAACCTCACCGACGCCAACTTCCAGGAGGCCGACCTGTCCGGCGTCCGCTTCGAACGCTGCCGGCTGACCGGCGCCCAGTTCAGCAACGCCGTGATGAAGGGGACCCGGCTGTCCGGCTGCGACCTCTACGGGGTCCGGGGCGTGCAGAGCTTCGCCGGCGCCGCCGTCCCCGCCGCCGACGCCCAGGGCCTGCTGTTCGCCCTGGCCGCGGCGATGGACATCACCATCGAGGACTAGCGCTCCCTGGGCTAGGACTCCTTCAGCTGGGTGAAGCGGATGCTGTTGCCGAACGGGTCGCGGAGCGCGGCGTCGATCCCGTACGGGCGCTCGGTCGGCTCCTCGGTGAACTCGACGCCCCGGTCCCGCAGCGTCTCGTAGGTCTTGCGGCAGTCGTCCACGCTGAAGATGAGGTGGCCGCCCGTCGCGCCCTTCGTCAGCAGCTCCCGGACCTGCCCGGCGGTCTCGTCCGACAGCGACGGCGGGCCCGGCCGCTCCAGCATGATCTGGCGGTCCGGGTCGCCCGGGACGTTGACGGTCAGCCACCGCATGGGGCCGAAGTCGACGTCGGCGTTCACCTCCAGGCCGAGCTTGCCGACGTAGAAGTCGAGGGCCTCGTCCTGGTCCAGGACGTAGATCTGGGAATGCGTGATCGCGTTGAACATGCACGTCACGCTACTGAGCGCGCGGCGAGAAGACTTATCCGAAACTGCTCAGTCGGCCGGTCTCGTCCACGCCCTCGTGAAGCAGCTCGGGACGTCCACGGCCGCCGCCTCCCGCCGGTACTCGCGCGGCGACCGGCCGACGATCGCGCGGAACGTGCGGCTGAACGTGCCGGGGCTGCCGAAGCCGACCTCGAAGCAGATGTCCGTCACGCTGCGGCCGGTCTCCCGCAGCAGGAACATCGCCCGCTCGACGCGGCGGCGCTGCAGGTAGCGGTGCGGCGTCTCGCCGAAGGCCGCCCGGAACGCGCGGGAGAAGTGCGCCGGGGACACGTGCGCGATCCGGGCCAGGGCCGGGACGTCGAGCGGCTGCGCGTAGGCGCGGTCCATCGCGTCCCGCGCCCGCAGCAGCCTGCGGTTGCTGTCCTCCACGGCACGGCTCACGCCCCCATCCCACCACGTCCGGCGGGGCGGGGGCGGCGGAGCTCTCAGCGGTCGGCGAGGGTGCGGGCGAGCAGGCCGGTCACGACGGCGTCCGGGTGAGCGCGGGCGAGCGGGCTCAGGGGCGGGGGATGTTGCGCAGGTTGCTGCGTGCCAGGTCGAGCATCTTGCCGACGCCGCCGGTGAGGACGGTCTTGCCGGCGGCGAGCGCGAAGCCCTTCACCTGCTGCGGCGTGATGTGCGGCGGGATGGACAGCGCGTTCGGGTCGGTGGCGACGTCCAGCAGGTAGGGGCCGGGGGCGGCGAGGGCGGTGGCCATCGCCGCGCGGACGTCGGCGGGACGCTCGACGCGCGCGGCCTCGATCCCGGCGGCCTGCGCGATCGCGGCGTAGTCGACGGCCTCGTGGTCGGTCTCGTAGGACGGCAGGCCGTCCACCAGCATCTCCAGGCGCACCATGCCGAGCGACGCGTTGTTGAACACGATGATCTTGACCGGGACGCGGTGCAGCCGCACGGTGAGCAGCTCGCCGAGCAGCATGCCGAGGCCACCGTCGCCGGAGACGGAGATGACCTGCCGGCCCGGCGCGCCGTACTGCGCGCCGATCGCGTGCGGCAGCGCGTTCGCCATGGAGCCGTGCACGAACGAGCCCATCACGCGGCGGCGGCCGTTCGGGGTGATGTAGCGGGCGACCCAGACGTTGCACATTCCGGTGTCGACGGTGAATATCGCGTCGTCGTCGGCGAGGTCGTCGAGGACGTCCGCGACGTATTCGGGATGGATCGGGATGTGCTTCTCGATGTCGCGCGTGTAGGCGGAGACCACGCCCTCCAACGCACGCGTGTGCCGGTGCAGCATTTCGTCGAGGTACGACTGGTCGCGTTTCTGCTCGACCTTGTCCATGACGAGCCGGAGCGTTTCACCGACGTCGCCGTGGACGGCGAGCGTGAGCGGTGTCCGGCGGCCCAGCTTTGCGGGATCGTCGTCCACCTGGATGGTGTTGCGGCCCGGAAGGAACGGGTCGTAGGGGAAGTCAGTGCCGAGCATCAGGACGAGGTCGGCGGCCTGCATCGCCTCGTAGCAGGCGCCGTAGCCGAGGAGTCCGCTCATTCCGACGTCGAAAGGGTTGTCGTACTGGATCCATTCCTTGCCGCGCAGCGCGTGCCCGATCGGCGACAGCAGTTTGTGGGCCAGCTGCATCACTTCGGCGTGCGCGTTCTGGACGCCGGACCCGCAGAACAGCATCGGCTTCCGCGCCCGGTTGAGGGCGTGCGCCAATTGGTCGACCTGGTCGGCGGGCGGCTTCACGATGCCCTTGCGGAACAGGAAGTCGTGCTCGCCGGTCGGGTTCTCGGCGTCCTTGCTCGCGACGTCCCCGGACAGCGCGAGGACGGCGACGCCGCCGAGGCCGACGGCGTGCTGGATCGCGGTCCGCAGGATGCGCGGCATCTGCCCCGGCGTGCTGATCAGCTCGCAGTAGTGGCTGCACTCGGTGAACAGCCGCTCGGGATGCGTCTCCTGGAAGTAGCCGCTGCCGACCTGCGTGCTCGGGATCTGCGAGGCCAGCGCGAGGACGGGCGCGCCGGAGCGGTGCGCGTCGTAGAGGCCCTGGATCAGGTGCGTGTTGCCGGGTCCGCAGCTGCCCGCGCAGACCGCGAGCCGCCCGGTCGTCTGCGCCTCGGCCGCGGCCGCGAACGCGCCCGCCTCCTCGTTGCGGACGTGCACCCACTCGATGTCGCCGCCCGTGCGGCGGACCGCGTCCACGACGGGGTTGAGGCTGTCGCCCACCACGCCGTAGATCCGCCGGACGCCCGCCTGGCGGAGCACCTGGATGAACTGGTCCGCGACCGTCGCCATTGTTCCCCCCACTCGCCGTGCCTGAGAGGAACCTGCCCATGATCGTCCGGACGACACGTCGCGCGCCGTCCGGTCGGGCCGCGGACCGCAGCTAGCGGGCGGAGCTAGCGGGCGGGGCCGGCGGCGGACTGGCGCAGGCGCTCGGCCAGCGCGTGGAAGACGAAGAAGTTCGGGATCGAGCGGACCATGGTGGTGGTCAGCGACAGCCACCTGCCCTCGACCCGCAGCGAGACGCGGCCGTCCTTGACCTTGATCTCCTGGATCTGCGACCACGGGACCGTCTTGCCGGACGCCGACACCGTGTGCAGCGCGAGCGTGATGTCGCCGAACTGCACCGCCCCGCCCGCCCGCACCGTCGCCATCGCGTGCGGGAACTGGACGTCGGTCACGGCCTGCTGGATGGCCTGGCCCCATTCGGTGGGCCGCGCGAACCCGCCGGCCAGGGCGATCTCGTGGCCGGCCTGGTCCACCAGCCGGTAGTGGTACGAGGTGTGGGTGTAGGCGCCGTTGCGGTAGTGCCGGACGATGTTCTGGTAGACGGCGCTGGAGTCCCACCGCCGCACGGTGATCTGCCCGTTCCGGCCGACGCAGACGAGGCCCTGCTCGTACAGGTGGAGCTGCTGGCCCTGCTTCTGCCGGTTGAGCAGCGCGAGCCGCACGACGCGCACGCCGAAGACGACCGCGAAGATCCCCGCGAAGGCCCACAGGAGGATGGTGCCGGTGGCGAGGCCGATCAGCACGAGCAGGACCGCGACCCCGGTCACCGCGTAGCCGACCTTCAGCCGGGACTCCGGGAACATCGTCGCCGGATAGGCCGCGCGATGGCCGCCGAGCCCCGCCTGGTGCGCCGCCGATCCGATCATCGCGGACATGTCCACGGCTTCCATCGGCTGCTCCACGGCTCCGCTCGTCATGATCCCGACGGGGACAATATTGTCTGCTTGGGCGGGTACGGCAAGTGCGCGGGTCAGCGGCCCGTCCGGAGGCGTCCCCGCACTCCCGGCACGTTGGTCAAACCATGAATCACTTTCCCCGCCCGTCCGGGCTAGGGTGGCGCCCATGGACGACGAGCGCGAGGACCTGGACTTCTGGTCGTTCGTCGACCTCGCCGGCGGCCGGCTGGCGGACGAGTTCGGCTTCCCGCACCGGCTCGCGACCCGGCTGCTGCTCACGCTGAACCGGGCGTCCGCGATCGTCACCTACGACCTGGAGTCCACCGTGCACCGGCCGCGCGGGCACTCCTGGGCCGGGTTCCGGCTGCTGTTCGTGACCTGGCTCGCCGGGCCGCTGGAGCCGGGCCGCGCCGCCACCCTCGCCGGGATGAGCCGCGCCGCCGTGTCGAACCTGGCCAAGACGCTGGTCGCGGACGGGATGATGGTGCGCACGCCGGGTGAGCGGGACGGCCGCTCGGTGATCCTGTCGCTGACCGACGACGGCCGCGACCGGATGCTGGAGATCTTCGCCGGCCAGCACGAGCGGGAGCGGCAGTGGGCGGGCGTGCTCACCGAGACCGAGCAGAAGATGCTGATCATGCTGCTGGACAAGCTGATCGCGAACCGGCACCGGTTCGACGTCCGCGAGCGCAGCTAGCCCCTCACCCCGCCGCCCGGTCCTCGACCGGTCCAGGGCCTTTTCTCCGCCCGCCGCGGGCCGTAGTGTCGCGGGGAGATAGTAAACGCATTAATCATCTGCGGGAGGCGAGGGACCCATGGCGCACTATCGGCGGGTCGGCGATGTGCCGCCGAAGCGGCACACCCAGCACCGGGACGCATCGGACCGGCTCTACTACGAGGAGCTGATGGGCGAGGAGGGCTTCTCCTCCGACTCCTCGCTGCTCTACCACCGCGAGATCCCCTCCGCGATCGTCGACGCGCGGCCCTGGGACGTCCCCGACCCCGCGACGACGCCGAACCACCCCCTCAAGCCGCGCCACCTCAGGCTGCACGAGCTGTTCCCGAAGGAGACCTGGGCGGGTACCGACGCCGTGACGGGCCGCCGGCTGATCCTCGGCAACGCCGACGTCCGGCTGTCCTACGTCGTGGCCGCCGCCGAGTCGCCGCTGTACCGCAACGCGACCGGCGACGAGATCGTCTACGTCGAGTCCGGCGCCGCGACCGTCGAGACCGTCTTCGGCGCGCTGGAGGCGAAGGAGGGCGACTACGTCGTCATCCCGACCTCCACCACGCACCGCTGGCTGCCCGCCGGGGACGAGCCGCTGCGCGCCTACGCCATCGAGGCCACCGGCCACATCGCGCCGCCGAAGCGGTACCTGTCGCGGTTCGGGCAGTTCCTGGAGAACGCCCCGTACTGCGAGCGCGACCTGCACGGCCCCGGCGACCTCCTCACCGCCGGCGGCACCGACGTCGAGGTCCTCGTCAAGCACCGCACGTCCCGCGGCATCGGCGGAACGCGCTACACCTACGCGAACCACCCGTTCGACGTGGTCGGCTGGGACGGCTGCCTCTACCCGTTCACGTTCAGCGTCCACGACTTCGAGCCGATCACCGGCCGCGTCCACCAGCCGCCGCCCGTCCACCAGGTCTTCGAGGGCACCAACTTCGTCGTCTGCAACTTCGTGCCGCGCAAGGTGGACTACCACCCGCTGTCCATCCCTGTGCCGTACTACCACTCCAACGTCGACTCCGACGAGATCATGTTCTACTGCGGCGGCGACTACGAGGCCCGCAAGGGCTCCGGCATCGCGCAGGGCTCGGTCTCGGTGCACCCCGGCGGCATCGCGCACGGCCCGCAGCCCGGCGCCTACGAGCGCAGCATCGGCGCCGAGTTCTTCGACGAGCTGGCCGTCATGGTCGACACCTTCCGCCCCCTCGAACTCGGCGAGGGCGGCCTGGCCTGCGAGGACCCCGCATACGCGTGGACCTGGGCGGGAAGGCGGAACCCATGAGCGACCTGCCCGCCTTCGCGCGCGGCCTGTGCGACGACGCGTCGGTGTTCCCGCCCGGCCTCGCGCCGCTCGCCGACGCCGTCCCCGCGCACCGCCGGCACCGCGCCGCGCCCTACGCCGCCCTCGTCGGGCCGCTGGTGCTGCCCGCGACCGCGCTGGACCAGCTGTACCCGCTGGTCACCAGCGACCCGCTCGACCTGTCGGTCACCGCGCCGAACGGCCCCGCGCAGGCCGCCAAGGCGGTCGCGGCCGCCGCGGACCTGCCGGTCGACGTGCACGCGGTCGAGGTCGCCGTCCCCACCGGGATGACGGCCGCCGACCTGCTGTGCGGCCTCGAACGCGTGCACGTCCCGGTGTTCGTGGAGGTGCCGCGCGACGAGCGCCGCCCCGCGATCATCGAGGCGCTCGCCGACGCCGGCCACCGCGCGAAGTTCCGCACCGGCGGCGTGCACGCGAACCTGTACCCCGAGCCGGACGAGCTGGCCGCCGCGGTCCGCGCCGCCGTGCGCGCCGGCGTCCCGTTCAAGGCGACCGCGGGACTGCACCACCCGGTCCGCAACACCGACCCGGAGACCGGCTTCCACCAGCACGGATTCCTCAACCTGCTGCTCGCCACCGACGCCGCGATGCACGGCGCCGGCACCGCCGAGATCAGTGCGGTCCTCGCCGACCGGGACGCCCCGTCGATCGCCGCCCGGGTCGCCGGCCTCGGCGACGCCCGCGCGTCCTTCGCCCGGTCCCGCTTCCTGTCGTTCGGCACGTGCAGCATCACCGACCCGCTCACCGAGCTCGCCGCCCTCGGCCTCCTCCCCACCTCGCTCATCAAGGAAGACGCATGACCCGCATCTCGATTCCCGCCGGTTCCCCGTACGGCCTGGCGAACCTGCCGTACGGGGTGTTCTCGCCGGACGGCGGGGAACCGCGCGTCGGCGTCCGGGTGGCCGGCTCGGTCGTGGACCTCGCCGCCGTCCTCGGCGACGACGTGTTCTCCCGGCCGTCGCTCAACGCGTTCATGGAGCAGGGCCACGAGCGGTGGGTCGAGGTCCGCGAGCACATCATCGACGCGGTGTCGGACGACCTGCCGGACGAGGCCGTCCACGACCTGGACGCGGTGACGCTGCACCTGCCGTTCGAGGTCGCCGACTACGTCGACTTCTACGCCTCCGAGCACCACGCGTCCAACCTCGGGCGGCTGTTCCGGCCGGACTCCGAGCCGCTGATGCCGAACTGGAAGCACCTGCCGGTCGGCTACCACGGACGCGCGGGCACCGTCGTGCCGTCGGGGACGGAGATCGTGCGGCCGAGCGGGCAGCGCAAGGCGCCGGGCGAGGCCGCGCCGTCGTTCGGGCCGTGCCGCCGGCTGGACATCGAGGCGGAGGTCGGGTTCGTCGTCGGCACCGGCTCGCCGCTCGGCGCGCCGGTCGCGGTGGACGAGTTCGCCGAGCGGGTCTTCGGGGTCGTGCTGGTCAACGACTGGTCGGCGCGCGACGTCCAGGCGTGGGAGTACGTGCCGCTCGGGCCGTTCCTCGGCAAGAGCTTCGCGACGTCGGTGTCGCCGTGGGTGGTGCCGCTGCTCGCGCTGGAGGCGGCGCGCGTCCCGACTCCGCTGCAGGACCCCGAACCGCTCCCCTACCTGCGGGAGAAGAACCCGTGGGGCCTGGACCTCGACCTCGTCGTGGAGTGGAACGGGCAGGTCGTGTCGCGCCCGCCGTACCGGGAGATGTACTGGTCGCCCGCGCAGATGCTCGCGCACATGACGGTGAACGGCGCCTCGTCGCGCACCGGCGACCTGTTCGCGTCCGGGACGGTGTCGGGCCCGGAGAAGGACCAGCGCGGTGCGTTCATCGAGCTGACCTGGGGCGGGAAGGAGCCGCTAGAGGTCGGCGGGGAGCCGCGCACGTTCCTGGAGGACGGCGACACCGTCACGATCTCCGCCACCGCGCCGGGGCCGGGCGGCGCGCGCCTCGGCCTCGGCGCGGTGACGGGCCGCGTCCTGCCCGCCGCGCCGCTCGGTTGAGCCGGCTCGGGCGGTGGTCGCCATGAGGGCGGCGGCGGTGAGGGCTGCCGCGGCGGCGAGGAGCGCCGCCGCGGCGAATCCGAGCGACGTCGACAGGGCGCCGAACGTGAACGGGGCGATCGTCGCGCCGGTGTAGACGCCGACCTGGACGGTGTGGCCGGCGCTCTCGGCGCGGTCGGGCAGCAGGCGGAGCGCCGCCGACAGCAGCAGGCCCGTCCAGCCCCAGCCGGCGGAGAACGCCAGGACCGCGCCGGCGAGGAACGTGATGGGCGAGCCGGCCGCGATCAGCGCGAGCCCGGCGGCGCCGCTGAGCATCATCACCGCGATGACCGTGCGGTCGCCGCGGGGCGCCCGGTCGGCGAGCGCGCCCGCGGCGAGCCGCACCGCGATCGCGATGACCGCGCTC
The DNA here is from genome assembly GCF_017573465.1 of Actinomadura violacea. Classification (GTDB taxonomy): domain Bacteria; phylum Actinomycetota; class Actinomycetes; order Streptosporangiales; family Streptosporangiaceae; genus Spirillospora; species Spirillospora violacea. The sequence continues at coordinate 43,267 of NZ_JAGEPF010000027.1, forward strand.
ATCGCGAGCAGGTCGCCGGCCAGGCCGTCCGGCACCCCGGAATGCGTGCCGAGCTGCACGAAGTACGAGGCCACCGCGTTGTTGCCGGTCGCCGACAGCGCCGCCGCGGCGGCCCACAGGACCAGCGTCCGCCGGACGGCGGGCGGCATCGGCGCGGGCGCCGGCGCGGTGCGCGGCCGGTCCGCCGCGGGCGTGCGGGCGAGCGGGGCCAGCGCCGCCGGGACGAGCGCGAGCAGCCCGGCGATCACCATGGCGGCGCGCCATCCGTACGGGTGGACGACCAGCGCGACGAGCAGGCCGGGGACGAGGGTGCCGGCGCCGAGCGCGGCGCCGATCGTCCCGGCGGCGAGGGCGCGGCGGCGGGCGGGCGCGCGGGCCGCGATGAGCCGTCCGGCGGCGGGCTGGACGAGCGCGTTCGCGAACCCCGCGGCGACCAGCACCGGGAACAGGACCGCGACGTGCCCGGCGCGGGAGAGCGCCAGCATCGCCAGCGACGCGCCCACCGCCGCCGAGGCGAGGGCGGCGGGGACGGGCAGCCGTGCCGCCAGCCGCTTCGCGGCGGGCGAGCCGAGCGCGCTCGCGGCGTAGAACGCGCTCATCGCCAGGCCCAGCGTGGTCCGCGTGGTGTGCAGGTCGTGCTGCATGGACGGGGCGAGGGCGCCGACCGTGAAGCCGGGCATCACCGCCGCGGTCGCGGCGAGCGCGGCGGTGACGACGGCGGGCCAGTGCCCGGCGCGCGGCGCGGGCCGGTTCACCGGGGCTCCGGCAGCCACGCGGGGGTGCCGGGGGCGACGCGGCCGAACTGGACGTCGGCGAAGTGGCCGCCGAACCCGATCGTGCCGGGCTCGGCGAGCTCGGCGACGAGGGCGCGGCGGACGTCGGCGGCCAGCTCGCCGTCGTGGTCGAACACGGCGGAGATCTCCGGGTGGTCGATCTGGACGGGCGAGTGCAACGCGTCGCCGAACGCGAGGAGCCGCCGCCCGCCCGAGGCGATCTCGTACACGGTGTGCCCGGCGGTGTGGCCGGCGGTCGTCCGGACCCGCACGCCGGGGAAGATCTCCTCGCCGTCGGCGACGGTCCGGACCCGTCCGGCGAACCCGTCGAGGGCGGCGGGGTCGGTGTCGGACAGCTCGCGGTGCTCCCATTCCGGACCGCTGACCAGCACGTCCGCGCCGGCGAGGGGGGACGGCGCGCCGGTGGCGGGCCACAGCCAGCCGGTGTGGTCGACGTGCAGGTGCGTGATGGCGACGGCCTCGATGGCGGCGGGGTCGCGGCCGAGCGCGGCGAGGTTCGCGGGGAGGTCGCCGACGCGCAGGACGCCGATGGGCCGGGCGGGGTCGTCCGGCCAGGCGAGCGGGCCGACGCCGGCGTCGATCAGCAGGGCGCGGTCGCCGTGCTCGACGAGCAGGCCGCCGATGCTCGCGACGAGGTTGCCGGCCGCGTTCAGGTACTCGGGGCGCTCGGCCCAGAACGCGCCGGTGGTGGCGGGGAACCAGGCGCGGGGCTTGAGCTCGACGGCGCCGTCCGGGACGTAGCTGACCGTCAGGTCGCCGAGCTCGACCGAGCTGATGCCGGCCTCGGTGGCGAGGCGGTTCCGGGTGCCGGTGGGCATAGGGGTCTCCCTTCGGGGCGCCGCACTGTGCGGCCGCCGCATGCCGGGAAACTTACAACTAGAACTATTCAAGCTGCAACTATTGCAACTTGATGTAAGCTCGGGCCATGAGCACCGATCCGGAGGCCGCCGCGACGGCCGAGCGGGAGCTGTGCGGGCTGGTGAACGGGCTGTCCCGGCAGATCGAGGAGCACGTCCGCACCCGCGCCGCGACGCTCGGGCTCACCGGCCCGCAGGCCACCGCGCTGCGCGAGCTGACCGGCCCGATGACGATGCGCGACCTCGCCGACCGGATGAGCTGCGAGCCGTCCAACGCCACGTTCGTCATCGACAAGCTGGAGAAGCTCGGCCTGGTCGAGCGCCGCCCGCACCCGCAGGACCGCCGCGCCAAGCAGCTCGTCCTCACCCCGGACGGCACCGCCATGCGCGCGCGCCTGCTCGACCTGCTCGTCCAGGGCTCGCCCCTCGGCGGACTCGGCCAGGACGAGCAGGACACCCTCCAGGCCCTCCTGCTACGCGCCCGGCAGCCGCACTGACCAGGGCTCGCGCTCCCGCCAGCCCGGCCCGACGGGGAGATGCTCCTCCTCGTGGAAGAAGTCGTCCGCGTCCTCCGGCCGGACGTCCGCGACCCACCATCCCCGGTCGAGTTCGCGGACGTTGCCGAGCAGGTGCCGATGCTCCTTGGGCACATCCGGGATCGCGTAGACCCCGTCCGCGCCCCTGCGGTCGACGGGGAACCGCACGCCCTGCACGACCACCCACGCGCAGCGCCTGAACAGCCCGGACAGCTCCTCGCGCGGAACCGTCTTCCGCACCCGCAGGCGCTCCCCGAAGCCGCTGCACGGGTCGAAGCCCAAGGCCAGGTCGGACGGGTCGGCGCTGCCGAGCAGCGCGTCGCCCTCGCGGATCACCACGTCGAGGTACAGGCGCCCCCGGTAGGTCGCCGCCCCGCGCAGGGGCCTGGCGTCCGGGCCCGGCGCGGGCAGCTCCGGTCGCGCATACGCCATGGCCGCGCGGATCTCGTCCAGGCGTTCCGGGGTCACCGGCCCCGGCGGCGGTCCCGCGAGGTGGCGGCGCATCTCCGGCTGCGGCGCCAGGCCGTGCTCGCGGACGTAGTAGGTCAGCCGGTCCGTCCACAGCCACGCGCCGTCGGTCCGGACGGTCGACGGGACGATCCGGCCCCGCGCGGGGTCCCGCTCGTCCATGTCCAGCACGTCCGACGCGAGGACGACGGCGCCCGCGGCGAGCAGCCCGGCGAACCGGGCCCGCTCGTCCGGATCGTCCAGCGCACCCCGCCGGCGGTCCTCCGGGAGCCCGGGCACGGGCAGCACCCTCGCGACCGGCGGCAGCGCGCTCACCCGCCCGTCAGCCCGGTGAGGTCGGCGAGGATCTCCGACACCGCGAGCGGGTCGTACGCCTGCGGCCCGTCCTTGCAGGTCAGCCGGACGCGGGTGATCGTCTGCTCCGGGTTCGCGGCGAGGTCGGTCAGCCGGATCCCCGGCGCGAACTCCAGCCACGCCGTGCAGTTCGCCAGCGCCCGGACGGCGTCGCAGTGGTGGACGTGGTCGGCCCCGCGCTGCCAGCCGCTGCGCTCCAGCCCGAGGATCGGGCCGTACGGAACCGTGACGCCCGCGAACCGCGCCAGCTCGCCGGTCTCGCGCTCCTCGCCGGCCAGCGCCAGGACGGGCCGTGCGAGCTGCGGGAACGGCTGCGCGATCGCGTAGTCCTCGAACACGACCGTCCACGGCTTCACGGCGTCGCCGAGCGCGACCGGGTGCGGGATGCGGATCCGCGCGTCCCCCGGGATCTCCAGCGCGTCGTCCTCGACGCTCGCGCAGGTGCCGTCCTCGGCGACGCGGAAGGCGGTCTCGCCGGCCGTCCACACCAGCCGGCGCGCGATGTGCCCGATCAGCGGCTGCTCCACGAAGAACCGGCGGAACTCCTCCGGCGACCAGGACCGTCCGGCGAGCATCGCCTGCTCCAGCCGCCTGACCTGCTCGGACGCGACCTTCCGGGCCTCCTTGCGCATCGCCGCGAACCGCTTGTAGGCGGCGGGCGCCTTCCACTGGTCGTCCTTGGCGCCGGGTTTCGGCAGCGCCTTGCGCCGCTTGCCGTCCCCGTCGACGACGTACGGGACGAGCGCCTCGTCGAACCCGACCGTGAACGAGCGCGGCCCGTAGTCCAGGACCGTCGCGCCGCCCGCGTCCAGCCCGAGGTCGGGGACGAGCCGGTCGGCGAGCTGCTCGGCGTTCAGCCCCCGCTTCTCGGCGACCGTTTCGAGCATCCGCCGCGCGAACGCACCGAACGCCTTGTACCGGGTCGTCTCGGCGATGCGGTGCAGCTGCAGCAGCGCCTCGTCGGAGCCGATCCGCACGAGCACCTTCAGCCCGTCCCGCGCCCGGCCCTGCCGGTTCGAGCCCGGCCACCCGCCGATCACCGCGACGAGACGGGGGACCGTGGTGTCGTCGCCGATCCGGCCGAGGGCGTCGAGGGCCCACGTGTGCGCGCCCTTCATGCCGTTCGCGCGCCACGCCTCGAACACGGCCCAGCCGAACCCGGCCAGCGCGGCGGGATCGAGCCGAGCGATCGCCTGGTCGACCGCCCGGCCGATCCCGGAGTGGTCGTTCCAGTCCTCGGCCTTGGCCAGCAGCAGGATGAGGTTCTTCGCCGCCGCGTCCGGCAGGACCTCACCCGTCGTGAGCCGGAGCCGCGGAAGCTGCGCGGGATCGGCCCACTTGGGGAAGGGCGGCCGCTTGCAGCCCTCGCTCCTGGTGGCGGCGTCGGGCGGACCGGCGGGGGCGGTGGCCAGCAGCGCCGCCAGCGCGGTGGCGGCCCGGTCCCCGTGGGCGCCGCGCGCCGCCTCGACGACCGCGCCGGTCCCCTCCCGCTCCGCGATGGCCCGCAGGAAGAGCAGCGCCGCGCGGTGCGGGCGGAGTGATCGGCCGAGCGCGTCCGGCAGCAGGAACGGCACCGCCGCCGCCCCGTGCCGCTCGCGCCACTCCCGCTCGATGTCGGGGAGCGCGAACGACGACGGGTCGAAACGCCGGCCGGCCATCGCGCGCGCCACGTCCGCGTCGAGGAACGGGACCAGCGAGCTGAGCGATCCCGCCGCCAGCATCGCCGCGCGGGCGTCGGCGCCGAAGCGGGCCACGAGCCCCTTCCCGTTGTGGCTCGAGCGCGGGCGCCACCCGGCGACGAGCGGGCGGAACAGTTCCTCCGGCCCCCAGGCGAGCAGCCCCTCCTGGTCCCACTCGTGCTCCTTGGCGAACCCGCGGGCGGCCGCGTCCCAGTCGGCGACGTCCGGCTCGTTCGGCCGGTCCGCGAGCCACCGGTCGCGCTCGCCGTCCGCCCAGGTGATCGTGCGGTCGTCCGGCGGTTCCAGGCCGGCGACGATGAACGGCTCGTCCTCCGCGGGCCGGTCGCGCAGCGGATCCAGCTCCCACGGCGGTTCGGCGAGCAGTCGCGGCAGATCCCCGAGCGCGGCCTCGTTCTCCTCGGTCACCCTGCACCCCGTTCGCCTGCGTCCCGATGATCACGTGATCCTAGGGAGCACGCCTTACGTGCCGATTACAGTCCGGGCACGGCGCCGGTGGTAGGCGACCGTCACGGCGGCCAGCAGCGGGCCCCAGGCGACCAGCGGGACGTAGGCGACGACGGCGAGGACGCCCTGCCAGGTCTCGACGTTCAGCGGCGAGTCGGCGGTGATCCGGTCGCCGGCCAGGGTGCGGCCGAAGGCCAGCATCACGACCGCCCACGTCCACAGCAGGGTCAGGACGGTCGCGCCGATCGCGCCCGGGACGACGGCCGCGAGCGGCGGGACGCGCCGTCCGCGCAGGAACGGCACCCAGCGCGGGAACACCTCGCCCCAGGTGGACACGAGCCCGACGGCGGTGAACGCGAGCAGTTCAGAGAGCAGCGACAGCAGCACCACGTACAGCTCGATCGGCATCCAGGGCGGCAGGTTCCCGCTCGCGTCCGGCCCGGTGTCCCGGATGATCGGCAGGTGCAGGGCGACGGCCGCGATCCGCCACAGACTGGACGGCAGCACGACGAGCGGGACGGTCAGCGCGGCGGCCCGCGCCCAGCGCGGCACCCCGGCGGCGGGGGCGTGCGCGGCGGCCCACGCGTCCCGCGGCCGCCGGGGGCGCGCGGCGGTGACGACGGAATCGGTCATGCTCCGACGGTCGCGCGCACGCCCTCTGCCGCGCCTCCCCCGCCCGCACGATCCGCCTCCCCCGCCGGGGGGAAGCGGATCGGCGGCCCGGCTCAGGACTCCTTGATGAAGTCGAGGATGTCCTGGTTGATCTGGTCGCGGTGGGTGATGAAGATCCCGTGCGCGGCACCCGGGTACTCCTTGTACCGGTTGTCCGGCACGAGGTCGACGAGCGGGCGCCCGCAGATGGCGATGGGCGCGGACGCGTCGGCGTCGCCGTGGATGATCAGCACCGGCACGCTGATGGCGGCGGCCTCCGCGCGCAGGTCGGTGCAGAACCCGGTCCTGATGACCTCGGCGGCGGCGACGGCGGAGCAGTCCAGGCACCGCTGCACCGTCCACTCGATCATCTCCGCGGAGACCTGGTTGCCGAGGTGGGTGCCGAAGAACGCCTGGGCGTTCTGGGCCATCCAGCGCGGCCGGTCCGCGGTCCGGTCGGCGAGGGAGGCGTCGAAGAGCGCCTGCGGGAGCCCGTTCGGGTTGTCCGGGCGCTGGATCGCCAGCGGCGCGGTGACCGCGATGAACACGACCCGGCGGACCCGGTCGTGCCCGTGCCGGGTGAGGTAGCGGATCACCTCGCCGCCGCCCGCCGAGTGCGCCACCAGCGTCACGCCGCGCAGGTCGAGGCGGTCGAGCAGCGCCGCCAGGTCGTCGGCCAGGGTGTCGTAGTCGTAGCCGTGGCCCACCCAGTCGGAGCGGGCGTGCCCGCGCCGGTCGTAGGCGACGCAGCGGAAGCCCTGCTCCGACAGCGGGAGCATCTGGAACTCCCAGGAGCTGCTGGCGAGCCAGGCGCCGGAGACGAACACCACGGGCTCGCCCTGGCCCCAGTCGGTGTAGAACAGGCTCGTTCCGTCGGAACCCTCGAAGTACGGCATTAGACGTCCCCTTCGCGAACGTTGCGGTCGCTTACGGAACGATCATGGCCGATGTGAGGTCACCGGGTCGATGACGCCGGAGGTAATGCTCGCCACGCGCCTCTCAGGGCACGCCCGCCAGCCGCCCGACCAGGTCGGCCGCCGGGACCTCCGCCGCGTCGCGGAACGCGGTGCCCGCCCACAGGTTGACCGCGCCCGCGTCCCCCCGCGCGGCGGCGGCCTTGCGGAGCGGCGAGGTCACGTAGTGGACGTCCGGGTACGCGGCGGGCGCCGCGTCCGAGTACTCGGTGAGGAACCGGTTGACCAGGCCGCGCGCGGGCCGTCCGCTGAACGCCCTGGTCAGCGCGGTGGACGTGAAGGCAGGGTCGGCGAGCGCGGCCTTGTGCAGAGCGCTCGCGCCGCTCTCCGGGCAGCGCAGGAACGCGGTGCCGAGCTGCGCCGCGACGGCGCCGAGGCCGAGGATCTCCGCGACGTCGTCCGGGGTGCCGAGGCCGCCCGCGGCGATGAGGGGCCGGTCGGTGGCGGCGAGGACGTCGCGGAGCAGGTCGCGGAGCGGGAGCGCGCCGTCGAGGGTGTTGGTGAACGAGCCGCGGTGCCCGCCCGCCTCGGTGCCCTGCGCGCACAGCGCGTCGGCGGCGGACGCGGCCCGGGCCTCGTCCGCCGTGGTCACGGTCACGACGACGGCCGTTCCGCGCTCCTGGAACGCGCCGATGACGGCGGCGTCCGGGCAGCCGAACGTGAAGCTCACGACGGCGGGCGGGTCGGACAGCAGCGCGGCGACCTTGGCGTCGTAGGCGTCGTCGCGGGCCGACGGGCGGCCGGGGTCGACGCCGAGCCTCCGCGCCTCGGGCGCGAGGGCGTCGCTGTAGGCGGCGACGGCGGCGGGGTCGATGTCGTCCGGCGACGGCATGAAGACGTTCACGCCGAACGGCCGGGACGTCAGCGCGCGCGTCCGGCCGATCTCGGCGCGCATGGTGTCGGCCGTCTTGTAGCCGGCGCCGAGGAAGCCGAGGCCGCCCGCGTCCGACACGGCGGCGGCGAGCTCCGGCGTGGACGGGCCGCCCGCCATCGGCGCCTGGACGATCGGCAGTTCAGGAAGCCAGGGAACCGTCATGCCGGTTCCCTATCCGGGACGCGGCGGCCCAACCGCCGCGGCGCGGCGGTGCCGCCGCAGGGGGCGCTCCAGCGCGGGCGAGGCGTATGCGTCACGATCGTGAAGGTAATGCGCGGACGCCGGGCGGCGAGACCGGGTTCAGCGATCGTGAACCGACCGAGAGGGGCCAGGATGCGGGTTCTGCTGCACTACGACATGGACCACGCCGAGCCCGGCCTGGACGTCGTCGGCTGCTCCGAGCAGGACGACGCCCGCTTCCACGGGCTGCTGCCGGACACCGAGGTCATCTGGCACGTGCTGCGCCCGCTGACCGGCGAGGACATGGACCGCGCGCCGAAGCTGCGGCTGATCCAGAAGCTCGGCACCGGGGTGAACACCATCGACCTGGACGCCGCCGCCGAGCGCGGCATCGCGGTCGCGAACATGCCGGGCCGCAACGCGCAGGCCGTCGCGGAGACGAGCCTGCTGCTGATGCTCGCGGCGCTGCGCAGGCTCGTGGCGTTCGACGCGCGGACGCGGCGCGGCGAGGGCTGGCCCGCCGGCCGCTCGCTCGTCGGCGGCGAGCTGCGCGGCCGGACGGTCGGGCTGCTCGGCGGCGGTGAGATCGCGGGGCTGCTGCGCGGGATGCTGGAGGCGATCGGCGCGCGCGTCCTGTACACCTCGCGGCGCCCGCGCCCCGACGACCCCGCCTGGCGGGAGCTGGACGAGTTGCTGCGGGCGAGCGATGTGCTGTCGGTGCACATCCCGCTGACCGGCGAGACGCACCACCTGCTGGACGCCGAGCGGCTCGCGCTGCTGCCGCCCGGCGCGGTCGTGGTGAACACCGCGCGCGGCGCGGTGATCGACGAGTCCGCGCTGGTCGCGGCGCTGACGTCCGGGCGTCTCGGCGGCGCCGGGCTGGACGTGTTCGAGCGCGAGCCGGTCGATCCCGCGAACCCGCTGCTCGCGCTGGACAACGTCGTCGTGATGCCGCACGTCGCGTGGCTGACCGGCGAGACGTGGGACCGGTACTTCGAGGTCGCGGCCGAGAACTGCCGGCGGCTCGCGTCCGGCCGCGACCTCCTGCACCGCGTCATCTAGGGGAGTCGTCTAGGGGATGAGCACCGGCTTGACGACCTTGCCGGACGCCGCGTCCGCCTCGGCCCGGTTGATCTCGCCGAGCGGGTAGTTCGCGATGAGCCGGTCGAACGGGAACAGGCCCTTGCGCCACAGGTCGATCATCTTCGGGATGAACGTGTGCGGGACGGCGTCGCCCTCGATGATGCCCTTGACCGTCCGGCCCATGAGCAGCAGGTTCGGGTCGAGCCGGTACTCCTCGGAGCCGACGCCGACGAGCCCGCAGACGCCGGTGGTGCGCAGCGACGCGACCGCGGTCGCGACCACGGACGGGACGGCGGTCGTGTCGAAGGAGTACTGCACGCCCTCGCCGCCCGACAGCGCCCGGATCCGGCCGGCGATGTCGTCGTCGGCGCCGTTGATCGTGTGCGTGGCGCCGAGTTCGCGGGCCAGGTCGAGGCGCGCGTCGTTCAGGTCGACCGCCACGATCGTGGTGGCGCCCGCGACCTTCGCCGCCATCACCGCCGCGAGCCCGACCGCGCCCGCGCCGAACACCGCGAGGCCGTCCCCGGCCTTGACGCCGAGCGAGATCAGCACGGACGCGGCGCCCGTCTGCACGCCGCAGCCGAGCGGGCCCAGCTTCTCGATCGGGACGTCCTTGGTCACCGGGACGACGTTCTGCACGGTGCCGAGCGCGTGCGACGCGAACGACGACTGCCCGAACCACCGGTTGCCGACCGCGTTCCCTTCGGCGTCGGTGGCGCGGGGCCGGCCGTCCAGCGGCACCGCGATCATGTTCAGCGCCGCCATCTGCGGGCACGCGCCGGGCACCGCGTCGCGGCAGTTCGCGCACGTCCCGCACGAGTCGAACGACATGACCACATGGTCGCCCGCGGTGACGCCGGCGACGCCCGGCCCCACCGCCTCCACCACACCGGACCCCTCGTGCCCGAGGATCACCGGCTTGGCGACCAGGTCGCCCGGCACCCGACCGATCAGGTCGGTGTGGCACATCCCCACACCCGCGATCTTGACGACGATCTCGCCCGGCCCCGGGTCGGCGAGCTCGACGCGCTCGATCGTGTAAGGGGCGTCTGCGGCGCGCAGCACCGCGGCGTCGATCTGCACGAGGGGGTCCTCTCAGGCCAGCGAGTAGCGGACGGGCAGCCGCTTCAGGCCGCCGACGAACGTGGTCGCGATGGTCTCCGCCGGGCCCGCCAGCTCGACCGAGCCGAGCCGCGGCAGCAGCTCCTCGAAGAACGCGCGGACCTCCATGCGGGCCAGCGCCGCGCCCAGGCAGTAGTGCACGCCGAACCCGAACGCCAGATGCTTGTTCGGGTCGCGGCCCACGTCGAAGGCGAACGGGTCGTCGAACACCTCCTCGTCCCGGTTCGCCGACGGGTAGGACAGCAGCACCGCGTCGCCCTCCCGGATCGTCACGCCGCGCAGGTCGTAGTCGCGGGTCGCGGTCCGCATGAACTCCTTCACCGGCGTCACCCAGCGGATCATCTCGTCCACCGCGAGCGGCATCAGGTCCAGGTTGCCGGTGAGCCGTTCGCGCTGGTCGGGATGCTCGATGAGGGCCTGAAGCCCGCCCGCGATCGTCGCGCTCGTCGTGTCGTGCCCGGCCGTGGCGATGATGACGTAGTACGAGGCGGTGTCGAAGTCGTTCAGCGGCTCCCCGTCGATCCGCGCGTTCGCGATCGCGGACGCCAGGTCGTCGGTCGGGTGCTTGCGGCGCTCCTCCGTCAGCTCCTGGAAGTAGGCGAAGAAGTCCAGCAGGACCTGCAGCTTCTCCTCGTTCGACTGGCCGCGCTGCAACTCGTCGTCGTCGCCGCCGAACAGCTCCTGCGTCAGCTTCAGCATCCGGTCGAAATCGCTCTCGGGCAGGCCGAGCAGCGACAGGATGACGTACAGCGGGAAGTGCACCGCGACCTGCCGCGCGAAGTCGCACTCGCCGCCGAACTCCACCATCCGGTCCACGTACCGCTTCGCCAGCTCCTTCACCCGCGGTTCGAGCGCCCGCATCGCGCGCGGCCGGAACCAGTCCGCGCCGATCGCCCGGATGACCCGGTGGTCGGGGTCGTCCATGTGGATCAGCGTGCGCAGCGCGATGCCCTGCTCCGCGCGCTGCCGGTTCAGCTCGTCGAACTCGGCGGTGGCGAGCAGCGGCCGCGGCCCGTTCAGGAAGATCTCGTGGTTCCGCTCGATCTCCATCACGTCGGCGTGCTTCGTGACCGCCCAGAAGGGGTTGTAGTCCGGCGCCTCCACCCACTGCACCGGCGCCTCCCGCCGCAGCAGCGCGAGCGCCTCGTGCAGCCGCGCCTCGTCCGCGTACGCCTTGGGATCCGCGAGCGCCCGGCCCGCCTCGTCCACGCTCAGGGTCATGGAGCCGAGCTTAGAGCCCCTCACCCGCCAAGGTAAGCACCGAGTTACAGGCGGCCGTTATCCCAGGTCCGACCGGCAAGCCGTTTTGCGCGGAGCGCCAGCGGAGCGGAAAACGGCTTGCCGGTCGTGACGGGGGTTACAGGGGGTCGTCCCCCTGGGGCGGCAAGGTGCCATGACGACCGTGGCCTTCGGTGAACTTCCCGGCGCCGTTGAGGGCGTCGTTGAGGGAGCCGAGGCCGTGGCGGTACTCGACGGCGAGCGCCTCGTCCTCCGGAAGGCCCTCGGCGTCCAGGACGGACATGCGGTCGTTGCGCAGGCAGGTCTGCGGGAAGCGGGCCAGGTCGGCGGCCAGCTCCTCCGCGGCCTCGCGGGACGTCCCCGGCGGGACGAGCCGGTTCGCGAGGCCGATGTCGAACGCCTCCCGCGCGCCGACCGGACGGCCCGTGAGGATGAGGTCCATGGCGCGGCTCGTCCCGATGAGGCGCGGCAGCCGGAACGTCCCGCCGTCCACCAGCGGGACACCCCAGCGGCGGCAGTACACGCCGAACGTCGCGTCCTCCTCCACGACCCGCAGGTCGCACCAGAGCGCCAGCTCCAGCCCGCCCGCGACCGCGTACCCGGCCACCGCCGCGATCACCGGCTTCGACAGCCGCATCCGGGTGCAGCCGAGCGGGCCGTCGGCGGGCGGGGCGTCCGCGCGCGGGCTCCGCTCGGTGCCGATGGACTTCAGGTCGGCGCCCGCGCAGAACGTCCCGCCCTCGCCCCACAGGACGGCGACGCTCGCGTCCGGGTCGGCGTCGAAGGCGCGGAACGCCGCCGCGAGCTCGGCCGCGGTCGTCCCGTCCACGGCGTTGCGCGCCTCCGGACGGGACATGACCACGGTCGTCACCGGCCCGCGGCGCTCGCTCCCTACCGGCATGTCACTCCCCAACGTGGACGAACGCGCCGTCCGCCAGGTCCTTGAAGCGGTCGAGGTCCTCGGCCGGCGCGTCGATCGACCGCAGCGGGCCCGCGTCGGCGAGGTGCCTGCGAGCATAGAGGCGCGCGACGAGCGCCTTGCGGTCGGCGCCCGAGTCGGCGCGCTCCCAGCCGGCCTGCTCCAGCAGCAGCGCCGCCGCGTACACGTCGGCCATGTACTGGGCGAGCGGGTACAGGCGCGCCTCGGCGGTGGCCTGGTCGAGGCCGCGCCACTTCCCGATCGCCTCGCGGACGTGCCCGATCCGGGCGGTCACGAGGTCGGCGGTCGCGTCGTCGCCGCCGGGCGCGTTCGCGACGGCCTCGGTGAGCCGGTCGAGGAACGGCTCGTGCGCGTCGTTGCGTTCGATGGCGCGGCGGACGTCCAGGCAGAGGATGTTGTCGCCGCCCTCCCAGATCGGGTTGACCTGCGCGTCCCGCAGGATGCGGGCGACCGGCCACTGCTCGATGTAGCCGTTGCCGCCGTGGATCTCGATCGCGTCGCTCGCGGCCGTCACGCCGAGGCGCGCGGCGCGCAGCTTGATCAGCGCCGCGCCGACCCGCAGGCGCGGCCTCCCGAGGTACCCGTCGAACACCAGGGCCTGGACGGCCTCCGTCTCCACGACCATCTCGGCGAGCTTGCGGCGCATCAGCGGCTGCTCGTACAGCGACGCGCCGAACGCCTCGCGGGCCCGCGTGTAGCAGAGCGACTCCACCAGCGACCGGCGCGCGCAGCCGAGCCCCATCATCGAGATGCCGAGCCGCGCGCCGTTCGTCAGCTCCATCATCCGCGCGAGGCCCTTGCCGTCCCCGCCCTCGCCCGCGCTCGACGCCGGGGCCAGCAGGAACGCCTCCGCGTCGGTGAACTCGATCTCCGCGGACGCCACCGACCGGGTGCCGAGCTTGTCCTTCAGCCGGCGGATCCGCACGCCGTTGCGCGTCCCGTCCCGCCGCTCGCGCAGCACCAGGAACGGCGCGATGCCGCGGACGCCGTCCACCGCGCCCTCCGGCTTGGCGAGGACGACGAACGCCGACCCGTTCGCGTTCGAGGCGAACCACTTGAACCCGTTGAGCCGCCACGCGTCGCCGTCCCGCGTCGCCGTCGACTCCAGCGCGCCGAGGTCGGAGCCGCCCGACCGCTCGGTGAGCATCTGCGCGGCCTCGCCGGAGAACGCGCCCGCCGCGAACAGCTCCCGGACGCGCTCCTTCACCTCCTCGGGCGCGAACAGCTCGGTGAGGCCGACGACCATGTCGCCGCCCGTCCCGAGCGCGCACGCCATGCCGATGTCGGCCTGGTCGAGCAGGTAGCTCCAGGCGACACCGAGCGGCGCCGGGTCGACGCCGTTCGCCTTCGCCTCCGCGACGAACTCGGGCCGGGTGAACGACGTCGCGACCAGCTCCCGCCGGGACGCCTCGAACGACCCCGGCATCACGACCTCGCTGACGTCGCGGCCCCACCGGTCGTACTTCTCCAGCCGCGGCGGGTTCCGGTCGGTCTCCTCCGCCCACGCGTTCACCGGGCCGCCCATGAGCGCGCCCAGCTCGCGCAGCCGCGGCTCGGCCCAGCCGAACCCGTCCCCGAGGTGGCGGCGCATCAGGAACCGCAGCGTCGGGTCGCAGTCGTACCAGTTGAGGCCCGCCGCCCCCTGGTAGCGCTCCGTCGCGTACCGGCGGGCCTTGTCCGCGCCGCCGAACGGGAGCCGGTCGACCGGCTCGATCAGGTAAGAGGCCATGCACCGGACATTACGCTTCTTTGTCACGTGATGGAAGACTGTAATCTCACCGGTGACCGCACCCGGACGGCCCGCCCCGCCCGCCCGCACCGGCTAGAGTCCGGGACAGCCATGGACACGCCCCACCTGCGCCCCCTCACCGCGCGCTCCGTCGTGCTGAGCACCCTGCTGGGCGTCCACCCGCCGCGCCTCGCCGCGCGCCACCTCGTCCGCGTCGGCGACCTGTTCGGCATCGCCGAGGGCACGGTCCGCGTCGCGCTGTCCCGCATGGTCACCTCCGGCGACCTCGTCCAGGACGACGGCGAGTACGCCCTCACCGACCGGCTCCTGCAGCGCCAGGCCCGCCAGGACGAGTCGCGCCGCCCCCGCACCCGGGACTGGGACGGCGGCTGGGAGATCGCCGTCATCACCGCCGAGCGCCGCCCCGCCGCCGACCGCGCCGCGCTCCGCCAGGCCATGTCCGCGCTGCGGCTCGCCGAGCTGCGCGAGGGCACCTGGCTGCGGCCCGCCAACCTCGACCGGCCCCGCTCCGAGACCGTCGTCCGCCAGTGCACCTTCCTCGAAGGCCGTCCCGAGCAGGACCCCGCCGCCCTCGCCCGCGCCCTCTGGGACCTCGACGGCTGGGCCGCCACCGCCGAAGCGCTCCGCACGTCCCTCGACGAGGCCGGCACCATCGCCGAACGCTTCACCCTCGCCGCCGCGACCCTCCGCCACCTCCTCCACGACCCGATCCTGCCGCCCGTCCTCCTGCCGCCCGGATGGCCCGGCCTCGCCCTCCGCACCGGCTACGAGCGCTTCGAGACCGACTTCGCCCGCCTCCTCACCAGCGAACTCCGCCCCTGACGTTCACGGCGCCGCGAGCACCCGGAACCCCGCGTCCACCGGGATGCGGGCGCCCGCCAGCGCGGGCAGCGACCCGTCGGCCACCGCGGCGATCACCGCCGCCACGTCCTCCGGTTCGACCATCCGGCCCAGCACGGACCGCCCGGCCAGCGCCTCCTCCATCTCCGGCGTCCGCGCGGCCGCCGACCCCTCCGTCCGCACCGCGGCCGGCGCGACCACGTTGACCGCGACCGGGCTCGCCTCCGCGGCCACATGCCGCGCGAACGCCTCGAGCGCGGCCTTCGCCGTCGTGTGCGCGCCGGTCATCGGCCGCGTGAGATCGGCGCTGAGGCTCGACACGTAGACGATCCGCCCGTGCGCCGGCATGCCCGGCAGGACGGCCTGGGTCACGTGGTACGCGGCGGCGAGCTCGCCCTCCACCTTCCCGATGAACGTCTCCCACGGCAGCGTCCGCACCGGCCCGAACGCCGGCTCGACGTTCGCGTTGCACACCAGGGCGGTGACCGGCCCGCACGCCGCGGCGAGCGCCGCCACCTCGGCGGGGTCGCGGACGTCCGCCCGCACCGCCGTCCCGCCCGTCTCCAGGGCGACGGCCTCGGCGGACGCCCTGTCGCGGTGGTAGTTGACGACCACGCGGTATCCGCGGCGGGCGAGCTCCCTGGCGGTGGCGGCGCCGATGCCGCGGCCCCCGCCGGTCACGAGTGCGACTGGTTCCATGCCGGCCACGCTAGGAGGAGGGGCTAACCTTTCGTAAGTACGTACCTGAAAGTAAGCCGCCCCCAGTAAAGGTAGGTGCCCTGGTGGACGACGTCTTCCGGCAGGACTGCCCGGCCCGGGTCGTCCTCGACCATGTGACGCGCCGCTGGGGCGTCCTCGTCCTGACCGCGCTGAACTCCTCCGACCTGCGCTTCTACGAGCTGCGCGACCGCATCGAGGGCGTCAGCGAGAAGATGCTGTCGCAGACGCTGCGCACCCTCGTCCGCGACGGGCTGGTGCTGCGCACGGTGGAGCCGACCGTCCCGCCGTCGGTCACCTACGGCCTCACCCCGCTGGGCCGCGGCGTCACCGCGTCCCTCAGCGCCCTGACCGGCTGGATCCGCGACCACGCCCCCGCGATCATCGCCGCGCAGCGGGCCTACGACGCCGCAAGGGACGGTGCGGCTGCGGCAGAGCCGGCGAATCGATCGGTCATTACGGACGGGGCGCGATCGGGTTCGCGAGGCGGGCGGGCGGGCACATGATCTCCGGTGGCAACGGTGCCTGGGAGGTGGCTGCATGCCTTCGGTCCTGGACGGGATGGTCCGGCGCAAACCCATCGAGCAGATCGAGGACGAGTCGGGCGGCGCGGGCCTCACCCGGACGCTCGGGCTGTGGCAGCTGACCGCGATCGGGGTCGGCGGCATCATCGGTGCGGGGATCTTCTCGCTGGCCGGCGCGGTCGCGAACGAGAAGGCCGGCCCGGCGGTGCTGATCTCGTTCCTGGTGGCGGGGATCGCGAGCGCGGCGGCGGCGTTCTCCTACGCCGAGTTCGCGGGCCTGATCCCGAAGGCGGGGTCGGCGTACACCTACGGGTACGCGGTGCTCGGCGAGTTCACCGGATGGGCGATCGGGTGGGACCTGCTGCTGGAGTACACCGCGATCGTGGCGGTGGTCGCGATCGGGATATCCGGCTATTTCGACGACCTGCTCGGGTTCATGCACGTCCATCTGCCGCTGTGGATGAGCGGTGCGCCGGGCACCGAGCCGAAGGGCGTCGCGGACGGCAGCTACAAGATCAACCTGTTCGCGGTGCTGCTGTGCCTGCTCATCGCGTGGGTGCTGAACCTCGGGATGAAGAACGCGGCGCGGTTCGAGACGGCCCTGGTGTACCTGAAGGTCGGGATCGTCCTGCTGGTGATCGTGGTGGGCGTCTTCAAGATCCGGAGCGGGAACTACTCGCCGTTCTTCCCGTTCGGCCTCACCGGCGCGTTCACCGGGGCCGCGACGGTCTTCTTCGCCGTCTTCGGATACGACGCGATGTCGACCGCGGCGGAGGAGTCGCAGGAGGCGCGCAAGCACATGCCGAAGGCGATCCTCTATTCGCTGGCGATCTCGATGGTGCTGTACGTCGCGGCGTGCCTGGTGCTCACCGGAATGGTCGACTACCGGGACATCAACCCGAACGCCGCGTTCTCCTCGGCGTTCAAGTCGGTCGGGCTGAACACCGTCGGGATCATCATCGCGGTCGGCGCGATCCTGGGCGTGCTGACCGTGCTGTTCACGTTCATGATGGGCGCGACGCGGGTGTGGTTCTCGATGAGCCGGGACGGGCTGCTGCCCGGCTGGTTCGCCAGGACGCACCCGACCCGGCACGTCCCGACGCGGATCACCTGGATCCTCGGCGCCGCGTCCGCGGTGATCGCGGGGTTCCTGCCGATCGCGGAGGCGGCGGAGCTCACCAACATCGGGATCCTGCTGGCGTTCATCGTGGTGTGCGTCGCGGTGATCGTGCTGCGCTACCGGCGCCCCGACCTGCCGCGCGAATTCCGGACGCCGGGAATGCCGGTGGTCCCGGCGGTCGGGATCCTGTTCTCGATCTGGCTCATCACGTTCCTGGAATGGCAGACCTGGGTGCGGTTCGCGGTGTGGTTCCTGATCGGCTGCGCCATCTACTTCGCCTACAGCCGGCGCCATTCCCTGCTGAACCGGCGGTGACGCGCGGTCAGGCCACGGCGAGCTTGGACATCTCGGTGCGCATCGGCTCGGCGATCGGCACCGGGCGGCGGGTCTCCCGGTCCACGAACACGTGGACGAAGTGGCCCTCGGCGATGAGCGCGTCGTCGGACGCCCGGTACATGCCGATCTCCCAGCGGACGCTGGAGTTGCCGAGCTTCCCGATCCGCAGCCCCAGCCGGATCGTGTCCGGGAACGACACCTCGGCCTTGTACTGGCAGTGCGACTCCACGCACAGCGCGATCGACGGCGCGTCCAGCGGCGCGAACCCCGCCTTGGAGATCATCCACTCGTTGATCGCGGTGTCCATCAGCGAGTAGTGGACGGCGTTGTTGACGTGGCCGTAGACGTCGTTGTCCTTCCAGCGCGTCGGCACGCTGACCTGGTGCGGGTAGTCGCTCATCACGCGCGCCAGTCTATGTACCCGCTGGTAACAGGGGGCACGGCGCCCTCCGGGCCGCAAGGAAAGGGTTCTGAGCACGATCCCGGCCCGGAGGACGCCGTGGTCCTCGGCGCGCCTGAACGGCGCGGTGCACCTGAGCGGCGCGGTGCGCCTACGCGGCGCGGGCGTTGTCGAAGCGGGTCTTCACGTCCGTCCAGTCGACCAGCGACCAGAGCTTCTCGACGTAGTCCGGCCGCACATTGCGGTACTGCAGGTAGTACGCGTGCTCCCAGGCGTCGAACACCAGTAGCGGTGTGGTGTTCATACCCACGTTCCCGTGGTGGTCGTACACCTGCTCGACGACGAGGCGCCTGCCGAGCGGCTCCCACGCGAGCACGCCCCAGCCGGAGCCCTGCACGGCGGACGTCGCGGCCGTCAGCTGCTTCTGGAACGCCTCGAACGTCCCGAAGTGCTCGTTGATCGCGGCGGCCAGCTCGCCGTCCGGGCGGTCCCCGCCGTCCGGCGACAGGTTCTCCCAGAAGATCGAGTGCAGGACGTGCCCGGACAGGTTGAACGCGAACGTCTTCTCCAGGCCGACCAGCCCGCCGAACTGCTCCTTGTCCCGCGCTTCGGCGAGCTTCTCCAGCGTGTCGTTGGCGCCCTTGACGTAGGCCGCGTGGTGCTTGGAGTGGTGCAGTTCGAGGATCTCCCCGGTGATCGCCGGCTCCAGCGCGGCGTAGTCGTACGGCAGGTCGGGCAGCGTGTAGTCAGCCATGACGCCACTATTGCAAACGAGTCGCAGTTACGTCCAGCATGCAACAAGTGCTCATGTCGCGATCGCCTCCTCCAGGTCCGCGATCACCTCGGACGCCGTCACCGGATCCAGCTCGCCGAAGCGGTACGGCCCGCCTTCGAGGGCGAGATGGGAGAAGTGCTCGGGAGCCGGCTCGGCGCCGATCCAGACCGCCTCGAACGCCTGGTCCTCCGACGCGCTCACGTCGCCGGCGTAAAGGCCCGTCTCCAGCGTGACGACGACGTACCGCCGGTCCGCGACCGGGCGGACCATGCAGTCGATCCCGCCGTCGGAGTTGACCGGCCCGCGGTGCCAGCCGCGCCGCTCCAGCCGGAGCACGTTCCCGAACGGGACGGTCACGCCCTCGAACCGCGCCAGCCTCCCGCCCGCGCGCTCCTCCTCCGTGAGCGCGTGCACGGCCCGTCCGAGCTGCGCGAACGGCTGGAGGACCTCGTAGTCGGCGAAGAGCTGCGCCCAGCCGTCCAGCGCGTCCCCGAGGTGCAGCGGATGCGCGATCCCGACCGCGGCGCCGGCCGGCAGCTCGACGGCCCCGTCTTCGACGTCCGCGAAGGTGCGGTCTTCGGCGAGCCGGAACGCGGCCGCCGTGCCGCCGTCCTCGGCGAGCCAGACGAGGCGCCGGGCGAGGTGCCAGACCAGCGGATGCAGGACGAAGAACTCGCGGAACTCCTCCGGCGTCCACCGGCGCCCCAGCGTCATCGCCAGCTCCAGGCGGCGGAGCTGGAGGCCCGCGACCGCGCGGACGTCCTTCTTCAGCTCGGCGAAGCGCCGGTGGGCGGCGGGCGCCAGCGCGGGGTCGTCGCGTACCCCCGGCTTCGGCAGGTCCGCGCGCCGCCTCCCGGTCCCGTCGACGACGTGCGGGCGGAGCGTCTCGTCGAACCCGGCGGTGAACCGGCGCGGCCCGTAGTCGAGGACGAGCGTGCCCGCGGCGTCCAGGCCGAAGTCGGGCACCAGCCGGTCGCCGAGCTGCTCCGCGGTGAGGCCGCGCGCCTCCGCGATGGCCTCGACCTCCTCCAGGGCACGCTGCTTCAGGCCCTTGTACCGGCCCTTCTGGGAGATGGCGTGGATCTCGCGCAGCGCGAGATCGGTGCCGATCCGGGCGAGCACGTCGAGGCCGCGCACCGCGTGGTGGTGGCCGCCCTCTCCCGGCCACGCGCGGATCAGCGGGACCAGCTCGCGCACGCACTCGTCGTCCCCGAGCCACCCCAGGGCGTCGAACTGCCACGCGTCGCCCGGCTCCGCACCGTGGTCCCGCCAATGCCGGAACAGCGCCCAGCCGAATCCGGCCAGGGAACGCGCGTCGCACGCCGCCCGCACGTCCGCGAGGCCCGGCTCCGCCTCCCCCGACGCCGACAGCGCCAGCAGGACGAGCAGGTGCCGGACGGCCGGCACGGGCAGCGCACGCCCGCCGTCCCGCAGCAGCACCTGCGGGAGGGCGGCCGCATCGACACGCACGTCCGGTGCCTTCTTGCGGGGCAGCAGGTCGTCCGCGTCGCCGGACAGCAGCGCCTCCACGAGCGCGACGGCCCGCTCCCCGTGCGGGCGCGCGGCGGCGAGCACCGCCTCCTCGCCCTTGTCGCCCGCGATGGCGTGCAGCGCGTACTCGGCGGCCGTCCGGGCCCGTCCGGTCCTGCCGAGCGCCATCGGCAGCAGGTACGGCAGCGCCGCCCGGCCGTGCCGGGCGAACCAGGCGGACGCGGGCTCGCGGGCCCCGGCGACGCGCAGCAGCCAGCCCGCCATCGCCTCGGCGACCTCGCCGTCCAGGAACGGCAGCAGCAGTTCCGCACCGCGCGCGGGCCTGGCGCGCGCGAAGCTCAGCACGACCGGCAGCGCGTCGAGGCCGAACCGGGCGGTGATCGGCCTGAGCCAGTGGTCCGGGCTCCACGCGTTGCGCGTGCCGAGCCCCCGCCCGCCCCAGTCGGGCCGCCAGTCCCGCAACGCCGGGCGGACCAGCTCCTCGGGGCCCTTCGCCAGCATCGCGGCCTGCCAGTACGGCTCCTGCTCGACCGGTTCGAGCGCCACGCCCGCGCGGATGTTCGCGATCCGCTTCTCCCAGGCCGGGTCGGGCGCGGCCGTCGGCCGGACGGCCCGGATGGTGACGCCGCCGCCGGACGGGTCGGCGATCTCCGTGCGCAGCCAGGCGTCGCGCTCGCCGGGCGCCCAGACGACGTCCTGCCCGGCCGGGGCGGTCAGGCCCTTGAGCACGACCGGCTTGGTCTTCGGCCCCGTGCGGGCCCAGGGCGGGTCGACCAGGACCCGCGGCAGCTCGTCCGCCGATGCCTCGGGGACCCGGCCGCCGGCAGCGGTCAGCTTGTCCACCACGGCACGGGACTCCGCGGGGAGGTCCGTCAGAGCGCGCGCGGCGTCGCCCCTCAGGTGGCCGGCCAGCAGTTCCTCGGCCGTCGCGTCCCCGGCGGCCGCGGCCGCCGCCAGGACCCGGACCGCGCGGACCGGGAAGAGCTCCATCGTCTCGTGCAGCGCGGCCCGCATGTGGGTGTTGCCGCAGCGCTCCAGCATGAGCCGGAACGCCTCATCGCTCGGCAGGCGCTTCAGCGCCTCCAGCAGCCCCTTGCGGCGCGGGGCGCTGTCATGGTGCTCGTCGAACGCCTCGGCCAGGAACGGCGCGATCGCGGGGCCGACGCCCTCCGCCAGGGTCAGGAGGTTCTCGATGTCGTAGCAGTCCGCGACCGAGATCCGCGCGCCGGCGCCGAGCAGCTCCAGATGCTCGGGCGACCCCAGGGACCGCAGCAGCAGCTCCCGCGGCAGCGTGTTCGCGGGCGCGGCGCAGCACTCGGCGACCCAGTCCCGCTCGGTCGGGACGAGGTACGCGCAGACCATCCGGCGCAGCGGCGTGGTCCGGAGCTCGCCGAGCACCGCGACGGCCTCCCGGTACCCGGCGCCGCCCGCCGCCGCCAGCACCGCCCGGAGCCGCTTCGCGGTGGCGTCCAGCCGGTACCCGTCGAAGCGGGGCGCGGCCGGCCTGACCACACCGCCCTTCCACGCCCCGTACGGACTGCCGGACTCGACGTCGAGCCGCTCGACGAAGGCGCGGAGCGCGAACGGCAGGCCGTGCGTCGTGATCCACACGTCCGCGAACATGACGGCCGCTCCGCCCGAGTGGATCTCCGGGCCCAGGATGGTCGCGAGCACCGCCGCGCCCAGCGGATCGGCGTCCCCGGACAGATGCCCGCGCGCCGCCGCCGCGAGCGCCGGATCGGCCTTCTCGTGGCTCAGCGCCACCTCGATGTCGTCCGCGTAGGAGGCGAGGACGTCCCCCTCGCTCACCCCGGCGACCTTCGTCTTCGGGCCGGGGTGCCCGCCGTGCCTCGGGTGCAGGTGCCGCTTCCACGTCCGGGGGATCTCCAGGACGTCCTCGTCGCGAGGCGGGGGACTCGAATCGATCATGCGGAGAGACGCTAACGAAGGAGACCGACAGGTTCCGGCCTTTCGGATCTCTCCGGAGCGACGGCTTACACCTCGACGCTCTCCCCCGCCGCCGGGAGCGCCATCTCCAGGCCGGTCAGGTTGTTCAGCATCGCGGCGACGGAGTTCTGGCCGAGCTCGCTGAGCATCAGCTCGTGGATCTGCAGCAGCCTGCTGGGCCGGACGTTCCGGACGAAGTCGACGGCCTCGCCGACCTTCGTCCACGGCCCGCTGGTGGGCAGCAGCAGCGCCTCCACCGGGACGTCCGGCACGTGGTAGGCGTCGCCCGGGTGGTACAGGCGGCCGTCGATCAGGTAGCCGGTGTTGGCGACGATCGGGATGTCGGGGTGGATCACCGCGTGCCGCTCGCCGTGCACGGTCACGGCGAACTCGCCGACAGTGAGCGCGTCGCCGGACGCGACGGCCCGCACCCGCCCGCCGTGCTCGCCCAGCTTCTCCCGCACCGACGCGGGGCCGTAGACGTGCAGGTCGGGACGCTTGTCGAGGGCGGCGCCGAGGAGCGCGTCGTCGAAGTGGTCGAAGTGCTCGTGGGTGATCAGGACGGCGTCCGCGGCGGCGACGGCGGCCTCCGCGTCCGGGGTGAACTTCCCCGGGTCGAGGACGATCGTCGTGCCCTCCTTCTCGAGGACGACGCAGGCGTGGGCGTGCTTGGTGAGCTGCATCGGGCGGCCTTCCTTCCGGTCCGTTCAGCGAAATCTACAGCTTTAACTGTACACCTTTGCTGTATATATACTGGCCGGGACGCCGCACCCCGGAGGCCGCCATGACGGACCACGAGCACCTCGCCGAACGGCTGCGGACGTCGATCGGCGGGCTCGTCCGCGCCACCCGCTCCCACGCCGACGCGCTCGCGCCGCCGATCGCGCAGACGCTCGGCCTCCTCGACCGCGACGGCGAGGCGAGCATCGCGTCCCTCGCGCAGCGGCGCCGCGTCCGGCACCAGAGCCAGAGCCGCACGGTGAAGGACCTGGAGGGCCTCGGCTACGCCGCCCGCCGCGACGACCCCCGCGACGCCCGCGGCCGCGTCATCGCGATCACCCCCGAGGGCCGCGCCGCCCTCGACCGCGACCGCCGCGCCCGCCGCGACTGGCTCGCCGCCGCCATCGCCACCACCCTCACCCCCGCCGAACAGGCCCTCCTGGCCGAACTCCCCGCCCTCCTCGACCGCCTCAGCCCCCACACCTACCCGCCCCGCTGACCTCAGCGGTCGGGCCGGGCCGCCAACTCGTTGAGGGCGGTGCGGGACGGGCCTTCTTCTGGGGCGGTGAGGGTGACGAACTGGTGGTCGGGGGTGCCGGGGAGGACCATGCCGATGTAGTCGAGGGAGAGCAGGCCGACCAGCGGGTGGCGGTACTCCTTGCGGCCCATGCCCGGGCCCTTGACGTCCTGCCGGTCCCACCAGGTGCGGAACCACGGGTCCTGGGACAGTTCGCGGACCAGCGCCCCGGTCGCGGGGTCGTCCGGGTCACGGCCGGTGGCCGTGCGCAGTTGCGCGATGCCGTGCCGGGCCACCTCCTCCCAGTCCACGTAGAACGCGCGGGCGCGCGGGTCGGTGATGGCGTAGCGGAGCATGTTCCGGCGCGACCAGGGCTGCTCCGCCAGGTGCGGCATGAGCGCGGCGGCCGTCCGGTTCCAGGCCAGCACGTCGAGGCGCGGGTTGATCACGTAGGCGGGGACCGGGGCGATCGCGTCCAGGAGGCGCCGCACGTTCGGGTGCACCGGGGCGTCCGCGGCGGCGGGCGGCGGGGACGGGAGGGACAGCGCCAGGCGGTAGAGGTGGTCGCGCTCGTCGTCGTTGAGGATGAGCGCGCGGGCGAGGGCGTCCAGGACGGACGGGGACGGGCGGATGCCGCGGCCCTGCTCGAGCCGCATGTAGTAGTCCGGGCTGATCCCGGCGAGCTGCGCCACCTCGGCGCGGCGCAGGCCCGGGGCGCGCCGGCGGGCGCCGTCCGGGAGACCCACCGAGGCGGGGGTGACGCGGTCGCGCCGGGAGCGCAGGAAGTCCGCCATCTCGCGTGTCGCCATGCACCAAGTCTGCCTTCCGGAGGCTGGCCCTCCGCGTCCTAGGCATCGGCGGGCACTGGTCGTTCGGCGGGGGGCGGGGCAGGGTGGAGGGACATCCCGAGAGACGAGAGGTGACTTCCCAGTGCGCTATCGCACGCTTGGAACGGACGGGCCGCAGGTGTCGGTGGTGGGGTTCGGCGCGATGAACCTCACGCCGGTCTACGGCGGCGTCGAGGAGGACGACGCGGCGGAGACGCTCCTCGCGGCGCTGGACGCCGGCGTCACGTTCGTCGACACGGCCGACATCTACGGCGCCGGGTCCAGCGAGGCCCTGATCGGCCGGATGCTGGAGAAGCGCCGCGACGAGTACGTCCTCGCGACCAAGTTCGGCGGGAACCAGGACGCGGAGGGGATCCTCGTCCCCGGCATGGGCCGGCCCGAGTACATCCGGCGGGCCTTGGACGCGAGCCTTGCGCGGCTGCGCACCGACCATGTCGACCTGTACTACCTGCACCGGCTCGACCCGTCGACCCCGATCGAGGAGACGGCGGGGGCGCTCGGCGAGCTGGTCGCGGAGGGGAAGATCGGCGGGTACGGGCTGTCTGAGGTGTCGGCGCGGACGCTGCGGCGCGCGCACGCCGTCCACCCCGTGACGGCGCTGCAGACGGAGTACTCGCCGTTCCAGCGGGCGCCGGAGCGGGAGCTGATCCCGGCGTGCGCGGAGCTGGGCGTCGCGTTCGTCGCCTACAGCCCGCTCGGGCGCGGCCTGCTCGGCGGGCAGGTCCGCGGCTTCGACGACCTGGAGGCGGGCGACTGGCGGCGCGGCAATCCGCGTTTCCAGGCGGGGAACGTGGAGCGCAACGTCTCGCTGGCCGACCGGGTGGCGACGCTCGCCGCCGAGCAGGGCGTCACCACCGCGCAGCTGGTGCTGGCGTGGCTGGTCCACCGGGGCGCGCTGCCGATCCCGGGGACGCGCAAGGCCGCGAACGCCCGCGCCAACGCCGCCGCGGGCGGCGTGACGCTGGACGCCGCGGTCTTCGAGCGGCTCGAGGAGACCGTCCCGCCGGACGCGGTGGCGGGCGCCCAGGGCAGCGACGCCTACCTCGCCAACCTCGACACCGAGTGACGGACGCGCCCGCCCCGGTCCCCCGGGGCGGGCGCCCGGTCAGCGGCGCGGGCCGCCGCGCAGCCGGGAGAGGAGGTTGCGGGCCTTCTCCTGGTTGCGCGGGTCGTTGACGAACCGCTCGGCCTTCGCGCGGGCCTTCTGCGCCTGCGGGCCGTGCGCGAGCTGCTCGGCCTTGGCGCGCGCCTTCTGCCCCTGCGGGCTCGCGGCGAACCGCTCCGCCTTCGCCCGGGCCTTCTGCGCCTGCGGGCTCTGCGCGAGCCTCTCGGCCTTCTCGCGCGCCTTCTGCCCCTGCGGTCCCCGGACGAACTTCATGATCCGGTCGATGAGAGAAGCCACGTTCTTCCTCCTCGGCCTAGCTTCACCGGTTCAACGAGCGCCCGGACCGGAAAGTTCGGACGCTCAGAACGCCTCGTCGAAGCTCACACTGCCCTCCACGCCGATCTGGTACGCCGAGACGCGCCGCTCGAAGAAGTTCGACAGCTCCTGGACGTCCTGCAGCTCCATGAACGCGAACGGGTTCGCCGTCCCGTAGCGGACGGGCAGGCCGAGGCGGGCGAGCCGCTGGTCGGCGACGTACTCCAGGTAGGCGCGCATGTCGCCGGCGCCCATCCCGGGCAGGCCGTCGCCGCACAGGTCGCGGGCGAACGCCAGCTCCGCCTCGACGGCCTCCTCCAGCATCGTGGTGACCTGCGCGGTCAGCTCCGCGTCGAACAGCTCAGGCTCCTCGGCCCGGACGGTGTCGACGACGGAGAACGCGAACTCCATGTGCATGGACTCGTCGCGGAACACCCAGTTCGTCCCGGACGCGAGGCCGTTCAGCAGGCCGCGGGACCGCAGCCAGTACACGTACGCGAAGGCGCCGTAGAAGAACAGGCCCTCGATGCACGCGGCGAAGCAGATCAGGTTGAGCAGGAAGGCGCGCCGGTCGGCGGCGGTGCGCAGCTCGTCCAGCGCGCCGAGCGAGTCGATCCAGCGGAAGCAGAACTCGGCCTTCGCCCGGATGGACGGGATGTGCTCGATCGCGGCGAACGCGCGGGCCCGCTCGTCCTGGTCGGGCAGGTAGGTGTCGAGGAGCGTCAGGTAGAACTGGACGTGCACGGCCTCCTCGAACAGCTGCCGCGACAGGTAGAGGCGCGCCTCGGGCGCGTTGACGTGCTTGTAGAGGTTGAGGACGAGGTTGTTCGCGACGATCGAGTCGCCGGTGGCGAAGAACGCGACGAGCCGGTTCACCAGGTGCAGCTCCGCCGGGGTGAGCCGGGCGAGGTCCGCGAGGTCGGAGGCGAGGTCCACCTCCTCGACCGTCCAGGTGTTGCGGATCGCGGCGCGGTAGCGCTCGTAGAAGTCGGGGTAGCGCATGGGCCGCAGGGTCAGGTCCATACCGGGGTCGAGCAGCGGCATTACTGGCACGCCTCGCAGGTCTCGGGGTTCTCCAGGGAGCAGACCGCCGCGGCGACGGTCGTCTGCGCGATCCGCGTCGCGGGGCGGGAGCGCAGGTAGTAGGTGGTCTTGAGGCCGCTGCGCCACGCGTAGGCGTACATCGACGACAGCTTCCCGATCGTCGGCGTCTCCATGAACAGGTTCAGCGAGTGCGCCTGGTCGATGTACGGGGTGCGGGCCGCGGCGAGGTCGATGAGCGCCTTCTGCGGCAGCTCCCAGGCCGTCCGGTAGAGGTCGAGCATCTCCCCGGGCAGGTCGACGAGGCCCTGGATCGAGCCGTTCGCCCGCTTGATCGCCTCGCGGACGGCGTCGTTCCACAGCCCGAGCGACTTCAGGTCCTCGACGAGGTACCCGTTGATCTGCAGGAACTCGCCGGACAGCGTCTCGCGCTTGAACAGGTTGGACACCTGCGGCTCGATGCACTCGTAGCAGCCGGTGATGGACGCGATCGTGGCGGTCGGCGCGATCGCGATCAGCAGCGAGTTGCGCAGGCCGACCTCGGCGATCCGGGCGCGGAGCGCGTCCCATTCGGCGGGACGGGTCGGCGCGGCGTCCGGGAAGTGGTCGATGTGCAGCTGGCCGCGCGCGGTGCGGGTCTCGGCGTAGGCCGGGAGCGGGCCGTGGGCCTCGGCGAGGTCGGCGGACGCGGCGTAGGCGGCGAGCGCGATCTCCTCGGCGATGCGGGTGGACAGCTCGCGGGCCTCGGCGGAGTCGAACGGGAGCCGCAGCGTGAAGAACACGTCGGCGAGCCCCATCACCCCGAGCCCGACGGGACGCCATTTCCGGTTGGCCGTTTCCGCCTCGGGCGTCGGGTAGAAGCCGCGGTCGATGGTGCGGTCCAGGAACCGGACGGCGGTGCGGACGGTCGCGCGCAGCCGCTCCCAGTCGATCCCGGCCGGCGACACGTGCGCGGCCAGGTTCACCGAGCCGAGGTTGCACACCGCCGCCTCCTTCTCGCCGGTGACCTCCAGGATCTCGGTGCACAGGTTCGACAGGTGGACGGTCCTGCCCGGCTCGGCGGTCTGGTTGCAGGCCCGGTTCGCGGCGTCCTTGAAGGTCATCCACCCGTTGCCGGTCTCCGCCAGGGTGCGCATCATCCGGCCGTACAGCTTGCGGGCCGGGATCTGCCGGACGTACCGGCCCTCCTTTTCGGCCGCCCGATAGGCGTCGTCGAACGCGTCGCCCCACAGGTCCGTCAGCTCCGGGACCTCCTTCGGGTCGAACAGCGACCACGTCGCGTCCGCCTCGACGCGGCGCATGAACTCGTCCGGGATCCAGTTCGCCAGGTTCAGGTTGTGGGTGCGGCGCGCGTCCTCGCCGGTGTTGTCGCGCAGTTCGAGGAACTCCTCGACGTCGGCGTGCCACGGCTCCAGGTACACGCACGCGGCGCCCTTGCGGCGGCCGCCCTGGTTGACGGCGGCGACGGACGCGTCGAGGGTGCGCAGCCACGGGACGATCCCGTTGGAGTGCCCGTTCGTGCCGCGGATCAGCGACCCGCGGGAGCGGACCCGCGTCCAGGAGATCCCGATCCCGCCCGCGTACTTGCTGAGCCGCGCGACCTGCCCGTACCGCTCGTAGATCGCCTCCAGCTCGTCCTGCGGCGAGTCGAGCAGGAAGCACGACGACAGCTGCGGGCGGCGCGCGGCCGAGTTGAACAGGGTCGGTGAGCTGGGCAGATACGACAGGGTGCTGAGCAGCCGGTACAGCTCGGCGGCCTCGTCCACGGTGTCGGACAGGCCCACGGCGACCCGCAGGAAGAAGTGCTGCGGCCGCTCCAGGACGAGCCGGGTGCGCGGATGCCGCAGCAGGTACCGGTCGTAGAGGGTGCGGAGCCCGAAGTACCCGAACCGGTCGTCCGCGCCCTGGTCGATCAAGGCGTCCAGGGCGGCGGCGTTGGCGGCGGCGAACGCGGCGGGCGCGTCCGCGAGCAGGCCCTCGGCGTGCGCGGCGGCGACCGACCCGGCGAAGCTCCGCACCCCGGCCTCGGCGGTCTCGTCGCGGATCCGGGCGGCCAGCAGCCGCGCCGCGACCCGCGAGTACCCCGGCTCCACCGCGACCAGCGCGGCGGCCTCGCCGATCGCCAGGTCGCGCAGGCCGGCGGCGGACGCGCCGTCCCCCGACCGGACCGCGCCGAGCACCCGTTCCGGCGCGGTCCCCTCGATCCCGGCGCAGGCCGCCGCGACCTCGGCGGCGATCCCCCCGGTGGCCGGCGCCTCCGCGGGCATGGTGACTGTCACGTTCTCTCCCCTCGTGAGACGGCGTCGCGAGGGCATGCGAACGGGCGCGGCGGCAGGCTGCCGCGCACCGTCCCCCGGCTCACCCGCGAAGCCTCGGACGTACGGCGTGCATGGCAGGTCTTCGGACTCGCGGGCGCCCGCGCCTCCTGCCGGAGGCACGACCTACTGGCCGTCGCTTCCCGATCCGGACGATCCGGTTCAGTGCCTGTGACGGCGGTCGTTCCCGCTCACCGCTGCGGGGCAGTCCCGGACTTGCACCGGGTTCCCTCTTACGACGCCCCCGCCGCGAGCGGCGGGGGCGAACCAACACGGGATTGAACCCTACATCTTGGTGATCCTCATTGCGCAACCCCAACATGTAGGGCGCGTCGTCGTTCGATCATGGGGGTCGGATGCGCGCCGCCCGGCCGGGGTGGGACGATGTCCCCGTCATGTCCCCGCGTCCCAGGCAGCCGATCTTCCGCGCCGCGCGCGCGGTCGTCTTCGCGACCGTGTGCGTCGCGCTGGCGACCCTCGGCCACGATCTGGCGTCGCACGAGCCGGTGCCGGGCTGGGCGGTGCTCGCCGGGTTCGGCGCGGTCCTCGCCGTCACCCTCGCCCTCGCGGGGCACGAGCGGTCCCTCCCGACGATCATGGGCGGGCTGCTCGGCGGCCAGTTCGCGCTGCACACGCTGTTCGCGAGCGCGACCGAGGGCATGCCCGGCTGCGCCCCCGGGGCGCACGCGGAACACGCCGCGGCGGTGCCCGCGATGCACGGCTCCGGCACCTCGATGACCCTCGCGCACGTCGCCGCCGCCGTCGCCGCCGCATGGTGGCTGCGGCGCGGCGAGCGAGCCGCGTGGTCGCTCGCCCGCCGCCTCGCCGCCGCCGCCGACCGCCCGATCCGGCTGCTGCTCGCGCTGCTGCTGATCGAACCGGCGGAGCGCCCGCTGCGTACCCCCGTGGTGCCGGTGGCGGCCGGCGCGCTCGCCACGGGACGCGCGCTGCGGCACCAGGTCGTCCGGCGGGGACCCCCGCCGCGTTCGAGGGCGCTCGCTCACAGCTGAGCGAGCGCCGTACGTCACCGGCCGCCGGCCCCGCCGGCGCCCGGCCCCTTCCCGTACGACTCGAACGGAGTTCCGTCTTGCCTTCCCGCACGCATGCCCGCCGGCTCGGCACGCTCGCCTCGCTGACCGGCCTCGGCGTGATCGCGCTCGCGACCGCCGCGTCCGCGCACGTCACCGTCAACCCCAAGACCGCCGAGCAGGGCTCCTACGCCAAGGTCTCGTTCCGGGTGCCGAACGAGGAGGACAAGGCCAGCACCACGAAGCTGGTGGTGAACCTGCCGACCGACCACCCGGTCATGTCGGTGTCGGTGCGGCCCGTCCCCGGCTGGACGGCCAAGGTCGTCACGTCCACGCTGCCGAAGCCGGTGAAGACCGAGGGCGGCGAGCTGACCAAGGCCGCCACGCAGATCATCTGGACCGGCGGCAAGATCGAGCCCGGCCAGTTCCAGGAGTTCGACGTCTCGCTCGGCCCGCTGCCGACCGACACCGACACGATGACGTTCAAGGCCGACCAGACCTACTCCGACGGCCAGGTCGTCAAGTGGGAGCAGGACCCGGGCGACGGCTCCGCCGAGCCCGAGCACCCGGCGCCCACGCTGAAGCTCACGCCGAAGGGCTCGTCCGACGCCGCGGCGGCCGGGCTCACCGCGCAGTCCAAGCCCGCCGCGAAGGCGGAGGCGAGCTCCGACGACGGCACCGCGCGGCTGCTCGGCGGCGTCGGTATCGGCGTCGGCGTGATCGGCATCGCGGTCGGCGGCTACGGCCTGTCCCGCGCGCGGAGCCGGGCGTGAGCCGGGCCGTCCGGCGCGCCGCCACCGGCGCGGCCGCGGCCTTCGCCGCGCTCGCGCTGGCCGCGCCCCCCGTGTCCGCACACACGTCGCTGACCGGGGCGGATCCGGCCGCGAACGCGACGATCGCGCCGCCGACCCAGATCGTGCTGACCTACGCCGACCCGGTGCAGCTGCCCCAGGTCGTGCTGACGGACGCCAAGGGCGGACGGCACGAGGCGGGCAAGGCCCAGGCGGTCGACAACAAGGTCACCGAGGCGGTGAAGGGCACGCTGCCGAACGGGGTGTACACGGTCGGCTGGCGCGTCGTGTCGCCGGACGGCCACCCGATCAGCGGCACCTACAAGTTCACCGTCACCGGGTCGACCGGGGCCGCGGGCGCCGGCGGCCCGGCGTCCGCGCCCGCCGCGAAGGCGGCGGACGGCGGCTCCGGCGGCTCGGGCGGCTGGCTGTGGATCGGCCTGATCGCCGCGGTCGTCGTGGTCGCCGGCGGCGGGTTCGCCTGGTACCGGCGCACCTCGGGAGCGTCCGCGCAAGAATGATCACAGGCTTCCGGTCGGGTGATTACAGCGTTACATTGATTACCCGACCGGAAGATCATTTCTTGGGGGCCCGATGATCGTCGAGTACATCCGCTACCGGATCGACCCGGCGCGCGCCGAGGAGTTCGAGGCCGCGTACGCCCGCGCCGCCGTCCCGCTCGCCGCCGCGCCGCAGTGCGTCGACTACGAGCTGGCCCGCTGCGTCGACGAGCCCGAGTGCTACGTCCTGCGGATCGGCTGGACGTCCGCCGACGACCACATGCGGGGCTTCCGCTCCGGCGAGCACTTCCCCGCCTTCTTCGCCGCGATCAAGCCGTACGTCCAGCAGATCGAGGAGATGCGGCACTACGAGCGGACGCCCGTCCGCGGCGCCGGCTCGTCCGTCCCGACCATGTACGACTGGGCGGGCGGCGACGAGGCCCTGCAGCGCCTCACCGAGGTCTTCTACACCGCCGTCCTCAAGGACGACCTGCTCCGGCCCCTCTTCGAGCACATGGCCCCCGACCACCCGAAGTGGGTCGCGGTCTGGCTGGGCGAGGTGTTCCGCGGCCCCGAGCGCTACAGCGAGGAGCGCGGCGGCTACCACCACATGGTCCGCCAGCACCTCGGCAAGGCGATCACCGAGGCGCAGCGCCGCCGCTGGGTCGCCCTGCTCATGGAGGCGGCGGACGAGGTCGGCCTGCCCGCCGACCCCGAGTTCCGCGCCGCGTTCGCGTCCTACATCGAGTGGGGCACCCGCATCGCGCTGTCGAACTCCCAGCCGGACGCGGCACCGCCGCTCGAAGCCCCGATGCCGCACTGGGGCTGGGGCGTCGCCCCGCCCTACACCCCCGCCAAGTAGCCGCCGGGCCGGCGGGCCGTACGGCCGCTCAGGCATGCCACTGTGTGCCCTGACGCAGTCTCCGGCCCGCCACCGCATGCTCGCGCAGCTTCCGGACGGCGTCGTCGGCGTCGGCACCGGCCTGCCCGCCGCGGTCCGGACCGGCGAGGATCCCGTCCTCCAGCGCCTTCAGCACCTCCGCCGGCACCTCGGCCCGCCGGTGGGTGTCGTACAGCGCGAAGTCGATCGGCCCCGCCTCGGTCCGGACCCGGAAGCGCGCGATCCCCGGGACCATCACGCGCACTCGGCGATGGAACTTCGGGTCCTCCCGGACCCACCGGGGCGGGACGTCGTCCATCGCGACGTGCGCGGTGGCGAGGTCGCAGCTCCGCAGCCCGTCGCGCATGTGGGCGTGCAGGACCGTCCCGTCCAGCCACACCGCCGGCTGGGCGAACCAGCGGCGCATGCGCAGCACCATCGGCCACACCACGGCGGTGGCGATCAGCCCGATGACGGACCCCGCCTTCTGCGCGCCGGTGAGGCCGTTCAGCACGATGACGATTCCGGGCTCCACGGCGCGACCCCCTTCAGCGGGAGGCCAGGTCGATCACCGCCTCCCATGCGACGGCGAGCGATTCTGCCGCCATTCCCCTGAAGCGCGCCAGATGCGGGACGAGGCCGGCCAGGGTCATTTCGGCGTTCACGAAGGTCACACCGTCTTCGGCGACGCCGAGCTTGCCGAAATAGGCGCGCAGGTAGGGCTCCTGGAAATCGAAGTTCTCCTGCGGGGTGCCGGGGCCGTACGCGCCGCCGCGCGCCGTCACGACGACGATCCGCTTGTCGCGCAGGACGCTTTCGCCGGTGTCCGGGTCGGTGTACGCGCCGGGAAAGGTGATCCGGTCGATCCACGCCTTGAGCGACGCGGGGACCGAGAAGTTGTACATCGGGGCGCCGATCAGCACCGTCCCGGCGCCGGTGAGCTGCTCGACCAGCGGGAGCGTCATGCCCCATTCACGCTCCTCGGCCTCGGTCTCGATGAGCGCGTCCACCTTCGCGGGAGGGACGAAGCCGTTCTTCTCGACGCGGCGCCCGAGCGCGCAGTACGCCGGGGAGATCGGCGGCACCGGATCGGCGGCGAGGTCCCGGTACCGGTAGCCGGACGTTCCGTGCCGTTCCCGCCAGGCGTCCGCGAACCGCGCGGACAGGCGCCGGGTGACGGAGTCGCCGGAATGGCTGGAGTCCAGATGCAGCAGCGAGGCCACCTGGTCGTGGGCCGATAGCATGAGCGGGCACCCCTTCGTTCTGGTGTCGTCGTTGTCCCTCACCTCCATGACGACCCGCGACGGGAAAAGGGGACCGATGGACGAGCAGGCGCTGGCCGAGCGGTTCGACGAGTGCCGCGGGCACCTGCGGGCGGTCGCGTACCGCATGCTGGGCTCGCTGGACGAGGCCGAGGACGCGGTTCAGGAGACGTGGCTGCGCGCGGCGCGCGCGGGCGCCGGGGACGTGGCGAACCTGCCCGGCTGGCTGACGACGATCGCCGGCCGGATCTGCCTCGACATGCTGCGCTCGCGGCGCCGCCGCGGCGAGGACCCCGCCGGCCTCGACGGCCTCGACCGCCTCGCCGAACTGGAGCGGGCGGGCGGGCGCGACCCGGAGGAGGAGGCGGTGCTCGCCGACTCCGTCGGGCTGGCGATGCTCGTCGTCCTGGACCGCCTCGGTCCCGCCGAGCGCGTCGCGTTCGTCCTGCACGATCTGTTCGCGGTGCCGTTCGCGGAGATCGCCGGGATCGTGGAGCGGACGCCCGAGACCACGAAGCGGCTGGCGAGCCGGGCGCGGCGGCGCGTCCACGGGACGCCGGCGGTGCCCGCCGCCGATCTCGCGCGGCAGCGGGAGGTCGTCGCGGCGTTCCTCGCCGCGTCCCGCTCCGGCGACTTGGACGCGCTGCTGGCGGTGCTCGCCCCCGACGCGTTCCGGCGCGCCGAGGGCGCCGCGGGCGCCGCCGAGGTCCGGGGCGCCCGCCGGATCGCCGGGGAAACCCTCGCCAACCCCGTCCGCGCCCGCAACGCCCGCCTCGCGCTGGTGGACGGCTCGGCCGGCGTCGTCGTCGCCCCTCGGGGCCGGCTCGCGGCCGTCCTGCGCGTCACCGTCGAGGACGGCCGCATCGCCGGCTTCACCGTGGTCGGCGACCCGTCGCGCCTGCGCGCCGTCCGCATCGCCCTCCTCCGTTGACTTGCGGCGTGTCGGCCTTAAAACGGCCTTCATAAGGCCGACACGCCGCAAGTCAACGAGGCTGTTTGCGGGCGAGGAGGTGGCCGTGGGGGTACGGCCGCTCGTTCTCGGCGTGCTCGCGGCGGAGCCGGGCGACCTCGGCGAACCCGGCCTCAGCCGCCAGCTCGGAGAGGCGGTCGATGGGCCAGCGGTGCGCCGGCGCCACCTTGTGGTCGTACGGGACGGGCTCGGCGGTGTCGGAGGCGAAGAAGCCGAGCAGCAGGTGGCCGCCGGGCGCGAGCATCCGGTGGAACGCGGCGAGCAGCTCGGGGACCTGCGCCGGCGGCGTGTGGATGATCGAGTACCAGGCGAGGACGCCGCCGAGCGAGCCGTCGGGGACGTCCGCCTCGGTCATCGGGACCTGGTCGAAGCGGACGCCCGGGTGCGCCGCGCGGGCGATCCGGATCATCTCCGCGGACGCGTCCGCGCCGAACGCGTCGCAGCCGAGCGAGCGCAGGTGGCCGGTGAGGTGCCCGGGCCCGCAGCCGAGGTCGGCGACCGGTCCGGCGTCCCGGGTGAGCCGCCCGAACGCGTTGATCATCGCGAGGTCGAGGGGCATGTCGAGGAACGCGGTGCTGAACATCGAGGCGTAGAGGTCGGCGACGCCGTCGTAGGCGGTGCGGGTGTCGTCGAGGTGGGAGGCGGTCATGGACGACGACCCTACGGCGACCGCACCGGTTCATGATCGCGCAAGGCGTCCGCGTGTCCGCCGCGCCGGAGGCGCCCGGCGAGCCACGGCGCCGCGAGGGCGGCGAGCGCCGCGAGCCCGGCGGCGGTGGCCAGCGCGAACGCGATCCGCATCCCGGTCATCGTGTAGCCGGTCGCGGCCCAGGCGAGGGTGGCCGAGGCGGGGCCGAGCGCGAAGCCGAGCTGGCGGGCCAGGCTCTGCGCGGCCCCGGCCGTGCCGTGCAGGCCGGGCGGCGCGTGCGCCATGAGCATCGCGAAGCTCGGCCCGGCGAACAGCCCCGTCCCGGCGCCGGCGATCGCCAGCCGCCAGGCCAGGCCCGACGCGTGCAGGCCGGAGCCGACCGGGACGAGCAGCAGGACGCCGAGGGCCGTGACCGCCGTGCCCGCGGCGGCCGTCCGCGCCGTCCCCCAGCGGTCGCCGAGGAGGCCGCCGACCGGGCCGGCGGCGACCATGGCCGCGGGCATCGCCAGGACCGTCGCCGACGTCGCCACCGGCGACAGGTGCAGCACCCGCTGCAGGTAGAACGGCGCGAGGAACTCGACGAGCGAGATGACCAGGGCGTTCAGCATGATCGCGGCGACCGGCCCGGCCGCGGGCGGGACGCGCATCAGGTCCCGGAGGGGCCCGCTCGCCCGCGTCCGCCACCAGCCGGCCAGCGCCGGGACCGCCGCCACCGCGACGAGCAGCCAGCCCGGCCCGCGGCCCGCCGCCAGCGAGAGCGCGAGGAGCAGGGCCGTCGCGGCGGCGGCCAGCAGCAGCGCCTCCCCGGCGAACGTCCGGTCGGGGCGGGCGAGCCGGTCGCGGTCCAGGCTCACCAGCGCGATCGCGATCACCAGCAGCCCGGCCGGCACGTTGATGTAGAAGATCCACGGCCAGCCCCAGGACTGGACGATCGGGCCGCCGAGGGCCGGGCCGCTGACCGCGCCGAGCGGCCCGAGGGTCATGACGAGGGCGCTCGCCCGTCCGGCCAGCTCGGGCCGGACCGCCCGCACGCTGACCAGCGGGATCAGCGCGAACAGGACGGCGGCGAACGCGCCCTGCACCACCCGCGCGGCGACCAGGACGGCGAGGTGCGGCGCGAGCCCGGCGGCGAGGCTGCTGAGCGTGAAGCCGCCGGTGGCGAGGACGAGCGCGGCGCGCGGGCCGCCGCGGTCGAGCCACCGCCCGGCGGGCAGGCTGAGCGCGACCAGGGGGATCAGGTAGCCGAGGACGGCCCATTGCGTCGCGGCGGTGCGGGCGCCGAAGTCCCGCTCGATGGCGGGCAGCGCCACGGCGACGATGCTCGTGTCGAGCGTGGCCATGAAGACGACGAGCCCGCATCCGATCACGGGCCACCAGCGGTTCCGTTCCATCGCACCGACCTTCCAAGAAACTGCACGCTGTGTGTACTTATTCGAAAGTACACACAGCGTGCAGTTCACTGCAACGGGCGGGCTGCGAGCATGGGGCCATGACGAGGTCGATCGAGGAGCCGCGGAACGCGCGCAGCCGCCGGTCCCGCGCCGCGCTGCTGCGCGCGGCGCGCGAGCTCGTCGAGGAGCACGGCATGGCGGCGACCACGATGGCGGCCGTCGCCGAGCGCGCCGGGGTGTCGCGGCGGGCCGTCTACCTGCACTTCGCGTCCCGCGCCGAGCTGGTCAGCGAGCTGTTCGACTACGTCAACGAGGTCGAGGACATCGAGGGCCGGTTCGCGCCGGTCAGCGACGCGCCGGACGCGGTGACCGCGCTGGACCGGTTCGCCCGCCGGCACGCCGAGTTCATGCAGCGCGTCCTCGCGGTGTCGCGGGCGGTGGAGCGCGAGGCGGGCGACGACCCGGACGCGGAGCGGCACTGGGCGACCGCGATGTACTGGCGGTACGAGACGAACCGCGCGCTGATGGAGCGGCTCGACCGGGAGGGCGTCCTCGCCCCCGGCTGGACGGTCGACACCGCCACCGACATGCTGCTCGCGCTGATCTCCAACTCCGTCAGCGAGACGCTGCTGGTCGACCGCGGCTGGAGCGTGGAGCAGGCCGGCGAGCACATGGCGCTGGTGCTGCGGTCCACCTTCGTCGCGCAGGGGTAGGACTACCCCCGTTCGGGGGTGGCGTGGGTCACTCGGGATGTCCGACCATGCCCCTGACCAGGTGTTGTCCGTGCGGCTACGAGGAGAGACCATGCCCGCAGTCGAGTTCCGCGGGGCGCGCGACTTCCTGCTCGCGCATCGCGACGATCACGCGAGCGCGTACGAGAAGTTCCGCTGGCCGGTGCTGACCGGGTTCAACTGGGCGCTCGACTGGTTCGACAAGATCGCCGAGGGGAACGACGCGCCGGCGCTGTGGATCGTCCAGGAGGACGGGGCCGAGGAGCGATACTCGTTCGCGGAGATGGCGCGCCGGTCGAACCAGGTCGCGAACATGCTGCGCGGGGCGGGGGTGCGGCGGGGCGACCGGATCGTGCTGATGCTCGGCAACCAGGTCGAGCTGTGGGAGACGGTCCTCGCCGCGATGAAGCTCGGCGCCGTGCTGATCCCGTGCACGCCGCTGCTCGGCCCCGCCGACCTGCAGGACCGGCTCACACGGGGCCGCGCCCGCCATGTGGTGACGGGCTCGGCCGACGCCGGGAAGTTCGCGGACCTGGACGGCGAGTTCACCCGGATCGCGGTCGGCGGACCGGTCGAGGGCTGGCTGAACTACGCCGACGCCTACGAGGCGAGCGACGTGTTCTCCCAGTACGGGATGACGATGTCGTCGGACACGCTGCTGCTGTACTTCACGTCCGGGACGACCGCGCAGCCGAAGCTCGTCGAGCACACGCACGCGTCCTACCCGGCGGGGCACCTGTCGACGATGTACTGGATCGGGCTGCGGCCCGGGGACGTCCACCTGAACATCTCGTCGCCGGGCTGGGCGAAGCACGCGTGGAGCAACATCTTCGCGCCGTGGAACGCCGAGGCGTGCGTGTTCATCTTCAACTACACGCGGTTCGACGCCGACCGGCTGCTGGACGCGATGGAGCGGTGCGGCGTGACGAGCTTCTGCGCGCCGCCGACGGTGTGGCGGATGATGATCCAGTGCGACCTCGCCCGGCTGGCGACGCCGCCGCGCGAGGTGGTCGCGGCGGGCGAGCCGCTGAACCCCGAGGTCATCCAGCGGGTGAAGGACGCGTGGGGCCGGACGATCCGGGACGGGTTCGGGCAGACGGAGACGACCGTCCAGATCGCGAACACGCCGGGCCAGGAGGTCAAGCCGGGCTCGATGGGACGTCCCGTGCCGGGCTACAGGGTCGCGCTGATCGACCCGGTGACCGGCGAGCAGGGCGACGAGGGCGAGATCTGCCTCGACCTGGAGGACCGCCCGCTCGGGCTGATGACCGGCTACCACGGCGACGAGGCGCGCACCGAGGAGGCGATGGCGGGCGGTTTCTACCACACCGGCGACATCGGCTCCCGCGACGAGGACGGCTACATCACCTATGTCGGGCGCGCGGACGACGTGTTCAAGGCGTCGGACTACAAGATCTCCCCGTTCGAGCTGGAGAGCGTGCTGATCGAGCATCCGGCGGTGGCGGAGGCGGCGGTGGTGCCGTCGCCGGACCCTGTGCGCCTCGCGGTGCCGAAGGCGTACGTGACCCTCGCCGCGGGCTGGGAGCCGACCGCCGAGACGGCGAAGGCGATCTTCGAGCACAGCCGGGCGCAGCTGTCCCCGTACAAGCGGCTGCGGCTGCTGGAGTTCGGCGAGCTGCCGAAGACGATCTCCGGGAAGATCCGCCGGGTGGAGCTGCGGACGGCGGAGATCGGCAAGCATCCGGGCGCGGACGACCGGCCGCCCGGCGAGTTCCGCGAGGAGGACCTGCGATGACGCTCTCGTACGCGTCCGGCGTCTCGGCGACGCCGCTGCTCGGCGACACGATCGGCGCGAACCTCGACAGGACGGTCGCCGCGTTCGCCGACCGCGAGGCCCTCGTCGACCGGGCGTCGGGACGGCGCTGGACCTACGACCAGTTCGCCGCCGACGTGGACGCGGTCGCGCTCGGCCTGCGCGACCTCGGCGTCACCAAGGGCGACCGGGTCGGGATCTGGGCGCCGAACTGCGCGGAGTGGATGCTCGTCCAGTACGCGACGGCGAAGCTCGGCGCGATCCTGGTCAACATCAACCCGGCGTACCGGGTGCACGAGCTGGAGTTCGTGCTGAACCAGGCGGGCATCCGCACGCTGGTCGCGGCGCCGCGGTTCAAGACGTCCGACTACGCGGCGATGATCGAGGAGGTGCGGCCGCGCTGCGCCGCGCTCACCGACGTGATCCTCATCGGCACCGGCGCGTGGGACGCGCTGGTGGAGGCGGGACGCGCCGGCGACCGGCACCTGCTGCACGGCATCGGCGAGGGCCTCGGCGCGGACGACCCGATCAACATCCAGTACACGTCCGGGACGACGGGGTTCCCGAAGGGCGCGACGCTGTCGCACCACAACATCCTCAACAACGGGTTCTTCGTCGGGGAGCTGTGCGGCTACGACGAGGAGGACCGGGTCTGCGTGCCGGTGCCCTTCTACCACTGCTTCGGCATGGTGATGGGGAACCTCGCGGCGACCAGCCACGGCGCGTGCGTCGTGATCCCGGCGCCCGCGTTCGACCCGAAGGCCACCCTCGACGCGGTCGCGGCGGAGCGCTGCACGTCGCTGTACGGGGTGCCGACGATGTTCATCGCGGTGCTGAACGAGCCGTCCGCCGACACCCTCGACCTGTCGAGCCTGCGCACCGGGATCATGGCCGGGTCGCCGTGCCCGGTCGAGGTGATGAAGCAGGTCATCGACCGGCTCGGGATGAGCGAGGTCGCGATCTGCTACGGCATGACGGAGACGTCGCCGGTGTCGACGCAGACCCGCGCGGGAGACTCCCTGGACCGCCGCGTCTCCACGGTCGGGACCGTCATGCCGCACCTGGAGATCAAGGTGGTCGACCCGGAGACGGGCGTCACCGTCCCGCGCGGGACGCCCGGCGAGTTCTGCACCCGCGGCTACTCGGTGATGCTCGGGTACTGGGAGGAGCCGGGCAAGACGGCCGAGGCGATCGACGCGGCCCGCTGGATGCACACCGGCGACCTCGCGGTGATGGACGGCGAGGGCTACGTCAACATCACCGGCCGGATCAAGGACATGGTGATCCGCGGCGGCGAGAACGTGTACCCGCGCGAGATCGAGGAGTTCCTCTACACCCATCCCGACATCGTGGACGCGCAGGTCATCGGCGTCCCGGACGAGAAGTACGGCGAGGAGCTGATGGCGTGGGTGCGGCTGCGCGAGGGCGCGCCGGAGCTCACCGCCGAGGCGCTGCGCGAGTTCTGCCAGGGAAAGCTGGCGCACTTCAAGATCCCGCGGTACGTGCACGTCGTGGACGAGTTCCCGATGACCGTCACCGGGAAGATCCGCAAGGTGCAGATGCGCGCGGAGGCCGTGGAGATCCTCGGGCTCGGCGACGCGGCCGCGCAAAGGCACGCGTGAGCCCGCGCCTTGCCGATTTCCGTGCGCGTGACCTTCCGTGATCGCGCCCGCGCGGGCATGCTGGGCGGCATGGGCGACGACGCCGGGGCGGTCCGGTCGGCGGTGCTGACGCTGCACCGCACGACCGGCCTGCCCATGGTGTTCGGCGGCGCTCTCAGCGGCCGGGACCGGCTGCGCATCACCGAGCTGGTCGGCAACACCACCGACTCGCTGAACGGCCTGGTCGTCCGGCACGGCAACGGGCTCGGCGGCAAGTCGATGGCGACCGGCCGGCCGATGTGGGTGAGCAACTACCCGGCCGCGGCGTCGATCAGCCACGACTACGACAAGCCCGTCGGCCGCGAGGGGCTGCTGTCGATCGTGGCGGTGCCGGTGGTGGTGCGGCGGCGCGTCCGCGGCGTGCTGTACGGGGCGCTGCGCGAGCCGCTGTCGCTCGCCGACCGGATCGTCGGCGCGGCGGTGCAGGCGGCCCGCGACCTGGAGCAGGACCTCGCCGTCCGGGACCGGGCCGACGACGCCCTGGCGTGGACGCCCCCGGCGTCGCCGGACGCCGCGGCGCGCTGGGAGGAGGTCCGGGCCGTGCACGCCGAGCTGCGCGCGCTCGCCGAGCAGGTGGCGGACGCGCCGACCCGCGACCGGCTGCGCGCGATGACGCTGCGGCTCGCCGCCGCCGGTTCCGCGGACCCGGACGGGCCGCCGCACCGTCCGGCGCTGGCGCCCCGCGAGGTGGACGTGCTGGCGTACGTGGCGATCGGCTGCACGAACGCGGAGGCCGCCGACCGGCTCGGGCTGCTGCCGGAGACGGTGAAGAGCTACCTGCGGTCGGCGATGCGCAAGCTCGACGCTCACACGCGGCTGGAGGCGGTGGCCTCGGCGCGCCGCGCCGGGCTGCTGCCCTGACCGCCGTCCGCGTGCTCGCGGCGGCCGGCGCGCCACCCGGCGAACGCGGTGGCGCACGCGGCGAGCGCGGTGCCCGCGAACGCGGCCATGACGACGGTGAACGCGTGCCGGGGCGTCCCGCCGAGGCCGAGGTAGAGGGTGCCGAAGACGGCGACGCCCGCGACGGCCGACAGCTGCGAGTTGGTGTTGATGACGCCGCTGAGGTCGGCCGCGAACCGCGCCGGGGCGTCCGCGGTGGCGCGCCCGAGCTGGGATGCGAACCCGAGGCCGAGCCCGAGCCCGCCGAAGCCGAGGAGCACGACGAGGAGCGCCCCGTCCGCGCGGGTCAGCCCGGTGGCCAGGTACGCGGCGGCGAGGATCAGGTAGCCCGCGACCGGGGCGTGCGCGGCGAGCCGGGCCGGGAGGCGCGGCAGCAGCGGCCCCGCGACGCCGAACGCGGCGACCCATGACACGAGCACCAGGCCGGAGAACATCGCGCTCTTCCCGAGGCCCTGCTGCAGGTAGAGCGCGAGGGTGAACAGCATCGCGAAGTAGGTGGACGTCGCCAGCGCGATCGACCCGAGCGACCAGGCGACGACGGGACGGGCGAGCACCCGCAGGTCGACCAGCGGCGTCCCGCCGCGCGCCGCGACGCGCCACTGTCGCCGGACGAACAGCGCCAGCACGGGGACGCTCGCGGCGAGGCAGATCCACGTCCACGCGGGCCAGCCCGCCTCGCGGCCGAACATCAGCGGGACGGTCAGCAGCGGCACGCCCGCCGACAGCAGCGCGACGCCGCCGAGGTCGAGCCGGCCTGCCCGGCCGCCCGCGTCCCGGGGCAGCAGCCGGGCGCCGGCGATGAGGAGCACGACGCCGACCGGCACGTTCACCAGGAAGACGGGCCGCCAGCCGAGCCCGAACAGGTCGGCGGAGACCATGACGCCGCCGAGCACCTGCCCCGCGACGGCGCCGCCGGACAGCGTCAGCACCAGCAACCCCTGCGCGCGCGCCCGCGCCTTACCGGTGAAGTGGATCTGGATGCCGGACAGCACCTGCGGCACCATCAACGCGCCCGCCGCCCCCTGGACGAGCCGTGCCGCCACCAGCGCGCCCGTGACCGGTGCGAGCCCGCACGCCAGCGACGCGGCGGTGAAGACGGCGAGGCCGAGCAGGAACATCCGCCGGTGCCCGCGCGCGTCGCCGAGCCGCGCGCCGATGACCAGCAGCACCGCGTACGCCAGCGTGTACCCGGACACGACCAGCTCCAGCGCGCCGCCCGACGGGTGCAGGTCGTCCTGGACGGCCGGGGACGCCACGTTCACGATCGCGGTGTCGACGTTCACCATGAACTGGCCGAGCAGCAGCACCGCGAGCATCCCGCGCGCATGCCGGGCGCCGTCGTCTGAAGGATTCATGTGCGGGTAACCCCGCGCGCACACGGCCCGTTGCAGAGCGGGCGGGGTCGGGCGGGGCGGGCGATCGGCCCGGCGACGGGGTCAGCCTTCGTGATGCGGCGGTGGGACGCGCGCCGTCCAGGGCAGATCGGCCCCCGTGGCGCACTGCCTGGACGTAGCGACATCACCGCGCATCGGCTGCGCCGGGCCCTGATCGCTCGGCCGTCCCGCCGTACTCGCCGGCGAAGCGGTCCGCCCCCGATGTGCAGGGAAAACCGTAACATCCCTGCGAACACGATTGTTCGTGAAAGTCCGATCGGCTGGGCGGGGAGCGGCCCGGCGGCTAGCCTGTGCGGCGTGGGATCGGGTGGTGCGGGGCCGGGCGCGGCCGGCGGCTCGCTGCCGCGCGGGCGGCACCACCTGAGCCGCGAGCAGGTCCGGGCGTCGCAGCGGACCCGGCTGCTGGAGGGCATGACGGCGGCGGTCGGCGAGCGCGGGTACGCCCGCACGACGGTCGCGGACGTGCTGAAACGCGCGCGCGTGTCGCGCGAGACGTTCTACGAGCACTTCGCCGACAAGCAGGAGTGCTTCATGTCGGCGTACGAGCACGCCGCCGACCGCATCCTCGGCGTCGTCAACGACGCGCTGGCCGCGCGCGACGAGCCGGTGATGGGCCGGCTGGAGCGCGCGCTCCGCGCCTACCTGCGGGAACTGGCGGCGGACGCGGCGGCGGCGCGCACGTTCCTGCTGGAGATCTACGCGGCCGGGCCCGCCGCCGCCGCGCTGCGGTACCGGGTGCAGCGCCGCTTCGCCGA
Organism: Actinomadura violacea; assembly: GCF_017573465.1. Classification (GTDB taxonomy): domain Bacteria; phylum Actinomycetota; class Actinomycetes; order Streptosporangiales; family Streptosporangiaceae; genus Spirillospora; species Spirillospora violacea. Next base: position 86,930 of record NZ_JAGEPF010000027.1, read on the forward strand.
CGTCGTGGACGGGCTGCTCGCCGAGGACGCGCGGTTCCGCGCGCTGCCCGACCCGGAGTTCGCCTGCCGGATGCTCATCGGCGGCATCGCGTCACTGGTCACCGCGCGGGTCGCGCTGGGCGAGCACGCGACGCTCCCCGCGCTGTCCGCGCCGATCCTCGCGCACGTCCGCACCCTGCTCGGCCACTGACCGGACGTCAGAAGAAGGTGCGGATGTAGTCGGTCACCACCGGCGCGTCCGCGTCGGCGTCGTCGACGACCGGGATCATCGTCCACTTGTCCAGGGCGGTGCAGGGGTGGGACAGGCCCAGGCGGACGATGTCGCCGGGCTCGACCGACGCGCCGCGCAGGAACGCGTGCTGGTCGTTGAGCGCGGTGATGCGCGCGCCCTCCACCGGCCCGGCGCCCTTGCCGCAGACGAACTGCGGCCGCGGCAGGCCCGAGTCGAACGGGGCGTCGCGGCGCCCCACGTCCAGCAGCGCGAGCGCGGGCTCCGGCGCGGACACCACGCGGCCCCACGCGTGCATCGCCGGCCGGAACCGCTCGCCGCCCGCCCCGGCGCCGCGGCCGAACGGCGTGATGTCCTGGTAGAAGCCGTCGTCGTGCACGAGGTAGGCGCCGGACCGCAGCACCACCTGCGCGTCGAGCCCGCCGAGCACCTCCGCGACCTGGTCGAAGAACGCGCTGCCGCCCGCCGTGACGACCGGATCGCCCGTCTCGTACTCCAGCCGCCCGTGCAGGTTCGCGAGCCGCCGCAGGTAGGCGTCGACGGCCTCGATGCTCGCCTCGGACGCGTCGTGCGCGAGCGCGCCCTCATAGCCGCCGATCCCGGCGAGCCGCAGCGACGGCGCCGCCCGGATCGCGGCGGCGACGTCCCGCGCGTCGCCGTCGTCGCGCACGCCCGTCCGGCCGTTCGGGCCGCCGAGCTCGACGCACACGTCCACGCGCCGCTGCGCCCGCGCCGCGCGCAGCGCCTCGTCCATCAGCTCCACGGACCGCACCGAGTCGGCCCAGCAGACGAACGCGAACTCGGGGTCGCCGTCCAGCTCGCCCGCCAGCCAGGCGAGGCCCGCCGGGTCGAGCGGCGTGCCCGCGAGCAGTACGCGGGCGACGCCGAACGCGCGCGCGACGCGCAGCTGCGGGAACGTCGCGAGCGTGATGCCCCACGCGCCCGCGTCGAGCTGCCGCCGCCACAGCGCCGGCGCCATAGTGGTCTTACCGTGCGGTGCCAGATGCATGCCCGTGGCGCTCACCCAGTCCGCCATCAACCGGACGTTGTGGTCGAGCGCGCCCGCGTCGAGGGTGAGCAACGGGGTGCCGAAGTCGTCCAGCGGCAGCCGCTCCTCGCGCGCCCGCGCCACCGTCGTGCCGTGCGCGGACGCGGGGATCGCCTTGAACCGCCAGTCCAGCGCCTCCCCGTCCAGCGCGTCCACGGCCTTCGCGTCGATCCCCGTCACCGGCATGCCCTCCCCTGTCGCCTCCGCCCGCAATGATCCTTCCCCTCCCGCGCGCGGCGACGCCCGCCCCCGCCGGACGGACCGGGCGGTCCCGCGCCGCGGGTACGCTGCGCTCCGGCATCGGCCGCCGGGAGGAGGGCACCCGATGAGCCAGAGCCTCGGGCGCGGGCTGAGCATGCTGATCGAGCTCGCCGACCGCCCGCACAGCCTGGACGAGCTGGCCGGCAAGCTCGGCGTCCACAAGACGACCGTGCTGCGGCTGCTGCGCACGCTGGAGGCCGAGCGGTTCGTGCGCCGCGACGAGAACCACCGCTACCACCTCGGCGCGCGGCTCGGCGCGCTCGCCGACACCCGCGGACACCGCGACGTCCGCGACGTCGCGGCGCCGCACCTGGCGCGGCTGAACGAGACCGCCGGGGCCGGCGCGCGCCTGGTCACCGGCCCGCCCGCGCTGCTCGACAACCTGGACCGCGCCGGCGCGCCCGCCCGCTTCGCCGCCGCGCCGGTCCGCGACGCGACGGGACGCGTGGTCGCGGCGGTGACCGCCCCGGACCCGGGCGGCGACCTCACCGGGCTGCGCGCGACCGCGGACGCCATCTCCGCCGACCACGCCCGTCCCGCCGACCGCGCCCGTCCCGGCGGTGCGGACCGTTCCGGCGCTCCGGACCGTCCCGTGTGAGGACGCCCGCCGCGACCAGCTCCAGCGTGATGAGCACCGCGACGACCTCGATGGCGAGCAGCCCGATCAGCACGAGCAGCTGCGTCGCGCCCGCCTGCACCGGGTCGGCGCCGCCGAGCAGCACGCCGACGAACGCGCCGGGCAGCGTGACGAGCCCGACCGTCCGGGTCTGGTCGAGGACGGGGAACAGCGCGAGCGCGGCGGCCGGGCGGCACACCTCCATCGCCGCGTCGCGCGGCAGCAGGCCGAGCGCGAGGCCGCCCTCGTACTCGCCGCGCCGCGCGGCCAGCTCGTCCAGCGCGCGCCGCCCGGTGAGGCCCGTCGCCGACATCGCGCCGCCGATGAAGATGCCGGCGATCGGCAGCACCGACACGGTCCGCAGCGGGACGAGCCGCGACGCGAGCAGCAGCGCGAGGACCGGGCCGACGCCCGCGGCGATCGGCAGCGCCGTCGCCCACGCGCCCGCGCGCAGCCCGCCGGTGATGCGGCGGCCCGCCGTCACCACCGCGATGACCACCATGCCCGCGACGAACGCCGCCGTGTACCCGGCGTCGCGCAGCACCGCGGCGATGAGCGCCGACACCGCCGCGAGCTGCACGGTCGCGCGCACGGCGACGACCACCAGGTCCCGCCCGAGGCCGAGCCGGCCGAGCCGCGCGAGCGCCGCCGCGAACACCGCGAGCGCGCCCAGCACGATCGCCAGGAGTGGTCCGACCGCGGGCCCCGCGCTCATCCCCACCCCCCGGACCAAACGATCTTCTGTGACCGATCTTCCCCTTTGAGTCGATTGTGATCCGCAAGGCCGCTCAAGGGAGCGAAAAGCCCGATAGCGTGGGACTTGTGGAGGACGAGGAGGCAGGCGGGACGTCCCGCCGCAGAGCGCTCTGGCTGATGGGGGCCGCCGCCGTCGGCCTCACCGCGATCGGTGCCGACGAGGCGCATCCGTCCCATGTGTCGAACGCGGCGGCCAAGCCGTCGGTGCCGACGCCGCGCGCCCGTCCCGTCATCCATCCCAAGCCCTCGCCGACGCCGACGCCCACCCCGACGCCGCGCCCCGCGAGCTGGACGCAGGCGCGGCTGACCGCGCTGGAGACCCCCGTCCGGGAGCTGACGCAGCTGTCCCCGGCGCCGCCGCCGAAGACGATCGCGCTCACCATCGACGACGGCCCGCACCCGGTCTACACCCCGAAGATGCTGGACCTGCTCGCCGAGCACGAGATCCACGCGACCTTCTTCATGATCGGCGAGCAGGTGAAGGAGTGGCCGAAGCTGGTGCGCCGGGTCGCCGCCGCCGGCCACCAGATCTGCAACCACACCGAGACGCACCCCATCACCATCGCGGGCCTGCCGAGGAAGCGGGTCAAGAAGGAGATGATGCAGGCGCGCGACCGGATCGCCGACACCACCGGCATCGAGCCGCAGTTCTTCCGCTCCCCGGGCGGCGCCTGGTCGAAGACGATCCTGGAGCTCGTCGCCGAGCACAACATGCTGCCGATCGACTGGGCCGTCGACCCGCGCGACTGGTCGCGGCCGGGCGTCGGGCACATCCGCCGGACGATGCTGGCGGGCAAGGCGGGCAACATCATGCTGTGCCACGACGGCGGCGGCGACCGCTCGGAGACCATCGCGGCGCTGCGCAAGGTCATCCCGAAGATGAAGAAGCGCGGCCTCACCTTCGTCGCGCTCTAGCCCCCTAAGGACGGAGGCCGGCGAACAGGTCGTCCTCCGGCAGCGGCGCCTCGACGTGCGCGCGGGCGAGCCGGTAGTCCTCGGTGGGCCACACCTCCCGTTCGACGTCGCGCGGGTGCAGCATGAACCCGGCGTCCGGGTCCACCTGCGTGGCGTGCGCGAGGAGCGCCGCGTCCCGTACCGCGAAGTACTCCGCGCACGGGACCCGCGTCGTGATGTCCAGGTTCGCGGCGCCCTCCGGCCATTCCGCGAGGACCGGGCCCATCGGCGACTCCATGCCGCGCGCGAGGATGCCGTCGTGCAGCGCCTGGAACCAGTTCCGTGAGAACGCGCCCTGGTAGTACAGCTTCGCGGGCCGCCACGGCTCGCCCGTCCCTGGGTAGCGCGCCGGATCCGCGGCTGCGTCGAACGCCTCCGCCGCGACCTGGTGCGTCTTGATGTGGTCCGGGTGCGGGTAGCCGCCGGTCTCGTCGTAGGTCACCACGACGTGCGGGCGGAACTCGCGAACCAGCGCGACCAGCGGACGGGCCGCGTCCGCGAGCGGCTCCAGCGCGAAGCAGCCCGCCGGCAGGTCCTCGCCGTCGCCCGGCAGCCCGGAGTCGGTGAAGCCGAGGAACCGCTGCCGGACGCCGAGGATCCGCCGCGCCGCCTCCATCTCCCGGCGCCGGACCGCCGGCAGGTCCGCGCGGACCTCGGGCCGGTCCAGCGCCGGGTTCAGGACGCTGCCGCGCTCCCCGCCCGTGCAGGTCGCGACCAGGACGTCCGCGCCCTCCGCCGCGTACTTGGCGAGCGTCGCGGCGCCCTTGCTCGACTCGTCGTCCGGGTGCGCGTGCACGCTCAGCAGCCGCGGACGCTCTCCACGGGTGATGCGCAGGTTCACGCGGCTTCCTTTCCGGGCTTGCGGGACGGGTAGAACAGCGCGGGCACCAGGGTCACCGCGGAGAGGCCGACCGCCCACCAGAACGTCGCGCCGAACGCGGCGGCCGGTGCGTGGTGGCCGAGCGACCGTTGCAGCACGACGGCGAGGACGGCGGTGCCGAGCGAGCCGCCGACCCGGTTGAGGGTGTTGACGGCGCCGGCCGCGCGGGCCGTCTCGTCCGGGCGGACGGCGGCGTAGACGGTCGCCATGCCGGGCGCCATCACCACGCCGAGCCCGGCGCCGCGCACCACCAGCGACAGCGTCAGCAGCCAGCCCGCGGGATGCGCGCCGAGCCGCGTGAACGCGACCGTCCCGGCGAGGGTGAGCAGGATGCCGGTGAGGATGATCGGGCGCGGCGCCATCCGGTCGGTCAGCCGCGAGGCGTAGAACGTCGCGACGGCCGTGCCGAGGGCCTGCGGGGCGAGCAGCAGCCCGGCCTCCAGCGCGGACGCGTGCTCGACCTGCTGGTAGTAGAGCGGCAGCAGGAGCATCGAGCTGTAGAGCGCGGCGCCCTGCAGGAACGAGTTGGCCGTCGCGACCGCGAAGCCCCGCCGGGCGAACAGCCCGAGGTCGATGAGCGCGGCGCCGCGCCGCCGCAGCGCGTGCGCCCCGTACCCGGCGAGCAGGACGGCCCCCGCGGCGAGCGAGGCGACGACGCGCGGCGCGCCGAACCCGCCCGCGCCGCCGGCCTCGGAGAACCCGTAGACGACGGCCGCGAGCCCGGGCGACAGCAGCGCGAGGCCGCGGACGTCCAGCCGCCGGGCCGCGCCGCCGGCGCCCGCGAACGCCGGCACGAACCGGGCCGCGAGCACCAGCGTGACCAGCCCGAGCGGGACGTTCACCAGGAACATCCAGCGCCAGTCGAGCCGCTCGATGATCAGCCCGCCGAGCAGCGGCCCGAGCACGGGCGCGAACGTCAGCGGCAGCACGGTGACGCCGAAGACCCGGCCGAGCCGTCCGGGCCCGGCGGCCCGCACGACGATCGACTGGCCGATCGGCTGGATCAGCCCGCCGCCGATGCCCTGCAGCACCCGGAACGCGATCAGGCTCCCGGCCGACCAGGAGAGCCCGCACAGCGCGGACCCGGCGGTGAACAGCGCGACGGACGTCATCCACATCGTCCGGGCGCCGAACCGGTCGCTCGCCCAGCCGGCGAGCGGCATCACCATCGAGATCGCCAGCAGGTACCCGGCGGACACCCACTGGAGGGTCGCGATCGGGGCGCCGAAGTCGCGGGCGACCGCGTCCAGCCCGACGCTCACGATCGTCGTGTCGAGCAGGGCGAGGATCGGCCCGAGGACCAGCACGAACGAGGTCCTGAGCAGGGCCGGGTCGAGCCGCTCCGGGGCCGCGGACGCGGCGGGCGCGGCGGGTGCGCGAGAGGGCGCGGTCATGGACACCTCCAAGTAAGTGGTACGAGCACAAACTTAGGTTCAGTCCACACACTTGGTCAAGGCTATTTTTAGACTCGACCCATCTTTCGAATGCGGATGGCAGAAGGCGGTCATCCGATGGCGGCCGCCGACCCGGGCCCTTACGATCGCGATGATCTCTGTCGAGCCAGAGGGGTCCCCCGTGCACGGCCCTCCGCCCTCCCCGTTCCCCGCGCCCTACGGCGGCCCGTACCGAGGTCCCGTGCCGCCGCCGCTGTACGAGCCGGCCGGGCCGGTCAGCGAGGCGGCGTCCCGCGTCCGGCGGCTGCTGGCCTGGTCGATCGACGCCGGGATCCTGGCCGGCGTGGCCGTGCTGCTCGCCGGCATGACCTGGGGACGGCTGCAGTCCTACGTCGCCGACGACCTGCCGCGCAGAGCGTGGTCGGCGGGGCTCGAACTCCTGGTGTCCGGCGGGAGCGTGGAGAAGGCCGCCGGCGAGTTCGGCGCGGGGGTGTGGGGCACCTTCGTCACCACCATCGAGCAGGCCCTGCTGCTGCTCGTGCTCGCGGAACTGCTCCACCAGTTCGTCGGGCTGGCCTGGACCGGCCGGACGGCCGGGAAGGCCGCGATGGACCTGCGCGTCCGGCACGCCTCCGCCGACGCGGGCCCGGGCAAGGGACGCGCGATGCGCCGGGCGCTGCTCACGACCGCGTCCGGGACCGGCCTCTACGCGCTCGCCTGGGTGCTCCTCCTGGAGGGCCTGTTCTTCTTCGCCGTCCTGCTGTGGGCGCTCGCGATCCTCGCCTTCCTGGCGAACAGCCTGCCCGCGCTCGCCGGCCCGCGGCGCCGCACGCTCGCCGATCTCATGGCCGGCACGGTCGTGATGCGGGCGGGCGCCTACCGGGCCGCCGTGGCGGCCGCGCGGCACGGCGCCGTCGTCGCCTGGGACGGCGCCCAGGCCGCGGGCCAGGTGATGGGGCAGGCCGCCCGCGACAACGCCGCGCGGCTCGCCCAGCACGAGCGCGTCCAGCAGGCGATCGAGTCCGAGCGGGCGGAGCGGCTGCGGGAGCTCGGCCGGCAGTCCGCCGGGAAGCTGCGCGAGGCCGCGGCGAGCGAACGCGCGCAGCAGGTCCAGGACGCGGGCAAGCGCCTCGGCGGCCGCGTCCGGGACGCCTACCGGGAGCGCAGGGCGGGCAGGGCCGTCGAGCAACCGGCCCGGCCCGCCCTGCCGCCGCCTCCACCGGCCCTGCCGTATCCGCCGGTGGCCCCGCCACAGCAGCGGATGGCCCCGCCACAGGAGCAGCCCCCGTACGGCCTCCAGGCGCCGGACGAGGCGTACCGGCAGCCGTACGAGCAGCAGCCGCCACCCGGCTAGGGCGGCGGCTGCTGGCCCGCTAGGAAACCGGGACGGCGGGCGGCGCCGGCGACGGGACGGGCGCGGGCTCGCCGTGCGAGACGCGCGGCAGCCAGCCGAGCCAGCGGGGCAGGTACCAGTTCGCGCGGCCGAGCAGCGCCATCGCGGCGGGCAGCAGCACGATCCGGACGACCGTCGCGTCGATCAGCACAGCCACCGCCAGCCCCACGCCGAGCTGCTTGAAGTCCTGCATCGACAGCGTCCCGAAGATCCCGAACGTGGCGATCATGATGACGGCCGCGCCGGTCACGACCCCGGCGGTGGCGCGCACCCCCTCGCCGACCGCGCGGGCGGTGTCCAGGCCCCGGTCGTGGGCCTCGCGGATCCGCGACACCACGAACACGTGGTAGTCCATCGACAGCCCGAACAGCACCACGAACACGAACAGCGGGATCCACGACTCCAGCGCGCCCGCGCCGCGCGTCCCGACCAGCGAGTCGCCCCAGCCGTGCTGGAACACCGCCACCATCACCCCGTACGCGGCGCCGACCGACAGCAGGTTCAGCACGATCGCGGTCAGCGCGATCACGACCGAGCGGAAGAAGACCAGCATCAGCAGGAACGTGATGCCCATGACGAACAGGAACACCGGCACGATCGCGTGCCCGAGCCGGGCGTTGTAGTCGGTGGACCAGGCGAGCTGCCCGCCCACCGGCGCGTCCGCGACCCGGCCGACGGTCTGCGGGACGATCGTGTCCCGCAGCGTCTCCAGCGCGTGCTTGGAGGTCGCGTCCGAGCCGCCGCCGGCGAGCGGCACCTCGATCTCCGCGACGTTCGCCCGCTCGTGCACGGTCACCTCGATCGGCGCGTTCATCTCACCGGACGCCAGCGCCCGCCGCTTCAGCTCCCCGATCGCCGCCTTCACCTGCGGCGCGTCGATGTCGCGGGCCTTCACGACCACGTGCGCGGGCGCCGGGTTCCCGGGGAACGCCCTGTTCATCTCGGTGTAGGTCTGCGCGATCTTCTCGCCGGGCGGGATCTGCTGGTCGATGCCGAGCTTCGCCGTCTTCATGCCGAGCGCGGGCGCGGCGAGCGCCAGCAGCAGCCCCGCCGACAGCACCGCCGCGATCCCCGGACGGGCCAGGACGGGCTTGAGCAGCGTCCCCACGACACCGGCGCGCTCACCGCGGCGGCTTGCGCGCTCACCGCGCCGCCGGCGCGGCAGCCGGATCCGCCCGGCCTCCACCTTGTCGCCGAGCAGGGACAGCAGCGCGGGCAGGACCGTCACCGAGCCGAGCATCGCGATGCACACGACCAGGATCGTCGCGATCGCGAACCCCTTGAACAGCAGCAGGCCGGACAGGAACATCCCCGACATCGCGACCATCACGGTGACGCCGGAGATCAGCACCGACCGTCCCGAGGTGGCCGCCGCGATCGCGAGCGCCGCCTCCCGGTCCCGGCCGGCCCGCCGCTCCTCGCGCTCGCGCTGCAGGTAGAACAGGCAGTAGTCGACGCCGACGGCCAGGCCCATCAGCAGCATCACCGAGTTCGTCGTGTCGTCCAGGTGCACCGCGTGGCTGGCCACGGCGAGGAGCCCGCCGGCCGCGAGGTAGGCGGTGAACGCCAGCATGACCGGCAGCACCGCCGCGAGCAGCGCACCGAACGCGACGAGCAGGATGCCGATCGCCAGCGGCACCGCCGTCAGCTCGGCGCGCTTGAAGTCCTTGCTGAGCGCGTTGTCGAACCAGGCGCCGGCGGAGGCGCCGCCGAACTCCCCGATCGGCACCGACGGGTTGTCGCGCTGCGCCTTCGCGACGGCGTCCTCGATCGCGGGCAGCGGGTCCGGCGCCCCGTCCGGCACCTCCTTCAGCGTGAACTGGACGAGCACGTGCCGCCGGTCCTTCGCCACCGCGGCCGGCCGCAGGTCCGTGATCTTCCCGGTGGCCTGGACGTTCGCGCGGACGGCCGCCACCGCGCGGGCCACCCGCGGGGAGCCCGCCGGGCCGGTGACCAGCACGGCCTCGGAGTCCGGGTCGTCGATCCCGGCGTCGTCGATGATCTTCTCGGCGCGCGCGGACGCTCCGGTGCCCTGCTCGTGGCCGCTCATCTTGACCTGCCCGGCGGCGCCGCCCAGCACCGTGGCCAGGACGACGAACAGCAGCCAGCCCACCACGGCCGCCAGCCGGTGCCGCGCGCTCCAGCCGCCGAGCGCGGCGGCCGCGTTCCTTCTCATGGGGGGATCCTCTGGGTCGTCGATACGAGGTGACCCCCTAAGGCAACCGGGCGGGCGGGCCCGGCGACATGGCTCCAGATGCCGTCCGGGGGTGTAGGTAGATACACCCCTTGTCCGGGTTGCGGGCACACTGTGCGGGAGGGACGCCGGCCGGAGACTGGACGCACGACGGCAGGCGACGACCGGAGGAAACGGTGAGCGGGCAACTGGTGAGCGAGAACCCCTGGCAGCGGCGGCTCAGGACGCCGTGGCGCGGGCTCGGGCTGTGGTTCCTCGGGATCCCGGCGACCTTCGTGGGGCTGTGGTTCATCACGGTCGTCTCGATGGTCACGAGCTTCGTCGGCATCCTGCTGTTCCCGTCCGCGACGATGCTGCTGCGCCGGCGGCTCGACCGGTACCGCGGGAGGATCGGGCGCTGGACCGGGCACCGGATCGAGCGCCCCTACCTGCCGCAGCCCGACACCGAACCGGGCTTCCAGGGCGTCATGCGGCGCTTCATCGCGCTGATCTGCGACCCCGCGACCTGGCGCGACTACCTCTGGGTCGTCGCCGACCCGTTCGTCGCGCTGTTCACCGCGGCGCTGCCCGCGGTGCTCATCGGGTACGGGGTGTGGGGCTACCTCCTCGCCGGGTTCGCCGGGAAGCTGATCGGCGACCACGGCGGCAACGACTGGTACGCCTACGTCCACGTGCACCACGGCTACGGGGACGACCCCGCGCAGCTCGTGCTGACCGCCGCCACCGGCACGCTGTTCATCGCCGCCGGGTTCCTGATCGGCCCGAAGATGCTCGACGTGTACGGCCGCTGGGGGCAGGCGATCCTCGGCCCGACCGAGAAGTCGCGGCTCGCGCTGCGCGTCCGGCACCTCACCGAGACCCGCTCGGACGCGGTGGACGCCTCCGCCGCCGAGCTGCGCCGCATCGAGCGCGACCTGCACGACGGCGCGCAGGCCCGGCTCGTCGCGATGGGCATGACCCTCGGCGCCATCGAGCACCTGCTCGACCGGGACCCGGAGAAGGCTCGGCTGCTGCTGGCGCAGACCCGCGAGTCGTCCGCGCAGGCCCTGCACGAGCTGCGCGACCTCGTCCGCGGCATCCACCCGCCGGTGCTCGCCGACCGCGGCATCGTCGACGCGGTGAAGGCACTCGCGCTCGACCACCCGCTGAAGACCGAGGTCACCGGTGACCTGCCGGCCCGCCCCGAGCCGCCGGTCGAGTCCGCCGCCTACTTCGCGGTGTCGGAGATCCTCACCAACGCGGCCAAGCACTCCGGCGCGTCCCGCGTCTGGGTCGACCTGCGGTACGAGCGCGGCATGCTGCGCGTCACGGTCACCGACGACGGGCACGGCGGCGCGTCCCTGGACAACGGCACGGGGCTGCGCGGGATCGAGCGGCGGATCGGTACATTCGACGGCGTCCTCGCCCTCAACTCCCCGGTGGGCGGACCGACCATCGTGACGCTGGAGCTGCCGTGCGCGTTGTCCTCGCCGAAGACCTCGCCCTCCTGAGGGAGGGGCTCGTCAGCCTCCTGGAGACGCACGGCTTCGAGATCGCCGACGCCGTCGACAACGGGCCCTCGCTGCTGAAGGCACTCGTCGACCACCGCCCGGACGTGGCGGTGGTCGACGTGCGGCTGCCGCCGTCCTTCACCGACGAGGGCCTGCAGGCGGCGCTGGAGGCGCGCCGCCGCATCCCCGGCCTGCCGGTGCTGGTGCTGTCGCAGTACGTCGAGCAGCTGTACGCCCGCGAGCTGCTCGCCGACGGCACCGGCGGCATCGGCTACCTGCTGAAGGACCGGGTGTTCGACACCGCCCAGTTCGTGGACGCGGTCCGCCGCGTCGCCGCCGGAGGCACCGCGATGGACCCCGAGGTGATCTCCCGGCTGCTCGCGAGCAGCACCCGAGACACCCCGCTGGGCCGGCTCACCCCGCGCGAGACCGAGGTGCTGGAGCTGATGGCGCAGGGCCGCTCCAACGCGGCGATCGCCGAGCAGCTGGTGGTGACCGAGCGCGCCGTAACCAAGCACACCGCGAACATCTTCGCCAAGCTCGACCTGCCGGTCACCGACGACACCAACCGCCGCGTCCTCGCGGTACTCGCGTATCTCAATCGCTAGGCCGCGCGCGGATTCGCCGCGTTCCGCGGACTATCCCGGGCCCCGCGCAGTGAAATAGGTTGCTCGGGCGAGGTGGCCCTTGGGAGGGCGCGATGAAGGTGATCCTGGTCCTGCTCTGCCTGGCGATCGCCGGGCGCGAGCTGTACCTGGCGTTCGACCGCAGGCGCCGGGCGGGCGCGCCCGAGATCGCCGACATCCGCACCCAGCTCATCGCGCTCAAGGGCACCCGCGACGAGCTGGAGCACTTCCGCTCCGCGCAGCGCGAGCGGCTGGACCGGCTCACCGCCGACCGCACGGCGGAGCTGGAGCCGCTCGCCGCCGGCCAGGACCGGCTGACCGCGTCGCTGCGCGAGACCGACGAGCGGATCGGCTCGCTGGTCGCGCAGATCAACGACCGGATGGTGCCGGAGGTCAACGAGCGGCTGAACTCCTACAAGGCCGCCCTCGAACGGCTCACCGCCGACGTCGCCGCGCTGCGCGGGCACCTGGTCGCGCGCCTCGACCAGGCCGTCGCCGCGTCGCTCGGCGCCGAGCCGGGAGACCTCGTCGCCGGGTCCCTCACCGCCGCGCCGGACGCGGCCCGCGCCGCGCTGTCCGCACCGTTCGAGCGGTTCCTCGAACGGTACGGGCTCTGGTGCGAGCTGGCGGACGGCGACCGCCGTTACCTGTCCGGCCGCAGCCCGCGCGGCCTGGAACGCGACTTCATCGAGCTGCTCGCCGCGCTGCGCCCCGGCCGCGGCGCCGCCACCGCCGAGGCGGCGGCGCTGCTCACCGCGCTGCGCGGCGCCGCGAAGGCCACCGTGCAGGTCGGGCCGCTGCTGATCGTCCGGACGTCCGGGGAGCTGCTGTGCGGGGTGCTGCCGCTCGCCGAGCTGCGCCTGCCGGAGACCGCCGGGCTGCTGGACGACCCGTCCCGCGCGTCCGCCCGCCTGCGCCGCCTCCCCGCCGCCCGGCTCCTCGACGCGTCCGCGGTCTAACGAGCGGGGCGGGAGGTCCAGGTGAAGCGCGGCGGGCGGCGTTCGAGGAAGGCGGCGATGCCCTCGGCGACCTCGCCGCGCGCCGCGACCTCCTCCAGCCAGACCCGGACCCGCTCCTCCACCGGCCCGTCCGCGGCGATGGCGTCCACGATGTCCTTGGTCGCCTGCTGGGTCAGCAGCGAGCGCGACGCGAGCGTCTCGGCGAACCCGGCGACCCGCGCCGGCAGGTCGTCGGCGATCTCGTTCAGCAGCCCGATCCGCAGCGCGTGCCCGGCGTCGACGAGGTCGGCCGAGTACAGCAGGTACTTCGCGGCGGACGGCCCGACCAGCCGGACGAGCCGCGCCGTCGCCGCCGCCGGGTACACGATGCCGAGCTTGGCGGGGGTGATCCCGAACCGGGCGCCCGGCGCCGCGAACCGCAGGTCGCAGGCCGCGGCGAGCTGGCAGCCGCCGCCGACGCAGAACCCCTCGATCGCGGCGAGCGTCGGCTTCGGGAACGCGGCGAGGGCCCGCTCGGCGACCGTCGACAGGTGCGAGTCGTCGTCGCGGTGGATGTCGGGCAGCTCGGAGATGTCCGCGCCCGCGCAGAAGTTGCCGCCCGCGCCGGTCAGCACCACGACGCGGACGCCCGGATCGGCCTCCAGGCCGTCCAGGACGCCGGGGAGGGCCCGCCACATGTCCGCCGACATGGCGTTCCGCTTCTCCGGGCGGTCGATGGTGATCGTCCCCACCCCGCCCGCGACCTCGCACCGCAACCCGCCGCCCATGGTCCTCCCTACCGCTCCACCAGCGGGATCATCGTACGTACCCGGCATGCCGGACGCTCCTCCGCCCCGAGCACGACGCGGCCGCCCGAGGATGGTCCCTCCGGATGGATTAGGGACGGTCCCCGTGAGGGAGGAATTCTGGGGACGCCCGCCGGATTCTAGACATATGAGCGGTCTCCGACCCGAAACGGAGCTCGTGGTGCAGCAGAGCGCACACGCCTTCTGGACGATCAACCTGGACGACCCCCTCGCCGCCGCGCCCGACATGGCCGGCGCGAAGGCGTCCGACCTGGCGCGCGCGGTGCGCCATGGGCTTCCGGTGCCGCCGGGGTTCGTGATCCCGGTGCAGTGCTTCCCCCGCGGGGAGCGCTACCGCAACACGGGCGAGCTGCGGAAGGCGTGGGCCCGCCTCAGCGGGAACGGCGCCCGGGCGCTCGCGGTCCGGTCCTCCTCGACGCACGAGGAGGGCGCGCGGGGCCGGTACGTGTCCGCGCTGGACGTGAAGGGGTGGCCCGAGTTCCTCAAGGCCGTGACGGGCGTGGTGGCGTCCGCGACCGGGCCCGCGACCACGGCGATCCTCGTCCAGCCGCAGCTGGACCTGGTGTCGGGCGGCGTGCTGTTCGGCGCGGACCCGCTGGAGGGCCGCACCGACCGGGTGATCGTGTCGGCCGCGCTCGGCGGCCCGTCCGCGCTGCGCGACAGCCAGGCCGCGACGCATTACGCGCTCAACCGGCGCGGCAAGGTCGTCAGCGTGGAACGCGACGGCGGGGCGCCGCCGGAGGAGCCGCTCACCCGGCCGCAGCTGCGGACGCTGGTGAAGCTGGCGGCGCGGGCCGCGGCGCTGTTCGGCGGCCCGCAGGAGATCGAGTTCGGGTTCGACCGGGAGGACGCCGTGTGGCTCCTCCAGACGCGCCCGCTGTCGTCCCTGACGCTGCCCCGCGCCCGCCGCCCCGCCAGCTGACCCGCCGGGCGGGGAGTGGCCGGACGCGGCCGGGATCCGGCGGAACCGCCCCTGCGGCGCGCGAGTCGAAGGTGACCGTAAGCGTCGTAGGGGTGCGAGTCGGGCATCCGTGGGCCGGGGAGTCGGAACGTGCGGGAACGCCGCCTGATCACGCGCATCGCCGTCGGCGGCGGGGCCGCGGTACTCGCCGTCGCGATGGCCGGCTGCGGGACCGGCACGCCCCGCGCGCCGCGTCCGAAGCCGGCCGCGCGGGCCGCGCCGGTCTCCGCGAACTGGCCGCTGAAGTGCGACGACCCGCAGGGCGACGTGACGGCGCACGGGTCCCCGAACCCGGCGCCGCCCGGCAGCGACCTGACGTCGGTGGCGTGGGAGCGCCGGCCGGACATCCTCCGGGTGGCGTTCACGACGGCCGGGCCGCCCGGCTCCACCGGGTCCGGGAGCGCCACCTACACCACGGTGATCCGCGACGGGTCGCGCACGTCCCAGGTCGACGCGACCTTCGCCGGCGGCCAGTGGCGCGTCAGCGGCGGCCCGGACGGCAAGGAGCTCGGCTCCGGCACGTCCCTCAACGGCGACACGGTCATGGTGAGCCTGCCCGGCCGGGTGCCCGCCGACCACGGCACGATCGACGTCGGCAAGAAGCTGGACGTGTCCGCGTCGTCGCAGGTCAAGGTCGGTGAGGGCGTGTACGAGGACGCCGGGTGCAGCGCCTCGGCGCCGCGGGGCGGCGGGCCGCGGCACTACCTGGCCTTCCCGATCGAGCGCGACACCCCGACCCCGTGGCGGACGACGCCGCGCTGGAAGACCACGAAGACCAAGCGGCCCACCTCGTACCCGACGACGCGTCCGACCACGCACCCGGCCGAGGAGCCCACGCACACGAGCACGCCGGCGCCGCGCCCCACCCACCGGACCACGACCCGGCCCCGGCCGCCGTCCAAGCCCAGAACGCATCGGTGACCTTGGGGAATGCGCGAACGGCCTCCGGTGCTGTACTGTCAAGGCAGCGCCTTTGATGTCCCGCCTTCCGCGGTTGAGGCGCCTTCTTCCCCGCCCGGGCCATCTGAGCGCCCGGTGATCCCCCGTCCGGACGCACCGACGAGCGTCCCGGACCGTCGCACAAGGGAGCCGACGTCAGCCCGGTGAACCGAGCTGCATTTCTCGCATTCTCCTCGCGTACGAGCCGCGGGTTCCGCCGCCGTACGCGGGGTTCGACTCCAGGGGGCGCGGCGCTTTCCGCGCCGCCCTGAGAAGGGACCCGTATGTCCACTCCCACACTCACCACCGAACGCCGCGGCGGCGAAGGCCGCGGCACGGAAGGACGCGCGCACGCCGTTCCGGCCGCGCGCAAGAACGACCGGCAGCAGGCGCGGCGCCCCGCCGCGGCCGCCGACGACCAGCCGGCCGTCCCGTTCCACGGCGTCCTCGCCGTCCAGGACAAGCACGCGTTCGTCCGCACGTCCGGCTACCTGCCGGGCAACGACGACGTGCACGTGTCGCTGGCCCAGGTCAAGGCGCACCACCTGCGTCCGGGCGACGCCATCGCCGGCACGGCCCGCCCGCCGAAGAGCGGCCGGGAGAAGTTCGGCGCGCTCGCGACCGTCGAGTCGGTCAACGGGCTGCCGCCCGAGCAGGCCGCCGGCCGCCCCGAGTTCGGCAAGCTGACCCCGCTGTTCCCGGACGAGCGGCTGCGGCTGGACACCGGCCCGCTCGCGACCCGCGTCATCGACCTGGTCGCGCCGATCGGCAAGGGCCAGCGCGGGCTGATCGTGTCGCCGCCGAAGGTCGGCAAGACGATGGTGCTGCAGGCGCTCGCGAACGCGATCAGCATGAACAACCCCGAGGTGCACCTCATGGTGGTGCTCATCGACGAGCGCCCCGAAGAGGTCACCGACATGCAGCGGACGGTCCGCGGCGAGGTGATCCACTCGACGTTCGACCGGCCCGCGCAGGAGCACACCACGCTCGCCGAGCTGGCCGTCGAGCGCGCCAAGCGGCTCGTCGAGCAGGGCCACGACGTGGTCATGCTGCTCGACTCGATCACCCGGCTCGGCCGCGCCTACAACCTCGCGGCGCCCTCCAGCAGCCGGATCCTCGCGGGCGGTGTCGCGACCACCGCGATCTACCCGCCGAAGAAGTTCTTCGGCGCCGCCCGCAACATCGAGGACGGCGGTTCGCTGACCATCCTCGCGACCGCGCTGGTCGAGACCGGCTCCCGGATGGACGACGTGTTCTTCGAGGAGTACAAGGGCACCGGCAACATGGAGCTGAAGCTCGACCGGAGCCTCGCCGACCGGCGGGTGTTCCCCGCCGTCGACATCGAGGCGTCCGGCACCCGCCGCGACGAGCTGCTGATGTCGCCCGAGGAGCTGGCGCTCACCTGGCGGCTGCGCCGCGCGCTGCAGGGCCTGGAAAGGCAGCAGGCGATCGAGCAGCTGCTGGAGAAGATGAAGGGCACCTCGTCGAACGCCGAGTTCCTGCTCCGCCTCCAGAAGGGCCTCTAGCCTTTCCGCCGCACGGCTTTCCGGCGGTCAGCCCTTCTGTGACTTGAACGTTCTGAGGACGCGGTCGTAGAGCCGCTGCCCCGGCGTCCAATGCGGTTCGGGAGCGTGGAAACAGAATTCGTATCCCGCGGCGCGGCTGCACAGCACATGCTCCCCGCCCGCGCGCGCGCCGCTTTCACCGCCGCCATGCCCGCCGTTCCAGACGAACTCCCATTCCGCCGCGTTCTCGCCGAGTTCCGGCGCGGCCTCCAGCCGCAGCCGCCGGTACCCGGGATAAAGGCGTCCGGCCTCGGCTCTGCGCTCGGCGGCGCGCAGCCCGTCCAGCGGCGCGCCCGGCGCCGGAGAGATGCGCAGCCCCCGCCCGGACGCCTGGTCGTCCCATTCCATGACGTCGTCGCGCCGCTCGCTCTGCCAGCCCGCCGGGACGCGCACCGAGTAGGCGCCCGCCTCGGTGTACTTCACCATCTTCGCCTCGACGCCGGCGGCCGGGCGCAGCGCCACCGAGTCGCTCTTGCCGACGGAGTTCCACCGCGCCGTCCACGTCCCGACCCCCACCGCGACCGCCGCGAGGACCGCGACGCTCAGCACGGCGCCGGGCCGCAGCCGCCGCCCGACCCGCACCGGGACCCGCAGCGTCCGCCGGACGCGGGCCGCCCGGTCCGGCACCGGCCCGCGCGGCCGGGACGGGGCGGTGAGCACGGCGGCGGTCGCGCCCGCCGGTTCGGCGTCGGCGACCTCCTGCAGCATGCGGGCGGCCGCCTCCGCCGACAGCCGGTCCTCGGGACGCTCCCGCAGCAGCCCCTCGATGACCGGCCCGAGCGCCCCCGCCCGGACGGGCCGCGGGTAGTCGCCGAGCAGCACCGCGACCATCGACGCGAGCGCGTGGCAGCGCAGGAACGGCGAGAACCCCTCGACCGCCGTGTAGAGCGTCGCGCCGAGCGACCACAGGTCGGACGCCTCGACGCTCGGCAGCCCGTGCACCCGTTCGGGCGCGAGGTAGGCGGGCGACCCCTCGATGCCCGCCGCCATCGTCTCCGCCTGGAGCATCCCGCCGGGGTCGCGGCGCTGGTCGGTGTGCAGCGCGAGGCCGAAGTCGGTGAGCAGGACGCGGCCGTCGTCGCAGACCAGGACGTTGCTCGGCTTCACGTCGCGGTGCAGGATGCCGGCCGTGTGCGCGGCGCGCAGCACCGACAGCACCGCCGCGCCGATCTGCGCCGTCCGCCGCACCCCGAGCGGGCCGCTCTCGCCGACCAGCCGGTTCAGCGAGCACGACGGCAGGAACTCCATGACGATCCACGGCCGGCCGCCCTCGACGAGGACGTCGTGGACGGCGGCGACGCCGGGATGGCGGAGCGCGGCGGTCGCCCGCGCCTCGGCGAGCAGCCTCCGGCACAACGCCCGGCGCTCGGTCTCGGTGATGCGGCCGGGCAGCCGCACCTCCTTGACCGCGACGTCCCGGTCGAGGGTCTCGTCGTAGGCGCGCCAGACGGTGCCCATGCCGCCGCGGCCGACCACGGAGAGCAGCCGGTACCGCCGTGCGAGCGGTTTCGGCCGGTCCCCGTCCATGGGGTGGTTATGCGCCCGGAATCGCCGCCGCACGCCCCCGCGCCATCAATTCTTTCTTGACCGCGCCCCGGCGCGCCGCTGGTTGCGGAATCCGCGTTTCCCCAGGTCGTCGGCTTGTCAGGCGAAGACGGACTTGGCCCACTTGTAGTCGGACTTGCCGACGGCGGTGCGCTGCACCTCGTCGACCACCTTCAGCTCGCGCGGCAGCTTGTAGCCGGCGAGGCGGCCGCGGCAGTGCTCGGTCAGCTCCTCCAGGGTGACCGCCGCGCCGGGGCGCGGCGCGACGACGGCGGCGACGCGCTGCCCGAACCGCTCGTCCGGCAGGCCCACCACGACGACGTCGTAGACGTCCGGGTGGTCCTTCAGCGCGACCTCGACCTCCTCCGGGTAGACCTTCTCGCCGCCGGTGTTGATCATGAGGGAGCCGCGGCCGAGGAGGGTGATCGTGCCGTCCTCCTCCAGGCTCGCGAAGTCGCCGGGGATCGACCAGCGGGTGCCGCCGGCGTCGGTGAAGAACGTCGACGCGGTCTTCGCCGGGTCGTTGTAGTAGCCGATCGGGATGTTGCCGCTGCGGGCGAGCTTCCCGATCTGGCCGGGCGCGACCACCTTCAGGTCGTCGTCCAGGACGGTGATGCCCGGCCGCATCATGAACCGGGCGGTGCCCTCCTTGGCGTCCACGGACGGCCCGCACGCCCCGGTCTCGGACGCGCCGTAGTTGTCGAGGAACATGATGTTCGGCAGATGCTCGCGCAGCGCCGACTTGGCGCCCTCGGTCAGCGGCGCGCCGCCGGACGCGATCGCCATCAGCGACGAGGTGTCGTACTCGCCGGTCGCGACGGCCTTGGCGACCGGCCGCGCCATCACGTCCCCGACCAGCATCATCACGTTCGCCTGCTCCTCGGCGAGCAGCGTCAGCGCCGTGCCCGCGTCGAACGCGTGGTCGGTGTAGAGGACGACCTTCGCGCCGCTGAACAGGCCCATGAACGCGACCCACTGGCCGGCGCCGTGCATGACCGGCGCGCAGTCGAGCACGGCCATCGGCGGCTGCTCGGCGTTCGCGGCGATCGCCTCGGGGCTGGTGATGGGGTCGCCGAGGACGTTCCCGCCGCCGAGCGCGCCGAAGAAGATGTCCTCGCAGCGCCACTCGACGCCCTTGGGGTAGCCGGTGGTGCCGCCGGTGTACATGATGTAGCGGTCGTCGCTGGAGCGCTCCGGGAAGCCGTCGCCGGACGCGGCGGCCGCGAGCGCGTCCTCGTACCGGACGGCGTCCGGGATGTCCGCGGACGACCCGTCCTCCAGCACGACGACGTGCCGCAGCTTCGGCAGGTCGCCGCGGATCTCCTCGACCTTCTCCAGCAGCGACCGCTCCCCGATGAGCGCGACGGAGTCGGAGTCGGAGAGCACGTGGTGCAGCTCGCCGGCGACGTACCGGTAGTTCACCGGGACCGGCACGGCGCGGACCTTGAACGCGCCGATCATCGCCTCGACCCACTCCGCGCGGTTGTAGGCGAGGATCGCGACGTGCTCACCGGGCCGGACCCCCGCGCCGGCCAGGTGGTGGCCGACCCGGCTCGCCCGCTCGTCGAGCTGCGCGTAGGTGCGCCGCTCGGGGCCGGCGACGAGGGCGGGGCGCTCGGGCCCCGCGGCCGCCAGGATCTCGAGCAGATCGGCCAGGTTGTAGCTGCGCGCCATGCCACGTCCTCGTCGGGTCGGGGTGGGTGGGACCGCCTCCGATCATCCTCGGCGACCGGTGATCGGCTCAATGGCTGTTGTCATCGAGTCCAATGAGTTCGGTCACACGGTGCCGTTTCCCTCGGCGCGGCAGCGGAACACGGGTCGGCCTGGTCGGACGGCGGGCTCTGCACCGCGACGTACAGGGACTTACCCTCAGGGGATACGGTCAGCCCCTCGAAGCCACGGTTCTCAGTCCTCTTGTCGAGGATTGAAGGCGGCACCGCCTTCACTGGGTAACCGGGACGGCCCGTCCACCCCTGCGGAACGCAGCCCGGCGGCCGGCGGCCTTGTAAGGAAATGAGCGATCGGTCACAGCCGGGACCGTGGGCCCGCGGGCGTCCGGCCCATGATCCCCAGGTGAAGGGCGGGATCCGCGCGGGAGCCGGATCCGGCCACGCCGCGGGCTTCTTACACCGGTCTTATCTGGGTACCGGCATGCTTGGCCGTAACGATTTCGTATCAGACGGGGGTCGTGGTGAGCGCAGGCACGATGGCGTGGACTCCTCCAACGTGGGAGGAGATCGTCACCGAGCACTCCACAAGGGTGTTCCGGCTGGCGTACCGCCTAACGGGCAACCGGCACGACGCCGAGGACCTGACCCAGGACGTCTTCATCCGGGTCTTCCGCTCGCTGTCGTCCTACAGCCCCGGCACGTTCGAGGGCTGGCTGCACCGGATCACGACGAACCTGTTCCTCGACCGCGCCCGCCGCAAGCAGCGCATCCGCTTCGACGCGCTCGCCGACGACGCCGCCGAGCGGCTGCAGGGCCGCGAGCCGAGCCCCGCCCAGTCCTACGACGAGCGGCACCTCGACGCCGACATCCAGAAGGCCCTGGACGGCCTCGCCCCCGAGTACCGCGCCGCCGTCGTGCTGTGCGACATCGAGGGCCTCACCTACGAGGAGATCGCCGCGTCCCTCGGGGTGAAGCTCGGCACCGTCCGCTCCCGCATCCACCGGGGCCGCGCCCAGCTGCGCAACGCCCTGGAGCACCGCCGCCCCGCCGAGGTGACGCAGGGCTGACCGCCCCGCGCCCCGCCCCTTTCCGCGTGACGAGCGTCACTAGTGACCGGCGAGTAACTTCAGGCTTACCCTCGGCGCGTGGACATCGTCTTCGACCGCCGCGGCGAAGGCCCGCCGCTGGTCCTGCTGCACGGCATCGGCCACCGCCGGCAGGGCTGGTCCCCCGTCCTGGACCTGCTCGCCGCGGAACGCGACGTCATCGCCGTCGACCTGCCCGGCTTCGGGGAGTCCCCGCCGCTGCCCGACGGCACCCCCTACACGCTCGACTCCGCGCTCGCCGTCCTCACCGCGGCCTTCGCCGACCTCGGCCTGGACCGCCCGCACATCGCCGGCAACTCGCTCGGCGGCCTGTTCGCCCTGGAGGCCGCCGACCGCGGCCTGGTCAGCTCCGCGACCGCGCTGTCGCCCGCCGGCTTCTTCAACGCCGCCGAACTGCGCTACGCCGCCTCGGTGCTGCGCGCGTCCCGGCTCGGCGCCCGCGTCCCCGACGCGGTGCTGGCCCGGCTGGCCCGCTCGCCGCGCCGCCGCGCCGCCATGTTCGGCATGATCTACGGCCGTCCCGACCTGATGGACGTCGAGGCCCTCACCGGCGACGCCCGCGCGATGCGCGACGCGGCCGGCTTCGACCCCACCCTCCGCGCCGGCCGCGACACCCGCTTCCTCGGCTCCTGCGCGGACGTCCCGGTCACCATCGCGTGGGGCACCCGGGACCGGCTGCTGCTGCGCAGCCAGGCCGTCCGCGCGCAGCGCCGCCTCCCGCACGCCCGGTTCGTCTGGCTGGAGGGCTGCGGCCACGTCCCGATGTCCGACGACCCGCCGCAGGTCGCCCGCGTCCTGCTGGACGGCAGCGCCCACCCGCTGCTCGGCGCCCGCCCGGAGAGCGCCGCGTCCTAGGGCTTGCGGCCGACGCCGCAGAACGCGTCGACCTCGGGTTCCGCGACCGCGGGGTCGGGGCGCCAGCGCGAGCACGACACGACGCCCGGCTCGGCGAGGCCGAGTCCGTCGAAGTACGCGGCGATCTCGTCCGGGGTGCGCAGCGTGACGGTCGGTCTGCCACCCGACTCGTTCCACATCCGCGCGCTGTTCTCCGACCGCTCGCCGTGCACGGCGCTCGTCGGATGGTTGACGACGAGCCGGCTGCCGGACGGCACCGCGTCCATCAGCCGCCGCACGATCGCGTGCGAGGCGTCGGCGCCCTCGACGTGGTGCAGGATGCCGACGAGCATCACCGCGACCGGCCGCGTGAAGTCGAGCAGCGTCCGGGCCTGCGCGAGGATGCCGTCCGGGTCGCGCAGGTCGGCGTCGATGTAGTGGCACGCGCCTTCCGGGCTGCTGGTCAGCAGCGCGCGGGCGTGCGCCAGCACCAGCGGGTCGTGGTCCACGTAGACGATCCGGCAGCCGGGCGCGACGCGCTGCGCGACCTGGTGGGTGTTCTCGGCGGTGGGGAGCCCGGTGCCGATGTCGAGGAACTGGCGGATCTTCTCGGGGCCCGCCAGGTACCGGACGGCGCGTCCGAGGAACCCGCGGTCGGCCCGCGCCTGCTCGACCATGTCGGGCTTGAGGCCGATGGAGTGCTCCGCGGCCCGCCGGTCGGCCTCGAAGTGGTCCTTGCCGCCGAGCAGGTAGTTCCAGACCCGCGCGGAGTGCGGGATGTGGGTCTTCAGCGCGTCCTCGTCCGCAGGACCCTGCTCCGGCACCGCCGCCTGCCCGCCCATCGCGAAGGCCCCTTCCATCACGGTGAACGAGATTCTAGTCCGGGCGTCCCCGCTCCCGCCGGAAGATCGCGAACGCGAGGGGCGGAGCGGACGGGGAACAAGGGGCGGTTGACATGTGTTTGAGCTTTCAACTAACCTCGGGGTTAGTCGTTGAAGTTTCAAGCACCTATCGCCACTGGAGACACCGATGAGCATCGCCACCATCGCCCCGGGCCTGACCGCCGGCACCTGGAACATCGACCCCACGCACTCTGAGGTCACCTTCTCCATCCGCCACCTGATGACCAAGGTGCGCGGCTCCTTCACCGAGTTCTCCGGCTCCGTGCAGATCGCCGAGGACCTCGCCGGCTCCACCGCCACCGCCGAGATCAAGGTGGCCTCCCTCGACACCCGCAACGCCGACCGCGACGCGCACGTGCGCACCGCGGACGTGCTGGACGTCGAGAACCACCCGTCCATGACCTTCAACACCAAGGGCGTGCGCGCCGAGGGCGGCGAGTACTACCTGGACGGCGACCTCACCATCAAGGGCGTCACCCGTCCGGTCAGCCTGACGGTCGAGTTCAACGGCGTCGCCGAGGACCCGTGGGGCGGCACGCGCGCCGGGTTCTCCGCCGAGACCACGATCAACCGCAAGGACTGGGGCATCGAGTTCAACGTGCCCCTCAAGGGCGAGGGCGCCCTCCTGGGCGACAAGGTCAACCTCCAGCTGGAGATCCAGGCCGTCCGCGCCTGACCGGCGCCTGGAGCGGAGCGCCAGCGGAGCGGAAGGCGCCGGTCAGGCGGCCCTTGCCGGGGGGCGTGGGGGGGGTCGTCCCCCCACAGAGATACTGACTGGACCATCCTCCTGGGCGCCCGCCCCGCACGGGCGCCCACCGGAAAGGGCCGTCCCGCACCCCGTGGACGGCCCTTTCCCCTTTCCCGAGGTCATTCGGGCGGCGCGAGCGGGAGCCGCAGCGCGAAGCGGGCGCCGCGCGCGTCGTCCTCGATCCGCAGCGTGCCGCCGTGCGCCTGCGCGATCTCGCGGGCGATGGCGAGGCCCAGCCCGGTGCCGCCGGCGCCGCGGCTGCGCGCGGTGTCCAGCCGGGTGAACCGCTCGAAGACGCGCTCGCGGTCCGCCGGCGCGACGCCGACGCCGTCGTCGGTCACCGTGAGCAGCGCGTGGTCGCCGTCGCGGGACGCCTCGACCGCGATGACCCGGTCGGCGTACCGCTCGGCGTTGTCCAGCAGGTTCCCCAGCAGCCGGACGAGCTGCATCCGCACGCCCCGCACCGTCACGCCGTGCGCCAGCTCCTTCTCGATCTTCACCTGGAAGGCGCGGCGGCCGATCTCCGCGCCGGCCAGCGCGGACAGGTCGATCGGCTCCTGCGCGGCGGTCCCGCCCGTCCCGATCCGGGCGAGCAGCAGCAGGTCGGTGACGATCGACTCCAGCCGGTCGGTGTCGTGCAGCGCCTGCGCGACGACGGCGGGCAGGTCGTTGTCCTCGGGGTGCATCGAGGCGTCCTCGAGGTTGGCGCGCAGCCCCGCGATCGGGGTGCGCAGCTCGTGCGAGGCGTCCGAGGCGAACTGGCGCTGCCGCCCCACCGCCGACTCCAGCCGGTCGAGGGTCGCGTTCGCGGTGCGGGCGAGCTGCGCGATCTCGTCCTCCCCGGGCGGCTCGGGCACCCGGCGGCTCAGGTCGGTCGCGCTGATCTCGGCGAGCTGCGCGCGGATCGCCTCGACGGGCCCGAGCGTGCGGCCGACGACCCGCCAGGTGATCCACGCGGCGAGCCCGGCGAGGACCGCCACGCCCGCCGCGAGCGCCCCCTCCAGCAGGCCGTTGACCAGGTAGGACGGCATCGGCTCCGCCGCGTACACCACCACCGAGTCGGGCGCGGTGGTGGCGCGGATCGCCTCCGCGACGAAACAGCGCCGGTGCGGCCAGCTCCCGTGGCAGGTGGTGAAGTCGCGCACGCGCAGGCCCGGGGACGGCCAGAGCCGGCTGACCGGCGGGCGTCCCGCCGCCGACGGCGTCGCCTCCCGGACGCGCCCGCCCGGCTCGACGACCTGCACCACCACCCGGCCGCCGTCGTCGTCGGCGATGGGGCCGCGCAGCGTGCCGTCCCGGACGCCGCCGCTCACCCGGCGCGCGTCCACCTGGGTGCGCTGCAGCAGGTCGGCCCGGACGACCGCGCGGACGGCGGCGTCGATGCCCGCGGCGGTGGCGCCCCAGACCAGCGCCGCGATGACCGCGGCGACGACGGTGTCCCTGGCCCTGATCGACCGGGGGCGCATCCGCATGCATCACAGAGTGTCACGGGATACCGGGTCGCCGATACAGGTTACCGGCCAGTCACTAAACGTGGCCCGAAATCACCCGCCGGGTTTTCCACCCCCTCAGCCGGGACATCCCGTTTTATGACGGTTCCTCCGAAGCACAGGGACGGACACATGGGCAGGGACGTGGCTTCGGTCACCATCAACGGCGAGGACCGCCGGCGCTACCGCGAGAAGGTCCGCAGATGCCTGGACGTGCTGGCCCGCATGCTCGGCGAGTCCCAGTTCGACTTCGAACGCCCGCACATCGGCCTGGAGATCGAGCTCAACCTGATCGACGAGCTCGGCGACCCCCTGATGCGCAACGCCGACGTGCTGAAGGCCATCGCGGACCCGGCCTGGGACACCGAGCTCGGCCAGTTCAACCTGGAGATCAACATCCCGCCCCGCGAGCTCGGCGGGGAGGGCACCGGCGAGCTGGAGGCCGAGGTCCGCGACCACCTCGGGCACGCCGAGAACCGGGCCGGCGAGGTCGGCGGCGAGCTCATCATGATCGGCGTGCTGCCGACCCTGCGGCGCAGCGACATCGGCGAGGAGTCCCTCTCCGCCAACGCCCGCTACAAGATGCTCAACGACCAGATCTTCCGCGCGCGCGGCGAGGAGATGCACATCGCCATCGACGGCCCCGAGCCGCTGCGCATGCACACCGACACCATCCTCCCCGAGGCCGCCTGCACCAGCGTCCAGTTCCACCTGCAGGTCAGCCCCGACCAGTTCGGCGCCTACTGGAACGCCGCGCAGGCCGTCGCCGGCGCGCAGGTCGCCATGGCCGCCAACTCCCCGTTCCTGTTCGGGCACCGCCTCTGGCACGAGACCCGCATCACCCTGTTCGAGCAGGCCACCGACACCCGCCCCGACGAGCTGAAGTCCCAGGGCGTCCGCCCCCGCGTCTGGTTCGGCGAACGCTGGATCACCTCCGTCTTCGACCTGTTCGAGGAGAACACCCGCTACTTCCCCTCGCTCCTGCCGCTCTGCGACGACGAGGACCCGCTCGCCGTCCTCGACGAGGGCGGCATCCCCGAACTCGGCGAGCTGACCCTGCACAACGGCACCATCTACCGCTGGAACCGCCCCATCTACGCCGTCGTGAAGGGCCGCCCCCACCTGCGCATCGAGAACCGCGTCCTGCCCGCCGGGCCGTCCGTCGCCGACGTCGTCGCCAACGGCGCGTTCTACTACGGCGTCGTCCGCATGCTCGCCGAGCAGGACCGGCCCGTCTGGTCGCGGATGTCCTTCAGCACCGCCGAGGAGAACCTGCACCGCGCCGCCCGCGACGGCATCGACGCGACCCTCTACTGGCCCGGCGTCGGCGAGGTCCCCGCCGCCGAGCTCATCCTCCGCAAGCTGCTCCCCCTCGCCCACGAGGGCCTCGACCGCTGGGGCGTCGACCCGTCCCGCCGCGACCGGCTCCTCGGCATCATCGAGCGCCGCTGCGTCACCGGCCAGACGGGCGCCGCCTGGCAGATCGCCACCGTCGACGCCATCGAGGAGTCCACCGCCGCCCCCCGCCACGAGGCCCTCCGCCTCATGACCCGCCGCTACGTAGAGAACATGCGAACCAACACCCCCGTCCACACCTGGTGACCCGCCGCGCCCCGGCGGCACCGGCGGCGGGCCGGGCGGGCGGCCACCGGCCTCCTGACGGCGTCACCGGCCCGCCGGCCGGGCCCTTCGCGAGGTGCGGTACCGCCGGACGGCGTCCCGGTTGGCGCAGGCGTGGGAGCAGTAGCGCTGCCGCCCCGGGCGGCTGAAGTCGAGGTAGGCGCCGGCGCATTCGGGCAGGGCGCAGCGGCCGAGGCGGTGCATGCCGTGGCCGGTGAGGTGCTGGGCGGCGGCGACGGTGGTGGCGGCGGTGAGGATGCCGGCGAAGCTCGCATCGTCGTGGCGGTAGTGGATGTGCCATCCGGTGCCGTCGTGGTCGGTGACGGTGGGCTGGGTCGCGTAGCGGGCGAGCATCTCGTTGAGCAGGGCGACCCGGTCGGCGTCGGTGACGGCATCGATCAGCCGGCACCAGTCGGCGAGGTAGTCGCGCACCATCGCGCAATCGTCCGGTCCGGCGGCGCGTTCCAGGGGCATGCCCGCCTCGGCCCATCGGGCGGCGAGATCGCCGGGGCCGGCCGGCGGGCGGTTGAGAAGGTCGATGACGATGTGCAGCAGCGTCCTGGCGTAAGGGTTTACAGGCACAAGCCTATTACAACACCGTGATGGGTCATGACCACCGAACCTTCCGCGGACGCCTCGCCCTCCGCCTCGCCCTCCGCCTCGGCCGACCGGGCCGCCGGCGCCCTCCGGCGGCCGGCGCCCTGGACGCCGCTGGCGGCGTGCTGCCTGGGCACGTTCCTGCTGCTGCTCTACACCACGGTCGCCACCGTCGCCCTGCCGAGCATCGGCGCCGACCTGCACGCGGGCTTCGGGGCCCGGCAATGGATCATCGACGTGTACACGCTGGCGCTGGCCGGGCTGCTGCTCGGAGCGGGGGCGCTCGGCGACGCGCTCGGCCCCGGGCGCCTCTACCCGGCCGGGTTGGCCGTTTTCGGCCTGGCGACCCTGGCCTGCGGCCTGGCCGTGTCCCCACCGTGGCTGATCGCCGCGCGCGCCGTCCAGGGCACGGCCGGGGCCGCCATGTTCGCCTCCATCCTTCCGCTGATCGGGTCGTCCTACACCGGCCGGGCCAAGGCGACCGCGTTCGCGGTGTGGGGAGCGGTGGCGGGGGCGGCCTCCGCGGTGGGCACGGTGGGCGGGGGCGTGCTCGCCGAATACGCCGGGTGGCGATGGACGTTCCTCGGCGCGCTGCCGTTGTGCGTGCTCGCGCTGGCCATGGCCGTCCGCTTCCTGCCTCCCGCGGGTCCAGCGAAGGGACGCCCGCGTCCCGGACGGGCCGCGGGGGCGGCCGACCGGCCGGGAATCACGACGATCACGATCGCGGTGACCGCGTCGACCTACGCCGTCATCGCCGCCGGCGAATCCGGCTGGACCGGGCCCGGCGCGGTCGCCGGCTGGCTCACCGCGGCCGCCGCCATGACCGCGTTCGTCCTGGTCGAGCGCGCCGCCCCCCGGCCGGTCCTACCGCCGGCCGTGTTCGCCACGCCCGGTTTCGCCGGTGTCCTGCTGGTGGCCTTCGGCTACTACTTCGCGGCGTTCGGCGCGCTGCCGGGCCTCGCGGCCTGGTTGCAGGCCGACGGCGGCCTCGGAGCGCTCGCCACCTCGCTCGCTCTCGTGATCCAGTTGCTGACCTTCATCGCCGTCTCCGGCCTGGTCGGCGACCGGCTCCACGCACTGCAGCCCCGCTGGACGCTGGGCGCCGGCACCGCCCTGGTCGGCATCGGCGCGCTGACCGGCATCACGCTCAACGCGGGATCGAGCTGGCCGGCGCTGCTGCCGTTCCTGATCCTCAGCGGCATCGGAGCGGGCATCGTGTCCCCCGTGCTCCCCGCCGTCGCCATGGCCTCCGTGCCCGCCCGCCACGCGGGAACGGCGGGCGCCGCGGCCAACGCGGCCCGGCAGTTCGGGCTCACCCTCGGCGTCGCCGTCTGCGGCACCCTCACCCGCACCGCCCACGTCCCGGGCGTGCGGGCGGCGCTCGTCCTCTGCGGAGTGCTCGCCGCGCTCGCCGGAACCCTCGCGCCCCTCCTCCTGCGCCATGGCGCCGGCGCCACGGTCCGGTCCGCCGGCCGCGACGGCTGATCGCACAGCGGTGGTCAGGTGCGCGGGAAACGGTCCGTCCGTAGTGACGGGGGTTCCATGGGGACGCCCCCCTGGGAAAATGCCCCTGTGAGCGAGACGCGGATTCTGGTGGTGGAGGACGAGCCGACGATCGCGCGGGCGGTGGCGGACCGGCTGGCCGCGGAGGGGTTCGCGGTGGAGACGGCGGCGGACGGGCCGTCCGCGGTGGAGCGGGCGCGGGCGTTCGAGCCGCATCTGGTCGTGCTGGACGTGATGCTGCCCGGGTTCGACGGCCTGGAGGTGTGCCGGCGGGTGCAGGCGGAGCGGCCGGTGCCGGTGCTGATGCTGACGGCGCGCGACGATGAGACGGATCTGCTGGTCGGGCTGGGCGTCGGCGCGGACGACTATGTGACGAAGCCGTTCAGCATGCGGGAGCTGGTGGCGCGCATCAGGGCGGTGCTGCGGCGCGTCGAGCGGCCCGCTGTGGAGGCGGTGGGGCAGGGGCCGATGCGGGCGGGGGCGGTGGAGGTGGATCCGCGGGCGCGCCGGGTGCGGCGGGACGGCCGCGAGGTGCATCTGACGCCGACGGAGTTCGATCTGCTCGCGTGCCTGTTCCGGAACCGGGGCGCGGTGCTGACGCGCGCGGTGCTGCTGGAGCAGGTGTGGGACTGGGCGGACGCGTCGGGGACGCGGGTCGTGGACAGCCATGTGAAGGCGCTGCGCCGCAAGCTGGGCCAGGAGCTCATCCGCACGGTGCACGGAGTCGGGTACAGCCTGGAGGCGGCGCGGTGATGGAGGCGAGGGTTTTCCACAGGCTGTGGACGAGGTGGCCGCGGCCGCTGGATCCGCTGCGGTCCATCAAGATGAAGTTCGGCGTCGTCGTGGTGGTGACGGCGTGCGTGGCGGTGCTCATCGTGCTGTGGGGGTACCCGCTGGGGTTCCGGGCGCGGCAGACGATGCCGGTCGGGGTGCTGATCTCGCTGGTGGTGATCCAGCTGCTCGCGCACGGGATGACGGCGCCGCTGCGGGAGATGACGGCGGCGGCGCGGGCGATGGCGCGCGGCGACTACAGCCGGCGGGTGCGGGCGACGTCGCGGGACGAGGTGGGCGAGCTGGCGCAGGCGTTCAACCGGATGGCCGCGGACCTGGCGGAGGTGGACCGGCAGCGCCGCGAGTTCGTCGCGAACGTCTCGCACGAGCTGCGGACGCCGATCAGCGCGCTGCGGGCGGTGCTGGAGAACGTCGCGGACGGGGTCACGCCGGCGACGCCGGACGTGCTGGAAACGGCGCTCGACCAGACCGAGCGGCTCGGCCGGCTCGTCACGCAGCTGCTGGACCTGTCGCGGGTGGAGGCGGGCGCGGCGCCGCTCGATCTGGACGAGCTGGACGTGGCGGCGTTCATCGGGGACGTGGCGGCGGAGGCGGCGGCGGGCCATCCGGACGCGGTGTTCGAGGCGGACGTGACGCCGGGCCTGCGTGCGACGGCCGATCGGGACCGGCTGCATCAGGTCGTCGCGAACCTGCTGGACAACGCGGCGAAGCACGGTCCGGCGGGGCGTCCGGTGACGGTGACGGCGCGTCCGGGGGCGGGGCCGGGCGGGCTGGTCATCGAGGTCGCGGACGAGGGGCCGGGGATCCCGCCGGAGGAGCGCGCGCGGGTGTTCGAGCGGTTCTCGCGGGGCGCGGCGGGCCAGGCGGGGACGCCCGGCGGCGGCACGGGTCTCGGCCTCGCGATCGCGAACTGGGCGACGGAGCTGCACGGCGGTGACATCACGGTCCTCGACACCGCGAAGGGCTGCCGGATCCGCGTCGTCCTGCCGGGCCCGCCGCGTTGACTTGCGGCGTGTCGGCCTCAAAGGGCGCTTCTTAAGGCCGACACGCCGCAAGTCAACGTTCGTGCAGGGTGAGGAGGGTGAACGCGGCGACGGACGAGTCGTCGGTGACGCGGCCGTCGCGGATCATCTCGAGGAACTCGGCGCGCGGGACGAGGCGCTGCCGCATGTCCTGCTCCTCGGGTTCGCGGTCGGCCTCGCCGGCCTTGAGGTCGGTGGCGAGGAAGACGTTGAAGCCCTGGCCGCTCATCCCGTGGGAGCAGTTCAGCCGGCCGAGGTGGGTGAGGGTGCCGGCGCGCAGGCCGGTCTCCTGGGCGAGTTCGAGGCGGGCGAGCTCCTCGGGTTCGGCGCTCTGCCGGTCGGGGAGGGAGCCCTGCGGGAAGCACCAGGTGCGCTTGCCGATCGGGTACCGGAACTCCTCCACCATGTGGAAGCCGTCGCCCTCGGCGGGGATGACCAGCGCGAAGTCGGGTTTCTCGATGATGCCGTAGATGCCGCGCGAGCCGTCGAGCCGTTCGACCTCGTCCTCGCGGACGAGCATCCACGGGTTCTCGTAGACGACCCGCGACCCGACGCGGCGGACGGCGGGCGTGTCGTTGTCGGTCATGTCAGGCTCCCGGTCCGTAGCGGTACACGAGTTCGTGCCGGTCGCCCACCACGACGCGGTGGGTGACCTCGACGACGCGGCCGTCCTCGCGGGTGCCGCGCCGCCACAGTGTGAGGACGGGCTGCTCGGGCCCGATCCGCAGCGTCTCCTGCTCGTCCGCGCGGGGCAGCCGGCAGGTGACGGTCTCCTCGAAGGCGATGCGGTGCCCGGCCTCCTCGAGCCGCGAGTAGATGCCGCCGGGCCCGGTGTCGACCTCGCGCAGCCGCGGGATCTGGTCGACGATCTCGAGGATCACCCAGGTGGTGGCGGTCTGCACGGGCGGTTCGCCCTCGACGCCCTGGACGCGCGCGCGTTCCAGCACGCGGGTGCCCGGCGGGACGCCGAGCCGCCGTGCGACCCGTTCGACGGCCTCGACCTCGGTGACGGTGGTGCGGGTGAAGGGGCGGCGGCCGTCGCGCTGCGCGGACACGTGGAATCCGCGCCACGCGCCGACCTGCCGGGTGATGTCGGACGCGGCGCGCCGCACCGGGGCGGCCGACCGGACCTGGACGCCGGCGCCGTGCCGGGCCTCGACCAGGCCCTGCTCGGCGAGCATCCGCAGCGCGCGCCGGACGGTGGAGCGGTCGGCGCCGAAGGCGCGGGCGAGCTCGCGCTCGGACGGCAGCCAGGCGCCCGGTTCCAGCTCGCCCTCGACGATGCGGGCGGCGAGCGCGCTGGTGATCGCCTGGGCCTTGGTGGGGGGACGCGGCATACCGGATCCTTCTCTGCTGCCTGCCGGGAGGCCTTGCAGGCATTCTGCCGAACGCGGCGCGGGGGCCGCTGTGGTCGGCCTAGGGTAGACCTACCATAGGCCGACCAAGGAGTCCGCGTCGATGTCGCTGATCACCTGCATGCCCGGCTGGCACGGCGAACGCTCGGAGCGGGGGCTGAGGGCCACCCGGGTCACCCCCCTGTCGGACTACCAGCTGCTCAACGGCTGCCTGGAGGAGATCAACGCGCTGGACGAGGGCGAGCTGTGGCTGCTGTGCGACGCCCAGACCCGCCTCGCCGAGCGCGTCGCCACCGCCGAGCGGCTGCGCGGCGGCGTGCGCTTCGGCGGGTGACGGCGGGCGGCCCGGTCAGCCGCGGCGGAAGGTGACGACCTCGCCGGAGTCGCCGACCGCCTCGCGGGCCTGCGGGATGATGCGCTCGCCGGCGTTGTCGGCGAGCAGCGCGCGGGCGCGCAGCACGATCTCCAGGTCGAAGCGCAGGTCGGGGTCCAGGAGCTGGTCGCCGAACAGCTCCTCCAGCTGCCGCAGCCGGTACCGGACGGTCTGCGGGTGGACGTGCAGCCGCATCGCGACCTCGTTGGCGTTGCGGCCCGACTGCAGCCAGGCGAGCAGCGTCTCGGCGAGCCGGTCCTGCTGGCTGGCGCGCAGGTGCGACAGCGGCGCGAGCCGCAGGTCGGCGAGGGAGGTGATGAGGCCCTCGTCCTGGAACAGGATCAGCGTCGACATGTGCTCGACGCTGCGGATGACGCCGTCGTGTGCCTCGATGACGCCGCGCTGGACGAGGCAGAGCGTCTTGCGCGCCCACTGGATCGACCGGGCCGCCTCCATCAGCGGGACGGTCGGGCCGACGACGGCGAGGGTGCCGGCGAGCGCGCGGTCGACGAGCTTGGCGCGGCCGGGGCCGTCCGGGTCGGGGATGATCAGGCTGGGGGTGCGGCGGGTCAGGTCGGCGAGCACGTCCGGCGGGAACGCGGGCTGCCGGGACTCCTGGCCGGGGCGGCCGAGCGCGACGGCGGCGACGGTGCGCGGCAGCGGCCAGTGCGCGGCGGCGGCGAGGTCGGCGATGGCCTCCTGCGCGGCGGGCGGGTCGGCGAAAAGCAGGTCGAGCAGCCGCTTGCGGCGGCGCTGCATCTCGCCGGCGACGGCGGCCTTGGCCTGCGAGAACCCTTCGGCGGCGGCCTTGGCGAGCTCGTCCTGGAACTGCATGAGGGCCTCTCCGACGGCGCCGAGCGTGCGCGGCGGGACCTGCTGCGCCTCGGCGCCCTCGGTGATCCGCCGCCAGGCGACCATGCCGCCGACGCGCATCGCGGACTGCATCGCGTCGAGGCTGCGGCCCTCGCCGGCCTCGCCGCGGCCGATGGCGCGGAAGAAGTCGGTGACGGAGGCGGGCTCGTGTCCGGGATCGGCGACCCGGTCGACGAAGTAGTGCAGCACGCGCTCGACGGCCTGGCGCAGCGTTCCCGAGTAGGACCCGTCGCCCGGGCGGTCGTACTCGCGGACCTTGGTCTGAATTTCCTGGATCATGTCGTCGGCCACCTCGTCGAGGTGGGGTCGCATGTGATCCGCCAGTTCCCTGGGCAGATCCGCCCACGGGCGCCCGAATGTGGTCGAACCGTCGTCCGACACGGAACCTCCCCGCCGCTCGTCCCCCTGCGTTGCGCGCCGTACACACGGGGTAATTACTTACTTATGGGACTCGTGTGGGGCAAATCATGACCCGTGGCGTGCCCGGGCGCAAAGTCTAGGTCGAGATACGACCAGGTTCGGCCGGTCGGTTCGATGGTTGTCGACAGTCCGCAACACTCCTGACCTGACCTTCCGTCCGATGCGACAGAAAAGGCACGGACGGGCACGCGCAGTCACGGGCCGGCGGGCGAGGGGGTGCCGGTGCCCGCGAGCCCCGCCGGCCGCACCCCCGGACGACCTGGTTCTTCCGCTGCGCGATCACTGCGGCCGCCCGCCCGCACCACCCCCGGGCCGCGCCTGGTCACTCTGCGCGAGGGCCGGGGGCGGGGGCTATTCCTTGCCGGTCCCGTCGCAGCGGGTGCATTTCTTGGTCCGGCCGGTCTGGATGATCGGGATTTCGCCGCTGCCGCCGCAGGTGCCGCACGTCTTGCCGCCCATGGCGTCGACGCTGCCCAAGCGGCTCTCCACCGAACTCGCCTTCGCGGACAGTTCCTGCTGCCGTTGCAGGTAATTCCCCAGGGTCTCCCCGGTCTTCTCATTCCTCGCCAGAAAGCTGGCCATTTCCAGAATGGGCGGATCGAGCCGTTTGAACAGCTCGTCGCAGAAGATCACGGCACGGTCGGCGTCCTTGAAGCGGTCAACTCCGCTGTAACCGGTATTGAACCGCCAGGTGATCACCCACGGTCTGGCGTCGTCGCTCACGGTCCACTCCTTTCCGGAGCCGCAGGAGCAACCTTATCCTCGCGACGGGCGCCGGGCCGGGCGGCGGCGCGGACCGGCGCCGCGGTTTCCCGCCGTCACCTGCCGGCGGCGAACCCGTACTTCGTCCAGTTGCCGAGGACCCGCTCGCGGACGTCGGCGGGCCAGCCGTTCTCGAAGCTGCCCTTGACGGGGCGCCGGCCCTCGGGGAAGAGGTCGGCCAGCAGGCAGTTGTAGACGACCTTGCCCGCCATGAAGCTGTGCGCCTCCTCGGGGGCGAGGTAGACGGCGAGCTGCATGCTCAGCTTGTGCGGGAAGTGGAACTCGCCGCGCTCGGGGTGCGAGCGGGTGGCGAACGCCCAGACGACCTCGTCGAGGGCGGTGATGTCGACGTCGTCCTCCACCACGAGGATCTTGGGGGCGTTCACCGACGGCTTGCCGGTGAAGATCACGTCGGCGATCCGGCCGATGAGGTCGGCGGACGGGATGCCGAGCGTTTCGTGCCAGTCCCGCCGCATCGACACGACGAGCCAGTGCACCGCCGCCTCGAACGGGTACCAGGCGGACGCGGCGGGCAGCCCGGCCTTGCGGAGCTGGTAGAGGATCTCGGCGGCGCTGGTCGTGCCGATGATCGTGTGGTCCTCCTCGACGGGCGGGCCCGCGGCGACGACGGCCTGGAGGGCGCCGTCCCGGTAGGTGATCGCGCTGACCTCGAACAGCGCCTTCGGGGACGCCTCGGTGGCGTTGTAGCCCGGGAACTCGTTCATCGGCCCCTCCATGACGGTCTCGTCGATGGAGATGTGGCCCTCGATCACCATCTCGGCGGTCGCGGGGACGAGCAGGTCGACGGTCTCGGCGGGCACGACCTCGATGCCCTCGCCGAACAGGGCGCCCAGGTAGTGGCTCTCGTCCACGCCCTCCGGGATCGGCATCCCGCCGACGAACGGGAGGCCGGGTTCGACGCCGATGGCGAGCGCGATCGGCATCGGCTCGCCGATCTCCGTCCATTTCGCGCGGATGACGCCGAGGTGCTGGGGCGGCGGGATGAGGCAGGCGAGGGTGTCCTTTCCGGAGATCATCATGCGGTTGACGGACCAGTTCGTCCACGACCCGTCCGGGGTCTTGGCGATGTTCATCCCGTACGTCTGGATGTAGCGGCCGCCGTCGTTGCCGTGGATCAGCGGGGTGGGGAAGGCGAACAGGTCGATGTCGTCGCCGGTCATGACGTTCTGCTTGCACGGCGCGGCGGCGCGGTCCACGACGACCGGCGGGACGCCCTCGGCGTCGCGGGCGGCGGCCAGCGCCTCGACGATCTCCTGCCCGGACGCCGCGGCGGGCAGCCCGAGCGCGAGCGCGATGCGGGCCAGCGGGTGCCCGGACGCCGACAGGGCGCCGGGCGCGCCGAGCAGCCCGAACCCGGTGCCGGTGTAGCCGGTGAGGTTGGTGAACAGCGGCGCGGGGGCGCGCAGGTCGTAGCAGCGGCGGATGATCGCGCCGACCTCGAGGTTCCAGTCGACCTCGGCGTCGATGCGCTGGAGGTCGCCGATGCGGTCCAGCTCGTCGATGTATTCGCGCAGGCTGCGCAGGTGCTTCACGAAGGGTCCTCTCACACCGTGCGGGTGAAGATCGGGTCAGTCGCCCCAGCGGGGCAGGTCCGGGACGTCGATCCCGAACAGGTCGAGCGCGCGGCCGACGGTGTGGGCGACGAGGTCGTCCACGCTCGCGGGCCGCAGGTAGAACGCGGGGACGGGCGGCATCACGATCGCGCCGGACTCGGTCGCGGCCGTCATCGCCCGCAGGTGGCCGAGCGTCAGCGGCGTCTCCCGGACGAGCAGCACCAGCCGGCGCCGCTCCTTGAGGGTGACGTCGGCGGCGCGCGTCAGCAGGTTGTCGTTGTTCGCGTACGCGATCGCGGACAGGGTCCGCACCGAGCAGGGCGCGACGAGCATCCCGCCGGTCGGGAACGAGCCGGACGCGATGGCGGCGCCGACGTCCGCCGGGCGGTACGCCACGTCGGCCATCGCCGCGAGGTCGCGTGCGGACAGGTCCGTCTCGTAGGCGCGGGTCTGCTGCCCGGCGGGCGTGACGACCAGGTGCGTCTCCACGCCCGCCTTGCGCGCGAGCTCCAGCGCGCGCACCCCGTAGGCGATGCCCGTCGCGCCGCTGATCCCGACGACGAGCCGCCGTTGCGTTTCCACCCGTCAAACGATCCGGTACGGGGATCTTCCGCATCAAGGACGGCATTCGCCATGATTGATAAGTGGGGTTAATGCATGAGGGCGGGCCGGACCGGGTTCCGCTGGAGCAGGCCGAGGTCGAGGTGTTCCTGGCGCTGGCCGGCGAGCTGCACTTCGGCCGGACGGCCGAGCGGCTGCGGATCTCCCAGCCGCGGGTCAGCCAGCTGCTCCGGTCGCTGGAGCGGCGGATCGGCGGCCGGCTGTTCGAGCGGTCCAGCCGCCGGGTGGCGCTGACGCCGCTCGGCGAGCGTCTGCTGGAGGGCGCCGCGCCCGCCTACGACGCGCTCGTCCTCGCGCTGACCGACGCCCGCAACATCGCGCGGGGGCTGCGGATCGGGTTCCTCGGCCCGTTCTTCAGCACGCTGGACGCGGCGATCGCCGCGTTCCGCGAGCGCCATCCCGCCTGCCAGGTCCGGACCGTCCAGTCGTCGTGGACGGACCCGTTCGCGCGGCTGCGCACCGGCGAGATCGACCTGCTGGTGTGCCCGTGGCCGGTCGAGCAGGACGACCTGCGCACCGGCCCGGTCGTCGCCGAGTACCCGCGGCTGCTGGCGGTCGCCGCGTCCGACCCGCTGGCCGCCCGGCCGTCGGTCGACCTGGAGGACCTCGCCGGCGTGCGGGTGATCGCGGCGCCGCCGTCCGG
This sequence comes from Actinomadura violacea, assembly GCF_017573465.1. GTDB lineage: Bacteria > Actinomycetota > Actinomycetes > Streptosporangiales > Streptosporangiaceae > Spirillospora > Spirillospora violacea. The sequence goes on from NZ_JAGEPF010000027.1 coordinate 124,451, forward strand.
CCCGCCGGAGTGGCTGCGGTCGTTCTGGCCGCCCGACCGGACGCCCGCCGGGCGGCCGATCCCGCGCGCCGGGCAGGCCCGCACCGAACCGGAGATGCTGAGCCTCGTCGCGCAGGGCGCGGGCGTGTTCGTCACCAGCACCGCGATGGCGCGGCACTTCAGCCATCCGGGCGTGGCGTTCGTGCCGTTCACGGGCCTGCCGCCGTCCCGCGCCGTGCTGGTGTGGCACGCGGGGAACCCGAACCGCCGGGTCGCGGAGTTCGCCGAGATCGCGGCCGGGACGGCCTGACGGTCAGCGGCCGCCGCCCGCCGGGTCGGGACGCGGCGCGGGGACCACGGGCACGTCGTCGTCGGTCTGCGGCGTCCGTTCGCGGCGCGCGGTCCGGCGCGCGCGGACGGTCCTGGTCAGGGGTTCGACGCCGCGCGCGAGGACGGGCCCGGCCACCGCGAGGATCAGGACGTAGGCGGCGGCGAGCGGTCCGAGGCGGGCGTTGGTGCCCGCGCTGACCGCGAGCCCGGCGATGACGATGTTGAACTCGCCGCGCGGGACGAGCGCGACGCCGGCGCGCAGCCGGCCGGTGGCGGCGACGCCGGCGCGCCGGGCCGCGAACCAGCCGGTGGCGAGCTTGGTGGCGATGCCGACGGCGGCGAGGACCGCGGCGATGCCGAGCACCGGGGGCAGGTCGTGCGGGTCGGTGTGCAGGCCGAAGAAGACGAAGAACACGGCGGCGAACAGGTCCCGCAGCGGCGACAGCAGCTTGTGGGCGGTGTGCGCCAGCGACCCCGACAGCGCGATCCCGACCAGGAACGCTCCAACGGCCGCGGACACCTGCAGCTGCTGCGCGATCCCCGCGACCAGCAGCGTCAGCCCGAGCACCTTCAGCAGCAGCACCTCCTCGCTCGGCGAGGACACGAACCGCTCCACCCACGCGCCGTGCCGCAGCGCGACGAACAGGATCACCGCGATCGTCGCGGCGGCGACCGCGAGCGCGACGGCGCCGCCGACCAGCCCCGCCCCCGCCAGCAGCGCGGTGAGGATCGGCAGGTAGGCGGCCATCGCGAGGTCCTCGAACACCAGCACCGACAGCAGCGCGGGCGTCTCCCGGTTGCCGAGCCAGCCGAGGTCGCCGATCACCTTCGCGGTGATGCCGGACGAGGTGACGTAGGTGATGCCGCCCATCGCGACCGCGGCGACCGGCCCCCAGCCGAGCAGCAGCGCCGCCGCGACGCCGGGCAGCGCGTTCAGCGCCATGTCCGCGAGGCCGACGGGCGCGGACGTCTTCAATGTGCCGACCAGCTCGTCGGCGGTGTACTCCAGGCCGAGCGTGAACAGCAGCAGGATGACGCCGACCTCGGCGCCGATCGAGACGAAGTCCTCGCTGGTCGTCAGCGGGTAGACGCCGCCGGACCCGAACGCGAGGCCGGCGATGAGGTAGAGCGGGATCGGGGAGATGGAGAAGCGGACGGACACGGCGCCGAGCAGCCCGAGGGCCAGGATGATCGCGCCGAGTTCGATGAGCTGGACGGCCGACTCCATGCGGGGTCAGCCGTCGGCGAGGATCGCGGCGACGGCCGCCGTGCCCTCGCCCGTCCCGACGACCACCACCACGTCCCCGGCGGCGAACACGAAGTCGGGCCGGGGGCTGGCGAACACCTGCCCCTCGCGGACCACCGCGACGATGGACGCGCTCGTCCGGGTGCGGGCCTGGGTGTCGCCGAGCGGCCGGCCGACGTAGGGCGAGCCCGCCGCGATCGGCAGCTGCTCGGTGACCAGGCCCTCGACCTGCCGGTGCAGCTCCGCGAGGTGCTCGACGATCCGCCCGGTGCCGAGCAGCTCGGCGATCGCGTTGGCCTCCTCGGCGGTCAGCGCGACCGTCGCGACGCAGCTGTCGGGGTCCTCGCGGTCGTAGACGACGAGGTCGCGGCGGCCGGAGCGGTGCGAGATGATGCCGAGCTGCCGGCCCCGCCCGGTCGTCATGACGTGCTGCAGGCCGATCCCCGGCAGGGCGGTCCGTTCGACGTCCACGGTGCTGCGTCCTTCCCTGTTCTGGCCGGCCGGCCCGTGTCGCGGCCGGTCCGGCGCCCGCCGCCCGCTCCGCCGCCGCGGAAGATCACGGCACGGTCACGAGCAAGACCGGCCATCATCGCAGATAACGGACGCGGAGGTCACCTCCGGCCCGCGCGCCGCCGCAGGTCAGCGGGCGCGGCCCGGCTCGCCGAGGACCACCTCGGGGCCGAGCGCGGCGAGCGCCGACGGGGTCAGCCCGAACATGCCGCGGAACGCGCCGCTGAGGTGCGACGGCGACGCGAACCCGGCGTCGGCGGCGGCGCGGGTGAAGTCGTGGCCGGCGGCGTACCCTTCGGCGACCCGCAGGATCCGCGCCCACTGGACGTAGCGGCGGAAGCTCGTGCCGGTCTGGCCGGAGAACGTCCGCAGGAAATGCGACCGGGACAGCCCCGCCTCGCGGGCGGCGGCCTCCGCGCGCTGCGGCCGCGCCGGGTCGTCGCGGATCCGTGCGGCGACGCGGGCGATGCGCGGGTCGCGGGCCGTGGCCACCGGGATGCTGGCCGCCGCGAGCAGCCGTTCGAGGTCCACGTCGTCGCGGCCGGCGAGGCCGATCAGGTCCGCCTCGCGGTGGTGGTCGCTGCCGAACCCGCCGGCGGTGCGCCGCATGCCGCCGAGGCACCGGGCCATCCGCGCGGACGTCGGGTCGAAGAAGCAGAACAGCATCCGGCCCGTCCCGCCGGTGACCTCGTGCCGGACCCGCGCGCGGAACAGGAAGCTGCGGACGGTGCGCTCCGGCAGCCCGTCGGCGCGGACGGTGAAGGGCGCGTCGAGGCCGACGCCGAGGCAGGCCACCGCCGTCGCGTGCGGGCCGAGTCCGAGCGCGGGCCCGACGTAGACGACGTGCCCGAGCCGCACCCACAGCCGCACGCGGGCGCACGTTCGTGGAAGTGCCGGGGCGGCCATGCGGTGAAGCATAGGCGTCGTGAACACTCGTGGAGAAAGCATCGTTTCCGGCGTCGATCGCACCGGCGCGTCCGCCGGTGAGCCGGACGGGGCCGGGCCGGACGGGGCCGGGCCGGACGGGGCCGGGCCGGACGGGCGCGAGCCGGACGCGGGCGCGCTGGCGGTCGCGCTGCGCGGGCTCGCCGCCGGGCGGATCGTCCTCGGCGCCGCGGCGCTCGTCGCGCCGAACGCGATGGCCAGGGCGTCCGGCGTGCGCCCGACACCGGAGCTCGGCTACATGACCCGCATCTTCGGGGCGCGGGCGATCGCGCTCGGGCTGGGGTACCTGACCGCCTCCGGGCGGGACCGGTCCCGCTGGCAGCGGCTGGCGCTGCTCGTCGACGTCCTCGACACCGCGCACGGCGCCGCCCGCCTCGCCCGCGGCGGCCTCCCGCGTCCCACCGCCCTGGGCTACACCTCGCTGACCGGCGCCTACATGGCGGTGGGCGCCGCCCGCCTGGCCCGCGACCTCAGCTGATCCCGGCGACACCCGGGAGCGCGACGGCCGGCCGCCCCGCCGCGCGGTGGGAGGGGCGGCCGGTCGCCTCAGTGCGCTCTACCAGCGGTGGCCGTGGTGCCAGTGGCCGTGGCCGTGATGCCAGTCGCCGTGGCCGTGGCCGTGGTCGCCGTGGTCGCCGTGGCCGTGGTCGTCGCGGTCACGAACGCATCTGTGCCAGCGCATGTCCCAGTGCGTGCCCCACGGGCAGTGCCGTGGGTACGACTGGACGGCCGCGGTCGTCTCCGCCGCGTTCGCCGAGGCGGCGGGGGCGAAGGCGGCCAGCCCGGCGGCCATCGTCAGTCCGGCGGCGGTCAGTACCGCCGAGCGCAGCGGACTCGGGATCTTCATCTTCCCTCCAGGGGTTCATGGGCCCTAGCCGAGGGCCCGTGTCACCTCATCTACCCGCACCGCATCCGGACGACTACTGACCGTAAGTAGATCCTTAAGCCTCTGACCAGCGAACTCGGCGTCCCGCGGCCTCGGCGCGGGGCGCGTTGAACGCCGGGAGGCGCGGCGCCGTAACACCTCCCGTAGATCGTCATCTCGGGAGCTGGAGGGCTCATGGGGCGCCGGAACGCCGCGAGGAGAAGTCGTCCGCGGACCGTGGTCGCAGCGAGCGCGGCGGTCGCCGGCGCGGCCGGGCTGATCGCCGGATCGCTGTACGCCGTCCACGGCGGGCAGGGTCCGCAGGCCGCGAAGCTGGCCGGAGCCGACCGGCCGCGGGCGGGCTCGGCGAGGACCGGTCCGGCCGATTCCGCGGCGCTCGCGGCGCGGGTCGCCGGACGGCTCGGCGGCCGGACCGCCGGCGGGTACCTCGACGCGGCGGGACGTCCGGTCGTCACGGTGACCGGCGCGGCGGACGCGGCGATGGTGCGGTCGGCGGGCGCCGTCCCGAAGATGATGCGGACGAGCCCGCGGACGCTGCACCGGGCGACGTCCGCGCTGCGCCGGACGATGGCGGGGACGCCGGGCACCGGATGGGCCGTCGACCCGGCGACGTCGCAGGTCGTCATGTGGGTCGACGGCTCGGTCACCGGGACCAGGATGGCCGCGGCGCGGCGCGCGGCCGCGAGCATGGGGACGGCCGTGCGGATGGTGCGCGTCCCGGGGCGGCTGCGCACCCTCGCGCTCGGCGGCGACGCGATCTTCGGCGGCGGCGCGCGCTGCTCGCTGGGCTTCAACGTGCAGCGGGCCGGGCGGCCGTTCTTCCTCACCGCCGGGCACTGCGGGAACATCGTCCAGGACTGGACCGCCGACCAGCAGGGCGCGCAGGCCCTCGGCACGACGGTGCAGAGTGACTTCCCCGGCAACGACTTCGCGCTCGTCCAGGAGACGGCCGGCGCGCAGAGCGCGGTCGACCTGCACGACGGCACCGCACAGCCGATCACGGAGGCGGCGGACGCGGTGGTCGGCCAGCAGGTCGCGCGCAGCGGCAGCACGACGGGCGTGCACACGGGCCGGGTCACGGCGGTCGGCGCGACGGTGAACTTCCCCGAGGGCACGGTCACCGGGATGATCCAGACGACGGTGTGCGCCGAGCCGGGCGACAGCGGCGGGCCGCTGTTCAGCGGGACCAGCGCGCTGGGCCTGACGTCGGGCGGGTCGGGCGACTGCCGGACGGGCGGCGTCACGTTCTTCCAGCCGGTCACCGAGGCGCTCCAGGCGTTCGGCGCGCAACTGCCCTGATCCCGCGTCACATTCCCTCGGGCGGTTCCGTCATACGGGTATCGGCAACCGACACCGCTATCGAGGGGATCACCATGAGCGCACGTATCGACTTCTATGGCAGCGACGTCGCGATGAAGGTCGCGAAGTACCTGAACTCGGCGGGCAGGGCCGTCGCCGACTCGACGGTTCCGGAGGCGACGCTGGAGCTGGTGCGGATCCGCGCCAGCCAGATCAACGGCTGCGGCTTCTGCCTCGACATGCACACCAAGGACGCCGCGGCCGCCGGGGAGACCCAGCAGCGGATCAACCTGGTCGGCGCGTGGCGGGAGGCGACGGTCTACACCGAGGCCGAGCGCGCCGCCCTGGAGCTCACCGAGGAGGGCACCCGCCTCGCCGACGGGGCCGGGGTGAGCGACGCGACCTGGGCGAACGCCGCGAAGCACTTCGACGAGGAGCAGCTCGCCGCGCTGGTGGCGATGATCGCCGTCATCAACACCTACAACCGCCTGAACGTCATCACGCAGCAGCCCGCCGGCGACTACGTCCCCGGCCAGTTCGCCTGACCCCCGCGTCCGGGGCGGCGCCGCCGCCCCGGGATCGGACGGCCCGACGCCCGTCTCAGCGGGCGAGGTCGCGGCCGAGGAAGGCGAGCAGCCGCCGGTGCGCGGGGGCGCCGGCGGGGGCGGTCCGCTCCGGACCGAACATGCCGGGCCGCCGGAAAGCGCCGAAGTCCATGCCCTGCATGACCGTGAGCAGGTGCGCGCAGGCGGCGTCGTCGGCGAGGGCGTCCTGACCGGTGGCGACGGCCAGGTCCACGCCGTGGACGAGCACCTCGGTGAGGTGGATCAGCGCGGCCATCGGCGCGGGGACCTCGCCGAACCCGAGACGCACGGTGCCCTGGAGCGCGTCCGGACGCCGCCACGCCGCGCGGTCGAGGCCAGCGGCGCGGCCGAACGCGGCGTGCGGGTCGCCGCCGAGCCAGTCGGCCTCGTGGTCGGCGCCGGCGGCGGTGCCGGTCAGTTCGGCGGCGAAGATCAGCATGCCGCCGACCAGGTGGTTCAGCTCGTCGCGCACGTCCCAGCCCGGGCAGGGGGACGGCGCGGCGAGCCGCGCGGCACCGATCCCGCCGACGACGGCGGCCGTCGCGGTGAGGGCCCGGTCGATCCGCCCGATCACGTCGTCCATCTCGGTTCCTTCCCGTTCACGGCAGGATGCGCCGCCGCTTCCTAAAGCAGTCAACGACTGCGTTTAACGGAACTCTAGGTCCGGCCGGACCACAAACGCAAGTGCGAGTTGCGTTAAGCGGTGGCCAGGGCGAGCGCCGGCACCGCCGGCGCCACACCATCCGCGTCCTGCTCGGCGCCGGCGGCCGGTCGCGCGGGAAAGGCGTTGTCGGGACATGGGCGACTCTGGATACTCGACGAATGATGTCCTCGCTCGTGGCATTCGTCGGCGCGGCGTTCCTGATCGCGATGGTCCCCGGCCCCAGCACCGCCGTGATCCTGCGGCGGGCGGTGATGAACGGCCGCGTCAACGGCATGGCGACGGTCCTGGGCAACGAGTGCGGGGTGCTGCTGTGGGGCCTGGCCGCCGCGTTCGGCCTGTCGGCACTACTGCTGGCCTCACGCCTCGCCTACGACGCGATGCGCATCACGGGCGCGGTGGTCCTCGTGTACATGGGGGCGCGCGCGCTGTGGAAGGCGAGGCGCGCCACCGAGACGGAGGAGGAAGCACCCCAGCCGTCGGCCGTCTCACATGGGCGCGCGTTCTGGCAGGGCGCCATCACCAACTTCGCCAACCCGAAGGCGGGGGTGTTCGCGGTGTCGTTCCTGCCCCAGTTCGTCCCGCACGGCGCGCCCGTCCTCGCGACGCTCGTCCTGTTCTCGGTGATCTGGGCCGCGATCGACATGATCTGGTACCTGCCGATGGTCTGGCTGGCCGGACGGGCCCGGACGGTGCTCCAGCGCGCGTCGGTCCGCCGCCGGATGGAGCAGGTCTCCGGGATCGTCCTCGTCGGCCTCGGCATCCGCCTGGCCGCCGAGTCCTGACCCCTACCGGTACCCCCGCTTGAGCAGGAACTTCGCGCCCGCCGCATAGCCCTCGGGGCTGAGCAGCTCGAACCCGAACGCGTCGGCGAGCCGGCCGGTGGTGTCGAAGGCCGCGCAGACCGCCAGCGCGTCCCGCACCTGCTCGGGCGTCGCGCCGGCAGCGAGCACCTCCCGCATGTCGGCGGCGGCGACCTCCCCGTCGCGGACCAGCCTGCCGAGCATCCGCAGCGTCGACCGCAGCGGCTCCTCGACGGGCGGCGCGTCCAGGTCGTCGAGCACCGCCGCGACCCGCGCCTCGTCCTGGTACGCGCGCGTCGCGGTCGCGGTGTGCGCGCCGATGCAGAACGCGGACCCGTTCACCTTCGACACGTAGGCCGCCATCAGCTCCCGGTCGCCGACCGACCAGGCCGACGGCCCGCGCATCGCCTCGTGCGTGAACTCCTTGGCCCGCGTCCCGTAGAAGTCGGGCCGGTAGAAGGTCAGCTTCGCCGCGTCCGGCAGCGGACGCCCGGAGAACAGCCGGATGACCGCGAACAGCAGTTTCGTCCCGGGACGGTAGCCGTGGTTCAGGACGTCAAGACGCATGCCCGGGCCCCTCTTCGGCGAGCGCCTGTTCCAGGGCCGCGAGCCCGGCGTCGTAGATCCGCGCGGACCGGCCGACCGCGGCGCACACCACCAGCTCGAACAGCTCGTCCTCGGTGCGGCCGGACGCCTTCGCCGCCGCCACGTCCGCGTCGGTGACCTGCGCCGCCTCGCCGGCGACCTTGCCGATCAGCGCGTCCAGCGGCGGATCGAGGCCCTCGTTGCGGAAGGCGCGCGCCCGCTCGTCCGCGGACGCCCTGCCGTCCCCGCCCAGCACCCGGTCGACCAGCGCCTGCTGCGCCACCCGCTTCCTGTCCGCCATGGCGTCCTCCCTGCGTCGGCTGCCGCCGCATAGACGACGTTTCGCACGCCCTTCATGTGACACACCCGGACGTACCCGCCGTGTGCGGCGGCTAGCGTTCCATCATGAGCGATTCCGCGCGGATGGCCGAGGCTTTCGGTGAACTGGCCGGCACGTACGACCACGATCACCACGACGCCATCGCGCGTGCCCTGCTCGAACTCGCGCCGCCCGCCCCCGGGGACGCGGTGGCCGACGTGGCCTGCGGCGCCGGCGCGGTCGCCCTGCAGGTCGCGGCGCGGCTGCGCGCGGCGCCCACCGTCCTCGCGGTGGACCTGTCCCCGGACATGATCGCGGTCGGCAAGGCCCGGGCGGAACGGCAGGGCCGCGCCGACGCGATCGACTGGCGCGCGGCACCGGCCGTCCCGCTGCCGGTCCCCGACGCCTCGCTCGACCTGATCCTCTGCGCCTCCTCGCTCCACTTCCTGGGCATGCGCGCCCTCGCCGACTGGCGCCGCGCCCTGCGTCCCGGCGGCCGGATCGGCTTCACGCTGCCGGTGGCGTCCCGGTTCCGCCCGTCCGGCGTCTTCGCCGACCTCGTCGCCCAAGACCTGTACCTGCCCGAGGACCCAGAACAGGCATGCTCCTTGGCCACGTCCGCCGGCTTCACCGACCCCAGCGCGCAGACCATCGCCCTAGGCCCCCGAGCCGTCACAGCGACCACCGCCAAGAACCCGCCCCCGGACGCTGTGTAGGTTTGCGTGCGGCCGGGACGGTGGGAGCGTGAAAGGTGGCCGTGGTGATCGGTGTTGGAGAGATCGAGGCGGCGGCCGAGCTGATCGCCGGGCACGTCGTCCGCACACCGACGGTGCCGAGCCCCGGGTTGACCGATCTGCTCGGCGTCCCCGTCACCGTCAAGCTGGAGATGCTGCAGCGCACCGGGTCCTTCAAGGCGCGAGGGGCGACCGCCAAGCTGCTGGCTCTCGGCGACGCCGAACGCGCGGCGGGCGTGGTGGCGGTGAGCGGCGGCAACCATGCGATCGCGGTCGCGGTGATGGCCGCCGCGCTCGACGTCAAGGCGACCGTCGTCATGCCGCGGTCGGCGCCGGCGCGCGCCGTCGAGATCGCCGAGTCCGCCGGGGCCGCGGTGCGGCTGGCCGACACCGTGGACGCCGCGTTCACGCTGATGGAGCGGCTCCAGGCCGAGGGCATGGCGGTCGTGCACCCGTTCGACGACCCGGACGTCATCGCAGGTCAGGGTACGGCCGGGCTGGAAATGGCCGAGGACGCCGGCGAGCTGACCGACGTGCTGGTCAGCATCGGCGGCGGCGGGCTGATCTCCGGGGTGGCCGCGGCACTGCGGGCGCGGCGGCCGGGCGTGCGGGTCTGGGGAGTGGAGACCCAGGGTGCCGAGACGATGTCCGCGGCGCTCGCCGCCCATGGACCGGTGCCCGTCGCGTTGTCGTCCATCGTGTCCACCCTCAGCCCGCCGGCCGTCTCCCAGCTGACCTACGATCACGTGTCGGCGCTGGTCAAGGAGGTCCTGGTGGTGTCGGACGCGGAGGCCGTGCAGGGCGTCCTGGACCTTGCCGAGCACGCGAAGGTCTGGACCGAGCCGGCGGCCGGCTGCCTGCTCCCCGCCGCCCGGCGCGTCCTCGACCGGGTCGGCGACCGGGCCCGCCTGGGCCTGGTGCTGTGCGGCGCCAACACCGACCCCACCACCGTGACCTCCTGGGCCGAGCACTTCGGCCTGCACTGACGCATCCAATCCCGATGGACCATGTCCGACCAGAGGACCCTCCATCGGGCTTGCAGGATCCCGCCCCCCGCGCGTCGGGCCCTGACGGACACTCCGGCCGCCGCCCGGTGCGGAGCGCACGCGACGATCACCGCCGGATCGCTACGCGCTGGACCTTGCCAGTAATCCCGGATGCGGCAGCGAGAGCCTGGCAGGCTGGAACTCCACCGGACCGCAGCCCCGTGTCTGGTGAGGCGGCAGGCTCCCCGGCCCTGGCGCCGAGGTCGAGCGGGCCTTGTGAGCACGTAAGCAGTGCGAAGCCGAACATGCTCACGCGCGGCGGAACTAATTCAGGGAGGTGTGACGCGTGAATGAACACAGCCCTCACTATCGCTGGGAGCCTGGTGCCGGCCGCGACAGCGATGAGGTACGCGCGGGCCGGGAGGAAGCCCGTCTGGCGTTCGAACTGGGCAACGCGGTTCGGCAGCGACGTCTGGCGCTGGGATTGACACAGTCGGAGCTCGCGAGGAGGGCGGGGATGACACAGCCCGCCCTGTCCCGCTTGGAGTCGGGTGGCCCGACACCGACCATCGGCGTCCTAGAGAGGCTTGCCCATGCCCTCGACGCCAAGCTCAAGGTGGAGTTCACCGACGCCGCCTGACGACGCATCCCGATCACGATCGCGATGAGAGCCCCCGTTCGGTCGGTCCGGCCGGAGGCTCTCCAGCGGGTCTCGTCAGGCCAGGTCGTGGGCGTCGGCCTTCACGCGCTCGGCGAAGGCCCGCCATGCGGACGCGCCGAACGCGAGCTTCGGGCCGTCCGGGTCCTTGGAATCCCGCACCGCCACCAACGGCGCCATCTCGGCGACCTCGACGCAATCGCCGCCCTCATGGGCACTTCGGCTCGCCTTGCGCCACGCCCCATCCGGCACCTGCGGGACGCCGCCGACCTCCACGCAATCGCCGCCGCCATGAGCACTACGGCTTGCTTTACGCCACTTCACGGCTGACAGATCCAGTCCGGTCATCCGTACTCCTCCATCACACTCGTGATCAGGGCACGCGACTCCTCAACTCGGAGCGCATCACCTCGCATCGAGTTGTACCGTACTGCGAAGTCTGCGACGACTCGCGGCTCCTGAATGAGCATTCCCTGCCCCGCGATCTCGCCGTACACGACGTCCGGCGCATCCATGAAGGTCAGGATGGTGAAGCTCCCCGCAAGCCCGGGGTAGTACCCCTCGCGCTGCGGGACGATGTCGATCGAGATGTTGGGACGTTCGTCAAGATCGAGTAGGTGCGCGAGTTGACTGCGCATGATTTCCGGACCCGCGATCTTTCGCCGCAATGCGGCCTCGTCCAGAGTGAACCACACATACGGCGGGTTCTCGCGGGTCAAAAGTTCCTGTCGCTTGAGGCGCTCTGCGACGAGACGCTCCACCGTGTCCACATCCTGGTTGTGGCCGATGACCGCACGCGAGTACTCCTCGGTCTGGAGTAGGCCATGGATGAGCGTCAACTGGTAGACGCGCACCTGGCTGGCTTCGGCTTCGCGTTGCTGGTACTCGGTGAAGCCGGGCGGGAGGATGGCCATGTGGCGGGTCTCGATGATGCGCTTCTGCTGGCGCTCGAAGACGCCGTTGGTCTTGAAGTAGGTGTCGAGGTTCTCGGCGAAGTCCTTGGACGGGATGCTCTTGGCCGCCTCGACCTGGCAGATCCACTGCGGGGTGTAGCCGAGGGTCTCGGCCAGGGCGGTCTTGCTGAGGCCGGCCTTTTCCCGCCAGGCCGTCAACTCTGAGGCGAATGCCTGAATTGCGGGGGCTTCGTATGGTTCGTTGCGCGAGCCCATGGAATCTCCTTCTGAAACCCGGCTTCGGGTTTGGTTGATCTTTCGGGGGGTTGCGCCTTCCCGGGGAGTGATTGCTGGCGGGGGCCGGCGCGCCTCTGTGAGTCTTATAACACATTCTTCGCCCGCGAATCCGCGCATGGGACCTTCCGTGGAAGACAGAAAATCGAAACCAGATGACCCCGCTATCGAGCGTCTTCGGCAGGAATTCCCTGGGCACCGCATATGGCGTTCGCGCCGGTGGGACGGGATGCCCGGCGAATACGTGGCGACACTCCTAGACGCGCGCGCAGGCGTCGACGCGACGGTGATGAGGGCGTGCATAGAGGAACTGCGTAGCGAGTTGCTAAAGGAGGCGGCGCGCGCGCAGAGGCGCATTAGGAACTTCCGATGAACGGCCGGATCCGGTCATCGGAGGGGCCCGGCCGGTGGGCGCCCCCGGCTCACCGGCGCGGGCCCGGCCGGCTGAGGGCGCCTCGGTCGGCGCGGAAATCTCGCCACCGTGGCCGTCCTGACGGCGTTTATCGGATGGCGTGGAGGCCGTCCGACGGTCGAGAATCGTCGGATGGGTGACGTGGAGCTGTCCGACGGGGTCATCACCCTGTCCCCGTTGCGTCCGGACGACGCGGAGGCGCATCTGGCGGGTGAGGACGAGCCGATGGTGCGGTGGCTCAGCGGGGGCCGGAGCACGCGCAGCGTTGTTGACGCCTACATCCGGCACTGCCAGGAGCAGTGGGACACCGGTGGGTCGCTTCGCGCCTTCGGCATTCGGGTCGAACCCGCCGGGACGCTCGCGGGGACGGTCGATCTGCGGTCCAATGTCGAGGGCTTGGGCCCCGGCCAGATGAACGTCGCCTACGGCATCTATCCGGCATGGCGGGGACGCGGCCTCGCGACGCGCGCGGTGCTCCTTGCGTGCGGGTACGCGGCGACCGCGGGCGGGCGGCAGGCGGTGATCCGGGTGGAGCCGGAGAACTCCGCGTCCGTCGCCGTCGCCCGGAGGGCCGGGTTCGCTCCCGCCGGGCACGCCTGCGGCGCGGACGGAACGCGGCACGACTGGTACGTCCGCGATCTTCCCTTCCCGCCGCGCGCTTAAAGATCTTGATCGGGCGGGTGGCGGCCGGGATGAGCTGGGACGATGGGAAGGTCGCGTAGGGGGCGCCGCAGGTTTACACCATTCGCGCAGATTTCCGGAAATGGCCAGTCAGCCAATGTTTCGGCCGCATTCCGGTTGTGCGGCGCTTGATCCCGCTAAACTCCAGGCCCATCGTTCTCGTCAGGCACACCGGGCCTCGACCCACGAGCGCACCCGCCTCTGCGAGCCGCGCGTTCCCGCGGCTCCCCCCGCCACCGGCCAGGATGCGAGCCCAGCCCGGGCGCACTGCGAGTCCCCCGATCAGAGGAGTAAGCCAATGCGCGCGACTCAGTTGGCCGCGGCGGCGGTCGCCACCGGGGCCCTGGTGCTCGGGATGGCGGGTCCCGCACTCGCCGACTCGCCCACGCAGAGCGGGCCCAAGGCCGGACAGTTCTGCAAGAAGGCCGACATCGGCAAGAAGGTCAAGCTGGCGGACGGCACGCTGCTGAAGTGCGCCCTCAAGGCCGGGCAGAAGGTGCCCCACTGGGTGGACATAAGCGGCCAGACGCCGCCCACCAAGCCGTCGCCGCCGGTCACGCCGAAGCCGGTGTTCCGGTTCGGGTTCGACAAGGTGCAGCTGTCGAGCCGGGTCGTGGCGCCCGGGCGGCACACGACGTTCACGGTGACCTGCCCGAGCGCGGTGACCATCACAAGCAATGGCTACACCCGCAGCCCGCTGCCGGTGCGCAAGGCAGGCAAGGCCACCTGGACGGCGACCGGCACGTTCAAGAGCAGCCTGCCGGACCCGACGGTCGCGACGGTGGTCTGCAAGGGCTTCGGGTCCGTGAAGTACAGCACGCACCCGTCCAAGAACCCCTCCAAGGGCGGCAACAGCATGCAGCCGACCACGCCGAAGATCCCGAACGGGCGGATCGACACCGGTGACGGCAGCATGTACCGCCCGGCGGCGGGTTCCGGCGCGCCGCTGATGGCGATCGGCTGGGGCGCGCTCGCGGCCGCCGGGCTCGGCGCCGTCGCGCTGCGCCGCCGGACGGCGCGGGAGCGGTCGACCGTTGCCTGAGTCCTCCGCACGGGCCGCCGGCCGCCGCCGCCTCCAGGCCGCGGCGGCCGGCGCGCTGCTCACCGGACTGCTGCTCGGCGGCTGCGGTGGCGGGGGCGGGAGCGCGGCGTCCTCGCCGTCGCCGGCGCCCACGGCGAGCGGGACGCCGGGCGGCACCACGGCCGCGTCGAACGTCTCGTCGCTGGCCCCGTCCGAGCCCGTCAAGATCACGATCTCGAAGATCGGGGTTTCGGCGCCGGTCGGGCAGATCGGGCTGAAGCCGAACGGGCAGATCGAGGAGCCGCCGCTCAGCCGGCCGAACCTGGCGGGCTGGTACAAGGAGGGGCCGACCCCCGGCGAGGTCGGGCCCGCGGTGATCCTCGGGCACGTCGACGCGAACAAGAAGGCCGCGGTGTTCTTCCGGCTCAAGGAGCTGAAGCCGGGCGACAAGATCCAGGTCGGCCGCAAGGACGGGACGACCGCCACGTTCACCGTGGAGCGGTCGCAGAGCGTCAACAAGGACGCGTTCCCGCACCAGAAGGTCTTCGGCGAGTCGCTGGACCATCCGGCGCTGCGCCTGGTGACGTGCGGCGGCGCTTTCGACCCGAAGGCCGGCCACTACACCGAGAACCTGATCGTCTACGCCAGGATGACCGCGTCCTGACGGGCGCGCCCGTTCGTCCGCACGCGCGGGCGGGCGGGCGTTCCCGTCTCCGGCGTCAACCGGCCAGCGCCCGGATCAGCAGGCCCGGGCAGGCGTACAGGACGGCGACCGTACCGAAGAGGAACAGAGGGACGCCGAAGGCCAGAAGAAGGAACATCAGCGGCGGTACCAGAAGGCCGCTCAGGTGGGTCTCCATTCCGGTCCGGCCGCCGCCCTTCACCAGCCAGAGCCGCCGGGTCGGCAAGGCCGCAAGGGACGGGCTCAGCGCGTCACGCTGGTAGGTCACCTTCTCGCCGTCGGCGCCCACGTACAGGTAGAAGTGCTGGTAGGGGGCCTCGCGCAGCGCGTACGAGACCTTCTTGGTGGTGCGGACGTACTCGGCGCTGACCAGTCCCCCTCTGACGGCGCCCACGATCTGGGTCACCGATGTCCATCCCAGGAGGCCTCCGAACAGGGCCAGGCCGCCGCCCATCATCAGGGCCATCAGACCGACGAGCGCCAGCCACCAGGAGCCCAGGACGGCGAGGACGAGGAGGTAGACGGCCGCGACCGTGACGCCCGTCCGCTTCGCGAGCTGCCCTGAGGTGTAGCGGTCGCGCAGGCGCGGCCTCGCCCGGTCGCCTGGGGCGCGCGGTCGCGGGACGTCCGGCCCGCGGACCTCATGGGGCCCCTTGACCGGTGCCGCCTCCGCCTCCGCTTCCACCTGCGGTTCCGGGCGCCGGGCCTCCGGCTTCGCCACAGCCGGGGCCGGGGCCTCGGGCGTCGCGGTGCCGACGAGGTGGGCGTTGAGGCGGTTCAGCGCCGTCAGCCCCGCGGCGAGTTCCCGTCCGGCCAGTGCCAGATCACGGGCCGCCGCGCGCTTGGCGGCCTCGTAGGCGTCGAGGGCGCGCGCGTACTCGACCGCCATCTCGTGCGTCGCGTCGGGGCGGTCGGCCGAGAACGGGTGGGCGGCGAGCAGTTCACCGAACGCCGTCAGCCGGGTCTCGAAACGTGCGGCTTCCTCGCGCGCGCCCCGCTGGCGCCCACCCCTGAAGGTCACTCCGCCATCATGAACCCCCGAACCCTCCGGGACCACCGGTCAAGGCAACGGCCCCGGCGCGGTGCGCGCCGGGGCCGTTCCGGGACGGTCAGCGGCGGTACAGGTTGAACTTCTCCTCGCCGATGCGCTCGCGCAGCGCCGGGTCCTCGACGCCCTGGCCCTCGCCGGTGGCGCCGCAGAGGACGGCGACCTTGCCGATGTGCTGGTTCGTCTGGACGGCGCGGGTCGCCTCGCCCGCCTCGTCCAGCGGGAACACCGAGGACAGCGTCGGGTGGATCATGCCGAGCGAGAACAGCCGGTTCACCTCGACGGCCTCGTGGTAGTTGAAGCCGTGCGAGCCGATGATGCTCTTCAGCCGCATCCACAGGAACCGGTTGTCGTACTCGTGCTTGTAGCCGGTCGACGAGCCGCAGGTGACGATCTTGCCGCCGCGCTTGGCGACGTAGACGGACGCGCCGAACGTCTCGCGGCCGAGGTACTCGAACACGATGCCGGGGTCCTCGCCGACGAGGCGGCGGATCGCCTCGCCGAGCATCCGGCCCGCCTTCGGGTGCCGCAGGCCCTGCTCGCCGAGGTTCAGGTCGTTGCGGTTGATGACGTGCTCGCAGCCCTGCGCCCGGACGATGTCCGCCTTCTCCTCGGAGGAGACGACGCCGACCGGGATGCCGCCGCCGTTCTTGACGAGCTGCGTCGCGAACGAGCCGAGCCCGCCGGTCGCGCCCCAGATCAGCACGACGTCGCCCTGCTTCATGCGGGCGCCGTGGGTGCCGACGAGCATCCGGTACGCGGTCGCGGCGCACAGGGTGTTGGAGCCGGCCTCCTCCCAGCTGAGGTGCGCGGGCTTCCTGATGAGCTGGTTCGCCTTGACGATGCAGTACTCGCCGAGCGACCCGAAGTTGGTCTCGAAGCCCCAGGCGAGCTGCGACTCCGACATCATGCCGTCGTCGTAGGAGCCGTGGTCCTCCTCGTCCACGTAGGACGGGGACAGCACGACCTTGTCGCCGACCTTCCAGCTCTTCACGCCGGAGCCGGTGCGGACGACGACGCCGGAGCCGTCGGAGCCGAGGATGTGGTACGGCAGGTCGTGGCGGGCGCCGTACCAGCCCTGCCGGCCGAACTTCTCCAGGAACGCGAACGTCGGCACCGGCTCGAAGATCGCCGACCAGACGGTGTTGAAGTTGATCGCCGCCGCCATCACCGCGACCACGCACTCGTCGGGCGCCAGCTCGGGCATGTCCACATCGCCGACGTGCAGCGACCTGCGCACGTCCTTGTCGGTCTGGCCGTCGAAGATGCCGACCTCGTCCTTGCGGGTGAACGCGGCACGGAACCGGGACGGCAGGTCGATGTCCTGCAGTTCGGGTCCGCTCGCTCCGGAGCGGACGGCGTCGAGCAGTTCGTTGGCCATGGGTGTCCTCCGTGGAACGACGGGGTGGGGGGCGCGGCCCTCAGCGGGCCATGGTCGACCGTGCCGCGGTCCGGGCGCGGCCGGACGCGTCGCGCGCGTCCGGGCCGTCCGCGGGCCGCGGGTTCGCACCGTCCGCGGCGGGGGCGCGTCCGGCGAGCCGGCCCTCCAGGTGCGCGGCGAGAATCTCCACGCCCGGCGGGTCCAGCAGGTTCAGGTGGTGCACCCCGGGGATCGTGACGATCTCCAGGTCGGAGCAGAGCCCGCCGAAACCGTTGGTCCCGTCGAGCACGTAGCGCGCGTCGCGCACCGCCCAGGGGGTCTCTTCGGGCGCGTAGTAGAGGACGACGCGGCCGTCGTAGGTGCCGGGCTGGTACGCCTCCAGGGATCGGGTGTCCTGGTGGGACGTGAGCTGGTGGGTGAGGGCCGCCGGCGGGATGTAGTCCACCAGCGGCGCCGCCCGCTCCATGACCAGCGCGAACTGCGCCTCCTCGTCCAGCCCGGACAGCTCGTCGTAGGTGAGCGTGACGTCCAGGCCGTACGTCTCGTTGATGTAGTCGGCGAACGCGGAGAACCGGCGGGCGAGGGTGTCGGACTCGTCGTCCACCGGGAGGGGGATGCCCGCGTCGAACAGCGCGACGAACTCGACCTCTCGTCCGGCCGCCCGCAGCTGCCGGGCGGTCTCGTAGGCGAGGACGCCGCCGAACGACCAGCCGCCGAGCCGGAACGCGCCCTCGGGCTGCGCTTCGAGCAGGTGCTGGACGTAGCGGGCGGCGCGCTCCTCGACGGACGGGGCGTCCTCGAACCGCTCCAGGCCGTAGACGGGCTGGTCGTCGCCGAGCAGGTCGATGAGCTGCCGGTAGCAGGCGGTGGTGCCGCCGGCGGGGTGCGCGATGAAGATCGGGCGGCGGTCCCCGGTCGGCTTGAGGGGCCGGACGGTCTGCCGCGCGGCCTCCTCGTCGGCGGCCCGGATGACCTCGGCGACGTTCTCGGCGGTCGGCACCTCGAACAGCTCGCCGCGGGTGACCTCGCCGCCGAGCTCGGCGGCGACCATCGCGACGACCTGGTCGGCCTGGTGCTCCTGGCCGCCGAGGTCGGCGAAGAAGTCGGCGGTGACGCCGACGCGGTCGAGGCCGAGGACGTCCTCGAAGATCCGGACGGCGAGGCGCTCGGCGGCGTCGCGCGGCATCACGTAGCCGGACTCGGCGTTCGACACGGCGGTGGGGGCGGCGGCGTCGGCGAGGCCGAGCTCGCCGGACGCCCACTCCTCGAACACGTTCACGCTCGCGCCCTGCAGCAGCACGGCGGGCGGGACGGTGAGGCCGAGGTCGTGCTCGACGCCGCTCTTGATCCGGACGGCGACGAGGGAGTCCAGGCCGAGGTCGGTGAGCGGGACGGCCGGGTCGAGGCGTTCCGGGTCGAACCCGAGGACGGACGCGATCCGGTACCGGATCTGCGCGGCGATCAGCGCGCGCGCCTCGGCCGGGTCGAGTTCCTTGAGCGCGTCGACGCCGGGCCAGTCGCCCGCCTCGTCGGCGCCGCGCTCGGCCGCCGCCTCCGTCAGCGCCGCGAAGTACGGCATGTTGCGGATCTCGGGGAACAGCTCGACGGCCGTGACCGGGTCGAACCGCAGCACGCCCGTCGCGGTCATGCCGTGCGCGAGGAGCGCTTCGAGGGCTTCGGCGCCCTCCTCGGGGCTGATCGGGTCGATGACGGTCACCGCGGTCTCGGCGGCGCCGCCGACGCGCGACCAGGTGCCCCAGCCGATCGTGGTGCCGGGGCGGCCGTGCGCGCGCCGGTACGCGGTCAGCGCGTCGATCGCCGCATTCGCCGCCGCGTACGCGGCCTGGCCGGGCGAGCCGAGCAGCGCCGCCGCCGACGAGTGCACGGCGAACCAGTCGAGGCCCGAGTCCCAGGTGGCGTCGCTGAGCCGCCGCGCGCCCTCGACCTTCGCCGTCCACACCCTGTGGAGATCCTCGGCGCCGAGGTCGGCGATCAGCCGGTCGTCGATCGCGCCGGCGCCGTGCACGACGCCGCACAGCCGCACGCCGCCCTCCTGCGCGACCTGCACGAGGCGTTCGGCGGTGCCGGGCGCGGCGATGTCGCCGAGGACGACGCCGACGTCCACGCCGCCCTCGCGCAGCTTCGCGATCACCTTCTCGGCGTCGGCGCCGGGGCCGCTGCGGCCGGACAGGACGATCCGGCCCGCGCCGCGCTCGGCCAGCAGCCGCGCGGTGACCAGGCCGATCCCGCCGTACCCGCCGGTGATGATGTACGCGCCGCCGCGCCGGACGATCTTCTTCGGCTTCGCGTCCGGCAGGGCGGCCTGGGCGAGGCGCGCGACGTGGCGGCGGCCGCCGCGCCGGGCGACCTCGCGGGCGCCGTCGCCGCCGAGCAGCTCGGCGACCAGGTCGGTGGGACGGTCCACGTCGACGAGCGTCGCCCGCTGGACGGTCCGCTCGAACGCCAGGACGCGGGCCAGCGCGGCGGCGAACCCGTGCCCGGGCTCGCCCGCCTCGCCGTCGAGGACGGGGACGGCGCGGTGCGTCGCGACGTACAGGCGCGGGCCGTCGGGCAGCGAGCGGCTCACGCCCGCGATGGCGAGCACGAGGTCTTCGTCGACGAGGTCGGCGGACGGGACGAGCACGACGCCGTCCATCCCGGAGGCGTCACCCAGGTCGTCGAGGCCGCGGCGGGTGACGCGGCGGCCGCGCTCCTCCAGCCCGGCGGCCGTCGCCGCGGCGAGCGCGTCGCCGTCCTCGGCGAGGATCAGCCAGGTGCCGTCGCCGTCGCCGGGCTCGGGCGCCTCGGTCTCGTCCCAGACCAGCTCGACCAGCTTGTCCGCGACGGGGACGGGCACGTCGTGGCGTTCGGTGCGGCGCAGCACGATGCCGGTCGCCTCCACCAGGACCTCGCCGTCCGCGTCCAGCAGCAGGACGGAACCGGTCAGCTCGCCGTCGTCCTCGACGACCGCCGCGCGGACGTGCCCGCCGCGGTGCGCCGGGCCGTGCACGCGCAGGCTCCCGAGCGTCTCGGCGAGCCAGACGCCGCCGCCCGCGACCGCCGCGGCCTCCGCCGACAGCGCGGCCAGGCAGCGGTCGAACACCTCGGGGTGCAGCCGGTAGTGCCGCGACCCGCGCTCGGCGCCCGCGACCTCCGTCGCCGCGCCGGGCTCCGGCGCGGGGGCGGGACGGGTGTCCTCGCCGACGTCCGCGCTGGCCAGCCGCGCCCACGTGCCCGCGGGCGTCAGCGCGTGCACCTCGACGCGCTGCTCCGCCTCGGCGAACGTCGTCGTCACCGTCGTGTGCTCGGCGAGCGCGAGCGGCCGCTCTATCCACAGGCTGTTGACACGGACGGCATCCGTGTCGAGCGCCTCCGCGCCCGCCGCCAGCGCCATCTCCGCGAACGCCGCGACGGGCAGCGCGTGCAGGCCGTGCACGGCCAGGTCGTTGAGCCAGGGCTGCGCGTCCAGGCCGACGTCGGCGCGCCACGCGTGCCGGTCCTCGCCGGGCAGTTCGACGTGCGCGCCGAGCAGCGGATGCTCGTCGCGGCCGCCGCGGTTGCGCGTGGACAGGTCGACCCAGTGGCGCTCGTGCCGCCACGGCGACTGCGGGACGTCCACGATCCGTCCGTCCACAGGCTGTGCAACGGCGAGCCCGTGCGCGGCGAGCGTCGCGAGCTGCGCGTGGAACGTCAGGGTGTCGTCGGTCTCCTGACCCTTGGGCGCGCGCTTCAGCGTGTGCGTGACGAGGGCGCCGCTGCCGCCGAGCGTCTCACCGACCGCGTGCGCGAGGATCGGATGCGCGTTGACCTCGACGAACGTCCGGAAACCGTCCTCGGCCGCCGCCGACACCGCGTCCGTCAGCCGGACCGGGTTGCGCAGGTTCGCCGCCCAGTACTCGACGTCGAGGCGGGCGCCGTCGCCGTCGAACGCGCGCGGGTCGGGCAGCGCCGTCGTGTAGAGCCTGATGCCGTCCGCGAGCGGCGCGCCCGGCTCCAGGCCGACCTCGGCGAGCTGCTCGCGCAGGTCGGGCAGCAGCGGATCGACCTGCGGGGAGTGGCCCGCGCCCTCCGCCTGGATCATCCGGGCGAGGCGTCCCTCCGCCTCCGCGCGCTTGACGATCTCGGCCACCTGGTCGGCGTCGCCCGTCACGACCGTCTGCTTCGGCGACGAGTGCACCGCCGCGTACACCTCGGGCAGCCCGTCCGCGAGCCGCTCGACCTCCTGCGCGGACGCGCCGAGCACCGCCATCGCGCCGCCGCCGACCAGCTGCGTCAGCAGCCTCGACCGCCGCACGATCACCCGGACGCCGTCCTGCGGGGTCAGCGCGCCCGCGACGACCGCCGCCGCGACCTCGCCCATCGAATGCCCGATCACCGCGCCCGGCACCACGCCGTACGACTGCCACATCCGCGCCAGGCCGAGCTGGATCGCGAACAGCACCGGCATCGTGTCGGCCGGGCCGTCCGGCTTGCGGCCCTCCTCCAGCAGCGACCACAGGTCCGGGCCGCCCTCCTCGGCGAACAGGCCGTCGAGGTCGTCGATCGCCTCGGCGAACGCCGGCTCCTCCTCCAGCAGCCGCTGCGCCATGCCCGCGCGCTGCGCCCCGTACCCGGAGAACACCCAGACCGGACGTCCCGGCACACCGAGCGCCGACCCCGTCACCACGCCCGGGTGCGGGCGGCCCTCCGCGAGCGCCTTCAGGCCCTCGACCAGACCCGCGCGGTCACGGGCCGACACCGCCGCGCGCGACCGGCCCCGCCCGCCGCGCCGGTGCAGCGTCCGCGCCACATCGGCGAGCCTCACGTCATCGCGGTCCGCCGCCCAGCCCGCCAGCAGCGCGGCATGGTCGCGGACGCGGTCGTCGGCCGTGTCCGACAGCGGGAACGTCCGGATCACCGCCGGCCGGGACACGAACTCCTGCGCCGGAGCCTCCTCCAGCAGCACATGCGCGTTCGTCCCGCCGAACCCGAACCCCGACACGCCCGCGCGCGCGGGATGGCTCCGCTCCGGCCACGGCGTCTCGTCCGCGACCACCTTCAGCCGCAGCTCGTCGAACGGGATGTGCGGATTCGGCTCCTTGTAATGCGCGCTCGCCGGGATCACCTTGTGGTGCAGCGCCAGGACCGTCTTGATCAGGCCCGCGACGCCCGCCGCCGACTCCATGTGGCCGAGGTTGCTCTTCGCCGAACCGATCAGCAGCGGCTCGTCCTCCGCCCGGCCCGCGCCCAGCACCTCCCCGACGGCCTTCGCCTCGATCGGGTCGCCCAGGAACGTGCCCGTCCCGTGCGCCTCGACGTAGTCGACCTCGCCGGTCCCCACGCCCGCCGCCGCGTACACGTCCCGCAGCAGCGCCCGCTGCGCGTCCGAATTCGGCGCCACCAGGCCGTTGGAGCGGCCGTCCGAATTGACGCCCGAACCCTTGATCACCGCGAGGACCCGGTCGCCGTCGCGGACCGCGTCCGACAGCCGCTTCAGCACCACCGCGCCGCAGCCCTCCGCGCGGACCATCCCGTCCGCCGACGCGTCGAACGCCTTGCAGTGCCCGTCCTTCGCCGTCGCGTCCGCCAGGTCGAACGTCATCGTCACCGTCGGCGACAGCAGCACGTTCACGCCGCCCGCGAGCGCCACGTCCGCCTCGCCGCTGCGCAGCGCCTGCACCGCCAGATGCGCCGACACCAGCGACGACGAGCACGCCGTGTCCACGATCATGCTCGGGCCGCGCAGGTCCAGCAGGTACGACAGCCGGTTCGCGATGATGCTCAGCGCCGCGCCCGTCGCCGTGAACGGCTCCAGCGACGCCAGATCCGACGCGGTGAACGCCGCGTACTCCGGCGCCGACACCCCCACGAACACCCCGGTGCGGCTGCCGCGCAGCGACGCCGGGCCGATCCCCGCGTGCTCGAACGCCTCCCACGCCACTTCCAGGACGAGCCGCTGCTGCGGATCCATCACCGCCGCCTCGCGCGGCGTGATCCCGAAGAACTGCGCGTCGAACTCCGCCACGTCGTCCAGGAACCCGCCGAGCCGCGTCGTCCGCGCCAGCCGGTCCGCGACCTCCGGGGAACCGTCGTCGAACGGGTCCCAGCGGCCGTCCGGCACCTCCCGGATCGCATCGCCCCGGCCCGTCAGGAACCGCCAGTACTCCGCCGGGCCCGTCAGGTCGCGGTCACCGCCGGGGAACCGGCAGCCGATCCCGACCACCGCGATCGGCTCGTCGTCCCGCACCGCCGCCCGGACCGGCGCCGCCTGCTCCGCCTCCGCCTCGGCCGCGCCCGCTCCGCCCGCCAGCGCCCGGGACAGCTTGCTGATCGTCGGGTGCTCCCACACCAGCGTCGCCGGAAGCGCCCGGCCCAGCATCTGCTCCAGATCCCCCGCGATCGCCACCGCGTCCCGCGACGCCAGCCCGAACTCCTCGAGCGGACGGTCCGGGTCGACCTCGGCCTCGGCGATCCGGGAGCGGCGCGCGATCTGCTCGACCAGGTGCCGGCGAATCGCGTCCTCACCGATCCGCGGGTCGCCCTCCGCGTTGTCCCGCGCGGCTCCGGAACGATCGTTGCTCTGCATGCGGTGGGTTCCCCCCATGAAACCGGGATCGTTCATCGAAGCGGAGGGACCACTTTGTCCTACGGTGACCGGCTCACGATGCGCATCCAGACCACTTTTCTCCCCCGCTACTTGTCACGGTGATGACAAGACTCGGCAGTAACCAATGTGGCCTGATGGGATAGTTGAGGGACTCTGGCCTAACAGCGGGCCGAGTGACCGGATGCCAACCAATAGTAACAATAGCCACGAACGCTTTTAGGGGGAAGCGGCGGATTTCCCGACGGCACGGGACCCCCGCCGCAGGATCAGGTGACCCGCGGCCGATACCGATGGGCGCTGGCGGTGGTGGCCGTCAGCGCGTTCATGACCACCATGGACAACACGGTGGTCTTCACCGCGCTGCCCAGGATCATGGCCGACCTCGGCATGACGTCCTCCGCCAAGGACTGGGTCGCCACCGGCTACATCCTGATGTTCTCCTGCCTGATGATCACAGGCGGGCGGCTCACCGACATCTACGGCTGCCGCGTCACCTTCACCACCGGCATGGTCGTCTTCACCGCCGCCTCCGCCGTCTGCGGCCTCGCCCACACCTCCGAAGTGCTCATCCTCGCCCGCATCGTGCAGGGCGGCGGCGCCGCGCTCGTCCTGCCCGCCACCCAGGTCATGGTCACCGTCGGGCGCAACGACAAGCAGCGCTCCATCGGCAACATCGTCTTCATCGGCGCCGCGTCCAGCGCCACCGCACTCGGCCCTACCATCGGCGGCATCATCGTCGAGCACTTCCACTGGGGCTGGATCTTCCTCATCAACATCGTCCCCGGCATCCTCGTCATCCTGCTCGGCGCCGTCGTCCTCACCGGCCGCGGCAAGAACCGGCGCGCCCGCATCGACCTGCCCGGCGTGCTCATCTCCGCGACGATGCTGTTCGCCTTCATCTACGGCCTCGAGGACGGCAACAAGCACGGCTGGACCGACCCGTCCGTCCTCAGCACCTTCGCCCTCGGCGCCATCGCCCTCGTCTGCTTCATCGTCGTCGAGAGCTGGGCCCCCGAACCGATGATCGACCTGCGGTTCTTCCGCAACCGCGTCTTCACCGGCGGGCTGGTCTCGCAGATGCTCTACGGCATCGGCTTCAACGGCATGATGTTCTACTCCCAGCCGTTCCTGCAGCGCTTCCTCGGCTTCTCCCCGCCCGAGGCCGGCCTCGTCATGCTGCCCCCCGCCCTCACCATCATGGTGCTGACGCCCGTCGCGTTCCTGCTCGCCACCAAACTCGGCCCCCGCCCCGCCATCGGCGCCGGAATGGCCCTCATGGGCGTCGGCATGGTGCTGTTCTCCACCCTCCAGATCGGCGACGGCTACGCCGACCTCATGCCCGGCGTCCTCCTCGTCGGCGTCGGCGCCGCCCTCGCCATGCCCCTCGTCATGTACGTCCTCAAGGCCGTCCCCGAGAAGCGCGCCGGCGTCGCCAGCGGCGTCATCAACGTCATCCGCGAGGCGTCCGGCGCGTTCGGCATCGCCATCGTCGGCCTCCTCGTCCACACCATCCCCGCGGAGGGCGCGAGCACCAAGGCCCTCGAATCGTTCCGGCAGGGCACCTCCTCCGGCCTCGCCCTCGGCGCCGGGCTCGTCCTCATCGGCGGCGTCATCAGCGCCCTCACCCTGCCCAGCCGGCGCGGCTGGCTCGGCCCCAAGCACGGCAAGCAGGCCCCCCTCATCACCGAACCCGCCGCGGCCCCCGCCCCCGCCCCGGCCCTCGCCACCGTCGCCACCGCCACCCCCCGCGACCCGCTCCCCGTCGTCCCCGCCCCCGACCCCGCCGGCGCCGCCCCGTCCGCCGAGCCCGTCCCCGCCCCCCTCCCCTTCAGGACGGAAACGGAGACCATGGCCGCACCCCGCACCCCCGGCCCGCACTGGTGGAGCGACACCCCCGACGACGACGCGCCCGCCACCTGGCGCCCCGCCCCGCCCGACGCGACGTCCCCCTGGCAGGACTGGGCCGACACCGCCATCCCCACGTGGACCACCCCCGACGACGAGCCCGCGCCGCCGCCCACCAGCAAGTGGTTCGACGACGAGTCCGCCGCCCGCTCCCGCGGCACCCTCCCCCTCGCCGGCGACCCCCTCGCCACCCTCCCCGACCGCTGGACGCCCGGCGGCACGTCCCCCCTCGCGGCCCCCGCCCCCGGCTCGGAACCCATCGCGGACGCCGTCCTCAAGGACCTCGCGTCCCGCGCCAAGAACCCCGAGAAGCCCAGCGCCACAGCACCGGCCGCATCCGACACGGAGCCCACCGCCCCCCAGGCCGCGGACGGCCCCCGACCGGCGGCGCAGGTTCAGCCACGCGACGACGAGCACTCCGCGGCAACGCCCGTCCAAGGCAAGCCGGACCAGGCCGACGACCAGCACGCCGGCACGTCGCCCCCGCCGGTCACATTGAAGCTAGAGGGCACCGACCCCCTCGACGCCACAGCAACGACCGGCCGAAAGGCCACCGAAGAAGCACCACCCGCCCAGGGCAACGTGCCACTCAGCGATCAACTCAACGGCGAGGCGAAGGCCCCCAAGGCAGCGACGCCCAACGCGGCGCCGCTTGAGGCGGCGACGCCCAACGCGGCGACACCCGACGCGGCGGCGCTTGAGGCCGTAACGCTCGACTCGACGGCGCCCGAGGCGATGCCATCCGACGCGACGGCGCCTGGGACGGCGACGCCCGACGCCGCGGCACCCAACACGGCGGCACCCGATGTGGCGACGCCCAACACAGTGGCACCCGCCACCGCAGCACCCAGGGCGATGATGCCCGGCGCGGCGACGCCCGACACGGCGACGCCCGACACGGCGACGCTCAAGGCGGGCACACCTGACGCGGTGACGCCCAACACTGCTGCACCCGACACGGTGACGCCCGACACGGTGACGCCCGAGGCGGGGGCGGCCGACGTGGGGAGCTCTGCGTCCGGTGGCGGGTCGGCGGACGGCGTGGAGCGTCGGGGAGGCGAGGCTCGCGATGGGGCGGCCGCCGATGATCGGCCGGGCCAGCCGCAGGGCGTTGCGGGCGGGGAGCCTGGGGATGCCTGGGTGGCCGGGCGCGCAGGCGCGAAGGCCGCGCCGGACGACGAGGTGCCGGAGGTCGGGGGGCCGGGATGGCCCCCGCCGCCACCGGACGGGTGGATGTACGCGCCCTATGTGCCCGAGGACGAGGACCCGGCCGGTGGGCCGGACATGCGTCCGCGCAGCGATGCGTGGTGAGGAGCTTCCGTGAGCCGAATCGTGATCTTCGCCGCGGGTTCGCGGGGGGACATCCAGCCGTGCGTGGCGCTCGGGCGGGCACTGCGGGAGCGGGGTGAGGAGGTCCGGCTGGTCGCGAGCGCGCGGTACGCGCCGATGGCGGTGGCGGCCGGGCTGGAGCTCGCGGCGCTGACCGCGGATCCGACGGAGATCCTGGAGTCGGACGCGGGGCAGGAGCTGCTGGCCGGCGGGCGGAATCCGGTGAAGTTCCTCGGCGGGTTCCGGCGGATCCTCGGCCCGATGGCGGAGCGGCTGCTGGGCGAGTGCCTGGACGCGTGCAAGGGCGCCGATCTGATCCTGGGGCCGACGCTCGGGTTCCTGCCGGAGCACATCGGCGAGCATCTCGGCGTGCCGCGGGCGCTGATCCATTTCCAGCCGAGCCGGCCGACGGGCGCGTTCCCGCACCCGTTCGTGCCGCGGACGCTGGGGCGGTGGGGGAACCGGGCGAGCTTCGGGGCGGTCGACCAGATCGCGTGGCAGTTGTCGCGGCCGTTCATCAACCCGTGGCGGGACGAGCGGCTCGGCCTGCCGAAGCTGCCGCTGCGGGGCCTGCGGCGGGACGGGACGACGGTGCTGGCGTGCTTCAGCGAGGCCGTGGTGCCGCGTCCGGCGGACTGGCCGGCCAGCGTGCACATGACCGGGTACTGGTTCCTGGACGAGCCGGAGTGGGATCCGCCGGAGGAGATCGCCGCGTTCATGGACGCGGGGCCGCCGCCGGTCTACGTCGGGTTCGGGAGCATGGTGCCGAAGGACGCGGAGATGACCGGGCGGATCGTGCGGGCTGCGCTGCGGCTCGCGGGTGTCCGCGGCGTGGTGCAGGGCGACCCGGCCAGCTCCGACGACGAGGTCCTCGCGGTGCGGGACGTCCCGCATTCGTGGCTGTTCCCGCGCATGTCGGCGGTGGTGCACCACGGCGGGGCGGGGACGACCGCGGCGGGGCTGCGGTTCGGGGTGCCGACGGTGGTGTGCCCGTTCTTCGGCGACCAGCCGTACTGGGGGGAGCGGGTCGCGGCGCTGGGCGCGGGGCCGTCGCCGCTGCCGTTCCGGGCGATGACGGTGCCGCGCCTCGCGCGCAAGCTGCGGCGGGTGTCCGAGGACCAGGAGATGGCGGACCGCGCCTACGAGGTGGGCCGGCGGATCCGGGCGGAGGACGGTGTGGGCCGCGCCCGGGAGGTCATCGCGGGGCTGCTGCGCTGAGGGTCAGTCGGAGCTCCACGTCCAGCCGTTGCCGTCGGGGGACGGGACGATCCGGCGCTTGACCCGCGGGGGGCGGACGGGGCGGGGCTCCGGTCGGCCGTTCGCCCACGGAG
This sequence comes from Actinomadura violacea, assembly GCF_017573465.1. Taxonomy (GTDB): domain Bacteria; phylum Actinomycetota; class Actinomycetes; order Streptosporangiales; family Streptosporangiaceae; genus Spirillospora; species Spirillospora violacea. The sequence continues at coordinate 152,539 of NZ_JAGEPF010000027.1, forward strand.
ACCACGGCGCCTGCGGCTGCGGCTGCGCCGGGCGGGCCGCCGCGGCGGCGGGACTCGGGTCGCGGAACACCAGTTGCGGGCGTTCGCCGTTGGACGGTCCGCCGGGGGTGGGCTGCATGGCCGGCTTGAACGCATCGTGCACGTTCAGCGGAGCAGCCGGAGGAGCCGGAGGCGGCACGGGAGCCGGAGGCGGCACGGGAGCCGGAGGCGGCGGGGGCGGCGCGGGAGCCTCGGCAGAGCCCTGCTCCCAGTGCATCCGGTACGGGAACGGCTGCGCCTCGGGCAGGGGCGGCGGCACCGCCACGGCCGCCGGACCGGCGCCGGCCCCGGCGACGCTGTGCTCGCGCAGGTCCATCTTGGCGTGCAGGAACGCCAGCGGCCCGGGCAGCCACCAGTTCGCCCTGCCCATGAACCGCATGGTGGCGGGGACGAGCAGGGACCGGACGAGCGCCGCGTCCACGACGACCGCGACGAACATGCCGACGCCGATCAGCTTCACGACGGTGATGCCGGCCATGCTGAACGCGCCGATGACGACGAGGAACAGCAGCGCGGCGCTGGTGATGATGCCGCCGGTGTGCTGCATGCCGCGGGCGACCGCGGCGCGGTTGTCGTGCGTGCGGTCCCATTCCTCGCGGATGCGGCTGAGCAGGAAGACCTCGTAGTCCATCGACAGGCCGAACACGACGGCGAGGATGAGGATCATGCTGGTGGCCTCGACGCCGCCGGTCGGGGTGAAGTCGAGGATCCCGGCGAGGTGCCCGTACTGGAAGCCCCACACGATCGCGCCGAACGACGCCCCGATCGACAGGACGTTCATGACGATGGCCTTCAGCGGCAGCACGATCGAGCCGAAGAACATGAACAGCAGGATGAACGTGGCGACCCCGACGGCGATGGCCATCTTCGGCAGGCTGCGCATCAGGCTGGACATCAGGTCCATCTGCGCGGCCGTGCTGCCCCCGACGTCGATGTGCATCGGGTAGCCGTCCTTTTCGAGGCTCATCGCGCGGATCCGTTTGACGAGGTCCTGCGCGTGCTCGTCCATCGGCTCGTACTTGTGCGTCACGGAGATGCGGACGCCGCCGTACGCGCCGGAGTAGCCGGTGAACTTCGCCTCGGTGACGCCGGGGAGCGCGGCGAGCTTCTTGCGGAAGCCCTCCAGGTAGGGCGGGATGTTGTCGCCCGACTTGGACGGTTTCCAGTCGCGCGGGATGAGGTCGCCGGAGATGACGACGTCGATGGGTTCGGCGGTGCCGTTCGGGAAGTCGGCCTTGACGTTCTCGACGACGGCGCGGGTCGCGCTGTCCTTCGGCAGGACGCGGGCGTCGATGCTGCCGAACTGGACGTGCAGGAACGGCCCGAACATGACGCCGAGGATCACCAGCACGACCGCGAAGTACGGCAGCGGGTGCTTCATGACGCTGTGCCCGAGCCGGTACCAGAAGCCGCTGTCGTGGTCGCGCTGCGCGCGCTTGGACGTGGGCCGCCGCCACGGCATCCGGCCGCCCTCGACGCGCGGCCCGAGGATGGCGAGCAGCGTCGGGAGCAGGACGGTCGCGCCGAACACGGCGACCATGACGGTGGCGATGCCGGCGAGCCCGATCGTCCGCAGGAACATCTGCGGGAACAGCAGCAGGCCCGCGAGGGCCGCGGACACGGTGACGCCGGAGACCATGATGGTGCGGCCGGCGGTCGCGAGGGTCGCGGCGAGCGCGTCCTCGCGGAGCGGCCGCATCGCCTCCCGATGCGCCTTCTTCGCCGCCTTGCGCTCCTGCTTGCCGGGTATTCGCTTCCACGGTTTCCCCGGCGGGACCCCCTGCGCGGCCATGCCGCGCTGCAGTTCCTCGCGGAACCGGCTGATGATGAACAGCGAGTAGTCGATCGCGAGGCCGACGCCCATCATCGTGACGACCTCGAGCGCGAACGACGTCACGTCCGCGGCGTAGGTGACGATGTGCAGGACGGCGAGGCCGCCGATCATCGAGAACATCGCGACGACCAGCGGCAGCGACGCCGCCACCACCGCGCCGAACAGCAGCACCAGCAGGATCATCAGCGGCAGCGCGGTGATCGTCTCCGCGCGGACGATGTCCGCGGTGACCTGCTCGCCGAACTCCTGCCCGAGCGGGACGGCGCCGCCGAACCGCACGGTCAGCCCCGGCGCCTTCAGCCGCTCCTTGATGTCCTGGTAGTTCTTCAGCTTGGTCGGGTCGTCGCCCTTCAGCTTCACCGCGACGAACGTCTCGTGCTTGTCGCGGGAGGCGAACGACACCGCGTCCTTCTCGTCCAGCGCCCAGTAGGAGATGATCTCCTCGACGCGGTCCTTCGGCAGCCGCGCGACGGTGGTGACGACGGCCGCCTCGTAGCGCGGGTCGTCCACCGTCATCGTGTCGCTCTTGTAGAGGACGAGGACGTCGGGGTTCGTGCTGCCGAAATAGGTCGCGCCGAGCCGCGCGACGAGCGTCGAGGACGCGTTCGGGTCCTCGAAGCCGCCCGCCTTGAACTTCGCGAACACCCCGAGGCCCCAGGCGCCGGCCACGCAGGTCAGCAGCAGGATGCAGACGAGGCTGATCCAGCGCCGCCGGTGGATCAGACGCCCCAGCCCCGAGAGCATGGTCCTCCTGTGTCGTCACGGCCGCCGGGCGCCGCGCCCCGCGGCCCCTGTCGAGCCGATGCCGTACGGCACGCGCCGTACGGCGGGCCTCGCCCGTGCGTGCGAGGCCGAGACTACTTGCGGGACGCCAGCCGCGCCGCCGTGGTGGGCAGCGCGCCGTCCAGGTACCGCTGCCGCGTCGCCGCCCGCGCGATCTTGCCGCTGGACGTGCGGGACACCGCACCCGGCTCGACCAGCAGGAACGCCTGCACGCTCATCTCGTGCTCGACGTTCACCGCGCCGCGCACCGCCGCCTCGACCTCGTCGAGGTCCAGCCGGCCGAGCGGCACCCGCCGGTTCCGCTCCGCGACCACGACGAGCCGCTCGGTCTCCTCGCCGGGCAGCGCGAACGCGGCGACGTGGTCGGGCCGCACCGCCGGATGCGCCTCCTGCGCCGTGACCTCGATGTCCTGCGGGTAGTGGTTGCGGCCGTCGACGATGATCAGGTCCTTGATGCGGCCGGTGACGTACAGCTCGCCCTCGTGCACGACGCCGTAGTCGCCGGTCTTCATCCACGGCCCGGCGGGCAGGCCGCCCGGCTCGGCGAGCTCGCCGCCGAAGGTGTCCTGGCTGCGCTCGGAGTTGCGCCAGTACCCGGCGGCGGTGTTCGGGCCGTGCACCCAGATCTCGCCGACCCGGCCGTCGGGCTGCTCGGTGCGCGCGTCCGGGTCGACGATCGCGACGAGCTGCCCGGACGGCCGCCCGCACGACACCAGCGTGCTGGCCCGCTCCGCGTCCGCGCCGCACAGCCGCACCTCGCCCTGCGTCAGGACGTCCCGGTCCACCGAGATGATCTTCGGGGGGACGTCCTCGGCCGCCGCCGTGACGAACACCGTCGCCTCCGCCAGCCCGTACCCGGGGGCCTGCGCGCCCGCCCGCAGCCCCGCCGGCGCCAGCGCCTCCGCGAACGTCGACAGCGTCGACGTGCGGATCGGCTCCGCGCCGTTCAGGCAGGTCGTCAGCCCGGACAGGTCCAGGCCCGCCAGCTTCTCCGGCGACGCCATCGACGCCACGTACTCGTACGCGAAGTTCGGGCCCGCCGTGTACACGTTCTTGCCCGGCCGCCCCGCGATCAGCTGCAGCCAGCGCATCGGGTTCATGATGAACGACACCGGGTCGGTGTAGATCGCGTGGTCGCCGCGCACCAGCGGCAGCGCCATCGTCGCGATCAGCCCCATGTCGTGGAACAGCGGCAGCCAGCTGACCAGCTCCGGGTCCGGCTTCTCCGGCGCCCACCCCGACCACAGCTGCGCCGCGTTCGCCGTCACGTTCCCGTGCGTGATCTCGACGCCCGCCGGGCGGCGCGTCGACCCCGACGTGTACTGCAGGTACGCCAGGTCGTCGAACCCGATCGGCTCGTCCTCCCAGGACTCCGCGAGCCCGAGGTCGACCTCCTCGGCGAACAGGATCTCCTTCGGCTGCGGGACGTCGTGGTCGGCGAGGAACTTCTCCACGTGCGGCAGCGCGTTCCGCGTCGTCACGATCACCGCGGGCTCGCTGTCGGCGTACGCGCCGATCAGCCGGTCGGCGTGCCCCGGCAGGTCCGGCGAGAACAGCGGCACCGCGATGACGTGCGCGTACATCGCGCCGAGCATCGTCATCATGTACTCGAGCGTCTGCGGCAGCAGCAGCGCGGCCCGCTCGCCGGGACCCGTCACCTGCCGCAGCGCGGTCGCCGTCGCGCGGGCCCGCCGGTCCGTCTCCGCCCAGTCCAGCGTGATGTGCTTGCCCGCCGGGTCCAGCGAGTAGTCGACGAAGGTGAAGGCCGGGGCGTCCGGCTTCTCCCTCGCCCACCGCGCGACCCGCTCGATCAGCGGGGTGCGGCCGGAACCGCCGGGCAGGAGTTCGGGAAGCAGCGAGCCCAATGCCATTGATCAATCTCCCGAGGGGACGGGCCGGGCGGGGCCATCGTGGGGGTCGGGCGCCGTCGGCGATGCGTGCAGCCGGCCGGACGACTCGTCTGGCGCCCCCCGGCAACCGGCGATGATCGTGAAGCTACCGGATGGTAGGCAGCGCGCGATATTAGCTGCGCACCACATTCGGCGGCGCCGGGTTTGTCACCCCCGTGACAAGAGGAAATGCCTTTTCACGCCTGGGCGCCGACGCCGTTACCGACCGTGTGCGGACTACCGGTCGGCCGCGAAGATCTGCTGCATGATCCCGCGCCGGTGCCGTCCCTGGTAGGTGGTGTCGGGGTTCTCGGCCTCGGGGAGTTCGGCCAGGTAGCGGCTCTCCGCGTCGATCAGCTGCTCCAGTTCGCCGCGGTCGAGGAACACGCCCTTGCAGCCCGGGCATTCCTCGATGACCACGCCGTGCCGTTCATGGGTGTCGAGCTTGGACTCGCACTTCGGACACTGCATCGTCGCCTCTGACATACCGGATCCCCTGTCCGCAACCGCAGCTTTACTGTCAGCGGATCAGCTTAGTGACACGCTCCCCCATTTGGCACCGTGCCATGACATCCACCACCGATTCGCACCCCCACCCGCGCCCGTCCCCCCGTTCCCCTCGCCACCCCACCCAGAGCACGACACAGCCAGGACACGGCGCAGCGCGGGGCGGGCGGGGGCGTGGTGGGGGCGTGGTGAGGGTTAGATGTAGGCGCCGCTTTGGGCGGCGGCTTCGGCGCGGGCTTCGGCGGCTCGGGTCTCGGCTTTGTAGAGCGCGATGCGGCGCCGCCACAGGCCGAAGCAGGCGGCGCCCCACAGCAGACCGATCTCGGCGACGATCGCGACGCCGAGCACCACGGCCCAGTCGGTCCCGCTGCCCTGCTCCATCCCGACCGGCGACACCAGCGTCATCCGGCTGTCGCCGTGGTCGGTGCCGTCGCTCGTGGTCCCCGCCATGGCCTGGCTGTTCGGCGCGGGCATCGGCCCCGGCGCGGTCAGCGGCGGCAGCGCGACGCCCGGCTGTCCCTGCGCGGGCGCGGCGGGCAGCTCCGGCACCTGCCCTGCCTTCACGTGGCCGCCTCCGGCGCTGCCGCCGTAGCCGGCGCCGCCGTCCGCACCGGCCGGGTACTCGCCGGCGGGGTACTCGTCCTCCGTCGACGGGACGCTCCCCGCGGACGCGCCTGCGTGATGCTCGTGCTTTCCACCGACGCCGGGAACGTCCCACGGCACGCTGGTGCCGGACGGCGCTTCGTCGCTGTAGGACCAGGCGTGGTGGCTGTGCGCGGTGCTCCCTCCGGCGGCGCCCGCCGGCGCGCCGCCGTAGATCGTCACGCTGTGCTGGGTCGGCTTGCTGTACTGCGTTGACGTGCTGTGCTGGGACGAGGCCGGATGCTTCGGCGTGGTCGGGTAGCCGGGTGCGGTCGGGTGGTTCGGTGCGCTGTGGTGCGTGGGCTTGTTGCCGTGAGGTGCCGGTTGTTCGTTCGTGAAGGGCTGGCCTGGGGTGAGTGCGTGGTCGGGGTGCGGCCGGCCGTGCGTGAACGGCTTGATGGGGCGGGGGTGTGCCGGTTGCCCGTGGGTGGACGGGTGGAGGTGGTGGCGGGGCTTCACCGGGCCGGGCTGCAGGGCGGGGCGGGGCTCGTCGGGCGGGCGGGTGTGCTTCGGGGGTCGGGCGTGGTGTGCGGGATGGCTCTCGTACGCCGGTTGGGTCTGGCCGGTGGGGGTCTGTCCGGTGGGGGACGGGCCGGTCGGGGACGGCGTGTTGTGGCAGGGCGAGGCCGGGAGGGCTCCCTTGGGGCGGCCGGCGTCGGCGATGGCGCGGCATGAGGACTCGTCCATCTGCGGTGCGGTCTGCGGTGGCGGGGCCTGGGCGCCGGGGGCGGCGTCCTGGCAGGGCTTGGCGTCGGCGGAGCAGTGCGCGTCGCCCTCGTTGGGGGCGGACTGGGGCTGGGCGGGGGGATCGTCGGCGGTGGCCGACCCGCTCTCGCCGCACGGGCGGGCGCCACCCCGTCCGGCGCAGGCCGCGCCGCCGGCCGGGCCGCTGGACGAGAGGTCGAGGACGGCGCGGGACGTCGTGGGCGCGGCGTTGTCGGCGGCGGCGACGGTGACGATGGCGGGCCGGGCCTCGGACGGGCGCTGCGGCACCGCGGACGCCGGGACGGCGACGGTGCCGGTCCGCGTCACGGTCGCGCCGCCGACGTCGCCGAGGTCGCAGCGCAGCTCGCGGCCGGAGTCGAGCCGGGCGCAGCCCGCGGGCCGGTCCGTCCAGGTGAGCGGGTCGGCGGCCAGCATGCGCAGGACGGCGTGGTGCGCGGTGCCGCCCCTGGCGCGGACACGGACGGTGTGGCCGAGCGCGTAGCCGGGCCCGGCGACGGCGCGAGCGGACGTCGAGGTCTCGGCGAGCAGCCGGACCGCGGACGGGTTCGCGTTCGCGGACGCCCCGCCGAGCATCATCATCGGCGGGACGGCGAGCGCGCCGCCCGCCATGATCGCGCCGACGCGGGCCCTGCTGCGTGTCCTGCTGCCACCGGTCCGCACGCTGTCCCCTCTCGCGGTTCTCGCCGTCTCTATTGCTGCCAGGGGGGTTCCGGTTCATCGCCGTGCGTAGTCATTTGTTTCCAGAGTGTCGCCATGAGTAACGTCCGTCCCCGCGTTCTCTCTCCGCGGACACCCTCTTTCGCGGAGTGAAATCAGATCTTCGTAGAATCAGGGGGATCGCGAGGAGAGGAGACGCGGGTGGCGGAGGCCGTACGGTCGCTGGAGCGCGCGTTCGAGCTGCTGGAGCATCTGGCGGACGCGGGCGGCGAGATGGCGCTGTCGGAGCTGACCGAGGTGTCCGGGCTGCCGATGCCGACCATCTACCGGCTCATGCGGACGCTGGTGAACCACGGGTACGTGCGGCAGGAGCCGTCGAAGCGGTACGCCCTCGGGCCGCGCCTCATCAGGCTCGGCGAGGGCGCGAACCGGCTGCTCGGGACGTGGGCGCGCCCCGTCCTCGGCCGGCTGGTGGACGACGTGGGCGAGACCGCGAACATGGCCGTGCTGGAGGGCGACGAGGCCGTGTACGTGGCGCAGGTGCCGTCCAAGCACTCGATGCGGATGTTCACCGAGGTGGGGCGGCGGGTGCAGCCGCACTGCACGGGCGTGGGGAAGGCGCTGCTGTCGCAGCTGCCGGACGAGCGGGTCCGGGAGATCCTCGGCCGGACGGGGATGGCGGCGCACACGCCGAACACGTTCACCGACCAGGACGCGCTGCTCGCGGAGCTGCACCGGATCCGGGAGCAGGGCTACGCGCTGGACGACGAGGAGCAGGAGATCGGGGTGCGGTGCGTCGCGGTGCCGCTGCAGGGCGCGCCCGCGCTGACGGCGCTGTCGGTGTCGGGACCGTCCGCCCGGATGACGCACGACGCCGTCGCCGACGTCGTGCCGATCGTCCGGGACGCGGCGAGCCGCTTCGCCAAGGAGCTGGGCGGCGCCTGAGGGCCGCGGCGGCGCTAGTCGATCGGCTCGCCGACGATGACGGTCGGGCGGCCGCTGCGCTCCCACATCACGAAGTCGCCGGCGGACTTGACGAGCACCGCCGCGAGCCACAGCGCGAGGCCGGTGTCGTCGGCGATGCCGGCGATCGGGATGACGTCCGGGATCGCGTCGATCGGGGAGATGATGTACACGAGGCCGAGCGCGAGCAGGCCGAGCGTCCCGAACGACATGCCCTTGTACCGGCCGCGCAGGACCGCCTTCAGCATCCGCGGCACGGCGCGGAACCGCTCCCAGAACCCGGGTACGTCGGGCTGGAGGGTCTCGCTGTAGATCTGCCAGGCCTGCCCGGCGGCGGCCGTCCTGCGATTCCTGTCCACAGGTACTCCTCGGTCAGGGGTCGTGAGGGCGCGCCCCCGCAGCGCCCACGTCCCTCTATGACGCGACCGATGCCGGTTTTGTTCCCTTCGACCGATCATGAGTTCCGGATCACAACCGGCAGCCCGGACAGGGCGGTTTCGGGTTACCGGAAGTGAGTTCTTCGTCACTCTCGCGGGCAACGTGCGGTGATTGCGGAGCAATCTCCGGCGGCCGCTGCCAGCATGAGAGGTCCCGAGAGGGAGGAGCGCCGCCTCCCCGAGGCACGGCCGGCACCGCCCGTCGAGCACGGCAGGAGCTGATCCACGACATGAGCGGCGACCATGTGAACAGACCCGTCCACGGGACGGCGGGGGGCGCCGCCTACGTGGCGCTGCCGCCGACCGCGGTGGACGCGACGGCGTCCGGGCCGACCCTGCTGATGATCGCCTGGCCGGGCTTCGACCCGCCGCGCACCGCGGCCGCGCTGGCGGCGGCGGTGCCGATGACGGGCGTGCCGGTGTGGCGCGCCTACCTCGACCTGCCCGGACGCTCGCCGGGCGGGCTCGGCTCGGGCGCGATCCTGGAGACCGAGGCGATCGAGGCGTACGGCCGCGCGGTCGAGCAGGCCGCGGCCGCGCTGCCCGCCGCGGTCGCGGAGCTGCGCCGCGGCCTGGCGCTGCCGGACGGGCCCGTCGCGCTCGCCGGGTTCAGCGCGGGCGGCGCTGCGGCGCTGCTGGCGATCGCGCCCGGCCAGGTCGCCGTCAGCGCGGTC